>NZ_CP084560.1:1200000-2400000 GCF_021789175.1 Arthrobacter sp. FW306-2-2C-D06B
GTGACCGGAAACGTGTTGCGTGACTACCTC
The DNA here is from genome assembly GCF_021789175.1 of Arthrobacter sp. FW306-2-2C-D06B. Classification (NCBI taxonomy): domain Bacteria; kingdom Bacillati; phylum Actinomycetota; class Actinomycetes; order Micrococcales; family Micrococcaceae; genus Arthrobacter; species Arthrobacter sp. FW306-2-2C-D06B. Next base: position 1,200,031 of record NZ_CP084560.1, read on the forward strand.
ACCGACCTGTTCCCGATCCTCGAACTCGGCACCAGCGCCAAGATGCTCTCCGTGGTCCCGCTGATCAATGGCGGCGGCCTCTTCGAGACCGGTGCCGGCGGATCGGCTCCGAAGCACGTCCAGCAGCTCCTGCAGGAAAACCATTTGCGCTGGGACAGCCTGGGCGAATTCCTCGCGCTGGCCGTTAGCTTCGAGCACCTCGCCACCACCACCGGCAACGCCCGGGCCCAGGTCCTTGCCGACACGCTGGACCGCGCAACGGGCACGTTCCTCCTGGACAACAAGTCCCCGAAGCGCAAGGTGGGCGAATTGGACAACCGAGGCAGCCACTACTACCTCGCCAAGTACTGGGCACAGGAACTGGCCCAGCAGACCGACGACGCCGAACTCGCCGCGGCGTTCTCCGCCGTTGCCGGAGCCCTGACGTCCAACGAGGAAACCATCATCGCCGAGCTGCTCGCAGTCCAGGGTTCGCCTGCGGACATCGGCGGCTACTACCGCCCCGACGCCGCAAAGGTGGAGGCCGTGATGCGTCCTTCCGCGAAGCTCAACGAGGTTGTCGCCACGCTGAACTAGGCACCCCGCCGCCCCACCCAACTAGCTCGCAGTTGTTGTCGTTTTGAGGGCTCAGAACGACAACAACTGCGAGCTAGTTGCATTTAAGCGGCCAGCTTCCTGCGGACCCAGGCCGAGAACTGGTCCACCACGATGATCAGAACCAGCACGATGATGATGTGGGTGAGCATGGCGTCAAAGCGGAACGACTTGATGGACTGGTTGATCAGCAGCCCGATGCCGCCGGCTCCCACCAAGCCCAGGACGAGTGAAGAACGCACGTTCACGTCGAAGCGGTAGAGCAGCAGGCCCACGAACTGGGGAACCACCATGGGCAGCGTCGCATTGGCTACCTGCTGGATCCGGTTGGCCAGCGCGTGGAGGACGACGACGGCGGCAACAGCCACCGCCGTCGCGATCCATCGCAGGGGCTGCTTCGGGCGTATTGGAAACGTCCGGGTCTCATCGCTCACGCTGCCACCCCTTTGCGAACTGGAAGGGAGGAACGGGTCAGTAAAGCCGGGAGATGTTGCGGTGCGCGAGCCCAAAGGACAGGGTCATTCCGACGCCGGACGTCACCGAGACGACTGTGACGCCGGGTTGGGTTTCGCGGACCAGGATGGGGGCCACGGAGCTGGAGGCATAGATTCCCTGCCACCGTTCGATGACGTCCAAGGGTGTCCCGATGGCAGCCTCGATGTCCGTGTTCAAGATCGCGGTGACGGCCTCATCCATGAACGGTGACGCCGTGCGGTGGTAGTGGTGCGAGTCCCCGAGAATCAGCGTCCCGTCGGGGCGCTGCGTGAACATCACGTTCGCTCCGATGTCCATGAGCTCGGGCCGGTCCTTCTCCACTTCCGCCCGTAGCGCGGCCGCTGCCGGCATGTCCGTGAAGGCCGGGTAGCGGAGCATGGACGTCGCGGTGAGAACCGCGGGGCCGATCGTCAGCCCTGGTGACTGCGCGGCGCGGGACATTTGCAGGGCGCAGCGTTCGATCCCGTGCTCCTCGGCAAGCGAAGGAAACAGGTAGTCGACGTCGTGGCCAACGCAGACGAACACCTGCTTGCCCTGGAAGTCACCACGGGAAGTGTGGACCGTGGGCTGGCCAGCCACGTTTTCGAAGCCGAGGGCAGCGGTGTTCCAATGGATCTCGACGCCAGGCTGTCGGGCGAGCCAGTCGGCGAGCTTGGCGACGGTAGTCCGAGGGTCCACCCGCAAGTCGTCCCGGAGGAAGGCCCCGCCTACCAAACCGGGCCACGAAGCGACGGCCGCTCCGCCGTCGTCGGGCGCCGTTCCGTCCGCGCCGGAACCCAGCCGCGACCGCACCCCGGCCGGGGAGAGCAGTCCGACTTGGCCCTCCTCGCGGGCTGCGGACAGCTCCCGGAGCACGTTCATTTCGGCTTCCGTCCGGGCGAGCACTACGGCACCGGATTCGATGGCCCAGAAACCGGCCAGGGCTGCGAACTCGAGCCAGTATTTACGGGAGGTCTGGGCCAATTCGTAGAGCTCGCCGGACTGCGCAGTGATGCAGCAGTGGCCGAAGTTCCTGATGGAGGCGCCCACGGCGCAGTGGTCGCGCTCGAGGATCGTCACGCTCAAGCCATTGGCGACGGCGTGGGCGGCGTGTGCGAGCCCGACGATGCCGGCGCCCACGATCACAACATCGGAGCGGGATGCCGCCGCAGTCGGATCGCCGGATGGGGAAGGTTGGATGTTCACGCCATTGACATTGGACTGCCTGAAGGATGGAATCAAGCCAGAATGCTATTTGTATATACAAGTTTACCGAGACTTTACTTTCGCCGCTGATGGTTCATCCATCGTTTGCCTTTAACCTGTGAAATATGGGACATCAATCAGCACCAACTTGTATTATCAACTCGTGAGTATCCGGCAAAACACACCCCTCCATGTCCGCCTCAGCGAGGAGTTCATGCGCCGCATCACGGACGGCACGTGGCCGCCGGGCTCGCAATTGCCGAGCGAAGCTGCGCTTTGCAAGGAGTTCGGGACATCCCGTGGGCCCATCCGCCAGGCATTGGCGTTCGTGCGGGCAGAGGGCGCCGTCACGGGTGGCCGCGGCCGCCCGCCGATGGTGCGTTCGACAGTCCCGTCACAGTCGTTTTCGACTTTCAATTCCTTCACCGAATGGGCCATCGGCATTGGCAAGACCCCCGGGCAGCGAACGTTGGAGGTGGCGCGCCGCGAGGCGAGCGCCGAAGCGGCCGACGCACTTGGACTGGAGCCGGGGGAGAAAGTGGTGGAGCTGCTGCGCGTCCGCTCCTTGGATGGCGTGCCTGCGATGATCGAGCGGACGAGCTTCATCCTCGAGGTGGGCCGCTTGCTCTTCGATTTCGACACGGATGCGGGCTCCATCTTCGCCTTCTTGAAAGCTCAGGGCGTGGACCTCTACAGTGCCCGTCACACCATCGACGCAGTGGCCGCGGGAGAGGAAGATGCGGAACTGCTCGAACAAGCGGAAGGGATTCCCCTTTTGCGGGAACGCCGCGTCACCAGCTCGGCCGACGGCACTGCCATCGAATACTCAGAGGACCGGTATTTGCCGGCACTCACGAACTTCACCATCGACAACACCGCGGAACGCCGCGCCGCCTTGGTGCGCGTCCACGCCGAATAGACCAAGGGAACACATGATCAAGCTCGTCGCCTGCGACATGGCTGGAACCACCATTGACGAACACGGGGACGTCTACCTGGCGTTGGCCCGCTGCGTTGAGGAGACCGGGGCAAGCACCACCCCCGAAGCCGTCCAGGAATGGATGGGAGCCGACAAAGTGGAGGCCATCACGGCGCTCATCACCAAGGGCGGTGGAACTGCCACGCCGGACATCGTCCGGGCAGCCTTTCTCCGCTTCAAGGAGCTTCTCGCTGACTCTTATGGGCAGAACCCGCCGGTAGCGCTCGACGGCGTTGAGGACGCCTTCCGCGAATTGCGCAGCCGGGGAGTCAAGATTGCCCTGACCACGGGATTCTCCCGCGATGTCGCGGAGCCGCTCCTTGCGCGGCTCGGCTGGTCGCTTGCAGGCGCGGGTACAGCGCCCGACGGCGGCGGCTTGCTTGACGCCGTTGTCTGCTCTGACGATGTGGCTGCAGGCCGCCCGGCACCCCATATGATCCATCGCGCCATGGAGTTGACGGGAGTGATCGACGTCCGCGAAGTGCTTGCTGCCGGCGACACCATAAACGACCTCAAGGCGGCCAAGAACGCGGGGGTGGCAGCGGTCGGTGTCCTGACCGGAAAACTGGGACGCGAGGAACTCTCCGCACACCCGCACGATCACATCCTGGCGGGAGTCAAGGACATTCCGGCGCTGTTGGCTTGATTCAGAACGGCCGCGTGGACGGAGCGGCTGTTTTGAACTGTGCGCCGGGCATGGAAGATTGGACCGGGTGAAATTCCTCCTTCCCTCGCAGATCTCGTCCTCGCGTGGCATCGCGTTTCTGAGGATCGTGTTCGGCGGCCTTTTGCTGCTGCATGGAGTCCAGAAGCTGCTCGCGGGACAGCCTGCGTTCGAGGCAACCATCGCTGCGATGGGTGTTCAAAAAGCGGAGCTGATGTCCTGGCTGGTCATCTGGGGCGAAACCGGGCTGGGCGCACTTTTAGTGCTCGGCGCCCTGACCAGGGTGGCTGGCTTCCTGGCCGCCCTCATGTATGCAGGGATCTGGTTTGTCACCGAATCAGGCAAGCCCTTGTTGAGCAATAGTCCTGGAATCAATGCGGAGCTGCTCATTCTGTATATCGCGTTGGCGTTGGCGTTTGCCTTTATCGGTGCCGGGGCGCTTTCGCTGGACCGGAAACTCTTTGCCGGGAAGCCAGCCCGGAAGTCGCGGCGCTAGGCGCCCTAGCGCCGTCCGGCCTGGAGACCCGCGCGGGCCATGGCGTCCGCGTAGGAGCGGCCCATTTCGATCAGCCATTCGGTCTGGCGTTCCTTGGACCCGGCGAAGGCCCGCCCGTGTAGCGAACGGGCCTTGTAGACCTTCAAGCCGCGGCGCCAGATCAGCTGGTTGTCGGTCTTGAGGAGCATTTGCGCCAAGCGGTTGGCTTCCGTTCCGTGGGCGACGATCGCCGAGGCGCGTGGAACGAGTTTGAGGAAAGCGAGGAGCGGCTTGAGGCCGGCCGCGACTTGGTCCGGAGTCAGCTTTCCGTTCGGCTCCCCGGGAGTGAACCACGGGTGGGTGTTCCACGGCATCATCCATTCCGGGCGCAGGCCGAGTTGGAACTGCAGGCCCAGTAGCCGGGTGGCGGCAGCGTCGTCGCCGGCCCAGACAACGCCGCGCGAGGAGGCCTCGCTGGTGTTGGAAAACAGGGTGACAATCCGGCAGTCCTCCACGGAGTGCATCGGATCCACGTAGGGGACCTCGAAGCCCGGGCGGAGCTTGCGGAGGAACTCCACATGCTCGTTGACCGGTGCGATGTGCGGGGCGAAGAAGGGGCTGCCCGGAATCGCGGGAGTCACGGCTTCTTCGGCGGCACCCGCTGCGGCGCTCGCCGGTTCGACGACGGGAGGTTCGACCGCGGCCGGCTCGACGACGGTTACCGTCGGTGTCTCTTCGACGAGGCGAGCTTCGACGGCGGCGACCGGTTCGGCGGTCAGAGCGGCCTCATGCACCACCCTGCGGGTAACGACCGGGCTGGCCTTGGGCATCGAAATTGGGGCAGCCTTCTTCGGCGCGGCCGTCTTAATGACGGCGGCCTTCGGAGCGTCTTTCCGGGCCGGAACCTTCTTTTCGGCCTTGGCCGGTGCGTCCAGGTCATCCTCGTCGTCGAACAGACCATCGAAGAGCTTGTCGAGTTCGTCGTAGCCGCTGCCGTAGTCGTCCTCGAGCTCGGGGCCGCGCCCGAAACCTTCCTCGTACCGCGAGTCCAGTTCGCTGCGGTAATCCTCGTCGTGTATCTCGAAAAAGTCCGGTTCGGCCAATGCGGTCATGAGAGCAGGGGTCTCCTGGGGTCAGGCAGGGGCCGGTATCGGGCGCGTGGGGGCACGTCCGTTCCGGACCAGTTGATGGGGGGCTCTCCCGGTGGCCGGGTTGAGCCTTTAGATCTTAGCAAGCCACAGGTGGTCCGGTGTCCTTCCGCCGTTCACCTGACGCGGTATGTCGCGCAGCTCCGCGGCGTGAAGGAACCGCGATGCGTCGAACATCACCTGGATGCGCCGTCGAGGGCGGGAGCAGAGACACGAGAGGGCGGTGGAATGAACGAAAGAGTCCAATCCACCGCCCTTGTTCGGCGTCAGTTGTTCGGCGTCAGTTGTTCAGTGCCACAGCTCAGACATGGATGACGAATTGCGCAAGTGCCGCAGCTGCTATGAAACTTGCGGAGAACGTGATTGTCGCCACAATCACCGTGCGCCAGTTCAGGGTCTTCAGAGCGTTGATGTCGCGCCCCACGTTCATGCCGAGCAAGGCGATCGAGCCAAGGCCCACGTAGAGCGGGTCGAGGTGGTGGGTGAAGGAGACGATCATGCCACTGATAGGCAGGATGGGGGCTGTCGCCAAAGTGGCGAGTGCAAGGACCCATACGCTCGACGGCACGGCGGGCACGTACTTGGCCAGTAAGAAAGCCAGCGCCGTAAGGAGGCCAAGGATCACCACGCCAATGACGTCGTTGATGCTGATCGACTTGGTGCCCAAGGCGTTGAGGACCACGCCCACGGCGATGCTTGCAACGAAAGCGATGATCCACGTAGACGGCTTCGTGCGCACCTCGGGGTCCTGGAGCACAGCCGAAACGTCCACCTTGTTCCGGGCCTTTGGCCGGCGCAGCTTCGCGGCAACGGCGTTCCCATGGCGGTCAAGACGCTTGCCCTCGTCATCGCGGCGGAAGAGGCGCGCCCAGAACTTGTAGAGCCGCAAGGACATCGGCAACGAAAGGAACGCCCCGGCGTAGAAACCCACAAGGTTCGTCACCAGGTTCGACAGGGCAGCCAGCGCCATGATCTCCGGTGCCTGGCCCGGATAAAGGATGGACAGGGCCGCAACGCCGCCAAGCATCATGGATCCCGAACCGAGGCCCAGGCCCAGCGCCAGTGCAAGGGGGTCGAAGATGCCCATCCCGCCGAGCAGTCCGGCCAGCAGGGAGATGAAGACTGCGCCGAAGACGCTGCCCAGGAGCCACACGGAGAACACGCCGCGGTAGACCGGGGATTTCACGCCAAAGCGTTGCAATGCGTAGGCCAAGTAGGATTCGCGGTCGATTGCCCAGGTGGCACCGATCGCCGTGCGGCCCATGCCCAGCGCGACGCCGACCGGCAGGGCGATGATGACCGTTCCGAAGATGTGGCCTACTTCCTGGAGCAGGATGGCCGGGCCGAGCGAGGTCAGCTTGGCGAAAGAAGGTCCCACTTGGGTGCCGAGGGCCCCCAGGAACATCACGATGCTGACGTTGAGCAATACCGAAGCCACGGCGCGGCTTTGGCCGGACATGGGGCGCACCTTCTGGACGCCGATGATGGCGCCCATCAGCACCGCCCACAAGACAGGCATGAGCACGATAGCGGCGTTTCCCAGGGGAATCTTGTGCGTTCCGGCCAGGATGGCGACGGCACAGACGGCAGTGGACAGCAGGATCATCGATCCCCATTGCCGTGCGGTCGGGGTGAAGAGGCGGGCCGGTCCGTGATCGACATTGACTACGGGCGTATCCACCTCCGGAGTGGTTGTGGATTGGTTCTTCATTGTTGTGCACCCTTCGTGTGCTGCAGAGGCGAAGGACGAAGCCGTCCAAGCCGTTTGGTATACCAAAGATGGTAAGGTGGATCACATCGCAATGCAAGACATGTCACAAAAGCCGCTCGCGATCCTGTAACTGAAGGCGCCCGTACGCTCGGCCAACTTCGAACTTGATCTGCGGCTATTCGACCTGGGATACCAAATTTGGAGGGTTTATGATCACTCAGCTTTCTGCCCGGTACGTCCTTGGCTATGACGGGACCAGGCACGTGATGCACACGGATGGGCACGTCGTGATGCGGGAGGACGAGATCGTCTATGTCGGTACCGACTACACAGGGCCTGTGGACGAACACCGGGACTTTGGACAGAGCCTCATCGCACCTGGCCTCATCGATCTCGATGCCCTGACGGACATTGATCACATGATCTTCGACTCCTGGCCCACAGACGAGACCGCCCCGGGCTTGCAATGGTCCGAAGACTACTTCCACAACCGCCGCCGCGATGTGTTCACTGCGGCGCAGCGCCAGAGCGTGCGCAGGTTCGCCCTGGCGCAGCTGGCCTTGCACGGCGTGACCACCTATATGCCGATCGCCTCGGAGATCCACAGCTCATGGGCTGAATCCTTCGAAGAACTCAAAGGAATGGCACAGTCCAGCATCGAGCTCGGACTGCGCGGCTTCCTGGGCCCCGCGTACCGCTCCGGGATCAATGTCACCGACGACGACGGCCAGCGCGTGATCCTCTTCGACGAGGAAGAAGGACGTAAAGGATTCGCTGACGCCGCGCGGTTCCTCGACTACGCCGACGAGCTAGGACATCCGTTGCTTACCGGTGTCCTGCTGCCGTGCCGCATCGAGACGCTTTCGGACGAACTGATGCGCCGGACTGCTGAGCTGGCCACCGAACGCAACGCATTGGTCCGCCTCCATTGCCTCCAGGGGGCGAATGAAGACGGGTTCCTCGTCAAGCTCACCGGGCGCACCGTCCTGGAACAGCTTGCGGATTCCGGCCTGCTGGACACGCGGCTCCTCATCCCGCATGGGGTTGTCATCGATGGCACCGACCCCTCCTCCAGGGCAGAAGGCGGGCCGTTGGATGTTCTGGCCCGGCATGACGTCAGCATCATCCACTGCCCACTGACGTCGTTCCATTACTCAGGCATGCTTAGGTCCTTTGATGCTTTCGCGGCTGCCGGGGTCAACATGTGCCTGGGAACCGATTCGTTCCCGCCGGACCTGATCAAGGGCATCGATATCGGCACGCACCTGGCGCGCATCGCGGAGGGTCGGCGGGACGCCGGCACGGTGTCGGCGTTCTTCGACGCTGCCACCCTGGGTGGTGCCAAGGCATTGGGCCGCGACGACCTGGGACGCCTGTGTCCAGGCGCCCAAGCGGACATCATGGTCGCCTCTCTGGGGGACTTCCGTGATGGAGTCGTGGAAGATCCGTTGCGCACGCTGATCCTCAACGGTTCGGCACGCAACATCACCGATACGTATGTTGCAGGCCGCCCAGTAGTTGTTGGCGGCTGCCTCCCAGGCGTCGAACTGGATGAACTGCGCGCTGAGGGTCAGCGTCTTTTTGGACAGATGGTGGAAGCCTACGGCGAACGAGACTACCGGCGGCGCGATGCCTCCGAGCTGTTTCCCCCGGTCTACGCCCCGGCGACGGTTCGGATCCATAGCACGACGGCGTAACGCACCGCATGGTGGGATCTCCCCGTGGTTCCACGCATGAGCTCCTCCGCGGGGCTGTTTGCCCTGCGGAGGAGCCGGGAGCGGGCTACATCCAATGCGGTGGAGAAGCCCGAGCCAGTGATTATGCGGGAATTGTTGCCCGGATCTTCCGGCTAACCACCATCACGATGAGCCCAAGCAATAGCAACGCTGCCGCGAACAGCAACCACAGGCCATTGAGGCCAGTGCTTGCAAGAACGGCCGTTCCAGCCCCAACAGCAACCGCTGCATTGGCTTGTGCTGCAGTTCCGGATGCGATTGCCAACGGCGTCTCAACCGAAGGAACGGCTGCAGCCGGATCGACGAAGCCCTGGGAACCGACCGGCGGGTTCACGACGGGCTGGTTCACGACAGGCGGGGTGACTGTCGGCGGGTTCGTGACGCCAGAAGGCAGACCCAAACCTACCGACGCGGTGCCGATCGTCAGCGGAAGACCCAAGCCTGAGATGAGTCCAGTCCCCGAGAGGATGCTGGCGCCTGCAGGCGTCGTGCCGAGCAGGTTGACCGAGGTGTCACCGACGGTGACAGGTGCGGTTACCGGCGCGGTGACGCCGGTGCCTCCGGTGGATCCTGTCGGTGTCGTGCCGAGCAGGTTCAGGGGCGCGATGAGTCCAGTCCCCGAGAGGATGCCGGTACCTGTCGGTGTCGTGCCGAGGACGTTGACCGAGGTGTCACCGACGGTGACAGGAGCGGTTACCGGGGCGGTGACGCCGGTGCCTCCGGTGGATCCTGTCGGCGTCGCGCCAAGCAGGTTCAGGGGCGCGGTGAGTCCCGCACCCGAGAGGATGCCGGTACCTGTCGGTGTGGTGCCGAGCAGGTTGACCGAGGTATCACCGACGGTGACAGGTGCGGTTACCGGCGCGGTGACGCCGGTGCCTCCGGTGGATCCTGTCGGTGTCGTGCCAAGGACGTTGACCGAGGTGTCACCGACGGTGACCGGTGCGGTTACGGGCGCGGTGACGCCGGTGCCTCCGGTGGATCCTGTCGGCGTCGTGCCAAGGAGGTTGACCGAGGTATCACCGACGGTGACCGGTGCGGTTACGGGCGCGGTGACGCCGGTGCCTCCGGTGGTGCCGCCTGCCGGTGCGGTTCCGGTTGGCGTCGTGCTGAGGACATTGACCGAGGTATCACCCGCGGTGACAGTCGCGTTGACGGGAGCCGTCGCCTGGGTGCCAGAGGCTGTTCCAGGGCCGGAATTGCTCAGAACTGCCAGTGAGGTGGCTCCGATATTAACAGGGACCGATATCGGAGCCACCACCTGGGTTCCGGACGGGACGGCTGCTCCGCCGGAATTGATCGCCGGGGCCGGAACCGGGGCGAGTGCAGGGGTGGTGGTCGCGGCGCCCGAATTTCCAAGTATTGAGAGCGACGTCGACCCGAGGTTCACCGGAACCGACGCCGGTGCAACGACTTGAGTGCCCGAGGCGTTGCCTAGCGCACTGGTAGTAGTGTCTGCCGCGTTCGCGGCAGTTGCGCCGAGGGCTATCAACCCACCGGCAAAGAGGGTGCCAAGCAGCCCCTTGCGAATCATGCTGTGCATTATGTTGTTCTCCTGAACGAGTAGTTCCAAAAGGCGCATAGGAGCGCCCGGATCGGCCGTTTGCCGCGGCACGGAATGAACTTCCGGGAAAGCGGCGGGGCTCGGAACTAGTCAGGAGAAGAACCCGGGTCAAAGGACACCGGAGCCGGAACTCTGCCGGCAGCAGCTGTGGACACGAGGGTCCCAGTCGACGGGTAAGAAAGGTTCGTGCCTTGGAGCCAGGCAGCGGCAGCCCCCGAAGGATTGCTGGACAGGAACGCAGATCCACTGACGGTGTCGCTGCCGCCTGGTGTACCTGGCGGGAAGGTGCCGTCGGACGGGGACGCGGAAGAATCGTTGGAACCGCTAGTAGCACGGACTGCCGCCTTCGAAGGAGTCCCATTCAGGCCCGGCAGGCCACTGTAGCCAGCGAGGCTGAGCAGCGGAGCCGCGACATCCTGAGCCACCGTTGAAGGGACTCCGGCAGCGGGCTCACTTACAGCGGGCTGCGCTGCAAGGGCTTCAACTATTCCGGTGACATCGGGGACGTGGATGGAAGGGACAGCTATCTCTTGGACGGTGACCGGAAGGCCGCCGATCAAGGAACCGACACCTGACCCAACCCCGTCAACCGCGCTCGCTGCAGGCGAGACAACGCTTGCAGTCACGGCACCAACGCTCCCCTCAGGGAGGACTGCGCTGACCACGGGCGTGTTGGCCAGAAGTTGGTCGGCGCTTCCGGTCAGCTGGGGAAGTTCGCGCACTACCGCGGGCGGCACTTGGGCCGCTGGTAGCTGGGCCTCGGGGACTGGAACGGATACTCCGGCCGGCGCCGGGACGGATGCGACAACTGCCGCAACGGCATTGCCGGGGTTTCCGGGAAGCCCCTTTGCGGCGTTGTGTACGACGTTTGACACTGCGGAGTCCGCTCCGCCCACAAGGGTGTGGGTGTTGGTGTTCCCGGAATCCGCGTTGGCTGACGTGGAGGAGAGGGCTATCCAAACAACAGCACCGGCGCCAGCGAGCAGGACGGAGCGGAGAACATGAAGAAGGCGCGGCTTGCTTCGCTCTGCTTCCATCTCGACACCCCCCAGCGTCAGCTTCGATAGGCGATCGCTCCCATCGTAGGCCTCACTAGTTAACTAGTCCAGACGTTGGAGGGCGGATTTGTCATTCAGTTCAGCGGGCGTCGTTCGCGTACCGGACTCCGAGCTGGGACCGCACCCCGTCGAAGAGGCGCATCGTGTTCAATGAATCGTCCAAGGGCATCACCGGACTTTCGGTCAGTCCTTGCTGGACACAGCGGGTCACCTCACGCAGCTCGTAGGTGTAGCCGATCCCGACCGCGTCAAAGCGTTCGATCCGCGGTTCGTCCCAGCCGGTTCGAATCAGAAGCTCGCGCGGATTGTTGATGGACCCCTGGGTCTGGAGGAAGCCCTTGGAGCCCGCAACGGACGCCGAGCGAGGCCCATGGGCCAGCAACGAAGAGGTCAGCTGGGCGATGGCACCGCCGTCGTAAGCCAGGGTGAGCGCATTCTGGGAGTCGACGCCGTCGTCCGTCAAAGCGCCCACTGCGCTGACTGACTGCGGGAAACCGAGGGTGCCCAAAGGCCAGAGCAGCGCGTACACCGTGAGGTCCAGCAGGGCTCCGCCGCCGTCCGCCGGAGCCCAGATGCGGGCGGAAGGATCGTAGGGGGCAGGGAATCCAAGGTCGGCGCTGACCCACTTGATGTCGCCCAGCTCGCCGGACGCGGCAATGGCGAACGCCCTCTGCATGCTGGGCAGGAACCGACTCCACACGGCTTCCATGAGGAACAATTTCCGTTCCCGGGCCAAAGCGACGAGCTCTGCCGCTTCACGGCCGTTGATGGTCAAGGATTTCTCGCACAAGACGTGCTTCCCGGCGTTGAGGGCATCTTTGACGATCTCGAAGTGCTGGGCGTGCGGGGTGGCCACGTAGACGACGTCGACGGCGTCATCGGCGAGCAGCCGCTGGTAGCCGGGCACACCGCCGTCGTCGCCGTAGGACTTCGTGACCCCATGCGCGGCAGCAAAGGCGTCCGCCGATCCCTGGCGCCGCGAACTCACTGCGTAGAGGTTTGCGTCCTCGAGCTGGGCAAGGTCGCCGCTCACGGTTTTGGCGATCCCTCCTGTGGCGATAATGCCCCAGTTCAGAGGCTTGCCGGTGGCTGCGCGGGGATCCTGGTTCGGCTGGCTGAACAACCACGGCTTGGCGATATGCAGACTCATGCGCCCTATCCTCTCATTTCACCGTGTGCGTTATACGGCATGGTTCAAAGTCATGAGGGGCAGACTCCGCGGGAGCATCCCTGCTCATGAAGCCAACTTGTCTACATAAGTTAACAGCTGTTGTCCTTCTTGGCCGACAAGATTCATTTGAGGTTCACTGGTTCGCCGCAAATTCCGGAATTTTCGTAATTTTCAACTTGTACGCTCAAGCGGTCACTCAAGTCAGTAGGGCTTGTGGCCTGCGAAGTGGCGGGCGCCAAGGCGGCGCATGCGCCCGCTTCCGCCTCCGTGAACACTGGAACGCTGCCACCTGCGTCGGGGATGTCCGGCGTTGCCCTCTGAGAACCATCCGTTCGTCCTCAATGAAAGGCACACCGTGAAATTCCTCCGTTCCTCCAGCCGCGCCATCCAGCTTGCAGCGCTGGCTTCCGTGGCCGCCGTCGCCATGACTGCATGTGGCTCCGCAGGGGCCTCGGTCCCGTCTTCGGGCGCGGGCACCTTCGCCAAAGACTCAAACACCCTGGTCATTGGCATGGTTCCGGACGAAAGCGCCGCGACTTCGACGTGGCAGCCGATCGCGGACTACGTCGGCAAGATCTCCGGCAAGAAGGTCGAGGTCAAGCAGTCCTCGAACTACGCCGCGCTCATCGAAGCATCGATCGCCGGCCAGGTGGACGTCGTGTCCTTCTCCGGCTTCACCTACCTCCAGGCCAAGGCCAAAGGCGCCAAGTTCACTCCGGTCGGCGCGAGCGTCGACGCAAGCACCCACGAGCCGGGCTACTACTCCGACGCAATCGTCCCCGCGAATTCCTCGGTCACCGATGTGGCCGGGTTCAAGGGCAAGAAGGTTTGCTTCGTGAACGAGAACTCCACCTCGGGCTACCTGTTTCCGCAGTACATGCTCAACAAGGCCGGGGTAAACAAGGGTGACTACACGCCCGTCATGGCGGGCAAGCATGACGTCTCCGCGCAGAAGGTTGCCCAGGGGACCGAGTGCGAGGTTGGCTTCGCCCAGGACATCACCGTCACCGCGACTGGACCGGCAGCTGGCCTGTTCAAGGCCTCGGACCTGAAGACCATCAAGCGCGAATTCGTTCCCGGCCCGCCGTTCGCAATCGCCGACACCCTTCCGGACGACGTCAAGAAGGTACTTAAGGACAAGATGTCCACTGTCACCACGGCAGACATCAAAGCCTCCGGCATCACTACCACTCCCGCGTTCGACAAGTTCTTCGGTGAAGGCAACAAGCCGGTGGACGACAAGTACTACGACGGCCTCCGCGACCTTTGCAAGAAGCTTCCGGACGTCAAGACCTGCGCAGGCATCTAGGGCATGACGAACAATCACGCCGTCATTGAGATTGATGGCCTCGTCAAGGAGTTCGGGGCCAAAAGAGCCCTCGACGGCGTGAGCCTGACTGTCGAGGAGGGCGAAGTCCTCGTCCTCCTCGGCCTGTCCGGTTCCGGCAAGTCGACCCTGCTGCGGCACATCGGCCAGCTGGAGCGGCCTACCGCCGGCAGCATCCGTGTGCTGGGCAAAGACGTTCCCGACTTACGCGGGCGTGAGTTGCGAGCCCTGCGCTCGCAGATCGCCGTTGTCTTCCAACAGTTCGAACTCGTCGGTTCCCTGTCGGTCCTGGAGAACGTCCTGACTGGTGCGCTTGCGCGCCTCACTGGCCCTCGGCTCGGCACGTGGTCCTACCCCAAGGCTTTGCGCACGACGGCGGCGAGGCACCTTGAGCGGGTTGGCCTCCTGGGTCTTGAGCACCAGAGGGCAGACACCCTCTCGGGCGGTCAGCAACAGCGCGTGGCGGTGGCCCGGGCGTTGATGCAGGAACCAAAGATCCTCCTCGCGGACGAGCCGGTTGCCTCTTTGGATCCCGAGTCCTCCAAGCAGGTCATGGAGCTCATCCGTGAAATAGGCCGCGAGAACGCTCTCACAGTGGTGTGCAGTCTTCATCAAGTTGACCTTGCCCTTTCTTGGGGCGACCGCGTGGTCGGCCTCCGCCGGGGCGCAGTGGTCCTGGACACGCCAACTGTCGGCCTAGGACGGGACGAGGTCATGCGCATCTACAGTCGGGTGGCGCCAGCCGAGGCCGAGATCGAAGCCGAAGCCGAGGCTGTGGCCGGATGACCGGGACGCTCACCCCGCAGGGACCAAGGCCCCATGTTCCGGATTCCCAGGGTCCGGCGTCGCCGAGTCCCGCTCCTAGCCGGAATACGCGGACGCGCCGCCACTGGTCCCCCCGCTACTGGACCCGTCTCTCCATGACGGTCATCCTCGCTGCCCTCGTGCTTGCCGCGTTGGGTTCGTTCCAGCTCCTCGACTTCAGCGGTACGCGCCTTTCACGGACGATCCCCGCCGCGGAACGATTCTTCGCCCGGATGGTCCCGCTGGACTTCTCAAGGCCAGAAGAACTCGTGTGGTTGACCGTCCTGACCCTGTCAATCGTCATTTGCGGCACGCTACTCTCAGCCGTGCTTTCTGTGCCAGTCGCTTACTGGGCCGCACGCAACACCAGCCCACACCCCGCCTTTCGCTGGCTGGGCCGCAGCATCACAGTGCTCGCGCGTGCCTTCCCCGAGCTCATCCTCATCATCATCCTGGCCACGATGTTTAGCCTTGGCTCGCTCCCCGGCATCCTTGCACTCGGCCTGCACTCCGTCGGAATGGTCGGTAAGCTCTTCGCCGATGCGATCGAACAGATCGATGAAGGCCCTCGCTTGGCCATTCGGGCCGCCGGTGGAACGAAGGCCCAGGAATTCGTCTCAGGCGTCCTGCCCCAGGTTGCACCCTCGTGGGTCGCAACCGTGCTGCACCGCCAGGACATTAACCTGCGCGCTTCTGCAATCCTCGGCTATGTGGGCATGCCCGGCCTTGGCTATGAACTCTCCGCGAGTATCCAGCGCCTGTACTACCAGCGGGCCATGGCCGTCGCGCTCATCATTTTCCTGCTGTGTGTCGCAATGGAGGTCCTTTCTTCGACCATCCGCCGGATGGTCCTGCGCGGCGGAGCGACACGCGAACAACGGCGGTGGACCGGCCCCGCGCTCGGCTGGACAGTCGCCGCGGTGATTTGCGCCGCCGTCGTCGTCGCGGCTCCCATATGGAGCGACTTCCTCACGGTCTGGACGGTGCTTCCACAGCGCCTCGCGTCCTTCTTCCCACTCTCGATAGGCGAATACACGTGGCCGCAGATTCTTGAGATGCTCGGGCAGACCCTTGCGATCGCGTTTGCCGGAACCTTCATCGGCGTCTTTCTGTCCGTCCTGATCGGGTCCTACGCGGCGCACAATGTGGCCCCGGGGGAGGGGATCCGGCGCGGGGCCAGGCTCGTGCTGCTCGTGGTCCGCGGCATCCCGGAACTCATCCTGGCGATTGTGCTGATCCTTGTTACCGGTCTCGGCGGGGCTGCTGCGGCGCTTGCCCTGGGCATCGGCACAGTGGGCCTGCTCGGCAAGCTCCTGGCGGACTCGATCGAAGAAGTCGACCCCGGGCCCGAGCGCGCGCTGCGCGCCGCGGGTGCCTCCCGGCCGCAGACCTATGCGTCGGCGACGTTCCCACAAGCCGCGCCAGCATTTGCAGGCCACATCTTCTATGCCTTGGACGGGAACATCCGCGCAGCCACGGTGCTGGCCGTAGTCGGAGCGGGCGGCCTGGGCCAAGTGATGTTCGAAGCCGCGCAGCTCAGTCGCTACAACGTGGTCTTCACCATGGCCCTCCTTGTGATCGCCATGGTGCTGCTTGTCGAGGCCCTCGCGATGTGGATCCGCAAAGCCCTGGCCGAATAGTCCCCACGCCCTCCCGAAGGATGCCGCGTAGAGCGCGGAATCCCTCGGGGCCCTCGGGCGTGTGGGCCCACCCACGCCCTCCCGAAGGATGCCGCGTAGAGCGCGGAATCCCTCGGGGCCCTCGGGCGTGTGGGCCCACCCACGCCCTCCCAAAGGATGCCGCGTAGAGCGCGGAATCCCTCGGGGCCCTCGGGCGCGTGGGCCCACCCACGCCCTCCCAAAGGATGCCGCGTAGAGCGCGGAATCCCTCGGGGCCCTCGGGCGCGTGGGCCCACCCACGCAAGCCGGACAAAGGGCTAGGAACCATACGATTCCTAGCCCTTCCGTCAAATTGAGAAACGTGGTCAGGTCCCGGCAGCTACCCGCGGACGCGCCGTTTCCTCGCTCAGTTTGCCCTGCTGCAACCTGAAGCGCCGCTCGGTCTTCTGAGCCAGGCTGCGGTCGTGCGTCACCACCAGAATGGTGGTGTTGTGGTCCCGGCTCAAGGAGCTGAGCAGCTCGATGATGTGTTCACCGGTCTGCTCGTCCAGGTTGCCGGTGGGCTCGTCGGCCAGGATGAGCTTGGGCTCATTGGCCAGCGCCCGGGCAATGGCAACCCGCTGTTGCTCGCCGCCCGAGAGCTTGTTGATGCGACGGGTCTGTTTCTCCGGATCCAGCTGCACCTGTTCGAGGAGGGACCTGGCCCGCTCCAAGCGGGCAGCCTTCCGCATTCCGGCGAATTCCATGGGGAGCATCACGTTGTCCACCGCCGACAGGTTGGGGATGAGGTTGAACTGCTGGAACACGAAGCCGATGTCCCGGCGCCGGTATTCGGTGAGTTTGCCCGCTGGAAGGCCGGCCAGGCTGACCCCATCCACTACGACGTCCCCGCTGGTGGGCTTGTCCAGGGCGCCGAGCAGGGAGAGCAAGGTGCTCTTTCCGCTGCCGCTCTTCCCCACGATCGAGGCGAGGGTGCCTTTTTCGAGCTCGAAGCTCACGCCGTTGACGGGCTTGATGGTGCGGTCGCCGGACTTGAATTGGCGGACAAGGTCTTTGACTTCAATCATGGCTATTCTCCTCGGAGGACTTCGATGGGGCGGATGCGGGCTGTGAGCAGCGCTGGTACCAGGGCGCCCACGACGGCGACGCCGAAGACCGCGGCAACGCCGGCGGCAATGACGCCGGGGGAGGCGCTCGCCGTGACCGAGGTGAGCAGTTGGGAGGCTCCGCCGAACGGGTTTCCACCAGGTCCGCCGAAACCTCCGCCACCGGGGCCGCGCTGGCTCGTGGCCGCCGTCGAGCTGTTGGAACTGATCAGTGCCGACGCGATACCGCCGCTGGCGAAGGAGGCAATGGCAGCCCCAACGACGCTGCCGAGCGCCACGAGGACGAGGGCTTCGAGCACGAACTGCAAGCCGATGGTCCGGTTGCGGGCGCCGATGGCCTTCAGGACTCCGATCTCACGGCGGCGCTCGCGGACCAGCATGACCATGATGAGCAGAATGATCAGGCCGGCGGTCCCAAGGGCTGCGATGAAGGCCACGAGTGAGATGTTCTTGACGCTGTCCAGGGAACTGACGGCGGTTTCGAGGTTCCGCTGGCCCTGTGTCACGTCGGCCTTGCCCGAGCCCAGGGCAGTCTGCAATGCCGTTTTGGCGGCATCCACGTTCGCCATGCTGTTGACCGTCACCACCATGCTGGAGAGCTCGCCCGGTGTTGCTGCGAGTGCCTGGGCCTCGGCGAGTGTCGTGTAAACGGCGTTGTTGCCGAAAGTAGTGCCGGCGTCGAAGATGCCCGCCACCGTGAAGGTCTTGTCGGCGATGGTGAACGTTGAGCCGGCCTTGAGATTGTTCTTTGTCGCGAGCGTGGTTCCGACGAGGGCCTTGGTGCTGGCCACGGTGTAGTCGCCCAGGCCCGTACCGCTGGTGATGTTCAAAGCCTTGCCGGCGGTGTCCACCTCGGCGCCGATACCGGTAGCCGTGATGGGCAGGGAAAACGCCGGCGCGGTTCCGCTGCTGCCCGTGCCGGTGCTGCCGCCAGTGCTGCCGCTAGTGCTGCCGCTAGTGTTGTTGCGGTTGCCGAGCGTGCCGGCGTCGATTGCTGCCTGAAGGTTCGTGGTGACGCTCGTGCCGCCGCCGGGACCGCCACCCGGTCCGGCTTGTTGCGTCGCGGTCCCGGTGGTTGAGGTGGAGGCCGCCGTTGCGGTTTCCAGGCGCAGCGCCTTGGTGCCCACTACGGACACAACGTTCGGTACGGCTGCCGCCGTCGCGGTCTGGGCGGTAGTGAGCGGCTCGCCGCCGCCGTCGAAACCCTGTGCCCCGGCGGGGTTCACGGTCAGGACGGTGCCCACGGAGGCATTGAGCTCCTGGACTTTGCCGCCAACGGCTTGGTTGGCCACGAGCATGGCCAGCGCCAGCCCGATCGCGACGGCCAGCACTGCCACTACAGCCGCGGTTCTTATCTTGTTGCGGAAGGCATTGCCTACACTCCGGGCGAGGACGCTCACGATTCTCCTTCGGGACCTGGCCCGCCCCAGCGGCGCGCCTGCTCACCTAACAGTGCTCACCGCGGCTGTGCGACTGTGCTGCTGAAGCTATGCGGGGCCTGTGAAGAGTTGCGCGACGGCGGATGGAGCCGGACACAGCGACGGCGGCCACCCCCTCGAGTGGGGATGGCCGCCGTCGTTGGTGCCTAGATGAGAACTGCTACTTGGTGATCGGTCCGAGGATCGGATCGTCCACGTAGGCCGTCTTCACGTTGGCGAGGGTCACGATGACCGGAGGCAGCAGGTATGCCGGCACGGTCTTGACGCCGTTGTTGTAGGACTTGGTGTCGTTGATTTCCGGGGTCTTGCCGGAC
The DNA here is from genome assembly GCF_021789175.1 of Arthrobacter sp. FW306-2-2C-D06B. NCBI lineage: Bacteria > Bacillati > Actinomycetota > Actinomycetes > Micrococcales > Micrococcaceae > Arthrobacter > Arthrobacter sp. FW306-2-2C-D06B. The sequence goes on from NZ_CP084560.1 coordinate 1,219,417, forward strand.
TGGACGTCCTGGACCATGGTGATGGCGTGCTCAACGAGCTTGCGGGTGTCCTTGTTGATGGTGGAGTACTGCTCACCGGCAAGGATGGACTTGACCGACTCAACTTCGGAGTCCTGGCCGGTCACGACCGGAAGCGGCTTGCCGGCCGCCTTGACCGAGGTCAGGATGGCGCGGGCCAGGGTGTCGTTCGGGGACAGCACGCCGTCCAGCGAAGCGCTGGTGTAGGTACCTGCGAGCAGGGTATCCATGCGCTTCTGGGCGTTCTCTGCCTTCCAGCCCTGGGTGACGGCCTGCTCGAAGGACTTCTGGCCGGAAACCACCTTAAGGGTTCCGTCATCGATCTTCGGCTGCAGGATGCTCATGGCGCCGTCGAAGAAGACCTTCGCGTTGGCGTCATCGGGCGAACCGGCAAACAGCTCAATGTTATACGGGCCGCTCGGCTTCTTGGCCTTGAGTCCGTCCAGCAGGGCCTGGCCCTGCAGCACGCCGACCTTGAAGTTGTCGTAGGCCACGTAGTAGTCGACGTTGGAGGTGTTCAGGAGCAGGCGGTCGTATGCAATGACCGTAGCGCCGGCGTCCTTGGCCTGCTTGAGCTGCGTGCCCAGCTGCGCGCCGTCAATGGCACCCACGATGATGAGTTTGTCGCCCTTGGTGATCATCGCGCTGATCTGGTTCTGCTGCTCCGAAACGCCACCGTTGGCGAACTGCACATCCGGCTTGAAACCTGCGCTCGTGAGCCCGTCGTTGAAGAGCTTCTCCGCCAGGACCCAGTTCTCACTGGTCTTCTGGGGGAGCGCGACGCCGATCGAGGAACCCTTGGGGAATGCCTCGCTGCCGCTGGATGAACCACCGGTGCTGCCGCTGTCCGTACGGCCGCAGGCCGTCAGCGCCAGAGCCGCGATCGCAGCTACTGCTGCTGCCTTTCCTGCTTTACCAAACATTCGCATATCTTGGTTCGCTTTCTTTGTTGTGGATGGAACAAGTTGTCTTGAAGCCGGTCAGGCTTCCTTGGAGATGACTTCCTTGGTTGTGGTTGTCTCGTCCGGGGCGTTTTCGCTGCTCCGGCCGAAATTCTTCATCATCATTCCGATGATCGATTTCTTGCCCTGCGTCTTGTTGTAGACGTCGAAGGCAACAGCTGCCAGCAGCACGAGGCCCTTGATGATCTGGGTGAGGTCCGCGCCAACGCCGAGCAGTTGGAGGCCGTTGTTGAGGACAGCCATGACGAGGCCACCAACGATCGAGCCGATCACGGTGCCCACGCCGCCGGTGACCGCTGCGCCACCGATGAATACTGCAGCGATCGCATCCAGTTCCCAGCCGACGCCGTCGAACGGACCCGATGCGGTGGAGCGGCCCACGAAGATCATGCCGGCGAGACCGGCAAGGATGGACATGTTCATCATGACCATGAAATTGACCTTCTTGGACTGAACTCCGGAGAGCTCAGCCGCGTGGCGGTTGCCGCCGACTGCGTAGATGTGGCGGCCGATGACCGTCTTAGCGGAAATGAACCCGTAGATCAGGACCAGTACGGCCAGGATCAGGCCCGGGATGGGGAACGAGGTGCCGGGGCGGCCAGTCGCGAACAGGTAGGTGGCGTAGAGGATGGCTGCATTGATAAGCACAAGCTTGGTGACCAACACCCAGCCTTCTTGTACTTCGGCGCCCAACGCCTGGGCGGTGCGGCGGGAACGAATCGCACTGAAAATCACGAACGCGACGGCGATAAGGCCCAGCAGGATTGTCAGGTTGTTATACCCGGTTTTCGGCCCTATCTCGGGCAGGTACCCGGAGCCCAGGTACTGGAAGTCTTCCGGGACCGGAACGGTGTTGGACTTGCCGACGAACTGGTTGAAACCGCGGAACAGCAGCATGCCCGCAAGGGTCACGATGAAGGCCGGAATACCGACGTATGCCGTCCAGAATCCTTGCCAGGCTCCGATCAGGGCGCCGAGCAGGAGCCCGAATAGGACTGCTACGTACCAGGGCAAGTGCCAGTCCCTGATGGCCAAGGCCACCGAGATACCGACGAAGGCCGCTACCGAACCTACCGAAAGGTCGATGTGGCCGGCGATGATGACCAGGACCATGCCAATGGCCAGGATCAGGATGTACGAGTTGCCGTTGAAGAGGTTGATGACGTTGCCCGGGGTGAGGGTGCGGCCCGAGGTGAAGATCTGGAAGAAGATGACGAGTGCAACCAGGGCGAAGATCATGCCGAATTGGCGGGTGTTGCCACCGAATAGCTTCTTGAGCGCGTTCATTGTTTTGGGTCCTTGTGTCCGTGTGGTTCTGGAGATGACCGGGGTCAGGCAGCTTTGCGGCTGGATGTCATGAGCTTCATGAGGCTTTCCTGGCTGGCTTCGTCCTTATTGAGTACGCCAGTGATGGAACCCTCGAAGATGGTGTAGATACGGTCGGAAAGGCCCAGCAGCTCGGGAAGCTCGGAGGAAATCACAATCACGCCTTTCCCTTGGTTGGCGAGCTCCTGGATGATTCCGTAGATCTCGTACTTGGCACCGACGTCGATTCCGCGGGTGGGTTCATCCAGGATGAGAAGGTCCGGATCGGTGAACATCCATTTGGCGAGAACCACCTTCTGCTGGTTTCCGCCGGAGAGCTTCGATACGCCTTCCTCGACCGACGGCGTCTTGGTGCGCAGCGACTTCCGGTATTGCTCGGCCACCATGAACTCCTTGTTGGTGTCCACAACGATTCCCCGGCTGACCTTCTTCAAGTTGGCAGACACCGTGGTTGTCTTGATGTCATCCAGGAGATTCAGGCCCAGGCTCTTGCGGTCCTCGGTGACGTAGCCGAGACCGGCGTCGATCGCCTGGCGGACGCTGCGCATGGTGATCGGCTTTCCGTCCTTGTACACCTGCCCCGAGATGAACCGGCCGTAGGAGTGGCCGAAGACGGAGCGGGCAAGCTCGGTGCGGCCGGCGCCCATGAGGCCCGCAAATCCGACGATTTCACCGCGGCGTACATGGAAGCTGGAGTTCTTGCAGACCAGGCGGTCCTGGATCTGGGGATGCCCGACGTTCCAGTCCTTGACCTCGAAGAACACCTCGCCGATCTTCGGTGTGTGGTCGGGGAAACGGGACTCGAGCGTCCGCCCGACCATTCCCTTGATGATTCGGTCCTCGTCGACGCCGTCTTCCACGACGTTGAGCGTCTCGATGGACTTGCCATCCCGGATGATGGTGATCTCGTCAGCGATCTGCTCGATCTCATTGAGCTTGTGCGAAATGATGATGGACGTGATACCCCGGCCCTTGAGGCCAAGGATCAGGTCCAGCAAGTGCTGGGAGTCCGATTCGTTGAGGGCCGCTGTGGGCTCGTCGAGGATGAGCAGCTTGACGGACTTGTTCAGGGCCTTGGCGATTTCCACCAATTGCTGCTTGCCGACGCCGATTTCCTTGATAGGGGTATCCGGGTCCTCGCGCAAACCGACCCGTGCGAGCAGTTCGATTGACCGCTTGCGTGCCTCGGCCCAGTCGATGATGCCACGACGGACGGGTTCGTTGCCGAGGAAGATGTTTTCCATGATGGACAGCTCGGGGATCAGTGCCAGTTCCTGGTGGATGATCACGATTCCCGCATGTTCGCTGGCCCGGATGTCCTTGAACTGCTGGACTTCCGCCTGGTACACGATGTCCCCGTCGTAGCTGCCGTAGGGGTAAACCCCGGAGAGCACCTTCATCAACGTGGATTTTCCTGCACCGTTTTCGCCGCAGATCGCGTGGATTTCGCCCACCTTGACCCGCAGGCTAACGTCCGAGAGCGCCTTCACGCCGGGGAATTCCTTGGTGATGGACCGCATCTCGAGGAGAACCGGATCCTGGTGCGTAATGGGGGTCGACATACCCTTGCGCCTCCAATGTTTGACGTCGTTGTCGGCTCGGGGATGGCGAGCCTATCTGATGAGAAAGTAAACTGGATCACACCGCTTGTCGTCAAGACTTTAACGCAAGACGGCGATAACAGCGTGGTAACGAAATGTTTAGCCCTGCTTGATTCCGGCGTGCTGGAACACCAAAGCGGCCGCTCCGAGGGCCTCCGCCCGGGCGCCGAGCGAAGACATCGCCAAGTGCGTTGTCTCGCCGATTACGGGCACTGCGTGGCGGACTAGACCGCGCCTGATCGGGTCCAGGAGGATGTCGCCGAGGCCGGCCAGGGGGCCGCCCACCACGATGACTTCCGGGTTTATGAGATTCGCCACATTGCCCAACGCCCGCCCCACCGCGAGCCCCGCGTCGTCCACCACGCGAAGAGTCGCCGGATCCCTCGCCAGGGCGTTGCGGACAATGTCCTCGGGCTCGAGGTGCAGCCCCGAGCCCTTCCCGAGCAGCTCGATCATGGTGGTGGTGGAAGCCATCGTTTCCAGGCAGCCCCGGTTGCCGCAGCGGCAGATGGCGCCGTATTCGTGGATCGTTGCATGGCCGATTTCTCCCGTGATTCCCACCGCCCCGTAGTAGGGCGCGCCATTGATGATCAGACCCGCTCCGATGCCGGAACCGATCTTGAGGAACATGAGATTGTTGATTCCGCTGTGGGGCCCCCAGGTGACCTCGGAGAGGGCGCCCAGATTGGCGTCGTTGTCAACGTATACGGGAAGATCGAGGGCTTCCTCCAGTCGTTCGAGAATCTGGATCCCCACCCATTCGGGCAGGATGGCACCCTGCGCGACGGTGCCGGAACGGCGGTCGATGGGGCCGGCTATGCCAGCGCCCGCCCCAACTACCGCGCTTCGGTCGACCCCGCTTTCGAGCAGGAGTTTGTCGAGGAGCGCGACGGCGGCGCTGATGCCCTGTTCGGCGTGGTGGCCGAGGGGGAGCGTGACCGTTTCCTCGACGATGATGTGATAGCCCAGCGAGGCCAGGACCACACGCAGGTGGCGCCGGCCAAAATCGATCCCGACGGCGACGGCACCGTTGCTGTTGAGCCTGACGTTCAGTGCCCGGCGTCCGGAGCTTGTGATCGGTTCGGTGGAGACGAGCCCCGCGTCCTGCATGATCTTGACGATGTTGGAGACTGTTGCCGTGGAAAGGCCGGTCTGCCTGGCGAGTTCCGCTTGGGTGGAAGGGCCGCTCAGCAGGCATTCGATGAGCCGCTGCTGGTTCAGATGGCGCAGCGCAGATTGCGAGCCGGGGTTTTTGCGATGGCTCTTCGTCGAGCTGGATGTTGCGGGCATGACAAGAAGCGTGCCTCAAATCACAGTTGCAGTCAAGAAGTTAACGCAATGGAGCAAACTTGCATCGGCGTCATGAACTATGCGGCAGATTTGTACGATCCATCCCCGGCGGCCCGTCCGCAGGTCCATTTGTCCTGTGGGACCGGCCTGTGGCTGGCTAGGCTGGAATCACGAGTAATCCCGGGCGTGTCTCCCATGAACGCCTGACGGGGGATGCAAGGTGCTATTGAGGTGGTAATGATGCTGCTGTCCGTTCTGCAGGCCAACGCTGTTGTCCTGGACATCGACGCCAATCTAAAGACGGTCGATGCGGCGGCACAGCGCGCTGCCACGGCGGGGGCCTCCTTGTTGCTGACGCCCGAGCTCTTCCCGGTAGGCTACGCGCCGCTGAGGCTCCACGCGGAGCTGGATCCTGCAGTTCTTCCGGGCATTCGGGGCCGCCTTGCGGACATCGCCCGCGCGCGCGGAATCGGACTGGTCTACAGCCTTCCCGCACCAGCTGCCGACGGCGGCTGGCATATCTCCGCGACTCTTCTGGACGCGCACGGAACCGTGCTCCTGGACTACGACAAAGTGCACCTCTTCGGCGAGGAGGAGCGAAAGGCGTTCTCAGCCGCCCAAGCAGCTCCCGGCGTCGTGGACTTCAACGGGATCAAAACGTCGCTCCTGATTTGCTACGACGTCGAGTTTCCCGAAAGCGTCCGCGCAGCGGCCATGCGAGGCGCTGAACTTCTGCTGGTTCCCACCGCCCTGTCCGCGGGCTTCGACGCCGTGCCGCAGGTCCTGATCCGTGCCCGGGCAATGGAGAGCCAGCTCCACGTGGCCTACGCGAACCACAGCGGCCACGAGGACGGGTGTGACTTCCTTGGCGGAAGCGTGGTGGCCGGTCCGAACGGTTCGTTGCTCGCTGCCGCCGGGGATGGTGCGGCATTGCTATTCGCCGAGATCTCGACGGAAAGCGTCAAGGCCGCCCGTGAGCAGGTGCCCTACCTGCGCGAACGCCGCCCGGAGCTGTACCGCGAGTGGGAAGGCTCTGCTCCACAGGGTTGAGGATTGGTGATGCATGAGACAGAAGCGCGGCTCAATAGTTGATCCCGGGCGCTCGTAAGCCAACCGGCCGAGCCCACACACGGATTCCGAGAATGAGGCTGCGTCCGTCGCCAAAGAATGGCAGAAGGAACACTGCATGCAACAGGAACCAGTACTGCAGGAATGAGCCGGGTGCGAGCAGGGTGATCAGTGCCCCGACCAAGCAGGATGCACTCGGACCTAGTGTCGCCACGATTGCGATCTGCCACCCGTAGAGACGCCCGACGGGAATGACGGAAAAGCGAAGGACTCCGGCAGATATCACGATGTCTGAAACCCCGCGAAACAGCCTCATGCCCGCAACATGGGACCACTCATGCACCAAAAAGCCGCCCAGCAGGAAAAGTGCATGCACAAGGAGCCACAGGCCGGCCTGGAAAAGGATTGGGTCAGTCGTTACGGCGGCCAGGATGGTGCACGCAATGAAGCTGAGAACGACGGCGGCAAATGGCCATCTGCATGACCATGTGAGTTGCTTGGCTATCAGGCCTGCGGTCGCATCCGGGAGTGTTATCGTGCGAACCGTCAACCTTGGTCTGCTCGTAGGAGTCGCTTCTTGTGGAGCTTCAGTCGTTCCAGGACTGCAGCAACGGCAACATAGAAAACCAAGCATGCCGCGAAGACCAAAGCGATGGGCGCGCTGTTCGACACCCCGATTTCCAATGCGGTCGCTCCGTCGGCCTGTTCATGAGGTTCGAAGAAGAGCGCGCCGAACAGGCCAAACTTCCTGACTCCTATTTCTGACGCCGAGAACATCGTGGTGATGAAACTCGTGACAATGACGATCATGGTGACAACAAAAGAGACTGTCAGCCCTGCGATGAATCTAAGCAGCCACTTCATGGCGCGCAATCCTCTCCATTCTTCGCATACCCAGGATGCTGTAAAAGACGACAAGTAAGTTAAGGGCGGCAAAAATTGCCGAACTGATAATTGGATCAAAGTTAAAAACGTTCAAACCAAGCGTCACAATCATGACGACTATCATCGTTAGCAAGACGCCGATGATTACCGTGAATGGGTTTCCCTTCTCGGGAGGGAAAGCAATGCCAACAAGGGTTGATATGAGAATGTTGCTCAAGCAGAATCCGAGCACTGGCAGGCAGGCTTCAAACGAAACTCCCTGGCCCACGGAAATCGTGATGACTGGAATGCCCACAACCATCAGGAGCACGCCTTGCGACCCCATGAGGCGCAAGTAGTTCGCAACAGTGCGGCCCGGATAGGTGACCATGCGTCGGAGAGGTTCCGAGTTTGAAAATGCATAGACTCCCTGAAACGTTATGAGAGCGAGGGCGTAGGGTGGCAACACCAGATGCTCGAGCCAGGCGAAGACCGAATAGATGATGATAAAAGAGACAGCAACCATTGTTTCGAAACTTCGAAACAAGACCAGAACGTAAACGCCGAACTTACTCCCTGCCAAGCGTGAAGGCAGAAAGACGAAGAAACGACGCATCGGAACGTAATTCCTGGGTGCGATCGCCACTATTGCTGGAATAATTGCTGCTGATGTCGCAAGCAGCACCAAAGTGGAGAACCAGATCCCGACGTCTCCCTGCAACTTCGCGTAGAGCAGCCCCGGCGCATTGTATTCACGCCCGAATACGTAGTTTTCGGCGATTTGGCTACTCTGCTCGTTGGTTTGAGGAAAGGTCACGACAAGCCCGAGAGCCAGCACCATCGGGACTAACAGGCCGCGAAGTCGGGCAATCCTGAGAGCCTGTAGAGCACGTTCAAGGAGGTAGTAGCCGAGGCTCAGGAGCAGGTACGTTGAAATAGCGGGGAACCAGATGGACACCAGAACCTTCGGAATGTAATCAGTTCCCTCGATCAGCACGGTTGAAATGGAAAATGCACCGAAAACGAACACGGTCATCAGGAGAACGATGGACGACTCAAAGAGCGCAAATGCCATTGTCCTTTCCTTATTGGTCACCGGCAGATTAAAGGAGAGCTTCAGAAGCTCATCTGCCTTCATGAACAGCACCCGAATCAGTGTGTAGGCGATAAGTACCCAGAATCCGACCGATGCGTTGGCGACTTGAAGAACAGGCTCAAGCAGGCCGGTTCCACCGAGATACTGGCGGATGACCACGTAGCTCAGCACGTTGAAGCCGGCGAACGCGGCGACGAGCAGCATACCGGCTGAAAGCCGAGCGGCCGGGCTTGCCAACAGACCTCGCCCCAAAACGCGTCTCACGATGAAGAGCCAGAACAATCGAAACAGCAGAACTACGCTCTTGATGTGCATTTAAGATGGCTCCATTGCCTGAATGAACTCGTTGGCAAGGTCAGCTATCGTGCCGTGATCTTGGATAATTTTCCGGACCGGAGCCTGAACCACTAGGACCCCTTGGACGAGGAGTGCCAACTCGTCAGCGACGTGCTCCAACATGGTGAAGTCATGGCTGCACAGCAGAACTGAGCGGCCTTCTTTGGCAAGATTCCGGATATCGCGCTCGAAGAGGTTGATCGCATCGATGTCGACGCCATTGAGGGTCTCATCGATGACGGTAAACCTTCGCCGGAGCATGAACGCGGCGATGAGTTGCAGCTTCTTCCTCATGCCGTGTGAGTAGTCTTCGATCAAGTCGCGGTGCCTGTCGCGCATGGAGTACCTGGCGAATTGCGTCCTCAGTGCCGCGTGATCCATGGGTTCTCCATACAGCCCGTGCATGAAACGCACATATTCCTCCCCTGTAAGGAACTCAGGGAGGTAATCATTGCTCGACAAATAGATCGACGACATCTTGGCGCTGCGGCTCTGACTACTGTCAGTCCCGATGCAGACGCGGCCGCTTTGAAGTTGGAGCAGATCCAGGATGACCTTTATCAGCGTGGACTTTCCAGACCCGTTGGGACCAATGAGGCCCATGACCCGGTCCTCGGCGATCGTGAACGAGACATCGTGAAGCACTTGGGTTCTGGGGTTGTAGGCGTAGTTGACGTTGGCAACACTGAGAGTCATGAGGCTTGATTCCGATGCTCTGGTCGTGGTGGCACGTTGTCAGTGCCACCACGACGGCTGGCTTGTAACGAGCTACCTGCATTCAACGAACACAGAGACACCCCATTGGCTCCAACTCCAGTTGCCGGTGAAGCGGCCTCGGCCCTGCGTCAGGCACCAGATGGCCATCGCTGCGAGCAATGCAAAAGCAAGCACCATCAGGACGGCGAGAACGACTAGAAACCAGCCGTCGTAGCGAACAATCATTTCGTCAATCTTGGTTCGTGCAGATGCAATCGTGCTGCTTGCGTTGAATACGGTCGTAGTGAGCATTTCGTTCCTCCGCTTCGATTTGAGCTACTGGCGGATCCCGTGTAGCCGGCACCCGAATGGTAGGCCGCGAAAACCGCGTCTCAGTGGTCAAACGGCGAAATTAAGTGGTGAAACGGGGCAAAATACGTGCAAAATCGACGTTTCTCAGTGTGCCTGCGGCACCGTCTACGTGTTTTGAGCAGCACGACACGTAGACGGTGCCGCAACAGGAAGTCGCGAAGACTAGGCGTCCCCTCCGCCCACCAGACCGTCCGTGTACTGAAGCGCGATCCAAAGCTCCGCCCGCACTTGGGCCTGGTTCAGGTCAGTGTCGAGGAGTTCGGCGAGCAGTCCGATCTGGCGGCGCACGCTATTGCGGTGCAGCCCCAGCAGCTTGGCGGAGGCGTCCCAGCTGCCGTTTTCGCTGAGCCAGCCCTTGAGCACTGCCAAGAGCGGATCGCGCCGATCAGCTTCCAACGCGAGTACCGGTTCAAGGAGCCTCGCGGCCAGCATGGAGCCGGCCTCGCGTCCCAGGAGCCCGGTAACGGACCAGGTCACCTCGTCGACGCGGGCGCTCCGTCCGCTGGACTGGACCCGTGAACGGAGCGACGTCACGCGCTGGTGCGCTGCGGCGAGGCCGGTCAGTTCGGTCGGGTCTCCGATGACGAGCCTCCAACCGAGCTTTTCGACGTCGGCCAGGAGCGCGTCGTCCACTTTCAAACGAGTGATCGCGGCGAATCCGTAATCGGTGATCTCCACCAGTTTGGTGTCGAAGAGGCGCCGCCACTGCAATAGCTCGCGCACGGGGCTGTCGCCGGCCGGCCATTCAGGTGAGTCCACCTTGATGCCCTGGACCACGCGAAGGGGAGCGGATCGCGTGGAGGACAAGCTCTGGGCGAGGAGGTCCTTGAGCCCGTTGACATGCCGGGTCCCGCCGGTGGCAAGGCTCTCAGGGTGTAGCAACAACGCCGTCGCCAATTGGCTCGGCGCGAGCGAACCGCTGGTCCGTTGGCGGACGAGCAACTCCAGCAACCCCACCACTGACTGCACCACGCTGTTCTGGGCCGGAGTCAGCGCAGCGTCAGAACCCAGGATCAGGGCGCCCAGATTGGCGTCCTTGGTGCTCCGCAACGGGTGGCCGAAAACCATCGACGATCCCGGCTGATCAAAGCCGTCCACCTCAACCCGCGGTCCGCTGCCGGAAAGGAGCCGTTCCAGCATCGGCTCCAGGAGTGAATGCTCGACGCCGGTGCTGCCGCCGGCTGCGTGGGCGCGCGCACGTACCCGCCCGTCCGCTCCGACGAGGAGTGCCCACACGGGAACCTTCTGGACCAAAGCGGCGAGCAGCTCGTGTTCCGGCCGGGGGGAGAGGACTGCCCGCATGAGTTGCCTGTTGGTGTCGGCGAGTTGGCGGAAGACTTTCGCGTTGTCCGATTCCAGGAGTTGGGAGAACTCAAGGCCGATTGCTGCGAACGGGATGGATTCCGGGATCTCAATCAAGGTGAGCCGGTGCCGGCGGCACGCCTTGAGCAGCTCGGCCGGGACGGCGTCGAAATAAGGCCTGATCCCGAACCCCAGCGCCGCCACCTTGGCCCCCACCAGCCGTTTCACATAAGCGTCGACGTTCTCTTGCGAGCCGCCGTCGCCAAGGAAAGGGAGCCCCGCGGTCAGCAGGAACTCCCCGTCCGGCAGGTAGGGGGTGGGATCGTCCAGTTCGCTGGGTTCGACCCAGCGCAGCAGCTCCCCGCCGCTGCCGCCGTCGTGGAGTATTTCCAACTCGGGCGGCAGCTGCTTCAGGAACTGCTCAAGCGTGACGAAACTCAGGCGGCTGGGGCTGGGCTCAGGAGACATCGCTCGCCGCCTCCTGGTAATCGGGGCACTCGTAGGCACTGGACTCATACACACGCGGGAGTCGTGGTGCGATCCGGTTGATGATCTCGTCACCATGGCTTCCGATGGCGGCGCCCCAATCGTCTGCGCTCGCTGCCCCTCCGGCAGGATCGCCGAACAGGACTGCCGTGTCGCCGACCCCGATCCCGGACGCGTCCGGACCGAGGTCCACCATGAACTGGTCCATGCACACCTTGCCGATCACGGGGACTTTCCGCCCGGCGATCTGGACCAGGCTCCGGCCGCTGATGCCCTTGGGGATCCCGTCGGCGTAACCCAGCGGAATGAGTCCGAGATAGCGCGGCTCGTGCGTGATGGCCTGGTGTTCGTAGCTGACGCCAGTCCCTGCCGGAACCTTCTTGACCATGACGAGCGGTGCGGTGACGCTCAAGGCCGGGCGCAGTCCGAAGTCGGCAGGATCCAGATGGTCCGCCGGGGCCAATCCGTAGATCGCCAGTCCGGCGCGGACCATGTCGAAGTGGAATTCGGGCCGGTCCAGGATGTTTGCAGAGCTCGACACGTGCCGCAGCTGCGGGTCCAGGCCGGCAGCGCGCGCTTCGCGAACCGCGTCTTCGAACTCCGCCACGGCTGCCGCGTTTCCGGGGTGGGCGGGAACATCGGCCCAGGCCAAGTGGGTCCAGATGCCGCGGACCAAGACCGTGCCGTCCTGCTCGGCATCGCGAGCCTGGGCTACGAGTTCGGGCCAGTCTTCCTTGCGCGCACCGCCGCGGCTGAGGCCGCTGTCCAGCTCCAGGTGCACGACGGCGGGGCGGCCCAATTGCCTGGCGATCCCGGCCAGGACCTCAAGTTGACCGACGCTCCCAAGCGAAACGTCGACGTCGTACTCGAGTGCCTCGCGGATGGTCGCGCTGGTCTGGGATGCCAGATACAGCCACGAAAGGACCGGCACATTGATGCCCGCCTGGCGCAAGGCGATGGCTTCGCTCAACTGGGCGGTTCCCAGCCAATCGGCTCCTGCCGCCACCGCGGTGCGGGCAACATCCACGAGGCCGTGACCGTAGCCGTTCCCCTTGACGACGGCCATGAAATGCGGCGCGGCGGTGCGCTTTTTGAGTGCCTTGATGTTGTCTGAAATCGCAGACAGATCTACGCTGACCTGCCCGGAAAGCGCCGCTTCCGGCGTCGTTTCTGATTGTGCAATACGTCTCATGGTTGATCACTATAGGTCATTTTGCACCGCCGTGAGAGCTGGCTCACAGGCTTACGGTTGTCAGGGGAAACCGCCAACTACTCTGAAGGGACGTCAACGGTGACTGTGCCTACCTCCACCCAGACCAAGCCAACGCACGCCACGAATACAGATCCCGGCAACGCCACGCGCCGCCCGGGGCTCGGTTCGCAGCTCCTGCGCCGCAAGCCGATCGGGCAGATGGTCAGTGAAGCCGGAAGCAGCCAAAGCGGTACGCCGCTCGTCCGCAGCTTCGGTGTCCTCCAACTGACGATGATCAGTGTCGGCGCGACCTTGGGCACCGGCATCCTGGTGATCCTGGGCGAATCCGTGCCGCTGGCCGGACCCGCAGTCTGGATCTCCTTTGTGGTCGCGGGCCTGGCCGCCCTGTTCTCCGCAGTGTCCTACGCCGAAATGGCGGGCCTCGTGCCCGTTGCCGGGTCCAGCTACTCCTACTCCTACGCCACGATGGGCGAGGGCATGGCCTGGATCTGTGGTTGGTGCCTCGTCCTCGAATATGCGGTCTCCGTGGCTGCCGTTGCCGTCGGCGCCGGGCAATACGTGAACGAAACCCTCGCCGCGTTCGGCCAAGTCCTGCCGGACGCGATGTCCCAGCCGCCGGGGAGCGGCGGCGTCGTCAACATCCCGGCCATGCTGATTGTGGTCCTCGCGATGGTCCTGCTGGTGCGGGGTGCCAAGGAAAGCGCCTGGATCAACACCGTGATCGTGACGATCAAGATCGTCATCCTGCTCTTCTTCTGCGCCGTTGCGTTCACCGCGTTCAACGCCGGCAACTTCGAACCGCTCATGCCCATGGGTGCCGCGGGTGTTTCGGCCGCCGCATCAAGGGTGTTCTTCTCGTACATCGGCTTCGATGCCGCTTCCACTGCCGGCGAAGAGGCCCGCAACCCCAAGCGCGACCTGCCCCGCGCGATCCTGCTCTCCATGGTGATCGTGACCAGCATTTACGTCCTGGTTGCCGTGGCCGCCATCGGTGCCCGCCCCTGGGAATGGTTTGGCGGCACCGAAGCAGCCCTCGTCCAGATCCTCGAGGAAACCACCCACCAGCCCTGGATCGCGCTCGTCTTCTCCATCGGAGCCGTGATGGCAATCGCCAGCATCGTGCTGACGGTCCTCTACGGCCAGACCCGGATCCTGCTCTCCATGTCCCGCGACGGACTGGTCCCCGAGGTCTTCGGCCGGATCTCCCCGCGCACCGGCACCCCGGTGGCCGGAACGCTCATCGTGGGCACCGCCGTCGCACTCACCGCGGGCCTCGTCCCGCTCGGCGCGCTAGCCGACGCCACCAGCATTGGCACCCTCTTCGCGTTCGCGCTGGTGAACGTCGCCGTGATCTACCTGCGGCGCAACCGCCCCGAGCTCAAGCGCAGCTTCCGCGTGCCGCTCTACCCGATCACCCCGGTTCTGGGCACGCTGATGTGCGCCTACCTCATGGCCAACCTGGGCGCCGACACCTGGGTGGTATTCGGTGGCTGGATGCTCGTGGGGATCGCCCTCTACTTCGGCTACGGACGCCGGAACTCCAAGGTAGCGGCCCTGAGCGAAGAGGAATACCGTGAACTATCCGCCAGGGTCGCCGACCCGGAAACTGTGAAGGCAGAACTTTCATGACCATCGCCACCGAATTGCCCACGGAACCCACACCCCGCCCAGGGGATGCCGGAATTTCCCAAGCAACGCCGGCCGACGCTCCCATCACCATGCTGAACCCGGACTTCCCGTTCAGCTACGACCACTACCTGGCCCACCCGGACGGCCTGGCGGCTGTTCCGCCGGAGCTGTACGGCACGGAGGTCGCGGTGATCGGCGCCGGGCTGTCGGGACTTGTCACGGCTTACGAGCTCATGAAGCTCGGGCTGCGCCCCGTGGTCTACGAGGCCGACCAGATCGGCGGGCGGCTGCGCACCGCGAGCTTCCCCTCCGCCCCAGGAGTGGTGGCAGACCTCGGCGGCATGCGCTTCCCCGTGTCAGGTAAGGCGTTCTACCACTACGTGGACCTCCTCGGCCTGGACACCCAGGAATTCCCCAACCCGCTCGCGCCCGCGACGTCAAGCACAGTGATCGAGCTGGCCGGGCAAAAGCACTACGCCGCCACGTCTGCCGAGCTGCCGGAGTTCTTCCACGAGGTTGCCGCAGCGTGGAAGGCCGCTGTGAATGACGGCGCTGCGTTCCAGGAAATGCAGGAGGCGATCCGGGCCCGCGACACCAAGCGCATCAAGGAGCTGTGGAATGAACTGCTCCCGCTCCTGGATGAGCAGACCTTCTACGGCTTCATCGCCGCAAGCAAGTCCTTCAAGGAGGCTGGATTCGCGCACCGCGAGGCCTTCGGGCAGGTAGGTTTCGGCACAGGCGGCTGGGACACCGACTTCCCCAACTCCATCCTCGAAATCCTGCGCGTCGTCTACACCGACGCTGATGACCAGCACCGGCTCATCACCGGGGGAGCGCAACGGCTCCCCGAGGCACTCTGGCACCACGCGCCGTCGGGCATGGCTCACTGGCCCGTGGGCACCTCGCTCGCATCGTTGCATTCCGGTTCCCCGCGCGGAGCCGTGGAGCGCATTGAGCGCGGAGAGAACGGCGACCTCATGGTGCGCGAACGTTGGGGCCGCGAAACCGGCTACCCCGCCGTCGTGACCACGTGCCAGTCATGGCTGCTGTCCACGCGGATCCACACCCAGGAATCGTTGTTCCCCTCGGAACTCTGGACCGCGATCGAGCGCTCGCACTACATGCAGTCGTCCAAGACCTTCGTGATGGTGGACCGGCCGTTCTGGAAGGACATCGACCCAGAAACGGGCCGCGAAGTGTTGTCCATGACCCTGACCGACCGGCTCAACCGGGCAACGTACCTGCTCGACGACGGTCCGGACAAGCCTGCCGTCATACTGCTGTCCTACACGTGGAACGACGACGCCCTGAAGTGGCTCTCGCTCAGCGCCGAGGAACGCGTGAAGCTCATGCTGCACTCACTCGAGCAGATCTACCCGGGCGTGGACATTGCGAGCCACATCGTGGGCCAGCCCATCACCGTTTCCTGGGAGGCCGACCCCAACTTCATGGGTGCCTTCAAGGCCAACCTGCCGGGGCACTACCGCTACCAGCAGCGCTTGTTCACGCACTTCAAGCAGGACAAGCTGCCGGAGGCCCAGCGGGGCATCTTCCTGGCCGGCGACGACGTCTCGTTCACCGCGGGCTGGGCCGAAGGCGCCGTTACCACAGGGCTTAACGCTGTGTGGGGTGTGGTGAACCACCTCGGTGGATCGTCCGTGGCAGGCAACCCCGGCCCCGGTGATTTGTTGGACGAGCTCGGGCCTATCAGCCTGGACTAGCCCTGTGCGTGCATCCCGCGGTGCGCCGCAGCCAGCTCCCGGTAGTGGGCCGCGTTGCGCTTCACGCCGTCGAGCTCTTCTTCGCTCAGTTCGCGGCGCACCTTGGCGGGCACGCCGGCAACCAAGGAACGGGGCGGGATCACAGTTCCCTCAAGCACGACCGCGCCGGCGGCAATGAGCGAACCGGTACCGATGACTGCGCCGTTCAGGATGGTGGCGCTCATGCCGATGAGGCAGTCGTCCTCCACAGTGCATCCGTGGACGACTGCGCTGTGCCCGACGCTGACGCGTTCGCCGACGGTGCAGGGGAAACCGGGGTCGGCGTGCAAGACCACATTGTCCTGCAGGTTCGAGCCGGCGCCGACACTGATTGCGGCGGTGTCGGCACGGACCGACACACCATAGAAGGCGCTGGAGTCCTCGCCGAGGGTGGCCTTGCCGATGATGGAAGCCGTGGGTGCCACGAAGGCCGTGGCATGGATGGCCGGAGTATCCCCGGCAAAGGTGTAAATGGGAGCCATGGGGCAAGCCTAGATGACGGCGTCCGGTCCACCCATCCCAACTAAGTCGCATTTGTTGTCGTTATGAGCCCTGATAACGACAACAAATGCGAGTCAGTTGGGTGGGCCGGAAGGTGTCCGGAGAACCAGGAACTGGTAGTGCTGGGTCCAATGGCCCGCACCGGGTCCGGACTCGACGCCCGTTCCCTCGGGCCAGGTTTCAAAGTGTTCCACCGTGCCGTGGGCACCGAAGATCCTCTGGACGGCGTCGTCGCTCCTCCGGCTGAAGAACCGCCGCGGCTCGTCATGGTCCTCGGGGTTGAGGACTTCTTCATCGTCACCGGACCAGAGCCCGACGGCGATCGGCGCACCAGCCGCGCTGACCCGCACGAGTTCACGGACGACGTCGTGGATTCCCGCGTTGGGGACGTGCAGGAGGGTGCTCATGGTCCACACCGCGGGGAACGTGGCGTCGGCGAACGGCAGGGACCGGCCGCTCGCCACGCTGGCGTCCAAGCCCTTGGCACGGGCGACGTGGATGCTCTCCTCGGAAAGGTCGACGCCCGTGTAGTGCAGTCCCGCCCGGACGAATTCCAATCCTTCGACGCCGGTGCCGCAGCCCAGCTCGAACAGCGAGTGCCTGTGTTCGTCCTTGAGCAGGCGAATGAACCAATCGCGGCATTCCGTCCGATGCGGGGTCATGGCGCGGGTGTGCAGGAGGGGGGCCTGCCGGTCGTAGAACGCGGCGAGGTCCGCTTCGTGGTCGGCGTCCGGGAAGCCCTGCATGGACCCAGCGTAGAACACCCAACTGACTCGCAGTAGGTGTCGTTATGAGGCGTCAAAACGACAACAAATGCGAGCTAGTTGGGAGGGGGGACGGGCGCTAGTTGAACACCACCGTGCGGGTGCCGTCGAGCAAGACGCGGTGCTCGGCGTGCCATTGCACCGCCTGTGCCAGCGTGCGGCCCTCGACGTCGCGGCCCATCTGCACGAATTGCTCGGCCGTGCGGGCGTGGTCCACCCGGATGACTTCCTGCTCGATGATCGGGCCCTCGTCGAGGTCCGCCGTGACGTAGTGGGCAGTGGCTCCGATGATCTTCACGCCCCGGGCATGCGCCTGGTGGTAGGGCTTCGCGCCCTTGAAGGACGGCAGGAAGGAGTGATGGATGTTGATGGCCTTGCCGTTGAGTTCCGTACAGAGTTCGTTGGAGAGCACCTGCATGTAGCGCGCCAGGACGGTCAACTCGATGCCGTGCTCACGGATGAGTTCGAGCAGCTTCGCCTCGGCCTGGGGTTTGGTGTCCGGAGTGACAGGGATGTAGTGGAACGGGATCCCGTAGAACTCCGCCAGGCCTTCGAGGTCCCGGTGGTTGGACACGATGGCCGGCACCTCGATGGGGAGGGTGCCGGTGCGTTGCTGGAAGAGCAGATCGTTGAGGCAGTGTGCGTCCTTGGATCCCAGGATCAGGGTACGGACCTTCTGGCCCACGGGGTTGATCTGCCACTTCATATCGAACGCTTCGGCCACCGGGGCCAGCGCGGAACTCAGTTCAGCCTGGGTCGAGGACGTCGTGGCTTCCACCCGCATGAAGAAGTTTCCGGTGCTGGGGCTGCCGTATTGCTGGGAATCGGCGATGTTGCAGCCAGCCTCCAACAAAGCGCCTGCAACGGCATGCACAATTCCGGGCCGGTCCGGGCAGGACAGGGTTACAACAAAAGACGTAGGCAGGGTGGAGTCAGTCACACGATCAAGCCTACCGTTGCGCACCTGTTGTACTGTTTAAGTCGTCGCGACTGGCGTTGGGTGGTGTACCACCAGGGAGCGGCATTGATGAAGACCACGGATCGTACGCCTGGGCCGAGGGTCACGTTTTACTGTCGCTGTGCCATGCCCCGTAATCAAAGGCATGGAAAAAACCCAGCCGGTAGCCTGACCTGTAGAAATACCCGTTGCCTATCCAGGAGATCTTCGTGACCACCACCACCATCACCTCCGCGACCATCAGCAACCAGCCGCTCTCCGAGCTCGACCCCGAGATCGCCGCGGTACTGGAACAGGAACTCGGCCGCCAGCGCGGCACCCTGGAAATGATCGCTTCCGAGAACTTTGCGCCCCGCGCCGTCATGGAGGCCCAGGGCTCGGTCCTGACCAACAAGTACGCCGAAGGCTACCCGGGCCGCCGCTACTACGGTGGCTGCGAATACGTGGACATCGCCGAGCAACTGGCCATCGACCGTGTGAAGGCGCTCTTCGGCGCCGAGTACGCCAACGTACAGCCGCACTCCGGTGCCCAGGCCAACGCCGCAGCCCTGTCCGCCATGATCACTCCTGGTGACAAGATCCTCGGCCTTTCCCTGGCTCACGGTGGCCACCTGACCCACGGCATGAAGCTCAACTTCTCCGGCAAGCTCTACAACGTAGCTGCCTACCAGGTTGAAGAAGACAACTTCCGCGTGGACATGGACAAGCTCCGCGAACAGGCCATTGCCGAGAAGCCGCAGGTCATCATCGCCGGCTGGTCCGCCTACCCGCGCCACCTCGACTTTGCAGCCTTCCGTTCCATCGCCGACGAGGTCGGCGCGCTCCTCTGGACGGATATGGCCCACTTCGCCGGCCTCGTCGCAGCAGGCCTGCACCCGAGCCCGGTGCCGCACTCCGACGTCGTTACCTCCACCGTGCACAAGACGCTGGCCGGCCCACGTTCCGGCGTGATCCTCGCCAAGCAGGAATGGGCGAAGAAGCTCAACTCCAACGTGTTCCCGGGCCAGCAGGGCGGCCCGCTCATGCACGTGATCGCCGCCAAGGCCGTTGCTTTCAAGATCGCTGCCGGCGAGGAATTCAAGGAGCGCCAGGAGCGCGTCCTCGAAGGCGCCAAGATCATCGCCGATCGCCTCAACCAGGCCGACGTCGCTGAAGCCGGCGTTTCCGTGCTGACAGGCGGCACCGACGTCCACCTGGTCCTCGTGGACCTGCGCAACTCGCAGCTGGACGGCCAGCAGGCCGAGGACCTCCTGCACTCGGTGGGCATCACCGTCAACCGCAACGCCGTTCCGTTCGACCCCCGCCCGCCGATGGTCACCTCCGGCCTGCGCATCGGTACCCCTGCCCTGGCTACCCGCGGCTTCGGTGCCACCGAATTCACCGAGGTTGCCGAAATCATCGCTTCGGCGTTGAAGTCCGGCTCCGCTACCGACGTTGAAGCCTTGCAGGCCCGCGTCGACAAGCTCGCCGCTGACTTCCCGCTGTACCCGCAGCACGAGCAGTGGTGAACCCGTCCATGGCGCAGACCGCGAAGATCCTTGACGGCAAGGCCGCCGCCGCGGCCATCAAGTCTGAGCTCACTGAGCGTGTCGCTGCCCTGAGGGCCCGCGGCGTAACTCCGGGCATTGCCACTGTGCTCGTAGGTGCGGACCCTGCCTCGCAGCTTTACGTGTCCATGAAGCACAAGCAGTCTGTGGAGATCGGGATGAACTCGATCCAGCGTGAGCTTCCGGCGGACGCCACCCAGGCCCAGGTTGAGGCCCTCATTGACGAACTCAATGCGGACCCCGCCTGCCACGGTTACATCGTGCAGTTGCCGCTGCCCAAGCACCTGGACACCGATGCCATCCTCGAGCGGATCGACCCCGCCAAGGATGCCGACGGCCTGCACCCGACCAACCTGGGCCGGCTGGTGCTCAACGTCAACGGAGAGATCACCTCGCCGCTGCCATGCACACCCCGCGGCGTCATCGAGCTCCTGGAGCGCAACGGCTACAGCCTCGCCGGCAAGCACGTCGTGGTGGTCGGCCGCGGCGTCACGATCGGCCGTTCGATCGGCCTGTTGCTCACCCGGCGGGCCGTGAACGCCACCGTCACGCTGACGCACACCGGCACCAAGAACCTCTCGGAGCTGCTGCGGCTGGCGGACGTGATCGTAGGCGCGGCGGGTGCAAAGCACATCGTCAAGCCTGCGGACGTGAAGCCGGGCGCTGCCGTGCTCGATGTCGGTGTCACCCGCGAAACCGACCCCGAGACGGGCAAGAGCAAGGTCCACGGCGACATCGACCCCGCCGTTGCCGATGTAGCCGGCTGGATTTCGCCGAATCCCGGCGGCGTGGGTCCGATGACCGTGGCGCTGCTCATGACCAACGTGGTCGAAGCCGCGGAACGTCAAGTGGCAGCGGGAAGCGTCTCCGGCGCCGCCTGATTTTGCTCCCCAGCGCTGTGTAGGGCGCCTACTCCCGCGGGAGTAGGCGCCCTACATCGTTAACCCGACGACGCCGGCGCCCTCCGCGGCTAGGCTCGGAGCATGCAGCGGCGTTTCCAGGGTCCTCCCACGAGTTTCATCGTGATCGCGGTTGCCCTGATCCAGGTCTTGGGGACCGTCTTTTCGGCGAGCCATCAGGCTGCCCTGCGCCCCTTGGACCCGCTTGCGTTCATGCTGCTTTTGGCCGGTCCCGCGGCCTTGGCTTTCCGGACACGCAGGCCCGCCGTCATGCTGCCGATCACCCTCGCAGCCACGTCCAGCTATTTACTTCTCGGTTACGCGTGGGGTCCCATCGTGCTGTCCCTGGCTTTCTCGATCGTCCTCACCGCCGCCGCGGGGCTGCGCTGGCAGGCCTGGCTTGGGGCGGGAATTTGCGCCGTAGCCGTCGTGCTGATGGCTGTCCTCGCGGGGGATGAGACGGGGTTGGTCCGGGCCTCTGCCGGTGTTGCCTGGGCGGCGATCCTTGTCCTGATCGGTGAAGGCTTCCGACGGCGGGGCGAGCGGATGGCCGAATACCGGCGTCGGCGGGAGGCCGCGAAACAGGCCGAACGCGACGAGTACCGGCTCACGCTCGCCCGGGACATCCACGATGTGGTGGCCCACTCTCTCTCGATGATCAACGTCCAGGCTTCCGTGGCGCTCCATCTGGGAACGAACGATCCCGAGAAACTCCGCCCGGCGCTGGAAGCCATCAAGGCAGCGAGCAAGGAATCCCTGGCCGAAGTCCGTCAGCTCCTCGGGGTGCTGCGCGACGACGCCCCGCTGAGTCCCGCGGCGCCGCCAAGTCTGGGGCGGATCCCGGAACTCGTGGACGACGCGAGGCGGGGCGGCTTGGAAGTGCGGTTCGAAAACTCGGTAGGGGCGGACAGGGCAGGCCCAACCCAGCAGGAAGCCGCCTACCGGATCGTCCAGGAAGCGCTAAGCAACGTCCGCAGGCACTCAGGCGCGGCGTCCGCCGTCGTACTTCTCGAATTGGCGGGGAACGCGCTGCGGGTGAGGATCGACGACGACGGCGGAGGCCTCCGGGTAGCGGCCGCCGGGAACGGGCTGCGGGGCATGCGGGAGCGCGTCGAGGCCCTTGGCGGCACGCTTGGCCTGACGCCGCTGGAGCCGGGGCTGCGCGTGGAAGCGAACCTCCCGCTGAACGCCGGGCAAGAAGGACACCAGCGATGATCCGCTTGCTGCTCGCCGACGACCAGAACCTGATCCGCGCGGGATTCCGTGCCCTCCTGGACGCTGAACCGGACATGGAAGTGGTAGCGGAAGCCGGTACCGGCCGGGACGCCGTGAGGTTGGCCGAGCGTGAGGCGCCCGACGTCGTGCTCATGGACATCCGCATGCCCGATGGCGACGGGCTGGCCGCAACCCGGCAAATCCTGGCCAACCCCCGCCTCGCCCACACCCGGATCATCATCCTCACAACGTTTGAGCTGGACGAATATATCGCCGAGGCCGTGCGTGCGGGCGCGGCCGGCTTCCTCGTCAAGGACACCGAACCGGAGGAACTGATCCGCGCCGTGCGGGTAGTTCACGACGGCGACGCGCTCCTTTCGCCGTCCGTGACCCGCCGCATCATGGCCCAGCTTGCCCTGCACAGCAAGGCGGCGTCGAAGACAGTGCCCCTGGACCAAATCACGGATCGGGAACGGGAAGTCCTCGCGCTGGTAGGCGAAGGCCTGAACAACGCTGAGATCGCCGAGCGGCTGTTCATCACCCCGCTGACGGCGAAGACGCACGTTTCACGAATCATGACCAAACTGCTGGTCCGGGACCGTGCCCAATTGGTGGTGCTGGCATACGAATCCGGCTTGGTCCGGCCGGGCTGGAGCAGCTAGCCCTGTCCCGCAGTCTCCCGGGGGAGTAGGCGGCAGGGCGCAAGTGACTCCCGGTGGCCGACGCGTTTCGATGGGCCAAAAACCAGACTGGAACCAGAGCCGAGATACGGCCTGTTGAGAGTTTGGACTGGACATGTTGACATCACTGAGCACCACCATCGGCGCCGCGGCCGCGCAGCTTCCCGCCGACGTCGTCCATGGACCGGGGGACGGATTCGTCTTCTGGCCGTTTTTCCTCCTGATCCCGCTGTTTTGGTTCCTGGTCATCGGATTCTTCATCTTCTTCGGCCGCCGGATGTGGCGCCGGAACCACTATTGGGCAGCAACCCAAGGCGCCGAAAGCGTGCTGAGGGAGCGCTACGCACGGGGCGAAATCGACGAGACCGAGTACCGCCAGCGCTTGGAAGTGCTGCGGACCCATCCGACGAAGTAGGGAACGGGCGGATTCTGCTGGATCACTCGTCTGGATAAACCGTCAGGCCTTGGAATCGAGAGGTTCCAGGGCCTGAGGTTTGGCGTGATCCAGCAGAATGTCGCTCAGGGTCCAGAGATTTAGTCCAGAAAATTGCGGAATACCTCTTTCACGTATTCCTTGGCTCTACTAGTCTGCTGGGGTGCACAATGAAGCCACCCGTTCTTTCTCCACGTCAGCCAGCTTCGAGATGAACCCAGCCGCAGTCATCACAGCCGAAAACCTCACCAAGAGCTACGGCGAGCTCACGGCCGTCGACGGTATTTCCTTCGAGGTCCCGGCAGGGGAGTCCTTCGGACTGCTTGGCCCCAACGGCGCCGGCAAATCGACCACCATGAAGATGATCGGCGGAGTCTCCCAGCGCACGTCCGGGAAGCTCAGCATCATGGGCCTGGATCCGGAAACCCATGGTCCGGAAGTCCGTGCGCACCTCGGGGTGGTGCCGCAGCAGGACAACCTGGACGAGGAACTGAAGGTCCGCGAAAACCTGATTGTCTACGGCCGCTACTTCGGCCTGCCCTTGAGCTACTTGCGTCCCAAGGCCGATGAGCTGCTCGAGTTCGCCCAGCTGACGGACAAAGCCAAGTCCAGGGTCGATGCTCTCTCGGGCGGCATGAAACGGCGTCTCACGATTGCCCGCTCGCTCATCAACGAGCCCAAGATCCTGCTCCTGGACGAGCCCACTACCGGACTGGACCCGCAGGCCCGGCACATCCTTTGGGACCGGCTGTTCCGGCTCAAGGAACAAGGTGTCACGCTGATCCTCACCACGCACTACATGGACGAGGCCGAACAGCTTTGCGACCGGCTGATCGTGGTGGACAAAGGTAGGATCATGGCCGAAGGCTCGCCGGCGAGCCTGATCCGTGAATATTCCACGCGCGAGGTGCTTGAACTCCGCTTCGGTTCGGAACGAAACGCCACCATCGGAGTCGAACTCGCGGGCATCGGCGAACGCGTCGAGACGCTACCGGACCGGGTGCTCATCTACGCGAACGACGGCGAATCGGCCCTGGAGCAGGTCTCCGCGCGCCGGCTCCGTCCCCTGACTTCGCTCGTGCGGCGTTCTTCGCTGGAGGACGTCTTCCTCCGGCTGACCGGACGGAGCCTCGTTGACTAGCGCGCACTCGCCGGCCGTTTCAGCCAGCCGGGCGAAGCGCTGGGGATCCTTCTTCTACGCCGAACAGGTCCTGCGAGTGATGCGCGGCTACGGCTGGTCCGTCTTCCTGTACAGCGTGGGGCAGCCGGTGGCGTACCTGTTCGCGATGGGAGTCGGGCTGGCGAGCCTCGTGGATGCGAACAGCGCGGCCGTGTTCGGTGGCGTGAACTACCTGACTTTCATCGCACCCGCACTGTTGGTTTCATCCGCCGTCATGACGGCGTCGGGGGACTTTTCCTACCCGATCATGGACGGCTTCAAATGGCGCCGCGTATTCTATGGCCCGCACGCCTCCCCGCTCGTACCCCAGCAGATCGCCGCGGGGCACATCATGGCCAGTGCCTTGAAGTTCCTCGTGCAATCAGTGGTCTACTTCGCGATCGTGGCCATGTTCGGTGCCTCGCCGAGTCCGTGGGGATGGGTGTCGGCGATAGTTGCGACAGTGGCCGGTTTGTCCTTCGGGCTGCCGCTCATGGCTTATGCCTCGACCATCACCAAGGACTCCGGCCAGTTCGCGTTGGTGCAGCGATTCATCGTGGTGCCGCTGTTCCTGTTCTCGGGCACGTTCTTCCCGCTGGATTCGCTGCCGCTCGGGGTGCGATGGATCGGTTGGATCTCCCCGGTGTGGCACGGAACGCAACTGGGCCGCGTCTTCACCTATGGACTCGAGGAGAATCCCTTGTTGACCCTGACCCACGTCGTGTTCCTTGTGGGCGCCGCCGCTGCCGGTTGGACGCTGACTCGCCGCCAGTTCGTCAGGAGGATGGGGACATGAGCGTTCTTACGGGAGGCCATAGCGCCACCGACGCTGCCCGGGAACGCACCTTCGGCCCGCTGTACTCCCGCAACGCGCTGGCTGTTGTGTCCCGGGGCCTCATGGCAGCGAAAAGCAGCACCTGGTTGATCCTCGTCTCCGGGTTCTTCGAGCCGGTACTGTACCTCATTTCGATGGGCGTCGGGCTAGGGCCCATAGTGGGTACCGTGGCGGGGCCCGGCGGCCAGGAGATCAGTTATGCGGCCTACATCGCTCCCGCGCTCCTGGCCGTGTCCGCAATGAACGGCGCCGTCTACGACTCAACCTGGAACGTCTTCTTCAAGATGAACTTCGCCAAGCTGTACCAGGGAATGCTCTATACCTCCCTTGGACCATTGGACGTGGCCATCGGCGAGATCTTCCTGGCCCTGCTGCGCGGACTCCTGTATGCCACGGGGTTCACGGCCGTGATGGCCGTCATGGGACTCATCACCACGCCATGGGCCATTCTCGTCATTCCGGCCTCGGTGCTGATCGCTTTCGGTTTTGCGAGTTTCGGCATGGGCATCACCAGCTTCATGAAGACCTTCCAACAGATGGACTGGATCAACTTCTTCATGCTGCCGATGTTCCTTTTCAGTGCCACGTTCTACCCGCTGAGCGTCTATCCGCAATACATCCAGTGGCTCATCCAAGCGATGCCGCTGTGGCACGGCGTGGAACTCCTGCGGCAGATCAGCATTGGTTCCTTCAGCCCGGCCACGGCAGTCCATATCGCCTACTACCTCGTGATGATCGCCCTCGGGATCACGCTCACCACCGGAAGGTTGCGCAAGCTCTTCCTGAAATAGCCGGCCAGGCTGTTCGCCGGGGGTGGAAGAGAGCGGTTCGCCGCCGGGAGTTTGCGACAATGGGTGCATGCGATCCCTCGGCGACTCCCCGTCATCTGTTCCCTCGTCCGCTTCCGCCAGGAGCCCTTTCAAAGGCTTCCGCATCGGTGGACTGGGCATGACCGTGGTGCTCATCGCTTTCCTCGTGGCCGTGATCTTCGCGGCCAACCACAACGACGTCGTCGGCTGGATCGTCGCCGTTGTCTCCTTCGGCTGGCTCGCCCTCGCCGCCTTCGTGGTCTTCAGCATCCAGAAGGCCGCCAGGCGGGCCGGTGAAAAACTCACCGAAGCCCAGAACGCCTTCAACGCGGCAACCGGCCGCGCGCCGTCGTCGTCGAGCGCCGACCACGGTGGCACCCGGGTGGTCTCGGAACGGAACGAAGCGGATGAAATCCGGGACCTCAAGCTGGACCACTCCTTCAAGATCGTCCAGGTGCAAGTACGAGTGGTCGAGGACGAACGAGCCAAGGGCGACGCAGCCGACCAGGACACCATCAATCGCGCCCTGGAGACCATCGCCATCACGTCGAGCAATGCCCGGGACATGATCAAGTCCTCCGGCGGCGGTGACGAGCCCGTCTCGGGCACCATCATCGACTAGAGTAGGCGGGGTGAGCTCGGCATTGAAGAAGGACTTCCTTCGCATCGCAACGGTCAACGTCAACGGCATTCGCGCCGCCTTCAAGAAGGGCATGGCGGAATGGCTGGAACCGCGCGACGTCGACATCCTGTGTCTCCAGGAAGTCCGCGCGCCTGACGAGGTGGTTCAACAACTCATCGGCGAAGGCTGGTACATCCTGCACGCCGAGGCCGAGGCAAAGGGGCGCGCCGGCGTTGCAATCGCCTCCCGGCAGGAACCGGTTGCCACACGCGTGGGCATCGGCGACGACTACTTCGCCACCGCTGGACGCTGGGTCGAGGCCGACTACGTCGTTCGGGACGGCGGCGGCAAGGACACCACCCTGACGGTCGTTAGCGCTTATGTGCACTCCGGCGAAGCGGACACGCCCAAGCAGGTGGACAAGTACCGCTTCCTGGATGTCATGACCACGAGGCTTCCGGAACTTGCCAAGCACAGTGAGCATGCACTCGTTGTGGGCGACCTCAACGTGGGCCACACCGAGCTCGACATCAAGAATTGGAAGGGCAACACCAAGCGTGCCGGTTTCCTTCCTGAGGAGCGCGCGTACTTCGACCGCTTCTTCGGCGACGAGATCGGATGGAGGGATGTCCACAGGGGCCTGGCAGGAAATGTCGATGGCCCCTACACCTGGTGGTCCCAGCGCGGTAAGGCCTTCGACACTGACACAGGCTGGCGCATCGACTACCACATGGCCACTCCTGGACTCGCGGCAGCCGCACTTTCGGCCGTCGTCGACCGGGCGCCGTCGTGGGACACCCGTTTCTCCGACCACGCACCGCTGGTAGTCGACTACCAGCTCTAGGCTTTCGAAAGTTTTCCTCATGACCAGTTCCACCACGACTGAACCCGCTGCAGCTGCAGCCAAGGCAACATCCACCAAACTGGCCGCCGGAGCAAGGCACCGCGTGCTGTCCGGCATGCAGCCCTCTGCTGACTCCCTCCACCTGGGCAACTACCTGGGTGCCTTGGTCAACTGGGTCCGCATGCAGGACGAATATGACGCCATCTTCTTCATCCCGGACCTGCATGCCATTACGGTGCCGCAGGATCCCGCCGAGCTGGCCCGCCGGACACGCGTCACCGCTGCGCAGTACATCGCCGGCGGCGTAGATGTGGACAAGTGCACGCTGTTCGTCCAGTCCCAGGTTCCTGAGCACGCCCAGCTGGCGTGGGTTCTGGGCTGCATCACTGGCTTCGGCGAGGCCTCGCGCATGATCCAGTTCAAGGACAAGTCGCTGCAACACGGTTCGGACCACGCGAGCGTCGGGCTCTTCACGTACCCGATCCTGCAGGCAGCCGACATCCTGCTGTACCAGCCACACGGGGTACCCGTAGGCGAAGACCAGCGGCAGCACATTGAACTGAGCCGGGACCTCGCCCAGCGCTTCAACAGCCGGTACGGTGAGACGTTCCAGGTGCCGCAGGCCTTCATCCAGAAGGAAACGGCCAAGATCTACGATCTCCAGAACCCGACGGCCAAGATGTCCAAGTCCGCGGAGTCGCCGGCCGGCCTGATCAACCTGCTCGATGATCCGAAGATCACGGCCAAACGCATCAAGTCGGCAGTCACGGACACCGAGACGGAAATCCGTTTCGACCGCGAAGCCAAGCCAGGAGTGTCCAACCTGCTGAGCATCTACTCGTCCATCAGTGGCCAACCGGTGGAGAAGATCGTGGCGGACTACGAAGGCAAGATGTACGGCCACCTGAAGGTCGACCTCGCTGAACTCGTTGCAACCCATCTCGGGCCGATCCGGGACCGCGCCAACGAGCTTCTGGCCGATCCGGCCGAGCTCGACCGGCTCCTCGCCCATGGGGCGGACAAAGCCCGGGAGATCGCCTCGGCCACGCTCGCCGACGTCTACGCCAAGGTGGGCTTCCTGCCTTACGGCGGAGCACAAGGAATCCGCTAAAGCCATGTGCGCAGCTGGCAAGCTCAGCGTCCAGGCCGGCTCCCTTTCAAGGGGAGCCGGCCAGGCGGCTGACGCCCGCCTGGACACGGGCGCACACCAGTCTGCCAGCGCATGCGGGGACAACATGTGCGTAGGGGTCATCCTGGGTTTCCCCCGTGAAGTCGCCCAGGAACTGCAGCAATGGCGTGCATCCTTCGGCGATCCGATGGCGGAAGTCATCCCGGCCCACATCACCCTCGTCACCACGACGCCTGCCCAGGACTGGGAAGCAACCCTCGAACACGTTCGCGATGTCGCCCGGCGCCAGGCACCATTCGAGATCACGATTTCCGGCACGGGCTCCTTCCGTCCGGTGTCCCCGGTGGTGTTCCTGAAGGTCGAAGACGGTTTCGAGGAGTGTGTGGGCCTGCACGAACAACTGCAGACCGGCCCCCTCGAACGCGAACTTCCTTTCCCCTACCACCCGCACGTGACGGTAGCCCACGACGTCGCTCCCGCAAGCTTGGACGAGGCCGAAATGGTGCTCAAGAACTACAGCGCCACCTTCCCTGTGGTTAGCATGGGACTTTACGAGCACGACGACAATGGCATTTGGCAGCTACGGGAAGAGCTCGACTTTGGCGGCGACGCAGACCAAGCACGGAAAAACACAGCACAACGACCGGCAGCAGGCCGAAAGGCCACCACTGCCGACTGAAGGGGCGCAGCTGAAGCTGCAGCTCATTCACCGTCAGGTCGAATGGGGCAAAGCCAGGCGCTCAGGCAATAGGGGCGCCACAATACCGGCGTTCATCAATCTGGCCCTCGCCCGGCTGAGCAACTTCCGGCCCATGCGCGCCTTCAACCTCTACAACCTGCGCCACGGACCGCTGTTGAGCGCCGGCATAGGCTTCACCATGTTCTTCTCCATCACAGGACTGCTGGCCACGGGATTCGCCGTGACCGGCTTGGTCCTCAATGGGCAACCCCAACTGGTTGATTCAATCGTCTCGAGCGTCGCCACGGCTGCCCCGGGACTCCTGAAAACCAACGGCGGCAACGGCCTGGTGGATCCGCATGATCTCCTCAATCCCACAGGACTCGGTTGGACTGCCGCCATAGCCGCCGTCGTCACGGTATTTACCGCGCTCGGCTGGATCGCCGGGATCCGGGAGGGTCTTCGCGGAGTCTCCGGGCTGGAGTCCGTACAAGAGAACCCCCTGCTGATGAAGGCCCGCGACGCCGGTACCCTCCTGCTGCTCGGCGCAGCCTTGGTGGTCAGCGCCGGTGTTTCGCTGGTGTTCGGGACGGCAGCCGGATGGATCATCGAACGGCTCGGGTTGGCCGACGCCGTTGCCGGCCCCGTCACGTGGCTCGTTCGCACGGCCGTTCCACTGGTCCTCAACTGGGCGACGGCGGTGATCATGTTCCGCTTCGCAGGCCGCCTGAAACTTCGCCGCCAAGCGTTCGTGGAAGGAACAGTGCTGGCCGGAATCGGAACCACCATCCTCCAGATCTTCAGCACGGAGTTGCTGGCGAATGCCGGACGGAACCCCATCCTGGCCTCATTCGCCATCATCATCGGGCTTCTGATCTGGTTCAACCTGGTCAGCCAGGTCTACTTGGTCTCCGGGGCGTGGGCGGCCGTCCGGGAAGCGGATACCGGCGCACAAGAGCACCCCAAGCCGGCCCTCGGATCGCGGCACCCTTCGCCGCGCACGTTCCACGCAAGGGACTCCTGAAGTCAGCCAGCGCCCCAACTGACTGGCAGTTGTTGTCGTTTTGGAGCTTCATAACGACAACAACTGCGAGTTAGTTGGGCTGGGTCTCGCGCTAGTCGCCGAGGTATTGCCCGGCCCAGGCGGAGATGATCCCTGCAACCCGGGCTGCTTGTCCTTTGCCCGTCAAAAGGTGGTCGCTGCCTTCGAGCGAAATGAAGCTCCGCGGGTGCCGTGCCGTCTGGAAGATTTCGCTGGCGTTGTCGATGCCCACGGTGTTGTCTGTGGGGGAGTGCAGCACCATGAGGGGCCTGTGCAGGGTACGGATGCAATCCCTGAGATCGGCCTTCTCCACGTCTTCCACAAAGTGTCGGCGAACCTCCATGCGCCTGCCGCCCAAATTGACCTCAGCGCTGCCTTCGCTGAGAATCGTGCTGACTTCGGCGTCGAACATGTGCTCCACATGCCTGGGCTGGAACGGGGCGCCGACAGTCGCCACGGCACGTACCTCCGGGAGGCTGAGGGCGGCGGCCAACACGGCGGCCCCGCCGAAGGAGTGGCCCACGAGCAGGGAGATTTCCTTGCCTTCGGCTCGCATGAACTCTGCGGCGCGGATGGTGTCTGCCACTTTCACGCTGAACGATCCTGCTGACCAATCGCCGGCTGAGTCACCCAGTCCAAGGTTGTCGAAGCGAAGCATGCCGACCCCGAGATCCGCCAAGCCTTTGCAGATGCGCGAGGCTGACGGGCTGTCCTTTCCGAGGGTCAGACCATGGGAAAACACACCCCAGCCCCTGACAGGGCCCTCAGGCACGTCCACGATCCCAGCCAGGAGATCTCCGGTGCTGCCTTCGAAGGTGATCTTCGTGGATTTGGACACCTGTCCGCCTTTCGTTGTGCGAGCGAGTCTTAAACAACGACGACGGCGGACCCCACCAAGGGGACGCCGTCGTCGTCGTATTCTAAATTCCGGACTAGATCTTGCGTGCCAGGATGGCCTGCTTGACCTCGGCGATGGCCTGGGTCACCTGGATGCCACGCGGGCAAGCCTCCGAGCAGTTGAAGGTAGTGCGGCAGCGCCACACGCCTTCCTTGTCGTTGAGGATCTCCAAGCGCATGTCACCGGCATCGTCGCGCGAATCGAAGATGAAGCGGTGCGCGTTCACGATGGCGGCCGGGCCGAAATACTGGCCGTCCGTCCAGAACACGGGGCAGGACGACGTGCAGGCAGCGCACAGGATGCACTTGGTGGTGTCGTCGAACCGTTCACGGTCCTCGACCGACTGCAGGCGTTCCTTGGTGGGCTCGTGGCCCTTGTTGATCAGGAACGGCATGACCTCGCGGAAGGACTGGAAGAACGGCTCCATGTCCACGATCAGGTCCTTCTCCACCGGGAGGCCCTTGATCGGTTCAACTGTGATGGGCTTGGAGGTGTCCAGGTCCTTCAGCAGGGTCTTGCACGCGAGGCGGTTACGGCCGTTGATGCGCATGGCGTCGGAGCCACAAACGCCGTGGGCACAGGAACGGCGGAAGGACAGCGAGCCGTCGATCTCCCACTTGATCTTGTGCAGGGCGTCCAGCACGCGGTCGGTACCGTACATCGTCAGCTGGTGGTCTTCCCATGCGGGCTCTTCCGAGACCTCCGGGTTGTAGCGTCGCACTCGCAGCGTGATATTGAAGGTGGGAATTTCCCCTCCTCCACCAATGTGCGCGGGCAGCTCGATCTTGGATGCTGGCTCAGCAAGTTCAGCAGACATCTTAGTACTTCCTCACCATCGGCTCGTAGCGCGTAAAGACAACAGGCTTGGTGCCGAGTCGGATGCCCGCGATTGCTTCCGCAGATCCGTCCGCCGGGGCGTGCTCATCCTTATACGCCATGGAGTGCTTCATGAATTTCTCGTCGTCGCGCTCCGGGAAGTCCTCCCGGAAGTGGCCTCCACGGGACTCCTCGCGGTGCAGGGCAGCCACTGTCATGACTTTGGCAAGTTCCAGCAGGAAGCCCAGTTCCACCGCTTCGAGCAAGTCAAGGTTGAAGCGCTTTCCCTTGTCCTGGACGCTGATGCGCTGGTAGCGCTCCTCGAGGGACGCGATGTCCGCGAGAACCTGGTTCAGGGTGTCCGCGGTACGGAACACCTGCATGTTGGCATCCATGGTGTCCTGCAGTTCCTTGCGGATCGCGGCAACCCTCTCACCACCATCGGAAGTGCGGACGTGGTTCAGCAGATCCAGCGTGTACGCCTCCGGGTCTTCCGGGAGCTCCACGAAGTCAGCAGTCTTGGCGTATTCGGCTGCCGCAATGCCTGCACGCTTGCCGAAGACGTTGATGTCCAGCAGCGAGTTGGTACCCAAGCGGTTGGAGCCGTGGACCGAGACACAAGCAACTTCGCCGGCCGCGTACAGGCCCGGCACGATGGTGTCGTTGTCCTGGAGGACCTCGGTGGTGATGTTGGTGGGGATGCCGCCCATGGCGTAGTGCGCCGTCGGGAACACCGGAACCGGTTCCGTGTACGGCTCGACGCCGAGGTACGTGCGCGCGAATTCGGTGATGTCCGGAAGCTTCGCGTCGATGTGTGCCGGCTCAAGGTGGGTCAGGTCCAAGAGGACGTAATCCTTGTTCGGGCCGCAGCCGCGTCCTTCGCGGACTTCGTTTGCCATGGATCGGGCCACGATGTCGCGGGGAGCGAGGTCCTTGATGGTGGGTGCGTAGCGTTCCATGAAACGCTCACCCTCGGAGTTGCGAAGGATCGCGCCTTCGCCGCGGGCAGCTTCCGAGAGGAGGATGCCCAAGCCGGCCAGACCGGTCGGGTGGAACTGGAAGAACTCCATGTCCTCCAGCGGGATTCCGCGGCGGAAGGCGATGCCCATGCCGTCACCGGTCAGGGTGTGGGCGTTGGACGTGGTCTTGAAGACCTTGCCTGCGCCGCCGGAGGCGAACACCACGGACTTGGCCTGGAAAACGTGCAACTCGCCGGAGGCGAGGTCGTAGGACACGACGCCGGCTACGCGCTTCTGCTTGTACGGCGTTCCGTCTTCGCGGACGGCGTCTTCCTCGACGGTCAGCAGGTCCAGGACGTAGTACTCGTTGTAGAACTCGACGTTGTGCTTGACGCAGTTTTGGTACAGCGTCTGCAGGATCATGTGACCGGTGCGGTCTGCTGCATAGCAGGCGCGACGGACCGGAGCCTTGCCGTGGTCACGGGTGTGGCCACCGAAACGGCGCTGGTCAATGCGGCCTTCGGGCGTGCGGTTGAACGGCAAGCCCATCTTCTCCAGGTCCAGCACGGCGTCGATGGCTTCCTTCGCCATGACCTCGGCTGCGTCCTGGTCAACCAGGTAGTCGCCACCCTTGATGGTGTCGAACGTGTGCCACTCCCAGTTGTCCTCTTCGACGTTGGCCAGGGCTGCGCACATGCCGCCCTGGGCCGCGCCAGTGTGGGAACGGGTGGGGTAGAGCTTGGTCAGTACTGCGGTGCGTGCGCGCTGACCGGATTCGATCGCGGCGCGCATGCCGGCGCCGCCGGCACCGACAATAACGACGTCGTACTTATGGACCTGCATACCAGATGCTCTTTCTCTCTAAGTCAGATGGTCGGCGGAGCCTGCTCCGCGTGTTGTGCACAGCCGGACTAGCCGGCGGTGCAGCGGAGCCGCTACGGCGCCGGGCAGAACCCGCCCGGCAGCTGAACGCCGTTGACGACGGGGCACGGGTTGAACGTGAAGATCACGAGCGTGCCAAGAACGACGATGACGACGGTAGCCGCGCAAAGGACCACCTTGAGCCAGAGGCGGGTGGCGTCCTTCTCGGCGTAGTCGTTGATGATGGTGCGAACGCCGTTGGTGCCGTGCAGCATGGCGAGCCACAGCATGGCCAGGTCCCAGAACTGCCAGAACGGGTCGGCCCACTTGCCGGCCACGAAGCCGAAGTCGATGCCGTGGATGCCCTCGCCCACCATAAGGTTCACAAAGAGGTGGCCGAAGATCAGGACCACGAGCACGACGCCGGAGAGCCGCATGAACAACCACGCGAACATCTCGAAGTTCCCCTTGGAACCGGTGCCTCGACGGTACTGCGGCGCGATCTTCCCGCTGCCGATTTTTCCGCTGCGCGGGGTTTGAATGTCAGTACTCATGGCTTAGTGGCCTCCCAGTGCGAGGGACAGGTGGCGGATGGCGAATGCCCCGAAAACGACCAGCCACAGTACCAAGACGGTCCACAGCATCTGGCGCTGGTACTTTGCGCCCTTCTTCCAGAAGTCAATGGCGATGACGCGCAGGCCATTGAAGGCGTGGAAAACGATCGCTGCGACGAGGCCCGTTTCGCCCAGGGCCATGAGCGGGTTCTTGTAGGCACCGATAACGGCGGTGTAGGCCTCCGGGGACACGCGCACCAATGAGGTGTCCAGCACATGGACCAACAAGAAGAAAAAGATCACAACACCGGTAATACGGTGTCCAACCCAGGACCACATGCCTTCACGGCCGCGGTACAAGGTGCCAGCTGGTTTTGTCGGCACTGAATAAACCTTCCTGCAACACAGCGGCGCTTGCACGGGATCCATGCGGGGGGAACGCCAGCCGCGAGAGCACTCGTAGCTCAGCCTAAATCTAGGCTTCGCTCACAGCTTATTCAATTTAGGCACCCCTTCTTGTAACGAGAGTGCGGGTGTTCGCCTGAATTCCGGTCTTTTCGCCGCGGGGGTGAGACGAAGACCACAAAGTGGGACTTGCGCGGGTGTCGGATAAGGTGTTGCGGTGAGTAAAGAAAACGCTGCAAGCCCCGAATCGCCATTGCGTCACTTCCATGCGGTTATTCCGGCCGGCGGAGTGGGCACCCGCCTGTGGCCGCTTTCGCGAGCAGCTGCGCCCAAATTCCTGCATGACCTCACGGGTTCGGGAAGCACCCTTCTACGGGCTACTTACGACCGCCTAGAACCGTTGGCCGGCAACCGCGTGTTGGTGGTTACGGGTGTGGCGCACCGGGTTGCTGTCTGCCGACAGCTTCCCGAAGTGGGCGAGGACGAACTGGTCCTCGAAAGCGAACCGAAGGACTCGGGCGCCGCGATCGGCCTCGCCGCCGCCATCCTCTACCGTCGCGACCCGGACACCATCATGGGTTCGTTCGCAGCCGACCATGTCATCAGCCCGGACAACCTCTTCCAGGAAACTGTCCGCGAGGCGATCCACACGGCTGCCGCCGGAAAGATCGTCACCATCGGCATCAAGCCCACGCACCCCTCGACCGGGTTCGGTTACATCCGCACCGGCGACTTGCTCAATATTGACGACGCACCGAACGCCCACGCTGTGGTCGAATTCGTCGAGAAGCCGAGCGAGGACATTGCCAAGAAGTACCTCGAGACGGGCGACTACGTCTGGAATGCCGGCATGTTCGTCGCTCCCGTTGCGCTCATGCTCAAGCACCTGGAGGCAAACCAGCCGGTCTTGTTTGCCGGGCTGCAGGAAATTGCCGACGCCTGGGACACACCGGAACGCGATGAAGTGACCGCCCGGGTGTGGCCCACCCTGCCGAAGATTGCCATTGACTATGCAGTGGCTGAACCCGCCGCAGCGGCGGGGGATGTCGCCGTCGTGCCCGGTACCTTCCGCTGGGACGACGTCGGAGACTTTGCCGCGATCGGTCGGCTCAATAATGCCGGCGACGTCGATGAGGTGACGGTCCTCGGCGAAGGCGCCCGTGTCTTCACCGAAAACGCCAGCGGCGTGGTCGTCTCCGACACCAAGCGCGTGATCGCCCTTATCGGGATCAAGGACGTCGTGATCGTCGATACGCCGGACGCGCTGCTTGTCACCACGAAGGAGCACGCCCAGCGGGTCAAGGGTGCGGTGGACGCACTCAAGGCCAGCGGGGACACCGACGTTCTCTAGCGCCCCCTTTCGGCGCTGTCCGTAACCAAGAGACCCCTTTCGCTATTCGGAGGGCGCGGATGGCTAGAGTTGTGAGGTGCGCAATTTCACTACCGAAACCGAGCCGACCCCTGTGGTGAAGCCATGGCTTGACGATCTCTTGCCGGAACTCATTGAATTCCGGAGGGATCTGCATGCGCACCCCGAACTTTCCTTCAAGGAATTTCGCACTACGGACAAGCTGGTTGAACGGCTCGAAGCGGCGGGGCTTGAACCCCGCCGGCTGGAAGGATCGGGGCTGACGGTCGACGTCGGCGAGGGGCCCATAGCGACGGCCCTCCGCGGCGACATCGACGCCCTCCCCATCATCGAAGAGACCGGGCTTCCGTTCGCATCGAAGAACCACGGTGTCACCCACGCGTGCGGGCATGACGTCCACACCACGAGCATGCTTGGCATTGCCTTGGTGCTGCACGCCATGCACCAGGAATCCCCCTTGGGCGGCACGGTGCGCATCATCTTCCAGCCTGCAGAGGAAACCATGCCCGGCGGCGCGCTGTCCTGCATCGAACAGGGCGTGCTGCAGGGTGTCCCGCGGATTCTTGCGCTGCACTGCGATCCGCGTATCAACGTTGGCAAGATCGGCACGCGCATCGGCGCCATCACCTCGGCCTCGGACACCATCAAAATCGAATTGACCGGACGTGGCGGCCACACTTCCCGTCCGCATTTGACCGAAGACCTGGTCTTCGCGCTGGCCCAAATCGCCGTCAACGTCCCGGCCGTTCTGTCCCGTCGCGTCGATGTGCGCAGCGGCGTTTCGGTGGTGTGGGGCCAGATCGCGGCAGGTTCCGCACCCAACGCCATCCCCGCCAACGGCTACATGGCCGGCACCATGCGTTGCCTCGACAGGGACGCCTGGCACAGCGCAGGGGAGTTGCTCGACGACGTCGTCCAACAAGTTGCCGCGCCGTACGGGGTGGACGTGCACCTTGAGCACACCCGCGGTGTCCCTCCAGTCGTCAACTCGGAACACGAGACTGCCCTCATCGAGGCCGCGGCCCGTGCGGAACTCGGCGAGCACGCCGTCGTCCTGACGCCCCAGTCCATGGGTGGCGAGGACTTTGCCTGGTTCCTGGCCGACCTGCCGGGTGCCATGATGCGGCTCGGGACCCACACGCCGGGCGGCGAGGAATACGATCTCCACCGCGGTGACTTCATTGTCGACGAGCGTGCCCTTGGCTTCGCGATCCAGGTCCTGGCCGCCGCCGCGCTGCGAACCATCCGGGATCTCTGAGACTCCGACGCTCGCTCACCAATATCGTCCGATCGGCGGACGCTCGCTCACCAATATCGTCCGATCGGCGGACGCTCGCTCACCAATATCGTCCGATCGGGCGAAACGACGGGATCCTCTCGCAGATCATCTGCAGGAGGATCCCGTCTTTTCGGCTTGTTTGTGAGCGGGCGTCGGTGGGGCTGGGCTTGTTTGTGAGCGGGCGTCGTTGGGGGTGGGCTTGTTTGTGAGCGGGCGTCGCCGGAGGCAGTTGAGTTGTGCACAATTTAATTGTGAGCTACCGTTATTCCCATGAGTGAAGCCCCCCGCCTCGACCGCCAGGTCTGTTTCGCGCTGTATTCCGCATCGAAGGCCGCTACTGCGGTCTACCGGCCGGTGCTGGATGAGCTTGGGCTGACGTATCCGCAGTACCTCGTGATGTTGGTGCTCTGGGAAAACGAGCCTCGAAGCGTCCGGGAACTGGGTACCGAGCTGGGACTCGACTCAGGCACCCTGTCGCCGCTGCTCAAGAGGCTTGAAGCCTTGGGCCTCGTGGAGCGCCGACGGTCAGCCGAGGACGAGCGACGCGTCGAGATCCACCTGAGCGACGCCGGGCGGGCCCTCAGTTCCCGGGCGGGGGCTGTACCGCAGCGCCTCGCCGACGCCGCGGGCCTGAGCGCCGCCGAACTTGCGCAGCTTCACGACACCCTGGGCAGGCTTACCGCAGCCCTCCATTCAGCCATCTGATCGTCCATCCCAACACGCCCCTCCCGTCCCAACAGGAAAAGGAACCACAGTGAAGACTCTGTACATAGCCGAGGCACTCGCCTCCGGTGAAGGCCGCGAAGGCAACGCACGCACCAATGACGGCAAGCTGGACGTAGCGCTCGCCAGCCCGGTGGAACTGGGCGGAAACGGCCAGGGCACCAACCCTGAGCAACTTTTCGCCGCAGGTTACGCGGCATGCTTCCACTCGGCACTCAGGCTGGTGGGACGCAAGGCCCGGGTGGATCTGACTGATTCCGCCGTCGCCGCCAAGATCCATTTCGGTGCCTTGGAGGGCAGCGAGGGATACGGCCTCGCGGCGGAGCTTGAGATCGCGCTGCCTGCCCTCGACAGGGAAACCGCCGAGCAACTCGTGGCCAAAGCCCACCAGATCTGCCCCTACTCCAACGCGACCCGCGGGAACATCGCCGTCGACATCAGGCTTGTGGAGGTGGCAGCATGAGTTCCGCACTTCCCAAGAGCACCCGCGAAATCCAGCTGGCATCCCGCCCGCAAGGACGCCCCGTCCAGGAGAACTTCCGGCTGGCCGAGAGCGATCTGCCGGAGCTGCAGGACGGCCAGATCCTCGTCCGCAACGAGTTCATGTCGGTCGATCCCTACATGCGCGGCCGCATGAACGACGCGAAGTCGTATTCGGCACCTTTCCGACTCGACGCAGCGCTCGACGGCGGTGCGGTGGGTGAGGTGATCGCGTCCCGTTCCGAGGCACTCAAGGTGGGTGACGTCGTCGTGCACCAGCTCGGCTGGCGCGAATACTCGGTGGTGGATGCGGCAAGCGCGACGCCGGTTCCAGCCGGCCTGGCGCCGACGTCGGCGTTCCTCGGAGCGCTTGGCATGACGGGCCTGACGGCATATGCCGGGCTGCTCAAGGTTGCCGAGTTCAAAGCCGGGGACGTCGTCTTCGTTTCAGGTGCCGCAGGCGCAGTGGGTTCGATCGTCGGTCAGGTCGCCAAGGCAATGGGCGCTTCCAAGGTGATCGGCAGCGCCGGTTCGCCGGAGAAGGTGGCTCGCTTGCTGGAACTCGGCTTCGACGCGGCCTTCGACTACCACGCCGGTCCCGTCGTGAAGCAACTTCGCGAGGCTGCGGGGGAGCGCGGGATCGACGTCTACTTTGACAACGTCGGCGGCGAACACCTCGAGGCTGCCCTCGCCGTCCTCACTGTGGGTGGCCGCGTGGCAATGTGCGGCGCCATTTCGCAGTACAACTCCACAGAGCCCGCATCGGGCCCGCGGAACCTGGCCGTGGCCATCGGAAAGCAACTGACCCTGCGTGGCTTCCTCGTGGGCGGCCAGAGGCAGCACACCGCCGAGTTCGCCCAGAACATGGCCGGATGGCTGGCGGACGGAACGGTCCGCTACGACGAGACGATCGTCGAGGGACTGGAAAACGCGCCCAAGGCCTTCATCGACCTCCTGGATGGAGCCAACACCGGGAAGATGCTGGTCCGTCTGCCCTGAGGATGATTCCGCACTGAGTACCGGCCGCGGCGGGCGCGCATCCTAGGACCGTTCGCTGGGAGTTCCACTACTGCTTGGTAACAAAAGCTCAACAATCTTCGGGTTGTTGGGCTTTTGTGTTACCCGGGTGTGTTCAATCCCACTAAAGTTGTGCCATCAGTGCGCCCCAGGCGCAGTGCTGCGAAGCATCAGTGAAAACAGAATTTCAGACTCGAGTTTTCGAAACGGACACTCATTGACCAACTGTCGTAGCATCAATCACTTTCTTCCTGGAGGAAAATTGAAGCAATCACTGCGTGCCACACTAAAGCGCGGTTCATTTGCAGGCGTCGCAACTGCGGGCGCCGCTGCACTTTTGCTGGCAGGCTGCGGTAGCGCACCGTCGGCGTCGAGCTCGGGCAGCGCCACCAAGTCGGACTACACCGCATGCATGGTGTCCGACTCCGGCGGCTTCGATGACAAGTCGTTCAACCAGTCGGGCTACGAGGGCCTTCAGGCAGCAGCCAAGGACCTGAGCATCCAGGAGAAGCACGTCCAGTCCAAGGCCGACACGGACTACGACCCCAACCTTCGTTCCATGGTCCAGCAAGGCTGCAAGCTGACGGTGACGGTCGGCTTCCTGCTTGGCGACGCCACCAAGAACATCGCGACGGCGAACCCCAACAGCCACTTCGCCATCATCGACTACTCGGACCCCACCTTCCCGAAGAACGTCAAGCCGATTGTCTATAACACTGCCCAGGCCGCGTTCCTGGCCGGGTACCT
Source organism: Arthrobacter sp. FW306-2-2C-D06B (assembly GCF_021789175.1). Classification (NCBI taxonomy): domain Bacteria; kingdom Bacillati; phylum Actinomycetota; class Actinomycetes; order Micrococcales; family Micrococcaceae; genus Arthrobacter; species Arthrobacter sp. FW306-2-2C-D06B. The sequence continues at coordinate 1,259,660 of NZ_CP084560.1, forward strand.
CGCCGCCGGCACTTCCAAGACCGGCAAGGTTGCGACCTTCGGTGGACTTAACATCCCCACCGTGAGCATCTTCATGGACGGCTTCTCTGACGGCGTGAAGTACTACAACCAGAAGAAGGGCAAGTCCGTCCAGCTGCTCGGCTGGGACAAGGACAAGCAGGACGGAACGTTCGTCGGCGACTTCAAGCAGGTCGACAAGGGCAAGGTCCTCACCCAGGGATTCCTGGACCAAGGGGCCGACGTCGTCCTTCCCGTCGCCGGTCCGGTTGGAGCGGGCGCCGGAAGTGCGATCCTTGACGCCAAGGCAAAGGGCACGGACGCAAAGCTGATCTGGGTCGACTCGGATGGCTACCTGACCGCACCCGCCTACAAGTCGGTCATCCTGACCTCGGTCCAGAAGACCATGGCGACCGCCGTCGAAACGGTCATCAAGGCTGACAAGGACGGCAAGTTCGACCCCAGCCCGTACGTCGGCACACTCGACAACGGGGGCGTGGCGCTTGCCCCGTTCCACGATCTCGATTCCGCTGTTCCGGCAGACATGAAGAGCGATCTTGACCAGTTGAAGAAGGACATCATCTCCGGCGCAGTCAAGGTCGAATCTAAGTCCAGCCCCAAGTAAAAATCCGGGCTAAACCGCATCGCGCTGCCCTTCAGCCGAGTTTTGGCAGAAGGGCAGCGCGTTCTGCGTTGCCTTCAATTTGCTCTTCGACACTCCTAGGCCGAGCACTATGCTGGGAGCACGGTGATGACGAGGAGCCATCCTTTTATAGATGGGTTGGAGTTTTGAAACTCGAACTGAAAGGGATCACGAAGCGCTTCGGATCCCTCGTAGCCAATGACCACATCGATCTCGTGGTTGAACCCGGCCAAGTCCATTGCCTCCTGGGCGAAAACGGTGCCGGCAAATCCACCCTGATGAATGTCCTATACGGGCTCTACGACCCCAGCGACGGCGAAATCCTGGTCGACGGAAAACCTGTTGTTTTCAAGGGTCCCGGCGATGCCATGGCAGCGGGGATCGGAATGGTCCACCAGCACTTCATGCTGATTCCGGTATTCACCGTCGCAGAAAATGTCGCGCTGGGAAACGAAGCCACCAAGGCAGCCGGTTTCCTGAACCTGGATGAAACACGCCGCAGGATCTCCGAGATTTCCAAGCAGTACGGATTCCACGTCGACCCCGATGCCCTCGTGGAAGACCTGCCCGTTGGCGTGCAGCAACGGGTCGAGATCATCAAGGCACTCGTGCGCGACGCCGAAGTCCTGATCCTCGATGAACCGACCGCGGTTCTCACTCCGCAGGAAACCGATGAGCTCCTGGACATCATCCGGCAGCTCAAAGCCGCCGGAAAATCGATTGTCTTCATTTCGCACAAATTGCGCGAGGTCAAGGAAATTTCGGACATCATCACCGTGATCCGGCGGGGCAAAGTCGTGGGCTCGGCCGATCCCTCGGCGTCCCCGACGGAACTCGCCTCGGCGATGGTGGGCCGGGCGGTCAGCTTGACCCTGGAAAAGAAGCCAGCCCAACCGGGTGCGGCGACCTTCAAAGTCCGGGACCTGACCGTTGTGGACCACAACGGCCAGCACGTCGTGGACGGGCTCAGCTTCGACATCGCCAAGGGTGAAGTGCTCGCCATCGCCGGTGTCCAAGGCAACGGCCAGACGGAACTCACCGAAGCCATCCTCGGCGTCCAGCAGCACGTCACCGGGTCCATCGTCCTCGACGATGTCGAACTGCTCGGCAAGAGCGTCAAGCAGGTCCTTTCCGCCGGCGTCGGGTTCGTCCCTGAGGACCGCAAGATCGACGGCCTGGTGGGAACGTTCTCCATTTCCGAGAACATGATCCTGGACCTGTACGACAAGGCACCTTTCGCCCAAGGCATCGGCATGAAACCGGCCTTGATTGCTTCGCACGCGGAGAAGAAGGTCGAGGAGTTCGATGTGCGGACGCCGTCGATCGATGTCGCTGTGGGTACGCTCTCGGGCGGCAACCAGCAAAAGGTGGTCCTGGCCCGGGAGCTGTCCAGGCCATTGAGGCTCTTCATCGCATCGCAGCCCACCCGAGGGCTCGACGTCGGCTCCATCGAATTCGTGCACAAGCGGGTCATCGCGGAACGGGACAACGGAACTCCGGTGATGATCGTGTCCACGGAACTCGATGAAGTCCTCGAGCTCGCTGACAGGATCGCCGTTCTCTACCGGGGAAAGCTGGTCGGGATCGTTCCCGCCGGCACCTCCCGCGATGTGCTGGGCTTGATGATGGCCGGCGTTCCGGAACATGAGGCAGAACTGACTGCGCACAAGACCCTCGAGGGAGGAACCCATGTCTGAGTCCAACACCCCTCGGCAGGAAAACGAGGCCGAGCCGGAGCGCCCGGAAACATTGGACGACGAGGTCGTCCTGGACGTCGCACTGGACACGGCGGACGGTGCAATGGCCCCGTCGGTCATTCCGGCTACCAGCCAAGGCGGACAGATCCCGCACGCCGCCGGCGGCTCGGTCTTCCGGCAGATCGTGACCGGAAACGCCATGGTCTCGGTGTTGTCCGTGCTCCTCGCGATTGTGCTCGGCGGAATCCTGATGGCCGTGACCAACCCCAAAGTCGCCGAAACAGCAGGCTATTTCTTCGCGCAGCCGGGGGACATGCTCACCGAGGTCTTCAGGCCCTACGTGGCGTTGGTCCAGGGCGCGATATTCAACTGGGCCGGGGCCGACGCCGCAGCCCAGCTGTATCCGATCACTGAAACCCTGACGGTGTCCACGCCCCTCATCCTGGCAGGACTCGGCGTGGCCTTGGCCTTCCGTGCGGGCCTGTTCAACATCGGTGCCCAAGGGCAGATCATTTTCGGCGCCCTGTTCGGCGCCTACGTGGGCTTCACCTGGCACTTGCCCTTCCTGGTTCACCTCCTGCTCGTCATCGTTGCCGGATTCGTCGGCGGCGCGGTGTGGGGCGGCGTCGTCGGCCTGCTCAAGGCCCGGACCGGTGCGCATGAGGTCATCGTGACCATCATGCTGAACTACATCGCCAACTTCCTGCTCCTGTTCCTCCTGACCACTCCGGCGTTCCAGCGCAAGGGTTCGACCAACCCGATTTCGCCCTTCCTGGACCAAACGGCACTGTTCCCGGAGTTGCTTGGGCCCCAGTTCAGGCTCCACGCCGGCTTCCTCCTAGCCGTGCTGGCAACGGTCTTCGTCTGGTGGCTTCTGAAGCGCTCCACGCTCGGCTTTGAATTCCGGGCCGTCGGCGCCAACCAGAGCGCGGCACGCACTGCGGGAATCAACGTTCCCCGCGCCGTGATCCTGGTGATGGCGATTGCGGGCGCGCTAGCAGGCCTGGCCGGCATTGCCCAGGTATCCGGAACGGAGAAATACCTCTCCGGAGGCGTCGCGGCTTCCATCGGATTCGATGCCATCACGGTCGCGCTGCTCGGACGTTCGACGCCGTGGGGAACATTCTTCGCCGGGCTCCTGTTCGGCGCCTTCCGTGCGGGAGGCGTAGCGATGCAGGCTGAAACCCAGACCCCCATCGACATCGTCCTGGTCATCCAGTCCTTGATCGTCCTGTTCATTGCGGCACCGCCGCTGGTGCGAGCGATCTTCGGGCTGAACCCGCGGAAAAAGAAGAAGGCCACTGGCGGCCCCGGCTCCGGAACCATCCCCTCCGGAAAAATCGAGAGCGGAGCTGCAACAGCATGAGCACCACAACAATTCAGCCCGGCGGTGGCACGCCCGCCGGAAACGCCCCGGCGAGCCCCGGAAAAACGGGTGCCACCGAGCTGGTGAGCTGGAAGGCCGGCATTGGACTGTCCTTGCTCGCAATCCTGGGAACCGTGCTGTTCGGCTTCATGTCCAATTCGAAGTCGGCAGGCTTCGGCATTGCCGAGGCCGCCAATGAAGCGGCCTCCAGTGTCGCTGCTTTGGTTACGTTCGTCCTGGCCCTTCTGCTTTCCGTCGGTCTCGGATACCTGTGGTTCGTCCGCCGTCGTTCAGGCCTCACCTCCGGTTCAGGCACGGCGTCAGGTTCAGGCACGGTACCGGGTTGGCTGCCCCCATCCACCGTCGCCGCCGTCGTGGTCCTCGGCCTTGCCGCGCTCGGAGTGGCAAAGGTTTCCAAGATCACGCTCCCTTCCGCGGCCATCGGCTGGATCGCCGCGGTGATCCTCCTGGGCCTGGCCGGCTACACGGTGTACCTCACCTTGGCGAAGAGGGCTGCACCCCGTTGGGTGGGCGGCACCTTTGCCGCGGTGTTCCTCATCGGGTTCATGGTCTGGATCGTCGCTGGCGGAAATGGCGATGAGCCGTCGATCTCCCTCGCCGGACTGATCGCAGGATCCGTCACCTTGGCCGTGCCGCTCGTCTTCGGATCCCTTTCGGGTGTCCTGTGCGAACGCGTCGGCGTGGTCAACATCGCCATTGAAGGGCAGCTCCTGCTGGGAGCGTTCTCAGCAGCTGTTGTTGCGACGGTGACGCACAATGTCTACGCCGGGCTCGTCGCGGCAGCCGTAGCCGGAACGCTTGTTTCCTTGGTCCTGGCCGTGGTCAGCATCAAGTACCTCGTCAACCAGATCATCGTCGGCGTGGTGCTCAACGTCCTCATCAGCGGACTGACGAGCTTCCTCTTTTCGACGCTGCTGACGGCTGACCCGGATGGACTCAACAAGCCGGGGCGCTTGCCTCCGGTGGACATTCCCTTCCTGTCCGATATCCCCATCATCGGCCCCATCTTGTTCCACCAGTCCCTCGTGGGCTATTTGATGTACATCGCAGTGATTGTGGTTTACCTCGGCCTTTTCCACACGAAGTGGGGACTGCGGGTGCGGGCCGTCGGCGAGCACCCACAGGCAGCCGACACGGTGGGCATCAACGTCAACCGGACCCGATTCTGGAACGTGCTCATGGGCGGTGCGATCGCGGGCATCGGCGGCTCGTTCTTCACGCTCGTGTCCGTGGACGCGTTCAGCAAGGACATGTCCGGTGGCCGCGGGTATATCGCCCTGGCGGCGCTGATCTTCGGGCGCTGGAACCCGATCGGCGCCTTCCTGGCCGCGTTGCTGTTCGGCTTCGCGGACAACCTCCAGAGCGTCATCACCATCATCGGATCGCCGGTGCCCAGCCAGTTCATGGCAATGCTGCCTTACGCCTTGACGGTCTTCGCCGTCGCCGGATTGGTGGGCAGGTCCCGGCCCCCGGCGGCAAGCGGCATACCGTACGTCAAGGGCTGACCGTGGCGCTCACGGATACCGCAGTGGACTGGGCGGCCCTCGAGGCCGCCGCGGTTACCGCCATGGGGAAGGCCTACGCGCCGTATTCGAACTTCCCGGTGGGGGCCGCCGCCCTCACCGAGGACGGGCGGATCGTCAGCGGCTGCAATGTCGAGAACGCCAGCTACGGACTCACCCTGTGCGCCGAGTGCGCCCTGGTGGGAGACCTCCACATGGGTGGCGGCGGCAGGCTGCGGGCGTTCTATTGCGTCGACTCGAAGGGCAATGTCCTCATGCCGTGCGGCCGGTGCAGGCAATTGCTGTATGAATTCCGGGCACCCGGCATGCAACTCATGACAACGCAGGGCATCAAGACCATGGACCAAGTGCTGCCGGATGCCTTCGGTCCCGACAACCTGGAGGAGAACCGGTGACACAGACTGAAGCGTTCGACGCCGTACAGATCATCAGCATCAAGCGGGACAAGGGCACCCTGAGCCCGGAACAGATCGACTGGACCATCGATGCCTATACCCGCGGCGTCATTGCCGACGAGCAGATGGCGGCCCTGAACATGGCCATCCTGCTCAATGGGATGGACCGTGCCGAAATCTCACGCTGGACCCAGGCGATGATCGCCTCGGGCGAGCGGATGGACTTCTCCAGCCTGCGGCGTCCCGACGGCGGCATGAAGGCCACCACCGACAAACACTCCACCGGGGGCGTCGGGGACAAAATCACCCTTCCGCTGGCGCCGCTTGTGGCGGTCTTCGGGGTGGCGGTTCCCCAGCTTTCCGGCAGGGGACTGGGGCACACGGGTGGCACGCTCGACAAGCTCGAAGCAATCCCCGGTTGGCGGGCGAACCTCAGCAGCGAGGAAATCCTGGCCCAGCTGCAGGACGTGGGCGCTGTCATTTGCGCCGCCGGCACGGGTTTGGCTCCGGCGGACAAGAAGCTCTATGCCCTGCGCGACGTCACGGGCACGGTGGAAGCCATTCCCCTGATTGCCTCGTCCATCATGAGCAAGAAGATCGCCGAAGGCACGGGCTCCCTGGTGCTCGACGTGAAGGTGGGCTCCGGGGCGTTCATGAAGGACGAGGCCCGTGCCCGCGAGCTGGCCGAAACCATGGTGGCCCTGGGCAAGGATGCGGGCGTCAACACGGTGGCCCTGCTGACCAACATGAGTACGCCGCTGGGCTTGACTGCCGGCAATGCCATCGAGGTGGAGGAATCGGTGGAGGTGCTTGCGGGCGGCGGTCCGGAAGACGTCGTCGAGCTGACCGTCAGGCTCGCCGAAGAGATGCTCGCCTGCGCCGGAGTGCACGACGCCGACCCTGCGGCCGCCCTCAAGGACGGCCGTGCGATGGACGTCTGGAACCGCATGATCGAAGCCCAGGGCGGCGATCCGCGTGCTGCCCTGCCGGTGGCCAAGGAATCCGAGGTCATCCCGGCTCCGGCTGACGGCGTCCTCGTGGAACTCGACGCCCTGGCCGTGGGTGTGGCTGCGTGGCGCCTCGGCGCCGGACGTGCCCGGAAGGAAGACATCGTCCAAGCCGGTGCAGGGGTGCGGATGCACGCCAAACCGGGCGCCTTGGTCCGGGCGGGGGAGCCACTCATGACCCTCCTGACTGACACCCCGGAAAAGTTCGACAGGGCCAAGGAAGCCTTGGAAGGCGCGGTGCTCATCGCGCCGGAAGGCTCACGGCCGGCACAACAGCTCATCATCGACCGGATTTCCTAGGCTGATCTCCCGGGCATTTTTGGGATGCCCGGGAGATAATCCCTGCGGCCATTCGTTAGGAAGACCGTGCAAGCCATCAACGACTTCATCCTCGCCGCGGCCGGGCAGCCTTGGGTCTTGCTTCTGGTTTTTGCCTGCTGCGTGATCGACGGTTTCTTCCCGCCGATTCCCAGCGAGTCGATGGTGGTGGGACTCGCTGCAGTCTCCGTGACCGCAGGGATGCCCAACACGTGGCTGCTCATCCTGGTGGGGGCCCTTGGTGCTTTCACGGGCGACAACATCGCCTACTTGATCGGCCGCAAAGTAGGTGTTCGCCGCTGGCGGTGGATGCGTTCCCAAAGGATGCAGGGTGCCTTCCGCTGGGCCGGGAGGGAACTTCGACGCCGGGCCGCGTCGCTCATCATGGTGGCCCGGTTCATCCCGATCGGCCGGGTGGCTGTCAACCTCACGGCCGGAGCAACCAACTTCCCGCACGGCATGTTTGTGGCGCTCACGGCCATGTCCGCCGTTCTGTGGGCCAGCTATTCGGTGGCCATCGGGGTGTTCTTCGGCCAATGGTTCGAGCACAACCACCTGCTCGGAGCGGTCATCGCGATCGGCGCGGCCGTCATCCTGGGAATCATCGTGGACCGGATCATCAACAAAGTCCGCGGGGCCACGCCTTCCGCCGAGGAGGACGAAGAAACCGGGGAGCCCGAAGAGGAATCCGTCGTGTAGCAGGCCTAGCCAAGGCGACGCCGTCTCCTCCCTTGGTATGAGCCCTTGGCGCCGGAAGATCCCTCCACGGGTGGATGCTTCCATTTCGACTTTCGAGCTAGCCTTAAAGTGTGTTCCACCCCGGCCGGGGCGTAGCGAACGACGCCCGGGCCGTGGGACACTGGATAGCGATCTATGTCACGCGACCGTGTGACTTTCCTTGAGGAGCAATGCCTGCGTGGAATTCATGAACCACATGCTCGAGCATGCCGCCGGGCAACCGTGGATCTACCCGGTGCTCCTGGTTTTCTTTTTCATCGACGGCTTTGCCACGATCCTTCCCAGTGAGACCGCGATCGTCGGGCTCTCGGCCCTTGCGATGCACCGGGGTGAGCCCAACCTGTGGCTCCTCGGCGCTACTGCGCTTGTCGGGGCCATGGCCGGCGACAACATGGCCTACATGCTGGGCCGCAAGATCGGCCTGGACCGCTGGAAATGGATGCGCAAGCCGAAGGTCCAGAAGATGTTTGCGTGGGCACACTACGAACTGGACAAGCGCGGAGCGGTGCTTATCTTCACAGCCCGGTACATACCCTGGGGCCGGGTAGCGGTGAACTACGTCGCGGGACAGACCGGCTTCCGCCACAAGACCTTCTTCTTCCTGGATGCCTTCGCGTGCTTCACGTGGGTAGGTTATTCGATCGGCATTGGATCCCTGGCCGGCCATTGGGTGCACAACAACCCGCTCCTCGGCGTGGGGATTGCCGTGGCATTCGCTGTAGTGCTCGGCGTCATTGTGGACCACACCTTGCGTTGGTGGCACAAGCACCTTGAAAAGAGGGACGGGGAAAAGAAGGACGGGGAAAAGAAGGACGGCGCGAAGAAGGAAGCAGCCGCAGCAGACACGGGTACCGCGGTTAACGCGGCGTCCGGCGTCGACCGCTCAAACCCTGCTGGCTAAGCTTCTTCCGTCACCCTAGAGTTGAGGGGTGACTGAGCCTATTGTTGATGCCGCCCCTGCCCTTGACTTCGACCTGAAGAGCCTGCCGAAAGTTTCCCTTCACGACCATCTGGACGGGGGACTGCGCCCGTCCACCATCATCGAGCTGGCGGAGGCCGTCGGCCATACCTTGCCTTCCACCGATCCCGTAGCTCTGGGCCAGTGGTTCCGTGAGTCCGCTGACTCCGGTTCTTTGGTCCGCTACCTCGAAACCTTTGACCACACGATTGCTGTCATGCAGACCAAGGAAGGCCTGGCGCGCGTCGCCAAGGAATTCGTCGAGGACCTGGCTGACGACGGCGTCGTGTACGGCGAGATCCGCTGGGCACCCGAACAGCACCTGCAGAAGGGCCTCACCCTGGACGAGGTTGTGGACGCCGTCCAGGAAGGGCTCGACGCCGGAGTGGACGCCGTTGAGGAGTCCGGGCGCCAAATCCAGGTGGGCCAGCTCATCACGGCGATGCGCCACGCTGACCGCGGCCAGGAAATTGCCGAGCTCGCCGTGCGCCACCGCTACAACGGAGCTGTCGGCTTCGACATCGCCGGAGCCGAAGACGGTTTCCTGCCTTCCCGCTTCAAGGACGCTTTCACCTACCTGGCCGAGCACAACTTCCCGGCTACCGTGCACGCCGGCGAAGCCGCGGGCCTGGAAAGCATCCAGTCCGCCCTTGTGGACGGCCGCGCCTTGCGCTTGGGCCACGGCGTGCGTATCGCGGAGGACATCACCGTTGAGTTCGAAGACGCCGAGGGCGAAGAGGCCGACGACGACGCCGAGGACACCGTGGGCATGGTCACCTTGGGCGAAGTGGCCGGCTGGGTCCGCGACCGCGGAATCGCCCTGGAAATCTGCCCCTCGTCCAACCTGCAGACCGGCGCAATCGCGAACTTCGGCGAAGGCATCGAGAACCACCCGCTGGACATGCTCTACCAGCTGGGCTTCAACGTCACCATCAACACGGACAACCGGCTCATGAGCGGGGTGTCGCTCACGGACGAGTTCGAGCTTCTCGTGGAGACCTTCGATTACGATCTGGACGACCTTCTCGAACTGACGCTCAACGCGGCCGAGTCGTCATTCCTGCCGCTGGACGAAAAAGAGGCGTTGGTGGAGTACATCAACGACGCCTACGCCAACCTTGGCTGAGCAGACTCCTGAAGGGGCGGTCGGGGAGCTGCTGGGGAAGATCGCCTCATTGCGCGAGCACTGTCCGTGGATGGGGGCGCTGACCCACGAATCCCTCGTGGAGTACCTGATCGAGGAAGCGTACGAGGTGGTCGACTCGATCGAGGCCGGCGCGTCCGGTTCCGATACTGCCGACGAACTCCGCGGCGAGCTGGGCGACGTGCTGCTCCAAGTAGTGCTGCACGCCCGGCTTGCCGAGGAGCAAGGACGGTTCACCTTCGACGATGTCGCGCGCGCCATCACGGAGAAGATGGTGCGGCGCAACCCGCACGTCTTCAAGCCGGACGGGTCCTTGCAGGAATCCTTCCCGGCCACGGTGGAGGAGATCGTCGAAAAGTGGGACGCCGTGAAGAAGGCCGAAAAGCCCGCGCGTTCGGATCCCTTCGAGGGATTACCACCCCATCTTCCCGCCCTCGCCTTGGCGCAAAAGTCCCTTGACCGTGCCGAGCGGGCAGAACGCGCGGGCGGCCCGGAACGGAACGGCAGTCCAGTGGCGGCGGTGGAGGTTCCCGACTCCGAAGCTGCGCTCGGGGACTTGCTGCTCGCCGTCGTCGCGGGCTCGAGGGAGAAGGGGTTCGACGCCGAACGGGCTTTGCGCGGTGCCGTCCGGCGCTACCAGGGCCGCGACGGCGAAGCCACAAAACGTGAGGGTTCCGACGCTGTTCCGTAACGTTGGCCGGTCTCGACTAGGCTAGTGGCGACGAGGACGTCGAGAATTTCCCTCAAGATTCCCAGTAAATCGCTTCACCATAAGGAGCAGTCCATGGCGCTTATCGATGCCATCCACGCCCGCGAGATCCTTGATTCCCGCGGAAACCCGACAGTAGAAGTTGAAGTTCTGCTTTCCGATGGCCAGATCGGCCGCGCGGCAGTTCCCTCCGGTGCGTCCACCGGCGAGCACGAAGCCGTTGAACTGCGCGACGGCGACAAAGGCCGTTACCTCGGCAAGGGCGTCCAGAAGGCCGTTGACGCGGTCATCGACGAAATCGCCCCGGCCCTGATCGGCTTCGACGCCACGGACCAGCGCAGCATCGACCAGGCCATGATCGACCTCGACGGCACCCCGAACAAGGGCAAGCTCGGCGCCAACGCCATCCTCGGCGTTTCCCTTGCCGTGGCCAACGCAGCCGCCGCCTCCGCCGACCTGCCCCTGTACAAGTACCTGGGTGGCCCTAACGCCCACGTCCTGCCCGTGCCGCTGATGAACATCCTCAACGGCGGCTCCCACGCCGACTCTGACGTCGACATCCAGGAATTCATGATCGCCCCGATCGGCGCCGATACCTTCTCCGAAGGCCTGCGCTGGGGCGTTGAGGTCTACCACAACCTCAAGTCGGTACTGCAGGCCAAGGGCCTCTCCACCGGCCTCGGCGACGAAGGCGGCTTCGCGCCGAACCTGCCGTCCAACCGCGCTGCTCTGGACCTGATCCAGGAAGCCATCAAGAACGCGGGCTACACGCCGGGCAAGGACATCGCCCTCGCGCTGGACGTCGCCTCCTCCGAGTTCTACAAGGACGGTGCCTACCAGTTCGAAGGCAAGGCACTCACGGCCACCGAGATGAGCGCCTACTACGCCGAACTCGTTGCCGACTACCCGTTGGTCTCCATCGAAGACCCGCTGGACGAAAACGACTGGGAAGGCTGGAAGACCCTTACCGACACCATCGGCGACAAGGTCCAGCTGGTTGGCGACGACCTCTTCGTCACCAACCCGATCCGCCTGCAGCAGGGCATCGACTCTGCCACGGCCAACTCGCTGCTCGTCAAGGTCAACCAGATCGGTTCCTTGACCGAGACCCTGGACGCCGTTTCCCTGGCCCAGCGTTCCGGTTACACCACCATCACCTCGCACCGCTCCGGCGAAACCGAGGACACCACCATTGCTGACATCGCCGTGGCCACCAACGCGGGCCAGATCAAGACCGGTGCCCCGGCGCGCTCCGAGCGCGTCGCCAAGTACAACCAGCTGCTGCGCATCGAAGAAGAACTCGACGACGCCGCTCGCTACGCCGGCCGCAGCGCTTTCCCGCGTTTCAAGGGTTAGTATCCGCTGAAACAGCTGACCGGTGGCTATGGTGGAAAGACCATAGCCACCGGTTCTGTTTAATGAAATGTGCGAGCACTTCGGCAAACCGCAGGCTCCGTGAGGCACGCAACGCGCAGCAACCCGCCAGGCAAGCACCAGGCATTACAGGAGTGTCATGGCCACCCGCCGCCCCAAGGTCCCCCGGGCAGATGCCCTCGGCCGCTCGCCCCAAAAAAATGCCGACGGCGGCCATGTCATCCGTGCCGACTTCGGCGAATCCCGCAAGGCAAGCGCTGCCCAGCGAGAGAACCCGGTTAACGCCGGGTCCAGGACGTCGTCCAACGTCAAAGACGAAGGCGGCTCGCAAAGCAAGGCCCAGCCCGGATCCAAGGCTGGTTCTGCGGCGAAACCGGGACGTTCGCTTCCGGGCAGAACGGAAAGCACCCCGGTTGTCGGCAAGGCATCGAACAAAACGTCCGGTGCCGGCTCCACCCACACCGACAAGGAGCACAGCGCGCGCCCCGTGCCCGCGAAGGCGTTCTCCGGCCGGATGCTTGCCCTCGCCGTGGTGATGATCGCGATCACCATCATGCTCGCGCCCACAGTCAAGATCTGGTTGGAGAAAAAGGCGGAAATCTCCAGCTTGGAAGCCGATATTGCCGCCAAACAAGCCGAGCAGGCGAGCCTCCAGAAGCAGATCACGCGGTGGCAGGATCCCAACTATGTGAAACAACAAGCCCGGGATCGCATTAACATGGTTATGCCGGGTGAAGCAGGCTACTGGGTGTTTGGTGGAGACGTTCCCGCCGGGACGCCGGGCGGAAGCACCAGCTCGGGAGCTTCCGGAAGCCCGTCCAATCTGCCGTGGGTGGATGGCCTGTGGGAATCCATCAGGCGCTCGGCAACAGACTAGACGCGGTGCCCGCCGCCGTCACGCCCTGATGGGCGCGGCCAAACAGGGCAGGAAGGATGGCAGCGCCAGTGGAAGACAACTCGGCACCTGCATCGCAGGAGTCCCGCAAGCCATCAGCACACGATCTTGAAATCCTCAGCCGCCAGCTCGGACGGCCGGTGCGCGACGTGGTCGAAATCCCGGCCCGCTGCGTGTGCGGCAACCCGCTGGTCGCCGCGACGGCTCCGCGCCTGAGCAACGGAACCCCTTTTCCCACGACGTTCTACTTGACGCACCCGGTCATCACCGCCGCCGTGTCGCGGCTCGAAGCCGGCGGACTCATGAATGAGATGAACGAACGTCTCACCGCTGACGAGCCTTTGGCGGCGGCCTACAGGAGCGCCCACGAAGCCTATCTCCAGGCACGTGACGAGATTGCCGGACGTGCCGGCACCGGCGACGTTCCAGAAATCGCCGGCGTCTCGGCCGGCGGCATGCCCACCCGCGTCAAGTGCCTGCACGTGCTGGTCGGACACTCCCTGGCCGCCGGTCCCGGCGTCAATCCGCTCGGCGACGAGGCCATCGGGGCGATCAGCGAATGGTGGACCGTGGACCGCTGCTATTGCGACGGCGCGTGGGACAGTGCGGGCGAGGCTCCGTCCCAGGACCTCAGCCGCCATGGACCGCAGGGCCTGCCGGACATCGTGGGCCGTCCTGCCCCGATCCGCAAATCCAAGTTCTCCCACGCAACAGAGCCATCAGGGGAACCAGCCGCAGGGGAGCTCAACGTATGAACCGGGTAGCTGCCATCGATTGCGGCACCAATTCGATCCGGCTCCTGATCGCGGATGCAAACGGCGCGGACGCAGGCTTTCCGTTGCGGGACGTTGTCCGCGAGATGCGCGTGGTGCGCCTCGGCCAAGGGGTTGACGCCACCGGCGAACTTGCCCCCGAGGCACTCGAACGAACCTTTGCGGCAACAGCCGACTATGCCGAACTGATCCGCCGTCATGGCGCCGGGGGTGTCCGTTTCGTGGCGACCTCTGCCAGCCGGGACGCCCGTAACCGGGACGTCTTTGTTGACGGGATCCGGGAACTGCTGGGCGTCGAACCCGAGGTCATCTCCGGTGACGAAGAAGCGGCCCTGTCCTTCGCCGGCGCGAGCAGCGTGCTGCCTTCGCGCGGCAAGGACCCGGTGCTTGTGGTGGATCTTGGCGGCGGAAGCACCGAGTTCGTCCTCGGAGACTCCGACGGCGTCATTGCCGCCAAATCCGTCGACATCGGCTGCGTACGGCTGACCGAGCGGCACCTCCGCAGCGACCCTCCGACGCCGGAGCAGATCGCCGCCGCGGAAGCCGACGTCGACGCAGCCATGGACCTCGTGGCTCGCACGGTCCCGCTGGGCCGGGCCACCGCCGTCGTGGGTGTTGCCGGTACCGTCACCACCATCACGGCGCACGCCTTGGGCCTAAGCGAGTACGATCCCGCACTCATCCACGGTGCCAGCCTGGACCTCGCGACCATCACCGACGCAGCTACGAGCCTGCTGGAAATGAGCCGCGAGGAACGTGCCCGGCTGCCCTACATGCACCCCGGACGCGTTGACGTCATCGGTGCCGGAGCCCTCGTGTGGCGCCGTATCCTCCAGCGCCTGGCAGAGCTCGGAGAGGGTTCCATCACTGCTGCCATCTCCAGCGAGCACGACATCCTCGACGGCATCGCGCTGAGTGTTCGTTGAGCATGGGTATTCGCTGATGACGTTGCCACACGGCTGGCGCCGCCGGACAGCATCGGCCGCGCTGGCCGCCATGCTGGCCGGTGGAAGCCTCGCAGGTGCCATGCTCACCGCCCCCTCGGCGTTCGCCGACTCTTGGCGGGACAAGGAATACTGGCTCAACGAATACGGCATCTCCGCAGCCTGGCAGGTATCAAAGGGCGCCGGGGTGAAAGTGGCCATCATCGACAGCGGGGTGGACGGGCAACACCCGGACCTCAAGGGCGCTGTGGTCGGCGGAACCGATGCTTCGGGTGCGGGAGATCCGAACGGACAGAAGAGCATCGGGGCCAAACCCGAGCACGGGACCCTCGTCGCTACGCTCCTCGCAGGGCGTGGACACGCTTCGGCCAGCCCATCGGCTTCTCCGTCATCGTCGTCGCCTCCTTCGTCCGGTTCCAGTGTCGGCACGGACGGAATCGTCGGCGTCGCGCCCGAGGCCGAGATCCTCTCCGTTTCCGCCTGGCTCGGGTCGCCGAATCCCGCGGGGAAGACGGACCAGGAACAGATTCCCGAAGCTGTCCGCTGGGCAGTGGACAACGGCGCCAAGGTCATCAATATTTCCCTCGGCAGCACCTCGCCTGATTGGCCCCAGAGCTGGGATGCGGCGTTCCTCTATGCCGAACAAAAGGACGTGGTGATTGTGGCCGCAGCGGGAAACCGGATCGGTGGAAACGTCCAGGTCGGCGCGCCGGCGACGATTCCGGGCGTACTGACCGTGGCAGGACTCGACCGGAACCGCACGGCCAGCGTCGACGCTTCTTCGCAGGGAATCAGCATCGGCGTCTCGGCGCCCGCGGAAAAGCTGGTGGGCGGCGTGCCTGGGGGTAGCTATGAAGACTGGGCCGGCACGTCCGGCTCCGCGCCGATTGTCTCCGGGGTCGCGGCGCTTATCCGCTCGAAATGGCCGGATATGAGCGCCAAGCAGGTCATCAACAGAATTGTGTCGACGGCCGAGGATGCAGGGGCGCCCGGCAAGGACCCCATCTACGGGTACGGCATCCTCAACGCCGAGGCGGCGCTGAAAGCCGATGTTCCCGAGGTGGCGAGCAATCCGGTGGGATCCATTGCGGACTGGATCCGGGTGCATCGGCGCGGAGACCTCAGCACCCCTACGCCTCCGTCAACGTCGAAACCGAGCATCCCCGCAGCCACCTTGGCGGATCCCACGGTTCCTGCGGCAAAGGCGCCCTCGCAATCCGATACTGCGGTTCCGGCCGCTGTGGTCATCGGCTTCGGTTCGCTTTTCGTGGCGATCGTTGCGGGCGCCACGGTCCAGTTGAGGCGCTCCTACCGGGCCTCGCCGGAACTGCCCGAGGAACCCGCGACCGGCGTGGTGGACGTCGTGGATCCGAGCGGCCCGAAATAGCCCTGGCGCTAGCGTGTAGCTTCGCGAAATAGTTAGTGAAGATTTTCACAAGGTGCTGTACTCTATTCTTATGGCAACCACCCCTGAGCTCATTGACCGTCCCCGTGTTCTCGTTGTCGGCGGCGGATACGTCGGCCTGTACGTAGCACTCAAGCTGCAGAAGAAGATCGCGAATGCCGGCGGCATCGTCACTGTCGTTGATCCCCTTCCCTACATGACCTACCAGCCCTTCCTCCCCGAAGTGGCCGGCGGCAACATCGAGGCACGCCACGCCGTCGTCTCGCACCGCCAGCACCTCAAGCAGACGGAACTCATCCAGGGCCGCGTCACCAGCATCGACCACCAGAACCGCACCGCTGTTGTTGCTCCGGCCGACGGCGGAGAGCCTTTCGAGATCCCTTACTTCGACGTCGTGGTTGCCGCCGGTGCCATTACCCGCACCTTCCCCATCAAGGGCCTCGCTGACGAAGGCATTGGCCTTAAGACCATCGAAGAAGCGGTCGCACTCCGAAACAAGGTCCTTGAGCGCATCGAGCTCGCCTCCACCATGACGGACGCCGCCGAGCGCGCCAAGGCCCTGACCTTCGTGGTCGTGGGTGGCGGTTTCGCCGGTATTGAGTGCATCACCGAGATGGAAGACCTCGCCCGCGCTGCAGTCAAGAACAACTCGCGTGTCCGCCAGGAAGAAGTCCGCTTCGTTCTCGTCGAGGCCATGGGCCGCATCATGCCCGAGGTCACCGCGGCCCAGGCCGAGTGGGTTGTTGAACACCTGCGCAGCCGCGGCATCGAGGTCCTGCTCAACACGTCCCTCGACAACGCCGAGGGCAGCCTGAAGCTCATCAACCTGCCGGACAAGACCCCTGCCCAGGAGTTCGAAGCCGACACCCTCGTGTGGACAGCAGGCGTGCAGGCCAACCCGATGATCCGTTCCACCGACTTCCCGCTCGAGCCGCGCGGACGTGTCCGTGTCCTCCCGGACCTGCGCATTGCGGGCGACGAAGGCATCATCGACAACGCCTGGGCGGCCGGCGATATCGCTGCCGTTCCCGACCTCACGGGCAGCGGACTGCCGGACGGCACCTGCGTTCCGAACGCCCAGCACGCCCTGCGCCAGGCCAAGCGCCTCGCGAAGAACCTGTGGGCCTCCCGTTGGGACAAGCCCATGGGCGACTACAAGCACAAGAACCTTGGCGCAGTTGCCGGCTTCGGTGAGTGGAAGGGCGTTGCCAACATCAACATCCTGGGCCGCATCGGCCTCAAGGGTGGACTCGCCTGGCTGGCCCACCGCGGCTACCACGGCCTGGCCATCCCCACCGGTGAGCGCAAGGTCCGCGTGATCTTCAACTGGCTCCTGGGCATGACCATGGGCCGCGACACCACGCAGCTGCTGGACCTCGACAACCCGCGGGGAGCCTTCGTGGCCGCTGCCACCCCGGCTCCCAAGCCGGCCGCCGCACCCGCGCCGGCTGCCGGGCCTGCTGAAGCCAAGGCTCCGGTGACGGCTGACGCCAAGTAGCGAACCCCAAGTAGTACCGACGACGGCGGCCGTCTCCCACGCGGGAGGCGGCCGCCGTCGTCGGTTAACGACGGGTCCTAGACTTGCAGCATGGCTGGCGAAAGCGATCTGACGACCCTCCTGACATCCATGCACCCCGTGCTTCGAGACGGTGACTACGTGTACGCGTTGTGGCCGCACGGTAAACAGCTTGAGGGCCATATCGAGGCCGCCGTCCGCGAAGCGGAGGGCCTCACGGTGGTGCTGCGCCGGGAGGAAGCCGGGCGCCTGGGATTGTCCTACGATTTCGTCGCGGCGTGGATCACCCTTCAAATCCACTCCGCGCTGGAAGCTGTGGGGCTCACCGCGGCCGTCAGCTCTGCCCTCACGGCAGCCGATATCAGCTGCAACGTCCTTGCCGGGTTCCACCACGACCACCTGTTGGTGCCATCCGCCGAACGCGGGCACGCCATGGAAGTGCTCGAACTCCTGGCCAAAGGTGTGGTGCTGCGAACGGAGCGGCAGTCGGACCGCGAGTCCGTGCTTGCGCTCACCGCTGCCGCCTTTTCCACCAGCCCGGTCACCGGGCTGCCCGTCGAAGGAGTCCCGCCCGAAGTGACGCTGTTGCGTGAACTCTTCGACTGCGATGAGTACTTGCCGCAGTTCAGCATCGTGGCCGAGATTGCCGGTGAGATCGTAGGCCACGTCATCAGTACCCGCGGCCGGATCGGGGAGCTCCGGCTTTTGGGGCTGGGCCCGATCAGCGTCCAGCCGCACCTGCAGCGTCGCGGCATCGGATCTGCGCTTTTGCGCGAAACCGTCCGACGGGCCGACGACGCGGCCGAACCGGGCATCGCGCTGCTGGGCAGCACCGGGTACTATCCGCGCTTCGGATTTCTACCCGCCCGCACGCTGGGCGTGATGGCCCCCGACGCCGGGTGGGGAGACCATTTCCAGCTGTTGCCCCTCAAAGCATGGCCCGACGGCGTCAGCGGAACCTTTCGTTATGCCGCGCCATTCCGAGGACTCTAGGAGGCAAAGGAGGGGAGTGCGCTGGGTTACCATTATCCGGGCGCCCCAGTAGCCCAATTGGCAGAGGCAGCGGACTTAAAATCCGCGTGTTGTGGGTTCGAGTCCCACCTGGGGCACGCATGTGAAATGCTAACCGTGCCGCCCCCCGTGTTGCGCCAGGCTGTGCCGTGACAGGAATTTAACCCCGCGTTCATGCAAAGGACCGTCCATGCCGGGCGGTGATCCACCGTTATTAGATCCTGACCTGCATATATGTGTTCCACGACACATATTTGGTAGTACTCTCATGGAACATGTTCGAAGTGAAAGTGACTTCGGGCGAATGACCACGAATCAGACGCACCGCGGAGGCTATTTATGTACAGGAAGAAAGTCATTTCGGCGATTGCAGCAGCAGCCACCCTTGGCATGCTCGTGGCGGGCTGTGCGAATCAGACTGCCCCTAGCGGCACCGAAACCTCGGGTGGCGGCGGCAGGATCAACATCCCTGCGATTTCCAAAGTCGACGTTCCTGCCGGAGCTGTTTTGCCAGCAGGCGATGGCAAAGCAAAATGCCCGTCAACCACCACCCTTGCCTATGCCGGTGCAGAGACAGGACCCAACGCCCAGCTGGGTATCAACATCTTCAACGGCATCCAGCTTGCCATCAACCAGCACAACACCGCGAACCCCGGCTGCCAGGTCCAGTTCAAGAAATTCGATACTGAAGGCGACCCGAACAAGGCCACGGGCCCGGTCACGCAGATCGTGTCCGAGTCGGACATCATCGGAGTGGTGGGCTTGCCCTTCTCGGGAGAATCCAAGGCCACCGGCAACATCTTCGAGCAGAAGGGCTTGGTGCACATCACGCCCTCCGCAACCAACCCGAGCCTGACGAAGAACGGCTGGACCACCTTCTTCCGCGCCCTCGGCAATGACGCCGTCCAGGGTCCGGCTGCGGCGAAGTTCCTCACGGACAAGCTGCAGGCAAAGAAGGTCTACCTCGTCCAGGACGATTCTGACTACGGCATCGGTTTGGGAACCACAACGTCCGCGGCCCTTGGCTCGGCGATGGTGGGGTCCGACAAGGTTGTCACAGGCCAGAAGGACTTCTCGGCCGTGATTTCCAAGATCATGAACGCCAAGGCAGACACCGTCTACTACGCCGGCTACTACGCCGAAGGCGCTCCCTTCGACCAGCAGCTGGTTGGAAAGGGATTCACCGGCTCCTTCGTGGGTCCGGATGGCGTGAAGGATGACCAGTTCATCAAGCAGGCCGGCGACGCGTCGTCGAACTCGTACTTCACCTGCCCGTGCATCCCCGGCGAGCTGATCCCGAGCTTCGAGTCCGAGTACAAGAAGCTTGCCAACGCTGAGCCCGGAACCTACTCCATTGAAGGTTACGACGCAGCCACGGTCCTGCTCTCCGGTATCGACAAGGGCAAGCAGTCCCGCGCGGACCTTCTTTCCTGGGTCAAGTCCTACGATGCGGACGGCCTGTCGAAGCACTACAAGTGGGATGCAACCGGCGAACTGGCAACGCCTGATGTTTACGGCTACAAAGTTGAGAACGGCAAGATCGTTCCCATCGGCGTCATCGGAAAATAACACCGAGCCCAGATGAATGCTGGGGGTTAGCATCCATGCCGACCCCCAGCATTTCTTTTGATTACATCAGGAAGTGCCATGATCAGTGAAGTAATTCCCAACCTGCTCCACTCGGTTCCCGTGGACGACACGTGGATCACGTTCGACGTAAACTCGTTCACCCAAAACTTCTGGAGTTCAACCTTTGACGGGTTGACCTTCGGGGCAATTTACGCATTGGTTGCCCTCGGTTACACCCTCGTCTACGGTGTTCTCAACCTCATCAACTTTGCCCACTCAGAAGTGTTCATCACGGGCTGTTATGGCGTGTTCTTCACCCTCAGCGCCCTTAATTTCGGCCCCTCAGCTCCGAGGCTGGGTTTTTGGGCCATCGTGGGAAACCTTGTCCTCGCCCTCGTCGTCGCCATTATCGCCTCAGCCTTGATGGCCGTGATCGTGGAGCGCGTGGCTTATAAACCTTTGCGGCAGCGCAAGGCGCCCCGCCTGGCATTCTTGATTACCGCCATCGGTGTTTCCTTCGCCATTCAGTACACCATCTACTGGTGGCGCGGACCGAGCCCTGAGGCTGCGCTGACGATGTTCCGGCCGCTCGCAATTTTCGACGTCTTCGGGACCATCATCGATTCGCAGCAGGTGGTTATTGTCGTGGCTGCGATTATCCTCATGATCGCCACTGATCAGTTCATTAGGCGATCCCGCACCGGCCGAGGCATCCGTGCCGTGGCGCAGGACCCGGATACCGCAACCTTGATGGGTGTCAACAAGGAAAAGATCATTGTGACCACCTTCATCATCGGCGGGATCCTGGCCGGAGCAGCTGCCTTGTTCTACGTCATGAAAATCCCGTCCGGCGTGCAATACAACGGCGGATTCATCCTCGGCGTCAAAGCCTTCGCGGCCGCTGTGCTCGGAGGCATCGGCAATGTGCGCGGTGCTTTGCTGGGCGGCCTGCTGATCGGTTTGATTGGCAACTACGGCCAGGTGCTCCTGGGCAGTTCCCAATGGACGGACGTCGTCGCGTTCGTGGTCCTGGTGTTGGTATTGATCGTGCGACCCGAAGGTGTCTTGGGTAGCTCGCTAGGAAAGAGTAAGGCATGAGCACAACAGACGGCCCCACGCTTATTCCCGATGATGCGTCGGCACAGGAGATCGCCGACCGCGAAGCCAAGATGCGGCAGCGCAAGGGCTGGTTCCCGGGACTGAGCGACAAATGGAATGCGCTCCCGCGCCAAACCCAATGGCTGATCCTGATCGTCGTCGTTGTGATTGCGTACCTGCTTCCCATCCTCAACCCGCCGCTGATCACGACGGAACCGGGCAACAATTGGCAAATTGCACTCGCGCAAATGTCCGTCTATGCCCTGGTGGCAGTTGGCTTGAACGTGGTGGTCGGCTATGCGGGCCTCCTCGACCTGGGCTACGTGGCATTCTTTGCCCTGGGTTCCTACACCGCAGCAATGTTTACGAGCCCGGATTCGCCATATGTGCACATTCCCTACTTGTGGACGCTGCCACTGGCGATGGCGGTTGCCATGTTCTTCGGCGTGGTCCTGGGTGTGCCTACTCTGCGACTGCGCGGAGACTACCTGGCTATCGTCACGCTCGGCTTCGGTGAGATCGTGCGCATCCTGGCGACCATCATTCCGGCGATGAAAGGCCAGGTTGGTTTCCAGAATGTCGGCCACCCTCCGGGCACGGATTCAAGTGGCCAACCAATCTTCCTGAACTCAAGCGGAACTCCGTGGTACTGGTTGACGCTGACCATCATCATTGTGGTGCTCCTGGCCGCCGGAAACCTGGAGCGCAGCCGCGTGGGACGCGCGTGGATTGCCATCCGCGAAGATGAAGACGCAGCGGAAATCATGGGCGTCCCCACGTTCAAGTACAAGGTGTGGGCTTTCGCGATTGGTGCTTCCGTGGGCGGACTCTCGGGTGCTTTGTTCGCCGGCCAGGTGGGTTTTGTGAACAACCAGAAATTCGATATCGCCACCTCGATCCTGTTCGTTGCCGCTGTTGTCATGGGCGGCACGGGAAACAAGGTTGGTGCGATTCTTGGCGGTGCCTTGGTGGCATATATTCCGCTGCGCTTTACCGCGATTGCGGAGTTCAAGTATCTGATCTTTGGTGCGGCGCTGGTGGTCATCATGATTTTCCGTCCCGGCGGTCTCCTGCCGGCACGCCAGAGCCTCCTCGCGTACGGACGCTTGGCTTACAACAAGCTCAAGGGCGCCGCAGGCGACATCCCTGCTTCGGGCAAAGTCGTCTTGGAACAGGGAAAGGGGGCTGACAATGAGTGAAGCAATTGAACCGGATATCGATGTGGAAGCACTCAAGGAACAAGGTGTGGACCTCGAGGTCGCCGAGAAGGTGGCACCGGAAAGGGAAATTGCCACCAAGGTGGGCGAAGCCTTGGTCCAGGTCCAGAACCTGACGATCAAGTTCGGTGGCCTGACGGCCTTGGACAATGTAACTTTCGATATCAACCGAGGCGAAATCCTCGGCTTGATCGGTCCCAACGGTGCAGGCAAAACCACGTGTTTCAATGCCATGACAGGCGTGTACAAACCCACTTCGGGAAAGGTCTTGCTCGAAGGCCAGTTGCTCAACGGACTGCCGCAGCACAGGATCACCAGGCGGGGCTTGGCCCGCACCTTCCAGAACATCCGCCTCTTTGGTGAGATGACAGCCTTGGAAAACGTGGTTGTCGGTCTCGATGCACGCCACCGCACGAGTGTGGGCGGTGCGCTCCTGCGCCTGCCCACCCATGTCCGGGAAGAGAAAACCGCCATTGAGCGCGGCATGGCATTGCTTGAATTCGTTGGCATTGCCGATCATGCCCACTTCTTGTCGCGGCACCTTCCTTATGGGTACCAGCGCCGCCTCGAAATCGCGCGGGCACTGGCCACCGATCCTAAGGTCCTGTGCCTGGACGAGCCTGCGGCCGGGTTCAACCCTGCGGAAAAAGAAGAACTCATGGCGTTGATCAGGACCATTCGTGATGATGGCTACACGGTCCTGCTCATTGAGCACGACATGAAGTTGGTCATGGGCGTGACCGACCGGATCGTGGTCCTTGAGTTCGGGAAAAAGATTGCGGATGCGTTGCCCAAGATCATTCGCGATGACCCGAAAGTTATTTCCGCCTATCTCGGGGAGCCTGAAGATGACCTTGCTTGAGCTGAAGAACATATCCGTCCACTACGGCCGGATCCAAGCCATTTCGGACATGTCGTTCAGCGTGGACGAGGGCGAGATCGTCTCGCTCATCGGCGCCAATGGTGCCGGCAAAACCACCACCATGAGGACCATCTCCGGATTGCTGTCTCCCTCGGCCGGCTCCATCACCTTCGAGGGCCAGGACATCACCAGGATGAAAGCGCACATCAGGGTCGTCCAGGGCATTTCGCAAGCGCCTGAGGGCCGCGGAATCTTCCCTGGCATGACGGTGGAGGAGAACCTTGACATGGGCTCCTACGGCCGCAAGGACCGGACCAAGGTGTCAGACGATTTGGAGCGCGTCTTCGACCTGTTTCCGCGGTTGAAGGAGCGCATCAAGCAGTTGGGCGGCACCATGAGCGGCGGTGAACAACAGATGCTCGCGATTGGCCGGGCCCTGATGTCCAACCCTAAGCTGTTGCTCCTGGACGAACCTTCCATGGGGCTTGCTCCGCAGTTCATCCGCCAGATCTTCAAGATTGTCACCGAGATCAACAAGCAAGGCACCACGGTGCTTCTGGTGGAGCAAAACGCCAACCAGGCCCTCGCCCGTGCACACCGTGCCTTTGTCCTGGAAACCGGGTCGATTACGCACAGGGGCACCGGCAAGGAGCTGCTCGCCAACCCGGCGGTCAAGGAAGCGTACCTCGGCGTCGGATAGCCGCATGTGCCGGCACCCTTTCAACAAAAGGGTGCCGGCATCATCGGCGGTGGAACTTTCGGTGCGGACCAAGCGTGGGAATTGGTAGCGTGAACTATCACTTCGCACCCACGGCAAGAAGGACACCCACCATGGCACTCGGCGGCAACCCGATCTTCAACGGAAAGAATTTCCGTGGAGCCACACAGGCTCCGCCTGTACCCAACTACTCCCACGGCCAGAGCCAGTATGGCCAGAACCAGTATGGCCAGAACCAGTACGGCCAGCCCGCTTGGACGGCACCGCCGCAGATGACCAGCGATCAGCTGCAGCAGATGTACAACCAGCCCGCAGCCGGTCCGGCCGAGACCGGCCGTATGACTTTCGACGACGTCATCGTCAAGACTGCTGCCTGCCTTGCGGTGCTGTTGCTTGGCGCAGCCGTGACGTTGTTCGTGGCTCCCGGCACGGCAAGTCTCCTCATGATTGTCGGCGCGTTGGGCGGCTTCGCCCTGGGCATGGTCAACTCCTTCAAGAAGCAGCCGTCCCCGGCCCTGATCCTGACTTACGCCGGCCTTGAGGGCTTGTTCCTCGGAGGCCTGACCCGCTTCTTGGACGGCATGTTCCCGGGAGTCGGCCTGCAGGCAGTCATCGGCACCCTTGCCGTGTTCGGAGTGACGCTGGCTCTCTTCAAGAGCGGCAAGGTGCGCGCCACCCCCAAGGCAGTCCGCTTCTTCATGATCGCCATGCTCGGCTACCTCGTCTTCGCAGTCATCAACATGGTCCTGGTGTGGACCGGCGCCGTCCAGTCGCCGTTCGGCCTGAGCAGCAGTGTGCACATCTTCGGCATCCCGCTGGGCGTTTTCATCGGGATCCTGGCGATCGGCCTGGCCGCGTTCTCCCTGGTCATGGACTTCACGAGCATCGAACAGGGTGTCCGGCAGGGCGTTCCGGAGAAATACTCCTGGACCGCGGCTTTCGGCCTGACTGTGACGCTCGTGTGGCTCTACGTGGAGATCATCCGCCTGCTCGCGATCCTGCGCGGTGACGACTAACCAAGGCAGGGTGGTCTTCGAGCGGCTTACGACAGCCGCTCGAAGACCACTGCCATGCCCTGTCCGCCACCGACGCACAGCGTCGCCAGTCCCAAGGTGCCATCCCGTTCTCGAAGGCCATTGAGCAAGGTGGTGGTCATCCGGGCGCCTGTCATGCCAAAGGGGTGGCCAAGGGCGATGGCGCCGCCATGAACGTTGAGCTTTTCCGGATCGATGCCGAGTTCGCGGGCGCTCGCCACCACCTGGACGGCGAAGGCTTCGTTGAGTTCCACGAGGTCAATGTCCGCCATGCTCAGCCCCGCCAAGTCCAAAGCCCGGCGCGAGGACTCCACGGGGCCCATCCCCATGAGCTCCGGGGAGAGGGCGCTGACGCCGGTCGAGACGATACGCGCCAACGGCTCGAGGCCAAGTTCCCGGGCCCTGACATCGCTCATGACCACCACGGCGGCGGCGCCATCGTTGAGCGGGCATGCGTTGCCGGCTGTCACTGTGCCTTCCTTGCGGAAGACCGGCTCCAAGGCGCTGACGGCTTCAAGGGTGACGCCGGCGCGCGGTGAATCGTCGCGCTCCACGACGGTGCCGTCCTTGCGGGTGTACGGCGTGATCTCGCGGGCGTAGAAGCCTGAGGCAATGGCCGCCTCAGCCCGGTTCTGGCTCTGGACTGCCCACAGATCCTGCTCTTCCCGGCTGATTCCGTGGCTCGTCGCGACGTTCTCCGCGGTCTGCCCCATCGCGATGTAGACGTCCGGCATCCGTCCGCCAAGGCGGGGATCCGTCCATGGAGTGTTGGACGCGGCCCGGGCGGCTGTGCGGGCCCGCGCGGCCGCAAACAGGGGGTTATGCAGGCTGGTGTCCGTTTCCCCGGCCCCGACCCAGTTCTGGTAGCGCGACACGGACTCGACCCCCGCAGAGACGAAGGCATCGCCTTCCCCGGAGCGGATCGCGTGGAAGGCCATCCGCAGGGCCTGAAGGCTCGAGGCGCAAAAGCGGTTGATCGTGGCTGCGGGGACGGTGTCCAGGCCGGCCAGGACGGTCACCACCCGGGCCATGTTCGAACCGGCTTCGCCACTGGGCTCGGCGCAGCCAAGGTAGAGGTCATCGAGGCCGCGGCCATCGAGTGCTCCGGGATCGAATGCCGGAATCTTCGCCAGTGCGGCACTCACCATCGCCGCCGCGAGGTCATCGGGACGTTCGTGCTTGAGGGACCCTTTGAAAGCCCGTCCAATGGGGCTTCTTGCGGTGGAAACGATGACGGCCTCAGTCATGCCCCCAGCTTACGCCGGGGCCCGCTCGCCGACGGCGGCTAATGCACGGGAGTCAGGCGAGGCGTGTGGCCCCCGCTGCCGGGGTGACGGTGAAGATGTCCGGCGTCGTGAAACCGGCCGCCGCGAAGGCGCGTACGACGGCGTCGCGCACCTCTTGCTCATGGGCCGCCGGGGTGAGGGCGATAGCCGAGCCGCCGAAACCGCCTCCGGTCATCCGGGCACCGATGGCGCCGTGGTCGCGGGAAGTTTCCACTGCGAGATCCAGTTCCGGGCACGAGATCTCGAAGTCGTCGCGCATGGAGGCATGGCTCGCATCCAGGAGCCTGCCGATGTGTGCGGGTCCGTCCGTGGTGAGCCGTTCCACGGTCTGAAGCACGCGGTCATTCTCCGTGACGATGTGCCGCACCCGTCGGAAAGTCGTGCTGTCCAGGAGGCCGCTGGCTTCCTCCAGATCCCCGATGCCGACGTCGCGAAGGGCCGGGACCCCCAGTACCTGGGCGCCCAATTCGCAGGAAGCCCGACGCGAGGCATAGCCGCCGTCAGCATGCGAATGGGAAACCTTGGTGTCGATGACCAGCAGCACGAGCCCGGCTTCCTCGGCGTCGAAGGGGACCAGCTGTACGCTCTGGTCGCGGCAGTCCAGGAAGACCGCATGGCCCTTTGACCCGCGAAGTGACGCCGACTGGTCCATGATTCCGGTGGGGGCGCCCACGAAGTCGTTTTCGGCCTTCTGCGTTGCCAGGACCATGTCTTCGGCGCCGAGTCCCGCACCAGTCAGCTCGTTGAGCGCCGAGATGACTGCGCATTCGATGGCGTGCGACGAGGACAGTCCCGCGCCAAGGGGGACATCCGAATCCATGAGGAGATCGAAGCCCGGGACAAGGATGCCGCGCTGTTGCAACGCCCAGGCCACGCCGAGCGGATACTTCGTCCAGCCCTTGGCCGCTTCCGGAACCAACATGTCCACGTCGGCTTCGACCACGCCCTGCCCGCCGAAAGTGGACAGCAGCCGGACACGTGAATCACGGCGGATCCGGACTGCAACCTTCGCCGTCTTGTCGATGGCGAAAGGCAACACGAAACCCTCGTTGTAATCGGTGTGCTCGCCGATCAGGTTCGCGCGTCCCGGTGCCTGCCACACGCCGTCGGGGGCTGAACCGAAAGTCGACTCGAAAAGCCCGGACAGGTCGCTCACGGCCGGGGCGTCGGGAGTGGAGGTCATGCTGGTGCCCCTTCGGGAATAGCGCGCTGCGAATCGCTGGCGACGGCGCGCAGCCGTTCTGCCACGGATTCAGGCGTGGTGTCGTTGATGAAGGCTCCCATGGCCGCCTCCGAACCGGCAAGGTACTTGAGCTTGTCGGCGGCTCGGCGCGGGGAGGTGAGTTGCAGGTGCAGGTGGCCGGACGGCCTCAAGGCAGCATCGAGGGGCGCCTGGTGCCACGCGGAAATGTAGGGCGTGGGAGTCGGATACAGGGCATCCATGCGCTTGAGCAACTCAAGGTAGACGTGCGCTAGTTCGTCGCGTTCTTCGCCGCTCAAGGCGGCGAGGTCCGGAACCTGGCGATGCGGGACGAGATGCACTTCCAGCGGCCAGCGGGCCGCGAAGGGTACATAGGCGCTGAAGTGCCCGCCTTCGAGCACCATGCGGCTCCCGTCCTGCCGTTCGGCCTTGAGGATCGAGGACGTCAGCGATTCCCGGCCGTTTGAGTTGTCGAAGTGCCGGCTGGCGGCGGCGCCAAGGCTTGCCGCCCGCGGCGTGACGTAGGGGTAGGCATAGATCTGTCCGTGCGGGTGGTGGAGCGTTACCCCGATGTCAGCACCCCGGTTTTCGAACGGAAACACCTGCTGGATTCCAGGGAGCGCGCTGAGCGCCTGGGTCCTGTGCGCCCATGCCTCAATGACAGTGCGCGCCCTGGTTTCGCCAAGCCCGGCAAAGGATCCGGTGTGGCTTGGGGTGAACGAGACAACCTCGCAGCGGCCGTAGGCGGGACCCGACGTTCCCCAAGCGGGCGTGCCGGGAATCGTGCCGAGCGTTGGACCCAGCGAAGGGAAGCGGTTCTCGAAGACCACGACGTCGTAGTCCGGCGCGGGAATTTCCGAAGGGTTCGCGGGAGTGGTGGGGCAGATCGGACATTGGTCCGCGGGCGGAAGATGGGTGCGGCTTTGGCGGTGCGCCGCGACCGCGACCCATTCGCCACTCAGCGCGTCGTAGCGCAACTCGCCCGGATCGGCGCGCGGCGGCAGCTCACGGTGATCCGTCAACGAGCCGGGATCGCGCTCCGGCGAGCCGGCGTCGTCGAAATAGATCAGCTCCCGGCCGTCGGCGAGGCGCGTGCTGGTAAGGCGAGTCATGGATTCATGGTGCCACAGAGTGCTCAAAAAGGCAAAATATCTAACAAAAGAGAACATTGAGAGTGGGGTCAAGTCATGCGCGGCATGCAGTACGGTGGTGCCATGCCTCCCACCACGCCGATTTCCACGCCGGGCGAAGAGACCGTATCCCGCCGCTTTGCCAGCGGACGCCAATTCGAGATCCGCCGCGGCGACGCGCTCGCCGTCGTCACCGAGCTCGCCGCGGGCTTGCGGCTGTTCAGCCGCGACGGCGTCCAGCTCACCGAGAGCTACGGCGACGGGCAACTTCCGCCCGGCGCCACCGGAATAACCCTGGCTCCTTGGGCCAACCGGATCGAGGACGGGATCTGGTACCTCGACGGAAAGAAGCAGCAACTGGATATCACGGAGGTGTCCCGCAATAACGCTAGCCATGGGCTCCTCCGCAATTCGTCCTATGCCCTCGTGGCGGAAGACCAATTCTCCGTGACCCTCGAAGCGGTGATCTTCCCGCAGCATGGCTACCCGTTCCTGGCCCGGCACCAGGTCCGCTATGAGATCGACGCCGGGCTCGCATTGCGGGTTTCTCAGAGTTTCATCAATGATTCGGCGGCACCCGCTCCCTTCGTGCTCGGTGCGCACCCGTATTTGCGTGTGGGGGACGTTCCGCCCGAAGAGATGGTCCTGACTGTCCACGCCGGCACACGGCTCGTGGCTGACGAGCGGCTGATCCCGCGTAGCTCGGTGCGTGTCAGCGGTGATTTTGATTTTGGCGGCGGCCGGAGTGTCGGCGGCCTGGATGTCGATGTGGCGTTCACGGATCTGGAGTTCGACGGCGGACTCGCCCGCCAAACGCTGTCCGCGCCGGACGGCCGGAGCGTCTCTTTGGTGCAGGACGAGAACTGCGCCTACGTCCACGTTTTCGTCACGGATACTTTTCCGGGCCGCTCGAAGGCCGTTGCGATCGAGCCCATGACTGGTCCGGCGAACGCCTTCAACTCGGGGGAGGGCCTCCGGTGGCTTGAACCAGGCGGGACCTTCACCATGAGATGGGGAATTGTGGGCGCGCTGTAGATGGGTTTCCCATCCGGCACTCCCTGCGGAATTATGGGTGAATGACGCCAGCACAGGACGCCACGCCATCAAGTGACCCCGTTTCGGCCGCGCCCGGGCCGGTGCCAGAGCATCACATTGCGCAGGACATCCCTTATGGAGTGCGGATCGCTGCCGCCTGGGCCTGGCGGGTGGGCCTCATCTTGGTGGTAGTTGGAGCCCTTATTTGGCTGTTGGGGAAGGTCAGCTTCCTGATCATCCCGCTCATGGTCGCCTCCCTCCTTGCCGGCTTGCTCTATCCGGTCACGCGGTGGCTCGGGAAGCTCAAGATGCCGCGAGGAGCGGCCGTTGCCATCACCGTGGTGGGTTTCCTCGGCCTCATTGCGGGAGCTCTGGCGTTGGTGGGCCGGCAGCTCGCCGTGGGATTCGGCGAGTTGTGGCAGGAAGCGCTCGCGGGCATCCAGCAGGTCCAGGCGTGGCTCGCTGACGGGCCGCTGCATCTGACCGCGGACCAGATCGACACCTACATCCAGAGCGCCACCTCGGCGCTCCAGAACAACAGCAGCAGTATCCTCAGCGGTGCCCTGTCGTTCGGCAGTACGGCCGGCCATTTTGCGGCGGGCACGGTCCTTGCCCTCTTCATCTTGATCTTCTTTCTTCTCGAAGGATCCAGGATCTGGCGGTTCATCGTCGGGCTCCTGCCCAGGACTGCGCGCGCAGCGGCCGACGGCGCCGGCCGGCGCGGTTGGTCGTCCATGGTCAGCTACGTGCGCATCCAGATGTTCGTGGCGTTCGTGGACGCCGTGGGGATCGGCGTCGGCGCAGCGATTATCCAGGTTCCCCTCGCCCTGCCGCTGGGTGTCCTGGTGTTCATCGGTTCATTTATCCCGGTTGTCGGTGCCCTCGTGACGGGCGCCATTGCCGTGCTCCTGGCTTTGGTGGCCAACGGTCCCGTCAACGCGCTCGTCATGTTGGCCATCGTGCTGTTCGTGCAACAGCTCGAAAGCCATATCCTCCAGCCGCTCATCATGGGCAAGGCAGTATCCTTGCACCCCGTCGCCGTGATCTTGTCCGTGGCGGCCGGTTCCTACCTGGCCGGAATCCCGGGAGCGCTCTTCGCCGTTCCGCTCCTCGCCGTAGCAAATACGGCGGTTCGCTATATTGCCGCGCGGACGTGGGAACATGATGAAGGACTGATGACCGCGTACGCCGGCGCAGGGATTGCACCACCGGACTCCGATGAGGAACCCACCATCAAGGAAATCCACCGTCCCGGCGCCAACGCGGGCGCACGGTCCAATAGCGGCGAAGGCGCCGCAGGTCAGCACGCGGCTGCGGAACGGACATTCCCCAAGGATGCCGCAGAGCACACCAACAAAGGAGACTAACCCGTGAATACCCTCGATACCCTGCCCGTCACCCTGGACGATGTCCTTAAGGCGCGGGAGCTGCTCGAGGGCATTATTACCAAGACCCCTATCGAGTCCTCACGGGCCCTGGGAGCCATGGTAGGCGGAGAGGTCTTCTTCAAGTGCGAGAACCTCCAGCGGGCGGGTTCCTTCAAGGTCCGTGGCGCCTACGTGCGCATGGCGCGCCTGTCTCCCGAGGAAAAGAAGCGCGGCGTGGTCGCGGCTTCGGCGGGCAACCACGCACAAGGCGTTGCAGTGGCGGCGAAAAGCCTGGGAATCAAGGCACGCATCTACATGCCGCTCGGTGTGGCGCTTCCGAAGCTTGCTGCCACCCGCAGCCACGGAGCCGAAGTTGTCCTGCACGGACACAACGTCGATGAGGCCCTGGCCGAGGCCCAGCGTTACGCGGACGAAACAGGCGCCGTCTTCGTCCACCCCTTCGACAACGTCGACGTCGTGGCGGGCCAGGGCACCGTCGGGCTCGAAATCCTGGATCAAGTTCCCAATGTCGACACTGTCCTGATGGGCGTCGGTGGCGGTGGACTGCTGGCTGGAGTCGCCGTCGCGATCAAAGCGAGGGCAAGGGAGCTGGGACGCGAGATCCGGATCATCGGCGTGCAGGCCGAGAACGCGGCCGCCTACCCGCCGTCGCTCGCCGCTGATGCCCTGGTGCCGCTCAAGAAGGTTTCCACGATGGCGGACGGCATCGCCGTCGGTCGCCCCGGCCAGCTGCCGTTCAGCATCATCCGCGAACTCGTAGACGACGTCGTGACCGTGAGCGAAGACTCCTTGGCCCGGGCGCTCATCTTCCTGCTCGAGCGGGCCAAGATGGTGGTGGAGCCCGCCGGCGCTGTCGGCGTCGCTGCCCTCATGGACGGCAAGATCGAAAATCCGGGGACCACGGCCGTCATCCTGTCCGGCGGCAACATTGACCCCATGCTGATGCTCAAGGTGATCCAGCGCGGCCTCTCAGCGGCCGGACGCTACATGACCGTGCGCATGATGCTGGATGACCGGCCCGGTTCCCTGGCCACGATCGCCCGCATCATCGCCGAAAACGACGCCAACGTGACCGGCCTGGACCACACCCGGGTGGGCGGCGCGATCAGCATGGGCGACGTCTCCATCACCGTCAACCTCGAAACCAAAGGCCACGAGCACAGCGAGCAGGTCCTGGCAGCCCTTCGCGCCGAGGGCTTCCACCCGATCGTGGTGCACTGACGCCGTAGCCCAGCCCAACTGACTCGCAGTTGTTGTCGTTATGAGCCTTCATAACGACAACAACTGCGAGCTAGTTGGGGGGACAAAGCAAAACGCCGGCCCTCCCCGCGAAGGGGTGGGCCGGCGTCGTTGTTTCGCGGAACTATCAGCCGGCGAACGGCTTGGCGGAAACAATCTCCACCGGAATTTCCTTGCCGTTGGGGGCGACGTAGCTGATTTTGTCGCCTTCCTTGTGGCCCATGATCGCCACGCCGAGCGGGGACTTCTCACTGAAGACGTTGAGATCGGAATCGCCGGCGATCTCACGGGATCCGAGCAGGAAGGTCTCTTCGTCACCGGCGATGCGGGCGACGACAACCATGCCCTGCTCGACGATTCCGTCGTCGGCCGGAGCTTCGCCCACCTGGGCGTCGCGCAGGAGCACGGTCAGCTGGCGGATGCGGGCCTCGATCTTGCCCTGCTCTTCCTTGGCGGCGTGGTATCCACCGTTTTCCTTGAGGTCACCCTCCTGACGGGCGGCTTCGATCTTCTGTACGATCTCCGCACGGCCAGGGCCGGAAAGGTGGTCCAGCTCTGCCTTCAGGCGGTCAAATGCGTCCTGGGTAAGCCAAGCTGCAGGCGCGCTGTTGGTGGTCGACACGGACTTCTCCTTATGGATCTGACAAGCAAAGACCCCGCCGGTGCAGGCCACTCGTGGAACTCAGCAACCAACTCAGCGGGGTTAAGGTATTGATCCAGTGTAGTCAATCCTGTGGACAAACCCAAGCTCACTGAGTCGCGGGTCACACCTTTGCTATTTGCTGCCGTCGACAATCCAGCAGTTGTCCACGACGGCGGACACGGCTTCGGACTCGGTTCGCAGGATGGTCCTTTGGGCTGTTGTCTGGCCGCCGTCGGCCCCTGCCTTGGGGGCGTTCGGGCCGATCTCGACGACCTTCCAGCCGACCACCGCGAACTTGGAATCCATGGCCTTGACCGCGCATTTCGCGGTGGCTTCGGGGTTCTTGGTGACCTGGAAATCGACGGACAGCTGGGTGGCGTCGGTGGCGCTGTAGCCGATGTCCTTGAAAGACACCGATGACTGCGAGGAAGACGTGGTGACCCAAAAGAGGAGCCCGATGGCCACAAGGAGGACGGCAATGACGATGTTCCGCTTGGTTTTCCCTCCGAAGGCGCGCTTTTGGCTGCCGTAGCGATTGGCTAGGCTGGTAGTTGCCGGTAGCACCGTGCCCGATGGGTCTTCCGAAGTCACCCACCTAGTTTAGTGGGCTTCCGGCGCCTTCCCGCACACAGCGGAGCGGCACGCTTGAGAAATGCCTGAACAGTCCACAGCCAACAGCAAGCCCAGAACAGCATGACCCGGAAAGAGGAACCGTACCGGATGAGCACATCCACCAGCCCCGACACGCAGCTCCGGCTGCTCACCGTCCACGCACACCCGGACGACGAGTCAAGCAAGGGCGCGGCAACCATGGCGATGTATGCGGCTTCCGGCGTGGAGGTCATGGTGGCCACGTGCACCGACGGTTCCCGCGGGGACATCCAGAACCCGGCCATGGAGTCCGCTCCGCACCCGAAGCGCGACATGGCCGGCGCGCGCCGCTTGGAAATGAAGCAAGCTGCCGCGGTCCTGGGAATCAAGCAGCGGTGGTTGGGTTTCGTGGATTCCGGACTGCCCGACGGCGATCCGTTGCCACCCCTGCCTAGCGGCTGCTTTGCGCTTCAGCCCCTTGAGCGGGCGGCGGCACCGCTGGTCCGCTTGGTCCGCGACTTCAAGCCGCACGTCATCGTGAGCTACGACGAAAACGGCGGCTACCCGCACCCGGACCACATCATGGCCCACAAGGTTGCCGTCGAAGCTTTCCACGCGGCCGGCGACCCGGAGCGCTACCCGGGGACGGGCGAAAGCTGGGCGCCGAGCAAGCTGTACTACGACCGGGCCTTCAGCCCCGACCGTTTCCGTGCCTTGCATTTCGCACTCGAAGAAGCAGGACTGCAATCGCCGTATGCCGAACGCCTGGCTTCCTGGCTTGAAGCCGATGCTGAAGGCCATACTCCGCCGAGGCCGATGCACCAGACCACCACACAGGTGGATTGCGGCGACTACTTCGAGGCGCGTGACGACGCGCTCAGGGCGCATCGGACCCAGATTGATCCCCTTGGATTCTTCTTCGCGGTATCCCCGGAGATGCAGCGCAGGGCCTGGCCGTGGGAGGACTACACGCTGATCGACTCCCGTATCCCGACCGAACTGCCGGAAAAGGACCTGTTTGCAGGGCTAAGATAGGATCGCCGGCGATTTCTATCAAGCGTAGAAGTCGCCACCGGCTGGAAACTCCCATAGAAGGTTTGAACCGTGCACCACTTTCTCATCGCCCTGGCCACGACCCCGTCGCCTACCCCGACCCCGTCGCTGCGCCCCGGCTTGTCGGAAGACCAGGTGACCCCGGGCACCTGGGGTTTCGTCCTGACTGCCTTCATCGTGGTGCTCACGACCTTCCTGATCGTTGACATGGTGCGCCGGATCCGGCGGGTACGCTACCGCGCCCAGGTTGAGGAAGCCCTGACCGCGGAAGACTCCGACGGCGATGCAGGCTCCGGAGCCCGCTGACCCGGGCACCACCCGGGAATGGCCGGGGGCGTCCAACGCCCTCGGTTCGGAACCGTCTGCCTATCTCCGCCAGCATGCGGACAATCCGGTGCACTGGCGGCCGTTCGGCGATGAGGCCTTCGCGTTCGCGGCGGCCCGCGATGTTCCGGTTTTTCTCTCCATCGGCTATGCCGCGTGCCACTGGTGCCACGTCATGGCCCACGAGTCCTTCGAAGACCGGGACACGGCCGACTACCTGAACGCCCATTTCGTTGCCGTCAAGGTAGACCGCGAAGAACGCCCCGACGTGGACTCGATCTACATGGCAGCCACCCAGGCGATCAGCGGCGAGGGCGGCTGGCCGATGTCCGTCTTCCTGACCCCGGATGGTTTGGCCTTCCATGCAGGCACCTATTTCCCGCCGACCCCACAGCCCGGGAGGCCGTCCTTCCGCCAGGTGCTCGAAGCGGTGCGCGAGGCGTGGCTGGAGCGCCGCGACGCCGTCGAGCAGAACGCGCGGGGGCTTGCCGCCGGCATGGCCAATGCCCAGCTCGCCTCGGCGGTGTTCCTCGACAGACCGTCCGAAAACCTGGACAGAAGCCTGCTGTCGGAAGCCGTGCGTCTTCTCGCCCGCTCGGAAGACCCCGACGGCGGCGGCTTCGGCGGCGCTCCCAAGTTCCCGCCGTCGGCCGTTCTTGAGTTCCTGATTCGGCATGCTGCCGTGCCGTCGGACACCTCGGACGCAGCCCGCGACATGGCGGGCCGCACTCTCGCCGCGATGGCCCGTTCCGCACTGTGCGACCAGCTCGACGGCGGATTCGCCCGGTATTCCGTGACCGCGGATTGGTCCGTGCCGCATTTCGAGAAGATGCTTTATGACAATGCCCAGCTTCTTCGCGTCTACGTCCACTGGGTCCGGCTCCAGGGTGATTGGGTCCTGGCGGCCGGCGAGGCCGCGAGTGTGGCGTCGCGGGTGGCGGACTGGATGCTGGATTCGCTCGGCGTGGACGATCCCGCAATCCCGGGCGGACTCGCTTCCTCGCTTGACGCCGACGCCATGGTGGACGGAGTTCATCATGAAGGTGCGTCCTACCTGTGGACTCCCGCAAGCCTCGAAGCCGTGCTTGGTCCGGGGGACGGCGTGGGCGTGGCCCGGATGATGAACGTGGGGCCGTCCGGGACGGTTTCGGAGCTCGGGTCTCCGCTCCATCCCGGGCGCCGGCTGTCCGGCGCGGAATCGCGGTTGTGGAACCGTGTCAGGCCCGCCCTGCGCACCGCACGCTCGGCCCGCCCCCAGCCTGCCCGGGACGACAAGGTCGTGGCGGGTTGGAACGGCCTGGCCGTCGCGGCCCTTGCCGAAGCCGGCGCAGTCCTGGACAGGCCGGAACTGGTGACTGCGGCGGAAAGCGTGGCCGAGTACCTGATGCGCGTGCATTGGCGCCCGGCGGCCGGCCCCGAAACATCCACGCCCGGCGCGGGGGTGCTGATCAGGGTCTCGCACGACGGGGTTGCGCGGGGGATCAGCGGCCTGTTGGAAGACTACGCGTTTTGTGCCGAAGGCTTCCTGGCTCTCTACGCCGTGACTGGCCAGCGGCGCTGGTACGTATTTGCGGAGGAGCTGATCAGCGGAGCCTGCGCGCGCTTCGTGGCGGACGGCAGGTTGTCGGACTCCGTGGGGGAGTCGGCCCAGGTATTCAACGCGCAGGGCCAGCACGCGGGCCTGGACCCCTTCGACAACGCGGCGCCGAGCGGCGCGGCGGCCTTTGCCGGAGTGTTGCTGAGCTATGCGGCGTATTCCGGTTCGCATGAGCACAGGGCCATGGCAAGCAGCATCCTGTCGCTCCTGCCGCCGATGGCCGGGCGGGCGCCCAGAGTAGCTGGATGGCTGCTCGCGACCGCCCAGGCGGCCGTCGCCGGCCCCATAGAGGCCGCTGTCTCCGGCCCTCCAAGCCGGAAACAGCGGGAACTCCATCGTGCTCTGCTGGCTTCGCCGAGCCCCGGGCTGGTGGTGGCGGTCCAGACCGGTGTGGCTGGCGAAAAAGCGGCCGACGACGGCGCGCCGCCCGGGTCCCGCGCTAAAGAACCGGAGGTGCCACTGCTTGAGTCCCGCACGGCTGCCGCGGACGGCTCGCCACAGGTGTATTTGTGCCGGGGGATGGTGTGTGACCTGCCGCTTGGCTCTATCGAGGAAGTCGTGCAGCGCCTTGACGCGATGACGGAGGCCGCAGGCTAGCTCAGCACGGCAATCATGATCGCGGCGAAATGTGCGGCGAAGGCCAGCACTGTGAAGGCGTGGAAGAGTTCATGGAAGCCGAAGTTCAACGGACTGAAGTTGGGCCTCTTGATCCCGTAGAAAACGGCGCCAGCGATGTAGAGGGCCCCGCCCACACAGATCAGGATCGCGGCCGGAACGTTCGCCGCGAAGAACTCCGGCAAATAGAACAACGCCCCGCAGCCCAGTGCGACGTAGATGGGCACGTAGAGCCAACGTGGAGCGCCGGTCCAAAGAACCCGGAAGAGCACGCCCAGCAGTGCTCCGGACCAGATCACCCACAACAGGAGCACGGCCTTGGGGCGCTCCAGGAGCGACCATGCGAGAGGTGTGTAGCTGCCCGCGATCACGAGCATGATGTTGGTGTGGTCCAGGCGTTTGAGGAGCATCCTGGTCTTCGGATCCCAATTTCCGCGGTGGTAGACCGCGGACACGCCGAAGAGCAGCACACCCGTCAATGCGTAGACGGCGGAGGCGATCTTGCGATCCGTCGTAGGGGCCATCGTCACCAGGACGATCCCTGCCGCGACGGCGAAAGGCGTGGCCACAGCATGTATCCAGCCGCGCCACCTTGGTTTGGTTGTGAGCAGCTCCGACATCGTTAAAGCGTAACCCGCGGGTCGATAAGTTACTGCCGAGTAGCACGTTTTGCGATCGTTCTCCGCTGCTCAGGTGTGCCGACTGCCCGCCTTGGGAAGGTAGCCTTGGTGGTGCGCCTACGGCAGCAGTCCGGAGGTGCCGATAGTTGTTTGGCTGAAGGGTTGGCTACCAACCCGGCTGGCCGCCGTCGTCGTTTGTTTGCTTTTCGCGTGCTGTCAAAGGAAGTCAGGTGAGTGTCCGGATGGAGTGGCCCGGCTTCCTCTACGGCTTCTACGAGCGCAAACTGCTCCGTTCGCTCGAACGGGAGAAGATTCCCCGGCACATCGGCGTCATGGTTGATGGCAACCGCCGCTGGGCGCGGCAGTTCAACGCTCCCACCAGCGAAGGCCATCAAGCGGGTGCGGACAAGATCCACGAATTCCTCGGCTGGTGCCAGGAACTCGGAGTCAAAGTTGTCACGCTCTACATGCTCTCCACCGACAACATGAACCGCTCGGGCGAAGAGCTCGAACTGCTCATGGGAATCATCGCCAACACCCTCGATCGCTTGGATGACGACGCCGATATCTCGGTCCACGCCATGGGCGCGCCGGAGCTCCTTCCGGACTATCTCGCCGAGCGGCTCACCAAGCTCACGGCCCGCACCCCGATCCGCGAGCGGCTCCATGTGAACGTGGCCGTCGGCTACGGCGGACGGCGCGAGATCGTCGACGCCGTGCGGGAACTTCTGCACGACGCCGTTGCGCACGGCCGCGACATCACCGAGCTGGCCGATGAACTTTCAGTGGACGACATCTCGCGGTTCCTCTACACGCGCGGCCAGCCGGACCCCGATCTGGTGATCCGCACATCGGGTGAGCAGCGATTGTCCGGTTTCCTCATGTGGCAAAGCGCCTACAGCGAGTTCTATTTTTGCGAGGCACTCTGGCCCGCGTTCCGCAAGGTTGACTTCCTGCGGGCCCTGCGGGACTACGCCGGCCGCCAGCGTCGCTTCGGTTCCTGAGGCGGTGAACTTCCCGGTGCGCACCCGTTTACGGGAAGTTCACATTTTGTCTACACGAATCGCCGTTTGGGCTAACCGGAAATGTAATCGCACGGGAATACGTTAATCCCATCAGTAGGCAAACCGCCTGCTGATCGGGGAGGCCAGTAGATGGAGCGAATCATCGCACCAGTTACGTGGGGGGCCGCGCCCGGCCTTCCGGCCGAGCCGCCTCACGAATAAGCCGGGTTCGCCCGGGGCTGGAGTCGATGTGGCTATTTCTGAGCAACTGCCCGTAGTCGTTTCCGACGGGGAAAGTTCAGCTACCTCTCGCACCAAGCGGGCCAACGATGGGCGGACTGCAAAGTCCGGAACCCCGACAGGCCGAAGCTATGTGATTGACACTTCCGTATTGCTTTCCGATCCGCACGCCCTGTTGCGCTTCGCGGAGCACGAAGTCATTGTCCCGATCGTGGTCATCACCGAATTGGAGGGCAAACGCCACGATCCCGAATTGGGCTACTTCGCCCGCAAGGCCCTCAGGCTCCTGGATGACTTGCGCATTGAGCATGGCGGGTTGAATCAACCCATCCCGATCGGATCCGACGGCGGCACGCTGCGTGTCGAGATGAACCATGTGTCCACCGAAGTGCTGCCGGCAGGATTCCGCGGCGCGGACAACGACAGCCGCATCCTGGCAGTCGCCAAGAACCTCGCCAACGAAGGCCACAACGTCACGGTCGTCTCCAAGGACCTCCCCATGCGCGTCAAAGCCTCCGCAATGGGGCTGTTCGCGGACGAATACCGCAATGAACTCGTCAAGGACTCCGGCTGGACCGGCATGGCAGAGATCGAAGCCAGCGAGGACGAAATCACCACCCTGTACGGGCACGAACCGGTTTTCATTCCGGCAGCGGCCGAGCTTCCTGTCAACACGGGCCTGGTGCTGCTCTCCAACCGGGGCTCCGCCCTGGGCCGGGTGGGCGCGGACAAGCAAGTGCGGCTGGTCAAGGGCGACCGTGATGTCTTCGGACTGCACGGCCGCTCAGCGGAGCAACGGCTTGCGATCGACCTGCTCATGGATCCCAGCGTCGGTATCGTCTCGATCGGCGGCCGGGCGGGCACTGGTAAGTCGGCCCTGGCCTTGTGTGCGGGACTCGAGGCAGTCTTGGAGCGCCGGGAGCACCGCAAGGTGATTGTCTTCCGGCCGTTGTACGCCGTGGGTGGACAGGAACTCGGGTACCTGCCCGGTTCCGAGGCAGAGAAGATGAACCCCTGGGCGCAGGCGGTCTTCGACACCCTCGGTGCACTCGTCAGCCAGGAAGTCGTCGAAGAAGTCATGGACCGGGGCATGCTCGAAGTGATGCCGCTGACCCACATCCGCGGGCGTTCGCTCCATGACGCCTTCGTGATCGTAGACGAGGCACAGTCGCTCGAAAAGAACGTGCTCCTCACGGTCATGAGCCGCATCGGCCAGAACTCCAAGATCGTCCTGACCCACGACGTCGCCCAGCGCGACAACCTCCGCGTCGGCCGGCACGACGGCGTTGCCGCGGTCGTCGAGACCCTCAAGGGGCACCCGCTGTTCGGCCACATCACCCTGACGCGCTCCGAACGCTCGCCGATCGCGGCCCTCGTGACGGAACTGCTTGAAGGGGCGGAAATCTAAGGCTGCATTTGCGCGGAGGCCGTGGCCGGTTTCGTCGGCCACGGCCTCCGCCGATTCTTGTACTTTCCTGCTGACGCTCGCTCACGTATGGCGGGCTTTTCGCTGACGCTCGCTCACGTATGGCGGGCTTTTCGCTGACGCTCGCTCACGTATGGCGGGTTTTTCGCTGATGCTCGCTCATAAGCCCAGGAACCTTGCTGCGGCCTCGTGGCCTTCGACCTTTAGCTTCCAACCGGGCCTGATGAAGGAGCCCGCGGAGAGGCGAACGCGTTGGACTTCCACGACGTCGGTGCCCCATTGGTCGCGGTAACTGCCGTTGGGTTCATAGCCAAGGCTGGCGGAAACGCCCAGCGATTGTTTGTTCCACATGGCAGCTTCGGATGTCGCCAATTCTGCGTTCAGGTAGTCGAAGGCGTAGCTGAGGGCGGCCGCGCGCATCTCCTTGCCGAGACCTCGGCCTTGCGCGCCTCCCTTGAGCCAGGAGCCGGTGGAGACAGTCTTCAACGATGCGAAGTCCTTCGCCTCCACATCCTGGCAGCCAATAAAATCGCCGTTGTGCCAGATGCCGAGGAGGAGCGTCCATGATTCCGGGGTCATTCCTGCCCGGCAGCGCCAATACCATCGGGCCATATTGGCACCCAACTCATCTTTGGGCAGTTCCGTCCATGGGTTGCTGAAGGGCGACTTCCCAGGCTCGTGAATTCCGCTGAGGGCGGCCTCAACCGCTGCGGGGATGTCAGCGTCCCGGATAGGGCGCAACTCCAAGCGGGGTGTTGTCAGGGTGAGACCGAAGAAGGGCCAGATGGCGCTTAGCTCGTTCATCCGGGAAGCCTAGCGGACAGTCCGGGAAAGCTTGCCATGCGTCGGCCCGGCGGGTCGTATATGTGAGCGGGGGTTGGGTGGGAGGGGTGTATATGTGAGCGGGCGTCGGCCGAAGGGGGCGTATATGTGAGCGGGGGTTTGCCGGAGGGGGGCGGTCTTACGAACGGGGGCCGATGTCCCAGCTAATGTGCTTCCGGACGTCGGTGAGGTTCATCGATTCGGCGAGGAACAGATCGTCCAGCATGTATTCGTCCACGCCCAGAATCCGCATCCAATGCCCCTGGCCTGCGGTATCGCCGTCGAGCGATTGGCTGGAAACGCACACGCCCGTTCCCGAGTCCACGCGCAAGAGAGTGCGTCCGGGGAAGCAGAGCGGCGTCGCCGCACCAGACGCGACGTAGCTGGATCCGGGGGTCGCGATGGTTTCGAGCGCCGGGCGCCCTTCGTGATCCACTTCCCGGATGGGGCCGAACGACACCCGGTTGGACTCGGGAAACTCCATCGGCACGGGAGCGTTCCCGGCGAGCTCGACAGGATCGAGGGCTGCGGCGAGCCGGCCGTTCCCGAACGACGGTTCGCCGTAGGCCGCCTCGGGACGCCGGCGGACCAACCCCGCGGAGTCGTATACGGGGGTCACCAAGTGGGCCGGCAACAGCCAGGACTTGCGCTTGGAACCAAGGTAAAGCCCGTCGCGCGAGTCGTTGATGCCCGTGGTGCTATGCAGCAACGCGCCGTCGACGGTTTCGAGCCGAAGCGCTCCCGGCCGGCGTAGCCAGGCGCGCACTGTTGCTTCTGTCTCGCCCGGCCGGTCCAGGTATTCGAACCTCAGGCTGGTCCATTTCCACGGGGAGGAACGGCAGAGGTTTCGGAAGGTGGAGGACATGTCGGCGTCGGAATTGCCTTGGATTTCTGCACTGTAGCGCCCCATATCCACAGTCTAAGGGTGCGTGACCGGCGCAGCTTTGAGAAAACCGATAGCATCCGAGGGTGATCCGACGACTCGGCGAATTGTGGGGGACCAGTGTCCCGGCCTTCTGGCTGCTACTCGCGGCTTGCGTGTACTTTGCCGTCATGGCTGCCCGCCTCACGGTCATCGACGTCCGCCACCACCTGCTGCCCAACCGGATCGTGTTCCCGTCCTA
Source organism: Arthrobacter sp. FW306-2-2C-D06B (assembly GCF_021789175.1). Classification (NCBI taxonomy): domain Bacteria; kingdom Bacillati; phylum Actinomycetota; class Actinomycetes; order Micrococcales; family Micrococcaceae; genus Arthrobacter; species Arthrobacter sp. FW306-2-2C-D06B. The sequence continues at coordinate 1,301,930 of NZ_CP084560.1, forward strand.
TGCCATCGCCGGTGTATTGCTGCTCGGCGCAGCGGTAGCTATCACCCTGTCCAGCGGAGCGGCAGGGAGCCCGGGCACCGGAGCGGCAGGGTCCGCGCCCGACGGCGGTGCCTCCTTCCTGGGCGTGCCCGCCTTGGGAATCGTGGCCGGGGGAGCAGTGCTTTGGGTGTTCTACTTCATCCTGCGCTTGGCGTACCCGCCAGGGATGGGCTTCGGCGACGTCAAATTGGCCGGTGTCCTCGGCCTATACCTTGGCTATCTGGGTTGGGCGCATGTTTTCGCAGGAACGTTTGCGGCGTTCCTCTTCGGCGGGCTGTGGAGCCTGGGAGTCCTGGCTGCCCGGCGGGGAACCCTGAAATCATCAATACCCTTCGGGCCATTCATGCTGGCCGGCGCCGCCGCGGCGATGTTTGCCCTGCCGGCGTGAGGAGCCGTGAGCAAAGCGGAGCAGGAGGCGACCGTTTTAGCAGCCTTGCCCGCTGTCATTCGGGCATCGCCGGTGGGATACTCGCCCTACTAGCGGATCCGAGCCGGAAGCGGAGGCAGTGCTCTTGTTGGTAATAACTGTTTCACCGGAAGCGGGCTAGGCCGTGGCGATCCCGGAATTCATCCGGGAAATCCGCGAGAAGATCGGAAACGACCCGCTGTGGCTACCCGGCGTTCGGGGCGTAGTCCTGGATGACGAGAACCGGGTCCTGCTGTGCCAACGGGCCGACAATGGCCGCTGGACGTTGATCACCGGAATGCTGGAACCGGGGGAGCACCCGGCGCCCGGTTTGCTCCGCGAGATCTTCGAGGAGACTGCCGTTGTGGCCGAAACGGAGCGCATCCTCGCGGTGGGCGTGATCGGCCCGGTCACGTATCCCAATGGAGACGTGTGCGACTTCCTGGATATTGCCTTCAAGTGCCGTTATGTCTCTGGAGAGGCCCGCGTCAACGACGACGAGTCAATCGCCGTCGGCTGGTTTGCCGTCGACGAGTTGCCCGAGATCAGCGCCGGCCACCGCGAAACCATCCGACTGGCGTTGGAGCCGGCCTCCGCCGTCGCGTATCAGCGCGATTGACGGGCGGCCAGGATCGCGCGGGCAGCGAAGAGGCACGCCGCGGCACCGCAAGCAATTGCGCCGACGAGGGTCCACCATTCGCCCTTGGCAGAGGCCATGGAGACGGCCAGAAGCCCGAAAAGGACCGCCCCTAATCCCCATCGAACGGCCGGGCTGATGTTCGCGGATTCTTCGGGCTCTGAACTCATGGGTTCCAGCCTAAGCCAGAGCCCGTATGCGGGGCGCCACGGGGCGTTGCAACCCCCATAAGATTGCGGCGCCCCTTTGGCCGGGCCAACCGACGCGAAGTCCGACGTTCGGCCCGGTGGACATGCCCTGTTTTACATTTGGGCATTGGACATATTCCTCATATGTCCACTGGTCCGAGCCAAGGCGGGGCATGTCGCGGGCACAGCGCCGAGCATGTCCACTCGTCCGAGCCAAGGCCGGGCATGTCCTGGCGTTAGCGCCGGGCGAGCTCACCGTCATTGTCGCCCACCGTGGCGGACGCCGGCTCAGCGGCTGGGTCGACGGACGCACCGACGGCCCCCTCGGCGGTTCCTCCGAGGCGTTCGGCTTCAAGGCGTTCCGCCTCTTCACCCCCGACTGCCTCGCCCCGGGCCACCATTCCGGCCGTGTCGGAGAGCGGGATCTGCTTGAGGGTGATCGCGAGCAGGAGGGCGATGGCGATGAACGGGATCAGGTACCAGAACACGGGTGCCAGTGAATCGGCGTAGGCGTTGACGATGGCGTCCTTGACCTGAACCGGCAGCTGGGCCAGCGTCTGAGGATCAAGCTTGCTGGTGGACTGTGCAGCCTGTGCAGCAGAAGCCCCGGCGCCTGTGAATGCCTTGGTGAGGGATTCGGCCAGCCGCGTGGTGAAGATCGAGCCGAAAACGGCCACGCCCAACGAAGCCCCGACCTCTCGGAAGTAGTTGTTGGTGCTCGTTGCCGTGCCGATCTGCTCGGCCGGAACCGCGTTCTGGACCACCAGGACGATGACCTGCATGATCAAGCCCAGGCCCGCGCCGAAGATGAAGAGCTGGATGCAGATGACCCAGATCGGAGTTGCCGCCGTGAGGGTGGTGAGCCACAACATCGCACCGATCGTGAGGCTCGCGCCGAGGATCGGGAACATCTTGTACTTGCCGGTCTTGGAAATGCGGATACCGGAGTAGATGGACGTGCCCATGAGTCCAACCATCATCGGCAGCATGAGCAGGCCGGAGACGGCGGCTGAGGTACCGGAGGACATCTGCAGGAATGTCGGCACGAAGGCGATTGCGGCGAACATGCCCAGGCCCAGGGTGAAGCCGATAGCCGTTGCGTTGATGAAGATCCGGTTCTTGAACAGGCTCAGCGGAATGATGGGGTCTTCGGCCTTGCGCTCCACGAGGACGAAGAGGAAGGCTGCGAGCACCATGCCGGCGCCGAAGGCCCAGGTGAGGGGGGAGTCCCAGCCTTGGTCCTTCTTGCCGCCGAAGTCGGTGAAGAAGATCAGGCAGGCCGTCGCAGCGGACAGGAGCAGGACTCCAAGGATGTCGATGCGCTTTTCGGCCTTCTTGTTCGGCAGGGTGAGTGTGAACCAAGCGATCGTGAATGCCGCAATGCCGACGGGAATGTTGATGTAGAAGGCCCATTCCCAGGTGAGGTGATCGACGAAGAAGCCGCCCAGGAGCGGGCCGGCCACGGCGGAGAGGCCGAAGATGGCGCCGAGGGGGCCCATGTACTTGCCGCGTTCCTTGGCGGGCACGATGTCCGCGATGATGGCCTGCGACAGGATCATCAGTCCGCCGCCGCCCAGGCCCTGGATGGCGCGGAAGATCACGAAGCCCCAGAAGTCAGTGGCGAAGGCGCATCCGATGGAAGCCACGGTGAACAAACCGATGGCAATCAGGAAGAGATTCCGCCGGCCCAGGATGTCACCGAACTTGCCGTAGATCGGCATGACGATGGTGGTGGCCAGCAAGTAGGCAGTGGTGATCCAGGCCTGGTTCTCCACGCCGCCGAGCTTGCCGACGATCGTGGGCATCGCCGTGGACACGATGGTCTGGTCCAGGCTCGAAAGCAGCATTCCGGCGATCAACGCCGAGAAAATGATCCAGATCCTTCTCTGGGTCAAGAGCAGCGGCGCGGCTGCTTTGGTCTTGAGAGTGGTACTCACGGTTGGTCCTTCTGGGGTTCGACGGGGTTGGTGTCCAGCGGTTGGGCGAAGAGCGCGCGTGCTGCCTTGAGGTTTTGGTCCAGCAGTTCGCGGTAGGGCTCGGTGTTGTCTTCGGAAAAGAACTGTTGGCTTGTCTTCTTCGTGACTGCGCCGAAAACCGCGGCGGCCATGATGATCTCGGGGTGGTCCGCGGCGAGGCCTTCACGGGAGGCGATGAGCTCGGCGAATTGGCGCTCCCGGACTTCTCCTTCGCGGGTCAACCGGCCCAGGAGCTGGGGCTCGGCTTTGACTGCGGCGATGAGCTGGCGGATCTCCGAAGGGCTGACGGTGGACCGCTCGAGGACGGCCAAGGTGAAGTGCCGCAGCGCGGACAGCAGCGAGTCGGAGATCGTGCCGGCGGCCCGATCGGGATTGCGGCGGAAGGCCTCCAGGGCGTCCTCGGGAAGCTCGTCGGAGAACGAGCCGATCACAGCGTCTTCCTTGGTATGGAAGTAGTTGAAGAAGGTTCGCCGTGAAATCCCGGCCTGCTCGCAGGCTTCCTCGACAGTGAAGCCGTTGAGTCCGCGCTGGGAGGTCAAGGACCGGGCGACGGCGGAGATCGCCGCGCGGGTCTGAGCACGCTTGCGTTCCCGGAGTCCGCCGTCGATAGTTGCACTATTTTCCACAAAGTAAAGTTTTGCACTCTTCTATTAAAAGTGCAAGAAAGGCACCTGTCAGCGGAAACGACGACGGCGGCCGGCACCTTCCGTGGGGAAGGTGCCGGCCGCCGTCGGGCTGGCCAGTCGGGCTGGCGGGAAGCTAGGCCTTGTGGGCCGGGCGGGTCATGGTGGTGACGTCGAGGGCCTTGTCGAGCTGCTCTTCGCTCAGTTCGCCGCGCTCAAGGTAACCGAGGGATATCACGGCTTCGCGGATGGTCAATCCCTCGGCGACGGCCTTCTTGGCGATCTTTGCCGCCGCTTCGTAACCGATGAACTTGTTCAGCGGGGTCACGATGGACGGGGAAGCCTCGGCCAGGAAGCGCGCGCGTTCCACGTTGGCCGTGATGCCGTCGATCATCTTGTCGGCCATGACGCGGCTGGTGTTGGCCAGGAGCCGGATGGATTCGAGCAGGTTGGCAGCCATGACGGGGATGCCGACATTGAGCTCGAAGGCGCCGTTGGTGCCGGACCAGGCGATGGCGGTGTCGTTGCCGATGACCTGGGCGCAAACCATGATCGATGCTTCGCAGATGACCGGGTTGACCTTCCCCGGCATGATCGACGAGCCGGGCTGGAGGTCCGGGATGGAGATTTCGCCGAGTCCCGTGTTGGGGCCCGAACCCATCCAGCGGAGGTCGTTGTTGATCTTCATGAAGGAGATCGCGATGTTGCGCAGCTGGCTGGAACCCTCGATGAGGCCGTCGCGGTTGGCCTGTGCCTCGAAGTGGTCGCGCGCCTCGGTTAGCGGCAGGCCAGTGTCGGCTGCAAGGAGCTCGATGACGCGCTCCGGGAAGCCTTCAGGGGTATTGATCCCGGTGCCGACCGCGGTTCCGCCCAGGGGGACCTCGGCCACGCGGGGGAGGGCTGCATTGATGCGCTCGATGCCGTAGCGGACCTGGGCGGCGTAGCCGCCGAACTCCTGGCCCAAGGTCACCGGAGTGGCGTCCATGAGGTGGGTGCGGCCGGACTTGACGACGTCCTTGAACTCGACGGCCTTGCGGTCCAGGGAAGCAGCCAGGTAGTCGAGTGCCGGGATCAGGTCGTTGATCAGGGCCGACGTCGCGGCGACGTGGACCGACGTCGGGAAGACATCGTTGGAGGACTGGGAAGCGTTGACGTGGTCGTTCGGGTGGACAACTTTGTCGCTCCCGGCGGCCGCGAGGGCACGCGTCGCCAGCTCGGCGATGACCTCGTTGGTGTTCATGTTGGACGACGTACCCGAACCGGTCTGGAAGACGTCGATGGGGAAATCGCCGTCGTACTTTCCGGCGGCAACCTCGTCGGCAGCGCCGGCAATCGCCTCGGCGAGCTCGCCGTCGAGCACCCCCAGTTCAGCGTTCGCGAGGGCCGCGGCCTTCTTGACGCGGGCCAGCGCCTCGATGTGTGCGCGCTCAAGGGTCTTGCCGGAGATCGGGAAGTTCTCCACGGCGCGCTGCGTCTGGGCGCGGTACAGGGCGTTCACGGGAACGCGAACTTCGCCCATCGTGTCATGTTCAATACGGAACTCGGCCGTGTTGGATTCTTGAGTGGAAGTCATGGGGCTAGCTTATGGCGAGCAGCCGCTTGACCGAAAACCCGTCGAGCAAAGCTACGGCCGTTGCGTGCCACCCCTTCGGGGCGGCCCGGCATCCGGCCTAGAGCTTGCCGATCCCGGAAACCAGCGCCGCGCGGCCTTCGTCCAGTTTGTAGGAAAGCCCGACGACGGCGGCCCGGCCGTCGTCGATCGCGTCGGAAATCACACGGGAACTGTCGGCCAGGCGCCGGGCTGTTTGCTTGACGTGCTCCACCACCATCTCGTTGACGTCCGTCTGCTCGTTGCGCATTGCGGTGAGAACGGAAGGCGTGATGCGCTCGACGAGGGAGCGGATGAAACCTGCGGGCATGTCACCGGTTTCGACGGCAGTCTTGGTCGCGGTCACGGCGCCGCAGCTGTCGTGGCCAAGAATCACGATGAGCGGAACATGCAGCTGGGAGATGCTGTATTCGAGCGAACCTAGGACGGCGTCGTCGATCACTTGCCCGGCAGTGCGGACCACGAAGGCATCGCCCAGGCCGAGGTCAAAGATGATCTCGGCAGCCAGGCGGGAATCCGAGCAACCGAAGATCACGGCGAAGGGATGCTGGTCCTCGACAAGCGAATGCCTGCGGGAAGCATCCTGGTTGGGATGCAGGGACTCCCCGGCGACAAAGCGTTCGTTTCCTTCGCGCAGACGGCGCCAGGCAAGGGCAGGAGTCAGATAAGTAGCCACGGCGCTACTTTACGGCTTTGAGGTAGCAGGCTGCGAAACTGTGTCGCCCGGCTTCGTGCTCGCGTCCGCGGAGGCGACAGGAGCTGCGTCCATTGCCTTGACCACGGCCGCGGCCAGCGTGGAGAACTCGTCCAGTCCCGCGCCGCCGCTCAGGATGATCGTGGTGCCGCGGTAGTTCAGGACCATGCTGCGGTTGCCCTTGGCTGTGTCATGGAGCTCCCAGTCGTGGCCGCCGGCGCTGCGTGTGCCGGTCACCGGAGCGCTGCCGGCCTGCTGGAAAATCCAGGTCGGATTGGCCTTGCGTGTCTGGACAATTCCGATGAAGGCCTGCTTGGGAGTCACGTAACCGACTTCCCAGGTGGGTACGCCATCGCCGGTTCCGGATACCCAGCGGGCGTAGTTCGGACTGAATGTGTCGCCGGTATCCGGCGCCACGGGTGTGAAACCCGCCACATCTTTCGCGTTCGCAGCCGTTGCGGCCACATCGACGTTGGGCTTGTAACCATTGCTCTTTGGCGCCGGATTCATGAGCACGATCGGCAGGAACGCCACCACGCAGAGGAGCAGCGCGATGAGCATGCCAATGACCGACGCGTTGGCCCTTTTGGCTGCTTTGGCCGCGATTACGGGCTTGACCGCAGGCTGACCGGCGTCGCCGGCACCAGCTCCGCCCGTTCCTTCGCTGCCGGAGGGGGCGGCGGCAATTGCTTTGTCTTGCGTTTCACTCACGCTTCAATAGTCTCCTATCCAAGCGGCTAATACACATCGGCCGGTCCGCGCAAGGGGCGTTCCGGGACTTGGTCATCCCATGACCGTGGCGCCCCGCCCCGACTATGATCACTTCTAGAGGAATCATTCAGGCCGACAAGCCCAGCCATTCCTGGTCCCACGAATCGCGTCATCGAAGAAGAGGTTCACGTGTCTCCAGCGCCAATGTCCCAGAAGTATTCCACGATTTCGCCGGCGCTCGCCGTCGGGACCGATGAGCCGGACCGCAACCTGGCTCTCGAACTTGTCCGGGTTACCGAAGCCGCCGCGATTGCCGGCGGTCACTGGGTTGGATTCGGCGACAAGAACAAGGCGGACGGGGCCGCCGTCGACGCCATGCGTTCCTTCCTCCACACCGTCCATTTCAACGGCGTCGTTGTCATCGGCGAAGGTGAAAAGGACGAAGCACCCATGCTGTTCAATGGCGAGCACGTCGGTGACGGCACCGGTCCGGAGTGCGACGTCGCCGTCGACCCGATCGACGGAACCCGACTGACTGCCTTGGGCATCAACAACGCCCTCGCCGTGCTGGCAGTGGCCGAACGCGGCACCATGTTCGATCCCTCCGCCGTGTTCTACATGGAGAAGCTCGTCACGGGTCCTGAAGCCGCCGACATGGTGGACCTGCGCCTGCCGGTGAAGCAGAACCTCCACCTGATCGCCAAGGCCAAGGGCGTCAAGGTCAACCAGCTTAACGTCATGATCCTGGACCGCGACCGCCACCGCCCGCTGGTGGAGGAAATCCGCGAAGCCGGTGCCCGCACCAAGTTCATCATGGATGGCGACGTTGCCGGCGCCATTGCCGCAGCACGTTCCGGCACGGGCGTCGACGCCTTGATGGGCATCGGCGGCACCCCGGAAGGTATCGTTGCCGCGTGTGCCATCAAGTCCCTCGGCGGTGTCATCCAGGGCCGTCTGTGGCCCACGAGCGACGACGAGAAGCAGAAGGCCATCGACGCCGGACACGACCTCGAGCGCGTCCTCTCGACGAACGACCTCGTCACGAGCGATAACTGCTACTTCGCAGCCACCGGCATCACCGACGGCGACCTCCTCAAGGGGGTGCGCTACTCCAAGGACAAGGTCCTGACCCAGTCCATCGTGATGCGCTCCAAGTCCGGCACCATCCGCTTCGTGGACGGCGAGCACCAGGCGAGCAAGTGGGAAGGCTACGCCCGCAAGTAGCTCCTGGCTTAGTGCAAAAGGGCGGCACGATCACTCGGCGGCTATCTCCTCGTTCCTCGTCGATTCTGACGCCGCTGTCACGATCCCACCGCCCTTTTGCGTGCCCGCAGACTTCCGTCGGGCTAACTGGGAGAAAAGGTCCGCGACGGCATTGTCACGTTGTCGCGGGGACTGCGCCTGCCGCTGAACAGCACGGGGACGGTGTCGGAACACTTGCGCGGTTACACCGAGCTTGATTCAGAGTGCTGCCTCAGCCATGGCTCCGCGGCGCGGATCCATGGCATCAGTTTGTCCAAAGCCCTCGAAGAGGACTGGCGGATCCACCTGGCACGCCCGGGCGAGAGGTGGAAACCGCGGCGGCGGAATGTTGTAGGGCACCAACTCACGTTCAAACCGGGTGAAGTGATGATCCTCGACGGCGTCCGGCTCACCTCGCCTTCCCGGACGTTGCTGGACCTGGCCCAATCGATGAACATCGACGACATTGTCGCGGCGGGCGACTCGATCGTCGTCGAGCACGGCGAAAACCATCCAAGGCCGCGCGAGGCCTTGGCAACCATTGACGATTTGAAGGCGATGGCGGCAGCTCATCCCGGCATGCGAGGGGTCCGCAAAGCCCGGCTGGCCCTTGATCTGGTCCGGGTCGGCGCGGATTCGCCGCAGGAAACGCAAATGCGCCTCATATTGCTGCATGCAGGTTTGCGTGAGCCTACGCTGAACCACGTCATCTTCAACGAGTGGGGCGCTCCCGCTGTATGGCCCGATGCCGCTTACGTCAAGGAGCGGGTCGCCCTCCAATACGACGGGAAGCATCATGGGGAAGCTGAGCAGTACCAGAGGGACATCAGGCGCCAGTCGCTAACGGAACGGCTGGGTTGGCGCGAAGTCCGGGTCCACCATGAGGATTTGCTCGGGCCCCGCCCGGAAGTGGTGGACAAAGTTCGGCGGGCGCTACGCGCTGGCCGCGAGTTGGCAGCAGATGCCCGCAGAATCGGATTTTGAGGGCATCTGCTGCCAGTTCGCGCGGAGAAAGAGGGCTAGCGGAGCTTTTCGCGCAGCTTCCGGGCCATTTGGTAGGCGCCGTAGCGGAACTTGTTGACGGGGAGGTCCCACGTGCCCGGGTAGGCGATTTCACGGCCTCCGAAGGACTTCTTGAAGGCAGTGAATCCGGCCCACTTGTGGTCAGGCTCGTCCTCCGGAGCCACGCCCCACAGGTCGACGTGCTTGAGCCCCTTGTCCTTCGCATCCGCCATGATCGTCACGAGCAACGGAATGCCCGCGCTGAGCTTGCGGTGCGTGTCATCGAGCGCCGCGTGGGCGTAGGTGCGCGTGTCGGCGGAATCGTACGCCAGGGCAGCGGCAATGGGCTCGCCCTCGAGCTCGGCGATGAACAGGGTGGCGGCGCCGGCGGGCATGAGGGAGCGGGCCACCGAGCTGAGGTATTCGTCGCTCTGGGGCTTGAAGCCGTTGCGTGCGGCAGTCATATGCAGGAAGTCGAGAAGCACTGAGATCTCTTCAGGATCCTGCGAAGACCGGAAGGAGACACCCTTCTTGTGGATGTTGCGGTACAGGTTCCGGTTGGTGGGTTTCATGCCCGCCAGGACGTCCTTGAAGTCGCCGTCCAGATCCACGATCCAGCTCAGTTCCGGCTGCTGGTTGGACGGCGCCGGCTGGAGGCCGCGTGCCCGCAGTATTGCCGCGGCGTCGGCGGCTTCGAACCCGGCGGTGACCGGTTCCATCCGGACAAACACCGCCTTGCTGCGGCGCGCGATCGCCACCAGTGCGGCTACGGCTTCGTCGAAGGCCTCCAACGAGCCGGCCACGGGTCCGTAAGGCGTGTAGATGACCTTGCCTGCGGGGTTCGTTTCCTCCATGGCGAGGAAACGCCAGCCCGGGCCGGACTCCTCATGCACGGTACGGCCGAGGGAACGCTGGAAGGACGCCCATGCGGGCGACTGCAGGAAGTACTCCACGCTCTAGTTCCCCAAGCCTGTTGTGACGGCAAAGGCAACGCTCGTTCCCGTTGCGCCGGCAACCGGGTGCACCATGACGGGTTCTTCGGAAGCCGGGATGAATGCGCTCCCGCCTCGCTCCACGGCGAGTTCGCTCTTGGGGGAGTCCAGTACGACGGAACCCGAAACCACGACGACGACGGCAGGACCGGCCTGGGCCATCGGTACGGGTTCCGCTCCGGGAGCCAACTCGATGCGCTGGAGTTGGAATTCCCGGAACGGCGGCACGTACAGGTCCTGGCCGAAGCCGGAGGTCCTGGGCTCGATGCGCGGTACGCCGAGGGAAGCGAATTCGATGGTTTTCAGGAGCTCGGCGACATCTATGTGCTTGGGGGTGAGGCCGCCACGGAGCACGTTGTCCGAAGCCGCCATCACCTCCACACCGAGGCCTTTCAGGTAGGCGTGGACGTTTCCGCCCGGTAGGTACACCGATTCGCCCGGGGACAGGAAGACAAGATTCAAGAGCAGGGATATCAGGACACCGGGATCGCCCGGGAACTCACTGTTGATGTCCACCAATGTGGAGAGTTCCGCAGCGTGCTGACCCATCGGCGCGCCCGATTTCAGGATGGAAACCACCTGATCCGTCGCGGCGGAGACGGCATCCCCGCCGGTGATCAGCCGGGTGAACGCTGCTTTGAGTGCCGAGGGCTCATCGGACCCGGAAAGGTCCGCGATGACTCCGGTGATGACCTCAGGAACGTCGACGGCGGCAAGGTCCAGGAGGGTCGCGAGGTGCTCGAAGACACGCTGCGAATCGGCCGCCGGACGGAAACCGCAGAGGGCGTGGAACGGGGTCAGCGCGAAGATCATCTCCGGCTTGTGGTTGTCGTCGCGATAGTTGCGCTCGGGTGCGTTCGCCGCCATGCCTGCGGCATTTTCCCGCGCGAACCCGTCCCTGGCCTGCTGCAGGCGGGGGTGCACCTGCAAGGACAGCGGCTTGTCGGCTGCGAGGAGCTTGGTGAGGAACGGCAAGCGGGGACCGAATTCAGCCACGCTCGTTTCACCAAGGAAGTGCACGGGATCCACGTTGATCAGGGCGTCCAAGGCGACGGAAGACCCATCCGGACGGGTGGCCACGGACGGCGAGTCCGGGTGAGCTCCGATCCACAACTCCGCCTCCGGACCACCCGAGGCGGGCCTTCCCAGCAGAGCGGCGATCGCCGTCGTCGATCCCCATGCATAGGGGCGGAGAACATTCTCAAGCTGGTACACGGCAGGGGATCCTTGTCATTGCGGAGGGTTCATTCGGGATTGCCGGGGATGACCTTCTAGCGGCTGCCCAGACGCTTAGCGGCTGCTGCGGGCGGAGACGTTCGCACTGGAGAAGACTTCGGCGACCTTGTCGCGGAGCCTGGCCCCTTTTTCGGTAGCGGTGTTGTTCAGCTCCCGGGCGAATTCGAGCAGCTCGCCACGAAGCCGGACGGCCAGCTCGTCGGTTCCGGACGCCAGCATGCGCACGGCCAGGAGGCCGGCGTTGCGCGCGCCGCCGATGGAAACCGTGGCCACGGGAACGCCGGCGGGCATCTGCACGATGGACAGCAAGGAATCCATGCCGTCCAGGGTTTTCAGCGGGACCGGGACGCCGATGACGGGCAGCGGTGTGACAGAGGCGAGCATGCCCGGCAAGTGGGCGGCGCCGCCTGCTCCGGCGATGATGACGCGGATGCCGCGCTCATGGGCGTTCTGGCCGTAGCGGATCATTTCCGTGGGCATGCGGTGGGCGGACACGACGTCGGCTTCGAAGGGGATGCCGAATTCGGCCAGGGCGTCTGCCGCGGCTTCCATGACAGGCCAGTCGGAGTCGGAGCCCATGACGAGGCCTACGATCGGAGCGGCGTTCGCCGCGCCCGCGTTTCCGGCTTCCATGTTTCCTGCGCTCATGCGGTCTCCTCTGAGGTGGTCCCGGCCGGCATGCGGCCGTTGCGGATGATGTCGGCCACTACCGTGGCCCGGCGTCGGATGGAGTCGACGTCCGCTATCGAGTTGCCGACGAGGTTCACGTGCCCGATCTTGCGGCCGGCCCGCACGGACTTGCCGTAGCAGTGGACCTTTGCGGCAGGTTCGTAGGCGAGGGCCTTGGGGTAGGCGCTGTAGAGATCCTGGTTGTCGCCGCCCAGGAAGTTCTTCATGACCACCACCGCGCCCAGGGCGTCGGTGGCGCCCAGCGGGAGGTTGAGGACTGCGCGCAAATGCTGTTCGAACTGGCTTGTGACGGAGCCGTCCTGCGTCCAGTGGCCGGTGTTGTGCGGCCGCATGGCGAGTTCGTTGACCAGGAACCCGACTCCGACGCCGGGCGTTTCGAAGAGTTCCGCAGCCATGACGCCCGTGACTCCGAGTTCATGGGCGATTCGCAGCGCCGCCTCTTCGGCTGCCGCAGCGACTTCCACAGGAATGTCCTGGGCCGGCGCAATCACTTCGTCGCAGACGCCGTCCACCTGGACGGTGTGGACTACCGGCCAGGCGCGGGATTCGCCGTCGGGGGTCCTGGCGACGAGCGCGGAAAGCTCGCGGCTGAAGTCGACCTTCTCTTCGGCCAATAGCGGGCTCATGGCTTCGAACCAGTCCGTGGTGGTGCGTGCGTCCTCGGCGGAATGGACGATGCGCACACCCTTGCCGTCATAGCCCCCGCGGGGGGTCTTCAAGACAATCGGCCAACCGGTCTGCTCGCCGAAAGCGATCAGGTCTTCGACGCCGCGGACCGCGGCCCACGCCGGATTGGGGAGGCCCAAGCGGTCGATCGCGGCGCGCATCACGAGTTTGTCCTGCGCATGCACCAAGGCATCGGGGCCTGGCTGGACGTTGACTCCGGCCTCGATCAGCGCCCTCAGGTGTTCGGTGGGGACGTGCTCGTGGTCGAATGTCATGACGTCCAAGCCCTCAGAGAACTCAAGAAGGGCGGCGAGGTCCTTATAGTCGCCAATGGGAGCCGTTGCCACGGCCTGGACCGCGGAAACGTCCTCACCTTCGGCAAGGACCCGGAGTTCAAAGCCGAGAGCAGTTGCGGCCGGGGCCATCATTCGTGCGAGCTGTCCGCCGCCCACCACGCCAATTACAGGAAAAGTCACAAGGTTCAGCCTACCGAACCTGCAGCTGGTTCCCAGATTCTGCCCGCCGCCGGGTCCTGGGAACCCGGCTCAAGGCCGCCGGCGCGGAATAATTCGGCAAGCTCCAAGGAATCGGAGCTAAAATGGAGCCTTCGGCCCATCGGCCCCCTAGAACAACGGCCATGGAGGGTCATGATCAACACACTTGCAGATCGCATCCGCGGGCTCGCCTCGCTCTTTTGGCGCGAAGTAGCCAAGTTCGGCGCTGTAGGCGGTGTTGCGTTCGTCATAGATAACGGCTTGACCTACTATCTCATGCACGGCCCGATGACGGACAGTGAGGCCAAAGCCCGGTTCGTCGGCGCCACCGTGGCCACCGTGTTCTCCTGGATCGCCAACCGATTCTGGACATTCCGCCACCGCCGCCAGGCGAACGTGGTGCGCGAGTTCGTCATGTTCATCATCATCAACGGCATTGGCATCGGAATCTCCACGGGCCTGACCGCCATCGCCAAATACGGCATGAACATCCAGGACAAGAACGTCCTGTTCGCTGCCGGAATCGTCGGCATCCTCGTCGCCACGGTAGTGCGCTTCTTCGCTTACCGCTTCCTGGTGTTCAACAAGGAACTCGACGAAGAGCCAGCCTTCTCGCATGACCACGAGATCATCGAAGCCCACCACAAGGCCAAGGCCAAGGCCATGCATGCCGCTAGCACCGCGGCTGACTCCGATGAAGGCGAAGACGCGGTCAAGCGCCGCTGACGCGCTCGTTGTCCAGTAGGTGCTGGGTGACGTCAACGTCCGGGTGCACGAGGACAACTGAACCGTCTTTGTTCCACGCACCCAGTGCGTCGGCGAGGGCCGACTCCAAACCGTCGGCCGCGCGCACCAGCAGGCGCACGCCCGCGTCGTGTTCCTTGGCGAATCCGTCCAGCAATTCCCCGTGCGAGTGTCCGGTTTCAGGGCGGCGCAGGGCCGGCATTGCCGCGTCCGGTTCGGAGTGCGCCATGAACACGTCGCCGTGGGAGCGGACTTCAGCCGCGTAGTCCACGACGCCGACCGGCAGCTCTCCGGGCCAGCGCATCGCGAGTGCCGCGAGCGGCACGGCGACGACGGCGTCAAAGCCGGCTCCGGCTCCGACGTCGGGGGTGTCCGTGACAAGCAGGTCGGCGCTACCGCCGTCGAGCACCAGCTCCATCCCCAGCTGCCACCCGGCCAGCGCCCACACGAGGGACTTCCAATGGGCCGGTAGATCCAAGCGAAGGCTCATGCCCGGTTCGGCGTCGAACTCGTCCTGAAGCAGGTTGCTGGTCTTGGCCACCCAATTGTCCAGGACCCGGCCTGACAGCTCCACCCGTTCGGCGTCCGGCCCGTACCAGGTCAGCCGGGGGGATGTGGAGTGTCCGGAGCGCAGGGCTGCCATCAGGTTCATCGCGGGGGTGGTCATGGCTACATCTTGCCACGAGGCGCGCGGCCCGTCGCTGGAGCATGTGAATCGCACCACTTAAGGCTGGGCGGCGGCGATGGCCCGGCATTGCAGGGGGCAATCAATTTGCCTGAAATTCAATGAAAATACATCTTAAGTGAGTCAATGCTTCCGTTTTCCGCGGAGGCGCGCGGCTGAGGCGAAAAAATCGCGGGCGTGGCGTGACCGCAGTTAGTACGGAAAGTTGATTATTATCCCGGCGTGGCTTGACGGCGCGGTAGTTACACGCGTGTAATTAGATATCGAACGCCGCTGCGGGAGTATCGGGTACATAACCGAGTACCGAATGAGCACGGCAGCAGCTGCACACATCAGGAGGGACGCCATGGGGCAAGCGTTGCGTATCCAGGAAGATGCAGTCGTCGCGGAATATGCGTCGGTGAAGTACCGGTCGCGCGAAGTTCCGGGGGATTGGTATGTTGACCCGGCAGATCCGCAGGCGGCGGATCGCTATATAGAGACCACTCGGGAGTCGCTGGAAGACGAGGCAACAGCCTTTCTTGCTGCCCACGAGGCGCTTGTGGGAGGCGCGCCGGCAGATCCGGAGGACGATCTCGACGATCCTCCCATGGAGCTGCGCCGTCCGCTCGACAACCCGGCACAGCCGGTATGGATCGGGCTTCCGCGCCAGGGGGACTTCGACGACGAAGGCGAACTTGGCTGGCAGACGGACGCCTTGTGCGCCCAGACGGACCCGGAGGCGTTCTTCCCCGAGAAGGGCGGCTCCACCCGGGATGCCAAAAAGGTGTGCGGTGCGTGCAATGTCCGTTCGCAGTGCCTTGAATACGCACTCGCCAACGATGAACGTTTTGGTATCTGGGGCGGGCTCTCCGAGCGTGAACGCCGCAGGCTGAGGAAGCGAGCGGTCTGATTCTCAAGGCAGTACACGTTACCGCCGTCGTCGTCTCGCATGACGGCGGTAACTATCTCCCCAGAACCCTGGCGGCTCTGCTGGACCAGACGCGTCCGGCAGATGCCGCCATTGGCATTGATACGGGCTCCCGCGACAAGTCCGCCGCACTGCTGCAGCGGGCCCTCGGCAAAGCCAATGTCACCAGCACGGGCGAACACAAAGTAGGTTTCGGCGCGGCCGTCATGGCCGGCCTGGCCCGCTCGGCGCCACCTTCGCAGGAGCCAGGAGCCGTGGAGTGGATCTGGTTGTTGCACGACGACGCCGCTCCCGCTCCGGATGCTCTCGCCGAGCTGCTTCAGGCAGTCGAGCGCGCCCCCTCGGTCACTGTCGCCGGTTGCAAGCAGTTGGCCTGGAATGCGGAACGCAGGCTCATCGACGCCGGCCTGTCCACGAGCCGCTGGGCCGAACGGCTGACGCTCATTGAAGCCGACGAACTCGACCAGGGCCAGTACGACGGGCGCACAGACACTTTCGCGGTGAATTCCGCAGGCATGCTGATCCGCCGCGATGCCTGGGAGCAGCTGGGCGGCTTCGACCCCGCGCTTCCGGGCGTGGGAGACGACATCGACTTCTGTTGGCGCAACTGGCTTGCGGGCAACAGGGTTGTGGTGGTTCCGGCGGCGCGCATGTTCCATGTGGAGCACCGTCCCCACAGCCTGGCGACACCTGCGGCCGCACGCAAGAGCCAAGTCCATTTGAGGCTCACCCATGCTTCGCCGTGGAAAGTTCCGCTGCACGCTTTCGGCGCATTGCTCGGGAGCATGGTCAGGCTCATCCTGAGCGTCCTGGTCAAAGAGCCCGGTCACGGCATCTCCCAGCTCGGCGCCACCGTTGCCGCGCTCGGCCGTCCCGGGGCGATTTGGCGCTCCAGGCTGAACGCGGCCCGGACGCGACGCGTGCCACGGTCAATGGTCAAGGGTCTGCAGACTCCGCGGCGCGAGGTTTGGGCCCACCGCCGGTCCCTCGTCGAGGCGATTGGCGCAGACGAATTCCAGGAGACGGATTCGCTGGCCCCGGAACCGAGCGGCGACGCCGGCGACGATTTCGTGGCCCTAGCGACCAATGAGCGGGGTTGGATCGGCACGGGCGCCGTGGCCGCCGGGTTTGTTGCGCTGGCTGCTTCCATCGTGGGGCTGTTAGGGCTCCTGGGGGCAGGCGGGGTGACGGGCGGAGGCCTCCTGCCGTTGTCCGCCGCAGGCGACATCTGGCGGGCCGCGTCCACGTGGTGGATCGGCCTGGGTGCAGGCTTGCCCGGACACGGGGATCCCTTCGCCTACATCCTGTGGCTCGTGTCATTGCTCGGAGGAGGCGCCTCCGGCACAGCCATCGTGTGGCTGTTGTTGCTGGCCATGCCGCTGTCCGGCCTGGGCGCCTGGTTCGCCGCGGGCGCGATGACCACGCTGCGCCGCTACCGTTTCATTGCCGCGCTGATCTGGGCCGGAGCGCCGGCCCTTCAAGTCGCCTTGAATCAAGGAAGAGCCGGCGCCCTCCTTGCCCACGTGGCGATGCCGCTGCTGGTACTTGCCCTCTTCCGGGCCACTGGATCGGCGCTGGGGCGGGACACTGCGTTGGACCGACAACCGAATCACGATCGGATCCAGCCATCAGGCTACGCCGCAGCCAAGCTGGTGACGGGAAAGCCGGGCGTCAACGGCACTCCGTCATGGACTGCTGCTGCCGCGGCGGGCCTGATGCTCGCTGTCGTGACGGCTTCTGCGCCGTCCCTGCTGCCCCCCTTTGCAGTACTCATTGTTTTTTGCGGCATCGCCTTGGGGCGGCGCGGCCGGACCATTTGGTGGTCACTCCTTCCGAGCGCCGCGCTCTTTGCGCCGTACGTCCTCTCGGTCCTTGAACGGCCCCGCACCCTGCTGGCCGATCCAGGCCTCCCGCTGGGGTTCGAAGCCGCACCTTTGTGGCAGCAATTGCTCGGCCAACCCTTGAAATTCGACGTCAACGGCGGATTGGCCGGCTTGGCACTATTCGGCCCGTCGGGTATTCCGTGGGCGCTGGCGTTTGCCCTGCTGCTCGGTGCCCCGGTCCTGCTCTTGTCCATTGCCGCGCTCTTTGTGCCCGGAAGGCGGTCCCGCGTCACGCGTTTCCTCTGGGCAGGGGCCCTTTTGCTCCTTGCCTGGGCGTGGCTCGCTGGACATGTGGCAACGGGCGTCGACGGCAACCTGCTCGTGGCACCTTTCACGGGGCCGGCAGTTTCGGCCGCCGGGTTCGCGTTCCTGGGAGCGGCGCTGATCGGCGCCGATAACCTCCTCCGGCTCACAGCCAAGGCAGAAGACGGCCGCACGGTCCAACGCGCGGCAGTGCGAACCGTTTCCGCTGTGGCAACGCTTCTCCTCCTGGCCGGACCCCTGGCCAGCATGGGCCTGTGGGCAACCCAGAATGTCCTGGCCAGCGCGGACACTTCCCCTTCCGCCAGTGGCGCGCTTGGCACGCCGCGCCTGGTCCAGCCCTCAGGGCAAGGCACCCTGCCGGCCACCGCCGTCGACCACGGCCAAGGGCCGGAACAGACCCGTACCCTGGTCATCACCGCCGGTGAGAACGGTGGCTATACGTCATCCCTCATGCGCGGCGCCGGGACGACATTGGACTCGCTCTCCACTGTCGCCGCGGGCCGTTCCATCGTGGGTTCACCCGGACAGGAACGCCTCGCGGCCGACGACGACGCTACCGCGTCCATCCGGAACGCCGTAGCGACGATTGTCGCGGGAACAGGCGTAGATCCCCGGCCAGGCCTTGAGCAGCTCGGTGCCGGATTCGTGGTTCTCAAATCAGCCGACACCGCAGCCCAGCTGACGGCCAACAAGATCGATTCCGTCCCCGGCCTGGTGGCTGTGGGAAAAACCGATTCCGGGTGGCTCTGGAGGGTCACGCCGCTCAACCAGGCCGCCGCGGCCGACGCCGAGACGGCACACCGCGTCAGGCTGGTGGATGCCAAGGGTGCCGTAGTTGCACTCTTGCCCTCCCTCGGAACCTCTGCCGCCGGCGACATCCCGGCGGGCGGGGACGGACGCCTGGTAGTGCTCGCTGAGCGGGCAGACGCCGGTTGGAGCGCGTGGTTGGATGGCCGCCAACTGAGCCCGACGACGTCCGGATGGGCCCAAGCTTTCACCTTGCCGTCTACAGGCGGCCAGATCGAGATCCGCTACACCACAGTCTGGGAGCCTTGGCTCAGCATTATGCAGGCCGTAGTGATCGGCTTGACCGTCCTGCTGGCCATCCCCATGCCTGCCCGCAGGCCGAAAGCCGGCCTCCTGAAGGAACAAAACTCCCTCCGTAAGGAGTACAGCAGTGTCTGACAACCAAGGCCCGGCACCCGAGCTCAGAGCGGGGTCAGGGAAGCGCGGCCAGCGCAAAGCCGGGAACAAGAACAAGGCCGTTGTGTTGGGAGCGCTTTCCGCGACGTTGCTCCTCGCCGCAGGGGCCGGAATGGTGTCGGCAGCATCCATCCTGCCGTCCCCGTCGGGAAGCAAAACGCTGGACATGTCCCTTGCGGATGTCCCGGCGGGCAGGACAACCGCAGTGTGTCCGGCATCTCCCCGTCTTGCAGAAGGAACCGCCGCGGGCACCGACAGCCAGTTCAGCCCCGTTTCACGTTCGGCAAAGAGCTTCCTGGATGCGGTGGTGCTCAGCGACGCCGCCGGATCCGTTCCGGGGAGCAACCTCGCCTCGCTCGGCGGATCCGCGATCGCCGACATTGCCAAGCCTCCGGCTGCCGCCCAAGTCCCGGCGTCGGGCCCTCCCGTGCTGAACGCCGGCGTCGTGGCCCAGAGGCCCGCGGGCGACGTCACCGTGGTGGGCGCCGATCCCATCAGTGGCCAGAAGGCCGCGGTGGCGGGCTTGATGAGCTACACCGCGAGCGACGGCGACCTCCGCGGGCTGGCGGCGGCACCCTGCCAGCAGCCGATCAACGATGCATGGCTCCTGGGAGCAAACACCGCGCTGGGGAGAACTGCGGTTTTGAACATCAGCAATGCCTCGGGCACACCCGCTACCGTGAATCTCGAGCTGTTCGGTGCCCATGGACAGATCCAAGCCCCGGACAGCCGTGGCTTGCTGGTTTCGCCTGGAGCCACCCGATCCATCAACTTGGCCGGACTGGCCCCGAACGAGGGTCAGCTCTCGGTGCATCTGCGCAGCAGCGGCGGCCCCGTCGCGGCAACCATCCAGCAGAGCGTCCTCCGGGGCCTCACCGCCGGTGGTGTCGAGCTCATTACTCCCGGTGCCGGCGCCGCCGATGCCCAGGTCATGACCGGGGTGGACGTCCAGGACCCGGCAGCCGTGAAGTCGCTCGCGGACAAGCCCGGTTTTGCCGACGTCGTTCCGGCCTTGCAGATTACCGTTCCCGGTCCGGTGGACGCCGTCGTGGACGTGCGTTTGTTCGGGCCGAACGGCCAGCGCGCCTTGCCCGGTGGGGGAGCGGTGACCGCCAAAGCGGGTTCGGTTACCGAAGTGCCCCTCACGGGTGTCCCGGCCGGCATGTATACCGTCAGCGCCACATCGGATGTTTCCTTCGCAGCGTCCTCCCGCGTAACGCGGGGGCTCAAGGCCGAGGACCCCGTTGATTTCGCCTGGTCTCCGGCAGCAGTCCGCTTGGGTAGCCAGCATGTGATGTCGGTGCCCCAAGGCGGAACCCGCTTCCTCAGCTTCGGCGTGCCGGCGGGCAGGGCCACGGTCAGCTACACGCCGGTCACCTCTGACGGCAAGGTACACAAGACCCAAACGGTCGACATCGCCGGGGGGACCACATCGGTCATCGGCGTTCCGGATAAGTCCGACGGCGCCGCGGTCTCGGGCTACATCGTGTCGGCGTCAGGGGACGCTGCCTACGGCGCGCTCGTCCTCGGCCAAGGCGATCAACCAGGCGTTTCGGTCCTGACCATCCAGGATGGCGCTGCGGGCCACGAAAAAGTACAGGTCACGCTCGGTTACTGATAACGACGGCGGTAAACGGGGTCCAGGGTCTCCGGCGGCACTCCGAGCATCTCGGCGGTGTACTCGACGACCACGTCGTGCACCAGGTCCTGAAGGTCCTCGCGGCCACCGGTGGTGTGCTCGACGACGCGCCGATAGATGGTGATGACGGGTCCTGCGCCGTGGGCTGCCGGGGTGTATGAGCCCAGCGGCGCCGCAGTTCCCTCGGCCACCAGTTGCTCAAGGTTCGGCGGGATCTCGTCGACGGCGAATGCCACGCCGTCGAGCCGTTTGCCCCACATATCCTGCAGCCGCTCCGCGGAATCGAGCACGAGGTCGTCGAACCTCTCGGCACGCGTCCGGTAGCCGGGAAGGTTGGGAAGGATGATTTCCCCGCGCAACCCCCGCCCGTGGCGGTTCCTGCGGCGCTCCCTGAAGCCGCGTGCGGACGTGGCCGCCGCCGTCGTTTCCTGGCTGTCCCCGGTGTCGGACAATTGGACTGTGAAGCCCGGAACGTGGTGCTGTGACTGCATATATCGACTTTAGACCCGTGGTTCCACCAACGCGACATAATGCGCGCGAAGGGGCAATGCACCGCGCCGCGGGGAAGTGCGGCTAATCTGGGATGTTGTGGGTGCAATCCGTCAGTGTTCCAGATCAGCCTGCCGCCAATCCGCGGTGGCTACTTTGACGTACGTTTACGCCGAGTCCACGGCGGTGCTGGGTCCGCTGGCCACATATGCCGAGCCGCATTCCTACGATCTGTGCGCGCAGCATGCCGAATCGCTGACTGTGCCGCGGGGCTGGGAAGTCATGAGGCTCGCCATGCCATCCTCACCGCCTCAGCCCGGGCCGGACGATCTCCTTGCCCTGGCGAACGCCGTGCGTGAAGCCGCGTCGGCCCCGGCCGCGCCGGAACAACGCACAGTCCGCACACCCTTCGACGGACCGGCCCCTGCAGAGGGAACCAGGCGCCACCTGCGCATCCTGCGCGATCCTTCCTGACCCCCGGACAACAGGAACTGCGCGTCCCCTGACGCTGTGTGTCGCCTTATGTGTCGCCGCTCCCCGCATGACAAGCTTTGTGACACCGTGCGCTGCGCCGCCGGGTTGTACTCTGGAAGCTGCCATATCTGTCCACAGCGGCGTCCGCGGGATGCCATCCAGGGAGCTTCAACCATGCCAAAGGTCAGTCCTGAATTGTTGTCCATCCTGCGGTGCCCTGTCACCGGGTCCCCGCTGGAGCAGGACGGCGAGGAACTTGTCACGACGGCCGCTGCCGCGTCGGGTGAGAAGCTCCGCTATGCCATCCAGGACGGAATCCCCTTGCTGCTTCCCCCGGAGCTGCTGGCGGCCGCCAACGCCGCGGCCTCGGACCAACACGACGCAGGCCAACACGACGGCCCCGGCCACGCCTGAGCCCCCTGACTCGACCATTCGGTACTTCCAAAGGACTTCCATGACTTTCGACTACAAGGTTGCAGACATCTCCCTGGCTGAAGCCGGGCGTCACCAGATTCGCCTGGCCGAGCACGAAATGCCGGGCCTCATGTCGTTGCGCGCCGAGTTCGGTCCGAGCCAGCCGCTCAAGGGCGCGCGCATTGCGGGATCCCTGCACATGACCGTGCAGACCGCGGTGCTCATCGAGACGCTGACAGCCCTGGGCGCCGAGGTCCGCTGGGCCTCGTGCAACATCTTCTCCACGCAGGACGAGGCCGCTGCCGCCGTCGTGGTCGGCAGGGGAACCGTGGAGGATCCCCAGGGTGTTCCCGTGTTCGCCTGGAAGGGCGAGACTCTCGAAGAATACTGGTGGACCGCTGAGCAGATCCTCAGCTGGCCGGGCGCGGACGCCAACCCGGAGCTGGGCCCCAACATGATCCTCGACGACGGCGGCGACGCCACGCTGCTGGTCCACAACGGCGTCGAATTCGAAGCCGCAGGCGCTGTGCCCACGGCCACGGAAAGCGATCCCGAAGAGTATGCGCTCGTCCTTGATGTGCTGCGGAAGAGCCTTGCCGCCGACCCGAAAAAGTGGACCCGCATCGCGGCCGGCATCCGTGGCGTGAGTGAAGAAACCACCACGGGCGTGCACCGCCTCTACCAGCTCGCCGAACAGGGCAAGCTCCTGTTCCCGGCCATCAACGTCAACGACTCGGTGACCAAGAGCAAGTTCGACAACAAATACGGCATCCGCCACTCCCTGCCTGACGGGCTCAACCGCGCCACCGATGTGCTCATGGGCGGCAAGGTCGCCGTCGTCTGCGGTTATGGCGACGTCGGCAAGGGCGCCGCTGAGGCGCTTCGGGGCCAGGGTTCGCGCGTGATCGTGACGGAGATCGACCCCATCTGCGCACTCCAGGCAGCCATGGACGGCTATCAGGTAGCCAAGTTGGATTCGGTCGTGGAGCAGGGGGACATCTTCATCACAACCACCGGCAACAAGGACGTCATCATGGCCTCGGACATGCTCCGCATGAAGAACAAGGCGATTGTTGGCAACATCGGCCACTTCGACAACGAGATCGACATGGCCGGGCTGTCCAAGGTCCCCGGCGTCCAGAAAGTGGAAATCAAGCCGCAGGTGCACGAGTGGGTGTTCCCCCCGGCCGACGGCCGCGAAGAGCGATCGATCATCGTGCTGTCCGAGGGCCGCCTCCTGAACCTGGGCAACGCGACCGGCCACCCGTCGTTCGTCATGAGCAACTCCTTCGCGAACCAGACGATCGCCCAGATCGAGCTGTGGACCAAGAAGGACCAGACTGGCTCTGGCCCAGGGGCCGGGCGCGAATACTCGAACCAGGTCTACGTGCTGCCCAAGATCCTCGACGAGAAGGTCGCCCGCCTGCACCTGGACGCTTTGGGCGTGGAACTAACCGAGCTCAGCAAGGAACAGGCGGAATACCTGGACCTTGACGTCGCCGGGCCGTACAAGCCGGAACACTACAGGTACTGAGTACACCCGCTGGGGGCGCGCCGAGGCGGGCTCCCAGCCAATATCAAGCCGCGCCCTTTAGGATGCGGCTGTGGGGCGTGAGTTTTTTGGGGGCGTGAGTTTTGGAGAAAACAGGAATGGGCCTTAATCCCGACGGCGAGCAAGCGGACACTTTCGAGCATGTGGACGCTGCGCGGCTCTTCGACGTTGAGCAGGAAAGCACCAGTGCCCGGCACTTGGACGCTGGGCACTTGGACGCTGGGCACTCGGACACGACGCCGACGAAGCGAAGCCGGTTCCGCAAGGTCGCCTGGATCGTGGTTGTCTGCCTCATTGCCGCGCTCAGCGGCACGTTCGCCGCAGTGGCCCCGCATGCGGCCAGCGCGGCAATCGAGTCCGAGGGATCATCAGGTGAACGCAGCGAGGCGGCAGCAGTGCTGCCTGTCGTGAAGCCTGCCACGGTTGTTGCCTCGCCTGCGAGCGGGGCCAAACAGGTGAACCCGGCTGCGCCCGTCACGATCAGCGTCAAGGACGGAACCCTGGACAGGGTCTCCCTGACGAGCGCCCGAGGGAAGACCGTCGATGGTGCGTTGACCCCGGATGGACTGAGCTGGACCGCGTCCACGCCCCTCGAGTTCAACTCCTCCTACACCTTCAATTACACCGTTGCGGATGCGGCCGGACGCCCGACGTCGAAGACTGGATCCTTCACAACGGTTTCCACGCAGAACGAGGCCGACGCCGCCATGTACCCCCTGGACGGGGCGAAGGTGGGCGTGGCGCAGCCGCTCCAGCTCACGTTCAGTGAACCCGTGGTCAACAAAGCCGCCGTCGAGAAGGCCATCAAGGTTACCTCCACGTCGGGCCAGGCCGGGGCCTTCCACTGGTTCAGCGACACCATGGTGCGTTACCGTCCGGAGAACTTCTGGGCAGCGAACAGCACCGTCACCGTGGACCTCAAGCTGTTCGGGGTGGACTTCGGCAACGGACAGATCGGCAACTTCAACAAGTCGAACACCTTCAAGATCGGCGATAAGAAGGTGGCGGTGGCCGATGCGGTTGCCCACACATTCACGGTCAGTGTCAACGACCAGCAAGTGGGCCAGTGGCCGGACACCATGGGAGACACCAGGTTCCCTTCCGCGCGCGGCTACTTGGTGCTCATGGAAAAGTACCGGGTAGAGCACATGGACGCCTCGACCATCGGCCTCAAGCCGGGGGATCCGGCCTACTATGGACAGCTTGACGTCAACTACGCCACGCGCCTGACACCCAGCGGCGAGTTCATCCACCAGGCCACCGACTCGGCCCTGCCGTACATAGGTGTCACGAACCTCTCCCACGGCTGCATCGGACTGGGACCCGACGGTGCGAAATGGGTGTTCGACAACATGACAACTGGAGACGTCGTCCAGGTGGTCAATACCCAGGGTGACTACGCCAATTTCGACGACGGCTTTGGCGACTGGAACATCCCCTGGGCCCAATACGCCAACTAACACGGCGCGCCTTTCGGCACTGTCGGGGACGCATCAGTACCCCCGGTAGACTTGGCGGGTCAGTCTTGGGGGCTGGCTTCTGCCGGGGGATGTGGAGTTGCTGTGGCGTCGCAAAGGAAGCGCAAAGCCGGGAAGATTCTCGGAATCATGGGGATGTGTGCCGCGGTTGCGGCCGGAGGAATCGGTGCTGCGACCGCCCCGAATTGGCTGCAAACGGGGGTCGAATCAGAAGCGGGATCGCCGCAACGCACGGATGTCGGACTGGGGTCCGCCGTCGTCAAGGCAGTAGAACTGGGAATTACGCCCCTTGACGGTGCCCGCGAAGTGAATCCCGCCGTCGGGCCATCCGTGAAGGCCGTGCACGGCACGCTGAAGGACATTGAACTTGTGCCGGCCACGGGCGGCAAGGCCGTCAAGGGAGCCATCAGCGCCGACGGCAGCACCTGGTCCACGCTGGATCCTTTGGGGTTCAACACTGAGTACCGTTTTGGCTTCACCGTTGTTGATGGCGCGGGCCGGGAAATCCGGAAGACCCAATCGTTCACCACGGTTTCCACGCCCAACGAGGCCAACGCCATGGTGTTCCCCAACGACGGTGCCGTCATGGGTTCTGGCCAGCCCATCGAAATCAACTTCAGCGAGCCCGTGGCGGACAAAGCCGCCATGGAACAGGCCGTGAAGATCAGTGTTTCCTCGGGCCAGAAGGTGGCCTGGCGCTGGTACTCGGACCGTAAAGTTCGTATCCGCCCGGAGACCTTCTGGGGAGCCAACACGAGCGTCACCGTGGACATGCCTCTGTTCGGCAGGGATTTCGGCAACGGAATGATCGGCAACTCAGACGTCAAGGCCACGTTCACGACCGGTCCACAGCGGATAGCGGTGGTGGACGACGCCACCAAGACCATGAAGGTGTATTTCGACGGCGCGCTCGTCAAGACCGCTCCGGTGACCCTCGGCAGTCCGGATTGGCTCTCGCCCACGGGCTACGCCGTGATCATGGAGCAGGAGCGCCACTCCAGATTCAACGCCGGCAGCATCGGCCTCAAATCCGGTGACAAGGGCTACTACGCACCGCTCGTCGTCGAGCACGCCAACCGGCTCACGAACTCAGGGGTCTACGTTCACCAGGCACTTCCATCGGCTTACGGGGCCGTCGGCGCGTACAACGTCTCGCACGGCTGTGTTGGATTGCTCCCGGCCGACGCCGCGTGGTTCTTCAACAACATGCGTACGGGGGACGTGGTGCAGGTGCTGAACACCGGTGCCCCCGTCGTGGAACCGCTGGAAGGCTTCGGCGACTGGAACATCGCCTGGGCCGGCTACGCGAAGCGCTGAGCGCTGCCGGGACTTGCCGCAGCTATGCCCGACGGCGTTGCTCACCCTGCGTGCCGCGGGCTTGGCTAGCGCGTGAACGGAAGCCTGCTGAGTCGATCGCCGACAACGGCGCTGCGTTGTTCTGCGCGGCGCAGCCGTTCCAGGTCCCGGTTTCTGCGCTCGCCCAACACAGCGTGCAGGTAGCCTTCCGGTGTGGTTCCGGGCGGCGGCGACGGGGCGACGTAAGCCGCCAATTCGCTCGCAAGGGCCGCGGCCATGTGGGCGCGCGAGTCCGGCGCCATCCGCCAGGCCTGCTGGACGAACTGTGATGCCCGCCGCGCCATGCCGTCCGGAACCCTGCCGATATCCGCGAGTCCCACCCATGCCTGCAGGTACGGAGGGGCATAGGGGAGGATTTTAGGTTCAGCGGGAACGCGCTGCCTGAGCGAATAGGTTCCGGCCACAACGTCTCCGAGCCTCTTCGATTTGTCGTTGAACAGTGCCACCGCAATGGCCAATCCGCCGAAGGTCGCGTAGATCTCCAGGAAGCCGATCAACCCGCGGATCACCGCGTGCCGGAAGCGGATGGATCCGCCGTCGTCGCGCACAATCCGGAGCCCGGTAGCCAGCTTGCCCAGCGAACGCCCGCGGCTCAGCGTCTCCACCGCTACGGGGACGACCACGAGGCACAGCACCACGCTGGACAAGGCCATCGCCCGGCCCGCGGCCGCGTCCACATGGGGTGCCGCCATACCGAGCAGGAACAACACACCCAGCAGCAACGCAATGTGAGCCACGACGTCGAGCATGAGCCCGAGTGCCCTCGCCCCGAACGACGCCGGCCGCAGTTCAAGGACCACGGCCTCGCCGGTAATGATCGAACTCAAGCCCGCCCCCAAGCATTGCCACGACGTCCGCAGGACCGGACGGCTCCCGCTGGATCGAGTCTAACCGCGGCCACGGATGCGGAGGAGGGGTTTGCTTGGATGTGGGACTGTTTGGGGAGGGTTGGGATTAGGGTGGAGCCGTGGACATGGATGCCTTCTCTGTCGTGAACGGGACGAAATGGTCCCGCTTGAACGAGCTCGCGCACAAACGGCGCCTTGACGGTGGTGAAGCCGACGAGCTTCTGCGTTTGTACCAAGTGGTGTCGTCACACCTGTCCCTCATCAGGTCCGTGGCCCCGGAGAGCGCGCTCTCCGCCTCTTTGTCGGCGGCCCTCGCCCAGGCCCGTACCCGCTTCACCGGGGCGCGGTCGAATTTCATCGAAGACCTCGCCCGCTTTTTCGTGGTGTCCCTGCCCGCAGCGTTCTACCGCTTGCGCTGGCTCACGGTCTGGTGCGGGGTTTTCTTCTGCGTTGTGGCAGGCGCCTACACCCTCTGGATCGGAACGTCCGCGGACGCCTTGAGGGCCCTCGGAAGCAGCACTGCCGTGAAGCAATACGTCGACCATGACTTCGTCGGCTACTACTCCGAGAACCCCGCTGCGTCTTTTGCCGGCGCCGTCTGGACCAACAATGCCTGGATAGGGGCGCAGGCCGTGGCCTTGGGCATCACCGGTTTCTGGGTGCCATACGCGCTTTTCGCGAATGCACAGGGCCTGGGAGTCGCAGCGGGCGTGTTTGCCGCCACCGGCAAGATGGACGTGTTCTTCAGCTACATCCTCCCGCACGGCCTCATGGAGTTGACGGCCGTCTTCATCGCCTCCGCGGGCGGCCTCCGCATTTTCTGGGCCATGGTTTCCCCGGGACCGCGGCGTAGGATGCAGGCAGTCGCGGACGAAGGGCGTTCCCTGATCACGGTGGCCCTCGGCCTGGTGCTTGTCCTGTTCGTTTCCGGACTTGTCGAGGCATTTGTGACGCCGAGCCCGCTTCCTGTGTGGGCCAAGATCCTGATCGGTTCGCTCGTTCTCGCGGCATACTGGGTCTATGCCTTGGTGCTGGGCGGGCGGGCATTCCGTGCAGGCGCCACCGGCGACCTGGACGCAAACGATGCCGGCTACCGGGAGATAGCCGCCTGACGGCACCCGGGTCCGGCCGCAATCCGACGTTCGCCGGGGTGGCTCATCGTCTCTCCGCGAGGGCTGGCGGTAGGCTCGAAGGCAGAGAAGATTGCCAGCGGACCGTTCCTGCTCCGGCATGTGAATCCTACGGAAGTGAATCCAAGTGACCGAGAAGAGCCCGATCCCCAAAGACCCGGACGCGGATATCCACGACGACGGCGACGAGCCGGCCTTCGAATGGATGAAGCCCGCCCCCAAGTCCGCGGCCGCTGACGTACGCCCGGCAGGGGCCGCTGACGGAGCGCGGGACTCTTCGGCGAAGCGCGTGCCAGAAGAAGGCAAACAGGGAGCTGGGGCCGTGTCAGGCGCAGTTGGAGGCGAAGCTGCACGGCCTCTCGCCGAACGGCCCGTCGCAGCACAACAGCCGGAGAGCCGGGCAGACCGCAAAGCCGCTGAGGCTGCGGAGGCCGGGCCGGAACCGGCCCTCTTCGCAGAGCCTCTGCCGACGTCGGCCCTTCAGGTCCGCCCGCCGGAAGCCGAGGTGGAACGCCGCAACCACGAGCGGGAGCAGGCCGCCAAAGCCAAGCCGCTGGCGCCCCGCATTTTCCAGGTCCTGCTCGCCGCCTTCTACCCGGTGGTCCTCCTGGTGCTGGCAATCCGCGCCGTCGCGAGCCCGCTGTTCCTGTGGGTGGAGTATTACCGGCCGGGCTTCCCCGGAGACGGCTATGGCTTCAATGCCGATGACCGGATGACGTATGGTTCCTATGCCCTGGACTATCTCAGCAACTGGTCCGGGCCACGCTACTTGGGCGAGCTTGTCAACCACAACGGCGAGAAGTTGTTCAAGGAGGGCGAAGTTTCCCACATGGCCGATGTCAAGACCGTGATGCTCTCGGCATTCGGGGCCGGCGCCCTCATGATCATCATTGGGATCATCGCGATGATCTATCTGCGCAAACGAAGCACGGGAGGGATCCGCCGCGGACTCTTTGCCGGTTCGATCGTCACCTTGGTCCTCATCCTGGGACTGGGCACGCTTGCGGCACTGGGCTGGCAGCAGTTCTTCACGGACTTCCACCACATCTTCTTCGCCAACGGCACCTGGACCTTCGCACTCGACGACACGTTGATCCGCTTGTTCCCGGGACAGTACTGGATGGATTCCGGAATTGCGATCGGCGCCTTGGTCTTCATCACGGCGCTGCTGACCCTCATCTTCACTTGGCCTACCCGCCGTCGTCGCGGACTCTCTCCCAAGAACGAAGCCGCCGCGGACGACAGTGTGGATACCGACCCGGAGGTCCGCGCGGAGGCCGGCACGCCGGAGAAGTAGCGCCGCCGCAAGAACGAAGAAGCGGTCCGCCTTGGAATATTCAATCCCAGGCGGGCCGCTTCTTTGCGCGCGTGCCGTCCTGACCTTCCGGGCAGACCCTTAGATCCAGGACGGCATCCACATACGCACGCGCCAGTCCTGGTAGCTGATCACTTCTGCCGTCCACACCGGATAGAAGAACGCCGACAACAGCACGGCAAGGGCGACCACAAGGCCAACCACGTACAGGCCGGAGCGGCGGCGCCACGGAGGAGCCCCGCTCTTGCCGAGCACCAGTCCCAATCCATAGACGAGAGCCAGCACGAGGAAGGGTTCGAAGGAAAGCGCGTAGAAGTAGAACATGGTGCGCTCCGGATACATGAACCACGGCAAATACCCTGCGGCGACGCCGGCCAGGATGGCCCCGGCCCGCCAGTCGCGCCGGCCCGCCCACCAGAACAACACTACGAAGAGCGCAATAGTGGCACCCCACCAGATCACCGGGTTACCGACGGACAGGATCGCCGAGGTGCAGTTGGGCAGGTCGCAGCCGGGGGTTCCCTGTTTGGGGGACTCGTAGTAGAACGAGGTGGGCCGCCCCATGACAAGCCAGGTCCACGGGCTCGCCGAATACGGGTGCGGCGAGCTGAGGCCTTGATGGAAGTTGTAAGCCTCCATGTGGTAGTACGCCAGGGACCGCAGCGGCCCGGGAATCCATCCCCATGTATCGGAGGGGTTCGCATCCGCCCAGTGCCGGTAGTAGGCGTCCTTGGAAAGGAACCAGCCGGTCCACGTCGACAGGTACACGGCTCCGGCCACCGGGATCATGGTGAAGAACGCCGGAATGCCGTCCTTGATGATTCCGGCGCTGGGCCAGCTCCGGATGCCCGCGATGCGCCGCGCGCTCATGTCCCAGAAAACGGTCAACAGGCCGAAAGCAACCACGAAGAACAGTGCCGACCACTTGGTGCCGACCGCCAGGCCGAGGCAGACGCCGGCCGCCAGCCGCCACCAGCGGAATCCGAGCCACGGCCCCGAGGCGAGGTGCAACGCCGTCGGCCGGCCGTCCTTGGAGGCGCCTGCCAGCGCGGCGAGCCGTGCAGCCAGCCGGCGCCGTCCGTCGTCGCGATCCATCAGCAGGGCGCCAAAGGCAGCGAGCAGCCAAAACATCAGGAAGATGTCCAGCAGGGACGTCCGCGACATGACCAAGTGGTGGCCGTCCACGGCGAGCAGCAGCCCAGCAGCCGCGCCGAGGATGTGGGACCGGAACAACTTCAGGGCGATCAGGGCGATCAGGGCGATGGAGAGGGTGCCCGTCAGGGCCGCGGAAAACCTCCAGCCGAAGGAATTGTCCGAGCCAAAGAACCACATTCCGAAGGCGATCATCCATTTCCCTACGGGGGGATGTACCACGTACTCAGGAGAGTTGAGCAGGACGTTCGGGTTGCCTGCATTGAAGGCATCGTTGGCCTTGTCCGGCCAGCTCCTCTCGTATCCGCTGACCAGGAACGAGTAGGCGTCCTTGACGTAGTAGGTCTCGTCGAAGACGAGGCTGTGCGGTGCGTCGAGGCGGACGAAACGCAGGATCCCGCCGATCACGGCAGTGATAGTTGGGATCAGCCAGAACCACAGCCTCAAGGACGGCGGATAATCCCGCCAGCTTTGGATGCTGCCAATGAGCCGCGTCCGCAGGGCCTCGGCCGTGAAGGCGTCCTCTGGCCGGGTCAACCAGCGCCGTATCAACCAGGTTTGCGGGGCGGGGCGCACGGAGGTATCGGTCACTCAGCCCATGCTACCTTTTGCCTCCGGTAGCTCCCTGAAAGCGGCGGCGGGGGCATTAGGCTTGTTGGGTGACTGAACAGCTGAGCTCCCCGGATGAAACCACCGTTCCCGACTCGGCGGAGTCCCTTGAGTCGGGGGCGGAGCCTTTTGAAGCACAGGCGCTTCCCGCCTTGCCCGACGGCGTGGGCCGGATCGTGCTGGCTGCCACTCCCATCGGCAACGTCGGCGATGCCTCCAGCCGGCTCATCGAGTTGTTGCAGACGGCTGACATCGTGGCCGCAGAGGACACCCGGCGCCTGCACCGGCTCGTCCAGTCGCTTGGCATCACCGTTTCCGGCCGGGTTATCAGCTACCACGAGCACAACGAGGCCGCCAAGACCGAGGAACTCCTGGACCACGTCCGCGCGGGCAAGACCATCATCATGGTGAGCGACGCCGGCATGCCCGCAGTGTCCGACCCCGGCTTCCGCCTCGTGGAGGGAGCCGTGGCAGCAGGACTCTTCGTCACCGCCTTCCCCGGCCCGTCCGCAGTGTTGACCGCCCTGGCGCTATCAGGGCTGCCCACGGACCGGTTCTGCTTCGAGGGATTCCTTCCCCGCAAAGCCGGCGAACGCAGCTCCCGGCTTGCGGACCTCGGCAACGAACGCCGGACCATGGTGTTCTTCGAGGCACCGCACCGGCTCGAGCCAATGCTCCGTGCCCTTCACGAGCGGTTCGGTTCGGACCGCCGCATCGCCGTGTGCCGCGATTTGACGAAGACCTACGAGGAAGTCATCCGGGGAACGGTCCGGGAACTGCTCGAGTGGGCTGAAAACAACGAGGTCCGCGGCGAGATTGCCGTCGTCGTGGCCGGCGCCCCTGAACAGGCGCCGGGCAAACCCGAGGACCATGTTGCCGCGGTCAATGAGCTCATTGCCAAGGGAATCAGGCTCAAGGAAGCAGTAGCCGCGGTGGCCGAGGAGGCCCGCATCAGCAAGCGCGAGCTGTACTCTGCGGTGCTCGCGGCGCGGTAGGGCGGTGCTCGCGGCGCGGTAAGGCGGTGCTCGCGGGCCGTGGCTTCCGCCTCAACCCGGGGGCTGTGCAACTGCACAAACTCTTGCTCCCGCGGCAGTGCGTGAAGGCGTAGACACTGCTTCGCGGCGGGCAGTACCGTGACAGTAATTCCACAAAAATCAAGTGTTGGTGCATCTCTACAACGTGCACCGACTGACGAAGGAGTCACTGTGACTGTTACCGCCGATCGCGAAAGCGAACTTCTCGCCTCCGTTCCCACGGGGCTGCTCATCAACGGCCAGTGGCTGCCTGCGGCGTCCGGCAAGACGTTCGACGTCGAGGATCCCTCCACGGGCAAGGTGCTCACGAGCATCTCCGACGCCGGAGTAGAGGACGGCGCCGCGGCGCTGGACGCTGCTGTTGCCGCCCAGACCTCCTGGGCTCGAACCGCTCCCCGCGAGCGTGGCGAAATCCTGCGCCGCGCGTTCGAACTGGTCACGGCACGCGCCGAAGACTTCGCACTGCTCATGACCTTGGAAATGGGCAAGCCGTTGGCCGAAGCCCGCGGCGAAGTAGCTTATGGCGCGGAGTTCCTGCGCTGGTTCTCCGAGGAGGCCGTCCGCGTCAGCGGCCGCTACTCCGCGGCCCCGGACGGCAAGAACCGCATCCTGGTCCAGAAGAAGCCTGTTGGTCCCTGCCTGCTGATCACCCCGTGGAACTTCCCGCTGGCCATGGCTACCCGCAAGATTGCCCCCGCGGTTGCCGCCGGCTGCACCATGGTGCTCAAGCCAGCCAACCTGACCCCGCTGACCAGCCTGCTCTTCGCCCAGGTCATGCAGGAAGCCGGCCTCCCGGCAGGCGTGCTCAACGTCATCCAGACCTCCACGGCAGGCGCGGTCACCGGGCCGCTCATCAAGGACGACCGCCTGCGCAAGATCTCCTTCACCGGTTCCACCGCCGTCGGGCAGGCCCTCATGCGCGAAGCCGCCGACAAGGTCCTGCGCAGCTCCATGGAACTCGGCGGCAACGCACCGTTCGTGGTCTTCGAGGACGCCGACCTGGACAAGGCCGTCGAAGGCGCCGTCGCAGCCAAGATGCGCAACATGGGCGAGGCCTGCACCGCAGCCAACCGCTTCATTGTGCACGACTCCATCGCTGATGCTTTTGCCGACAAGTTCGCTGCCAAGATCTCGGCACTTAACACTGCTCGCGGTACCGAGCCGGACTCCACGGTCGGCCCGTTGATCGATGGCAAGGCCCGCAACGGCGTACATGCCCTCGTGTCCGACGCCGTTGCCAACGGCGCGATCGCCGTCACCGGCGGTGCCCCGGTGGACGGACCGGGCTACTTCTACCAGCCCACGGTGCTCAAGAACGTGTCCGCGGACGCCCGCATCCTGAAGGAAGAAATCTTCGGACCGGTGGCCCCGATCATCACGTTCAAGAGCGAAGACGAAGCCATCAAGCTGGCCAACAACACCGAATACGGTCTCGTCGCCTACGTCTACACCAAGGACCTGAATCGCGGACTGCGCGTCAGCGAAAGAATCGAGACCGGCATGCTCGGCCTGAACGCCGGCGTCATCTCCAACGCCGCGGCACCGTTCGGCGGCGTGAAGCAGTCCGGGCTGGGCCGTGAAGGCGGATTCGAAGGCATCGAGGAATACCTCACCACGCAGTACGTCGGCATCGCGGATCCGTACGCCGACTAGTAGAACTTCGGCGGACCTCTCGCAACGGGGAACTGCCGTTGAGTGAAGGGCAGGGCACTGGAACATTTGGGTTCCGGTGCCCTGCCTTTGCCGTTCCAAGCCCAACTGACTCGCATTTGTTGTCGTTTTCGAGGCCCATAACGACATCTAATGCGAGCTAGTTGGGTCAGCGCCGCCAGCGGATGGAGCCGAACAGTCTCTGCACGGATGCTGCCGCGCGGCGTGCCGCCGCGGCGGAAATGCCACCCAGCCAGCGGAAAGGCGACGACAGGAGCTGGAACCACCTGGACATCAAGGACGGCGGGAACCAATCCGCGCGGAAGACCGCGAACCAGGAGGCATTGCGCCGG
Source organism: Arthrobacter sp. FW306-2-2C-D06B (assembly GCF_021789175.1). Classification (NCBI taxonomy): domain Bacteria; kingdom Bacillati; phylum Actinomycetota; class Actinomycetes; order Micrococcales; family Micrococcaceae; genus Arthrobacter; species Arthrobacter sp. FW306-2-2C-D06B. Next base: position 1,336,317 of record NZ_CP084560.1, read on the forward strand.
AACGCGGCACGGACTGCCGCAATCCGGACCGCCGCTGCGTTCGCTTGGTCCGCCGCGGCCGCCGGGGGACCATAACGCTGCCGTTCGAAGTCGCCGGTGAGCGATGCAAGCGCGTGCTGGCCGGCGTCGTCGGCGGCTCCCGACGGCGAAGCTGCCGCGGCCGGCCCTCCGAGCGCAACCGAGCTGCTCAATCGGGCCGCGAAATGCCGCGGCGTTTCGCTGGGCACTGGCGGTACACCGTAATCCGTGGCGAGGTCCTCGAGCTCCGCCCATGCCAGGACCGGGCCATCCCGGGGCGGGGCCGGGCCGGCTGTGCCTCCCGAACCGGGCTGCTTGGCCCGTGCCGGCCTCAGGCGCCGAGCCCGGATCCCGGAGCGGACCAGCCGCGGGGAGGCTGCCAATACAGCCAGAAGAAGCACGGCCGCGGTGACGTACAGGATGGTTGCGGAGCCGCCGGCCGTGCCTGATCCGACTCCCGGACCCGCAACGGGCGGTACAGCAGCGGTGCTCGGCGCAGGAGTGGAGGAACCCGGGGTCAGGTTTTCGTCATGGAGGTTGGTGCTCGGGCCGCCCGCTGCGGCAGCCTCGCTCGCGTAGGGCGGAACGACGCCGCGGGAAGGGGTTGGTTCGAAGGCGACCCAACCGACTCCCTCGAAATAGAGCTCGGGCCAGGCGTGGGCGTCGCGGGCATCCACCTGGTACTCCGGCAGGGGCTCCTGTCCGGCCACCGCAACTGTGGCCCCTGTGGCATGGCCCGGCGCGTAACCGACGGCGATGCGGCTCGGGATTCCGTCCAGCCGCGCCATGACGGCCATCGCAGAGGCAAAGTGCACGCAATAGCCGCTCTTCTGCTGCAGGAAATCGGCCAGCACGGACATGCCGTTGCCGTCATAACCGCCCTGGACCGGAGCCTGCAGGGAATAGCTGAACTGGGAGGAGCGCAGATAGTCCTGGATCGCCATCGCCTTCGCATAGTTGCCGTTGGCCCCGGCCGTCACTGACTTGGCGGTGTTCTTCACAATGTCCGGAACATTGCTTGGCAACTGGATGAAATCCTGTGAGATGGACGTGGGCTTGGCGTTGTCCTGGCTTAACGTTGCGGAGGTCACGGACGGCAGCGCCGAATATACCGTGTACTGCTGGTTCCTTGTGGTTCCGTCCTCGCCTCGGATGCTGAGCGTCGCCGGATCCCACGACCAGCGTCCGCTCAGACCGTTGACGGCTGTCGGGGCATAGGGGACCGGCAGATACGGACTGGTGAACTGCCCGGTGTCGACCACCGTCACTTGGCGCACCAGCTCGGACGGGAGCGGGTAGTCCGGCGCCATCCGGCCCGGCCCTACGCGCCGTGAGGCTTCGCGGTCGTCCGGCGCCCAGGTATCGCCGTCGAACTTGTCAATGGTGACCGAGCGCAAGTAGACCGGGGCCGTGGAACTCGTGGCATAGGTAATGCTGCCGTCGCCGGTGGGATTCCGCAGGCTGTTGCCGAGGGTGATCATGGGGTTCAGGCCGTTGGAGACGCCCCAGGGATTCAGCCGCGAACCGACCGGAAACGTCCCGCGCTCGAAGCCCGGAACCGCCAGCGGCAACAGGAGCCCCAGCGCCAGGGCCACGCCACCGATCACCATGGATCGTTTGAGCTGCCCCGTGCCATGGGCGTTGTCGGTCTGCAACCGCGAGTCCGGCGCGAACCACTGGCTGCAACCCAGGATCAGGATGAAGCCGACGGCGGCAGCGAGGAATCCGGGCAGCCCGCCACCTTGCGGTTTGATGGTCGCCGGGAACACGAGGACAACCAGCAGGCCCAAGCCGCTCGTCGCAGGCATCCCGAGCGGGACCGCCAGGGTGTCGACGAGGACAGCAACCACGCCCAGGGCCGCGCAGGCGACGAACACGATTCCTGCGTTCGGCGAGACGGGTGCCGTCTCCGAGACCACGGTTTCGCCGGCCCGTTTGAGGAACTGACCCAGCGTGTCAAGGGTCGCGCCGGAGGGAATGAAGCCCGCGATGCTTTCCGGCCGGAAGAACGTGAAGTCGAGGATAAACACCAAGGCGAGCAGGCCGCCCAAAGTGGTGAGCACAGGGTGGACCCTCAAGGCGCGAAGGACGGCCAGGGTCAGCCCGACGACAAACACCGTGGTGATGGCGGGAACCAGCCAGGCCCAGCCCCTGAAAACCCCGTTGAGCGAGAGCGAGGCTCCGAGTACGGCGACGGCGATGGCCGCCGACATTGCCCAGGGGTAGGCTCCCGGCCCTGGCTTTCGCGGGCCTCGGGGCGCCCTTCCCGGCCCATTGGACCCTTTTGCCCCATCGGACCCTTTTGCCCCATCGGACCAGGGGTCACTTGTCCCTGCCGGTTCCGGACCCGGGGAACGCCCCGGAGGGCCGTTCCTGGAGGTAGTGGTCATCGTGGCACCGCCGCGCCACGCCGGACGTCCATCGCTGCGGCTGCGGCAGCGAGAATCTCTCCCTGGTCGAATCCGGCCCACGCGGCGATAAGGTCCGTTCTCGAATTCACCGCGACGGCACGCCACCCGCCCAGCTTCAGGGCTTCGATGACGGGTTGGACATGGCGCGGGTGGTCGGTAACCACGAGCGCAAAAGCGTTGGCCCCGTAGCCGGCGGCCGGCGCCATCGCGCGGGCCTCGGAGAGCGGCATGTTGCCGAGCAGCGCGAGGACGGGGCCACGCAGGCGGTGTGCGGCCAGCTTGTCCATGAGATGGTCGTCGAAGGGCGCATCGGCACCCTCGACGACGGCAGCTTCTTTGCGGCCGCGCTCGCCGTGGACATGCCGTGGGCCGCTGAGCTGGATGGCGGCGAGGCTTTCGGCAATGGATTGCAGGCCTCCCGCACCGCTGAATTCCTCGGTTTCGGGATACGGCGCGGAGCGGGATGCGCGAAATGCGGGGTGTCCCGCGGCGTCGAGGAAACGCAGCGAATAGTTGCGATCGGCGAGGTGGGCGCTGATCGACATCGCTGCCGTCACGACCCATTCGAAGTTCTCGCTGCTCACGAGTTCAAAGGCGTCTTCGTGCGCGGGACCGAAGACCGCGGCGGAGCCCGACACGAAAGCGGAATAGCGCTGGTCCAGGATGATGGTCGCCTCGGGCGTGGTGACGGATTCCTCCTGCCGCACCATGAGTTCGCCGTGCCGCGCCGTCGCGGCCCAATGGACGCGCCGCATGGGGTCGCCATGCCGGTATTCGCGGGTCATCACATCGTCGTCGCTGGGATTGGCGCGGATCCGCGTGGCCGTCACGCCGTCGTTTCCGCGTGCGCCGGCCAGGCCTGTGGCGGGAAGTTCGACGGCGGCGGGCGTCACGGTGAGGATGTCGCCGTCGTCGATCTCGTGCCGGTGCAGCGACAATCCGAAGGGATCGCAGAACTCGGCCGTGACCGGACCGATCCTGAACTGGCCGCGCTTGCCGGAGCGCAGGTGGTACTCATAGCGGCTGGTGCCGCCGGATGCGGCACGGGCGGGAAAGCGAAAGGCCGGAGGTTCGCCGAAGCGCGCCGGCAACTGCTCCTCCATGATCACCGGCCCGGCCGCTGCGCCGGTCCGTGCCACCGCCAAGCGCACCGTGGCCGTGGAGGAGGTCTCCACGGACGAGGGATGGAATTCGCGGAACACCTGGAAACGCGGCTTGAGGATACGGACGCCGGCAAGCGATACCAGCGGCAGCACCAGCAGCAGGATCCCGAGGGCCAACAGATCCCGCCTGCCCATGATCTGGGCAAGCAGCAAGGAACCCACACCGCTGGCAAGCAAGCCCCAGCCACGGGTAGTGAACAGATGCTTCGGAAGTAGATCGATCAGCGCCATGCCTGCCCCCCTCCTTCGCTCTCCCTAGCTGCCGCGGCGTTCCGCGGCAGCGTCTTGGCTTACCGGGAGGGAAGCCAGGATGGCCCGGATGATGCTCTGTGGTGTATCACCGGAACTCGCGGCCTTGCGGTCAAGGATGATGCGGTGTGCCAGGACGGACTCGGCGACGGAAATGACGTCGTCGGGCAGCACGAAATCCCTTGCGTCAAGGGCTGCGGTCGCTTTGGCTGCGCGCAGTAGTTGCAGAAGGGAGCGCGGGCTGGCTCCGAGGCGCAGCCGGGCACTGTCCCGGGTGGCCCGGCCCAAGGCAACCGTATATTCCTTGACGGACTGCGAAACGTAAACCTGCTGCACGGTGGCGATCATCGCTGCGACGTCCGCGGAGGTGACCACCGGCGTGACTTTGGCGAGGGGTGAAACTGCCTGATGCGTCTCGAGCATCTCGATCTCGGAGAGCTTGTCCGGGTAGCCCATCGAGATGCGCGCCATGAAACGGTCCCGCTGCGCTTCCGGCAGCGGGTACGTTCCTTCCATTTCGATGGGATTCTGCGTCGCGACAACCATGAACGGCTCGCCCAGCTGGTACGAATGGCCGTCCACCGTGACCTGGTGTTCCTCCATGCATTCGAGGAGGGCGGACTGCGTCTTGGCCGAGGCGCGATTGATTTCGTCTCCGATCACGATGTTGGCGAACACCGCACCCATCCGGAACTCGAACTGCCGCGAGGACTGGTTGTAGATGGAGACGCCCGTGACGTCGGAAGGAAGAAGGTCCGGGGTGAACTGGATCCGGCTGACCTTGCAATCGATGGTGCGGGCGAGGGTCTTGGCAAGCAACGTCTTGCCTACACCCGGCACGTCCTCCACCAGCAGGTGGCCTTGGGCGAGGAGCACGGTGAGGGCAAGCTTGGCGGCCTCGGCTTTGCCGTCGATGACCTTGTTGATGGCCGCCAGGATCTTCTCGCTGGCAGCGTGGAATTGCTCAGGATCCATGACCGTCGGCTTGTGCCCGTTGAGGGACTCGCGGTCAGGCGGCAAGGCAAGCACGGCCTCGTCCGGCAGCAATTGTTCATCAACGGTGCCGTGTCGCTTTGAGTCCATGGACAATCCCCTCAGCCATGACAGAACCTCAGCCGGGCAGCGGTGCCCTGGCCGGGATATACCGCCTTTTGTACCAGACTACCCAGCCTAGGCCCGCCGCAGACAGAGGCAGCCTCCCGAGGGAGGGACGGCGAAGGGATACAGGGGTCATCAGGAAGGCATCAGGAGGGAAGGATAGGGTGGATCCATGTGCAATTCCCTCCCGCCGGCTTCCTACCGCGCGCCAGAAACCGGCGATTCCCGCAAAGAATACCCGCCTGCTCCCGAACCGCTGCCGGTCCCCGTGATGGACAACCACACGCACCTCGACTTCCGGCACGGCCTGCTCGAAGTCGCGGTGGGGGATGCCCTGGACGCGGCCGAAGCCGTGGGTGTCCAGGGCGCGGTGCAGGTGGGTTGCGACCTCGAGTCATCGCGGTTCACGGTCCAGGCGCTTGACGCGGACAGGCGGCTCCTGGGAGCTGTCGCCATCCACCCCAACGATGCCCCCGTTTACGCGGGCCGCGGAGAGCTGGAATCGGCTCTCGCGGAAATCGAGGAGCTGGCGGCCCATCCGAGGGTCCGTGCGATCGGTGAAACCGGGCTTGATTTCTTCCGCACCCATGGCGACGGACTGGTGCACCAGCGCCATTCGTTCCGCCGCCACATCGATATCGCGAAGAGGCTGGACCTCACCCTCCAGATCCACGACCGTGACGCCCACGACGACGTCGTCCAGGTTCTCCGGGAGGAGGGGGCCCCGGAGCGGGTGGTCTTCCATTGCTTCTCCGGCGACGAAGAACTGGCACGGATCTGTAATTTGAACGGATGGTACATGTCCTTTGCGGGCACCATGACGTTCAAGAACGCCGCAAATCTGAGGGCCGCGCTGGCCATCGCGGATCCGGAGCTGGTGCTCGTCGAGACGGACTCCCCGTTCCTCACCCCGCACCCTTACCGGGGCCGCCCGAACGCGAGCTACATGGTGCCGTACACCGTCCGTTCCATGTCCGAAGTGACCGGAACAGAGCTATCCACGCTGTGCTCGCAACTGGCTCAAAACACCATCGCCACCTACGGATCCTGGGACTAAGCAGCATTCACGCTGCATACCCAGTATGTAAAAATCTTGGTCACTTTATAACGCTTCGGTTACAGTGGGTAACCAGTAGCCGGGGTCGGGGAAGGCCTTCGGACAACTAACTCCGTTCGCAATTGGTGTTTTCAGTTGAATTGAGTGTGGCGGCGCACAACTCCGCTGCAGTCCTCATGCATGCTTCGGCCTGCATCCGGGACCGCGGCAGGAGGCCCCTGTGTGCTTTTCCCCGTGCCCGGATGGTCCAAAAGTTACGGGCAAACATGGTCAAGTTCTTCACCACGGGCGGTAAGTTCAGTTTCGTCAAAGTCGGTGCACAGCTGCTGGTGCTTTTGGCACTCGTGCTGGGAGTCGTTGCTTTTACCGGCAACAACAAATCAGTCACCCTCAACGTCGACGGCAAAGTGAGTTCCGTCCAGACCTTCGGCAACACCGTTGACCAAGTGGTCAAGGCAGCCAAGGTTGATCTGAAGGCTGAAGACCGGGTCTCCCCGGCCTTGGACGCCTCGGTGCAGAACGGCTCCATCATCAACGTCAATCTGGCCAAGGCCGTAACGGTCAGCCTTGATGGCGCCCAGCGGACGGTCAACACCACGGCCCCGAACGTCGAAGGCCTCGTCTCCGAGCTCGGCGTCGCGAGCGCATCGGCCGTCTCCCAGCCCAAAGACGCGCAGCTGGCCGTCTCCGGATCCTACGTTTCGATCCTTACCCCCAAGACGATCAGCCTGATTGTGGACGGGCAGAGCTCTTCAAAGACCACGACGGCGGCCGACGTGGGAACCGTCCTCAGCGATGCCGGCGTCTCGCTCGGCGCGAACGACCGGGTTTCGCAGCCCAACTCGGCTCCCGTTGTCCAGAACATGGTGATCAAGGTTTCCCGGGTGGACACCAGCAAGACCGCCACCGAGACGGAGAACGTCCCCTTTGACACGGTCACCACGGAAGACGCCACCCAGTTCAGCGACCAGAAGACCGTAACCCAGGAAGGGGTCCTCGGACTGCTCAGCAAGACGTTCAAGCTCGTCCTGGTAGATGGTCGCGAAGCTTCCCGGTCTTTGGTCTCCTCTGATGTCACCGTCAAGCCGGTCCCCGCGAAGGTAACGGTCGGAACCAAGGAGCGCCCCAAGCCCGCCCCGGCCGCGGCTGTGGCCTCGGGACCTACCGGCGCGCCGAACGAGGCAATGTGGGACAAGATTGCACAGTGTGAGTCCGGCGGGAACTGGGCCATCAACACCGGCAACGGTTACTACGGTGGCCTTCAGTTCGACATCCAGACCTGGATCGGTTCCGGCGGTGGCGCTTACGCTCCCAACGCAGCCGCCGCCAGCAAGGCCCAACAGATTGACATCGCCAACCGCGTCTACGCGCAGCGCGGCCTCGGACCTTGGGGCTGTGGCTGGGCAGCTTCCAGGTAAACGAAATGAAATTGGCCGGGTCCGGAATCTTCGGGCCCGGCCTTTTCGCGTGCTGAAGATGGGGAGCGGGCGCTCCCGCTCGTCGCTCAGACGATACGATACCTAGGTGACTGAACCGAATTCCGAACCCGCCGCCGTCGCACCCCTTCTGGGAGCTGCGGACATCCGACGGCTCGCCGAGGAAATCGGTGTCCGCCCGACAAAGACCCTGGGCCAGAACTTCGTCATCGACGGCAACACGATCCGGAGGATCGTCTCTGCCGCCGGAATCGATCCCGGGGAAACCGTGCTGGAGGTCGGCCCGGGGCTTGGTTCCTTGACGCTCGGCCTGCTCGACGCCGCCAAAACAGTTGTCGCCGTCGAAATCGATCCCGTACTGGCCGGCAAGTTGCCGGACACGGTGCGCTCGTGGCGCCCGGAGTCCGTGGACGATTTCCATCTCGTCCTCTCCGACGCCATGAAGGTCACCGAGCTTCCGGTGCAGCCCACGGCCCTCGTGGCCAACCTGCCGTACAACGTGGCGGTCCCCGTGGTCCTGCACCTGCTCCAGTATTTCCCGAGCCTGCAACACGGGCTGGTCATGGTCCAGGACGAAGTGGCGGACCGGCTGGCCGCCGGGCCCGGCTCCAAAATCTACGGAGTTCCCTCGGTCAAGGCCGCTTGGTACGGCCACATGCGCAAAGCCGGCGTGATCGGCATGAATGTCTTCTGGCCGGCGCCGAAGATCCACTCCGGACTCGTGTCCTTCACCCGCGGTGCGCCGCCGGCAACGCACGCCACGCGCGAGCAGGTCTTCGCGGTCATCGACGCCGCATTCGCCCAGCGCCGCAAGACCCTCCGCGCGGCCCTCGCGACCTGGGCAGGGAGCGCGGCCGAGGCCGAACGTTTCATCGTGGCTGCAGGCGTTGATCCGACGGCACGCGGAGAGGTGCTCGATATCAACGCGTTTGTCCGGATCGCCGAGGCACGCCACCCCCTGGACGCATGAATCCGGCAATCAGCGGTGCGAACCGCGGGCGCTTCGTCGCACGGACCGTACGCGTCCGGGCACCCGGCAAGGTGAACGTGTCCCTCAATGTCGGCCCCTTGCGGCCCGACGGCTACCACTCGGTCGCCAGCGTGTATCTCGCGGTGTCCCTGTACGAGGAAGTAGCCGCCACAAGCACTGAGGGGCCCGGGATCACGGTCAGCGTCGGTCCCTCAAGCACGTTGGACCTCGACGGCGTGGACATCCCCCTGGACGAGCGGAACCTGGCCTACAAGGCCGCCGCCATCATGAGGGATGTCTCGGAGAACGCCACGGGCGTGCACTTGGAAATCACCAAGCGCGTGCCTGTTGCCGGAGGCATGGGCGGCGGTTCGGCCGATGCCGCGGCGACGCTCCTGGCCTGCGATGCGCTCTGGAACAGTGGCTTGTCCCGCGAAGAACTGGCCCACCTTGCCGCCGAGTTGGGCGCGGACGTGCCGTTCTCGCTGCTCGGAGGTACCGCCGTCGGGCTTGGCGTCGGCGACGAACTCTCACCCGCCCTCGCGAAGGCGCAGATGGACTGGGTCCTGGTCTGCGCCGACTACGGACTCTCCACCCCCGAGGTTTTCCACACCTTGGACAGGCTTCGGAACACCGAGGGACTCGACATCCCTGAACCACTCGAGGTCGACGCCAAGATCCTGCAGGCCCTGCGCGACGGGAATCCCGACGCCCTGAGCAAAGTCCTTATCAACGACCTCCAGCGCGCCTCGATCGAGCTGGCCCCGCAATTGCGGGACACCATCGGGATAGGGGAGTCGAACGGAGCCCTCGCCGGGATTGTTTCCGGTTCCGGCCCCACCGTGGCTTTGCTCGCCCACAACCCCCGGGCGGCCGAAGGGCTCGCCGAGGACCTTCGGCACCTGGGACACAACGCCCTTGCTGTGCACGGCCCGGTTCCCGGTGCCCGGATCATCTCCGATACCCTCCTTTGACAAGTCGCCCTGACTGTTCACATCAGAAAGTAGTACCCAGTGGCTCACCTGCTCGGCGGTGAAAACCTCACCGTTTCGTTCGCAACCCGCACCATCCTCGACGGCGTAACCCTTGGTTTGGAGGACGGCGACAGGATCGGCATGGTCGGGCGCAACGGCGACGGCAAGTCCACGCTGATGCGCTTGCTGGCATTGCGATCGACGCCGGATTCCGGCCGCGTCACCAAACGCGGCGACGTCAATGTCGGCTACCTCGACCAGTCCGACGTGCTCGACGGCGACCTCACCGTAGGGGCCGCGATCGTCGGCGACCAAGCCGACCACGAATGGGCCGCGAACCCCAAAATCCGCGAGATCATGGGCGGCCTCGTGGCCGACGTCGATTGGCACGCCAACGTCCACGCCCTCTCCGGCGGACAAAAGCGCAGGGTCGCCTTGGCCAAGCTGCTCATCGAGGACCACGACGTGATCATGCTGGACGAGCCCACCAACCACCTCGACGTCGAAGGCGTCGCCTGGCTCTCCCGGCACTTGAAGACCCGCTGGCGGGCCAACCAGGGCGCGTTCCTTGTGGTGACGCACGACCGTTGGTTCCTGGACGAAGTCTGCAACCGGACGTGGGAAGTGCACGACGCCATGGTGGACCCGTTCGACGGCGGCTACGCGGCCTACGTGTTGGCCCGCGCCGAGCGCGACCGGAGCGCATCCGTCGTCGAGAGCAAACGGCAACAGCTGGTCAAGAAGGAGCTGGCATGGCTGCGCCGGGGCGCACCGGCGCGAACCTCGAAGCCGAAGTTCCGCATCGAAGCCGCCAACGAGCTGATCGCCGATGTTCCTGATCCGCGCGACTCCGTGGCCCTGAGCAAGATGGCAACCGCGCGCCTCGGCAAGGATGTGCTGGACCTTGAAGGAGTCTCCCTCGATTTCCTGGGCGGTGTCGCCAGCCAAAAGCTCTTCGACGACGTTACCTTGCGCTTGGCGCCTGGGCAGCGGCTCGGGCTGGTGGGCGTCAACGGTGCCGGAAAGTCCACACTGCTGCGGCTGCTCAACGGCGAGATCACGCCGAGTTCCGGAAAGGTCAAGCGAGGCAAGACCGTTGTCACGGCGGTGCTCAGCCAGGACGTGAAGGAGCTCGACGACGTGTCCGACCTTCGTGTGATCGAGGTCATCGAACGCGAGAAACGCTCCTTCAGCGTTGGCGGCAAGGAATTCACGGCCGGCCAGCTCGTGGAGCAGCTCGGGTTCACGAAGGAAAAGCAGTGGACGCCCGTCACGGACCTTTCAGGTGGCGAACGGCGCCGCCTGCAACTCCTGCGCCTCTTGGTGGGCGAGCCCAACGTCCTGATGCTCGACGAACCCACGAACGACCTCGATACCGACACCCTGGCCGCCGTCGAAGACGTCCTGGACGGCTGGCCCGGCACGCTGGTCGTTGTCAGCCACGATCGCTACCTGCTGGAACGCGTCACGGATTCCCAGATGGCACTCCTGGGCGATGGCAAGCTGCGCGGACTTCCGGGCGGCGTGGACCAGTACCTGGAATTGCGCGAAGCCGCGTTGGCGAGCGGCACGGTGACGGGCGGCGCGTCGAGCGGGAGCGCCAGGCCGACGGCGGCAAGCGGCTCGAGTGCCGCCGCTTCCGGTCCGAGCGAAGCGGAGAAGCGTGAAGCCCGGAAGGACCTGAACCGGATCGACCGGCAACTGGGCAAGATCGCGCAACAAGAAGAGAAGCTCCACGTCCAAATGGCGGCCAAGTCCCAATCCGGCGATTTCGACGGCCTCGGGGAACTGAACACCAAGCTCCAGGAGCTCCTCGAAGAAAAAGAAGGCCTGGAGCTCGAATGGCTCGAGGCGGCCGAGATCCTGGGGGAGTAGGCGGGCTGGGACGGGCGCCTACTCCCCTCACCCTAGGCGCCGAGTGCCTTGGGTGCCGGAAGCGGCCCTTCCGCGTCGCTTAGACACGGCCCATGTGGGCTTGCGGTCGCTGAGCGACCTCCGGCCCACTATGTGCCGCGATGCGCTCCTTTCGGAAGAACCGCCTCCGGCGGGGGAAGTCGCCTCGCGCGGGTGGACTGCCGGCGTCGTCCGCTGCGGTGAAATGGGGGACTGTGCGCTTCGCGACACCCAAATGTTCTGGCGACTCGGATCTAGGAAACCGATGCGCGGATACGGGTGTCGACAGGAATTTTCCGTGTCGACGTGACGGATCGGCGTCGTGAAGGGCCGAGTCGCGGACGGAAGATTGGCAAGAGCGGCGCTGCGGGCCTTCGGGTAGGAGCGCATCGCGGCGCATCGGGGTTTGGAGGTCGCTCAGCGACCGGAAGACCCCTTATGCGCTGTGTCTAAGCGACGGCGAAGGGCCGTTGCGCCGCGGAGGTGACCACGGAAACGCGCGGAGGCGACCGCGGAAACGTTCGAAGGGGCCGTTGGACCGCAAAGGCGACGCACCCAGCCGCCCTAGCCCTCGCTCCGCAGTTCCGGCTCTTTTTGTAGGCCCGTCAGGCCGTTCCATGCCAGGTTGACCAGGTGGGCGGCTACTGCGCGTTTGTCGGGCTCGCGGTGGTCCAACCACCATTGGCCGGTCATGGCCACCATGCCTACGAGCATCTGGGCGTACATGGCTCCATCGGCTGCGCTGAATCCGCGCCGGGAGAATTCGTCGGCGAGCAGGTTTTCCACGCGATCCGCCACGTGGGAGAGCAGGGTGGAGAAGGCCCCTTCGGGCTGGGAGGGCGGGGCGTCGCGCATCAGGATCCGGAAGCCGTCGCTCCGCTCTTCGATGTAGCCAAGCAACGCAAGGGCCGCCTGTTCAACGAGGACGCGCGGTTTGGCTTCCGCGGCGAGGGACTCGTTGATGGCGTCGAGGAGGATCCGGAATTCGAACTCCACAACCTGCGTGTAGAGGCCTTCCTTCGAGCCGAAGTGCTCGTAAATCACGGGCTTGGACACGCCTGCGGCCGCTGCGATTTCGTCGATGGTCGTAGCGTCCAGGCCGCGGGCGGCGAAGAGGCCCCGGCCAATTTCGATGAGCTGGGAGCGGCGCTGGGAGCCTGTCATCCGGGCACGGACAACCTGGGCCACGGGTGGGTGGTTGATCACCCTGGTACCCGTCGATTGCCGGGGAAGTCCTGTGCTGTTGCTCACGCATCCATCATGCCTCATGTCAAGCGTGCAGCGGCCTCGGGAGGGCATGCCAGTACCGATGAAATGGACTCAGGAATGCACCAAGTCGCGAACACCGCAATGGTCATGGCAAACTAGATTCTTGTGTGTGCGACCCGGTCAATCGGGAAGCCCGAGGACCCTGCGTCCGCAAGGGCCGCGTGCGCACGGTCCGCTCTGGTGTAATGGCAGCACCCCGGCCTTTGGAGCCGTGGAGTATAGGTTCGAATCCTATGGGCGGAACTTGTCGGTGGTCTGCCGGCACCGCCTCTGAAGGCACCGTCTCTCCCGAAGCTGTCCTCTGGCTGCGCGGAAGGCCGTGAATCGGCAAGAGTAGGATAGAGCAGATGCCGCAGCCGGGTTCGCCCGGACGTAACCGAGCAAGGAGAGCGACTTCGTGAGCCCCGATACTACTGGCCCCGCCGCTGTAATTGTCCTAGCTGCCGGAGCCGGTACGCGGATGAAGTCGCGGACTCCCAAAATCCTTCACGAGATCGGCGGACGCTCGATGGTGGCGCACGCCATCCTCGCGGCGCGATCCATCGATCCCCAGCAGCTGGCCTTGGTGGTCCGCCACGAACGCGACCTCGTCGCGGCGCACATTGGACTGATCGATCCCGACGCCGTCATCGTGGACCAGGACGATGTTCCTGGAACCGGACGCGCCGTCGAAGTAGCCCTTGACGCCTTGGACGCGAAGGCCGAACTCACTGGCACGGTAGTGGTCACGTATGGCGATGTGCCTTTGCTGACCGGTTCCCTTCTGTCCGAGCTTGTCGCCACGCATGAATCCGAGGGCAACGCGGTGACGGTCCTGACTGCGGTTCTCGACGACGCCAATGGCTATGGCCGCATCCTTCGTGCCGAGGACGGCACCGTGCTGGGCATCCGCGAACACAAAGATGCCAGCGACGCCGAGCGCTCCATCCGCGAGGTCAACTCCGGCATCTACGCTTTTGACGCGAAAGTGCTTCGCGAGCAGCTGCGCAAAGTGACCACTGAGAACATCCAGCAAGAAAAGTACCTCACTGACGTTCTCGAATTGGCGCGCGACGCCGGAGGCCGGGTTTCCGCCGTCGTCACCGCCGACCGCTGGCAGGTCGAGGGCGCCAACGACCGTATCCAGCTCGCCGCGCTCGGTGCCGAGCACAACCGCCGCATCATCGAGGCCTGGATGCGTGCCGGCGTCACGGTGGTTGACCCGGCCACCACGTGGATCGATTCCACCGTCACCTTGGACGAGGACGTCCGCCTCCTGCCCAACACACAGCTCCACGGGACCACAACCGTGGCGCGCGACGCCGTCGTCGGGCCCGACACGACCCTCACCGACGTTTCGGTGGGCGAAGGCGCCAAGGTGACCCGCACCCACGGTTCGGGATCCGCCATTGGCGCCAGGGCAACCGTGGGCCCGTTCACCTACCTGCGCCCCGGCACTGTCCTCGGGGAGACCGGCAAGATCGGCGCTTTCTACGAAACGAAGAACGTGACGATCGGCCGCGGTTCGAAGCTGTCCCACCTCGGATATGCGGGCGACGCCGAGATCGGCGAGGACACCAACATCGGGTGCGGCAATATCACGGCCAACTACGACGGCGAGAAGAAGCACCGCACGGTGATCGGCTCCGGCGTACGGACCGGTTCCAACACCGTCTTCGTTGCCCCGGTAACAATTGGTGACGGCGCGTACAGCGGTGCCGGTGCAATCATCCGCAAAGACGTTCCCGCCGGAGCCCTCACCTTGAGTGTCGCTCCCCAGCGCAATGCAGAAGGCTGGGTCATCGCCAACCGGCAGGGCAGCAACTCGGCCCAGCTGGCGCAGGCTGCGCAAGCCGCGCATGGCTCCACTGCCACCCCCGATTCCTCAAGTACTCCGGCAACCACAGAAGAGGGCACACAGGCATGAGCGAAATTACCGCACACGGCGAGAAGAAACTAGTTCTCGCCGCCGGACGGGCGCACCCCGAGCTGGCGCAGGAAATCGCCAAGGAGTTGGAAACCGAACTCCTGCCTATCGACGCCTACGACTTCGCGAACGGAGAGATCTATGTGCGCTCAGCGGAGAGCGTCCGTGGCACGGACGCGTTCGTCATCCAGGCGCACCCGGCCCCGCTCAACAACTGGCTCATGGAGCAGTTGATCATGATCGATTCCCTGAAGCGCGCCTCGGCGAAGCGGATCACGGTTGTATCGCCGTTCTACCCGTACGCCCGGCAGGACAAGAAGGGCCGCGGCCGCGAGCCGATCTCCGCCCGTTTGGTGGCAGACCTCTACAAGACTGCCGGCGCGGACCGCATCATGTCCGTGGACCTGCACACGTCCCAGATCCAGGGGTTCTTTGACGGCCCCGTGGATCACCTCATGGCCATCCCGCTGCTTGCCGACTACATCCGCACCAGGGTCGAAGCAGACAACATCACTGTCGTCTCGCCGGACACCGGCCGTGTCCGAGTCGCGGAACAGTGGGCCGAGCGCCTGGGCGGCGCGCCGTTGGCGTTCGTCCACAAGAGCCGCGACCTCACGGTCCCGAACCAGGCTGTCTCGAAGACCGTCGTCGGGCAGATCGAAGGCCGCACCTGCGTCCTGATCGACGACATGATCGACACCGGTGGAACGATCTCCGGTGCTGTCCAGGTCCTCAAGAACGCCGGGGCAAAGGACGTCATCATCGCGTGCACCCACGCCGTGTTCTCCGAGCCGGCGGCACAACGCCTGGCCGATTCCGGTGCCCGCGAGGTGGTCGTCACCAACACCTTGCCGATTCCGGCCGACAAGCGCTTCCCGCAACTCACCGTGCTGTCGATCGCACCTTTGATTGCGCGCGCGATCCGCGAAGTGTTCGACGACGGTTCCGTCACCAGCCTCTTCGACGGCAACGCCTAATCCCCACCAGCTGGGCAGTCCCACCAGAACATCTGGTCCCCACCCAACTGACTGGCAGTTGTTGTCGTTTTCGGGCCTCATAACGACAACAACTGCGAGTGAGTTGGGCTGGGGGGGCATGCGCCGTTTTCCCTTTGGCGGGACGCGGCTGCTAAACTCTTGGGGATACCTTGGCGAGGGAGAGCACATCCGGGTTAAAACCGGATTGCGGGTCTCCGTTATCGACTGGGTCTGAATCTCCTTCAACGAAGGCGGACTGAAGCTGCTGTCAGCGGCTGGCATTCTGCCGGGCGTGGAAGGTCACCACAGACCTCCGCCCTTGCTGATCGACTTGCCGGCACTTCGCCGGCGCCACAGTAATCAAGGAGTACACATGTCTGAGCAGAAGCTCGCAGCAGAACTGCGCACCGAATTCGGCAAGGGTTTCGCCCGCCGCGCCCGCGCAGCCGGCCAGATCCCGGCCGTCATCTACGGCCACGGCGCTGAGCCCATCCACATCAACCTCCCGGGCCGCGCCACCACCCTGGCCGTCCGCGTTTCCAACGCCCTGCTGGCCCTCGACGTCAACGGCGAAGAGCACCTGGCCCTCGTGAAGGACATCCAGCGCGACCCGATCAAGCAGATCATCGAGCACATCGACCTCCTGACCGTCCGCAAGGGCGAGAAGGTCACCGTTGACGTGGCCGTCCACGTTATCGGCGAAGCTGCCATTGGCGCAGTCGCAAACCAGGAAGCCACGACGGTTTCCCTCGAAGCCGAGGCCACGCACCTGCCGACCTTCGTCGAAATCAGCATCGAAGGCCGCAAGGCCGGCGAGCACGTCCACGCTTCGGACATCGTCCTGCCGAGCGGCTCGGAACTGCTTACCGATCCCGAGACCCTCATCATCAACATCTCGGAGGCCACCTCGGAAGCCGAGGAAGAGGCAACTCCTGCTGCTGAGTAGTCTTTCGGACTAATCCAGGCATTAGCCTTTGTGAGTGGCCGGGTCCCTGAGGGGCCCGGCCACTTCTTTTTCATTCCACCCTCTTGATTCCCTAGGATGACTCCATGACAGACACTTGGCTGATCGTAGGCCTTGGCAATCCCGGCGCCGAATACAGTCACAACCGCCACAACGTCGGCCAAATGGTCCTGGACGAACTTGCCTCGCGGATGGGCGGGAGCTTCAAAGCCCACAAGGCCCGGGCCCAGGTGGTCGAGGGCAGGTTAGGAATCGGGGGGCCCCGCGTAGTTCTTGCGAAACCGATGAGCTATATGAATGTTTCCGGAGGACCCGTTTCCGGCCTCGCCAGGTTCTTCGACATCGCTCCGGATCACGTTATTGCTGTCCACGACGAAATTGATATTCCCTTCAATACGGTTAAATTGAAGATCGGCGGTGGGGAAGGCGGGCACAACGGCCTGCGTGATATTTCCAAGGCTTTGGCTACAAAGGACTACTTGCGGGTTCGCGTGGGGGTCGGCAGGCCACCCGGGAGGATGGACACTGCGGATTATGTCCTCAGGGATTTTGCAGCCTCCGAGAGGAAAGAACTGCCGTTCCTCCTGGATGAAGCAGCGGATGCTGTTGAGGTATTGATGACTGAAGGATTGCTTGCTGCCCAGCAGAAGTTCCACCCCGTCAAGGCCTAGCGGCGGAGGCCCCGGGCGCACTCACTTCAATGGTTAACAAGTACTCTGATGGTTCGTCGGATGACTAATTGATTCGCGCCGATCGCTATGATACTTTGCAAATCACTGCTGGGGGTGAAGAGGAAATACAAAAGCAAACGACCCGCTGAACGTCACGTCCGCCAGAGCTGCGAAGGTAGCGTGATCTAAATTGCGAGCAACACCGGAATCTGAAACAGAGCGACCCGCAACGGAGCGGCAAGCACTAGGCGCTGCGGAGCGTCGAAAATGGTCGTCATTGGTCCGGCAGGATCTTCAGAACACGGTTATTGAAGCGCTCGGCGATCCGTCGTTGTATGGAGTGGTGGTGGTTGGCGCGCCGGGCGTGGGCAAAGCGACTTTTGCCCGTTCGGTAGAGGCCCGCCTCGCTCCAAAGACCCACGTACTGCACCTGCACGGCTCCACGGACGTCGCCACTCCGTTCGGGGCCCTTGCCCATCTGCTCGCGAGGCTGCCAATCGATGCCGCAGATTCCCCTGGCGCGATTATCCACGGCATCTCGCATTTGATAAGTTCGGACGCCGCGGGACGCGAAGTGCTGTTGGTCCTTTCGGAACTTCCGGCTTTGGACACCATGAGCACTGCACTTCTCGTGCACTTGTTAATCAGTGGGACAGCAAAAGTCCTCGTCACTGTCCGCCAAGCCACGGACATGCCGGAAGACCTGGTCAGGCTGTTGAAAGACGGCCTCCTGGACGAGGTTGAACTTCAGGTTTTTTCTCGCGCGGAAGTTGCCAAATTGCTCAGCGGCGTCCTTGGGAAACGGGTGACCGCTACGGCTGCAAGTGCTTTGCACGCCTCCAGCGGTGGAAATCCCCTGGTGCTCCAAGCCATCGTCACTGAACAGCTCCGCTCAGGCAACCTGCACCTGGCCGGGCAGGTTTGGGCGATGAAGGGCGAAATCCACCTTTCATCCGCCGAAGTCCTGACCGATCTGGTCCGCTCGCGCCTGGCCAGGGAGAGTCCTGCGGTCCGGGAAGCGCTCGAGCTACTTGCCCTCATCCGAACGGCCCCACTCGCTGTGTTGTTGGACGTCCTGGAACCTGAAGTGGTTGCGGAGATGGAGTGGTCCGGTTACCTTCGCATCGAAGCGTCAGGGGCCCGCCGGGTGGCGCTGCGCGACGAGTACATGGGGGAGGTCATTCGGGGGTGGATGGACCTGCCCCGGAGGAATGAACTGCGGCGGCTCGCCGCCGGGGTGATCGGCAGCATTACCCGGGACCTGGATGCCGAGGCGCTCCTGGGCTTTGCCTCTTCGACGCTGAACGTCCGCGAAACCCTTGAACCCGGGGTGGCCCTCGCTGCTGCGACGGCAGCGAACAGGCAATTCGATCCTTGGTTCGCCTTGGAATGCGCCCGGCAGATCGGACGCGAGGACAAGGAGTGGGTGGCTGCCGCCCAGCAACGCTGCGTTTCCCATGTCATTCTGGCCGAGCACGAGGCTGCGGTGGCCGCATTGAAGGATGTGGCGCCCGAGCAGCTTCGGCGCCTCCCGGCGTATGACTATGCGGACTATGTGCAGGAGCTCTGCAGTGCGCTGCTGTGGATTCCAGGCGGTCACCTCCAGATCCCGGGTCTCATCGCTGAGGCGGGGGAGGATCTTTCCCGCCGATCGCAGGAAGCCGGAGCGGATGTCACTGAAATCGAACGGGCGCGCGGGATGCTCAGGCTCGCGAGTTTCGAGCTCCACGTCCATCAGGGCGAGTATGCCGAAGTTGCCGAAGCCTTGGAGCAGGAGTACCGGGATGGCGTTGATCTGCAACAAAGGCTGAGCTGCGGGAGCCTGCTGACCATGGCCTGGGCGGTGCTAGGCAGGGAAATGGAGGCGATCGAGCTGGCGCGCGAGCTGAGGCACAAGATTCAGCGCGCAAAGGCCCGGCCGCGCTTGCATAACTGGTTGTCCGAAGGCTTGTTTGCCGCACTCCTGTGCAGCGGACAGTGGGAAGAACTTGCCCGGATGCTGACGGCGACCCTCGATCAGCAACCGAAGAACATCCACTACCTTGGCGGTGCCGCAGAACTTGCCCTGGGCGTTTCCTACACCTACGCCGGACGGGCTTCAGTCGCGATCGACACCCTGCTGGGGGCCCAGGCGCAGTTGGAGATCAGGCGCAACTACTACGGACCAGTATTGGCCTACTCCGCGCTCGCTTTTGCGTACGCCCAGGCCGGAGACGTGAAGGAATCCCGGACTTTTCTCGAATTGGCGGAAAAAGGACAAGGGGAAACAGCCTGGTTCCCGGCCTGGATGGCCGAATTCTGCGTCAAGATGGCAAGACGCTGGCTGAAGGATCCCGGGGCGAAGCAAAGTCTCATCGAGTCGGCCAACCGGGATTTGGCGAAGGGACGGATCACCACGGCATCAATCAGCCTCTTCGGCGCCACCGTCCACGGCACGGAGGAAGAGCTGCTGCTCCTGGAGCAGGTTTCATCCCGCCGCCAGGGCAAGATGGCCGCAGTGAACCGGATGGTGGCGGAGGGAACCCGCAAGAAGGACCCGAAGACGCTGCTTCTTGCTGCTTCGGTTGCCCAGGAACTGAAATTGGATGCGGTAGAGTCCCGCTGTGCCGTCCTGGCCTTGGACATCGCCCGGGAAGCCGGCGATTCAGCGTCCGCAAGACTGGCCCAACAGCGGCTGGACCGCTTGGTCGGGACCGTGCCGGTACTACCCCTGACACCACACACTTTCGGACCCGAACTGACGGAAAGGGAGCGTCAGGTTGCAAAGATGGCCAGTCAAGGGTTGAGTAACAAAGAGGTAGCCAACCAGTTGCAAGTTTCCGTACGCACAGTCGAAGGCCACCTCTACCAAATCTTCACGAAAATGGGAATCTCATCGAGGAGCGAGCTTGAAGGAACCGCGCAGTCATGACAACGCTGCGGCGGTGCATGGTCCTGTCGGAGAACGCGGTACAAGGCCGCCGGAACCGTGGCTCGACTATGGGCACTTGCTTCCTGGAATTACAGCTGCCATCCGTGCGGATGATTGTTCGGCCGTCTTCATCGTGGGCGATTCCGGTCTCGGCGCGTCATCTCTCCTGGCCCAACTGGGAACCGCCTTTGGCGGGGAACTTGCGGTAGTCCCGATTCACGGAAGTCCGTCACTGGCCGCCGTCCCGTACGGGGTACTGGCTCCTTTTCTTGCCCATCTTTCGCTTGACGACATATCCTCCCGGGTCGCCGTACTTCGCTCACTCTGGGATCACCTTGAGGGCATCCGCGTAGGTACCGGACCAGCTTTGCTGCTCGTCGATGACGCGCACTACGTTGACGATGCCACCTGCGCGATGCTGACCGAGCTTGTCCAGGCAGGATGGGCCAAGATCGTGGCCGCCTGCATTCCACGGCCAGGAGTTCCAGGGCCGCTCTTGCGCTTGTGGCACGAGGGGACTGCCGAGTGGTTTGACCTGGAGCCTTTGACCGCCGAGCAAGGCCACGAACTGTGCGAGGCATTGCTGGGGGGAATCGTCCTGAACAGCACGAGCCATGGGTTCTGGACCGAGGCGGGCGGCAACACCCTTCTTTTGAAGACCCTTGTCCGGGAAGCCGAGAGCTCGGGTACCCTCGTCCAGAGGCACGGCGTTTGGCTCAAGACAGCCGCGACACCGGTCCACACGGTAAAGCTGGAAGCTGTCGTCAAACTTCAGCTGATGCGCATTTCCCCGGCGGGCAGGGAAGCGTTGAGCTTGATCGCATTGGCAGAACCGGTGGACGAGACGTTGATTAACGTTGTGGCCGGAGAAGCGGCCGTCCAAGAGCTCCTGGACCAGCATCTAATCAAGCCCGGGGGCAATGGGTTGCCAAACCTTAGACTCGTCAATCCGGTGTACGGAGAGGTGCTCAGAAGCATCGTTCCGGCCGCGCAGAGCCTCCAACTGCATCGGCAGTTGATCTCCCGGATGGATGTTTTGGAGGACAACCCGGATTCCTTGTTGCGGATGGTGACGTGGTCACTGGACTGCGGAGCGGACGTACCGGATCGTCTTTTGATCCGGGCCGCGGTGCTTTCGGCGAGGTTACTGCAGAGCGAGACGGCACTGCGCATGGCGGCCGCGGTACGGGAGGCGCAATGGCAATCGGTTGCAAAAGCGGTTATCGCCCGCTCGTACTTCAATCTCGGCCGCCGGGACGAGGCTGCGGCAGCCTTGGCCCAAGAAACAGTGGATGGCGCAGCCGGACCCTCCCACGTCGTATCCAGCAGCGTTCTTCGCGCGGTCACGCTTGCCGCCGTCGGGCAGTCCGCGTCCGTGATACGGGCAGAAGCCGATGTCCTCCGCGAATGGGGCGAACAGCAGCCAGGCATCGAGGGCCAGCGGACGCCGGACGCGAAAGCCTCGGTGAAGCTCGCTGTCACCGTGATCGGGCTGCTTGCCGGCTCCGTGGACGGCGACTACGAGAGAATGGGCCCCGAACTGGAGTACGTGCTCCTTCAGGCGGGAACCGTGGAAGGCTCTTTGGCCCCCCTATTCAGGGCCCTGGCGCTGGCCCTGAAGGCAGAAATGCTGTGCGCCCTCGGTCGCGGGCGGCAGGCAAGGCAGTTGGTTCTCGAGGCTGCCGGCTTGGCGCAGCCCCAGGAGAACGATGTCTTCTTCATCCCCGAATTCATTTCTGCCCGCCTCGTTATTTGCGCACTGGCTGTAGGTGACTGGGCCGAGGCACAAACGCTCCTCGACAAGTACTACGAATCGTCGGGTGTCTCGATGGCGACCTTCGGCGGCGCGGCCTACGTGGTGGCCGGGTACGTTGCCATCAGGCAGGGAAAGGCCGGCGACGCGTTGCCGTTGTTGACTGCGGGACTCGAAGCCTTGAGGGACAGCGATCCGCAGAATCTCTTCGGACTGTGTGCCGCCATGGCTTTCTACGCCGCAGCCAGCGCCGGGCTGACTGAGGCCGAACGGTTCCGGGCGGACTACAAGGATTGGGGACAACACAGCACCCACCTTCTCGCGGCACAGGCAAACAGTTTTTTCGACGCCGCGCTTGAACTCCTCAACGCCGACGGTTCCGGCGTGGAAGGGTTGCACCGCAACGCTGACAACGCGGCGAAGGAAAACGCCACGTACCTTGAACTTCATGCCCTGGAGCTTGCGCTTGGCCTGGGCGATCTCAGCCGGCTGGACCGGTTTTGTGAAACCGCGGCTGCGACGGAGGGCGAGTGGGCGCAAGCGCTCGCCGAATATGGGCGGGCACTTAAGTTCGGTGGGGCTGCCCGGTATTTATCCGCAGGGGAGAAGCTACAGGCGGCCACCGTCTACCATTTGGCCGCGAAGGCTTATGGTTTGGCGTTGGCAGAACCGGATCGCGGCCGCACCAAAGAGCTCAGTGCCGCTGCGCGTGCGGGGCTGGCGCGTTGCAACGAAGAACTGGGCCAGGGCAGCGAGGAGACACAGAACGAGTCGGTAGTTCCGAAGCTGACCAAGAGGGAATGGGACATTGTCAATCTGGCGGTTCAGGGCCTCAGCGACCGGCAGATTGCGGACACGTTGCTTATCTCAGTCCGGACCGTCGAAGGTCATCTGTACCGCTGTTATTCGAAATTGGGGATCACCGGCAGGGACGAACTTGCAGGGGCCGCCGCCGTCGCGCAGGGAGCGTCGAGTACAAGCTGAAGCCGGGAATGACCGCAGGGATTAGTAGTGCACTCTCGATTTCGAACGGACGCCACTGCCAGTGACGAGTACCCGCCACCCGGGGAAAAGGTACTCACACCCGCATACGAGTATCCGGCAGTATGAAAGTCGAGTACTCACTACTGGTGTGGGCCTGACGGCTAGCTGGTTAATTGGGGGGTGTCACCACTCGATCACTGGGGGTCTCGCTCATGTTGACAGCAGGCAGTGCATCTACGGTCCGTGCCGTTCAGTCCGGGAGCGGGTCCCGGTACCAGGCATTCGACGCATCTTCGGCTCCGTCCTCGCCTGATGGAACCGGAGGCAAATCGGCAATTTCGACGGCCTGGCCGCCGATTGGACCTAGGGCCGCCGTTGAAGACATCGCCGTCGCACTGGCAGCTTCCAAGGGTGGTGTCCTTGTTACGGGGCCGTCGGGGAGCGGCAAGAGCTACTTGACTACTCGCGCGGTGAACGAACTACGCGGGCGCTCTTTCGTCGTCGTCATCCGGGGCAGCGCCGCGTTGGCGAGATCACCGTACGGCGCCCTCAATATCCTTTTGAGCGACCTTGACCCGGGATACCTGGCGCATCCCGTCCTGGTGCTGTCGGCGCTCACCAATTTGCTCCGTGAGCGCTCCGAGGGAAAGCCGGTATACCTGGTCATAGAAAACGCGGCCGAGCTTGATGAGTTGGCGGCGATGACAGTGGCCCAACTCGCGCGGAACGGCACTGCGCAGCTTGTCCTCACCTGTACGGACCCGCAGCGCCTCTGCGGCGAGATCACGCGGCTTTGCGGTGATGGGTTCCTGCACCGGATAGACCTCAAACCACTGACATTCCAGGAATCGCACGCTTGGCTCGAGGCAGGACTGGGAGCACAGGTCTCTGCGTCCGGCGCCCATGCCCTGTGGACGGCAAGCGGAGGCAACCCCCACTACCTCAAGATGCTCGCGGCGGAGCTCGCCGAATCCGGTTCGCTCCTGAAAAGCGACGGCGTCTGGGTCCTGACTTCCCGCAGCGAACAGCACGGCAGGGCGATCACCGACCTCATCACCACGCGGCTTGGGCGAATGGGCGACGGTGAGCGCAAAGTCCTGGAGATCCTTTCCCTGGCAAGGGCCGTGCCCCTGGAATCCCTGCTGGCGCTGGCTCCGGCGGACGATGTGGACTCCTTGGAAAAAAGGAGCATCCTCGTCGTCGACGATTCGCTGCCCAGGATGGCCCGGCTCCAAAGCCAGCTGGTGGGTGACGTGGTCCGGGCGAATGTTCCCCCTGGCCGCAGCAACGAACTCCGGGGCCTGCTCCTTAGGTCGATGGATCCGGCCCTTGGCCAACGCCCGATGCTGCTATCCATGGCCGCGTGGGCATTGGACTGCGGCGCCCAGCTGGGAAGGGAAGAGGCGCTTGAAGCTGCCGCGACCGCGAACCGGCAACTTGATGCGCGGCTGGCCCTGCGCCTGGTCCGGTCCATTCCAGGCCACGCAACCGTGCCGGGGGCAATAGCCGAGGAAGCCCGGGCGATGATGACCCTGGGTGACGTCGCCGGTGCCAGGGACCTGCTGAGTCTTCATTTGGAGGAACCCGGGGATGAATCCACCCTTGCCGAATGGGTCCGGCTCAAGCTGGCCGAGGCCGCGGTCCTTCTGGCCCTTCCCGAAACTACGGCGCAAGCGTGCGAAACGCTGGCCCACGTCCGCCAGCGGCTCGACGACGAAATCGGCGAAGGACAGGACATCGCCGCCTTGCGGGAGGAACTTGTCCTGGCCGAATCGCAGGCAGCCAGCTATTCGGGTTCCTACGGCGAGATGGCAGCAAGACTGGAAGAGGTCCTTCAAGACTTTGAATCGCACGGCACCGAATTCCGCCTCCTTGCGGGAAGCTGGCTGTGCGAGGCGTGGGCCCTGACGGGACGGCAATCCGAGGCGGCGGACATGGCGGAACAGCTGATGGCTGACTGCCATGATCCCGCAGTGTCGGTCGCCGCAGCCCGGCGCGCCACATCGCGGCTCCGGTTCGCCTTCGTCCTTGCAGGACGGTGGGATAAAGAGGCGGAAATGGTCCAACCAGGCGATGACCTCCTGGTTTCCGCGGCCGAGGCACTGCCCACGGCGATCGATCTTCCCAAAGCGATCTTCCGGTGCCTGCAAGGGCGGGGCCAGGACGGTTTGGACGCTCTCATTCCGGTGATAAGCCAGTTGCGGGTCCAGGACAACGAGGGCATGCTGGATGTCGCCTGCACGGCGGCGGCCTACGCCTCGGCCTTGCAAGGTATGCAGGAGCAGGCCATGCGCTTTCTGAAGGAAGCTTCCACCCAGCCGCGCCGGCCGACGTGGCGCAAGGAGCGGACGAAGAGGTACCTCGCGGCGTTGGCCCGGGACCGGGTCGACGGCCCGGAGGCCGCCGTCGAGGAACTCCTGCGCTTGGCCGACGCCGACCGGGACGAAGGCGCCCCCGGGCACGAGATCTTTTGCCTCAGTTCAGCGGTTCGGCTTGGCGCAGTTGCAGCCGCCCCACGGCTGTTGGACTCGGCCCTCCGGTGCCAGGGACGATTCGCCGAACTGTGCGTTGCGTATGCGCGGGCGACGATGTCCGGAAGCGCAGAGCTTCTTCTTGAGGCGGCACGGTTGGCCGAAGGCATGCAGAACGACAGGTTCGCCTTCGACATCGCTGAGACAGTGTTGCACTTGGACCAGGTTCAGCTGGACAAGACGGCCCTCAGGAAGGCGCGGCAACTCGCGGAGACGTGCCGGCAGCGCTTGCGCACCCCGCAAAGCGGCAACCAAGAGGGGTTGAAGCTGACTGCCCGCGAGATGGAGATCGCCAAGCTGGCGGCGAACCGGGAGAGCAATAAGGGTATCGCTGCGAAGCTCCATGTTTCAGTTCGCACGGTGGAGGGGCACCTCTACCAGATCTTCGGCAAGCTGAAAATCGTTGAACGCTCCGAGCTGAGCTTCGCGCTTGGCAACGTCGAAGGTGGTGCGAAATGACTGAAGTGGTTGCGGCCGATGCGCTCGTCGGACGATACAACGTGATGGCAGCCGTCGTCGACTGCCTTCTTGACGCCAATGGTCCCGGGGTCCTGCTTTTCGGTGACGCGGGCATCGGCAAGACGGCACTGATTAACGAAGTGGTCCATGAATTGGGGCAACGCGTCCGCCCGTTCAGGGTCTTTGCCGGCCCCACTCTGGCCTCTGTGCCGTTTGCTGCCTTGGCACCCTTGCTGACGGCTTTGACCCCAAGCCAGATCAACGAACCATTGTCGGTCCTGAGGGCCGTAGTTGCGGCGTTGAACCCGGCAGGACAGCCGCATCCGGCCCCGGCCGTGCTGATCGTGGAAGACGCACATCACATCGATGACAGCAGCGTGGCTGTCCTGGCACAGCTGGCGGCAGCGGAAGCCGCAAAAGTCGTGTTCTTGTGCCGTCCGTATCCCGCGCCGCCGGCGGAGGTTTTCTCGATGTGGTCCGAAGGGCTCGTGGACCGATTCGACCTGCAGCCGCTCAACGAGCAGGAAGTCAACCAACTTTGCGCCCAGGCCTTGGATGCGCCCGTCGTCCAGGGCACCAGCGCCGTCCTTTGCAAGTACTCCGGCGGAAACCCGATGTTCCTGCTGGAACTCGTCGAGCACGCAAAATCGTTGGGCCAATTGGTCTGCCGCAACGACGCCTGGATGCTTTCGGGCGAGCTCCGGGGGACCAGCGTGCGTTTGATGGACCTTGTCCGGAACCAGATCCTGATGCTGGGAGCCGCGCAGCGTGAGACCCTGGAGACCGTGGCACTGGCGGAGCCCGTCCCGCTGAATGTAGTGCAACAGGCCAGCGACTCCAGCGCCGTGGATGAACTGCAGGAACTGCATTTCATCGAGATCGCGTCCGACCCCGAGCGGCATGTCCGGCTGGCCCAGCCGCTGGTTGGCGAAGTGATTCGCCAACTGGTCCCGACCGCCCACAGCATGACCATCCGGCGGCGCATCGTGAACCTCATGGAGTCCAAGCCCCAGACCATGGACGGACTGCTGCGCTACGTCTCCTGGGGATTGGAATCCGGCACCGAGATTCCGGACTCCGACATCCTGGAAGCGGCCCAGCTGGCCAACCGGTTGTTCATCCCCAGCTACGTGGAACGGGTAGCCGGGGCAATCAAGGATCCTTCCCTGAGGCTGTCCGCCCAAGTGGAGGTGGCGCGGGCCAAATGGTACCGGGGCGACATCCGGGGCGCGGTGTCGTCGCTTGCAGGGGTCGTGGATCGGACAAATGATCCGCGGACGGTCCGGCAGGCATCGATGTTGGCGGCCCAGCTTGCCGGGCGACAAGGCGTCGGGCCGAACGCCATCAAACAGGCAGCGTACGAATGGGAAGCAGCCCTGGCCAGGCTCGCCGAATCCCGTCAGGGCATCGACCCGGACGAGCTGGAACGCGGGAAGCTGGGAAGCAGGCTCCTTTCGCTGGAAGGCCGCCAAACCGAAGGCCACCACATCGAGACGGAGCGTGAGCTCCGCCAGATCTGGAAAGAAACGGACGACGACGAGTCCCGCCTCGTCGCGGGCACCCTCCTCGCAGAGGCCATGGCCGTCACTGGACGGCCGGTTTCCGCCATCCAGATTCTGATGGAGATACAGGAGATGGTCGCCACGAGCGGCGACTGGAGCCTCCAGTACGCCGGGATGGTGATGCGTCGCTACATCCTTGCCTTGCAACAGGCAGGCGAGTTCGGCGTCCTCGAAGCGTTCCTCAAGAACCATGTTTCCCAGGCACCGAACTCCCTGATCTATTCAGGCGGGATGTTCCACCTGGCTGCGGGAATGGTGGACCTGCGCCGCGGAGACCTGGGGGTGGCGCTGCCAAGGCTTCGCCAAGCGGTCAGCATGCTTCGTGTCTCCGACATGGGAAGCGACCTGCCCGACGCCGTTGCTGCCGCCGCGTACGCGGCGTCGATCCTGAAACGCCGGGATACTGCGATGACGTACTCAAACGAATACGACGCATTGATGCGGGAAGGCGTGCATCCGTCGCTGCTGGCACAGGGTCACGCGGCAGTAGCGCGAGCCGAGCATACCGGAACGCAAACAGCGATCGCGAGACTCATGTCCCTTGCGGATTCCGCGGCCGCGGACGGAGCCATCGGCGCCGAGATAGAAATCCTGATGTTGGTCCTGAGGCTGGGAGACCCCAGTGTGGCGCGTCGGCTGATAGCAGTAGCCGAGGGCAGCGAAGGCCGCACTGCGGAGTTCGCCTTGAGCGTCGGGATTGCCCTCGCGCACAAGGACGCGGATCGCCTCATTGAGCTGAGTGATTCGGCAGCCAGGGACGGGCTCGAGCTTGCCGCCGCTGACTGCGCCAGCCACGCCCTGCGGATCCTGGAAAGCAGGGGAGACAAGGCGCGCCAGCTCGAGGGACAGCGGCTCCTCAAGCGCCGCACCGCTGCCCTCGACAAGGCCGGCCCGGCGGTTGAAGGAGTCTCCCCGGATCTCCAGAAGCTGACCCGGCGCGAACAGGAAATCGCAACGCTCGTGCAGTCGGGATCGAGCAACAAGGACATTGCGCTCAGCTTGGGCCTGTCGTTGCGCACCGTTGAAGGCCACTTGTACCGAATGTTTGCCAAGCTTGGCATCAGCCACCGGGAAGACTTGATGAACGGTGCCCACGGCACGCAGGGCGTGGGCTAGCCGCCCGCGCGACTCGCTTGCCCCCTGCGATCGGGTGACCGCTCCCCGGAAGCCGCCTTCCGCCGTCGTGCTCTCCAACAAAAGGGCGCGAGGAGTAAAAGCGAGTACTGAATCGAGTGGTTAAAAGTGCTCGGACGGGTAGTCAATGGCCTCGGAAGGGACCGCGCATCCAAAGACGGGTAGAGCCCACTCGCGCCCGCCCTAGGGGTTCGTTAATACGCTTTTCCTGATGGCAACCGCCACTCATTTGGGGATAAGTGGGTCTCAAGATGAAACGCAGGAAGAATTCTTTGCTTCAGGAAAACCACCCGGGGATCCGGCGAGAAGTCAACTCCAATGCAAACGGTCTCCCGCATTCGGCGGGTACCCCCACAATCGAGCCGGCGGCGGGCGGTCATGTGCCCTCTGAGACCAGGGCACGTCCCGTTTCGCCGCCGGCTTTCTTTCACACTGGAGACAACAGGCACCGGGAGGTCGACTGACCATGGCACCGAACACGAAGGTAAAGACCCTCAAGGCAGAGCCCAGCGGGAGCTCGCAGTCCTTGCACACGCAGGCACCAGCTTGGCCGGAGGGCGCGGGAACACGGACAACCACACAGGACCAGGCTTTTACTTTCGACGTGGCGATCGTAGGCATGGGCTATGTCGGCCTGCCCACGGCCCTGGCCATCAACGCCTCGGGTCGGCGTGTTCTCGGCCTTGACGTGTCCGACGCCCGCCTGGCCGTGATCCGGGAGCAACGGGCAGATCTTCTGGACTCCGACAGGGAACGGCTCAGCAACGCGCTGCTGGACCCGACCTTCATGCTGAGCAGCGATTTGTCGTTGCTTGCCCACGCGGCGGCAGTGGTTGTGTGCGTTCCCACCCCCGTAGACGAGTACCTGGTTCCGGACCTCGGTATTCTTCGGGCGGCCTGCGCCTCGGTGGTCGATTTCGCCACCACCGGCCAGTTGCTGATGCTGACCTCTACAACCTACGTCGGATCCACGCGTGACCTTCTGGCTCTGCCCTTGGCTGCGAGGGGACTCATTCCGGGACGTGACGTGTTCGTGGCCTTCTCGCCCGAGCGCATCAATCCTGGCGTGGATTCGTTCTCCCACGAAGACGTGCCCCGGGTAGTTGGCGGCGTGACCCCGGCCTGCGGCGAAGTTGCCGAACGGCTCCTGAGCGCCAGCACGAAGCTGGTCCACGTTGTGCCGTCTGCGGACGTCGCCGAAATGACCAAGCTCGTGGAGAACACCTTCAGGGCCGTCAATATCGCTTTGGCCAACGAATTCGCTGATATCTGCCACGAACTCAACATGGAAGTCATGGACGTCATCGATGCGGCCTCCACGAAGCCGTATGGCTTCATGGCGTTCACCCCCGGTCCCGGAGTCGGCGGACACTGCATACCGTGCGACCCGCACTACCTGCTGTGGCAATTACGCAAAGCCAGATTGACGGCCCCGGTGATCGAGCAAGCGATGGCTGGGATTGCAGGCAGGCCGCACCAGGTGGTGGAGAAGGCCCGCCGAATCCTGTCGGACCGCAACCACGGTATTGCCGGTGCCCGCGTCATGGTGCTCGGGGTCGCGTACAAGCCCGACGTCGAAGATCTCCGGGAATCCCCGGCGTTGGAAATCATTGCCGCCTTGATCGCCGACGGGGCGGAAGTGGCATTCTCCGATCCTTGGTGCCAGACGGCGCCCGACGGTCACGGCGGGACACTCCAATCCGAGCAATCGCCTGCTGACTGGGGTGCGGACCTGGTGATCCTGCACACGAGGCACAGCCAGATGGAACTTGGCTGGCTGGCCGGAGCACCAGCAGTCCTGGACACGACGTACCGCTTGCCCAAGGCCGATAACGTAACCCGGCTCTAGATCCACCAGGTTTTCGACGGAAGCAGGAGTAATGAAAACAGCAATAACCGGCGGTGCCGGGTTCATAGGAAGCCACCTTGTTGAGTACTTGTTGGCGGCCGGGGACGAAGTCGCCGTGCTGGACAACTTGTCGACCGGACGCTTGGAGAATCTCAAAGGCGTCATCGGCCACAGGAACTTCCACTTCATCGAGGGTACGATCCTCGACCGTGACGCTGTGGACAAGGTGGTTGCGGGTGCCGACAGGGTCTTCCACCTGGCCGCCGCGGTTGGCGTGAATCTTATTGTCGACCACCCGTTGGAGAGCCTCCGCACGAATATCCACGGCACCGAAGTGGTCCTGGACTCGGTCCTGGAATCAGGTGCCTCGCTGTTGCTGGCATCCACGAGCGAGATCTACGGCAAAAACACCTCGGACAGCCTCTCGGAGGAAGCGGACCGCATCCTGGGATCCGCGCTCAAATCCCGGTGGACGTACGCTGCGGCCAAGGGTATTGACGAAGCATTTGCGCACGCATACTGGCGCCAATTCGGGCTGCCGGTTGCCATCGTGCGGCTCTTCAACACGGTAGGCCCGCGGCAGACGGGCCGGTACGGAATGGTTGTTCCGCGACTGGTGCGGCAGGCGCTCGTCGGGGAGCCCCTGACCGTATTCGGAGACGGCCACCAGACCAGGTGCTTTTCCTACGTCGGCGACATCGTTCCCGCCATCGTCCGTATTTCCGAGGAACCGCTTGCCTACGGAAATGCGTACAACCTCGGTGGTAGCTACGAGATCTCCATCCTGACGTTGGCCGAGAGGATTGTCGAACTCCTTGGGAGCGGCAGCACCATCACCTTGGTGCCTTATGAACAGGCGTACTCGGAAGGCTACGAAGACATGCGCCGGCGGGTCCCGGACAACAGCAAGTCCTTCGGGCTTGTTGGCTTCGAGCCGAAGACCACCTTGGATGAAATCATCCTCAACGTCGCGGCCGACTACAAACCGGCAAAAGTCCTGGATCCCGCGGGTTGGAAGATCACCCTCGCATCTTGAACCGAGTGACAGGAAAGCCTACATCGTTTGGACAGGCGGCTGGGTGCGCGGAGTGTGCGCTGACCGGTCGCCTGACCCTGTCCAAGGAAAGATCCGACGAACCCTTTTCCAGGAGCATGATGTGAATCGCCCAGCATCCGGACCGAGGCGCCACAACCGGGGCGGAGTGTCTGTCCTTGCGGTCCTGGCCCTGCTGACGGCGGCCTGCACCGGTCCAGGTCCGTCCCCGGGTCCGACACAATCAGCCGCGACAGCCGGCCGGTATCCCTGGCACACCGGGATCGTGTCCACGACTTTCTGGGTTGGCGAGATCTTTGATCCCAAGGCGGCAGATGGGAGCCAAGTGATGTCGACATACGATTCCCAATGGATGCAGAGCTACGGAGGTTGTGACGGCGTCGTGACGAACGGCTGCAAGACCGAGGCGAGAACGCAGGCCAAAGGATACGCGCCCACCAGCATGACTCCGAAGGAGAACCCGTTCTACCTCGATCTTCCCTACGATGACGTCAACGATCCCACCGCGTTCGCCGAACGGGCCAGCGTCATTCCGTGGGCCAACGATCCAGGTTTCGCGGGCAACGCCCAGAACCGTTCCTTCAGCTACATGAAGAACCAGTGGGTCAGGATCCGGATGGGCAATCGCGAATGCTACGGACAGATTGAAGATGCCGGTCCGGGGCAATATCACGACAAAAATTATGTTTTCGGCTCCAATGATGCACGTCCAGTCAACAAGAACTTCAACGGAGCCGGAATGGATGTCTCGCCTGCGCTTAACGGGTGCCTTGGCTTCTCCGAGCTTGACGGCGAGTCGGACAAAGTCGACTGGCAGTTCGTGCCGCGGGACCAGGTTCCCGCGGGACCGTGGCTGAAAATCGTCACGTCCAGCCAAGTGAAGTAGCACCGGCCGCCGGGGCCGTCCAAGCAATCCGGTATGGGCAGTCCCTCGAAAACTGGAGGTAGTCATGCAGTGGCTTAAGAAGCTGTTTCGACACGGCAACGGGAAGCACCTTGCCCGCCCGGCCGAAGCCAAGGACCAGAACAGGGCGGAACGTCCAAGCCAGGCATGACCGCCTGTTAATCGGCGGGGTCAAGGCAGTTTGGCGTGGAATCCCGCACTCAACAAGTCGGAGAAGCGTTGGGTTCCTTGATCGATCCCGCTACACACGTGGCTGGCCGGATCCTCAGGGGTGTCCTGCGGGCACGACACGTCCCGGTTCAAGGACCACATGGACACTCGTTGAACTCCCTTGCTGATGGCGAAGGAGTCCAATCCGCGAGCCGCATCGAGGTCGAATATCTCGCCTGGGAGATCGTTCCGGCCGATCATGGGGGTCAATCCCATCTTTCCCCAGATCTGTTCGCTGTTAAGGGTCGTTCCTGCGCGCTGATAGATGATGCTGAGCTGATCGTGGGTGGACTGGGCCGCCGAGGTTCCGGCATCGAGCATGCTCTGCGATTGACTCCGGCTTGAACCGTAGTTCATGGTCATGATGTTGACCCCGGAGAGCTGGACGCCGGCGGCGAGCATCTGGTCAACAGCTGATGTTCCGGCGTCGGTCAGCCCTTGCGGGGTGACCGGAAGGGTCAGCCAGATTGAAAGGGCGTGCCCTTCCTTGATCCGCTCCTTCTGGAGGGCAGCGATGGCTGCGGCTCGGCGCTGCCAGGCTGCGCTGTCCGCCAGGTTGTCGCCCTCGATGTCAAAGTCGATAGTTGCGGGGTTGTAGCGCTCCAACACGGCCCGGTAGGCCCTTTCCAGATCTGTTGCATTCTGGCAGGAGTTGGCGAGCTCACTGTTCACCGAGCCGCCGAAAGACACAGCGAAGGCACCGCCGTTCGACCTCAGCTTGGCGATACGCTCTTCGAGCTTGAGCGAAGTCTTCGCAGCATCGAGACTGTACGTGCTGCCCCAACTCGGTGTGCAGGCTTGTCCAGCCATTGCCACCACGAACGCCAGCGTGACATTCTTGGTGCCCTCGCCCACGGGTGACTCGAAAGCGTACTGAGGGACCACGGTGACGTCGACATAGCCGGAAAACCACGGGGGCTCGAGGGAACCGTTTGCGTCCGTAGTAAACCGCCACACGAGGATTCCTCCCATCCCCAGCACCACAAGGACTGCGGCAATGCAGGCCCGGGCGAAACCTGACAGCCGGCGGAGAGGTCCATCGGCCGGCGGTGGCGGGCGGCGGGTATCGCGCACGCCGCCCGCCTCAGCCGAAACGGACGTGCCGCCTCCCTGCTTCCTGGACACGCTCTTCCGCCATCCTTAAACTCCGACTGCCCTGATTGCACCATTTGACCACGAACAGATCGGATTCGCCCCTGCCCCGCCCGGGGTTTTGATCCCGGTGTTTTTCGCGCGAAGCGCACGAGTAGTGGCGCTGTCCGGACGTCAAGGTTGAGTGTAAAGACGGGTAGAGCCTACTCGTGTCCGTCGCCGCCGCAATTCATACGCTGATGGTGTCAGTTGGTGGAGGGCAACGGGGGAAAGACAGGTCTCACAATGGAAACGGACGCTCTGGTCCGAGCGGCAACAGGACGCGGCGGATTTATCCGAGAAGGCGTTTACCTGGAGTTCGAGCCTGCTCTTGGGGGATTCAGCACGGTCCCTCCCATCGATCCTGCGCCGAGTGACGGCGCTGCCGGACGGCAGCGCGCCCTCATAGAGAGGGCCCCTGAGCGGGGGCCGGTGGTGAATAAGCCTTTGAGACCGAGGCTTCCCCCAGTCGCCACCGGCCCCTTCAGGAACCGCGGCAGCGCGGGTTGGCGATGAGTCCCCGGGGGAAGGGCATCGCATCCGGCCCGCTCCGCACGTCGAGGAAGCGGGTAGGCCTATGGGCTGCCTCTTGGGTGTCGGTGCTGCTCTTGTTGACGGGCGCCACATCGCTGATCAACGGAAGCCAGGCTCCCTCCGCATCCGGGACCGCCAACCCCACACCTTCTGCCGCCCCGCTCTCATCCGTCAGCCTGACGTTTGATGCGGGCCGGTCAAGCCAGATGGAGGCGGCCCGCATCTTGAAGGACCACGGCCTCCGGGGCACCTTTTTCATCGACTCCGGCTTTGTTGGCGCGCCTGACTACATGACAACGGACAATCTCCACAGCTTGGCCGCTGATCAGAATGAAATCGGTGGCCATACGGTCACCCTTGCCGATGTGACCTCGATAGAGCCGGACGAAGCCTCGAGGCAGATCTGCAACGATCGGGTGAACCTCACGGATTGGGGCTTCAAGGTCACCTCTTTTGCCTATCCATTTGCGGCTTCAACGCCGAAGTCGGAAGAACAGGTCGCCGGATGCGGCTACAACAGCGCGCGTGGACTCGGTGAGATAACCACCCCGATCGACTGCACGGGCTGCGCGGCCGCGGAAACTGTCCGCCCAGCCGACCTGTTCCGGACAAAGGCAACATCGGAGGTCGGCAGCAAGTGGACATTGGCCGACCTTGAGGCGACAGTAACGCAGGCCGAAAAGGCCGGGGGCTGGCTGCAGTTGACCTTCTACGACATCGACAGCAGCGGCAGTCTCCGCTCTATCAGCCCCGCGTTGTTCGAACAATTCGCCACTTGGCTGGCGGCCAGGACCCAACAAGGGACCATGGCTGTGCGGACGGTACATGACGTGATCGGCGGCGTGGCGAAACCCGTGGTGGACGGTCCTGCGGCGGCGCCGGCAGCACCTGGGAAGAACGCACTTCGGAATCCGGGGCTGGAAACCGCTGGAAAGTATGGCTTGCCGCAATGCTGGCAGGTATCGTCCTATGGCAAGAATGCCGTGGTCCTGAGCACCTTGACTCCGGGACACAGTGGTGCGGTGGCCCGTCGCCTGGACGTGAGCGAATATTCGTCCGGTGACGCGAAACTGCTTCCCGTCCTCGATCTGGGAGCGTGCGCTCCGAGCGTGAGCGCCGGCCACAGCTATTCGCTCAGGGCGTGGTACCAGTCCACTGCAAAGACCCAGTTCGAACTGTATTACCGCAACAAGCTGGGCACGTGGACCTACTGGACGGCCAGTCCGTGGTTCGCGGCCAACACCAGTTATGAGCAGGCGATCTGGGATACGCCGCCCGTTCCGGCAGGAGCCGAGGCCATCAGCTTTGGAATGAACCTCTTCAGCGATGGCCAGCTTGCTACCGATGATTACGAAATGTACGACACAGTGGGAGCTCCGTCGCCGTGATAGTTCTTTCGATCTTTTTGGTTCTGGGGGTAAGCACGATCTTTTGGTCGATTGCCGGGCTGGTCCGCCTGACCGGTGAGGAGTGGTGGCGGGTCCAGGGGTTGTCCTCCCGGATCCGCAGGTGGATCGCCCTGCTGCGCGGCGGCAAGGTGCCGATCCCTCGACGTCAACGGGCCCGCCATCGTTCGAAGGGGGTGCGGATCTACGCGGCGAACGTCGCGGTCCTCGTGGCCGCACACAACGAGGCTTTGGTCATCAGGGAGACAATCCTCGCTGCGTCCGCTTTGGTCCCGCGACGCAACATCCACGTCGTTTCGGACATGTCCACTGATGACACGGCCGCCATTGCGCGGGCCGCAGGTGTGAAGGTCCTTGACCTCGAACCGAACCGTGGCAAGGCAGGCGCACTCGCCGCGGGCATCGCCCATTTCGATCTGTGTAGGCGGTTCAAGGTCGTCATGCTCCTGGACGCAGACACCCGCCCGACGCCGGACTACCTCGAAACCGGGCTGCCGTTGTTTGACGATCCCACCGTGGTCGCCGTCGCGGGACGCGCCAAGTCGATCATGAGCCCGGCGCCTCCGACGGCGATCGGCCGCTTCCTGGTGGCGTACCGGGAGCGTTTGTACATTGTGGTCCAACTGCTGCTCAAGTATGGCCAGGCAGCGCAGGGCGCCAATGTCGTCTCCATTGTGCCTGGATTTGCCAGCATGTACAGAACCAGCGCGCTCGCAAAGATAGAGGTCCTGGCGCCCGGACTGGTGATCGAAGACTTCAATATGACGTTTGAAATCCATGCGAAGAAACTGGGACGGATCGCGTTCCATCCCTCCGCGGCTGTTGCGTACACCCAGGATCCGGACAACCTGAAGGACTACATCAAGCAGGTGCGGCGGTGGATACTTGGTTTCTGGCAGACCGTCAGGCGGCACGGCCTGCAGTTCAGCAGATTCTGGTTTGTCCTGGGACTGTACATTGTTGAGCTCGTAGCCAGCTGCCTCTTCTTCGTGCTTCTGGTGCCGGCATTCCTGCTATCTTCCCTCGCTGCGGTCGAAGTGTGGATTTTTGGCAATCGATCGGAAGTTTTTATCTTCCTGTCGGGCGTTCTTCGGCCTCAGGACGTTCTCATCGGAGTCTTCCTGCCGGACCTCTTCCTGACAGTCCTTGCCGCTGTTTCGATGCGCAACCCGCGCTTTCTGTTGATGGCGCCCTTCTTTCCGCTGATGCGGATCCTGGACGCGGTCATCTGCCTCCAGGTCTTGCCCAGGGCGTACTCGTCGAATTCCTCGGGAGTCTGGGTCAGTCCCGTCCGGCGGATCCAACGCCAACCCCAGGAAATCGCGACGCCGGGGCCTTCCGTAGTGCGGACAGGCTAGGGCACAGTCGTTGGCCTCGTAAGCGGACATGCGGACGCCCATGCCAGGCAGCCATTGCGGCTGTGTGGCATGGGCGTCCGACGCTCCCGGAGGGCGTAGCGTCCTGCGGACCCGCAGGTCCCGCGATATTAGTTGGCAACTCCCGAAGTGGTGACAACGTTGAGCCACGGACCGGCGGGCACGCTGGCGCGATCAACGAAACGCCACGATACATGGTCATTGTCGCCATTTAGCTCGGCGAAACCGAGGCAACCGTTCAGGGCAGGGGAAACGTCCATGCCTGCACCCTGGCTCGGGTCGCCCGAGAAGGACTTGTTGGCGGGACGGGCGTTGTTCGCACCGAACACGTAGGCGGAATCGTGGTAGAGCGAACCGCTGGAGGGGCCGGCATCTTCAACTTGTCCGTAGCAAACGCCGCCGTTCGGGCCGGTGATCTGGACCCATGCGTTCTTCATGTAGCTGTAGCTCGAATCCGCGCAGTGGTTGACGCCTGTTTTGGCGTTGTCCGCTGCTGCCCACGGAATCACTTTGCAACGCTCGGCGAAAGCGACGCTGTCATTGACGTCGTCGTAAGGCAGATCCAAGTAGAACGGGTTCTGCAAAGGCTTGGCCTGGTGCAGCGGGAAGTACCCGTTGCTGGCTACGCGCTGTTCCGTGGCGCACTGGAAGCTCGTGCCGGTGCCGGAACTGACTCCGTCACAACCGCCGTAGGTGCTGCCTGGGCAACCGCTCGCGCTGGACGGAGTGGTTCCCATGTTGACGCCGGTGTGCTGCAAAGCCCACTGGCCGTTGTAAGTGGAGCAGACCTGGGAGCCGTCCGAGAGGCTGGCGTTGAAGATCTCGCCGACCCAGAAGGTGGTGCTCACGATGTTGGTGTGCAGGGGATAAGTTCCCGTGACGGGCAGGGGCGCTGCCGTTGGTGCGGGCGCGCCGGCGGCTGTTGCGGCTGGAGCCGGTGCGGCTGGAGCGGGAGTGCTCGACGGCGCCGCGGCCGGAACATTGCTGGGCGTCGGCGTCGGCGTCGGTGCCGGCGTGGCGGTCCGCGTTGGCGCGGATGAAGCGGAAGGCGATGAGCTCGGCCGCGAATATGAACTGCGGTCGCCGGCCTGATAGGAGGATTTGTGTGATGACTGGACAGCTGAGATGGTGGCGAACCCGCCGAAGGCAAGGAGCGCCACGGCGACGAGTGCTGTGAACAGGTGTTTCATATTTTGGGTGACATATCTGTTGGGGACATAGACATACGAGACCTGGGCAATGGATAGGGCGAACTGCAGCTGAACACGCCGCAGTGCCGTACACGGCCAAATGGCGTGCACGACAGAGTTGTCGGGAAAATCGGCTGCGCTTCAACTCCCCAGAAGTAGCCAGCCGGAACTTACTCTTGCGGCACCAGCTTACACAGTCAGATCACGGAGCGGTAACAGAGGAGGTAAATCCGGCGGGAATGCCGGGCTGGAAACGGGCCCTTGGTACCTCGCGGGGAGGCTCCGTGGAGCCGGGATGGTTCGTGCAAGTAGCCCCGGAAAACCAAGTAGTTACCACTCAATCCAGGACTGAAACCCGAAGGTAACGTGTGGAAATGACACCGGTCCGTGCCACTGCCGTCAGGAACGTGTGTCCGGCGGCCCGATGATGAGACAGGACCATGGACGATACCGAAGGGACCCACACCCCGCCCCCGATCATTCGGGCAGCGGAGCTCCAGGAGATTGTCATTGCCTTGTCAGGGCCGGAACCGGGCGGGATAGTCATCTCGGGGCCGGGGGGCTCCGGAATGACCACCCTCTTGGACGCAGCGGCTTCAGTGCTGAGCGGTTCATTCAGCGTGATCGCCCACAACGTCTCGGAGTCATTCGCGGACATTCCGTTTGGAATCGCCATGGCACTTGTTCCGGATCTGCCGGCCAGGGCCAAGGTGCGGCCGGGTTCCATCGTGGCGGCTTGCCGCAAGGCAGTGCGTGGCGCAGCGACACCCGGATCCGCTGCCTTGCTGGTCCTGGACAACATAGATTTCCTGGATGACATGTCTCTTTGGCTCCTGAGCCAGTTGCTTGTTGAACCGGACATCCGCCTGATTGCCACCCACCGCTCGGACCGTCCCTTGCGGATGGAACTCATGGAATCCGTGGTTTCGCGGCAGCTGTCCGTGGTGACGCTGGACGATCTCACGCAGGAGCAGCTCCGCGAATTCCTTGATGATCGCCTCGGCGGACGCGCTGCCCGCAGCCTGGTCCGGGACATCCATGCCCTCACCGGAGGAAACCTGCAGACCGCGAAGTTGCTGCTGGACGAAGCCGCTGCGCGTGGCGAGATCGTGGAGCAGGCCGATTCGTGGATGTTGTCCGGACCGATCCGCCTGGACGGCTCGCAAGCGCTCGAGCTGACCCGCCACCGGCTTGAGGGCTATTCCGTACCACAGCGGCAAGTCGTGGACATCCTGGCAGTGGGGGAGCCAGTACCGCTGGCCGTCCTTGAACAACTTGGCCAAAAGCGGGCGATCGAAGCGCTGCGGGCCGACGGAACGATCCGAGTCCCGAACGACGGCCAGGAGACGGCAACCCTCAGCCACGCCATCGAAGCGCGGCTGGCCCGGCAGCAGCTGGGACCTGAACGGATCCTCGAACTTCGACGGAGCATCTACGCGACGAGCTCACCCGTTGCTGATGACTCGCTCTGGACGCTGTTCCGTCGAGTGGACCTTGAACAGGCAAGCGGTCTGCCGGTGCCCGACGCTGATCTTTTGACCGTGGCCATTACCGCAAACGATATCCACGACAATCGGAGGGCCCGGCGGGCCGCGGAAGCGGTGCGGGCACCGGAGCTCGAACTGGTTGCCGGCGTGGAACTGGCACGGGCGCTTTACCAGACAAGGGATTTCCCCGGGGCGGTGACGGTCCTGAAGGGTTTGGTGGCAAACACCCCGGACGTCCTGACCGTGGACTTCGCCCACGCGGTATGGCTTCTGCTGCATGCCCTTTTGCCGACATCGCCCGGGGCGAGTGTCCTGCAGGCGGTCCTCCAGGATGCCCGACGGCGGCTGGAGGCTGCCGCCGTCGGCATCCAACCGGGCGAGCCAGCCCATCTTGGCGAGTCTGCAGTCCGGGACGAACTGGACGTTCTCCAGCTGTATCTGGACGCCCAGAACGGTAGCTGGCCTTCAGCCAACGGTGAGCTGTTCCAAAGGCTTGCCCATAGCCAATTGGTTGATCCTGGAATGCGTACTGAGGGCCATCCACCACCGCCCACCCAGGCTAGCGTGCTGTTGATGGCGCTTGTCTCCCAAGGGCTGGCCGTCAGCGGACGGTTCGCGGACGCCGTCGCTCTTTCCACGCTGGCCCTTGAAGCCGTGGGGCGGCTGCCACGGTGCCCCGTGGACTTCCACTCCACTGTGCTGACGATCCACGGGTCCAATCTGATCTGGCGCGGGCAATGGGGTGGCCCGGAAATGTTCTGCGCCGGCAGTTCAAGCTTCAGCAACCGGATGAGCTATTTCGGCGGGTCTGCGCATCTCTACAGGGCACTCGTACTTGCCAGGCAGGGGAGCCTGGAACTGGCATGTGAACAGTTCCGGCAAGCCAAGGCCCGGCTGGATGAAGCCGACCCTGAAGGGCTCCTCCCCCCGGCCCTCGGCGGACTTGCCGCGGCTTCGTGGTTGCTGGGCGACGTCAATCAGGTACGCCGAGCACTGGCGGCCTACGATTCGAGGTCCACCGGAGGGAACTATCTTGCCTCGCAGCTAGCCGAAAGCTATTCGTCCGCCGCCCGGTCGGTGCTGATTGGCGCTGAGCACTCGCACCGGAAACTGCTCCAACTTGCCGGGTCTGCCGCCAAGAAGGGGCACCGGGCGCTTGAAATGTTGAATCTCGGCCTGGCGGCCCGTACCGGCAGCCGGGGAGACCGACAGCTGGGGGCCGGAGTGTCCGAGCTGGTGTGGAGCGTCGAGTCCGGCATGCCGTCGGGACAGGAAGCAGGACAGGAAATGGGAACAGGACAGCTCAGCATAGGTGAACCTCAGCAAGGGTCAGACGAGGAGGAGGCTTTCGTTTTCGACGAGCCCCGCCCGGCCAGTCCGGAGGCCGGGTCCTCGGTCCTTCCCGGCGTCGTCAAACTTTCCCAGCGCGAACGCGAAGTGACTGCCTTAGTGGCCTCAGGCCTAAGCAGCGCGGAGGTGGCTGCCCGATTGGGTATCGCCGTGAACACGGTCAACGCCCACCTGCAGCGGGTTTACGGCAAGCTCGGAGTGTCACGTAGGCAGAAGCTTTCCGAACTGTGGGATGAGTTGGCGAAGCCGGAGGAGTAGGGCCAACGCTCCGCGGATGAAGGCAGAGAAGCCGATTAGTGGGACAATTACTAGGTGACGCCGCCACTTCTGGCGGTCAGCCGCTGGCGATTGCCACGTAGTCCTAACGAGGAGCACCGGTTTTGACAATGGTTTCCACCCCCGCGTGGGGAGATGCCCAGGTTTCCGCACTCGACGACGATGAAGTCCGTCGCATCCGCAACGACTTCCCCGTTCTTGGGCAGGAAATCAATGGCAAACCGCTGGTCTACCTGGATTCGGGCGCGACCTCGCAGAACCCCCGGAGCGTGCTTGAGGCTGAACAGGAATTCTATGAACAGCGGAACTCAGCCGTCCATCGCGGCGCGCACCACCTTGCGGTAGAGGCCACGGACGCCTTCGAAGACGCGCGTGCCACCGTGGCCCGTTTTGTGGGCGTGCAGGACGATGAATTGATCTGGACCGCCAACGCCACCGCAGGGCTGAACCTCCTGGCCTATTCGTTTTCGAACGCCAGCGTGGGCCCGGTGGGCGGGGAAGCCGGGCGCTTCGCCCTCAAGCCGGGCGACGAAGTGCTTGTCACCGAAATGGAACACCACGCCAACCTGATCCCGTGGCAGGAACTGTGCCGGCGGACCGGAGCGAGCCTAAAGTACATTCCCCTCGACGGAACCGGTGCGCTGCGTCTCGAGGAAGCAGCACGCCTCATGACCTCGCGCACCCGGATCCTGGCCTTCACCCACACTTCCAACGTGCTCGGGAACATCAACCCCGTTGACGTGTTGGTCGGAATGGCGCGGCAAGTAGGCGCGTTGGTGGTCCTTGACGCCTGCCAGTCCGCTCCGCACCTCCCTTTGGACTTCAAGGCCATGGACGTGGACTTCGCCGTGTTCTCCGGCCACAAAATGCTGGGTCCCACGGGAATCGGCGCGGTTTATGGCCGCAGCGAACTGCTCAATGCCATGCCCCCGTTCTTGACCGGCGGTTCCATGATCACCACCGTGACCATGGAGGAAGCCCAATACCTGCCTGCCCCGCAGCGTTTCGAGGCCGGAACCCAGCCTATTTCGCAGGCTGTCGCCCTCGCCGCCGCAGCGAACTACCTTAGCGAAACGGGAATGCAGCGGATCGCCCTTCGTGAGGCGGAGCTCGGCCAACGGCTTGTTACGGGCCTCAGCGCCATCGAGGGGGTCCGTGTGCTGGGCCCCCGGCCGGGGGAAGAACGGACCGGTCTTGCCGCGTTCGATGTCGGAGGAGTGCACGCTCACGACGTCGGGCAGTACCTCGACGACCTGGGCATCGCTGTCCGCGTGGGCCACCATTGTGCCCAGCCCTTGCACCGCAGGCTGGGTCTGAGCGCCTCCACGCGGGCCAGTACCTACCTCTACACCACATTCGAGGAAGTCGACCTTCTGGTGGAGGCCGTTGCCCAGGTCAGGCCTTACTTCGGGGTAACCGCTGCCGGAGCCGCATCATGAGCGGCCTGGATTCCCTGTATCAGCAGCTGATCCTCGAGCATTCCAAGGCCCGCAGCGGCGGAGACCTTGCCAAGCTTCCGGCCGACGGAACGGGCGACCCCGCCACAGGTCAGAGCCACACAGGTCAGAGCCACCAGCTCAATCCCATTTGCGGTGACGAAATCACCCTCCGGCTGAGTCTCGGCACCGCCGGAGACGGGCAAGCTGTCACGGGAATCCATTGGGACGGTGACGGCTGCGCAATTTCGATGGCGTCGGCGTCCATACTCAGTGAATTGGCACCGGGCATGTCCCCGGGGACCCTTCGCCACACGATCGATCATTTCCGGGAATTGATGCGTTCGCGCGGCAAGCTGGAAGCGGATGAGGAACTGCTCCAGGACGCTGCCGCGCTGGCCGGCGTTGCCAAATATCCTGCCCGGGTAAAGTGCGCCATGCTCGCTTGGGTTGCTGCGGAGGACGCGCTGCGCCAGGCTGAGGCGAGCCAAGGGGTGTCCCAGGCTCTCTAATGCGGGTGGTTCGAGGTCGAGTACCGTCCACTCTATTTCGGGCAGTCATCCGGACTTAGCCTCGAAGCATGATTACCTTGGAGAGCCGGCGCGAATGGCGCCAGAGCCAGCACCGGGTCCGCCGGGCGGAATTCGTGGTTGTGGGAATGTTGCTGGCCCTCGTAGCCGCGACAATTCTTGCCGCCGTCGCGGGATTCGTGCAGTAAGGGCCGAATTCTTCAACGCGGCCATGCTGCGGCGTTCACGGCCGCCTATATATACGTTGGGAAATGTACGAGGCA
Organism: Arthrobacter sp. FW306-2-2C-D06B; assembly: GCF_021789175.1. Lineage (NCBI taxonomy): Bacteria > Bacillati > Actinomycetota > Actinomycetes > Micrococcales > Micrococcaceae > Arthrobacter > Arthrobacter sp. FW306-2-2C-D06B. Next base: position 1,379,703 of record NZ_CP084560.1, read on the forward strand.
AAGAAAAGCTCGGACCCGAAAAACCGGTCCGAGCTTTTTTGTACCGTTGGCCTAGTCATCGCATCATTTGGGTACCGCTGCGATGAGCACCGAAATCGACATGATACCGAGAATTGCCCAAACATAGATCAATGACCAGTTCTTCTTCTCTTGGGCTTTCCTGTGGGCCCCATGCCACACTCGTTCCATACTATTCGCGTCCATAGCAGCAAGGTATTCCTGCCGATACCGCCCAAACAGCGTGCCAACCACCCCACTTGAAAGCGGCATTACTCCAATTAAAATGGGGGCTACTCGTATGCCGCCCCGGCACGTCACGCGCGGATAAAAACGTCAGGCACGCCATCGCCGTCGTCGTCTCTTTGTTCCTCCCACGCCACGTTGCGGTAGTGCCGGTTGCGGGCTTTGAGCACGACGGCGGCGAGCACCGCCGCGGCGAGGGAACCGGCGAGGATGGCCACTTTCGCGTGGTCATCGTGCGGGGACCCGCTGCCGAAGCCCAGCTCGGCGATCAGGAGGGACACGGTGAACCCGACGCCCGCCAGCATGGCGAGCCCAGCGATGTCGATCCAGGCCAGGCCGTCATCCAGCCGCGCCCGGGTGGTCTTGGTGATGAGGAATGTGGTGCCGAAGACTCCTGCCGTCTTGCCTGCCACGAGGGCCAAGATAATCCCTATGGCTACCGGGTCGCGCAGGGCAGCTCCCAGTCCCTCGGCGCCGCCCAAGGCCACGCCGGCGGAGAAGAACGCGAAAACGGGTACGGCAAAGCCGGCGGAGAAGGGACGTAAGCGGTGTTCGAAGCTTTCGGCGAGGCCGGCCGCAGGCTCGCCCTTCTTGCCTGAGGCCACGACGGGCACGGCGAATCCGAGCAGGACCCCGGCGACGGTGGCGTGGATTCCCGAGGCATGGACGAAGGCCCACGTGGCTGCTGCCAGGGGGAGGAGGAGGTACCAGCTGCGGACACGCTTCTGGACCAGAAACGCAAAGAGGGCAAGCGGCACGGCGGCCGCCAGGAGCATGAGGGGCTCGAGGCCGCTTGAGTAGAAGAACGCGATGATGCCGATGGCAATCAAGTCATCCACCACTGCAAGTGTCAGCAGGAAGGTCCGCAACGCCGCAGGCAAATGTGTGTTGATGACCGCCAGGACGGCCAAAGCGAAGGCGATGTCAGTGGCTGTCGGAATGGCCCAACCCTTGAGTGTTTCCGCGCCCGAGCCGAAGTTGATGACCACGTAGAGGAGCGCGGGAAGGACCACGCCGCCCACCGCTGCCGCCACCGGGACGATCGCTTTTGCTGGCTTCCGCAGTTCCCCTGCCACGAATTCACGCTTGAGCTCCAGCCCCGCGATGAAGAAGAAAACGGCCAAGAGCCCGTCCGAGGCCCAGTGGCCCAAGCTCAATTCCAGATGCCAGGGAGCGTAGCCGATCTTGACATCGCGCAGTGCGAAGTAGCCATTGGCAAGGGGTGAATTTGCCCAGACTAGCGCGGCCACCGTGGCGGCGAGCAAAAGTGCGCCACCAACTGTTTCAGTGCGGAGAATAGCCAGGATCCGTTGGTACTCGGGAAAGCTGGAGCGGCTGAAAACCTTCGAAGGGGCAGCGGGGTGCGGGCGGTTCGCCATGTGGCTCCTTGGGGAGTGTGGGGTCGACAAAACTGTTGCCGACCAGACTTCCCGGCGCACCTGTATTCCATTTTAGCGGAAGGCGCACCCACCCCGCCGGACCGCCCCAACTAACTCGCATTTGTTGTCGTTATGAGGCGTCAAAACGACAACAAATGCGAGTTAGTTGGGCCCGGAAGGAGCGTTAGGTGAGGAGCGCCGTGATCCCTATGACCGCGGTCGCGAGTCCGAGCACCATCGAGATGGCGACCAACACAACGTGGACAGTGAGGAACTTCGTGGCTTTCCCGTTGGCGTCGCGGGCGCGCGAGTCTGCCATGACGCGGCGCAGGAACTGCGGCCAAACGATCAAGGACCACGCACCCGCGATGATCAGCACAATCGACAGCCCGGCTGCCAGCTGCACGCTAGTGGCTTTCGAGCCAGGCCTGGGCCTGCTGGGACTGTATGTTCAAGGCCTTGCCCACCATCGGTTCGGCTGCGTCGGCGATTTTGCCGCCGAGGAACGGAACCGACGACGTGACGGCACCTTCGAGCTCGACGCGGGTGTTGCCGCCGTCGGCCACCAGGCTCTGCACCGCGGTGACATCCAGCGGGGCGCCGGAGATCTTCAGGGAGATGTTGCTCGTCCGGGAACCATCGGCCGTCGGGGCGTCCCACTTCTCGGTCTGGGTGACGGTGAGCTTCTCGCCCACGAACTTGCGGGCGATCTCCGGGAGGCGCGTGGTGGGCAGGGTGCGCACCGTTATGGTGGTGAAGGCGCCGGCGACGTCGCCGTCGATCTTGAATGATTCCAACGTGCCGCCGACATACTCGCTCGTGTGGCGCAGGAAGTCTTCGTCGATGAAAGTGGCGGCTACGCGGTCGACGCTGTAGGCCAGGGTGGTGGATGCGTTCAGGGCCATGGGGGTCCTCCGTGAATATCTCGGTTGAAAGCTCTTGCGGCTCCCAAACATCCTACGGTGTGGGCGGGGTAGGCTAGGAACGCCCCGGGATTCGAGAGAATTTCGGGTTTTCGTGCTGCCTTCCCTATCCGACTTCCCTCTTCCGAGGAGTGCCAACCATGAGCCCCAAAGGCCAACCGTCAGCGGTCAACTCCGGAATCAGCCCCGCCGGCACTGTCGCATCCCTTGATGGATTGCGGCGTGCCCTGGGTGAGGACCGGACGTTCGCGCGGGTCAGGCCCGAGGCCTCGCGGGCCTTCGGCGAACGCAGCGCTGACTACCAGATCAGCGCCCCCGCCGGCTTGAGGGCCGCGCTGCTCGCGGAAATGGCCGACGGCCTCGCCTCCCAGGATCTTGAAGCCAGCGCTGTGGTGTTGGCCGTGACGGCCACGGGTCGAGAAGCCGAGGACCTCACAGCGGCCTTGGCTGCCTATCTCCCCGCGGACTCGGTGGCCGCCTTCCCCAGCTGGGAAACCCTGCCGCACGAACGGCTCTCCCCGCGCTCGGATACGGTGGGCCGCAGGCTCGCGGTTTTGCGCCGCCTGGCCCACCCGGAGAGCTCGACGGCGGGGCCCCTGCGGGTGGTCGTGGCGCCGGTTCGCGCAGTGGTCCAGCCAGTGGTCGAGGGCCTGGGAGAACTGGTCCCGGTGACATTGAAGGTGGGGCAGGAAATGCCCTTCAGCGACGTGGTACGCAGCCTTGCCGACGCTGCCTATTCGAGGGTGGACATGGTTACCCACCGTGGTGAATTCGCCGTCAGGGGCGGAATTTTGGACGTTTTTCCACCCACCGAGGACCACCCGATCAGGGTGGAATTCTTCGGCGACGAGGTGGACCAGATGCGCTGGTTCGCCGTGGCAGACCAGCGTTCGCTCTCCGGACCGAGCGTGCGCCACCCGAGCGAATTGCACGCCCCGCCTTGCCGGGAAATCCTCATCACGCCGTCGGTCATGTCCCGGGCCGCGAAGCTCAAGACCGAGATGCCCGCCGCAGCGGACATGCTGGAAAAGATCGCGGGCGGCATCGCCGTCGAGGGCATGGAGTCCCTGGCTCCCGTTTTGGTGGACGCGATGGTGCCTTTCGTGGACCAGCTGCCGGCAGGTTCCATCGGTGTGGTCATCGAACCGGAGAAGGTCCGCACCCGCGCGCATGACCTCGCTGCCACCAACGAAGAGTTCCTCGAAGCGGCGTGGTCCACAGCGTCCGACGGCGGGTCGGCGCCCCTCGATCTCGACTCGGTCCTGGGCTCCCAAGCCGCTTCAGCGCTGCAAACGGCCAGCTTCCAATCCTTGACGGACACCCGGAGCGCGGCGCTGGCCCACGGGGTTTCCTGGTGGTCCATCACGTCCTTGGCCACGGACGAAGAACTGGTCCTCGACATCGACGTCCTCAACCTGCACGCCCGTGAACCGCGCGGCTACCAAGGCGACGTCGCGGAGATGCTCGAATTCATCGGCTCCCACGTGCGGGACCAATGGCGCATCGTGGTGGCGACGGACGGGCCCGGGCCCGCCCAGCGTCTCGCCGAGTTGTTCCACGATGCCGATATCCCATGCTCCCGCGTCGACTCCCTGGCCCACGAACCCCAGGCCGGAATCATCGAGGTGACCACTGCCGCCGTCGGACGCGGCTTTGTCCTCGACGGCCTCAAACTGGGGCTGCTGACGGAAGCGGACCTCTTGGGCCGCACCTCGGCCGGGTCCACGAAGGACATGCGGCGTATGCCCTCGAAGAGGCGCAACGCGGTCGATCCCCTCCAGCTGCACGCCGGTGACTTCGTGGTCCATGAACAACATGGAATCGGGAAGTTCGTGGAGCTGATCCAGCGCAAGGTGGCGGGCTCCTCTGCCGGTCCCTCCGGGGGAGACACCGGTCTTCGCGAGTACCTCGTACTCGAGTACGCGGCGTCCAAGCGCGGTGCCCCCGGCGACCGGCTATTCGTGCCGACGGACCAGCTGGACCAGGTGACCCGCTACGTCGGGGGCGACACGCCGTCGTTGAGCAAGATGGGCGGAGCGGACTGGGCGAGCACCAAGTCCAAGGCCCGTAAGGCAGTCAAGGAAATCGCGGGTGAGCTCATCAGGCTGTACTCCGCCCGGATGGCCTCGCGCGGGCATGCCTTCGCTCCGGACACGCCGTGGCAGCGGGAGCTTGAGGAGGCCTTCCCGTATGTGGAGACGCCGGACCAGCTCACCACCATCAACGAGGTCAAGGCCGACATGGAACGCGAGATCCCCATGGACCGCCTCGTCTCGGGCGACGTCGGCTATGGAAAGACCGAGATCGCGGTCCGGGCCGCGTTCAAGGCGGTACAGGACGGCAAACAGGTCGCAGTGCTGGTTCCCACCACACTGCTCGCCCAGCAGCACTACGAAACGTTCACCGAGCGCTTCTCCGGATTCCCCCTGCGTGTCAAGCCGCTGTCACGGTTCCAAGGTGCGAAGGAAGCCAAAGAGACCATTGAGGGAGTCAAGAACGGCTCCGTGGATGTGGTCATTGGCACCCACCGCCTGCTGTCCAAAGACTTCGAGTTCAAGGATCTCGGCCTGGTGATCGTCGATGAGGAGCAGCGCTTCGGGGTGGAGCACAAGGAAGCCCTCAAGAAGATGCGCACCAACGTGGATGTCCTCGCCATGAGCGCCACTCCCATCCCGCGCACCTTGGAAATGTCCCTCACCGGTATCCGCGAAACGTCGACGCTGGCCACACCGCCAGAGGAGCGGCACCCGGTGCTGACCTACGTCGGGCCGTTCACGAACAAGCAGACCTCCGCCGCGATCCGGCGCGAACTCATGCGCGAAGGCCAAGTGTTCTTCGTCCACAACCGTGTGTCCTCGATTGAGCGCATCGCCGCCCAGATACGGGAACTTGTCCCCGAGGCCCGCGTCGAAGTGGCCCACGGACAGATGTCCGAGAGCCGCCTGGAAAAGATCATCGTGGACTTCTGGGAGAAGCGCTTTGACGTCCTGGTCTGCACCACCATCATTGAGACCGGACTGGATATTTCCAACGCCAACACCCTCATTGTGGACGGCGCGGACAAGTACGGCCTCTCCCAGCTTCACCAGCTGCGTGGCCGAGTGGGCCGTGGCCGCGAACGCGCCTACGCCTACTTCCTGTACCCCTCCGAGAAGCCCCTGGGCGAAGTGGCCCTCGAACGGCTCAAGGCCGTCGCGGCCCACAACGAGCTCGGGGCAGGCATGCAGCTGGCCATGAAGGACCTCGAAATCCGCGGTGCCGGCAACCTGCTGGGCGGGGAACAGTCCGGGCACATCCAAGGGGTCGGCTTCGATCTGTATATCCGGCTGGTGGGTGAAGCCGTGGCCGAGTACCGCGGCGAGGCCGAAGAAAAGGCCGCAGACATGAAGATCGAGCTGCCCGTCAACGCCCATTTGCCGCACGACTACGTGCCCGGCGAACGACTGCGCCTCGAGGCCTACAGGAAACTGGCCGCGGCCATCACCAACGAGGCCATCGACGAAGTGCTGGCTGAACTCGTGGACCGTTACGGCGAGCCGCCGCTGCCCGCGAAGAACCTGATCGCCGTCGCCCGCTTCAGGGTGGGTGCCCGCGAGGCAGGGCTGTCCGACGTCGCGCTCCAAGGCAACTTCATCCGTTTCTCGCCCGCCCAACTGCCCGAATCGAAAGTCATGCGGCTCAACCGCATGTACCCCGGCTCCCAGATCAAGCCGGCCCTCGACGCCGTGCTGCTCCCCAAGCCCAAGACGGCGAGGATCGGCGGCCGCGACCTCCAGGACGCGGAGATCCTCGAGTGGGCAAACACGGTAATCGAAGCTATCTTCGCGGCCGCGCCGATCGCGCCCGCTTCGCAGACCGCAGGCTAAGCGATGATGGGAGGACACCACGCCGCGTCCGGGGCCGCGGCGTGGATAGCTATCGCTTCAACGGGCCCGTACGCCTTGGGCTGGTACCCGCTGGACGCCACCGGGATCCTCATCGGAGCGATGACGACGGCGGGGACTGCTTTGGTGTGCGATTGGGACCACCGCGCAAGCACCATCGCCCACTCGCTGCCGCCGCTGTCCAACGTGATCGCCGTCGGGATCGAGAAAGCCAGCGGGGGACACCGGCAGGGAACCCATTCACTGCTGGGCGCCTCGGCCTTCGTGGTGCTCGCCGCGATGGCTGCCCAGTTCCAGCTGGATACTCCTGTGGGCCGTTTGTCGGTAGGGGCCGGGCTGTTGTGCATGTTCATGATCAACCTGGCCGCCAAGGCCCTCAAGCTGTTCCCGAAATCCGGGTGGATCACCAACTGGGTCTTTGCCCTTGCCATGGCCGGCCTGGTCACGTGGTTCGCCCCGCATCAGTGGAGCTGGCTTCCCTTGGCCATGCTCACCGGCGTCGTAGTCCACATAGTCGGCGACATGATCACCACCGGTGGAGTGCCGCTGCTGTGGCCCATCGTCATCAAGCCGCCGAAGTTCTGGCGCAAGCTGCCCCTGGTCAGCGGGATCTGGCGGTCCAACGGCGCGTTCTCCATCCCCTTGCTCGGCAGAGCCGGTTCGCGGCGGGAATGGCTGGTCCTGATTCCCGTGAGCGGCTATGCCATGGTTGGACTCGGCCTGGCTGCGTGGGCATTGCTCCGGAACAAGTGGCCAGCCCTCCTGGCACTCATGTTGGGGCTGGGTGGATGACGATGGATTTTAGAACTTCGATTGGCCACCGGCCGTGATGGTTCCGACAGGGTTGCCTGCCTTGTCCGCGGCGCCCGGTGCTGGAGTGTAAACCGGAGTAGCCGGGGAGAGGCCGGTTCCCGCGGTACCACCCGAACCGTTGGCGGTGAGGGTGATGACCAGGTTTCCGGTGGACTGGGTCCAGGCCATGGTTGCCGTGAAGGTGCGGGCCGAGCTGCCAGTGTTGTAGGCGGCGCCAAGGGAAACGCTCCCAAATGATGGGGCCGGGCAGCCGGAGCTGACGAAGGTCAGCACGTTCCCTGTACTGATGCTGGCGGTGCCCGTGGTGGTCTGCGTGGCGGACGTGGAGTCCCAGCCGTTGCACAAGGTGTGGGCGTCCATGTCGGTCGAAAAGACGATGGTGAGCGTATCTCCGGAATCGGCTGTCTTTCCTGTGCCGCCGTTGTTCATCGTGACGGAGCTGACTGTCGGGGCTGTCGTGTCGATCTTGACCGTTTGAGTCTGGGATGTGACGTTCCCCGCGACATCCGTGGCGGAGTAGGACACCGTGTGGGTGCCGTCGCCGCCGCTGACGTTCACCGCGGCTGTGGCCGCGTTGACGGTGACTGGGGTGAGGCTGTCCACATGGTAGGTGATGGAAGCGATGCCCGAGCCGCCGACGTCCGTCGCGCTGAGGTTTACTGTCACTGTGCTGGTCCTGTTGTAGCCCAGGGAGTTTGGCGTTGGCGAGATTGAGGCAACTCCCACCACCGGGGCAGTGGTATCGATCTTGACCGGTTGGGTCTGGAGCGTGCTGGCGTTCCCTGCGACGTCCGTGGCGGAGTACGACACCGAGTGGGTGCCGTCGCCGCTGACGTTGACCGCTGCCGTGGCGGCATTGACCGTCACCGTACTGCCGCCGTCGACCGCGTATTTGATGTTCGCAACGCCGGAACCGCCTGTATTGTCCACGGCGGCCAGGTTCACAGTGACCGTACCGCTGCGGTTGAAACCCGCGCCGTTCGGTGTCGGGGAAATTGAAGTGACGCTGATGGTGGGCGGCGTCGAATCACTGTTGACGCCACCGCTCCGTGCGCTCTCCGGGCCTATCCACAAGGAGATGACGGGTGTGACTGTGTAGTACCAGGTCCCAGCCGGCAGGTTTTGTTCAACGCAGCTGAGGCCGGTTACCGTTCCAGCGCAGCTTCCTCCAGCGGCAACAGTGGTACCGCCGGAGGGAGTCGAGTAGCGGGCCACGGTGTAGCCCGCTACGGCGTGTCCGCCCGGTGTGGCGACGGCCGCCCAGGTGACCGTGGCATTTGTACCGTTCAGCGCGGCCGTCGGAGCGCCGCCCTGTGGCATGCTGTCTGCTTTGGCCGCGCCGAAATTGCTGCTGCTCAGCGATTGCCAGAATGCGTTGGCAGCCGGGCCGCCCCACGAGATGAAGAGCACAGCAAGGAGAGTCCAAGCCACCCGACGGCGGACCGCCGGCTTTTGTCCGCGGCCTGCAGAGTGCTTGGGCTTGTTCATTTGCGGACCGCCATCGTCACTGGAAGGTGGAATACGGCGCCTTGGCAGCTGGATTGTGAGGCCGTCGACATCGACGCCGCTGCGGGCAGGGTGATCAGAACGGAGGAGTTTGCCGGGATGGACACCGATGGAGTGAGTGGCGCGGCCGGGGCATTGAATGTCACGCCCGTGGTGGTGCACAGCGGGTGGGCTGAATCCGCGGTAGCGGCTCCGTTGGCGATGAAGCTGTACACCTGCACAGTGAACGCATTTGGATTGTTCGCCCGCACGATGACCTCCGCGCTACCTCCAGGGACGAGCGTGGTTGCGGGACTGTCACCGGCCACCAAAGCGTCCACGGTGACGGTTTGCATGTCGCCGGCGGCAGCGGAGCCGCTGCCGATCCCGATGGTGGACCAATAGGCGTAGGCCGATCCGACTCCCAGCACGAGGCTCAGCAGGGCAGCCGTCACAGCCGCTTTGGCCGCGGCCAAGGAGCCGGTCTTCATCCACCTTTTCGCTTTCATGTCAGTTGTCCGCATTTCAATTGCCCTGTCCCGTTCCGGAGTAGGAAAGCTGGAGGGTTGCGCCTTTGCAACCGTCTTGGTTCAGCGAAGTGTCCAGCATTCTTATCTGCGGCCACCGAGCTGCCGGAATTCCGCTCCCGGAAAGCGAGGAATTGCCGGGCGGTGCAGCTATCGGATAACTGCCGCTGAATTGGATGACGACGTAGTCCGAAGGATTGCACGGCCGGTTGTTGGCGACGGCCTGGGCGGTGCGCGTGACTCCGGCGATGGAAACGGTCAGGCCGGTGACGTTGAGGCTGGAATTGCCCGGGTTCGTCAATTGAAGATTAATCGGTACTGCATTGCCCGGTGCCAGAAGCCCTGTGGGGTCGCCTGAGATGGTGAACGGCTGGTGCTGTCCGGCGGTCACCGTCAAAGATACGACGACGACGGCGGATTGTAGCGTCCCGCTGGTGCCCTTGACGCTCAGGGAGTAGGTACCAAGAGGTGTGGCCGACGTAGTGGAAACGTCGAGGTTTGATGACCCGGATCCTGGACCGGCGGCGACGACGGCGGGCGAAAACGATGCGGTGGCACCCGCCGGCAGCCCCGAGATTGTCAGTGCGACGTTGCCGGCAAACCCGCCCGAGGGCTGGACGACGACGTTGTAGCTCGCCGAGGTTCCCTGCGTAACGGATCTGCTGGTGGGGGCAAGCTGCAGCGTGATCGCTTTTGGCGTGGTTTGGTTGCCATTGCTATTTGCGGCGAGCACTACACCTGAAGTCAGGGTTACCAAAAGGAGGCCTGCCAGGAGCACTTTGGCTCCCGCACGGATGATGCGAAGCGGTGAGTGGAATGACTCCTGAATGCTCGGCACCTGGGCCTCCTCTAGGGTTCTGCGTGGTTTCTACTGATCGGACAGCACAAGCTGGTGGGCCCGCGATGGGCCCACCAGCTGGATGGCTAGTGGCTGGCGTAGGCGAAGTTGACGGTGACGTTTTTGCAGGCGTCCTGGTTGGTGGCCTTGTCGTTGAATGCGATCGTCGCACCGTGCCAGCTGTCCACGTTCGTGCCGCTGGCTACTTCGTGGCCGACGGTCATTGTCGCGTTCGCGAGGGTGAAGTCGGTCGAGTCGCAGCCGACGGCAGTCACTCCGCCTTTGGTCACGCTCGCGATGCTCGCCGTCACATCTGCAACGAAAACCGGGCTCGTATTGAGGTTGGTGAAATTGCCGCTAAGGGTCTGAGCGGCGCCGCCCGGCTCGAGACCGGTGACAACGCCAGTCTGGTTTACGGTGATGGTGGTGTTTGTTCCTGATGCTCCGGAACCGACACCGCTACCGGTGTTGGTCCAGTAGGCGTAGGCGACGCCGCCGCTTGCTGCCACGAGGGCAACTGTTGCTGTTGCCGCGTAGATCTTTCCCTTTTTGCTCAATTTACGCATGATGAGACTCCTTGTTAATTGTTATTCCCCGGAACAGGCGAACAGCGGCAAGGAATTCGCAAATTACCACTCCTGCTTTGACTGCCCATTCAATCGATGACCAAATGCTTCCATGGGCGGTCTTTAACTAACAACGAGTGGTGTTACCTGTCTTTCGTAGTCAAAAGCGAGTGGTACTACTTGGTTTCGATCACCATCTCTGGTGGAGTCGCATTTAAACCACTGTGGCCCCGGACAAAAAGTCCGGGGCCACAGTTTTTGGATTGAGGTCTTAGCTTTCGCCAGCCGAGTTGGAGCGGCCGAGAATGGTCTGCGGGATCCAGAACGCGAGGCCAAAGAGGACCAGGCAGATGGCCATCGGCCACGTGTTCTCCAGCGTCAGGAAAGTCAAGGAGTAGATGGCGCCGAGGAACAGGACCATGCTGAATACAAACAGCAGAATGCTCTGGCCCATAGGGTTTTCTTTTTCGATGGGCTGGCTGGCGTTCTGGGACATGCTTTCCTCCTCGGCCCCGGGGGGCTCAAAAACTATGGCGGCTGCCGGGAAACTCAGTACTCGGATGAACCTTGTTCACCTTTGACGATGGCAATTCCGGAGCTCGCACCGATACGTGTTGCACCAGCAGCAATCATAGCCTGTGCATCGGCCAGGGAACGTACTCCACCGGAGGCCTTGACGCCGAGACCCGGGCCTACTGTCTTGCGCATGAGGGCCACGTCTTCCACCGTGGCGCCGCCACCGTTGAAACCGGTTGAGGTCTTCACGAAGTCCGCCCCGGCCTCCACCGATGCCTCGCAAGCCAGGACCTTCTGCTCGTCATTCAGCAGGGCAGTCTCGATGATGACCTTCAGGATGGCGCCACCGGCGTGGACAGCCTCCGCTACGGTCGTGATGTCATCCACCAATGCGCCTTTGTCGCCGGCACGGGCCGCGGCGATGTTGATCACCATGTCGATTTCATCCGCACCGTCCAACACGGCGCCACGTGCTTCGAACGCCTTGACGTCGCTGGGAGTGGCGCCGAGCGGAAAGCCGACAACCGAGCAAGTGAGCACTCCGGAACCCTTGAGTGCCTTCGTCACGGTCTTGACCCAAATCGGATTGACGCACACCGACTTGAACTTGTACTCGGCCGCCTCGGCACAGACTTGGCGCACTTCGGCTTCGCTGGCTTCCGGCTTGAGAAGAGTGTGGTCGATGTATGAAGCGATGCTTGCACTGTTGTCCAGTGCGCTGGAGGCTTCGTTGCTCATGGAGGTCCTTCCGTGGCGGGCCCGGTGTGCCGCAAGGGTCGCGGCTCGTCAAATGACCATCTTGCCACACTGCCCCGCCGCCGTGGAGGCTCCCTCAGCGGGGCTGGCGGGCCGGTATCGGGCTCCCTGAGACTCCCTCCCCATCTCACCCTCAGGCCCTCCGCCTCGCCTTGGACCCGCTAGCCCCTCAGGCCGCGACGCCGGAGCGCGCGCAACGGAGCCTGGCGTCTTCCTCAAGCCGGGCAGCGCAGTGTGCTGCGGCGGCATTCGAGGAGAACACGAGCCCAAGGCGCATGCCGTCCCGCGAGGCGGCGTCCCCGATCGCCCAGATGCCCGGCACCGATGTGGAGAAATCGCGCCCCACCCTGATGCCGCCGTCGGGAGCTGTCTGCAGGCCCGCGCTTTCGGCGAGCCCATTGCGGGGGAGCCGTTCCTCGGCGAGCACCACAAGATCGCCGTTCATGCTGCTCCCGTCCTCGAAGACGATCCCGGTAGCCGGCAGGACCGAACCGGCGACGGAAGGCATGACGGCAGCTGGACGCAAGGTGGTGCGGATGGGCCGGACTCCGCGGGCGCGCAGCACGGCCTCGGCCTGGCCGGCCGCCGGACCGGTGCCAACCAGAATCCCCAGCGGGCGACGGCCGAGGACCCTGGTGATGTCCTGGACCGCGGTGCCGATCTGCTCGGCGTCGTCGATGGTGGAGTAGTTGAGGCTGCGTGCCGCGCCTTGGACCGGCGGGTACAGGGGGGACGAGCCGGTCGCAATCACCAGCTGATCGTAGGGGAACTCAAGGCCTTCTGTGGTGGTGACCGTGCGGGCCTGGACATCGATGAAGCTCGCGGCCTGGCCGAAACGCACCGAGACCTGGGGGAGGGCGGCCAGCTCCAGGAGGGCATCGGGGCACTCGTCGCGGTTGCTCAGGACGGTGATTGTTCCATGGAACGTTGCCGGTCCCGGCTGTCGCGAAGTAGTGCTGCTTCCTGTCAGCCGACGGACCAGGGCCTGGGCTGCCGGCCCGGCTCCTGCGATGACCAGATGGATGGATCCTGCGGACGGGGGGATGGACATGGTGGGTCCCTTCGCTGAACTGAGCTGTGGTTGATGTGCCTGTGCCCAGCCTAGGCGGGGGGTTTTTCGGTGGTGTTTCCCCGTTGTTGCCATTTGGCGGTGGCCCGTTCCCTGATGGTTACCAGCCGGTAATGAGCTGGGTCACACAGGGGGAGGCGCCGTTGAGTTGCGGATTACCAGCTCGGGGGTGAGGCGCTCGTCCGCGATGGGAGCCTCGGGATTGTTGAGTCGGTCCATGGCCACGGCTCCGGCGACGCTTCCCAGTTCCATCGCATGGAGGTCGACCGACGTCAGGTCGATGCCGTGGAGCCGGCCGGTCCGTGAATTGTCATAGCCCACCAGCGACAGGTCCCCGGGAATGGCCAGGCCCCTCGCGTAGGCGGCTTCGCGTGCCGTCAAGGCGAACTGGTCATTGTGGGCGAAGATGGCTGTCGGGCGGTCCGCGGAGTCAAGGATTTCAACTGCGGCACGCTGCCCGGCATCTTGCGTGAAGTCATCCGCCGCTACCGTCCAGGGGACCATGCCGGCGTCGCGCATCGTCTGTTCGTAGCTTTTCCGCCGGACCGTGTGGCCGTGATAATCCGGTCCAGCCAGATGGGCGATCCGGGTGTGTCCAAGGGTGAGGAGGTGTTCGGTGGCGGCGCGGGCGCCGGCGTCGTCGTCCGAATACACGCTGTCGACGCCGGGTACCGGCCGCGCGACGCTGACGATCGGGACTATTTGTGCAAGTTCCTGCACCCGTTCGTCCGGGTCGAGAAGCGTTGCGGCGATGATGATCCCCACCCGCGCCTCAATCAGCGAGTCCACGGCCCCCGGATCCACGCCGTCGATAGAATGGGAGACGCTCAGGATGAGCCGGTTGCGGGCCTGTGGGAGTGCCATCCTCACGCCGCTGAGAATGTCGGCGTAAACCTCGTTGTGGATGTCCATCAAATAGAGCCCGACGGCGGAGCGATGCTTGCGTGCAAGGTCGGCAGCGGCCGCATTGGGCCGGTAACCGAGACGTTTTGCAGCGTCGAAGATGGCCTGTTTGGTTTCTTCGCTGACACCGGGAGCGTCGCGGAAGGCGAAAGACACGAGCGTGCGGGAGACACCTACTTCACGAGCCACATCGCTCTGTGTCGCGGGACGGAGCTGCCGGTCAAGACCCATGGGTTCATCATCCCACGGCGCAGAAGTCTCAATTAAGTCATTTGTTAGATTGACCTTACATTTAAGTCTTTCGCGCGTTAGTCTGTTATTCAGGGCGGGTGTATGACCCGCATCACAAGACAAAGGAGTCCTGATGTCTGCAACGCAAAGCCATGGGGGAGTCGGCAGCGCAGTCGCGCTTCCTCCACTGAGCAACGGCCCGCATCGTAAGCGCCTTGGCCTGGTCGCACTGATTGCCACCTTCGGTGGCCTGCTGTTCGGTTATGACACGGGTGTCATCAACGGGGCGCTCCGGCCAATGACGGCCGAACTCGGCCTCACTCCGTTCACCGAGGGCGTCGTGGCCAGCTCACTCGTCTTCGCGGCGGCGATCGGCGCCCTTTCGGGTGGACGCATCTCCGACGGGTGGGGGCGCCGCAAGACGATCATCCTGCTGGCGGTGCTGTTCTTCGCCGGCACCTTGGTGTGCGTGTTCACGCCGAGTTTCGGGGTGCTCGTGGTCGGCCGCGTCCTGCTCGGTCTCGCCGTCGGTGGCGCTTCGGCGGTGGTCCCGGTGTTCCTGGCGGAGATGGCCCCTTATGAGATCCGCGGCTCCCTGGCGGGCCGGAACGAGCTCATGATCGTCGTCGGGCAGCTGGCGGCCTTCGTCGTCAACGCCATCATCGGCATCGTGTGGGGCGACGTCCCTGGCGTGTGGCGCATCATGCTTGCGGTCTGTGCGTTGCCGGCGATCGCGCTGTTCTTCGGCATGCTCCGCGTGCCTGAGTCCCCGCGCTGGCTCGTCGAGAAGGGCCGGCACGATGAGGCCCTCGCCGTGTTGCGGTCTGTCCGCTCCGAGGACCGTGCGCTCGCGGAGCTCGGCGACGTCGAGAACGTCGCCAGGGAGGAGCGGGAAAGCCAGCAGATCGGCTGGCGTGCGGTCTTCAGCAACAAGAACCTGTTCCGCATTCTGCTCGTCGGCATCGGCCTGGGCGTCGCCCAACAGCTGACCGGCATCAACTCGATCATGTATTACGGCCAGACGGTACTTGTCGAGTCGGGCTTCAACGAGAGCGGCGCGCTCATCGCGAACATCGCGCCCGGCGTGATCGCGGTGGTCGGAGGCGTCATCGCCTTGTCGCTGATGGACCGGATCGACCGTCGCAAGACTTTCATCCTCGGCCTCACGCTGACTACCAGCTGCCACCTGCTCATCGGGTTCGCCTCAATGATGTTGCCCGTGGGCAACCCGATCCGCCCGTATGTGATCCTCTTCCTGGTGGTTGCCTTCGTCGGGTCCATGCAGACGTTCCTGAACGTCGCGGTGTGGGTGTACTTGTCGGAGGTCTTCCCGCTGCACATGCGCGGCTTCGGTACCGGCGTCTCGATCTTCTTCCTCTGGGTGGTGAACGGTTTCCTATCGCTGTTTTTCCCGTCGCTGGTCGCGGGGGTCGGCATCACCGGCACTTTCTTCCTCTTCGCCGCCGTCGGGGCGTTGGCCCTGGTCTTCGTCGTCAAGCAGGTCCCCGAAACCCGTGGCCGTACCCTGGAAGCACTCGAGGAAGACGTCACCACCGGTGCCATCTACCTCGTTCATAAGAACCAGGGCTAGACGCGGAGCCGGTAACCCCGTTTGACCACGGTTTCCACGAGCTTTCCGTCCGGGAGCGAGGACCGCAAACGGCTCACCGTCATGTCCAGGGCATGGACCGAGCCACGCAATTCCAGAAGGTCGGAAAGCGCTTCGCGGGACAGCACTGCGCCCCCGGCTCCCAAAAGCGCTCGCAGCAGGAGCAGCGGAGCCGGGGCCAGCTCCACCACGGAACCATCGATCTTCAAACAGCGGCCGCGCAGCTCGATGTTCCCTGCGGGAGTGTCGAGCCGGCGCACATGGTTCAGGGCCAGGTGTTCGGTGACGAGCCGGATGAGCGCACCCATGCGGTAGCGGTCCGGGATGAGGGGGGCGAGCCCGGCGTCGATCAGCGGCTGTGCAGTGACGGGTCCGACGGCGGCGACAGTCACCTGGGTCTTGAGGGCCTCGACCAGCTGGCGGTACAGGCCCATTTCGTGGGCCGTGCTCCACATGGCGTCTACCGCGGGCGCGCTCGTGAAGGTGAGCACATCCAAGTCTCCACTGCAGGCGGCTTCGATCAGGCGCGGCAGCTTGTCTTCGCCGTCGGGCTTGACCCAACGGTAGGGGGTGACGGTGAGGACCGTCGCGCCGGACATCCGGAGCCGCTCCAGTTGACGGACGTCGGTGTAGCCGTGCAATTGCACGGCGACGGTCTTCCCCCGGACGCCTTCGTGAAGGAGCATGTCCACGAGTGTGGCTGTGGTTTCGTCACTGCTGATCCCGACGTCGGCAAGGCCTGCCGCGCGCACCGCACCGCGGGCTTTTGGTCCCCGCACGAACATGCGGCAGGCCCCCAGGACGTCGAGCAGTTGCTCGCCGATGCCGAACGAGTCCGCGGCCTCGCACCAGCGCCGCATGCCGTAGGCGGTGGTGGCGATGCAGATATCGGGCTTGGCCGCGATGATCGTCTTCGTGTCCTCGATGAGCGTGATGTCTTCCTTGACCGGCGCGATCTTCAATGCCGGGGAGTGCAGCACGGAAGCACCGCGCCGTTCGAGCGCCTCGATCAAGTCACGTGAACGCCTGTGTGAAGTCACTCCGATGCGGAAGCCGTCCAGCGGCGCATCGTCGCTTGGTCCTGGGGTGGCCAACGGCGAGCCTGCATCGATGGAATCAAGGGCATTCAACGTAGTCATGTGTGTTCTTTCAGGCTTCAAGGAGGGAAGCTGCGAGGAGGTTGAGGTCTGCGGTGGCTTCGGTGTGATCGCGGTGGGCTTCGGCCACCCGGACCACCTCGCCGATGACCAGGACGGCCGGGTTGGTGCAGCCCGCCGCCGCCGTTTCGATGGTGCCGAGTTCGGCGATGGTAGTGCGTTGTCCGGGGCGGTAACCGCGTTCGACGACGGCCACGGGCATTGCGGGGTCCATCCCGGCCCGGCGGAGCCCGGCGGCGAGTTGGGGGAGGGTTCCGATGCCCATGAGGACCACGATGGTCCCGCCGAGGCCGGCTAAATGGGTGTGCTCCTTCTCGGTCAGCGGTGCGTGGCCCGAGACAACCGTGAACATGTGACTGACCTCGCGGTGCGTGACCGGAATGCCGGCGGCGGCCGGGACCGAGATGGCGCTCGTGACGCCGGAGATGACGCGGACCCGGATGCCCGCCTGCACGCACGCGCTGACTTCTTCGCCGCCGCGGCCGAACACGTAAGGGTCACCGCCCTTGAGTCGGACCACATTCTTCCCGGTCAGGGCGGCGTCGACCATGAGTCTTTCGATGTCGCATTGGGCTACTTTGTGGTGCCCGGGGCTCTTGCCGACGTCCACCATTTCCGCGGACGTCAATTGCGCCAGTTCCGCGTAGGGGGCGAGCCGGTCGTAGAAGACGACGTCGGCGTCCCGCAGCGCGTTGACCGCGCCTGTGGTCAGCAGATCGAGGGCGCCTGGGCCGCCGCCCACCAGTGTGACGTGTCCGGACTCGCCTGCGGCCGGTTCGCTCGCGACGGGGATCCCCGCTTTCCGGCAGCGTTCGAGTAGGGGTTCCCAGCCGGGCTGACCATCGTCGACGGCCGCCACCAGGAACGGGCGTTCGGGCAGCGGGCCGTCAGCGTCGGCTCCGTCGGGGGCGCTGAGCTGATGGACGACGGCGCCGGCGGCTTCGTAGCGCCGGACGGCCTGGCGCGCGGCGTGAGCGGAGCCTATGACCAGAACGTCGCGGCCTGTGAGGTCGATGGTGAGCTGCATGGCTTCTTGCTCCTTAGTCCTGGCCGCGAACGGGAATCGTGCTGGCGATGAGGACGCCTTTTTCCTCGTTGGTGGCGGGGCGGATCTGGCCGCGTTCGGGGACGAAGGCGATGGCTTCGTCTTTCTGGTCGGGGGCGTTGACGAAGGAGCGGAAGCGGCGAAGGCGTTCCGGGTCTTTGAGTGTTTCGGCCCATTCGTCCTGGTAAGTGTCTATGTGGCGGGCCATCGAGGCTTCGAGCTCGTTGGCGATGCCGAGGGAGTCGTGGATGATGACGTCCTCGATGTGCTTGAGGCCGCCGTCGAGCTCCTCCTGCCAGCGGGCGGTGCGCTGGAGCCGGTCCGCGGTGCGGATGTAGTACATGAGGTAGCGGTCGATGTATTTGATGAGGGTTTCGTCGTCCAGGTCCTGGGCGAGGAGTTGCGCGTGGGCGGGCAGGAAACCGCCGTTGCCGCCGACGTAGAGGTTCCAGCCTTTGTCGGTGGCGATGACGCCGACGTCCTTGCCGCGCGCTTCGGCGCATTCGCGGGCGCAACCGGAGACGCCCATTTTGAGTTTGTGCGGGCTGCGCAGGCCGCGGTAGCGCATTTCCAGGTTGATGGCCATGGCGACCGAGTCTTGGACGCCGAAGCGGCACCAGGTGGAGCCCACGCAGGACTTCACGGTGCGCAGGCTCTTGCCGTACGCCTGCCCGGATTCGAAGCCGGCCTCGACGAGTTCCTTCCAGATCTCCGGGAGTTGTTCGAGGCGGGCGCCGAACATGTCGATGCGCTGCCCCCCGGTGATCTTCGTGTACAGGCCGTACTTCTCCGCGACGCGGGCGATCACGCCGAGGCCCTGCGGGGTGATTTCGCCGCCGGCGATGCGCGGGACCACGGAGTAGGTGCCGTCCTTTTGCATGTTGGCCAGGGCGCGGTCGTTGGTGTCCTGCAGGGTCCCGCGGCCGGCGCCCAGGACGTATTCGCTGTTCTGGCTGGCAAGGATGGAGGCGATGGTGGGTTTGCAGATGTCGCAGCCGGCGCCGGTGCCGTATTTGGCCAGGATGTCCTCGAAGGAGTCCAGTTCCAGGACGCGGATGGCGTCGAAGAGTTCCTGGCGGGAGAGGCTGAAGTGCTCGCACAACGCCTTGGAGACTTCGATGCCGGACTTCTTCAGTTCGCCTTCGAGGAGTTTCTTGAGCATCGGCACGCAGGAGCCGCACTGGGTGCCGGCGCGCGTGCAGGTCTTCAGTTCGCCCAGTTCCCGGATGGGCTCCTTGCCTTCGCACGTCCCGCAGCCGTTGACGGCGTCGCGGATGTTCCCGGCGGGGACGTTGTTGCAGGAGCACAGGATCGCGTCATCGGGCAGTTCGGTGTCGGGGGCCTCCCCGCCGCCGGCGGCGGTGAGGTAGGCGCCGGGTTCGGCGGGGAGCTCCCGGCCGAGCAGGGGGCGCAGGCTCATGTACGGGGTGGCGTCGCCGACGAAGATGCCGCCGAGCAGGGTCTTGGCGTCGTCGGTGGTGACGATCTTCTGGTACACGCCCCGGGCGGGGTCCGCGTAGACGATTTCCAGGGAGTGCTCGGTCCTGGCGAACGCGTCGCCGAAGCTGGCGACGTCCACGCCGGAGAGCTTGAGCTTGGTGGCGGTGTCAAAACCGGGGAAGGTCGCTTGCCCGCCGTGCAGGCGGTCCGCGACGATCTCGGCCATGGTGTTCGCCGGTGCCACGAGGCCCAGGCACATGCCCTCGAAGTTCGCCACCTCACCGATGGCCCAGATGCCGGGGACCGGGGTGGCGCAATGGTCGTTGATGACCACGCCACCCTTCTTTCCCAGTTCGAACAGCTGTTCCTTGCCCTCCGTAGGGTCCTGGGCGGCGCGGAACAGTTCATCGCGGGGGCGGATGCCGATGGAGGCGATGACCATGTCGGCGAGGACGATGCGGCCGTCCTTCATGAGGACGCCGGTGACCTGGCCGTCGTCGTCGGACAATACTTCGGCGGGGTAGGTTCCCGTAAGAACTTCGAGTCCCTTGGCAGTGACCAGCCGGCCCAGTGCCTGGCCGGCGCCCTCATCCAGCTGGGCGTTCATGAGCCAGCGCGAACCGTTGATGACGGTGGCCTGCGCGCCCAACTCCATGGTGCCCGCCGCTGCTTCCAGACCGAGGAGGCCACCGCCGATCGTCACGGTCTTGACGGTCCGGCCGAGCTTATCCGTGAGTTCGGCAATGGCTTTGTTGATGGCCCAGACGTCGTCGAGGGTGCGGTAGACATGGGCGAGCTCGCCGCCGGGGAAGGGGAGCTCTGCCGCGTCCGAGCCGGTGGCCACCACCAGGTGGTCGTAGTCGTACGTGTTGCCCGCCGCGGTTTCCACGGACTTCGCATCGGGGTTGATCTTGACCACCCGCTCGCCGGTCCGCAGGTCCAGGGCATCGTGCTCCCACATTGACGCGTGTCCGAGGGTGAGGTCATAGTCCACATCGGTCAGCGCTTTGCTCAACGTGACCCGGTCATACGGGACGTGATCTTCCTCGGTCAGGACCGTGACGTGCCAGCCCTCGAGACCGCGGGTATGCATGGCATCGGCAAAACGGTGGGCCGCAGGGCCTCCGCCGGCGACGACAATACGGCGCAGGTTTTCTGGGGTGGAAGTGTGTCCGGTCACTGGTGGCCTTTCGCATACGCCGCAGAACGTGCTCCGCAACTTGTCACCTCAGACTACGGACGGGCAGTTTCTCTTCAGTTTCCCTTTTGTTTCGTGGTCTTAACTTCTGGGTCACGATTGCATGTCGGCTTGGGTGAGGTCTCTTTTACGCACCGGACACATTGACTGCGTTCCGGTGAAACACTCCCCGCCTACCTTGAAGGTATGGCCGCTCGGTGGCCAACGCCTGAAAGGAACGGGCAGCATTTGTCCGGCCGCAGGCATAGCGAGAGGGGCTGACATGACCGTCATTCTGGAACGGGAAGAACAACTGATGGGCGCTCCGACCGCGTCCGGCTGGCACCGCGTATGCCCGTTGGACGAGCTGGAACCGGCTTGGGGCGAGGCAGCGTTGATTGACGGCGTGCAGGTGGCGCTCTTCCGCGTCGACGCCGAAAACGTCTACGCGGTCGCCCAGCGGGACCCCGCAACCTTGGCCAACGTCATGGCCCGCGGCATCACCGGTTCCCGGGGATCACGCCCCACCATCGCCTCGCCGTTGCACAAAGAGGTCTACGACTTGCAGACCGGTGAGTGCTATTCCAACCCCGGGCTGCGGCTTCCTGCATTCAGGACCCGCATGGTTGACGGCTTCATCGAAGTCGAACTCTAACTAGAGCCCCAGCGCTTCGCGGACGTCCGCGAGTATGTGGTCCAAAGTGGTCCGCGCGGCGTGGCGGGTTTCTGCGAGTTCCGCCGCGGAACCGACCGATTTGATGACCTCCAGATAGCACTTGAGCTTTGGCTCGGTGCCGCTCGGCCGGATGATGACGCGGCTTAGGTCCTTGGTCAGGTAGAGGAGGCCGTCCGTTGGCGGAAGTTGTTCGCTTCCCTCGGCCAGATCCACCAAGGTCTCGATGGCGGAACCGCCAAAGGACTCCGGCGGATCGGCCCGGAGCCGGTTCATCATGGCGTCCAGCAAACCAAGGTCCGCCACCCGGATGCTGAGCTGGTCACTCGCATGCAGGCCGTGCACCAGGTAGATCTCGTCCAAGGTGTCGAAGATCGTCTTTCCTTCGGCCTTGGCAGCCGCCGCCAGTTCTGCGATGAGCAATGATGCGGAAATGCCATCCTTATCCCTGACAAGTTCGGGCGCCACGCAGTAGCCCAAGGCTTCCTCGTAGCCGTACACAAGTCCCGGCACCCGGGAAATCCATTTGAATCCCGTGAGCGTTTCCTCATGGGCGAAGCCGGCGGCCGCCGCGATGCGGGAGAGCAGCCGGGACGAGACGATTGAATTGGCGAAAACGCCCCGTGTCGCGTCGCCTTGCCGGGCGTCCGCGGCGTGCCGGGCCACCACATGTGCCCCGAGGAGGGCGCCTACTTCGTCGCCCCGCAACATCCGCCAAGCACCGGTATCCGGGTCCTTTGCCGCTACAGCCGCGCGGTCGGCGTCGGGGTCGTTGGCCAGCACGATGTCGGCGCCCGAGCGCGCCGCTGCCGCCAAAGCCAGATCCAGCGCGCCGGGTTCTTCCGGGTTGGGGAAATTGACCGTGGGAAAGTCCGGATCCGGTGCTGCCTGCTCTTCTACGAGCGAGACGTCCGTGAAGCCGGCCGCGTTGAGAACCGAGACGGCGGTTTCACCGCCCACGCCATGCATGGGGGTCAGGACGATCTTCAGATCGCGGGCCGGGAAATTTTCGACGTCGGCCAGGCCTGCCATTGCGGCCTCGTACTCGCCGGTGATGGAACCGGGTAGCTCAGTCCAGCCGGATTCAGCCAGTTCAATGGAATCCAAAGGGCCCACGGCTTCGATGCTTGCGGCGATCTGCGAATCGTAGGGAGCCACGATCTGGGATCCCCGCCCGCTTTCCTCCACGGCCCGGCCGCCCAGGTACACTTTGTAGCCGTTGTCCTGCGGAGGGTTATGGCTCGCTGTGACCATGACTCCGCCGTCGCAATCAAGGGAACGGACGGCGTAAGCAAGCAGCGGTGTTGGAAGCGCCGAGGGCATCAGGTAAGTGTCGATTCCGGCGGCCGCGAAGATGGCGGCAGACTCTAATGCGAAGACATCCGAGTTGTGCCTCGCGTCATAGCCGACGACGGCGCGCGGCCGCGTTCCGGGGGAAGCGGCCTCAACGGCATCCTTGAGGAAAGCCGCCAAACCTGCCGCTGCCCGCCGCACGACCACGCGGTTCATCCTGTTTGGACCGGGACCGAGGGCTGCCCGGAGTCCCGCGGTACCGAACTGCAGCGTTCCACTGAAGCTGTCTTCAAGCTGTTGACGGGCTGCAGCGACGCCGCTGGAGGCGAGTCCGGTCAGTTCGGACAGGGCTGCCGCAGTGATCGGGTCCGGGTCCTGGGCAGCCCATTCGCCGGCGTCGGATATCAGCTTTTCAAATTCGGCATCGCTCGATGTCATAGGGATAAAGCTATCGTCAAAGAGAATGAATGCCGAGGTCACGGGCTATGTCAGCCGTCACAGTCCGGTCGCCCCACCCCAACTGACTCGCATTTGTTGTCGTTATGAGGCGTTTTAACGACAACAAATGCGAGCTAGTTGGGGTGCACGGCGTCAGGGTTGCATCCGCGTGCTGGTCAGCACGAAGCCCGCGGTGCCTCCCGAGCTGAAGGCCGCCGCACCCGTGTTGCCCCACTGCGGGAAGAAAATGTCCGAGATGACTACCGATCCGTCTTGTGTGAAGACCTCCACGGATGAGGAATCCAGGAGGATGCGGAGCCGGACCTTGCCGTCCTTCGTGGGCACGGAGGCTTGGTGGTAGGGGCTGAATTTCGGCGAGAAGTTGGAGGTTCCGGCCGTGGAACGGTCCACTTTCAGGGTTTGGCTTGCGCGGTTGTACGAGATGCGGAGGCCTGCCCTCCCGTCCGAGGAGGCCCGCAACACCATGCCGGCGTCCGCTGAGCCCGCAACGTCCATTTCGGCGTCGATCAGCTGGGTTCGCGACCCGAAGTCGCTGCCGAGGGACTCCGTGGAGTCGGTGACGGTGAGGTTTTCGCGATGTACTTCACTGGTCTTGGCGTTCGTGAGCGCATCCGCGGCGGCCGGCGCGATGGCGGATCGGAGCTCGAAGCGGCTTCCCGTAGCTGCGAGGGTGAGCTGGCGGGGGATGGCCATGGATCCGCGCCACGGGGTGCTCGGTACGGACTGCGCATAGTCCCAGTTCCCCATCCAGCCGAGCAGTACCGGCTTTCCACCGGGAGCCGCGGAGATGGTGTTCGCGGCGTAAAAGTCCGCTCCATGGTCCAGCCATTGCGAGTCCGTCAGTGGGTCACCCGGCTTCGCCGCGTGCTCTGCCGTGAACCGGGTGCCGTCGAAGTCGCCCACGAAGTACTGCATGCCGGAGCCTCCCGCGATGCCTCCAGGGTTGATGCTCACGATCATGACCCACTTCTTCAGTCCGTTGCCGCCGTCGACGTCCATCTGGAGAAGTTCGGGAACTTCCCAGAGGCCGCCCTGGGCGCCCACCCCGGAGAAATCGCTGAGGAAGCTCCAGTGCAGCAGATCCGTGGATTTGAACAGTTTCACCACTTGGGCGTCCGCTACCACCGTGGTCATGACCCAGTATTTGCCGGGCTCATACCAGGTGATCTTGGGATCGCGGAAGTTGTTCGACGCCGGCTGCAGGCTGAGCACCGGATTGCCTTTGTACTTGGTCCAGGACGTCCCACGGTCGAGGCTGTAGGCCACGGACTGGGCCTGGCTACCCTTGGGCAGGGCCCCGCCTTCGCCGTATGAGCTGGTGTAGAGGGCTACCAGCGGCGGGTTTTCAGCGGTGCCCAGGCCGGAAGCGTTCTTGGTGTCCGAAACGATGGCGCCGGAAAAGACTTCCTCGCTGGCCGAGCCTTCCATGGCTACAGGCTGTTGGGTCCAGTGCACCAGATCGGTGCTGGTGGAGTGGCCCCACGACATATCTCCCCAGAAGTTGCCGTGTGGATTGTGCTGGTAGAACGCGTGATAGGTGCCGTTTTCGTAGACAAGTCCATTGGGATCGTTGATCCAGTTTTGCGACGCTGTGAGGTGCGCGGCGGGCCGCCACGGGTCCGATTCGGACGGCGCCGGGGCAGCTACGGTGCCGGCGGCGGACGGCGGGTTCGCCGCAGACGGCGAGGAGTCCGGCGTCGGGGTGCAGGAGCTCGCGACCATTGCCACGACAACGGCGACGACGGCGAGTACCGCCTTGCGGGCGGAGCGGAAAGGGTGTTGGGGAGAGTGGAGCATGGGACTTCCTGGGTTGTGGAGCGGGGCGCCCGGGGTGAACCGGGCGCCCCATAATCGCCGGGCAGGCAGCAAATCCCCTGCCTGCCCAGCTGGTATTGACGGTGGCCTACTTGTAGAGGCCTTCCCCTCCAACGCGGACGTTGGTGGGGAGGTAGCCGAACGGGCCGAGGCCGTTCTTGCCGAAGCTGCGGTCAACCTGGGTGACGCCATCGGCGAAGTTGATCTTTACCGTAGGGGAGAGGGACCCTCCACGGACTCCGTCGACATTGTCGATGAATGACTGCACCAGGCCACCCGGTTGCACGTAGTGCGAGTAGGCCTGGAACTGACGGCCGTTCTGTTGTGCCGACTGGTTGCCGCTCGGGTTGTTAGCAGGCAGGTTCAAGTCGGTCGGCGAGCCGAGCGCGAGTCCCGAGTTGTTCACCGGCTGGAAGTCCGAACGGACACCGTTGCCAACAAAGCCGTAGACGCCGTCGGGACCGCGCATGCCATCGGCGTAGGTGAACTGGTGGCTGATGGTGAACAGGTAGTACTTGTTCTTGCCGTTTTCGTTCTGGATGAAGATCTGCGGGCGCTCGGTCTGGTCGTTGACGCAGTTGGCGGACAGGATCGGCGGCAGGAAGTGCCACTGGGTCAGGTCATTGTTGTCTGCGACTGCCAGGCCGACGCTCGCGGTCTGGAACCACGCTCCGGTGGTGGTGTTGACCGTGTTGGTGTTCTCGGCGTGGGGATCGCCTTGCTGGTAACCAAGATCGGCATCGGTGCACTTGTAGGAGCCCCGGTTTCCGGCGGTGTTGCCCTCAAAGACCATGAAAGTCTGGCCCGGGTGGGCCGGGTCTTCGAAGGTGTACGGGTCACGGAAGGCGAAGCCGGCGTTCTGGGCCTTGGTCTGGTAGAGCTTGCCGTCCGGCTCGAGCAGCTTGGTGTGCTGGAACCCGTCGAAGGTCACACCGTTCTTGTCGGCGTGGATGTTGCCGAGGGCCTTGGCGATGACCGCGTCCGGAGCGATCCCGCCGCCTCCCGCGTTGCGCTCTGCACGGTCGTAGAACGTGGTGGCCGTGTAGAACACGTTGACGTGGTCACCTTGCATGAGGCGCGTGGAACCCGACCACTCGGTGTTGCCGATGGAGGTGTTGTCCAGGAACAAGTGTCCGCCGTAGTTCCATTTGTCCTTCGCCGGGTCAGCGTTGGTCTTGCGGAAGAAGTAGCCGATGCGGGCGTTCCAGTGGCGCTGGTCGAAGCCGTAGCCCGCGTGGCGGTCGGCGACGAGGGAGAAGATGACGTCCCAGCCCTTGTAGCTGATCTGGTTGGCGTTCTGGTCGGTCAGGGACCAGGTGTCCCAGACCCACACGTCGTCGTTCATGGCCGGGAAGTCCTTGGGGATCTCCGGCATGGTGACGTTGGGGCTCATGGAGTTCTGGCCGGCGGTCACGTTCGGGTTGCTTTGGGCCATGATTTGCTTGGCATCCGCTCGCGTCCACTTGGACGTGAAGTTTGCTGCGGGATCAAAGGCTTCTTGCGTGTGGACCGTCGGCAGCGGGAATCCCGGCGTGGGAGCCGGCATTGTGGTGGCTGGCTTGTCGGCAGGCAGGTTTGCCTGGGCTGCCGGGGATGCCATGAGCACCGTGGCGGCCACGCCGGCAGCGGCCGCAAAAGCGGCTACCGACCGCAGGCGTCGGCGTGGCCTGTTCGGGTTTGAGTGAGATTTCATGCGTGCTCTTCTCGCGGAGGTTGGACTACGTGGAATGGGCGCAAGCCCTGGTCCGAACTCCGGCGCTCCCGGTAACACCAATGGCGTCGTCAGGAACGCCATCGTGTCGGGTGGGATGGGGATCCTTAGGAAGCCCCATCCTGCGGTTCCGGCACGTCGACTTGCCGGGACCGATCAAAGCTTGACGTGCGCTGGATGCGGTTGCAACCCGTGTTTCGTCCGGCATTCGGGGCCAAAAACCACATGTCGGACATATGTGCGCAAGCGCTTACATTTTTACACCGCGCGCGTGCCACGGAAAGCGCGGCGGGTCAAATATTTCTGAATAAATCTGATTTATTCAGAAAGTTCACACGCCATTAACACTTGGGTGAATTGACTTGACAGGAGTCGGAAAATTGCCGTGACGACGCCTGTCGTTGGTGGGTTTCGTGGTCGGCTGGACGGGGACGCAAAACTGCCCGCGCCGGGATCCGACGCGGGCAGTTCGGTGGTTGGTGCTGGCGCTATTTGGCCTTCGTCGAGCGGGTTCGCACCAGGGCGGTGACGCCCGCGACCAGGCCAATGAGGCCTGCCGCGAGCCCGAACCAACCGGCCGTGGATCCGGCGTCGCTGGATGTCGAAGCCGCAGCTGACGGGGCCGACGGACCTGAAGGAGCCGGGGTCCCAGACGGGGAAGCAGTCGATGCGGCCGAGTCACTGGCGGTGGTGACGAACGAGGGAGCCGGGCGCCCGGGCTCTGGCTGACCCTCAACGGTCTTCTCGTCCCACTTCACTACAGTGCCGTCGGTGTAGCTCTGGGTCGCGGGCAGGGCGATGGTGGTCCCGGCGTCGGGCAGTACACCGACGGAGATCGAGAACGCCTGATATTCGTTCTGCCCGATCTGGTGTGCTGCGTCCGCGGTCCAGACGACCGAACTGACAGCCTTGGTCACCGTTGCTCCTGCGACCGTGACGGGTTTTGGCAGGGTGGTGGTGACGAGTTCTGCCGTCCAGCCCTCGACCGGCTTCACGGACACCGAGTTGAAGGGCGTGTCGGTGGGGAGTGAGACTTCGAGCTTGTTGGTCTTGGCCGTGGGGGACTCGTTGGGGACGTTGAAG
The DNA here is from genome assembly GCF_021789175.1 of Arthrobacter sp. FW306-2-2C-D06B. Taxonomy (NCBI): domain Bacteria; kingdom Bacillati; phylum Actinomycetota; class Actinomycetes; order Micrococcales; family Micrococcaceae; genus Arthrobacter; species Arthrobacter sp. FW306-2-2C-D06B. The sequence goes on from NZ_CP084560.1 coordinate 1,407,298, forward strand.
GTCAGGTGGGTGTAGCCGCCCGCTGCCGGGTCGTCGGGATTGACGTTGACGTGTGCGGAGGCGGCCGAGACGCCGAAGGCAAGCAGTCCGGCGACCAGGGTGGCTGCGCAGGCGGTCTTGAGGGTACGGCGGTGGGAGGTCTTCATGGCAATGGTGCCCTTTCACAAAGAAAAGCGGTTGGGGCCGGGGCGGACGGAGGTCCGGACCAGTGAAGGCAAGGAGCTGCCGCCCGTCCCTGCCCGTGTGTGAAGGGGAGAGTCTTAGGCGGCGGAAGCCAGGGTTGGTGGACCACGCCGGGAAGGAAGCCGGAGGCCGGGAAGGCCCTGAGGACGAACATCGGGGCTCGAAAGGGGGCTAGGGGCGCGAAGTGGCTGCACCACTGTGGCGGCGGGTAGTTGGACCAGCGGGCGCAGCCACGCCGCCAGCGCCCATAGTGCTCGTTCGCCGCGAGCGAGCACCAGGGCCGTGCCCAAGGTTGCCACGGTGTGCGCTGCGAGCATCTGCCAGTCGCTTGCCGCGGCGTGGGTCGAGGCGATGGCGCTTACGGTTTCCGGAGCGGGCGCCAAGTAAACATGTCCTGTGTGCCCGGGCTGAAGCTGCGCCGCAGTGGAAGCCCCTGACAGAGCGCAGAACGCCCAGTGAAGGCAGAGTTGCCCGGCCCCCAAGAGCCCGGCTAGGGCGGGCAGCGAAAGTCGGACCCGCGTCAGGATGGCGACGGGGAGGATTGTCAGGGCACAGAGCGCCGCCAAAATGGCTGGAGCCGGAAGTTCTCCGCCACCAGCCAAGTGTCCGCCCGCAGCCAAGCTCAGAATGATTGAGCCGAGCAGGCTGGTTCTCAAGAAGCGGAAAGGCGCGGATGTCGTCATCGGCGGTCCTTTCCGGTTCGAGCGCTACGGCGGAGAATCACTCAAATTCTACTGGCCCGCGACGCCGGATTTCCCAAGCAGTCCAGGTAGCGATGCCAAGCACATCCCTAGAGTTCGAAGGGGGAGTCGCCGGGCTCGATCTGGACCAGACTATAAACTCAGTGTATAGATGGAGTGTGAACAACTCCCTCACCCTGTTGGGTCTGCTCAGCCGTCAGCCGAGCTATGGCTACGACCTCAAGCATTCCTATGACCGCTACTTCGGGACCGGGAAGCCCTTGGCTTTCGGGCAGGTGTATTCGACTTTGGCCCGGATGATCCGTGACGAGCTGATCCGCGCCTTGGGCGAAGAGACCGGCGGCGGTCCGGATCGTAAGAAGTACGAGATCACGGTTGCCGGCCAAGACAAGGTGCGCGAGTGGCTGTTCACTCCCGACGTGCCATCAGAGTCCCTGCAAAGCAACCTCTTCGCGAAGACCGTGATTGCCTTGCTGATCGACGACGACGCCGACCGGCTGCTCGACGTCCAGCGCCGCGAGCACATGGCGCGTATGCGTGAGCTCACCAAGCTGAAGCACGATGCCGAGCCGCTCCAAGTGTTGATGTGCGACCACGGGCTGTTCCACATTGAAGCCGATTTGCGGTGGATCGAGCTCACCAGTGCTCGCCTAGCCCGCCTGAAAAAGGAGCTTCAGAACGCATGAATGCTTTGTCCAGCCACCCAGTGGTCCTGAGCGCACGCTCGCTTCATCAGTCCTTCGGCCAGACCCAAGCCCTTCGCGGAATCGACCTCGAGGTCCGCTCGGGTGAGGTATTGGCAGTCATGGGTCCATCCGGTTCCGGCAAGTCCACGCTGCTGCATTGCCTCGCGGGGGTCATGGTCCCGGACTCCGGATCAGTGGTTTACAGTTCACCCGGCGCGCAATTGCCCGTGGAGATTAGTGCCCTGAATGAACCGATGCGGTCGAGACTGCGGCTGACAGACTTCGGCTTCGTCTTTCAATTCGGCCAATTGCTTCCGGAGCTCACAGCGGTGGATAACGTCAGCATTCCGCTGCTTCTCGGTGGAACCAAACGCCCGGAGGCCATGCGCCGTTCGGCAGAATGGCTGGACCGCTTGGGACTGGACGGGATGGGGGAGAAACTGCCCGGTGAACTCTCAGGAGGCCAAGCCCAACGGGTTGCCGTCGCACGTGCCATGGTCACGTCCCCTGCCGTGTTATTCGCCGACGAACCTACCGGGTCTCTCGACTCGCTTGCCTCTGAGAACGTGCTGACGCTCATGCTTGAACTTGTCAGGGAGATCGGCACCACGGTGGTCATGATCACCCACGATGCGCGCACGGCTGCATATGCGGACAGGGAGGTCGTTGTGCGCGACGGCATGCTCGGCGCAGGCTACCGGGGGGCTTCGTGAATCAGGGCTTGCTGAAACTAGCTGTGGTTGGCAGTAGGTCCTCCTACGGTCGGCTGATGGGAATCATGGGTGGGGTGGCCGTCGGAGTGTGCCTGCTGCTGTTGCTCTGGGGTGGTGCCAACGGACTGAACCACCGTGACGAGCGTGGTGCCTGGCTGCGTGAAACGGGCGGCTCCTCCATGGCCACCCCCGTGGCTGCGGAAGGGGGCGGCGCTACAGAACCGGTAACGCCTGCACCGTTGACGTCGAATACGGCGCTCATGAGGGCAAATCCGGTGGAAGTTTTCCGGGACCAACTGATCAACCGCCGCGACTTCGCTGTCTCGCCAACGACAACCGTGAAGCTTCCAGGCGTTGAACACGCTCCGGGTCCAGGTGAGTACTATGCGTCGCCTGCACTACAGCGCCTGATCGAGGCCACCCCCAGGAATCAGTTGGGGGACAGGTTCGGGCAGTTCGTCGGTTTCATCGACGATTCTGCGCTACCGGGGCCAGATTCCCTGATTGTCATCACAGGTGCCACGGAAACCGAGCTTCGACAGAGCGGAGCAGCGACTCTGGTTTCCGGGTTCACGTCCAACCCGTATGGCGAGAACGCCAGCGCATACATGACCGTGCTGCTCATCGGGGCAATTGCGGTGTTCTTTCCCGTGCTGTTGTTGATCCGTATCGCTACCGCCTTGGGCGCGGCTGAGCGCCGGGAACGCTTCGCCACCCTGCGACTGATCGGAGCTTCCCCTCAGGTGGTTTCCTGGATCGCCGCCATCGAAACCGCTATCCCAAGCCTGGCGGGGGCAATGCTAGGCATCGTGCTCGCTGTCTTCCTGACGCCGGCCGCGGCCCAGGTCTCGGTCAATGGGACCAGGATGTTCGAAGGTGACCTTGCCACCAAGGATGCCATGGCCGCCGTCGTCGTTATCCTGGTGGTTGTGGCCGCAACCCTGGTGGCGGGATACAGCACTGCCCGGGCAGGAATTGGCCCCTTGGGAGCGGCCCGGATGGTGCATGAGAAGGCGCCTGGGAAACGGCGGCTTGTGCCACTGTTGGCCGGACTGCTTGCCATGATCATGGAAGTTGTCATCACCCGAACCGGGAAAATTCGCACTCCATGGCTTGAAATGCCGCTGCTCGTAGGAGGCTTCGCGCTCATCCTGATTGGCATTGTGATCGTCGGACCATGGCTGACCCTGCATGCGAGCCGGCTAGGACTGCACTTCGCGCGCAGCGCGTCCGCGGTCATTGCCGCCAGCCGGATCCGCGGGACTCCCGTGGCGACGTTCCGGTCCATCGCCGGGTTGGTCGTTGCCGTGTTCGTGGTCTCAGTCTTCGCCGGTGCATCCAGCATCATCCACACAGAAGCCGGGGCCGCCGCCCGTCCAGGCCTCATTCAGCCCACAAGCCTTCATGCGACCATTGGCGCTGGACAGGCCCGTGCCGAGGTGGCACAAGTCGCCGACCGAGCCAAGGAGCTCCCCGGGATCCACAGTGCCACCGTCGCCTACGCCCACTCTGCCATCGCCAAGGGAGGCGGCCCCGACTTGTACATTCAAGCTGGTGACGCTCCCGCCCTGGGATTTGAAAACATTCCTCAGGCCGACGTCCTGTCCCTGGACCTGTCATTCCTTTACCCATGGACAGCGCAACCGCTGACGCTGACTCCTGCGCCGGTCGATCGGCTTTCCGCACTCGTGCCTGCGGTGATGGTGGTAGGGACCGATGGGACGCCTGAGGCCATGGACCGAGCCAGGACTCTTCTGAACGGTTCGGGCATCACGGCGCAGCCCGCTTCTTCCGTCATGGACACCCAACTGCAGAGTCACACGCGTCTGATCCAGGGCCTCGCGGTACTCGCTTACCTCGGCATGTTTGTGGCCATCGCGATTGCCGGGATGTCCTTGGCAGTCGCCACCGCATCAGCGGTCTTGGACAGGAAAAGGGTCCTCGGCCTCATGCGATTGATGGGGATGCCGGTGTCAGTCCTGCGCCGGATCATCGTCCGTGAGGCTGCAGTGCCGCTCGTGACCGTGTTGTTCCTCTCAATCGGGCTCGGATTTTTCGTCGCTTGGTTAATGGTCACCGGCATCAACGATACGTACAGGGTGACCTGGCCCGCGCCCGACTACTTCGCCGCCCTGGGCCTGAGCCTGCTGCTGGCCCTCGTCGCAGTGACAGCAACGTTCAGGGTCATCCGGGCACATACCGCGATAACCGCAACGCGCTTCGAATGAGGCAATCAACGAACGAACGCCGTCGAGCAGAATTTCTGCCCGACGGCGTTCGGCGTTAGTCGCGCTGTCCTGGCCCTACCCGCGGTTCGTACATCAAAGCTTGGCGATGATGTCCGCCAGGAGGCGCGAAATGCGTGCGCCCGCTGTCTGGCCCGCCTCGATGACTTCCTGGTGGCTCAGCGGTACCGGGCTGATGCCCGCGGCCAGGTTGGTCACGAGGGAGATGCCGAAGACCTCCATGCCTGCGTGCCGGGCGGCGATGGCTTCCAAAGCGGTGGACATGCCCACCAGGTCCGCGCCGATTCGCTTGGCGTACTGAACCTCGGCCGGAGTTTCGTAGTGCGGGCCGGTGAACTGGGCGTAGACACCTTCGTCAAGCGTGGGATCCACTTCGCGTGCTAGGCCGCGGATGCGGGAGGAGTACAGGTCCGTGAGGTCCACGAACGTGGCACCTTCAAGGGGAGAAGCCGCGGTCAGGTTGATGTGATCACTGATCAGCACCGGAGTGCCGGGGGTCCAGGCTTCGTTCAGGCCGCCGCAGCCGTTGGTCACCACCAGGGTCTTGCATCCGGCTGCCGCGGCAGTGCGCACGCCGTGGACTACTGCGCGGACGCCCTTGCCTTCGTAGTAGTGGGTACGCGCGCCGAGGACAAGGGCCCGCTTGCCTTCCTTCGTCAGGACCGAACGGATGGTGCCCACATGCCCTTCAACGGCAGGCGCATGGAAGCCGGGAACCTCCGACGCCGTGAGGGTCGCCGTCGTTTCGCCTATGAGATCCGCGGCCGCGCCCCAGCCTGAGCCGAGCACGAGCGCGACGTCGTGGGATTCGACGCCGGTCTCCGCCGCGATATAGTCGGCCGCAGCTTTGGCGGCCTCGAATGGGTCTGTGTTCATCAGCTCTGTGTTACTCACTGGTACAAACTACAGTGCCGCGCGCGCTGTTGAACAGGGCGCAGTTGGGCAGGTAAACGGCCTCTGGGGGCGTTCTCAGGTGGGGCTTAGTGGCAGGTCCGCCGGCATTAAGTGAGAATTGAACATTGTGACCATGCATCCTGACTTCAGCTCACCACGAATCGCGATCCTGGGCGGAGGTCCAGGCGGATATGAAGCGGCCATGGTCGCGGCGCACTTGGGAGCGCGGGTAACCCTCATCGAGCGCGCCGGCCTCGGCGGCTCAGCCGTCCTCACCGACGTCGTACCTTCCAAAACCCTGATCGCGACGGCGGATCTCATGACCCGCGTGGGCGAGGCGGGGGAGCTGGGAGTCAAGTTCGCCGTCGACGGCAGCGATGTGGCACCGGGGATGCGGGCGGACCTCGGCCACATCAATGACCGCGTCCTGCACCTAGCGCGGGAGCAATCGGACGACATCCGGGTGGGCCTTGAGAACCTCGGCGTCGAGATCCTGATGGGCTCCGGGAAGCTCCTGGACAACCACACCATCGAGGTCATCACCTCGGACGGCATCAAGACGATTACGGCCGACGCCATCCTTCTCGCCGTCGGCGCGCACCCCCGCGAGCTGCCCACGGCAAAGCCCGACGGTGAGCGCATCCTGAACTGGGCACAGATCTACAACCTCGAAGAACTTCCGGAAGACCTGATCGTCGTCGGTTCCGGCGTCACCGGCGCAGAATTCGCTTCGGCCTACAACGGCCTTGGCTCGAACGTCACCCTCATTTCGAGCCGCGACCAGGTGCTGCCCGGCTCGGACACCGACGCAGCCCAGGTCCTTGAAGGTGTCTTCAAGCGGCGCGGCGTGCGCGTCCTGTCCCGCTCACGCGCCGAGGCCGTCGAAAGGACCGATGCCGGCGTGAAGGTGACGCTCGGCGACGGTTCGGTGGTGACCGGCAGCCACTGCCTGGTATGCGTGGGATCTATTCCCAACACGGCCGGAATCGGGCTGGAAGAGGCGGGCGTGGCTGTCACGGAGTCCGGCCACATCAAGGTGGATGGCGTCTCCCGCACCACCGCGCCGAACATTTACGCCGCTGGCGATTGCACGGGAATCCTGGCTCTCGCCTCGGTCGCTGCCATGCAGGGCCGCATTGCTGTTGCGCACTTCCTGGGCGACGCCGTCATGCCGATCAAGCTCCACCAGGTTGCTTCCAACATCTTCACTTCACCGGAAATCGCCTCCGTGGGCGTCTCCGAGGCCGACCTCGAATCAGGTAAATACCAGGGCGACGTGGTCATGCTGTCCCTGCTGAGCAACGCCCGCGCCAAGATGCGCAACACCAAAGACGGCTTCGTCAAGATCATTGCGCGCAAGGGTTCCGGAACGGTGATCGGTGGCGTCGTCATCGGCCCCAATGCCTCCGAGCTCATCTTCCCGATCGCTGTTGCGGTGAAGCAGAAACTGCACGTCGACGACCTCGCGAGCACCTTTACCGTGTACCCCTCGCTGACCGGTTCCATCTCGGAAGCGGCGCGACGGTTGCACGTGCATATGTAGGGCATGGCTCTGGTTGCCTAACGCCCTAGAACCTCGCTCACCCTCTCGAGCGATTCCGGATGCGCGGCGATCTCCACCGCGCCTTCGTCCGTCAACACGGTCATTGCCTCGATTCCATAGACCTGGATGTACTTACGGTCCTTGCGGCTGACTTTTCGGCGCCCCGGTAGTAGATCCTGGACCTTGATCGTCGTCGCCCGTCCGGACGGCTCCAGGGTGTCGTACACCGCGGGCTGGAATGGATAGACCCGGCGCTGGGCGTCGCGATCCCTTGGTTCCAGAGGCTGCTGAGAGAACCTGTCCGGGAGTCCGGATAGCGGATGTAGGCCATGATTTGGCCGTCTTCTTTGAGGCGGGCTCTGGCCTTACGTCTTTGCCGGATTCCGAACACTGCAAGAAGCCAGTAGCCCAATGTCCACACAATGGCGGTGATAACCGAGTCCGCTAGGCCGCGCCGTCCAACCGCCATCCAGACAGCTGTGGCAAACACAAAGAAGAGAATATAGCCGACGGCCATGGCGAGATGGGGGTGCTGCCGGACCCATTTTTTCATGGGGCAATACTAGGTAAGCGCGCCACCATGCGACAGGGCCACGATGACTCGTGGTCAAGGTCCGCGGGACTGGATACCTTGCCTCAGGTGAAAACCTCCGCCTACCGCGCTCCACTAACGACAGCGAAATTTGTAACTGGACTTACTCCCGGTAGATTTCCCGGCGATGACCGGCCTGAACGACGACTATCACGAGTCGGCCGTCGTCGATCCGGTAGAGCACTCGATAATCTCTCGTTCGAACTCGCCACTCAAGCCGCCCTGCCAGCTTCTTGGCGCCAGGCGGACGCGGTGTCTCAGCCAGCAACTCGATGGCCGCCTGGACCCGGCGGCGGCCCTCGGGAGGAAGCTTGCGCAGCTGCCGCAATGCAGCCGGCAGGACCGTGATGTTGTAGTTCACGTCAGTCCCAGGTCGCGCTTGACGTCCTCCCAAGGGATCGGCGTCTGACCGGTCTGTTCCATCTCTTCCCATGCCAGGTCGACTGCTCGGATGTCTTCGAGTTCTTCCGCAGCCTCGCGAAGGCGCTCCAGCTCGGCGGAATCAATTACTGCCGCGACCCGAATTCCGCGGCGCGTGAGGAATACCGGTTCGCGCTCGCGGTGTGCCGTGTCCACAATAGTTGCGAGGTGGTTCCGGGCCTCGGTGATGGCTATGTCGGTCATGCATTAGATGTTACGGCAAATACGGCAAAATGTACGTTGCGTACAGAACTGCCGATAACGTTGGTTCGGGCTATTTTGATGCTCCTATAGCTGTCAATGGTCGTTGAGCCAGCTTTCGTAGCGTTGGTGGAAGTGGTCGTCACGGGTGAGTCCGCGTTCGAGTCTGGATAGTGCGGTGGGCCAGACGCGGAGGTCATCGGCGGCGGCCTGGAGCGTGATGTTCTTGGTTTTGCGCAGGGCGCGGAGTGCTGCAGCGTCCGGTGCCGGTTGCGGGTGTAGGAGCTGGTCGTAGAGTTCGCGTGCGACGTAGCGTTTGAGGCAGCGCATGATTTCCTTGGTGCTCTTGCCTTCTGCCCGGCGCCGGGCGACATAGGTTCTCGTGCGAGTGTCACTCATCATTCGGACGAGAACGACATGGTGGATCGCCTTGTTCGCTTGCCGGTCGCCGCCGCGGCTGAGCCGGTGCCGTATGGTCTTACCGGAGGATGCGGGGATCGGTGCGACGCCGACGAGGGCTGCGAATTGCGCTTCGGTGCAGATCCTTTCGGGGTTGTCGCCCACGGTGACCAGCAGCTGGCTTGCCACGTCGGTGCCGACCCCGTGCAGGTCGCGGAGCAAGGGCGCGTGAGTGGTGATGATCGCGTCGAGTTCAGCATCGATCAACGCTATTTCCTGGTGCAACGCGCGGTACCGGGTAGCGAGGCGTTTGAGCGCGGTAGCGGTAGCGTTCAGGGGTTCTGAGATGGTCCCTGCCGGACGGGTCTTTTCCAGTGCGGACATCTGCGCTGTTCTGGTCAGGCCCCGGTATTTGGCGCGGAGCGGCTCCGGAGCGGAGACAAGGAAGCTCTGGATCTGGTTCATGACCGCAACCCGTGCCCGCATCGCCGTGGATCTCTCAGACCGCAGGACACGCAGTGACTCCACAGCCCCGTCGCGCGCTTTCGGCGTGGCGGTGCCACGGCCAGCCAACGCGGACTCCGCAGCCTGATAAGCATCCAATGGGTCCGATTTGCCCTTTAGGCGGCGCCCCTGCCGGTTCGGGCGCATGACCTCCAGGACTTGGATGCCCTCACGGCTCAGGACGCGGGAGAGCTCGGCTCCGTAACTGCCGGTGCCCTCCACGCCTACGGCCACGACCGGACCGAAGCCGATGATGAACTCCACAATCTTCCGGTAACCGGAACCCACGGCCAGGAACTCCCTGTCTGCCAGATGTTGTCCGGTTTCGCTGATGACGGCGACGTGATGGGTATCGGCATGCGTATCGATCCCGGCGATGACTTTCGGATGCTGTTTTGCCATGATGAAACTGCCCTGACCTTCCGTTGCGTGCGATGGAACACGAGGGGGGCGTGGCGGCCGGGTGGGCAGACAAGACAGTAACGGGATTCTTTGAGCAGGCTCCTATGAGGTCATGTCCACCTGGGCCGCCGCGCATACTGCAGCCTGTGTCGCGGCGGACAGATCAAAATCAAGACAAACCCCAAAGGGCGTCAGTCGGAGGCAGAGCCACACCGCAACACAAGCCAATTCCATCATTACTGTCGGTGCCTGCTGGCAGAGTAGTGCCATGGAAGCGATCGGACATCTCACCACCCGCCAGGGCGCCGCGCCCGGTGGCCGGTTTGTGGTGTCCCCTGGGGTGCGGGCGCCTTGGAGGGTGCCTGCGGCTGGTCAGTCGCTGATGCCGCGCCGGTTCGCTCTGCTGGATCCGGGTGAAGCTCACGGCGGCAGTCACGGTGGTCCGCAGCGGGTTCTGGAGGGTGCTCTTGCAGCGTTACGCTCGCTGGCGCGGACGGCGGTCGACGACGTCGGGCCGTTGGGGTTGCCGGATTCCGCGGCGTTTGCCTCCGGCGTGGAGGAACTCTCCCGCACCCTGGACTACTTGCAGCTCGTCGCCGCGGGGCAGTTGCATCGGGTGCGGCAGCAGGAGCCGGCCGCCGGAACTGGCTGGACGACCGGCTGGGGAGCCGAAACGCGGGCGGACGGCTCCAGCGATGGTCCCGGCAGCCCCGAAATTGAAGGCGGAGCAGCCGAGGCGAGTGCCGACGTCGGGAACGGCAGTCTCGCCGCGACGTCCGCCGTCGCCGGGTTCCGGGAGTTCCGGAACACAGGCGAGCACCTGCGCTCGCTTCTGCGGATCAGCGCGGCCGAGGCGCGCCGCCGTCTTGCTTTGGCGGAGGATCTGCTGCCGGGACGCTCCCTGACGGGGCAGCGGATCCAGCCGCGGTATGGGGAAGTGGCCGCGGCCCTGGCCTGCGGGAGCATCGCGTCCCGGCCGGCCACCACCATCACCATGGCTCTGGATCGCGTCCGGCCCCTGTGCAGCCGCGAGACAGCAGCGGACATGGAACACGCATTGACCCTGACGGCGACCGAGAACGACGCCGATTTCCTGGCCAGGATTGCCCGGCGCTGGACCGACGCGATCGACCAGGACGGTGCCGAGCCCAGCGAAGAAACCCTGCGCCACCTCCAAGGCGCTTTCCTGCGGCGGCCCAAACACGGGCTGCAACATGTGGAAATCTTCGCCACACAGGACCAATACGAGCACCTGCTCACCGTCATGAACACCGCCACCAACCCCCGGACCCGCACGTCGGGGGAGCCCGGACCGGAGGACGATGCCGTGGAAGCCGGCGGCGGGAGCGCGCCGGCAAATGCTCCGGCCGACGGGCTGCCGGGTGGTTCAGGTGATGATGCCGCGTCCCTGGACCGCCGCACGAGGGCGCAGAAACTCCTGGACGGGTTGCTGGGCGCCTGCAAGATTGCCCTCGCCACCGGGGCGCTGCCTGCGGCCGGGGGCCAGCGCCCCCAGATCATGGCCACCATCGACCACCGGGATCTCCTCGCATCGGTGAAGGAAGCCGGGCAGCTCACGTTCCTGGGCCAATCCGGACAAGCCGGGCGCGCCGACGGGTCGCAACAGGACACGGGGAGCTTTGCATTCACTGGTCCGGTCCCGGCGGCCACGTTGCGGAAGATCGCCTGCGATGCGGACATCATTCCCGTCGTCCTGGGCGGGGAAGGCCAGGTCCTGGACATCGGCCGGGCATCCCGGATCTTCCCCGCCCACATCCGTAAAGCCATCACCGCCCGGGACAAAGGCTGCGCGTTCCCTTCGTGCACGATGCCGGCCCCGTGGTGCGAAGCCCACCACATCACGTACTGGTCCCGGGGTGGACCAAGCAGCGCCGACAATGGTGTCCTGCTCTGCAGCCATCACCACCACCTGATCCACAAGGAAGAGTGGCACATCCAGGTCCAAACAGGCGTGCCCTGGTTCATCCCGCCACCCCACATCGACCCAAGGCAACAGCCACGCAGAAACCACTACTTCCAGGTGTGACCACGTGCTCCGGTGTGACGTGCCTGTGCAAGAGTATGTGAATGGAAATTCTTGACCGTGAGATCCTCGTCGATGAACTCACGGCTGTCATGCGCGGGTATGAGGCGGCCAACAACACTCATGACATCGAGCGGGTCCTGCCGTACATCGCCGAGGACGCTTCCTATTGGTTTTCAGACGGATCTCACGAGGGCCACGAGCAGGTCCGGTCAGCTATCGAGGCGACCTTCCGCGCAATTCAGGACGAACGGTACCTCGTCGACGAACTGACGTGGGTGTTGGTGCAGGCGAATGGCGCCGTTTGCCGCTACCGATTCTCTTGGACGGGAATCGTCGATGGTCAGCCACGCTCCGGGGCAGGACGCGGCACCAACGTATTCGTGCGCAGACACGAAGGCTGGCAGATTGTCCACGAACAACTGACGGCCGATTAGTGATGGCGCACCGGGAGGCGCCGTTGCCTGAGGGGAACGGGTAGCCGGATCCCGCGCTTGTGTCGCGAATTGGTGATTCCGAACAACCCAACGGGTAAGTACGCTCTGGTTTACTAGGGCCATGGGGGACTTGGCAGAAACGAAGATCGCACACTCAAAGTGGACGGGCTGGTCAGCGGACGCGACCTTGGTGGTCGACAGCGAGCGTATGGCGCCCTTACGCCGCGAGGTGTCTTCGTCCGGAGCGAGAACGTCGATTGGATCACCGGGAACCGATGGCAGCAGATACACGTTGCCGGGATCCGCACCGTGGTCGACCTTCCGGTAACCGCAACAACGCCGAACCTTGGCTCAAGGAGCTGTGGCGGCAACACGGCACAACAACCGAAGGCGCGTTCCGGGATGCGTTGGCAAATTTCGATCCCGAAACCTTGCTCGACACCGCAGCGCTCACAGACGGGGACCGGGAGGCCTGTTCACCTGGCGTGGCGCGGCAACCAGACCCTCAAACCCGGCGGGATAGCGTGGGCGTGCAGTTTTGGCGGTCAAGATTTGCAGCTATCAGGCGACCCTTCAAGAAGGGCAATCGGCTTCCAGCGCGCAGCTCTTGTAAGCACCTCGGAGGCCGCCTAAGTGGCATGGCTCCGATACGTGCGACTCGAAGCCATGATCTGGGTGCGAGATGTTGTTGAAGAGTCACGGCGGTGAGGGACCCCTGGGATTCAGCGAAAGCAGGGAATGGGGCGGATTGGGACGCCACGGTTCAAACCGCAGGAACAGCAATGGCTGCAGAAACGCGCCGCTCGCCTCGTCTTCGGACTTCATCTCGATCTCCGGAAGCACTGCGCCGAGATTGCGGAGCACGGGACAAGATGTCTCGCGTTCCGCTGCTGCCTTGGAATGTCTGTCAGAAGGGGGATAACTGGGACCAGATCCTGACAGGCCACTCCATCGGGCGAGCTGAGTTTAGTAAGAATTACGCCATGATCTGGACCAACATACGATTGCTCACTACGCCACTACCAAGACCGAATAGAACGAAGCGGGGGGCGGATTTCCGAACACAGCGGAGCATCACCGGAGAACTAAGGAACTCGAGATCGGACGCGCATCCGGAGGGCCGTCCAGCCAATTGGAGAAGGACCAATTTGCGCTTGTGATCGGCGGAACGGATATGGTTCGACGCGTCCCACTTCACGCCATGGAACCCGCAACCCTGATTATTCGGATTTGCGGCAGGTCGCAGCCTTGAATGGCGTGGCCACTACGACGTAGCGCCGGGTCCGAGAAATGAGCGGCGGTTAAATGATGAACGCGTGCCGAGTAGTGCAATGTTCGGCAAGGTCAAGCTCCGCCGTACCGGACTCTCGCTTGCTCAAGCAAGACGTTGGGGACACGGCCTACAGAGTCCCCCTCCCTTCCTAGGACTTTCTTCCAGTTCTCTTCGTTCTCCAGCGTCAACTCTTCATCTTCAGTTGTCGCAGTGCCGAGGTCTATTCGCACTGACTGAACGTACTGGTCGAGAACGTATTGATACTTCACCAACAGCTTGTGCTTTTCCGTGCTAACCCCCGTGGAAGGTGCACTTGCCAACTGGGTCAGATTGTTCATCAAAGTGTTAGCTGTCCGACGCACCGGGATTGCACCGATCAATTTCAACTGCGTCTTGGCTGCAAGGAGTTTGGACATGTCTGGCATACCAGTCTGAAGCTCACGGGCCATCATGAATGGGCGGCAGTTCTCGACCTCCAACAGGAAGTTTTCGTAGGCACTCTGTTTGCGATTGCGGTGCCACTGATCATGTTCCAATTGCTGCTCTCGCCGCCAGCGTGCGGCGTCCGAAAGGTTCGAGGCTTCTAGAGTCATTCGAGTTGTTCTACGAGTGAATAGCCCCCCGATGAGCGCCCCGCCGAGTCCGGCAATAACCGCCCCTGATGCTGTGGCAACGAGACGCACGGTCTCACCGTCGATTGGAACAGCCGCAATATCCATTGCAACAGCCTACGAAACTTGGCGTAATATCTAGGCATTTCGTCAATTCCAAAACGTAGATCAGGAAGTTTGTTCGGCTCATCCTTATGGATTTCAGAGCTGAACCGGGATCGGACCCGTGAGTACCTGAGCCCCTCAACCCCCTACGCCGCAACCCCCTGAAAGTGCTTTTCAATAATCCCCTTGATGTCCCCGTGGCACCCTCCACACCCGGTCCCCGCGCGGGTCGCTTTGGAAACCGCCGGCACGGAGGAGCAGCCATCCAGCACGGCTTCCTCGATGCTCGCACCGCTGACGCCTGCGCAGCGGCACACGGTCCGCTGAGGATCATCACTCGAAGCAGAAGAATCCAGTTGGTCCGGCCCATCCAAGCGCAGCAGGAGTGAACGGTCTGCCGGAAGTTCGGAGCCGCGTTCGAAGAGCATCACGAGTTCCGCGGCGGTGCGCGGCATGCCTACAGTCACGAGTCCCTCGAGTGCGCCGCCGCGCGTCGTCATTTTGACATAGCGGCCGTGTTCCGGATCGGCCCATTGGGCAACCTGGCGCCGCGGCATTCCCTCGGAGGCCCCGACGGACAACAGCTCGTCATCCCACGGTTCGGCGCTGTTGTCGCCGGCGACCGCCAGGTTGATGCCGCGCGCCTTCAACACCACGACGCCGGGCTTCTCCTGCGGGAGCGGTGCCAGGGTGTCGGCAGCGCCCTGGCCGCCCTCTGCAAGGAGGATCAGGTACTCGGCAAGCCACTCGGCCTGGCGCCAGCCCGGACCCACCAGGCCGGAAGGACCCAGTGCGGTACGGCATTCGGCACACTCGGTATCGGCGCAGCGGACTTCGGCGCAGTCGCCGATCGCGAACATGTGCGGCTCGTGGTAGGTCCGCAGGTGGTGATCCACCAGGATGCCGGTGGCCGCGGGGAGCCCACAACCTTCGGCCAGTTCGATCCGTGGGCGAACGCCACAGGAAAGGACAAGTAGGTCGCCTTCGATCCGTGACCCGTCGTCGAGCACCAGGGCCGAAAACTTGCCGTCGGGACCATTGTGTTCCACCGCTGTAGAGCGGGCGTTGCCCACCATGGTGATCCCGCTGTTGCGCAAGCTCGCCGCGAGAACGGCTCCACCGCCGCGGTCGATATTGCGGCCCAGAGGGAAGGAACCGTTGTGCACCACTGTCGTCAGGGAGCCTTCTTCCGCCGCGGCCAAGGCCGTTTCGAGGCCAAGCACGCCACCCCCGAGGACGATCACGCGCTTGCCGGCAGTCACGGCGTCGCGCAGTTGCGCGGCGTCGCGCAGGTCACGGAGGGCCGTCACCCCTAAAGGGAGCACGGGATGCGAAGGATCAGGGTTGATACCGGTGAGGTTCGGAATGACGGGCCTCGAGCCGGTGGCGAACACCAAACGGTCGTAGGGCGGCGTGGTCCCGTCCGACAGGACAAGCTGCTGGCGCGCGCGGTCGATGCGTTTGACGGTGACGCCCAGCCGCACCTCGACGCCGTCGGCCGCCAAATCGCCAGCGTCCGCCATCGCAAGTGCCTCCGCGGTGGTCCGCCCCACGCCGAGTTCCGCCACCATGACGCGGTTGTACGCGGCGTCGGCCTCCTGCCCGACGACGAGCAACTGTACAAGGCCGCCGCGCACGGCGGGCACCAACTCGTCCACCAGCCGGGCCGCGACCGGTCCGAACCCGACCACCACAATTCGCTCGCTCACGATGCCTCCTTGACCTGCATTGACAAGCTGTCCCGCATTGACGAGCCGACCGCCGCCGGCACAGCCAACTGGGCACCCAACTGGGCAGCCAACGCCGATTCGGCATTTGCTCGTGCCGCCTTCCGGACCCAGACCGTGCTTGTCTTGAATTCCGGCATTCCGGAAATAGGATCCGTGACCGCCGCAGTGAGCCGGTTGGCGCTTCCCAGCCCGGGGAAATGGAAAGGCAGGAAGACGGTGTCCGTCCGGATGCTGTTGCTGAGTTCCACCTTGCACAGGACCTCACCGCGCTCGTTGGAGACCCGGACAAAGTCGCCGCTGGAGATGTCCCTGACGGCCGCCGTCGCGGGGTGGATCTGCAGGAGCGGCTCGGGCTGCGCGGCCACGAGTTCGGCCACGCGGCGGGTCTGGGCGCCCGATTGGTAATGTTCCAGCAATCGCCCGGTGACGAGCGTCAGCGGATCGGGATCAGAGCCGACGACGGCGGAGCGCCGGGACCGCGTCCGCGGTGCCACCGGGACCATCACCGCGCGTCCGCCGGCGTGCGCGAAGCTATCGAGGAAGAGTCTAGGCGTTCCCGAACTGCCGGTGGGATAGGGCCAATAGGCGGCTTCTCCGCGATCCAACATGGCGTAGTCGATTCCGGAGTAGTCGGCCAGGCCCCCTGCCGAGGCGAGCCGGAGCTCCTCGAAGACGGTCTCGGGATCGTCGCTGAACGTTGAAGGAGAGTCGAGGGATTCGGCAAGCCGGGCCATGAGCCACAATTCGCTGCGGACGCCCGGGGGAGGAGTGAGAGCCTTCCGACGGCGGAGCACGCGGCCCTCGAGGTTGGTCAGGGTTCCTTCTTCCTCGGCCCATTGGGTGACCGGGAGGACGAGGTCGGCTTCAAGGGCAGTCTCGGACATGAAGAAATCGCAAACAACCAGGAAGTCCAGGCTGCGCAGGCCCTCGATCACCGCACCGGCGTCGGGGGCTGACACCGCCACGTTGGCGCCGTGCACGAAAAGGCAACGGACGCCGTCGGGCTGTCCCAAAGACTTCAACAGCTCCACTGCCGGCAGCCCGGGGCCGGGAATGAGGCTTTCGTCCACGCCCCACACCTTGGCGACGTGGGCGCGGGCCGCCGGATCGGTGATCTTGCGGTAGCCGGGGAGCTGGTCGGCCTTCTGGCCATGCTCGCGGCCGCCCTGGCCGTTGCCTTGGCCCGTCAGTGTGCCGTAGCCGCTGCGGGAGGAACCCGGCAGGCCCAAGAGGAGGCTGAGGTTGATCGCCGCTGTGGCGGTGTCCGTGCCATCGACGTGCTGCTCCACTCCGCGCCCGGTGAGGATGTAGCTGCCGCCGCGCCGGGCGCCGTCGGCGAGGCGCCGGGCGGTGTCCCGGATGAGCGTGGCGGGCACGCCGGTAATCGACTGGACGCGCTCGGGCCAGAAGCCGGCGAGGCTACGAACGATCGCGGGGTAACCCGTGGTGCGGCCCTGGAGGTAGTCGGTGTCGGCGAGGCCTTCGTGCACCACCACGTGGGAGATACCCAACAGCAGGGCGAGGTCCGTTCCCGGGGTCGGCTGCAAGTGGATGCCGCCGCCGTCACCGGTGAATGCTGCTGTCGCGGAACGGCGGGGATCGGCCACAATCAACCCGCCGGAATCGCGGGCGCCCTGCAGGTGCTGGACGAACGGCGGCATGGTCTCGGCGACATTGGAGCCGAGAAGGAAAATAACGCTCGCTGAATCAAGGTCCTCCGCGGGGAACGGGAGGCCGCGGTCCACGCCGAACGCGCGGTTTCCGGCTGCCGCGGCGGAGGACATGCAGAAACGTCCGTTGTAGTCGATGCGCGAGGTTCCCAACGCCAGGCGGGCGAACTTTCCTAACTGGTAGGCCTTCTCATTGGTGAGTCCGCCGCCGCCGAACACGCCGACGGCGTCGGGCCCGTATTGCTCGCGGGTCTGCTTGACGGCTCCGGTGACCAGCATGAGTGCCTGGTCCCACGTGACCGGCCGGTGGACGCCGTCGGACCCTTTGAGCATGGGTTCGGTGACGCGTCCGGTGTGGTTCAACAACGACGGCGATGTCCAGCCCTTGCGGCACAGCCCGCCCCGGTTGGTGGGGAAGTCGCGGCCGGTTACTTCCAGCGGGGGAAGTGCCTTTGCTGCGGGAGCGGGGTCTGACCCCGGCTGCGCTGTGGGCGCTGCCGGGGTCAGGGTCATGGCGCACTGCAGCGCACAATACGGGCAGTGGGTGTTGGCGCCATTGGGCATATTAGATGTGTCCCATCGCGTTACGGTTGGCCTTCCGGAGGTAGCAGGCCCAGCAGACGATGAGCATCAGCACATAAGCGCCGACGAAGCCATAGAACGCGGGAGTGTAGGAGCCGGTAGCGCTGGATGCGTTGAGCACCTGGGGGATGACGAATCCGCCGTAGGCGCCGATCGCGGAGATCAGGCCGAGGGAGGAAGACGCGAGGCGTGCAGTGCTGGCGGCGCCGGCCCCCGAGCGTGCGGCCCGGCTGGACGTGGCGAAGATGACCGGAATCATGCGGTAGGTGGCGCCGTTTCCAAAGCCGCTTGCCGTGAACAGGAAGAGGAACAGGACCAGGAAGAGCCAGAAGTTCTTGAGCGGAAGGGTCCAGATCATGGTCAAGGTGATGATGGCCATCGCCGCGAACGCCGTGACGGTCATCCGCGCTCCGCCCATGCGGTCGGCCATGCGTCCACCGTAAGGCCGGGCAAGCGAGCCGACCAGCGGGCCAAGGAAGGCGAGCGAGAGGACAACTGCGCCGAGGTGCATGGAGGAGAAGGCCGGGAAGTAGTCCTTGATGAGCTTGGGGAAGACTCCCGAGAAGCCGATGAACGAGCCGAAGGTGCCGATGTACAGGAAGGCCATGACCCACAGGTGCGGTTCCTTGAGCGCGGCGATCGAGCCTGCGACGTCACCCTTGGCGCTTGTGAGGTTGTTCATGTACTTCCACGCGCCGAACGCGGCGACAAGGATGAGGGGAATCCAGATGAGGCCGGCCATGGGCAGGTTGACGGTGCCGGCGGCCAGGAGGGTAACGGCGATCGGGACGACGAGCTGCGCGACGGCGGCACCGAGGTTTCCGCCCGCGGCGTTCAGGCCCAGCGCCCAGCCCTTTTCGCGGGCAGGGTAGAAGAAGGTGATGTTTGCCATCGAGCTGGCGAAGTTGCCGCCGCCGAAGCCTGCAAGGCCGGCGACCAGCAGCATGACGCCGAAGGGCGTGCCGGGGTTCGAGACACACAGGGCGAGGCCCGCCGTCGGGATCAGCAGCAGGAGGGCCGAGACGATCGTCCAGTTGCGGCCACCGAACCTTGGAACCATGAAGGTGTAGGGGATGCGCAGCGTGGCACCGACCAGGCTGGGGATCGAGATGAGCCAGAAGATCTGGTTGGTGTCGAACTTGAAGCCTGCCGCCGGGAGCTGGACGACAACGATCGACCAGAGCTGCCAGACGACGAAGCCGAGGAACTCGGCGAAGATGGACCAGTACAGGTTGCGCTTGGCGATGGAACGGCCGGCAGCTTCCCACTGGTCTTTGTTCTCTGCATCCCAGTTGGCAATCCAGCGGCCAGGGCGGTGGTCAAGCTCGGGGACGAGGGCGGCGGGCGCCTGCTCGTTGGTGAGGATTTCGGTGCTTCGGTCAACTGTCACGGAGTGCCTCCTTTGTGGGGACGTTGTACTTCCACGTTAGGGATGGCGCGTTTCGCGGACCGTCGCGGTTTGTAAACGTGCTGTGACATTCACCTATCGGAGGGCATCACCGGTGCGTGAGGCTTTGGTGAGGTTGTGTGGCGCGGACCACAGAGTGAGACTTTCCAGAGCGTCCGCATACTGGACTTGATTGTCCATTTGTTGGATGCCGGGAACTATTATTGAACTCTCAAATAATCAGCCGGCAGGCTCAGGAACGCCGGGCCGGCGTGAACGGAAAGCAACCACTACATGTCTTCCATCGCTGAATCCAAGGAAAGCGAGTCAGTCAAGCCGGTCAACTCGCGGGGACGGGTGATCTTCGCCAGCCTCATCGGGACGTCCATCGAGTTCTACGATTTCTACGTTTATGCCACCGCAGCAGTGCTTGTCTTTCCCAAACTCTTCTTCCCGACGGCCGACGAGACCACCCAGCTGCTGAGTTCCTTCGCGGTGTTCGGCGTCGCCTTCGTTGCCCGGCCGCTCGGCTCCATCATTTTCGGCCACTTCGGTGACAAGTTCGGTCGCAAGGGAACCCTGGTTGCGTCCCTCCTGACCATGGGCATTGCCACGTTCCTGATCGGTTGCCTGCCCACGGCACAGGTTCCCGGATGGACCTTCCTGGCCCCCACGCTGCTGGTAGTCCTGCGTTTCGCCCAAGGCCTGGCCCTCGGTGGTGAGTGGAGCGGCGCCGCGCTGCTGGCAACCGAGAACGCGCCGGCGAACAAGCGCGCCATCTATGGGACATTCCCTCAGATGGGTGCGCCGATCGGTTTCATCCTGGCCAACATCATCTTCCTAGTCTTCAGCTACACCCTGACTCCCGAAGCCTTCGCCGCCTGGGGCTGGCGCGTGCCGTTCCTGCTCAGCGCCGTCATGGTGATCCTCGGCCTCTATGTGCGCCTCAAGCTCATCGAGACTCCCGCCTTCACCAAGGTGCTGGAGTCGAACGAAGTAGCCAAGCTGCCCATCGGACGCGTGTTTAAGAAAAGCTGGCGCCCGCTGATCCTCGGTACCTTCATCATGCTGGCCACGTACGTGCTGTTCTACCTGATGACCACGTTCACGCTGAAGTACGGAACCCAACCCACTCTGGCGGGCGCTCAAGCTGCAGCGGTGAAGGCCGGAAAGCCCATGACCGACGCGGCCGTCGCAGCGTTCGTCCCGGGCTTGGGCTTCAGCAACAGCGATTTCCTCTGGATGCTGATTGCCGGCGTCGTCTTCTTCGGCATTTTCACCCTTGTGGCGGGCCCGCTGGCCGAAAAGTACGGCCGCCGCAAGATGCTGCTCGCCGTGACGGCCGGCATCCTGGTGTTCGGCTTGTTGTTCGTTCCCCTGTTCAGTGGCGGCTTCGTGGGGACCATGGCGTTGCTGATCCTCGGATTCTCGCTCATGGGCCTCACCTTCGGCCCCATGGGTGCGCTGCTTCCGGAACTGTTCCCCACCAACGTCCGCTACACCGGATCCGCAGTCAGCTACAACATGTCCAGCATCCTCGGCGCGGCTGTGGCTCCGTTCATCGCGGTCTGGCTCTGGGAATCGGCCAAGGGAAGCACGGTCCTGGTGGGCGTCTACCTGAGCGCCATGGCAGTCCTGACGCTCGTGGCCCTGTTCCTGTCCAAGGAAACCAAGGACACGGACTACGAGAACAACGTCGCTTGATCCTGTATTAACAGACTCGCGTTAAATGGCTCCGGCCCCGCACCCATGGTGCGGGGCCGGAGCCGTTTGAGTCTGTTTAGTCTTCGATCGTCGCGATGACGGCGCCTGCGGAGACGGTTTCGCCTGCCTTGGCCACCAGCCCGTGGATGGTGCCGGCCTTGTGGGCGGTGAGGGGCTGTTCCATCTTCATGGCTTCGAGGACCACGATGAGATCGCCCTCCGCAACCACATCGCCGGCGGCGACGGCCACCTTGACGATGGTGCCCTGCATCGGCGAAGTAAGGGCGTTTCCGCCTGCTACAGCTGCCGTGGCGCCCGCCGAGCGGGAACGCTTCTTGACCTTCGCGCCCTTGGTGCCCGTGCTGGCAACCGAGGAAACCGAGCCGAGAGTCGCGGGAAGGACAACTTCCAGCCGCTTGCCGCCAACCTCGACGACGACGCGCTGGCGCTCACCGGCGTCGGCGGCTTCCGTTCCGGTTCCGGTAGGCGTCCACGCGGGGATGTTGTTGACGAACTCGGTCTCGATCCAGCGCGTGTGCACCTTGAACGGGCCTTCGGTCGGAGCGAATGCGGGATCGGTCACCACTGCGAGGTCGAAAGGAATGACGGTGGGGATTCCTTCAACCACCATTTCCTCAAGGGCCCGGCGGGAACGCTGGAGGGCCTGTTCGCGGCTGGCGCCGGTGACGATCAGCTTGGACAGCATGGAATCGAAGTTCCCGCTGATGACGTCGCCCTGTTCGACGCCCGAATCGATGCGGATGCCCGGACCTGTCGGGTTCTTCAGGGTGCTGATGGTTCCCGGTGCGGGCATGAAGTTGCGGCCCGGGTCTTCGCCGGTGATGCGGAATTCGAAGGAGTGGCCGCGGACCTCGGGATCGCCATAGCCGAGCTTTTCGCCGCGGGCGATGCGGAATTGCTCACGGACGAGGTCGAGGCCCGTGACTTCCTCTGAGACACAGTGCTCCACCTGAAGTCGCGTGTTGACCTCAAGGAAGGAGATGATGCCGTCCTGGCCCACCAGGAATTCGCACGTTCCCGCGCCCAGGTAGCCCGCTTCTTTCAGGATGGCCTTCGAGGACTCGTACAGTCGCTCGTTCTGCTCGGGGCTCAGGAACGGCGCCGGGGCTTCTTCAACAAGTTTCTGGTTGCGGCGCTGGAGGGAACAGTCGCGGGTAGAGACCACCACAACGTTTCCGTAGGCATCGGCGAGGCACTGGGTCTCGACGTGGCGCGGGGAATCCAGGAAGCGCTCGATGAAGCACTCGCCGCGGCCGAAGGCGGCAATGGCCTCCCGCACTGCGGACTCGAAAAGCTCGGGGATTTCCTCGATGGTGCGGGCCACTTTGATGCCGCGGCCGCCACCACCGTAGGCGGCCTTGATGGCGATCGGGAGCCCGAATTCCTGGGCGAAGGCCAGGATTTCGTCGGCGGACTCCACGGGGTCGGCCGTGCCGGGAACCAGGGGAGCGCCGACCTTTTCGGCGATGTGGCGGGCCTGAACCTTGTCGCCCAGCGCGGAGATGGCGTCCGGGGACGGGCCGATCCAGGTGAGGCCGGCGTCGATGACTTTGGCGGCAAACTCGGCGTTCTCGGCGAGGAAGCCATAGCCGGGGTGGATGGCGTCGGCACCCGACTGCTTGGCGACTTCGATCAACTTGTCCATCACGAGGTACGACTCAGCAGCGGTGTTGCCGCCCAGCGCGTAGGCCTCATCTGCCAGCCGGACGTGCAGGGCGTCGCGGTCGGGGTCTGCGTAGACGGCCACGGAAGCGATGCCTTCGTCCCGGGCTGCGCGGATAATGCGGACCGCGATTTCGCCTCGGTTGGCGATCAAGACCTTGGTGAGAGGGCTGGAAATGGGCTGCGCCGGATTAGCTGACAAGTTGACTCCTTCTGTCCTTCAGGGAGCCTAGCGTGATTTTGAGGGTTCCGCCCATATTGATGGGGGATTCCGTGTGTGAGACGGCCTGTCTTTGTAGGTTTGCTACAAAGTCCGGAAACCGGCTGGCGGACGGGCGCCTCGGACCGCCCCTATTCGTTGCTCGCTTCGGAGCCGTTGTGGGTCCAGAGTTCGGTGATTCCAACGTTCGCCTGCCCGAGCAGGTCGCGGAGGGTCGAGATGGAGAGCCCGACGACGGCGTGCGGGTCGCCGTCGACCTTGCGGATGAAGGCCCCGCCCAAGCCGTCGATCGTGAACGAACCGGCGCAGTGCAGGGGCTCGCCGGTTGCGATGTATGCGTCGATGTCGTTCTCGCTCATCTCGGCAAAGTGGACTTCTGCGCTGGATACGGCACCGACTGTTGCCCCGGTGCCGACGGCCGTCTCGCCGTCGTTCATGTCCGCTGCGGTTTCGCGGCAGTCCA
Source organism: Arthrobacter sp. FW306-2-2C-D06B (assembly GCF_021789175.1). Taxonomy (NCBI): domain Bacteria; kingdom Bacillati; phylum Actinomycetota; class Actinomycetes; order Micrococcales; family Micrococcaceae; genus Arthrobacter; species Arthrobacter sp. FW306-2-2C-D06B. The sequence goes on from NZ_CP084560.1 coordinate 1,430,691, forward strand.
CGAGCCAGTGCCCGGTGTGGAGTACGCCCTTGGAGCCGCTCATGCGCAGCATCCGTTCCTTGGCCACGTCCACCGTGTACGGCTTTCCGTGCGATTCGCCGTCGAACTCGAACACGGAGTCGCAGCCGATCACGAGGGCCCCCTCGGCGTCCGGAAGGGAGGCGACGGCCTCGGCCTTGGCACGGGCCAGGAGGAGAGCGGTGTCATGCGCGTCGGTCACACCATACCGGGCTTGCACGGCATCCTCGTCCACGTCCGAGACGAGCACCTCGTGGTGGATGCCGGCCTCCGTGAGGAGCTTGGTGCGGGCGGGGGACTGGGAAGCCAGGATCAATCGGGTCACGGCTCAAGCGTAGTACGTCCGCCTTCCCCCGACGCGCGCTCACGTATGTGGGTGTTTGGCCGGACGCTCGCTCACGTATGTGGGTGTTTGGTCCGACGCCCGCTCACGTATGCCGCCCAGGTGCACATGCTCTTTGAACATTGGTGAGCGGGCGTTTGGGGAAAGCGCGGTATTGGTGAGCGGGCGTTTGGGGAAAGCGCGGTATTGGTGAGCGGGCGTTTGGGAAAAGTGCGGTATAGGTGAGCGGGCGTCGGTTCTGGACCCGGATCCGACGCCCGCCGCTAAGACGACCAGGCGCTTAGTGGACCAGCTCTTTGGCCCCGCCTGCCGCCGTCGTGCGCTGCAATTTGGCGCCCTCGACGTCGACGTCGGGCAGGATCCGGGACAGCCACCGCGGCAGCCACCAGGCCTTCGCCCCCAACAGGTACATCACGGCCGGAACGATGGTCATCCGCACCACGAACGCATCCACGAGTACGCCGAACGCCATCGCGAAACCGAGCGGCCGGACCATCGTCAGGTGGCTGAAGATGAAGCCGGCAAACACGCTGACCATGATGATGGCGGCGGCCGCGACCACAGCTGCGGCATGGCTGAAGCCGCTTCGGACCGCCTGCTTCGCGTTCTCCCCGTGCATGAACGATTCGCGCATGCCGGAGGTGATGAACACCTGGTAGTCCATGGCCAGGCCGAAAAGCACACCAATCAGGATGATCGGCAGGAAGCTCAGCACGGCTCCCGGATTGGGCACGTCGAACACGGTACCCAGCCAGCCCCACTGGTACACGGCCACCACGGCGCCGAACGCTGCCGCGAGCGAGAGCAGGAAGCCGCCGGTGGCGAGCAGCGGGACGACGATCGAGCGGAATACCAGCAGGAGCAGGACCAGCGAGAGCCCGACGACGATCGCCAAGTAAGGCGGCAACGCGGCACCGAGCTTCGCGGAGACGTCGATATTGCCGGCTGTCTGCCCCGTCAACCCAATGGTGGCGCCTGTGGCCTGCTGGATTTCGGAACCCTTCGCGCGCAATTCCGAGACCACCTGGACGGTGCTTGCACTGGCGGGGCCGTCCTTGGGGATGACCTGGAAAACGGCCGTGCGGTGATCCGGGCTGAGGGCTACGGGAACGGCCGCCACGACGTTGTCCACGCTGCGCAGCTTGTCCGCGACGTCGAACTGCTTGGTCTTGGCCTGGTCGTCGCTGAGCCCGGAGGGGAACGTACCGACAACCACGATGGGGCCGGTCATGCCCTCGCCGAAGCTCTTACGGGTGAGGTCATAGGCCTTGAACGCTTGCGAATCGACCGGTTCCGAACCGCCGTCGGGCAAAGCGAGGCGCAGCTGGGAGGCCGGGAGGGCCAGCACCCCGAGCAGCACGACGCCGGCAAGGAGCGAGACCACCGGGTGCCGGGTCACGAGCCCGCCCCACCCACGGCTGCTCCGGCGCTGGTCCTCGGCGCGGTCCGCAGAGGCGTGCTCCGGCTCCGCGTTGTGGCGCTCCGCCTTGGCCCACGCCCGCTTTGAGATCAGTTTGCGGCCCACCAACGAAAGCACCGCCGGGGTCAAGGTCAAGGAGACGACGACGGCGACTGCCACCGTCGCGGCGGCCGACAGGCCCATGACGGCCAGGAACGGGAGCCCCGGAACCACGAGCGCGGCAAGCGCGATCACGACAGTGAGGCCAGCGAAGAGGACGGCGTTGCCCGAGGTTCCGGTGGCGAGGGCCACGGATTCCTCCGCATCCATCCCCGCAAGCAATTGCCCGCGGTGGCGGTTGACGATGAAGAGCGAGTAATCGATACCGACGGCGAGGCCCAGCATGAGCGCGAGCATCGGGGAGATGGAACTCATGTCAATGACGCCGGTGAGGGCAAACGTTCCGCCGACGCCCACGGCCACGCCGATGATCGCCATCAGGAGGGGCAGGCCGGCGGCGACGAGCGTTCCCAACATCACGATGAGGGCGATGGCCGCCACCGCGATGCCGATGATTTCGGAGACACCGAACAGCTGCGAGACGTCCTCGGTGATTTCCTTGCTGGCCAGGGCTGTGACACCTGCCGAGGAGACTCCGTGGACAATGTCCTGGACTTGCTGCCGGACGGCGGGGGTCAGTCCGTTGATGGAGGTCTTGAACTGAACCTGCGCGATCGCCGCTTTACCGTCCTGGGAGACGAAACGCATGCCCTGGGAAGCTGTCACCTGGCGCTTGGCCAGCGCGAGAGCGGCGGCACCGTCAGTGGCTTGCTTCTGGCCTGCATCGAGCTTTTGGCGCCCGGCAAGGAGTTCGGCCTTCTGCGGGGCAAGTTGGGCCTCGATCTGCGCGGCGGGCATGCCCGCCGCGGTCATTTGCTGCTCGGCGCCCTTGAGTTGGGCATCACCTGCATCGAGCGTGGCCCGCGCCTTGTCCAGTTCGGCCTGCCCGGCTGCCGCTTTCTGTTCCCCGGCAGCAAGATCGGACGGCGCCTTGTCCAAGGTGGCTTGGGTCGTGAAGGGATTGACGGTGGACTGCACGTCCGGCAGTCTTTCCAGCTGGGCGAGGGCCGACGCAATGGCGTCCTTGCCGGCTTGGTTGAATCCGGCGTCGCCGGCTTCGAAGACGATCCCCGCGGAACCGCCCGAAGAAGCCGGAAGGTCCTTCTTGAGCTTGTCCAGCATCTGCTGGGTCTCGGTACCCGGGATCTGGAAATTGTTGGACATGGTGCCGTGGAAGGCGGCTGCGGAGCCGCCGACGGCCACAAGCACGGCCAGCCAGAGGGAGATCACCAGCCAGCGGTGACGGTAGGAGAACTTGCCAAGGCGGTAGAGCAGGAGAGCCATATCGGAACCGATCTGTCGGTGTGGTGATGCCGAGTGTTGTGGGTCAGTCGCGGGCGGAGTGCCGCGCGACGCCGGGACTTCGAGGGGCGGGTGCCGTGAAGCCTGAACCGAGCAGGCCAATTGCGTCGATCAAGTGCTGCCGCAGGCTCGCGAGCGATTCAGGGGAAAGATCCGGGCCGTGTTGTTCGAACCAGACGCTCATGGCTGCCTTGCCGCAGGAAATGATCGACCCGGCCAAGGCCCGCAAATAGAGCTCATCGACATCCGGGCCGAGGCGAAGGCGGGCGGCGTCGATGATCTGCGTGGTGCAGTGGTCCCAGGCTTCCAGTTCGGAACGCACCAGGGCGCGGTTGTCGTGGGTCAGGCTGAAGAGCTCGGCCATGGGGGAAACCGTCATGGGGTCAGCCAGCGCCGCGAGGGCGGCGCGGGCGGAATCAAGGATGGGTTCGTCCGAAGGGCGCAGGCGGAATTGTTCGAGGGCATGGTCCAGGAATCCCTCGGTCACTGAGGCCAGGGCCGCTTCGAGGCTCGGGAAGTAATTGAAGAAGGTGCGCCGGGATACGCCTGCCGCTTCCGCGATATCTTCCACGGTGAAATTGCCGGCGCCCCTGCTGCGCAACATGGCGAGGGCTGCATCCGTGATCGCTTGGCGGGTGGCCAGCTTGTTCTGTTCCCGACGCGAGGGGACAGCGGCGGTGTCGGAAGTTGTCACCTACTTACACTAAGTGCAACTTTGCACTCAGGGCAAGTTAAATCTCCGGCGGTGCCGCGTGTTCCTGGGGCGCGGCCGACGTCGTGGGCTGCTCGGACTGCTGGGCAGTGACGCTGGTGAGGTAGATCGACTGGCCGGTGGCGCCGGGCTCGCCTTCGGCCAGCGGGATGGCGAATACCGCGGTGCCGTAGGCGCACACTTCGGTCCAGTTGCCGCCCATCTCGGACGTGTCAAAGCGCATGGCGACAATAGCGTTGGCGCCGCGCTGCTGTGCCTCGTTGACCATTCGGGCCATGACCTCCTGGCGGCTTTCATAAAGTGCCTTGGTCATTTCGGGGAGCTCGCCGCCGCCGAGGGAGCGGAAACCGGCAATCATTTGGGAGCCGAGATCACGCGAGCGGACCGTGAGGCCCATGACTTCGCCGAAGACGGCGTCGATCCTGTGGCCCGGAATCTTGTTTGAGGTGACGATCAACATGGACAGAGCCTATCCAGAATCCACCTCTGTTAATACGACAAATCCCCGGGGCATTCCCCGGGGATTTGTCCGCGCGACGGTGCGTGGCCGCTAGGCCTTGGCGTCAGCGAGTTCGCGGGTGTCCTCGGATGCCTCCGGAGACTCGGTCTCGGCCGCGAACGCCGTTCCCTTGCGTGGCGCGTTGTAGAGCGATTCGTCGAGGATTCCCTGCCGTTTGGCCACGATGGCCGGAACCAGCGACTGTCCTGCGACGTTGACGGCCGTGCGGCCCATGTCCAGGATGGGGTCGATCGCGAGGAGGAGCCCGACGCCGGCAAGCGGCAGCCCCAGCGTGGACAGGGTCAGCGTGAGCATGACGACGGCGCCCGTGGTGCCTGCCGTTGCCGCCGAACCAAGGACCGAAACCACCACGATCAACAGATACTGGCTGAAGTCCAGGTTGATGCCGAAGAACTGGGCAACGAAAATCGCAGCAACGGCCGGGTAGATGGCGGCGCAACCGTCCATCTTGGTGGTGGCGCCGAGCGGCACGGCGAAGGATGCGTAACCCTGGGGAACTCCGAGGTTGCGTTCGGTGACGCGCTGCGTGAGCGGCAGCGTGCCGATCGAGGACCGGGAGACAAATGCCAGCTGCACGGCGGGCCACACGCCCGAGAAGTACTGCTTGACGGACAGCCCATGGGTCTTGACCAGGATAGGGTAGACGACGAAGAGCACCAGGGCCAGGCCCGCGTAGATGGCCACGGTGAACTTGCCGAGCGAACCGATCGTGTCCCAACCGTAGACGGCCACTGCGTTGCCGATCAGGCCGATGGTGCCCAGCGGGGCGATGCGGATGATCCACCAGAGGACCTTCTGAATGACCGCCAGGGCGGAAGCATTGAGGTTGAGGAACGGTTCGGCCTGCTTGCCGACCTTCAGGGCGGCGACGCCGACAGCGATGGCGATGACCAGGATCTGGAGCACATTGAAGCTGACCGACGTGCTGGCGACGCCGTCCGTGACGCTTGTGCTCGCGCCAATGCCGAGGAAGTTCTTGGGGAAGAGGCCGGTGAGGAATGCCCACCAGTCGCCGGTCTTTCCGGCGTACTCGGCCTTCTTGGTGATGCCGGTGCCGGAGCCCGGCTGCAGGAGCACGCCAAGTCCGATGCCGATCATCACGGCGATGAGCGAGGTGATGGCGAACCAGAGCAAGGTGTTCCACGCCAATTTCGCCGCATTGGACACTTGGCGGAGGTTCGCGATCGAACTCACCACTGCGGTGAAGATCAAGGGCACGACGGCGGTCTGCAGCAGCGAGACGTAGCTCGAGCCGATCGTCTGAAGCGTGGCGCCGAGTCCGTTGGGAGCCTTCGTGGTGCTACCGGTGGCCTTGGCCAGGAGACCGAGTGCCAGGCCGATCACCAGGGCCGCGATGATCTGGACACCGAAGGACGTTGCCCACTTGGGAAGCCGGGACCCAGTCTTTCCGGCGGAAGTCAAAGTGTTGGATGAATTGCTCACCGGAACAAACTAGGCCCCGAAAAATACCACCGCGACCCGACGTTGAGAAATGTTACATTCCCAAATTCGAGCCGCCACCGTACAAGCCCGCGAATTCGCCGCCAATCCACCCATTTATGAAGTTATTCCCGGACGGAATGTGGGGAATGTCTCGTACGTCTCAGCCCATCTGACTCGCATTTGTTGTCGTTCTGAGCCTCCAAAACGACAACAAATGCGAGTCAGTTGGGTCACCCCAGCAGCGCCCGGCGAAGCGTATCCAGGCCAACAGAGCCAATGTTCAGTGCATCCGTGTGGAAGGATTTCAGGTCGAATCCCTCGCGGCGTTCGAGCTCAGCCCGGATTTCTTCCCAAAGCCGCTGCCCCACCTTGTACGACGGAGCCTGGCCCGGCCAGCCGAGGTACCGGGTGAATTCGAACTGGAGCTGGCCCGCGCTGATGGGAAGGTTGGCCTTGAGGAATTCGAAGCCCTTGTCCGAGGTCCACGTCCCGCTGCCCCAACGTTCTGGAACTTCCAGCTCGAGGTGGACGCCGATATCGAACACCACGCGGGCGGCGCGCATGCGCTGCATGTCCAGCATGCCCATGTGGTCGCCCGGGTCCTTGAGGTAGCCGAGTTCCAGCATGAGCTTTTCGGCATAGAGGGCCCAGCCTTCGCCGTGCCCGGAGACCCAGCAGACGTTCCGGCGCCAGTTGTTGAGGAGCTCGCGGCGGTAGACGGCGGTGGCCACCTGGAGGTGGTGGCCGGGGACGCCTTCGTGGAACACCGTGGTGGTTTCGGCCCAGGTGGTGAAGGTGTCTTCGCCGGCGGGAACGGACCACCACATGCGGCCGGGCCGGGAGAAGTCGTCGGAGGGACCTGTGTAGTAGATGCCGCCTTCGTCCGTGGGCGCAATGCGGCATTCGAGCGTCTTCATGATGTCCGGGATCTCGAAGTGCACGTCGGCCAGTTCGGCGACTGCGCGGTCCGAGAGTTCCTGCATCCAGGCCTTGAGGGCATCGGTGCCCTTGATTTGCCGCTCGGGATCGTTGTCGAGGATGGCTTTGGCTTCCTCGATCGACGCGCCGGGCTTGATTTGCCCGGCTACGCGCTCCTGTTCGGCAATGAGCCTGTCGAGTTCCTGCACGCCCCAGGCGTACGTTTCCTCCAGGTCCACGGTTGCTCCGAGGAACAAACGTGAGGCCAATGCGTAGCGCTCGCGGCCCACGGCGTCCTTTTCCGGAGCAAAGGGCAGAAGCTCCGCTTCGAGGAAGGCGGCGAGGCGCAAGTAAGCGGAACGCGCGACGGCGGCACCGGCGTCGAGCTTTTCCTGCAGTTCCGCAGGCAGCGGCTGGCCGTCGATGGTCGCTCCGGCGGCGAGCTTGGCGAAAAAGCCGTCCTCGGCCGCGTATTTGCTGGTCTGTTCGATGACGATCTTGACTTGGCGGGCCGCGGAGACTTTCCCTGCGTCCCTGGCCGAACGAAGGGAAACGATGTACCCGTCGATCGCTTCAGCGATGTTGGCCGCGCGGCCGGCGATGTGCTCCCAGTGTTCGGCAGTGTCGGTGGGCATGAGGTCGAAGATCGCGCGGATGATTTGGGCCGGAGACTCGATGTTGTTCAGGTCCGCGGCGTCCCAACCGGACTCGTGGATTTCGAGGGCCAGGCCAAGCCGTTCCCGCATCGCGTCAAGGGTGACGACATCGGAGGCGTCCGTCGGTTCGAGCGCGGCCAGCTCGTCCAGGGTGCGGCGCGCTGCCTTGGCGAATGACTCCGCGCCGGCAGGCGAGAAGTCCTGGTACTCGGTTTCGTGTCCGGGCAGGCCGAGGGTGGTGGCGAGGGTCGGGTTGAGGGCAAGAAGGGTGTCCGTGTAGGCGTCGGCGACCGCATCGATGGCAGTCTGGAGGCGTGCCGGAGCTGTGTTAGGAGTAGTCACCCCACGAGCCTAACCGCGACAACTCTCTTGTGAAAGGGTTGTTGCAGATATCCCGGAGGCCAACCCAACTGGCTGGCATTTAATGTCGTTCTGAGCCTTCAGAACGACATTAAATGCGAGCTAGTTGGGTCACCATGGAACTTAGCCCCGGCTTCGCTTCCAGGCGCCTGGCCCCGGCGTGGGGTCCATGCGCAATTGCTGCCGTCGCAGCCAGTGCCGCGTGCTCGGTTTGGGAGCTTCGGCTTCCTCCGGCGATCCAAGGGAAGCGACGACGGCGGCAAGGGCCGCGAGCTCTTCCGGCGTCGGGTTTCCCTTGACGACTGAAAGCAAGGGCTCGGCCGGCGCCGCGTCCGTCGGGCTGGGAACGTTCTCTTCGACGCTCACAGGGGGATGTTTCCGTGCTTCTTGGTGGGCAGGCTGGCGCGCTTGTCGCGAAGGGCACGGAGGCCCTTGATGATCTGGATGCGGGTCTCCGACGGCACGATGACGGCGTCGACGTAGCCAAGCTCGGCTGCCTGGTAGGGGTTGAGGAGTTCTTCCTCGTACTGGCGGATGATCTCGGCACGCTTGCCTTCGACGTCGCCACCCGCCTCGGCGACGGCCGCAAGGTCGCGGCGGTACAGGATGTTGACGGCACCTTGGGCGCCCATGACGCCGATCTGGGCCGTCGGCCACGCGAGGTTGAGGTCGGCTCCAAGCTTCTTTGAACCCATCACGATGTACGCTCCGCCGTAGGCCTTGCGGGTGATGACCGTCAGCTTGGGCACGGTGGCCTCGGCATACGCGTAAAGCAGCTTGGCTCCGCGGCGGATGATGCCCTGGAATTCCTGGTCCTTGCCGGGCAGGAAGCCGGGGACGTCCACCAAGGTGATGATGGGAACGTTGAAGGCATCACAGTGGCGGACAAAGCGGGCTGCCTTTTCCGAAGCGGAGATATCCAGGGTGCCGGCGAACTGCATCGGCTGGTTGGCCACGATCCCGACCGTGTGGCCTTCAACCCGGCCATAGCCGATGATCACGTTGGGGGCGTAGAGGGACTGCATTTCGAGGAAATGGGCGTCATCCACGATCTGCTCGATGACCTTGCGCATGTCGTACGGCTGATTGGCGGAGTCCGGAATGAGCGTGTCCAGGGCGAGGTCGTCGTCGTCGAGCTCCAGTTCTTGCTCGTGCTCCAGGACGGGGGCCTCGGAGAGGTTGTTGGACGGCAGGAAGTCAAGGAGTTCGCGGACGAACTCGATCGCGTCGGCTTCGTCGCTGGCGAGGTACGTCGCGGTGCCGGTGGTGGCGTTGTGCTGGCGCGCGCCGCCGAGGGTTTCCATGTCCACGTCTTCGCCGGTGACGGTCTTGATGACGTCAGGGCCGGTGATGAACATGTGGGAGGTCTTGTCCACCATCACGACGTAGTCGGTGAGGGCGGGGGAGTAGGCGGCGCCGCCGGCGCACGGGCCCATGATGAGGGAAATCTGGGGGACGACGCCGGAAGCATGGACGTTGTTGCGGAAGATGTCGGCGAACATCGCGAGTGAGGCGACGCCTTCCTGGATGCGAGCACCGCCGCCGTCGTTGATGCCCACCATCGGGCAGCCGTTGCGGAGGGCGAACTCCTGGACTTTGACGATCTTTTCGCCGTTGACCTGGCTCAGGGAGCCGCCGTAGACGCTGAATTCCTGGCTGTAGATGGCGACGAGGCGGCCGTCGACGGTGCCGTAGCCTGAGACGACGCCATCGCCGAGGGGTTTCTTCTTCTCCATGCCGAACGCGGTGGAGCGGTGGACGGCCAAGGCGTCGAACTCCACGAACGAATCTTCGTCGAGGAGCATGTCGATGCGTTCGCGCGCGGTGTTCTTGCCGCGGGCATGCTGCTTCTCGATGGCTTCGGGGCCGGAGGGTTGCTCTGCACGGGCCTGGCGGTCGCGGAAGTCGGCAATCTTTCCCGCTGTCGTTGTCAGATCGTGGCTCATCAAATGTCTCCGGCTCTGTAGCTGATTTACGCTGGCACTGCTTCGTTAGGCATGCGCTCTTAAGTAGCATCCGTACAAAGTGCGGGCCCTGTTGGCTAGTCTAATGACGCAAAAGCCACAGACCGCTGTAGAAACCCTACAATTTTCCGACTTCAAGTCGAGCATCAAGCAATGTTACTCGCCAGTAACATAGTTGCGTTACAGTGTCCTCATGACCTCAAGCAACGATGCTTCTGCAAACCGTGCCCTTCCCTACCAGGCGCATGCATCACTGAAGGGCCGCACCATCCTCATGTCCGGCGGCAGCCGCGGCATCGGCTTGGCAATCGCCACCCGCGCGGCCCGCGACGGCGCCAATATCGTCATCATGGCCAAGACCGGAGAACCCCACCCCAAGCTGGAAGGAACGGTCTTCACGGCCGCCGAGCAACTGGAAGCAGCCGGCGGCCAGGCGCTGCCGCTCGTGGGAGACGTCCGCAACGACGGCGACGTTGCCGCGGCGGTTGCCGCCGCCGTCGAACGCTTTGGCGGAATCGACGTCGTCATCAACAACGCCTCGGCGATAGATCTCTCCCGCACTGACGCGATTGACATGAAACGCTATGACCTCATGCAGGACATCAACGTCCGGGGGACGTTCCTGCTGTCCAAGCTCGCGCTTCCGGCCCTGCGGAGATCGGGCAACGGCCACATCTTGACTCTTTCCCCTCCGTTGAACCTTGACCCGAAATGGGCCGGCATGCATTTGGCCTACACCATGGCCAAGTACGGTATGAGCCTCACCACTCTGGGACTGGCCGAAGAACTCAAGAACGACGGCGTGTCGGTCAACTCGCTGTGGCCCTGCACCCTGATCGACACTGCCGCCATCCGGAATATGCCTGGCGGGGAACAGATCGTCCAAGCCGCCCGAGGCTCGGACATCATGGCCGACGCGGCCCACGCTGTCCTGACCGGGGCGCATCTGACCGCAGACTCAGCCGGTTCGGCAAGTTCGGGCAACTTCTACACGGACGAACAGGTGTTGCGGGCTGCGGGTGTTTCGGACTTCAGGCCCTACAGTCTGGGGGCCCCGGAGGAGAAGCTGGTGCCGGATATCTTCCTCTAAGCGGACAACTTCTTCCGGGACCAGCCTGGCTGGATAGGATTCTGTCTATGGATGCCGAACAGCCTGCCAGCACCGAACCACGTGCCCCGCGCCCGGGCCTGGACCGTGATGCCCTGCTTCATCCCGACTTCCTCGCGGCCACCGGTATTTCGCAATTGAAGATCGTGGAGACCACCGGCTCCACGAACGCCGATCTGCTGCGCGCCGTCACCACCGAGCCCAAGGAATGGTCCGACCTCGCAGTCCTCACCGCCGAGCACCAGACGGCGGCGCGGGGCCGGCTCGACCGTCATTGGGAATCTCCCGCACGTTCGGCGATTTCCGTTTCGATCGTCCTGCGCCCCGTGAATTCCGAAGGCCTGCCCGTCCCGACCCAGAGCTACTCCTGGCTCTCCCTCCTGGGTGCGCTGGCCTTGCGTGAGACGCTCCTGGAAACCGCCGGCCTGCCTGCCGAGATCAAGTGGCCCAACGACGTCCTCGTCCGGGGCAGGAAGATCGCCGGCATCCTGGCCCAGATGGGGCCGATGGGCGACGGCTCGGTTCCGGCGGTGATCCTGGGTACCGGCCTCAACGTCACGCTCGGCGAGGATGAATTGCCTGTCCCCACGGCAACCTCCCTTCTGCTTGAAGGTGCCACCACCACGGACCGCACCGTGCTTCTTCGGAACTATCTCTCCCGCTTCGCGTCGCTGTACCGCAGTTTCTGCAACGCCGACGGCGACCCTACAGCGGGATTGGCCGGCGGCTCCTCCCTGCACAAGCGGGTAGAAGCTGTCATGGTCACCTTGGGACGCGAAGTTAAAGCTCATCTGCCCGGCGACCACGAATTGGTGGGGCATGCGTCCAGGTTGGATGAATATGGTTCCCTTTTAGTGGTGGACCATGGTGGCCGCGAGCACGTCGTGACCGCCGGCGACGTTGTCCACCTGAGGGCTACCGAAAGCGGTTATGCGTAAAGAGCTCCTGCGTGGGGAGCAAGTCATCGTGATCACGCGGCAGCAGCCCAGGATGCTTTTTGGTCCCGTCCTGGCGTTCATCCTGGTCCCCGCTGCGGCCGCCTTCGCCTGTGCCTGGATAGTCAAGGGCGGACCGGGCAAGTTGCTTCCGGTCATCACGAGCGACTGGACCCAATGGTTGGTCACCGCGTGCCTGGCCATCGTGGCGATCGTGCTGCTCGGCTACAGCCTCCCGCGATTCATCCGCTGGCGTGGCATACGGTACATCCTGACAAGCGGCCGGATAGTTGCCCGTTTCGGAATGCTTCGCCGGGGCGACTGGCAGGTTCCGCTGGCCGCGGTGCGAAGCGTGGGTATCAAACAATCGCTGCTCCAACGGATATTGCGCTCCGGGAATATATCCTTGGATACCGGGCACCCCGGCGAGGCCGTCCTCGCGGACGTCCCGGAGGTCGGCAAGTTTCGAAGTTTCATCCTGGATGCCATGGCCGAGCTTCCGACGAATGTCAGGTTTGGCCCCGGCGCCGTGCCGGAGGCCGGCCATTTTGACAGTTTTGCTGGACCAGTTGACTACCCGGATGCCGCGTTGCCCTGGGATATGAGAGAAGGTGGAAGAGATGAGCGTTGACGAGCAGGAGCCTGAGTACATGGACCACGAGCCCGACGCCGTGCCCGAACCTTCCGTGGACCAAGCACCAACGGGGGTCCTCCCCGTCGTGTCCCCGCCGACCGGGGCCCTGTCTTCAGAACGGCTTGCCATCAAGGCCCTGGAAACCAGGCTCCTGGGCGGCGAACGCAAACTCCGGCGACGCGAAGTTGCGGCCGGAGCAGGTGTCTCGCTGTTGTCTGCCCGCAAGCTGTGGCGAGCCCTGGGTTTTCCCAACTTCGGCGACCAGGACGTCGCGTTCACTGAGCGCGACCTCGCTGCGCTTTCCACCATCCTCGACCTTGTCCGCGCAGGAAAGCTCACCGAGGAAGCCGCCATTTCCGTGACGCGCGCGATCGGCCAGATGACCGACCGGATGGTGGTGTGGCAAGTCGAGGCCCTCATCGAAGACATGGTCATGCAGCAAGGCATTCCCGACGCCGTTGCCCGCAAACAGTTGGTCAATGAACTGCCCAACCTCGTCGATGCCATGGAAGAGATCCTCCTGTACTCGTGGCGGCGCCAGATGAACGCCGGTGTGCAGCGCCTGGCCGTCCGTGCAGAGGCAGGTCTTCAGGCCAGCGAAGCCGGCCGCGAAGGGGACGAAGACGATGCCCCTTTGCCCTTGGCGCGCGCCGTGGGCTTTGCCGACCTCGTCTCCTACACGAGCCTGTCACGCCGAATGAACGAGAAAACCCTGGCCCAGTTGGTCCAGCGCTTCGAGAACAAGTGCGCGGAAATTATCTCCATCGGCGGCGGACGCCTCGTCAAGACCGTCGGCGACGAAGTTCTCTACATCGCCGAGACGCCGGCCGCCGGCGCTGAGATTTCCTTGGCCCTCGCCCAGGCCTTCACGGAAGACGAAATCCTGCCGGAAGCCCGCGTCGCCATGGTCTGGGGACGGATCCTTTCCCGTCTCGGCGATATTTACGGCCCCACTGTCAACCTCGCGGCCCGCCTCACGGCCTTGGCTGAACCCGGCACGGTCCTCGTGGATGAGATGACCGCGGCAGCGCTGGTCCAGGACGAACGCTTCGTCCTGGTTCCGCAGACGGCCGAGAACGTTCGCGGTTTCGGGGAAATCCTTCCCGTCCGGCTTGCCCGCGGACTCGGCAGGGGACTGGTTCTCGACTGATGAATTCACCCTCCGCAGTGACCTCCCCTGAGCACGGATTCACGTTGAGCTATGGCTACGGGACGGACCGCGGACTCAGCCGGGAACTCAACGAAGATTCGCTCCTCGCGGAGGATCCGGTCTTCGCGGTGGCCGACGGCATGGGTGGGCATGAGGCGGGCGAGATTGCCAGCGCGCTGTGTGTGCGGACCCTCGGCAGCATGCCGCAATTGGCGCCGGGAGTCCGCTCGGCGACCGCTGTTGCCCTGCAAGAGTGCATCCTTGCCGCCGACTCCCAGATCCGGAATGCTACGGGTGGCCGCGCCGGAACTACGCTCACCGGCGTCGTTGTCGCCGAGCACATGGGCGTCCCGTATTGGCTGGTCATGAACATCGGCGATTCGCGCACGTATCGCTTGAGCGGGGGCGATTTCAGGCAGATCAGCGTGGACCATTCGGAAGTCCAGGAACTCGTCGAGGCCGGAAGCATCACCCGTGATGAAGCCACGGTGCATCCTCGCCGCCATGTCGTGACCCGTGCCCTCGGCACAGGCGGCGAAAACGAAGCGGACTTCTGGTTGCTGCCCGTCCAGGACGGGGACCGGATGCTGATCTGCTCGGACGGACTCACCGGGGAGCTGAGCGACGAGCACATGTTCCGGATCCTGAGCACCGTGGAGAAGCCCCAGGACGCGGTGGATGCCCTCATCCACGAGGCGTTGCTGAGTGGCGGACGGGACAATGTCAGCGCGATTGTGGTGGATGCCCGGATCGAGTAGAACGACGCCGAAGGGCACCGGCACGGGGTCCTGCCGTCGACGATCTTAGGGAACGCGATTTGCGACACGCCCGGACTTTGTAGGAAGATTCCGGTCAATACCACCCCAACTCCGGGCGGCCTGTGCCGTCCTGCAGAGGTAAACATGACCCAACGCTCCTCCGCGCGCTCCGGCGGCGCGACCCGTACCGCCGTGCGACGCCCGTTCTCCGTTGCCCTTGCGGGCATTGCCATGGCTGTGGTGATGTGCGCTTTCCCATTGCTTTCGGCCCACGCCGAGACCGTCGTCGCTCCCGGGCAAGGACAAGTTTCGCCCACCTCGCCCGCCCCGGCCCCGGACCCGTCACCGGTACAGCCTGAACCGACCCAGCCGAAAGTGGTGGATCCCGCACCCACCAAGCCACCCGTCGTCGTGCCGGTTCAACCCGCCCCGGTGGCCCCCGCCCCGACGGTGCCTGCACCTGCCGCGCCTGAACCGGCACCCATGACACAGGTGACTGTGGAACCGGAACCCGGCGTGGCGCCGTCGGAGGCTCCGGTGGCCTCGAGCCCGGCGACTCCGTCGGGCAGCCCGACGGCGAGCGCCTCGCCGTCGGCGTCGTCCAATTGGAATACCCCCATCCAAGACGGGCTCAAGGCCACCCACGCTGCCTCAGTGAGCAATGCCAAAGGGCCGGGTTCGGACATGTTCGCCGTGATCGCCATCATGGGCGGCGTGCTTTTGGTCGCGGCCGGCGGCATTGCCTTCGCTTTGTGGAGCCGCCACCGCTTTACGCACTGATTCCTGCTTCCCGTCCGGGGCCCTATTTTGTCGCTGCTTTGCGGCAAGATAGGTACGTGAGCACAGCAGAGAGCGAAACCGCAGTTCCAACGGAAGCCGTACGGGAAGAGTACGAAAACCTCGCGGACCTCGTCCGAAAGTACCGCTATGCGTACTACCAGGAAGATGCGCCGACTGTTTCGGACGCCGAGTTCGACTCCCTCTATCGGCGCCTGGAGGAGCTCGAGGCGCTGCATCCCGAGCTGGTGTCCAACGATTCGCCCACTCAGGAAGTGGGCGGAGAGGTTTCGGCCGCTTTCGCCGCCGTCGAGCACCTCCAGCGGATGTACAGCCTGGAGGATGTCTTCTCGTTGGACGAGTTGGAAGCGTGGGTCCGCAAGGCTGAGGCTTCGGTCGAAAAGCTGGGCACGGCGGCTTCCCGCATTGCATGGCTGACGGAGCTGAAGATCGACGGCCTGGCCGTGAACCTGCTCTACCGCGACGGCAAGCTGGTACGTGCCGCCACGCGCGGAGACGGCACCACGGGCGAGGACATCACCCACAACGTGCTCACCATCAAGGAGATCCCGCGCCAGCTTAGCGGCAGCGGATTTCCGTCCGAGGTGGAAATCCGGGGCGAAGTCTTCATTCCGTCCAAGGCATTCGCTCAATTCAACGAAGCATTGATCGAGGCCGGCAAGGCGCCGTTGGCCAATCCCCGCAACGCCGCGGCGGGTTCCCTGCGCCAGAAGGACCCCGCGGAAACCGCCAAGCGCCCCTTGCGGATGTTCGTTCACGGCATCGGGGCCCGCGAAGGCCTTGACTCCACGAGCCAGTCGGAAACGTACAAGCTGTTGGAAGAGTGGGGCCTGCCGGTCAGCCCCTATTTGAAGGTCCTGGACTCCTTCGAGCAGGTCCTCGACTTCATCAAGCACTTCGGTGAACACCGGCACGACCTCCTGCACGAGATCGACGGCATCGTGGTCAAAATCGACGACTTCGCCACTCAGCGCGCCCTCGGTTACACCTCGCGGGTTCCCCGTTGGGCCGTTGCCTACAAGTACCCGCCGGAAGAAGTCCACACCAAGCTGCTGGACATCCAGGTCAACGTCGGCCGCACCGGCCGCGTCACTCCCTACGGGGTGATGGAACCGGTCAAGGTGGCCGGATCAACCGTGGAGATGGCCACCCTGCACAACCAGGACGTGGTCAAGGCCAAGGGCGTCATGATCGGCGACATCGTGATTCTGCGGAAGGCCGGAGATGTCATTCCTGAGATCGTCGGGCCGGTACTGGCCCTGCGCGATCAGCAGGATCCTCCCGTGCGTGAGTTCGTGATGCCTACGGAATGCCCGTCCTGCCACACGCCCCTGGCTCCGGCGAAGGAAGGCGACGTCGATATCCGCTGCCCCAACGCGAAGTCCTGCCCGTCCCAGCTGCGCGAGCGTGTCTTCCATGTGGCGAGCAGGGGCGCCTTCGACATTGAGGCTCTCGGGTGGGAAGCAGCCATAGCCCTCACCCAGCCCGCCGAACCGGAAACTCCACCCCTGCGCAGCGAGGCGGCGTTGTTCAGCCTCAAGCCGGAGGACCTCGCCGAGGTCCGCATCCGGCGCGAGAAGCGCTCCAAAGGCGTGGGCACGGGAACGTTCGAACTGGTGCCCTACTTCTATTCGAAGGCCACCGCCAAGACACCCTCCAAACCCACAGCCACCACCGACAAACTGTTCAAGGAACTTGAGAAAGCCAAGACGCAACCCCTCTGGCGCGTCCTGGTTGCCCTGTCCATCCGCCACGTCGGCCCCACTGCGTCCCGCGCCCTGGCCACGGCCCTGGGGAGCATGGAAGCCATCCGGGCCGCCACCGAGGAGGAACTGGCCAACGTCGACGGGGTGGGACCGACCATTGCCGCGGCACTCAAGGAATGGTTTGCCGTTGACTGGCACCAGGAAATCGTTGATAGCTGGGCAGCCGCCGGTGTGCGCATGGTTGACGAACGCGACGCCGGTATCCAGCGGAACCTGGAAGGACTCACCATCGTGGTGACCGGCTCCCTCCCCACGCTGAGCCGGGACGAAGCCAAGGAAGCCATCATCATCAGGGGCGGCAAGGCAGCCGGCTCGGTTTCCAAGAACACCAGTTACGTCGTGGCCGGGGAGAACGCAGGCTCCAAGCTGGACAAAGCAGAGCAGCTTGGCATCCGGGTGTTGGACGAGGACGGCTTCAAGGCATTGCTCGACGGCGTCCTGGAACCTGTCGGCGGAACGGCTCCGGATGATGAAGACGCAGCCGTTTCCCTGGCTGGCGCTGCCGCGGCGGAAGCGGACCCCGCCGAATGACGGCCGATGTCTTGGACCTTCTCGCTGTCGCCCACGCGGCTGCCGCGGCAGGCGCAGAGGTGCTCGCGGCCAGGCCTGCGGGCCCCGACTCGGCGGGGAACCTCGGCGTCGTGAACAAAGGTGACGCCGGCGATTGGGTGACGGCCTTCGACGTCGCGGCGGAGAACGCTGTGCGGGGCGCAATTACCGCGGCCCGCCCGCACGACACCATCACGGGCGAAGAGCACGGCACCACGCGGCCCGAGGAGCCCAGTGGCTACCGATGGTCCATCGATCCGCTGGACGGCACCACCAACTTCATCCGGAATATCGTCTACTACGCCACGTCCGTGGCCGTTGCCGATGCCGACGGCGTCTGGCTGGCCGGCGTCGTCAACGCCCCGGCGCTTGGACGCATCTACTCGGCGGCACGCGGCCACGGAGCGTGGCTTGAAGAGAACGGGCAACGCACCCAACTGAGCGGACCGCTGCTCGGCCGTACGGGGCTGATTGTGGCCTCGGGGTTCAGCTACGATCCCGCCACGAGGGCCGAGCAGTTCGCCGGGCTCGGGAACCTCATGGAAGGCTTCGCCGATCTCCGCCGGCTCGGCTCCGCCGCATTGGATCTCTGCCTCGTGGCCGATGGAACCCACGACGCCTTCGGGGAGCGCGGGCTCAACGAACACGACTATGCGGCGGGTGCGTTGATCGCCGAGGAAGCCGGCTGCTGGGTCCGCCGCCCACGGCTGACCAGCCCGTTGGACGGCGGACCCACAGACGCGGACCGTTTGGAAGCGTGGACGTGCGCGGGAACCCTTGAGCTCTCGGGCAAGTTCCCGCTCTAGGGTCGCGCGACGCTCGCTCACTTATGTTGGGTTTTCGGCGGACGCTCGCTCGCTTGTGTTGGCTTTTTGGGCGACGGGGGTCCGAGTCCCGTCAGGCGCCGGCGAGCGGCCCCACCGCTGAGAACCGGTTGGCAGGGCGTTCCAAACCGTAGTGTTCCCGCAGCGTTCTGCCGGTGTATTCAGTGCGGAACAGACCTCGTTGGCGCAGCACCGGCACCACCTGGTCAACAAACGTCTCGAGACCTGACGGTAGAACAGCCGGCATGATGTTGAAGCCGTCGGCCGCGCCGTTTTCGAACCACAGCTGGATCGCGTCGGCAACTTGCTCCGGGGTTCCCGCGAAGGTCAGGTGGCCGCGGCCGCCTCCCAGCCTGCCGATCAGCTGGCGCACCGTAAGTTTCTCGCGGCGGGCCAGCTCCACAATGAGGGTATAGCGGCTCTTGGCTCCTTGGATCGAGTCCTCGTCCGGGAGATCCGCGGGAAGCTGACGGTCCAGGGGAAGGTCTTCAGGCTTCACGCGGAGCGTCTTGGCCAGCTCGGCCCTCGCATATTCGGGGCGGATCAGCTCATCCAGTTCACGTTCCAGGCGCAGCGCTTCGGCTTGCGTGGAAGCGATCACCGGGACAATTCCCGGCAGGATCTTGATGCTCTCAGCCGCCCGGCCGAGTGCGACGGTCCGAGCCTTGAGGTCGGCGTAGAACGCCTGGGCATCTTCCAGGGTTTGTTGGGCGGTGAACACGGCCTCGGCATACCTCGCCGCCAGGCCCTTGCCGTTCTCGGAGGAGCCTGCCTGGACGATCAGGGGATGGCCCTGGGGCGAGCGCGGCACATTGAGCGGCCCTTGGACGCGGAAGTGCTTGCCTGCGTGGTTGATGGGCCGGACCTTGGCGGAGTCTGCCCAGACGCCTGCCTCCTTGTCCGCAAGCACGGCGTCATCCTCCCAGCTGTCCCAGAGCTTCGCGGCCACTTCCAGGAACTCGGCTGCCCGTTCATAGCGGGTCGCATGGGCAGGCTGATCGTCTATGCCGAAGTTCCGCGCAGCTTCCGGTCCGGCTGTGGTCACCACGTTCCAGCCGGCCCTCCCGCCGCTCACGAAGTCAACCGAAGCGAAGCGACGGGCCAAGTTGAAAGGGTCGTTGTACGTGGTGGACGCCGTGGCGATGAGGCCGATCTTTTCGGTGGCGGCCGCAATCGCGGTGAGCAGCACCGTCGGTTCCAGCTTCCCCGCGGGACGGCGTCCGACGTCGCCGAAGATCACGGGGGAGTCGGCGAAGAAGATGGAGTCGAATGTGCCGCGCTCGGCGATTTGTGCGAGGTTTTGATAGTGCCGGATGTCGGTGCTGGCGCGCGGGTTGCTTTCCGGCAGCCGCCACGACGCCTCGTGGTGGCCGGTGCTCATGAGGAATGCGTTGAGGTGGAGTGTGCGTTGCTGCGGGCTCATGGGAAGTCCTTTCGTTGTGTCCTGGCTGCCAATCAACCACGCGGCACCGGCCCTGCGCCAGCATCGCGAAACCTTCCCGCAACAACCCGAAACCGGGCTTCACAACCCGAAACCGGACTCAATCCGGCGCCACGCGAAGCAATGTTGAGGCGCCCCGATGCTCGCTCACCAATGTGGGGTGTTCCTCCGACGCTCGCTCACTGATATCTGAGCGAGCGCCGGGTCCCGGGTGATAGTTCGGTCACGGAAACGCCGCTTTTGCACCCCGGCCCCTGCGGACCCGACTACCATGGATCAGTGCATTCGCAGATTACCGTCCGTCCCGCCCTGCCCGAAGACTACGACGCCGTCGCCCGAGTCACGATGGCGTCTTACGTGACCGCTGGCTACTACGGCAGCCCGGATCACCCGTACTTGGAGAAGCTGCGCGATGTGGCCGGCCGCGCCCGGTATGCCGACGTTTTCGTCGCTGAGCGCGATGGCCGGGTTATCGGCTCCGTCACGTCGGCCAGGGCCGGGGGCGACTTTTCGGACATTGGCCTTCCTGACGAACTCGAAATGCGCACCTTGGTGGTTGATCCGGAGGTTCAGCGCTCGGGCGCAGGCCGCGCCCTCGTCCAGGCAGTAGTCGACCAAGCCCGTTCCATGGATGGCATCAACGCCGTTTCCCTCACCACAGGCGCCACGTGGGAAAGCGCCAATGCCCTCTACGCCAAGACCGGATTCGAGCGGGAGCCCGAGCGCGACTGGTTCGTACCCGGGACCGACATAAAGCTGTTCGTTTACCGGCAGGATGTCCGCCAGCCATAAAGTTTCCTCGTAAACCCCGGCTATCGGGCCGGGTGCGGAAACTGAGAAAGGCGCGGCATGCGCAAGACATTCGGCACGGGTTCGGTCTGGGAACAGACACTTGGATACTCCCGGGCGGTCCAGGTGGACAACACGCTCTTCATTTCGGCCACGGCGGCCAGCGGCCCCGATGGCATCGTCGGCGATGACTTCTACTCGCAGACCAAATACATCCTCGAAAAGCTCGAAGCGGTCCTGGCTGACGCCGGGTTCTCTTACGAGGACGTCGTGCAGTCCAAGCTCTACCTGACCGACATCAGCAAGTGGGAAGACGCCGGCCGCGCACACGGCGAGGTCTTCGGCGAGATCCGTCCCACCCTTTCCCTGGTCCACGTCCTGCCGTTCCTCGACCCGGAAATGCTGGTCGAAATCGAACTGGTAGCCCAGAAGAGCGCCTAAGCAGCCCAACTGACTCGCAGTAGATGTCGTTTTGACGCCTCATAACGACATCTACTGCGAGTCAGTTGGGTGGGCTGCTACTTGGGGGAGAGCCGCGCGGGGACGCCGTAGCGGTGCTCGGGGCGGCCGGTGCTGCCGTAACGCAGCTGGATCTCGACGGCGCCATCATCGGCGAGCGAGGACAGGTACCGTTGCGCCGTGGCGCGCGAGACGCCCACCCGTTCGGCCACTTCCGTGGCCGAGTATTGTTCCCCCGGTGCCAAGGAATCCAGTACGGACGCTTCGGTCGCCGAACGGGGCTTTCCCGACGGCGCCACGTCACCGGCGACGAGCGCCCGCTTGGCCCGTTCGATCGTGTCCTGGTCCACGGCATGTTGGCGGCCAAGGATCCGCCGGTATCTGGCATATGAACGCAGTTGCTGCGACAGAGATTCAGCTGTGAACGGTTTCAGCAGATACGCCAAAGCCCCGCGGCGCAGGGCTGTCCTGATGGACACGGCGTCGGACGCTGCCGTCAGCATCATGGCATCCACATCGAGTTGGCCCAGAAGATCCAGGCCCGAACCGTCCGGCAGATAAACGTCCAGCAACACGAGGTCCGGCCGAAGGCTATGCACGGACTGTAGCGCCTGCGCCGTGGATCCCACCGGCGCCAAGGCAAGGAAACCGGCCACAGATTCCACGTAGGCGGCATGGAGCTTGGCGACGTGGAAATCGTCATCCACGATCAACACCCTGAAGTCTTCGCTCACTAGTGTCCTTCCTTGCGTTCGGCTGCGGGTGGTTTGGCCTGTGGGGACGGTTCTGCCAGTGCGGCATCGCCCGGCGTGCCCGTCACGCCCGGCATCGTGGCCATGAAGACGGCGCCAGGGCCGCCGGGCGAGCCCGGTTCCAGGACACGCACGTCGCCACCGCGACGCCGGGCGAGTTGCCGGACCAGCGCGAGGCCGAGCCCCTGCCCGCCGGCCCTGGCGATCCCGCCGTCGGCGGCCTCCGCCGTCGTGAATCCTTCCACGAAAACCCTTTCGGGCTCGATGCCGCCGAGGCCGTCGCCGGAGTCCGCGACGACGATGTGCAGCGTGCCGCCGTCGGGCCCCGGTTCATCGAGCAGCTCAAGTTCCACCCAGCGTTGCGTCGAAGAGCCGGCGACGGCGGCGTTGACGGCGTTGTCGATCAGGTTGCCGAGCACCGTGGTGACGTCCTGCGGCTCGGTGACGTGCTCCCGCACCAAGGTCTCGGGGCCGATCCGCAACGCCACCCCCCGTTCGTCCGCTTCCACGCTCTTCGCGCCGACGAAGGCCTGCAAATACGGATCCTGGAGGAGCTCGGCTTGCTGGACGGGAAACTTCAGGGGGCCCGTGGCGGAGATCCTGGCGAGGTAGTCCTTGGCCTGGCCGTGCTGGCCGATGCTCATGAAGCCGGCGATCGTATGGAGCTGGTTCGCGAATTCGTGGCGTTGGGCCCGGAGCGCGGCGGACATGGTGCCTACGGCGTCGAGCTGGCGCGTCAGCTCCTGGAGCTCGGTGCGGTCCCTGAGCATGACCACCCAGCCGAGATCCTCCTTGCGGTGCAGCGCCTTGCGGGCGTTGGCAACCAAGACCCGGCCACCTGCCACGATTTCCACGGCCTCGGCGTCGTGCGCGGAGGGTTGAGTGAGGGCCTTGAGCTGCGCTGGGACGGCAGCGTCGGCCCAGTCGGTGCCGGTCAGGACATGTCCATCGGTGGAGCCGGAGGTGGCGGGGGAGCCAGGAGTTCCTGAGCCTTCCGGCATGCCGAGCAGCCGCCTCGCCGCGGCATTGAAGACGGTGATGCGGCCATCGGCGGAAATGCCGATCACGCCGTCGTCCACGCCTTGAAGCACGGCTACCTGGTCATGCACCAGGGTACTGATTTCTTCGGGTTCGAGGCCCAAGGTCAGGCGTTGCAATCGACGACGCAGGAGGAACGACGCCAGGACGCCTGCAATCAGGGAGCCCGCCGCGGTCAGGGCAATCGGGACGATGTCCTCGGCAAGGCTTTGGCCGAGCGACTCCATGGAGTAGCCGACGCTGATTTCGCCCACCACCGTCGCTGCGGTACCTGGAGTCGCTGCGGAACCTGGTGCGTACACCGGAACTTTGGCACCCGCGGACGGCCCCAAGGTTCCGGTGTTCCGGGTGGTGACTTCCTTCCCGGAGAGGGCATCCGAGGGGTCGGTGCTGACCCGTTCGCCGAGCCGGGCCTGGTCCGGGTGCGCCAGCCGCAGGCCGGTCTCGTCCGTGACCACCACGAACAAAGCACCAGTGCGGCTCCGGGCAGACTCGGCGGCGGCTTGGATGGGGCCGCCCGCGAGAACGGCAGCGGGCGGGGTTCCCGATTCTTTGCTGATGGCTTCGACCTGGGAACGGATCACCGGATCCGAGGCCACCGTTCGAGCCAAAGTCAGCGCCTGGTTCTCCGCCTCTGTGCCGATCCGCCCATAGACGAGCCACGCATGGACGGTACCGCTGAGCAGCACCACCAGGAGGACGACGCCGAGCTGGAGGAGCAGGGTCTGGGTCGAGAACCGCAGGGCAAGCCTGGGCATCCTGCCTCCTTCCGGCTGGGATTGGCCGGCTGGAGCGGGGCAGCAGCGGCGCTGTGTTTCTACTTCTACCTCTCCATTGAAGCATTGAGCACAATGAGCAAAATGCTCTCAATCAGCACTATGTCCATCAAATCCCACAAACGCCCCGCCGGGAGCGTCGCCACTATACGTTCTGTATCGCGCATCACATCGACGTGATGCCGTTCACTGTAGTAAGGAGCCGGCTGTGCTGGTATTGCTTGGATTCGCAATGATTGCGGTGTTCATGGTCCTGATCATGACAAAGAAGTTGACGCCCGTTCTGGCGCTGATCATCGTTCCCACCATCTTCGGCCTGTTTGCCGGCGCCGGCCTCGGCATCGGAAGCATGGTGATGGACTCGATGAAGTCCATGACGTCCACGGCCGCCCTCCTGATGTTCGCGATCGTGTACTTCGGACTCATGATCGACGTCGGCCTATTCGACCCACTGGTGAAGTTCATCCTCCGCAAGCTGGGCAACGACCCCGCCAAAGTCGTCCTGGGCACCGCCATCCTCGCTGCTGCGGTATCGCTCGACGGCGACGGCTCCACCACCTTCATCCTCACCACCGCGGCGATGCTGCCCGTGTACCTCCGTTTGAAGATGAGCCCCGTGGTCCTGACCTGCGTGGCCGGCCTGGCCAACGGCACCATGAACATCCTGCCGTGGGGTGGCCCCACAGCCCGCGCCGCCACCGCCCTCAAGGTCGATGTCAACGACGTGTTTGTTCCCATGGTGCCGTCCCTCATTGCGGGCCTCGTCGTCGTGTTCGTGTTCTCCTGGCTCTTGGGCCTGCAGGAACGCAACCGCCTCCGCGCGACGGCTCCCGAGATCTGGGGCGACGTCGCCGACGCCGGTGACGTGTTCGACGGCGGGACGCACCGCGGCGGTACTGGCACCCGCGGAGGCTCCGGCGTCGTGGTCCTGGAACGCACTGAAACCCTTGTTGACCTCGCCGACACCGGCTTGACCGCCACCGCGCTCGATCCCCACCGCAAGACCCTGCGCCCGAAGCTCTTCTGGTTCAACCTCGGATTGACGGTCGCTGTCATGGTGATGCTCGTGGCCAACCTGGTGCCGCTGCCGTACGTCTTCATGGTGGGTTCCGCGATTGCCCTGTTGGTGAACTTCCCCAAGGTCAGGGAACAGGGCGCGCAGCTGGTGGCCCACGCACCGTCCATCGTGGCCGTGGTCAGCATGGTCATGGCTGCAGCTGTCCTCACGGGTGTCCTCAACGGCACCGGCATGGTCAAAGAGATGTCGGCGTGGCTGGTCCACATCATCCCCGCCGAGATGGGTCCGTTCATGGCCGTCATCACCGGCCTGCTCAGCATCCCGATGACGTTCTTCATGAGCAACGACGCCTTCTACTTCGGCGTCCTGCCGGTCCTGAGCGAAACCGCCGCGCACTACGGCATCAGCGGCGCGGAAATGGCGCGCGCTTCCATCACCGGCCAGCCCTTCCACCTCCAGAGCCCCCTGGTCCCGGCGATCCTGCTGCTGGTGTCCCTGGCGAAGGTTGAACTGGGAGACCACCACAAGAAGGTCCTGTGGCGCACGGCGGTCATCTCCGTCGTCATGCTCGCAGTCGGCATGCTGACAGGAGCCATCGGCATCGGGTGACAAACCAATCAAGCAACGCGGGGTCACTTACGGCCCATTCCGGACCTCCGGATGGGCCGTAAGTGACCCCGCGTTGTTCGTCGTCCAAGCCACGTAGACTAGTCCGGAAAACCATTTGAACTTTGCAGGGGAGATCCATGGCTGCGATCAACCGTGACGACGTCGCGCATCTTGCGCGTCTGGCTCACATTGAAATGAGTGCCGAAGAGCTGGACAGGATGGCCGGCGAGCTTGCCGTCATCGTGGACTCGGTGAAGTCCGTCAGCGAAGCTGCCGGGGACGATGTCCCGGCTACGTCCCACCCGATTCCTTTGAGCAACGTGTTCCGTGAGGACGTCGTGGGCCACACCTTCACGGCCGAGCAGGCGTTGTCCGGGGCTCCGGATTCCTTCGAGGGCCGCTTCAAGGTTCCGGCAATCCTGGATGAGGACTAAGCGAATGACTGAATTGAACAACTCCGAACTCATCCGCCTGTCTGCCGCACAGTTGGCCGCCAAGCTGGCCGCGCGCGAGGTCACGTCCGTCGAGGTCACCCAGGCGTACTTGGACCGGATTGCCGACGTTGACGGGCAAGTCAACGCGTTCCTGCACGTCAACGCCGAAGAGGCGCTCGCCGTCGCCGCCGAGGTGGACGCGATCCGCGCCGCCGGCGGTGCCGAAGCCGAAGCGCTGCACGAACTGGCCGGCGTGCCCATCGCCGTCAAGGACCTCATCGTCACGATTGGCCAGCCCACTACGGCCGGCTCCAAGATCCTCGAGGGCTGGCACAGCCCCTATGACGCCACCGTCATCAAGAAGCTACGCGCAGCGAAGATGCCCATCCTTGGCAAGACCAACCTGGACGAATTCGCCATGGGGTCCTCCACGGAACACTCGGCGTACGGCCCCACCCGCAACCCGTGGGACCTGGACCGCATTCCTGGCGGCTCGGGCGGTGGCTCCGCGGCCGCCGTCGCAGCTTTCGAAGCTCCGCTGGCCCTCGGCACGGACACCGGCGGATCCATCCGCCAGCCCGGCGCCGTCACTGGAACTGTCGGCATGAAGCCCACCTACGGTGCGGTTTCCCGCTACGGCGCCATCGCCATGGCGTCTTCGCTGGACCAGATCGGCCCGGTTTCGCGGACCGTGCTGGACTCGGCCCTGCTGCAGGAAGTCATCGGCGGACACGACCCCTTCGACTCCACCTCGCTGACGGACCCCTTCGACACCCTCGTTGCCGCAGCCAAGACGGGCAACGTCACGGGCATGAAGATCGGCATCATCAAGGAACTCCACGGCGAGGGCTACCAGGCCGGCGTCGAGAACCGTTTCAACGAGTCCCTTGAGCTGCTCAAGGAGGCCGGCGCGGAAATCGTCGAGGTTTCCTGCCCCAACTTCAAGTACGCGCTAGGCGCCTACTACCTGATCATGCCGTCCGAGGTTTCCAGCAACCTGGCCAAGTTCGACGGCGTGCGCTACGGTTTGCGGGTCCTGCCCGAGGACGGCCCCATGACGATCGAACGCGTCATGGCAGCTACCCGCGCCGCCGGTTTCGGCGATGAGGTCAAGCGCCGCATCATCCTGGGCACCTACGCCCTGAGCGCCGGCTACTACGACGCCTACTACGGTTCGGCGCAGAAGGTCCGCACGCTCATCCAGCGTGACTTCGAGGCCGCGTTCGCGCAGGCCGATGTCCTGATCTCGCCGACGGCTCCCACCACGGCCTTCAAGCTGGGGGAGAAGCTCGACGACCCGCTGGCCATGTACCTCAATGACGTCGCCACCATCCCGGCGAACATGGCCGGTATCCCGGGCTTGTCCCTGCCTGGCGGCCTGGCCGACGAAGACGGCTTGCCCGTCGGTATCCAGCTGCTGGCGCCTGCCCGCGAGGACGCCCGACTGTACCGCGTGGGCGCTGTCCTTGAATCCTTGCTCGAAGAGAAATGGGGCGGCCCCTTGCTGGACCGTGCGCCTGTACTGAAGGCCCCTGTTCTCCGTTCCAGCTCCACCATCGCCGGAGGTTCCAACTGATGTCTACCGACGCCATCCTCAGCTTCGAAGAGGCCATGGAGAAGTACGATCCGGTCCTTGGCTTCGAGGTCCACGTGGAGCTCAACACCAAGACCAAGATGTTCTCCTCCGCCCCGAACGTCTTCGGCGACGAGCCGAACACCAACGTCAACGAGGTGGACCTCGGCATGCCCGGCGTCCTGCCCGTGGTGAACAAGACGGCGGTGGAGTCCTCCATCAAGATCGGCCTTGCACTGAACTGCAAGATCGCCGAGTACTGCCGCTTCGCCCGGAAGAACTACTTCTACCCGGACACCCCGAAGAACTTCCAGACGTCCCAGTACGACGAACCCATCGCGTACGACGGATACCTGGACATCGAACTCTCGGACGGCACCGTGTTCCGCGTCGAGATCGAACGTGCACACATGGAAGAAGACGCTGGCAAGCTGACCCACATGGGTGGCGCTACGGGCCGCATCCAGGGTGCCGACTACTCGTTGGTGGACTACAACCGTTCCGGTGTTCCGCTCGTGGAAATCGTCACCAAGCCGATCGAGGGCGCAGGCAGCCGGGCACCCGAGCTCGCCAAGGCCTACGTTGCCGCGGTGCGCGAAATCGTCAAGAACCTCGGCGTTTCCGACGCCAAGATGGAACGCGGCAACGTCCGCTGCGATGCCAACGTCTCCCTGCGCCCGCACGGTCGCGAACGTTTCGGCATTCGATCCGAGACGAAGAACGTGAACTCGCTGCGCGCCGTCGAGCACGCCGTCCGTTACGAAATCCAGCGCCACGCCGCCGTTTTGGATTCCGGCGAGCCGGTCATCCAGGAAACGCGCCACTGGCACGAGGACACGCGCACGACGACGTCGGGCCGGGCCAAGTCGGACGCCGACGACTACCGCTACTTCCCGGAGCCGGACCTCGTTCCGGTCCTGGCGTCCCGTGAATGGGTTGAAGAGCTCCGCGCGACGCTGCCCGAACCGCCCGCGGCCCGCCGCAAGCGGCTCCAGGCCGACTGGGGCTATTCGGACCTCGAGTTCCGCGACGTCGTGAACGCCGGCGTCATGGACTCCATCGAGGAAACCATCGCCGCCGGTGCAAGCGCCTCCGTGGCCCGCAAGTGGTGGATGGGCGAGATCGTTGGACGCGCCAAGACGGCCGACGTCGATCCTTCCGAACTCGGCGTCACGCCGGCAACCATCGTGGAGCTCAACAAGCTCGTCGAGGGCGGCAAGATCAACAACAAGATGGCTTCCCAGGTGCTCGACGGCGTCCTCGCCGGCGAGGGCACCCCGGCGGAGATCGTCGAGAAGCGCGGCCTCGCCGTTGTGTCCGACGACGGCCCCCTGCTGGAAGCGATCGACGCCGCACTTGCGGCCCAGCCCGACGTTGCGGAGAAGATCCGCAGCGGCAAGCTTCAGGCCATCGGAGCGATCGTCGGCGGAGTCATGAAGGCCACCCGTGGGCAGGCCGACGCCGGCCGCGTCAAGGAGCTGATCCTGGAGAGGCTCGGCGTCGAAGGCTAGTCCCCACCGACTCCAAACCCAACTAGGTCGCAGTTGTTGTCGTTATGAGCCGTCAAAACGACAACAACTGCGGGGCCCACGCCGCCCGGGTTCCCTGGCCGAGCGAAGCGAGGTTAGGGAGGCGGTGGGGACTAGTTGGGTCTGGATCCACAGCCGTCACACAGCTTCGACGATCATTATGGAGTCATCAGTTCTTTGCTGCCCGCCCCTTACCGGACCGGGGAGGAGCGGAGAGAGGATTCGGCCATGTCCACGATGACTCCGGGGCTTCGCAAGGCCCTCATCGCCGGCGGTATCGCCGTCGTATTGACCGGCGGTGGTGTGGCCGCAGTCTGGGCCGCCGGCCAGATCGTCCCCGCGTACGTAGTGAGCGCGACGCCGACGAGTACAACTTCGCCTGCCTCGCCGTCGCCCGGGGCTACTTCGCCCGCTACCCCGTCGCCCGGCAAGGGCCGGCCGTTCCCGGTACTTCCCCGCGGCCTCGGAGGCCCGGGGATCCACGGTGAGTTCACGGTCAAGAACAACGACGGCAGCTACACGACCCTGGTGACGCAGCGGGGCACCGTGCAGTCCGTCAGCGATTCGAGCATTTCGGTGAAGAGCGATGACGGTTTCACGCAGAGCTACGCGATCACATCGTCTACCACCATCGTCAAGCTCCCCGCCTCCGGAACTGGTACGCAAGGCCGGCGGCCATCGCCACAAACCATCAAGGCCACCGACCTGAAGGCGGGCGACACCGTCGCAGTCTCCGGTACGAAGAGCGGCACCACGGTCACGGCCACACGCATTGTCGGCGGTACGTTGCCCGCAGCGTCCAATGATGGCGGACGACGGCTTGGCTACGGGAGCGTCTCTTCCTGACCCTGCGCCCGCTCGTCTGGCTATGATGCTACTACCGCCGAACCACGCCCGTGGTTCCGCGGCTTAGCCAAGAAGGAGACGAATGCGCCCCACGATCAAGTCCGTGGCGGCGGCAGCCGGAGTTTCGACGGCGACTGTGTCTTACGTGCTGTCTGGCAGGAGTGGCAAAGACGGCAGCAGGAGCGGGTCCGGGGTGGCCCCCGCTACCGTGCTGCGGGTTCAAGAGGCGGCCCTGGCCCTCGGGTATCGCCCCAACCAGTCGGCAAGGGCCATCCGCACTGGCCGAACGAACCTGCTCATGTTGTCGCTCACCATGATCTCTGATCCGTGGGCATTGGATGTCAGCCGCGCTGTTGGTACGGCCGCCGCCCAACGGGGCATTACGCCCATGATCCTGGCCGATACCGACTGGCGGGTGGCACTCAAACGCCAAAACGCGGACGTGACATTCATCGACGGCGCCGAAGAGCCCGGGGATGCCGAACTGCTGGCGCAGGCGGCGAGGCTGCAGCGCTTGGTGGTCTTCAGCGACACCATGGAACCCGAAGGGTTCGACGTCGTGCGGCCCATGGCCGGTTCGTCGTGCGATCAGGCAGTGGATCACCTCGCCGGACGGCACCGCCGGGTGGGTTGCCTGATCTCCTCGACGCATTCGACGAGCACCCTCGACATCCGCTTGGGCGCATACACGCGTGGACTCGCGAAGGCTGGTTTGGAATACCGGGAGGACTACGTCGAGGCGTACGACCGCGACGGACTCAGTGCGTTCGATGCGGCATTGCGGCTCCTGCAGCGTCCGGACCGTCCGACGGCGATCTACGCGACGACGGACTTCGCGGCGATAGCCGCCATCCACGCGGCCCAGCGGCTGCAACTCCGGATTCCCGAGGACGTTGAAGTGCTCGGTATCGGAAACACCACCGAAGGCGAGCGCATGACGCCGTCGTTGACCACCGTTGGTCCTGAGGGCTTTTTCGACGGCCTGGCCGCGTTCCTGCTCGACCGGGCAGAGAATCCCGATGGACCCGCCGGCATTCTGGAATTCCCCTGGAAGCTCATCGTGAGGGACTCAGCGCCCTCGGTGTGAACCACGTCGCCCCGCCGGTGTGAACCCTGAGCCCGCGGGCTGGGCCCGAGAATATCCCCGCAGCGTGTCGAGGGATGTGCCCGATGATCGCGCAACCGCCCTTCGTGCACTTTGATGACGTTTTCTAGCCATAAAAGTTAAGAAAAGATCACTCAGAATCTTGCCTTTAAACGATTAACATGATGTGATCAACTGCACAACACCAGTTGGGTTGGCTGTTCGCCGAATGCGGGCCCGCCCCCGAAGGACCGTCGGTCTTCTGTCCAAGACATCGGAGAATTCTTATGAACCACAACGTGACCCGCAGGTCATTCCTTTCCTTTGCGGCTGCCGGTGCCGCCGTCGTTTCGCTCGCCGCCTGCGGCGGGAACAGTGCCGCCGGGGGTAGCGCAGCCAAGGCCGCCTACGCTGCTCCCGCCAAGGACCTGAGCGCCGAGCTGAGTTACGCCATCTGGGACGCGGCGCAAAAGCCCGCGATGCAGAAGATCGTGACCGAATTCAACAAGCAATACCCGAACATCAAAGTCACCATCGACGTCACGCCGTCGAAGGGTTCGGCCTACTGGACGAAGATCCAGACCCAGGCAAGCAGCAACACCCTGCCGGACGTTTTCTGGATGAATGGCCCGCATATCAAGCTTTATGCGCAAAACAACCAGCTGATGCCCTTGGACGGCCTGGTGTCCGGCAAGGCGGTGGATACAGCCAATTACCCCAAGGCGTTGGTCGATCTATACACCGTCAACGGTGCGTTCTACGGGGTTCCCAAGGACTTCGATACCAGCGCACTCTTCTACAACAAGGCCCTCTTCAAGGAAGCCGGGGTGTCCGAGCCGACGTCCTACTGGACGTGGGACGACGTGAAATCCGCCGGTGCCAAGCTGTCCAAGTTCTATCAGGGCAAGGGCGTCTACGGGTATGC
This sequence comes from Arthrobacter sp. FW306-2-2C-D06B, assembly GCF_021789175.1. NCBI lineage: Bacteria > Bacillati > Actinomycetota > Actinomycetes > Micrococcales > Micrococcaceae > Arthrobacter > Arthrobacter sp. FW306-2-2C-D06B. The sequence continues at coordinate 1,462,241 of NZ_CP084560.1, forward strand.
CGGTGACCTCACAGGCGGCCAGACCAGCTACTACAACACCATGATCGAAGCCGGCGGGACCATCATCTCGACTGACGGCAAGAAGTCCGGATACGACTCCGCCGGCTCAATCGCCGGCCTCCAGTTCTGGCGGGACCTCATCGAATCCGGCGTATCTCCCTCGATGCAGCAGTTGACGGATACCTCTTCGAGCGACATGTTTACGTCCAGGAAATTGGCTATGACCATGGACGGCTCCTGGACCGTCGGGCCCGCCCAAAAGGCCCTCGGTGACGATCTGGGCATTGCCAACCTCCCGAAGGGGCCGAAGAGCAACCAGAGCGTGATCCACGGACTCGCCAACGTGATTCCCGCCAATGCGAAGAACCCGGCCGCTGCGCAGGCCTTCGTGGCCTTCCTGGGAACCCAGGATGCCGCCAGGATCCAGGCAGAAACCGGAACCGTCATTCCGGCCTTCAACGGCACGCAGGATGCCTGGGTCAAGTCTGTTCCCTCTGTTGACCTCAGCGTTTTCCTTGAGCTGGCCAAGGATGCTTCGCCCTACCCGGCGTCGGCAAACACGGCCGCCTGGAACGAACTCGAGAACACCTTGCTGCCGCAGGCGTTCGCCGGGACCAAGCCGGTTGCGGATGTTGCCAAGGACCTTGCCAGCCAGATGAATGCCGCGCTGGCCAAAGAATCATGAAAGCCCGGACCCTGACGCCGGCTTCCAAGAGCGGCCGTGCCGCCGAAGCAACAGGGGATCGCCGCAAAGGAAAATCCAAGTCGGATGGCTGGTGGCCATGGTTGTTCGTGGTGCCTACCGTTGCGGGCATCGGCGTTTTCTACCTTTGGCCGATCGTCCAGACGTTCTACTACAGCTTCACAAAGTGGGGAGTCTTCGGCGGAACCAAGTTCATCGGCCTGGACAACTACGTTCGGATGTTCGCGGATTCCACTATTCCGCAGTCGATCTTCAACACGCTGATCTATACGGTCGTCGTGCTGCTGGGGATTCCCATCGCGGTCGTTCTCGCGTCCTTGATCGAGCGTCCCGGCCTGCGCTTCGCAGCCCTGTACCGGACGCTGTACTTCATTCCCTACATCACCATGCCGGCCGCCGTCGGGATCGTGTGGAGGCTGATCTACAACGGTGACTTCGGACCCATCAACTGGTTCCTGGGCTTGTTCGGGATCCAGGGGCCTTACTGGACATCGACTCCGGGGTTTGCACTCCTTGCCGTGGCTACCGTGGGGCTTTGGATGTCGCTGGGATTCAACCTCATCATCATCAGCGCGGGACTGCGCGAGATCCCCAGGGAGCTCTTCGAAGCCGCGGAAATGGACGGGGCCAGCCGGGTCCGCCAATTCTTCAGTATTACCGTTCCGCTGCTGACTCCCAGCATCTTCTTTGTCACGATCGTCACCGTGATCAGCGGCTTCCAGCTGTTCGATTTGCTGTACGTGATGATGGGGAAAGCGAACCTGGCCATGCCGCAGACGCAAAGCCTCGTGTACATCTTCTACAACCAGGCCTTCCTGCAGAACGACAAGGGCTATGCGGCAGCCATCGGCATCCTGATCCTGGTCATCATCGCTCTTCTGACCGCTTTCCAATTCCGTATCCAGAAGAGGTGGGTCAACTATGTCTGAATCGATGCTCTCCACAAAAAGCGGTGTCGAATCGCGACGGATCGGAGCGGCTGAAACCAGCCCATCTCACGCTGGAGGCAAACCCTCGGGACCCTCGGTCCGGGAGGGCACAGGCCGCGGCACCAAAGGCACCAAAGGAGGCAAGCAAGGCTCGAACGTCCTGGCACATTGTGTGCTGAGCATTGGCGGGTTGGCCATGATCTCGCCCCTCCTGTACCAGATCGTCATGTCGCTTTCGACGAACGCCGAAGTCCAGAGCACGCCACCCACCCTGTGGCCCGGCATTGTCCAGTGGCATAACTTCGCGGATGTCTTCACGTCCATGAACTTCGGTTCACAGCTTTGGGTGACGGTCGCGATCACCGTCATCAGGGTGATCGGCCAGGTGCTCCTCTGCTCCATGGCGGGCTATGCCTTCGCGCGGATGCAGTTCCGGTTCAAAGGGCCAATACTGGCCATTGTCTTGTCGATCATCATGGTGCCGTCGCAGTTGTTCCTGATCCCGCAGTACCAGATCATCCAGAACCTGGGTTGGCTGAACAGCATCGCCGGCATCGTGGCTCCGGGCATCTTCAGCGCCTTCGGCCTGTTCCTGATGCGCCAGTTCTTCATGGGGCTCCCGGACGAACTCGAAGACGCGGCACGGCTCGATGGTGCCAATCCGTTCCAGATCTTCTTCCGGGTCATGCTGCCCCTCGCGGCAAACGGCTTGTGGGCACTGGTCATCATTACCGTGCTGTGGTCCTGGAATGACCTCTTGTGGCCTTTGGTGGTGACGTCGACGGCGAACGCCGCACCGTTGAGCGTCGGGCTTTCGAACCTCCAGGGTGAACACGCCAACAATTACCCGATCCTCATGGCGGCATCGCTCATGGCCATGGCGCCAATCCTGATCATGTTCCTGCTCATGCAGAAGCGTGTCATGGCAGGCATCGGCCGCTCCGGACTCAAGTAAGAACCAAGTGGACACCCACGTAGGAAAGGATCGCAGCCCTTGACGGAACAGAACCCGGTCCAGCAGGACGGCTGGTCGTTCGTGCTGGCGGACTCCCTGGAAAAGGTCTACCCGGACGCTCCACCAAGGCCGTTCGACAGGACCATCCCGATGTCCGTTTTCCCCGGTGAGACCGCGTCGATCCAGGTGGCTCTCCGGCCGCCCATGAAACACGACTTTCGGCTGTCGGGGCCGTTGGAAGTTGCAATCGATGGTCCGGCGGCAGCGTTTGCCTCCATTTCACAGGTTGAGCTGGTGCCTTGTTCCTTGGCGGCATTCCCGCAGCATGACGATGGCTATGACCGGGACGCTCCCGGTTTGTATCCCGACCTTCTGCGGCCTGCCCCGGATGGTCTGATCCAGCCCCTCTACGGGCAATGGACGGCTGCATGGATCGACCTCGTGGTGCCATCCGCCGAGAATGCGGGCGATCACGAATTCGGGATCTCGGTACGGGACGCGGAGGGCCGCGTGATCTTCGGCACCACTATCGACGTCACGGTCCTCGCGGCTCAAGCCCCGGAACTGGACATCGTGAACGCCCACTGGTTCCACTGCGACGGCTTGGCGAGCCATTACGGCGTCGGCGTGTTCAGCGAGGAGCATTGGTCGATCATCGACGCCTTCATGGGGTCTGCGGCAAGGATGGGAGCCAACTCGCTCCTGACACCGACGTGGACGCCTCCGTTGGACACAGCCGTCGGGGGAACGCGGCTGCCCACCCAACTGATCGGGATCCGCGAAGACTCCGGCTACCGCTTTGATTTCAGCAAGCTGCGGCGCTGGGTGGGACTTTGTGTCAAACACGGCATCCAGTACGTGGAAATCGCCCACTTGTTTACGCAATGGGGTGCCAAGGCGACGCCGGCGATCTATGTCGAAACCGCGGAAGGCCTGGAACGGCGCTTTGGCTGGGACGTGCCGTCGACGTCGCCGTCTTACCGGGAGCTGATGGCCGAACTGCTGCCCGCACTGCGTTCCTTCCTGGCAGAGCACTGGTCTCTTGACCGGGTCATTTTCCATATTTCCGATGAACCCGAGGGTGCCGAAGCCCTGGCGGGGTACCAGCAGGCAAAGGACGTCGTCGCGGATCTCCTGCACGGGCTGACGGTGGTTGACGCCCTGAGCGACTTTGAGTTCTACCGCAGCGGAGCAGTGCCGACACCGGTGGTGGCAAGCGATGCCCTGGCGCCGTTCCTGGCGGCGGGCGTGAAGGATCTGTGGGTCTATTACTGCGTCGCGCAGGACACCGGCGTCGCCAACAGGTTCATTTCCATGCCTTCAGTGCGGAACCGGGTGTTGGGCCACCAGCTCTTCGCCCTGGCATGTGCGGGCTTCCTGCATTGGGGATTCAACTTCTACAACACAGCCCACTCGCTGGCGCCCGTCGACCCGTTCAAGGACACCTGTGCCGGAGGGGCTTTTCCGGGCGGCGACGCCTTCATGGTCTACCCGGGACCGGATGGGGTGCCGTGGGAGTCGATCCGTTACAAGGTGTTCGCCCAGGCCATGTGGGACCATCGGGCACTCTCGCTCCTGGCCACGCTGGCCGGTCGCGAGGAGGTACTGGCCCTCATCGATTCGAACGGCTCGGGCGGGAGCCTCGCCATGGATAGCTTCAGCTACGACCCCCTTCATTACCGAAGGGTCCGCGAGCTGGTCAACCAGGGAATCGCGCAGCGCGTGGGTCAAACGCGCCAGCGCATCAACGTATCAAGTTAGGAAAGTACTCATGGACCTCAAAGTAGGCATCGTCGGATTCGGCTTGCGGTCGTCGCTGTGGCGCCACGCGCACAAGCCCGGCCACGGTTCGGAAGTCACGGTCGTGTGCGACCTGGGCGAGCGCGGCAGGGCGGATGCGGCCGAGAAGATCCCGACGGCGGTCATCACCGACGATCTGGACGTCCTGTTGGACTCCGGCCTGGACGCGGTCCTGGTCCTGACTCCCGACAGCCAGCACGCCGCCGTCGCCGTCCGGACTCTGAAAGCGGGCATCCCGACTTTCTGCGAGAAACCGCTTGACGTCACGCTGGAGGCGGCCGACCTTATCCTCCAGACGGCCTTCGACACCGGAACGCGCCTCTACGTGGGCCACAACATGCGGCATATGCCGGTGGTGGTGCAGATGCGCGAGATCATCCAGGCCGGGACCATCGGAGACGTCAAGGCAGTCTGGTGCAGGCACTTCGTGGGGAACGGCGGCGACTACTATTTCAAGGACTGGCACGCCCAGCGTGCCAACACCACGGGGCTGCTGCTGCAAAAGGGCGCGCACGATATCGACGTCATCCACTGGCTCGCCGGCGGGTACAGCGCCAAGGTGCAGGCGATCGGCGAGTTGGCCGTTTATGGGGGCGTCGCTTCCCGCCGGGACAACACGGCGCGCCGGATGGGTGATTGGTTCTCCGTGGACAATTGGCCCCCCACCGAACAGACGGACCTCGCCGAGACGATCGACGTCGAGGACATCTCGATGATGAACATGGTCCTGGACAACGGGGTGCTCGCCTCGTACCAGCAGTGCCATTTCACCCCGGACTATTGGCGGAACTACACGGTGATCGGCACCAAGGGCAGGATCGAGAACTTCGGTGACGGGGCCGGCGACCAGATCTATGTATGGACCACCCGGACAACCTCCGGCTTCGCCGAGCCCGACCAGAAGGTGGAGATCCGCGACGGAGAAGGCGGCCATGGCGGTGCGGACCCCTTGCTCATAGCTGAGTTCCTGCGCTTCGCCAAGGACGGGGGAACCACGGCGACTTCGCCGATCGCGGCCCGGGAGGCCGTGGCCGCCGGAGTGCTTGCCACCGAGTCCCTCCGCGGCGACGGTTGCGCCCGCGAAGTTCCGGCGTTGCCAGAAGACCTCGTGGAGTACTTCAACGCAGGCCAGCCGGCCCGGGTCCGGGAACTCTAGAGGCCGCGCCCAACTGACTCGCATTTGTTGTCGTTTTGAGGCCCCATAACGACAACAAATGCGAGTCAGTTGGGTTGGGAGGCGCCAGGTGAGGTGCCCCCGGCGAGTTCGGTCATGACGGTCTGCAGCGCTTCGCAGACCGTCATGACCGATTTCCGTTTCAGGGTTTCCGGCCGCGCCAGGATGTCGATCTTGCGCACGGAATTCACCCCTGCCAGCGGTCGCAGCACCACGCCCGCGTCCAGTACCCGCTGGGCGGTGAAACGTGGGAGCAGGCCGATCGCGCCGCCGTCGGCCACGAGGGAGGCCACGGTGGAGTAGTCGTTGATGCGGTGCAGGACATCCGCCGGGCGCCCGCTGACGGCGACGACGGCGGCCAGCACGTCCGCGGGGGAGTAGCCGGCGCGGCTGGTCACCCAGGGCTGCCCGACGACGTCGGCCGGCCTGAGTTCGCGTCGCGCCGCGAGCGGGTGCCCGGCGGGCAACGCAACGTCGAGCGGTTCGTCGGCGAGCGGGATCACGGCGACCTTGTCGGTGGGCCAGCCGGGGCTGTGCTCCATCCGGTGCGCCAGCACAAGGTCATAGCGCGCGGCCAGGCCCGGAAAGTCTTCCTGGGCAACGTCTTCGTCGGCGAGCTTCACGCGGGGAACGCTGTTTTCCGGACCCGCGTTGCGCGCGGAGGTCAGCAAGGCCGCGAGCGGAGCGAACAAAGCCTGACCCGCGCTGTGGAAGGCGCTCACGGTCACGGTGGAGCCCGGTGAGTCGTGGTACGCGCCGATGGCGGCCCGGGCGTCGGCGAGCGCATTCACGACGGCGGCTCCGGCGTCGGCGAGGACCCGGCCCGCGTCGGTGAGCACCAGGGCGCGGCCTTCCTTGCGGGTCAACGGCACGTCCACCGACTTCTGGAGGAGGGCGAGCTGCTGGGAGACAGCCGAGGGAGTGACCATGAGGGTCTCGGCCACGGCCTTGACACTGCCGAGATCTCCTAGTTCCCTGAGCATTTGGAGCTGATGTACTTCCATTTAGCAAATGCTAAATCGTTGATTGAGAAAAACCTAGTTGTGCTAAACCGTCCGTGGGGTTTCAATGAAGTGAAACGGCACACAAACGGCCCAGTCCCTTGAGTTAGGAAGACCCATGAAGGCTCTCTACAAGTCCGGTCCCCACGCTGGTTTTGAACTCGTCGAACGGCCCGAGCCGGAGGCAGGTCCCAGCGACGTCAAGATCCGCGTCATGACCACCGGTATCTGCGGAACGGACCTGCACATCCAGTCCTGGGACGCGTGGGCGCAGGGCATCATCGAGACTCCGTTGATCGCGGGGCACGAGTTCTACGGGGAAGTTGTCTCCGTCGGCGAGGATGTCCGGGACGTCAAGGTCGGCGACCGTGTCTCCGGCGAGGGCCACGTGGTCTGCGGAATCTGCCGCAATTGCCGTGCAGGCCGCCGCCAGATGTGCATCCACACGGTATCCGTGGGCGTGCAGCGCGATGGTGCTTTCGCGGAATATGTTGTCATCCCGGAGACCAACGTCTGGGTCCACCAGGATCCTTCCATCACTCCTGAGCTCGGCGCCATCTTCGACCCCTTCGGCAACGCCGTCCACACCGCACTGAGCTTCCCCCTCGTCGGTGAGGATGTGCTCATCACAGGTGCCGGCCCCATCGGACTCATGGCAATCGCCGTCGCGCGCCATGCCGGTGCCCGCAAGATCGCCATCACGGACGTCTCCGCGCCCCGCCTTGAACTCGCCCGGAAGATGGGCGTGGACCTCGCCGTTGATGTCTCGAAGATGCGCGTCAAGGATGCCCAGCTCGAGCTCGGCATGCGCGAAGGATTCGACATCGGCCTGGAAATGTCCGGGCATCCCACGGCACTGCCTGAGATGATCAACAACATGAACCACGGCGGACGCATCGCCATGCTTGGCTTGCCCAGCCAGTCCATTGACATCGACTGGGGCAAAGTGGTCACACACATGCTGACCCTCAAGGGCATCTACGGCCGCGAGATGTACGAAACCTGGTACGCCATGAGCGCCATGCTGTCCTCAAACCCCGTACTGCACGGCCACATTTCCGCCGTCGTCACGGATAAGCTGTCCGCCACCGACTGGGAAAAGGGCTTCGAAATCGCCCGCGCCGGCACCGGCGGCAAGGTTGTCCTCGACTGGACCGAAATCTAAGACACCGTAAAGTCCTCCCCAAGACCCCAGTACCAGAGACCCCAGCACCAGGAGCCACCATGTACTCAAGCATCAAAGACCAGCTGCAGGGCGAACTTGAAGAGATCCGAACCGCGGGCCTCTTCAAAACCGAACGCCACATTGACTCGCCGCAGGCCAGCCACATCGCCGCGGGCCAGCTCGGCCAGCCGGCGAACACCGTCCTGAACTTCTGCGCCAACAACTACCTTGGCCTGGCAGACCACCCGGACATCATCGCCGCAGCCAAGTCCGCCATGGACGAGCGCGGCTTCGGCATGGCATCCGTCCGCTTCATCTGCGGCACCCAGGACCTGCACCTCGAACTCGAGGCGCGTGTCTCACAGTTCCTCGGAACCGAAGACACCATCCTCTTCTCCAGCTGCTTCGACGCCAACGGCGGTGTCTTCGAGTCCCTGTTCGGGGCCGAGGACGCCATCATCTCCGATTCCCTGAACCACGCCTCCATCATCGATGGCATCCGGCTCAGCAAGGCCAAGCGCTTCCGCTACGCCAACCAGGACATGGCTGACCTCGAAGCCAAGCTGATCGAGGCCTCGACCGGCGAGGCGCCGGCCCGGCGCAAGATCATCGTGACGGACGGCGTCTTCTCCATGGACGGCTACCTTGCTCCGCTCGAGGCGATCTGCGATCTCGCGGAAAAGCACGACGCGCTGGTCATGGTGGACGATTCCCACGCCGTCGGCTTCATGGGAGCCACCGGCGCCGGAACCCCGGAACACGCGGGTGTTTCCGACAGGATCGACATCTACACGGGTACGTTCGGCAAGGCCCTTGGAGGCGCCTCCGGCGGCTACGTCTCCGGCCGCAGCGAAATCGTCGCCATGCTGCGTCAGAAGGCGCGCCCGTACCTGTTCTCCAACTCCCTGGCTCCGGCAATAGTCGCAGCCACCATCAAGGCCATTGAGCTGGTCCAGGGTTCGGGCGAGCTCCGTTCCAGGCTCTTCGAGAACGCCGCCTTGTTCCGCCGCCGCATGAGTGAGGAAGGCTTCGAACTGCTCGACGGCGAGCACGCCATCATTCCAGTGATGTTCGGCGACGCCGTGGCGGCCGCGAAGGTCGCCGACGAAATGCTCCACCACGGAGTGTTCGTCACGGCATTCAGCTACCCCGTGGTGCCCAAGGGAGCTGCCCGGATCCGCGTGCAGCTCTCGGCCGCACACAGCTCCGAGGACGTCGAGGCGTGTGTCGAGGCCTTCGTGAAGAGCCGCGCCGCCGCGGGGCTCTGAGTTCCCATGATCCTCACCATCCTGGGCGGCGGGGGATTCCGGGTACCCCTGGTCTATTCAGCACTGCTGTCTGACCACGGGCCCGGCCGGGTCACCGAACTCAGGCTGTTCGACGCCGACCCCGCGCGCCTGGGCGTGGTGGCGAGGGTCCTCGCCGACATGGCCGAAGGGGTGCCCGGCGCACCCTCAGTGGGGATGTTCACGGAGCTCTCCGAGGCCTTGCCCGGCACCGACTTCATCTTCTCTGCGATCAGGGTGGGCGGACTCGACGGGCGCGCCGCCGATGAACGCATTGCCCTGGAGCATGGGGTTATCGGGCAGGAGACCGTTGGCGCCGGCGGGATTTCCTATGCCCTGCGGACCATTCCCGTGGTCCTAGACATCGCCGAAGCCGTGAAGAAACATGCTCCGCACGCCTGGTTCATCAACTTCACCAACCCGGCCGGGGTCATCACCGAGGTCATGACGCGGGTCCTCGGCAACAAGGTGGTGGGGATCTGCGATTCGCCGGTGGGACTGGCCAGGAGATGCCTGCTCGCAGCCGGAATCCACCGCGGAGCGGCAGCCTTTCGGGACGGTACCGTGCAGATCGACTACATCGGCCTGAACCACCTGGGCTGGCTACGCGGGCTGGTCGTCGACGGTGAAGACGTCCTGCCGCGGCTCCTCGCCGACGACGGCGCCATCGAATCGTTTGAAGAGGGCCGGCTGTTCGGCGCTTCGTGGATCAAAGCCCTCGCCGCGGTTCCCAACGAGTATCTGCATTACTACTACTTCAGGCGGGAAGCGCTCGACGCCGACCGGCGCGCCGAAACCACCCGCGGCGCCTATTTGGCGAGGCAGCAGTCGTCCTTCTACAGCGGGCTGGCGGAAGCGAACGACGGCGGTGCGTGGCCCGCCCAGGGTGTCCCGTCGTCGAAATCGGCCCTCAGGCTCTGGGAAAAGACCAAGCTCGATCGCGAAGAGACGTACATGCAAAGCAACAGGGACGCAGCCGGTACGTTCGAACGCCAAGCCGAGGATCTGGTATCCGGCGGCTACGAGGCCGTAGCCTTGGCGATCATGCGTGCCATCAGCCAGGGCGAAACGGCCGGACTCATCCTGAACCTCCCCAATAACGGCACCCTGGCAGAACTCGACGCCGACGCCGTCATCGAGGCGCCCTGCCTCGTGGACGCAGGCGGAGCCCGCTTGCTCCCGGCCAAGGCCCTTCCGGACTACGCGCGCGGGCTCGTCGTCAACGCCAAAGCGGTGGAACGCGCCACGATTGACGCTGCGCTCACGGGTTCCCGGCGCTCTGCCTACAAGGCGATGGCCATGAACCCGCTCGTGGACTCGGTCAGGGTGGCAGAAGCGCTCCTGGATGACTACATCGGCCATTTCAAGGAGCTCCAGTACCTGCGCTAGGTCCCCTTCACGGGAGCCCTGTCCCAAGGGGGATCGGAGGCCTAGTATCTGCAGCATGGACAAAGATGCAGCACAACGTGTAACCGAGGTGTTGGATTCGCAGCAATGCTGGAATCTCCTGAGGGGCGTGTCCGTCGGAAGGCTGGCCGTGTGGCTTGGAGACCACCCTGACATTTTTCCGATCAACTACACCGTCGACCAGGGGACAGTTGTCTTCAGGACGGGAGCGGGCACAAAGCTCGCCGCGGCTCTGGGCGAGTTCCCGGTGGCCATGGAGGTGGACGGCGTCGACCCGGACACCGGCGTCGCATGGAGCGTCGTGCTCCATGGCAAAGCGGCGCCCATCAAACAGCTCGACGACGTCATCACCTCGTTCTCGCTGCCCCTGTTTCCTTGGGAATCCGGCAAGAAGGACCATTTCGTGCGGGTTCCCGCGGATTCGATCTCCGGGCGGCGCTTCACCGTCACGGAACCGCTCACATGGTGGACCCCCTACAGCGGCATCAAGCCGTCCGCGTCGGAATAGGCGGCGCCGGCCCCGGTCGGCGCCGAGCGCCACTCGCATCTGGGCGTATGCGCTGACAGGATGGGGGCATGGCTGCGAATTATGATGTGGTAATTGTCGGTGGAGGCATCGCCGGGTTGTCCCTGGCGTCAGCGCTGGCAGGCCAGTGTGCGGTAGCCCTTGTGGAAGCCGAACAGACACTCGCCTACCACACGTCCTCCCGCTCAGCCCGGCAGCTTATCCCAAGCTACGGACCCGCCGTCGTACAGGAACTCACCGTCCGCACGCTGGAGCTGATGGCAGCCCGCGATGCAGCGTTGCCGGTACCGGTGCTGGAACCGCGCTCGTTCATGTTGGTGGGCGACGAAGCCACGGTCAAAGCAGAAGCCAGCGGGCACATGCACCCCATCACGCACGCCGAAGCCCTTGAGCTGTGCCCGGCGCTGAATCCCGGATCCTTCACGGCCGCAGGCCTGGACACGGGCTCGTTCGCCTGTAATGCGCCCGTGCTGTTGGAAGACCACCGCCGACGCGCCGAGGCCGGGGGAGTGGATATCATCACCGGAGCCCGGGTCCATTCTGCCCAACGGCTCGGTTCCGGCTGGCAATTGGGCGCCGGGCTGGAAGGTTTCCAGTCCGCCGTCGTCGTCAACGCAGCAGGTGCCTGGGCGGACGAACTCGCGGTCCTCAGCGGCGTGGAAAAGCTGGGCTTGCAGCCGTTCCGGCGCACGGCGGCAATCGTCGACGTCGAACGCCCGCTTGCGCCAGGCACCCCGATGGTCGCGGCAGCGGATGATTCCTTCTACTTCAGGCGCGAGGGGGAGCAAGTGCTCATTTCGCCTTCGGAGACGGTGCCGAGCGGACCTGAAGACTCACAGCCGCGGCCCGGCGACGTGGAAGAGCTTGTGGCCCGGCTGAATTCAATAACGTCCCTGGGCATCCGTTCCGTGGCCAAAGCCTGGACCGGGCTGCGCACTGAAGCTGCCGACGGGGTTCCGGTGGTGGGTTTCGACGCCGAGGCTCCCGGCTTCTTCTGGCTTGCGGGCCAGGGCGGTTACGGTTTCCAGACCTCGTCCGCCATCGCCGAACTTGCGGCCGCGGAGATCCTGGGTTCGGGGATCGCAGCCTCCGCACCGGGCATCAGTCCGGCATCCCGGACACCGAGGGAGCTGGCAGCGGCCCGTTGGTCGATCCGCCGATGAACAATAGGTTCATGAGCGGGCAGACGAGCACACTGATCAGCAACATCGGCGAACTGATGACCCAGGACGCGGAGCATCGCGTTCTCACGGACGCCGCCGTGGTGATCGAAGGTGAGCGGATTTCCTGGATCGGTCCGGCGTCGGAGGCTCCCGCGGCTGACGAGCACGTGGACGCGGAAGGCCGCGCGGTGCTCCCGGGATGGGTGGACTCGCACTCGCACCTGATTTTCGCCGGTGACCGCACCGCCGAATTCGAGGCCAGGATGGCCGGCCAGAGCTACAGCGCCGGCGGGATCGCTGTCACCACGGGCGCCACCCGGGCCGCGAGCGACGAGGAACTGACCCGGCTTGCTGCCGGGCGCGTGGCCGAAGCCGTCTCCCAGGGCACCACCTATCTCGAGAGCAAGACAGGCTACGGACTGGACCTCGAGAACGAAGCGCGCAGTGCACGCATCGCGGCAGCGACCGTGGATGAAGTCACATACCTCGGCGCGCACTTGGTTCCGGCCGGAGCAGACGCCGAGGCATACACGGACCTTGTCTGCGGTCCGATGCTCGACGCCGTCCGCCCGTTCGTCAAGTGGGCCGATGTTTTCTGCGAGCGCGGCGCTTTCACCGAAGAACAGTCGCGCCGCGTCCTGACCGCGTGCCGCGATGCGGGCCTGGGCCTGCGTGTCCACGGCAACCAATTGGGCGAGGGGCCTGGTGTGCGGCTGGCCGTGGAGTTCGGCGCGGCCAGCGTCGACCACGTCAACTACCTTTCAGCGGCTGACATCGAAGCGCTCGCCGGAACCTGGAGCGGTTGGGATGCCTCTACCGGAACGGGCACGCGCGGCACGGTTGCCACCTGCCTGCCCGCTTGCGATCTTTCCACCCGCCAGCCGCTCGCCCCGGGCCGTGCATTGATCGACGCCGGGGTGCAGGTCGCCTTGGCCGCGAACTGCAATCCCGGCACCTCCTACACGAGCTCCATCGCCTTCTGCGTCACCACGGCAGTGCTGCAGATGCGCCTGAGCGTCCACGAGGCCGTCCGGGCAGCCACGTATGGCGGTGCACTGGCGCTGGGCAGGGAGTCAGGCGACGACGTCGACGGCGAGCGGGCGGTGGGTTCGATCGCCGTCGGGCACCGCGCCGACCTGCACATGCTCAAGGCGCCGTCGGCGACGCACCTCGCGTACCGGCCGGGTATCCCGCTGACTTTCGCGGTGTGGCGGGCGGGCGTCCGCGCGGTCTAGCGGCACTCTCGAGTCAACAAGGCAGGGCCTCTCCAGATGGAGGGGCCCTGCTTTTTCTTTGGGCGCGTCGAGGCGCCGCCGCGATCCTTGTGCGATTGAATATGATCGTTTAGTGTTTATATGGATCATAAAACGTCAAATGGTTGAGCGTTGAAGAGTGCGTCGAAGAAGCGCGGACAGGAATGGTAAGTGCGATGAGTAACAACACCCTCGGGGCCTTCATGGAAGAAGAGCTTGTTTCGCAGCCCGAGGTCTGGAAGCGGGCCATCGGGCAATGCGAACTTGAGCAAGCCAAGGAATGGCACCTGCTTCCCGCCGACGGTGAGCGGATCGCCGTCGTCGGCTGCGGTACCTCGTGGTTCATGGCGCAGAGCTATGCAGCTGCCCGCGAAGCCGCGGGCAAGGGCGTCACCGATGCATTCGCGGCGTCAGAAGCCTTCCTCAATCACAACAGCGCGGGCCGCGATTACGACGCCGTCATCGCCATCACCCGTTCCGGCACCACCACCGAGGTACTTGAGCTCCTCGAAGCGCTTCGTGGAAAAGTCCGCACTATCGCCGTGATCGGCGACGTGAATTCACCCATCACCACCCTGGCCGACGCCGTGATCGGCCTTCCCTACGCCGATGAGAAATCGGTGGTCCAGACCCGCTTCGCCACGACGGCCCTGGTGTACCTCCTGACGAGCCTCGGCATCGAACTCGGCTCGGCGATCGAGGATGCCCGTACGGCCGTGACCGAAGCTGTTTCCCAGGAGTTGCTCGACGCCGAACAGTTCACCTTCCTCGGTACCGGCTGGACCGTCGGCCTGGCCCACGAAGCCGGACTCAAGATGCGCGAAGCAGTGCAGGGCTGGACCGAATCCTATCCGGCGATGGAGTACCGGCACGGTCCCATTTCCATTGCCGCCCCGGGCCGGGTGACGTGGATCTTTGGCCCGCAGCCCGAAGGCCTCGACGCCGACATGGGCCGCACAGGCGCCCTCTACGTCAACACCGGCAAGCATCCGCTCGCCGAGCTGGCCCGGGTCCATAAGGTCACCCTGGAGCGGGCGCGCGTGCGCGGCCTCAACCCCGATCTGCCGCGCAATCTCACGCGCTCTGTTGTCCTGAACGCCACGGCCTAGGCAATCCCATGGTTCTCGGAGCCGCTGAATCCGCAGTCCTGGCCTTCGATGTCGGGGGGACGGATCTGAAGGCAGGCCTTGTCGACACGGCCGGGAATGTCCTGGGCCTGCGCCGCACGGCTACGCCGCATGATCCCTTGCGGCCGGGCGAGGCGATCCTTGACGCCGTTGAAGCGTTGGCCGCTGAGTTTGCCGCTGAATTCCCGGGCCACCCGGCGAAGGCCGCGTGCATTGTGGTTCCGGGAATCGTTGATTCCGACAGCGGAGTGGGGATCTATTCGGCGAACCTGGGCTGGCGGAACTTTCCCTTTGGGGAAAAGGCCGCGCGACGCCTCGGGCTGCCGGTCTCCTTCGGCCACGATGTCAGCACGGCCGCCGAAGCCGAATTCCGGTTCGGAGCGGCCCGCGATTTTCGCAACGTCGTGGTGATGGTGGTGGGCACCGGGATCGCCGCAGCCGTCATCTCCGACGGGTACCCGGTGCGCGCAGGCGGCTTCGCGGGAGAACTGGGCCACGCCCTCGTTCCGGACCCCGACGGTCCGGGCCACACGATCCTCGAGGCCGTCGGCTCCGCCGGAGCGATCGCCCGGCGTTACAGCGACAAGGCCGGAACACCGCGCGCCGGTGCCCGTGAAGTCCTCGAACGGGCCACAGCGGGCGATGCACTTGCGGCCAGGATCTGGGCCGACGCGGTGGACGCCCTCGCTTTCAGCCTCAGCCAATGCGTCAGCATCATCGGCACCGAAGCAGTGGTGGTGGGCGGCGGGCTTGCCGAAGCGGGTGAAGGACTCCTGCAGCCACTGCGTTCGCGCCTCGATGAGCTGCTCGATTTCCAGCGCCGGCCCATCATCATGCGCGCCCAGCTCGGCCAGGATGCAGGTTTGCTCGGCGCCGCCATGAGGGCACGGGCCCTGCTCCCGGCCGCGAAGGCCGCCTCCGGCACGGGGGCGGGGAGGTGAACCAGGCCATGAAACAGGTCATCACCGTCACGCCTAATCCGGCCATCGACCTCAGTTACCACGTCGCAGGGATCACCCCCGGAGCAAGCCATCGCGTTACCGCACCCCTCAGCCGGGCAGGCGGAAAGGGCCTCAACGTGGCTCGCGTGGCCCACCAGCTGGGCCATCCCGTGCTGGCGCTCGCGCCCTCGGGCGGCACGTCCGGTGCCGAATTCGCGGCCGAACTGCTCAGCAGCGGCGTACCGCATCGCTTGATTCCTGTCGCCGCGGAAACCCGGCGCAGCATTGCGCTCGTGGATACGGTGGGCGGCGAAACGTCCATCTTCAATGAGGAGGGGAGCGCCCTCCAACCGCGCGAATGGCAGGCGCTGGCCGCCGCCGTCGTCGACGCCCTGCACATCGACAACCCGGACGGGCAAAGCGCGGGAGTGCTTGTCGGTTCCGGCAGCCTGCCACCCGGGGCGCCGGCCGACTTCTACCCGGCGCTGGTGCGCCTGGCGCACGACGCCGGGATTCCCGCCGTCGTCGATACTTCCGGTCCCGGGATCATCGCCGCCGCGCGGGCCGGGGCGGACCTCCTCAAGCCCAACAACCACGAACTCCTTGAAGCAACAGGGGAAAGCAGCCTTGACGTGGCCGCAGAGCGATTGATCGCCCTCGGGGCCAAGACGGTCCTGGTCAGTGCCGGTGCTGAAGGCATGCTCGCGTTCCACCATGCGTCCCCCGGAGGCTACTGGAGCGCCCGGCTCCCGGAACCGCTCAGCGGCAACCCCACGGGAGCCGGCGACGCCGGAGTGGCGGCGGCCGCCGTCGCGCTCGCCGACGGGATCACCGACATCCCCACGATCCTCCGCCGGGCAACCGCCTGGTCCGCCGCCGCGGTGCTCATGCCAGCCGCCGGTGAGATCTCACCGCTCTACGCGGACCTCGAAGACCAACTCATTCTCAGCTGGAAGGAGACCCTGTGACGCTCGTCAGTACACGGGAACTCATGGATACCGCCGCCGCCAACGGAATCGGACAGGGTGCCTTCAACGTCATCCACCTCGAAACCGCGGAAGGCCTTGTGGCCGGGGCGGAGACAGCGGGTGTCCCGTTGATTTTGCAAATCTCGGAGAACTGCGTCCGGTTCCACGGCGGACTCGTCCCGATTGCCCGGGGTGCCATGTCCATCGCCCGGGACTCTTCGGTGCCTGTGGCCCTGCACCTGGACCACGCCGAATCCGAAGAGCTGGCCTTGCAGGCCGTCGACCTCGGGTTCGGGTCTGTCATGTACGACGGCGCACACTTGCCCTATGACTCGAACGTTGAAGTCACGCGTCGGGTTGCCACATACGCCCAGGACCACGGCGTCTACGTCGAAGCCGAACTCGGGAAAGTGGGAGGCAAGGACGGTGCCCATGCCCCGGGAGTCCGGACGGATCCGGCCGAAGCCCGAGCCTTCGTGGAAGCCACCGGCGTCGACGCCCTCGCCGTCGCCGTCGGTTCCTCGCACGCGATGACCGAACGCAGCGCAGCCTTGGACCTGGCCCTCATCACCCGGCTCAAAGAGGCCGTCCAGCTGCCGCTTGTCCTTCACGGGTCCTCCGGCGTGGCGGACGAAAGGCTGGTGGCGGCAATCCGGGCCGGTATGACTAAGATCAACGTATCCACACACTTGAACGGGTTTTTCACCCGCGCCGTCCGTGAGTACCTGGATGCCAACCCTTCCGTGGTGGACTCCCGCAAGTACATCAAGGCCGGACGGGACGCCTTGGTGTTGGAAACCGCACGTCTGCTGACGCTGTTCGCGAAAGTGAACTAGTCCTAATTTCCGGAAGGTTCGTGATGACCCGCAACGATCGACTGACAGCCATCCTTGATCTCCTCGCCGAGTCAGGGCATGTTGAGGTCGAGGATATCGTGTCCCGGCTGGCCGTCTCGCCGGCTACTGCGCGCCGTGACCTGGACAGCCTCGCCAAGCAGCGGCTCCTGAGCCGTACCCGCGGCGGTGCAACCACGGGATCAGTGGCCTACGAACTTCCGGGGCGCTACAACAGGGATGATCACGCCGAGGCCAAGCAGCAGATAGCCTTGGCAGCGTCGGAGCTCATCATGCCCGGGGCCGTGATAGGACTCAGCGGCGGCACCACCAACACGGCCCTGGCCCAGGTGCTGTCCACCCGCGAAGACCTCAACGCGCCCTCCAACCGGCCCATGCTGACCGTGGTCACCAACGCCATCAACATCGCCGCCCAGCTTGCCGTGCGCCCCAACATCAAGATCATGGTCACCGGCGGCATCCTGAACCCGCGTTCCTACGAACTTGTCGGGCCCTACACCGATGTCATCATGCAGAAGGTTGCCTTGGACATCGCCTTCATCGGCGTCAACGGAGTGGATCCGAAGATCGGCCCCACCATCACCGACGAGGGAGAAGCCATGGTGAATACCGTCATGGCCCGGCGCGCCACCGATTCCTATGTCCTCGCCGACTCCACGAAGATCGGCAAGCGTGCCTTCGCGGCGATGGCCGGGTACGATTTCCGCCGGCTCATCACGGATTCGGGCATCACGGCAGAGGACAAGGCTGCATTTGAAGCCGGCGGCACCGAAGTAATCGTGGCCAAGGACGCCTAGCCGCGTTGCGCGTCAGAAGACCATCGGGGGAGCGTTCAGCACGGTTTCGTCCGTGCTGCGCTGCACCCACTGGCTGAACGGCGTGTCGAGATCGTATTTGTCCTGGTCGTTGCGGATAAGCGTCCGCAGCTCCGCGTTGCCCGGGTTGTTGAGGGACTCGAAGTACTCCACCGACCAGTGGAACCACCGCATGCAGAAGAGCCGCATGGTGAGGCCATGCGTTACCAGCAAGGTGTTGGGCGCGTAGTCGGGTTTCTCCCAATGCCGGTACAGGGTTTCCATGAAGGACGAAATCCGGTCGTAGACATCAGAGCCTGATTCGCCCTCGCGGAACCGGTAGAAGAAATGCCCGTAGAGGTTGCGCAGCTCCTTTTGGTCCCCGATGTCTCCCGCAATCTGGAAGTTGGCCCAGTCCTGTTCACGCAGCCGGGGCTCCTCGATGACCCTCTCCGTGAGGCTGCCCAGATTCAGTGCCTCGAGGGTCTGGTATGCCCGAAGGTAAGGCGAGACATAAACGCACACAGGTTCGCCGTCGAGCTTCCTGCGCAGCGCCTCACCCGCGGCCCGTGCCTGCTCGATGCCGAGCTCCGTCAACGGGATACGGTAATCGGGCACACGGTTGTAGATGGAAGTGTCGGCGTTGGCGGCGGACTGGCCGTGCCGGATCATGAAGATTCGTGCTGGCGCGCTCATCCCACCAAGCATAGGGTCAGGAGCCGCCCGGCCCATGCAAGCGGACAACCGTGGACCCAGCTCGGAGGGAAACATCAGGCAAATGCAGGCAAGATAGGAGCATGCTCCTAGCCTCAACGCGCCGGTTGCGCGCCGAAGTGCTGATTGTCCTTGGCCTGTCCCTCGGCCAATCGGCCGTGTACTCCGTGGTGCAGTTGCTGGACAAGATGACCCAGGGGCCCTTGGCCCATGCGACGTCCACCCTCAACCGCTCGCAGAGCACGCGCGAGTACTTCGACCTCACCTACCAGCTGCTGGACATCGCGTTCGCGTTGGTCCCGGTGGTGTTGGTGTTCTACTTCCTGTCTTTGCACCGCCAAACGGCGGAGAGTCCCTCGGGCTTCACCCGGCTGGGCTTCAACTTCGCCCGTCCGGGCCGCGACGCGTTGCAAGGACTTGGCCTCGCCGCGCTGATCGGGATCCCGTCGCTCGGCCTTTACGCAGCCGGCCGTGCCCTCGGGATCACGACGGCGATCATCCCCAGCGGCCTGGACTCCTACTGGTGGACCGTGCCGGTGCTGGTCCTCTCCGCGGTGCGGCACGCCGTCGTCGAAGAAGTCATCGTGGTGGGCTACCTCCTGGACCGGTTCGGGAAGTTCGGGTGGAGCACCCCGCTGGCGATCGTGCTCAGCGCGCTCCTTCGCGGCAGCTACCACCTGTACCAAGGCTTCGGACCTTTCATCGGCAACGCCGTCATGGGCCTCGTTTTCGGCTGGATTTACACGAAGACCAAACGGGTCATGCCGCTCGTCGTGGCCCATGCGCTCCTGGACATCGTGGCGTTCGTCGGCTTCAGTGTCTTCGGCAAGGCCATCGGGCTGGGCTAGGGTTCGAGTTAAAAGGTTTCGGCCGCCATTGCGGGGTGACGTCATTGGCACCCGCATATGGCGGCCGAAGTTTTCCGGGCCTTCCCGGCCCGTTGGTCCGTCAGATCGTGACGGGATGGTCCGTCAGATGGTGACGGCTCCGTTGGCGGTTTCGAACGTTACCGACATGATTCCCGGGGTTCCGTGCGGAGCCATCCATTGGACTGCAACGTCCTCAAGCGGCTTCTCCACTGGTTCCCCGAGCCACTGGGTGACGCGCTCGGCGGAGCCGGCAATGGTGAGGCTGGACATCTTGACGTCGCTTGGGTACACGAGGGATGGGTGAAGCGCAGGATCGCCCTCCCAACGGAGCAAGTAGGGAACCTGGGGATCGGCGATGAGTCCCAGGATGCCGATCTGCGACCAGACGAGTTCGCGGCCGTCCGGAAACTTGCGGTTGCCGGGGACAGCGGCGCGTCCGAGCCGCTGTTCGAACGGGCTCAGGTCGTCAACAGCGACGCACCAGCCCATCCACCCACCTCCTGCGGCGGAGCGTGCACGGACGGCTTGTCCAAAAGGTGCCTTGTCGGATGCCGGGTGGTCTAGGACCTCGACGACTTCCAGGTATTTGTGGTCAGCAAGGGGGATGATCATGTTCCGGGTACCGAAGCGCGGATGCACTCCGCCCCGGACTGCGTCCACTCCCAATGCTGCGGAAATTCGCTCGGTGGTGGCCAAGAGGCCATCTCGTTCACAAGCGTAAGAGACGTGATCCATGCGCATGGCTTCATCTTGGCACTTTGTGATGGAGCTCTCAGCTAAGTCAAGCCTAACCAAGGTGGGATGTATCGAAAAGGCAGCTCGGAGTCACTTCAGGACGCGCCGCGACCGAAAACTACCGTGTTCGTCACAAAGCTTCCGGAGCCCGCAATACCGTCCCTAGACTGGCGGCAACCGAACGCCGGCTGGCGGAATACTTCAGCCCGGCAGGCTGAAGCACGGCGAGAGCCCAGACAACCAGGAGTCCGCATGTCCCAAGGATGGTCATTCGAAACGCGCCAGATCCACGCCGGCCAGGAGCCGGACGCTGCCACCGGCGCCCGGGCACTTCCCATCTACCAGACCACTTCGTTCGTCTTTCCCAGCGCGGAAAGCGCGGCCAACCGCTTTGCGCTGGCCGAGCTGGCACCCATCTACACCCGGATCGGCAACCCCACGCAGAATGCGGTGGAACAGCGCATAGCGAGCCTGGAGGGTGGACTCGCGGCACTCCTGCTGAGCTCCGGCCAGGCCGCGGAAACGTTCGCCATCCTCAACGTCGCCGAGGCGGGCGACCACCTGGTCGCCAGCCCAAGCCTCTACGGCGGCACGTACAACCTGCTGGCGCACACACTGAAGAAATTCGGAATCTCGGTCACCTTTGTCGAAGACCCTGACAACCTCGACCACTGGCGCGACGCCGTGCAGCCAAATACCAAGCTTTTCTTCGCCGAAGTGGTCTCCAACCCCCGCCAGGACGTTTTGGACATCGAGGGCGTCTCCCGCATCGCGCACGAAGCCGGAGTCCCGCTCGTTGTGGACAACACCCTCGCCACGCCGTACCTGATCCGGCCCATCGAGTGGGGCGCGGACATCGTGGTGCATTCGGCCACCAAATACCTGGGCGGGCACGGATCTGCCATAGCCGGCGTCATCGTGGACTCCGGCAACTTCGATTTCGGCAAGGACCCTGAGCGCTTCCCCAACTTCAACACTCCGGACCCCAGCTACAACGGACTGGTCTATGCCCGCGACCTCGGCAAGGACGGTGCCCTCGGCGCGAACCTCTCCTACATCCTCAAGGCCCGGGTCCAGCTCCTGCGCGACCTCGGCTCGGCAGTTTCACCGTTCAACGCTTTCCTGATCTCCCAAGGAATCGAAACCCTCAGCCTGCGGGTGGAACGTCACGTGGACAATGCCACCAAAGTGGCGCAATGGCTCGAAGGGCGCGACGACGTCGAATCGGTCGCCTACGCGGGGCTGCCTTCCAGTCCGTGGTTCGAACGCGGGCGGAAATACGGACCCCGGGGCACGGGCGCCGTAGTGTCCTTCACCATCCGCGGCGGGATCGACGCCGGCAGACGCTTCGTGGACGCCCTGGAACTACATTCGCACGTGGCAAACATCGGGGACGTCCGTTCCTTGGTCATCCACCCCGCGTCCACGACACACAGCCAGCTGACCCCCGAACAGCAGGCCGTGGCCGGAGTGACCCCGGGCCTGGTGCGGCTGTCCGTGGGGATCGAGCACATCGACGACATCATCGCGGACCTTGAGTCAGGATTCCGGGCGGCGAAGGGCAGCTAGTGCCGCTCCGGATGGTGCAGGAGGCCGGCGGGCGACGCAGCATGAATCTTCGCCGGCTGGCCTCCTCAGTCCCTGCTTCGTGAACAAAACACGGTCAAGTGTCACAAAGATGTCATAATCTTCGTCAGAAGGGGTCCGTTTTTCCTAGACTCTTCCTATAGGTCATGAGTGCCAGCGACAGCCCCGGCTTGCTGGCCGGCAACCCTCCATTCGCGGCGGGGTGCCCCGGGTGAAGACCTGGCCCTTCGCTGTGTTGGCGGCGGGCAAGCGCGATGTGAGGTGTCAACGAATGACAATTGCTGCAACAGCCATACCCCTTTCCGGTACCCAGGACGGAACCCTCAAATATGTTTCCGTTGGCGGCCTCGAGCTGGAGGCCGGAGGTTTCCTGCCGGACGTCGTCCTTGCGTACGAGACGTGGGGCCGGCTCAACGCAGACGCTTCCAACGCTGTCCTGGTGGAACACGCCCTGACCGGCAGCACCCATGTGGCCCGTGGCGAGAGCGACGAAGAAGGCTGGTGGGAACAACTCGTTGGCCCGGGCGCCACCATCGACACGGATCGCTACTTCGTGGTCTCCGTCAACATCGTGGGAGGCTGCTACGGCAGCACCGGGCCGTCGTCGAGCGCTCCTGACGGCAGGCCGTGGGGCTCCCGTTTCCCGCTCGTGACCCTGCGGGACAGCACCATAGCCGAAGCCCGGCTGGCCGACGCTTTGGGGATCCGTAGCTGGCACACCGTCGTGGGCGGATCCATGGGCGGTGCCCGTGCACTCGAATGGGCCGTCGGCTATCCGGACCGCGTTGGACAATGTGCCGTGATTTCGATCGGGGCGTACAGCACTGCCGAGCAGATCGCGTTCGCGCAGGCCCAGACGCTCGCCATCCGGCAGGACGCCGACTTCAATGGCGGCGACTACTATGGCCAGGCCGCGCCCGAGGCGGGGTTGGCCCTTGCCCGGCGGATCGCCCACATCACCTATCGTTCGGCGGATGAACTGGACTTCCGCTTCGGCCGGAACGCCCAAGGCGGTGAGGCGCCCCTTCAGGCTGCCGCGTTGGGGGACAGGGGCCGTTACCAGGTGGAGAGCTACCTCGACCACCAGGGACGCAAGCTGGTCCAGCGCTTCGACGCCAACAGCTACATCGCCATCACCGAGGCCCTCATGAGCCACGACATCACCCGCGGCCGCGGCTCATTGGAGGAGGCGCTGTCCGGGGCAACGGCGAAGTTCTTCATTGCCTCGGTTGACTCGGACCGGCTCTACTTCCCGGAACAATCCCACGAGTTGGCAAAGGCCTTGCCCGGTGAGGTCCCGGTTCACGTCATCGAGGCGCCGATCGGGCACGACGGTTTCCTCACCGAGATCGGCCAGCTCGGTCCCCAGCTGCGGGAATCTTTCTTCGGCTGACGCAGGCCTTCTTCGGCTGAATCAGCCGTTCATGATCTCCTGGCGGAGCTTCATGTAATCCTCCATGGCGATTTTCCCGTCGCTGTACTCCTGGTCCAGTTCGGCCAGTTTCCGTGCCCGGTAGCCTTGGGGCGCGCTGCCCGGCTGGGGCGCGCTGTTCGTTTGCGGAGCAGCCGACGACGGCGGAGCGGCCTGCGGCAGGGGCGTCGCCACCGGGGGTTGCGGCTCAGCCGGGAAGATTACCGGGGGTTGCTCCGGGTATCCGACGGGGTAATTCTGCGGAGGCAAGTCCCGGAGCCTGCGTTGGCGCGATCGGTTGTACATGCGGATCCCCATTGGAATCAGCCAAGAGCAGACGATGATCCAGAAGATCAAATTGTTCACGGTGGAGGCCTCCTAGGTCTTTCACCAGCTTAGCCCCGCTCCCTGTGACCCGCCCTGTGGTTCCCGCTCAACTCCGGGGCAGGAAGGTGTCGGCAGGACCGAAGACGGGTCCCGGCGTCGGGCGCTTCGGCAGGATTCCGTCACCGGAGGACCGGTGCCGGATCCGCCGGATGACCCAGGGGACAAAATACTCGCGTGCCCATACGAGGTCGCCCGAGCGGGCTTCGCGCCAACTGCGCTGGGGGAGCGGCTTGGGGAACAGCGGCTCGAGGTTGTGCGGCACATTGAGTGAGTCGAGGACCATCGCGGCGATGGTGTGGTGGCCGAGCGGCGAGAAATGCAGGCGGTCTTCGTCCCACATCTGGGAGTTTGAGAGTTGGCGCAGGGACCACATATCAGCGATCACGGCATCGTGGCGGGCGGCCACCGTGCGGAGGTTTTCGTTGTAGATGGCCACCTTGCCGCGGATCCGGCCGAGTACCGACGACACGGTGTCCGGGCCGTTGAAGAGAACCACGGTGGCGCCTTCGGAGCTCAGGGTCTGTACGGCGGCATCGAGTTTCTCGGCCAAGGCGTCGGGGTCGCCGCCGGGACGGATGAGGTCGTTGCCACCTGCGGAGATGCTCACGAGGTCCGGCTTGAGGTCCGTGCACGGGCCAAGTTGTTCATCGAGGATCTGCTGAAGCAGCCGACCGCGGATGGCGAGGTTGGCGTACGCGAAATCCCGGTGTCCGCGGCTCAGTTCCTCGGCTACGCGGTCGGCCCAGCCGCGATGTCCCCCTGGATTGTTGGGTTCCGGGTCGCCGATGCCTTCGGTAAAGGAATCACCCAATGCCACGTAGCGCGTCCACGGATGAATCCGCTCATCCGGTTTTGCCTCCACCGTGGAATCAGTGTCACTCACGTTCATATCCTGCCTCTTGCTGCAACGCTACGCGCCCGTAGCTTGTTACTCATGGGTAACTGCAAGAATAGTCCCATGAGTCAAGCTTCTGCCTTTCCCGCCCCGGTCGTTTTGTGGTCCCACGAAGAGGAAGAACGGGCTGGAAAGCCGTTGTTGGTCCTGTTGCACGGTTACGGATCCAACGAGCAAGACCTTTTTAGCCTTGCCGGGCTGTTGCCCCAGGACTTCGTCGTCGCTTCGCTCCGGGCGCCGATCGCCACGGGCCCGGGCTTCACGTGGTTCCCGCTCACGGCGTCCATCGACTACTCCCTCGACGCCGTCAAGGACGCCGCGGAGTACGTGTTTTCCTGGCTGGATTCGTTCAAGTCGAACCACAGCTCGGTGACCCTCCTCGGTTTTTCCATGGGCATGGCCATGGCCACCTCGCTGCTCCGTCAGCGCCCGGCGGACTTTGCCGCCGTCGTCGGTCTTTCGGGCTTCGCCGTCGACGCCGATGCCGACCCCGCATTCCGCGACGCCGAACTGGACGGTTCCGTGCCGCTCTTCTGGGGGCGGGACCAGCAGGACCCCGTCATCACCCCGGACAAGATCGAATACACCATGGAGTGGGTGCGAAAGCACACGGACCTCACCAAGGTGCTCTACACAGGCATGTGGCACGGCATCAACCAGCAGGAAATCGGACACGTGGCCGAATTCCTGGAGCACAAGGTCCTCGCGTCCGTCTGAAAGCAACGCGGGGTCACTTACGGCCCATTCAGAGGCACCTTATGGGCCGTAAGTGACCCCGCGTTGCTAGGACTCTGTAGTGATCCGCACCGTCTGTCCGTTGACGGTCACGGTGTCGCCTGGATGGAGCTGGCGGCCGCGTCGATCGTCGATCTCGCCGTTCACTTTGACCAGGCCGTTCTTGATGAGTTCCGTGGCTTCCACGCCGTCCTCCACCAGGTTGGCGAGCTTCAGGAGCTGACCGAGTCGGATCATGTCGTCACGGATGGGGATTTCTTCGATTTCCGGGTTGCTCATACAAGCAATGATGCCTGAAGTAAGGTGGTGAAAATGCCGCAGTCGTCCCGCCCCGCGTCCCCGACATCCCGTCCCTTGCTCACCGGACTGCTCCTTGCCGTGGCAACCGGACTCGTGATTCCCCTTCAGGGCCGGATCAATGGCGCCCTGGGAGCAAGGCTCGACGACGGCATCGCGGCCGCCGTCGTGAGTTTCACCACCGGGTTGGTACTGATCGCCGCGATCGGACTGGCGCTGCCGAAAGGCCGCGCCGCGCTGCGAAGGATCCTGCCTGCCCTCAAGGAGCGCAGTTTTCCGCGGTTCTATGTCCTGGCCGGCGGTATCGGCGCCCTGTTCGTGTTTGCCCAATCGTTCACGGTCGGCTTGCTTGGCGTGGCCTTGTTCACGGTCGCCGCGGTCACGGGCCAGACCCTGAGCGGACTGCTCGTGGACCGGCTCGGCATCGGTCCCGGGGGCAAACGCTCGATCACCGGGGTCCGCATCCTCGGCAGCGTCCTGACGATCGCCGCCGTCGTCTGGGCCGTCTCGCCGCGCCTCGGGGCAGCCGCCGACGTCGGGTCCTTGCTGCTGCCGATCCTGTTGCCGGTCGTGGCGGGTTGCCTCATGAGTTTCCAGCAGGCGATGAACGGCACAGCGACCGTGCACTATGGCAGCCCCATCGCCGCGACGCTGGTGAATTTCGTGGCCGGAACAGTCATTCTCTGGATCGCCTGGCTCATCAAGTTGTCGCTGCTTGGTCCAGGACACGCCCTGCCCGCCGAATGGTGGTATTACTTGGGCGGGCCGATGGGCTGCGTCTTCATCGGCCTGGCTGCCTTGTTGGTCCGCAGCCTCGGTGTCCTGGTCACGGGCCTGGGAATGATTGCCGGCCAGCTCCTCGGATCGCTCGCGCTTGACCTGGTCCTGCCGGCTCCCGGAACCGTGGTGGCTTTGCCCACGATTCTTGGCACCTTGCTGACCCTGTTCGCCATCATCGTCGCCACCTTGCCGTGGCCGAAGGGCGCGCTCTCTTCCCGCCGCCCCGGCAAGGGCCGGCCGGGCCAGTCCCGGAAGCAGGACAGCAACCAAAGGCCGGTAGGCTAGGACTCGCAGCTTCCTGCACAGCATTACCTTCGCGCACAAGCACGGACCGCACCCAGCGGCCCTGTAGAACATTGGAGTTACCCATGGCAGCAAAATCCGTCCTCGACCAGGTCATTTCCCTCTCCAAGCGGAGGGGCTTCGTGTTCCAGGCCGGTGAAATCTATGGTGGCTCCCGGTCCGCGTGGGACTACGGCCCCCTCGGTGCCGAGCTCAAGGAGAACATCAAGCGCCAGTGGTGGCAGAGCGTCGTCCGCGGCCGCGAGGATGTTGTGGGCTTGGACTCCTCCGTGATCCTGCCCCGCCAGGTATGGGAGGCCTCCGGCCACGTCGAGGTGTTCTCCGACCCCCTGGTCGAGTGCCTTTCCTGCCACAAGCGCTACCGCGCCGACCACCTCGAGGAAGAGTACGAGGAAAAGAAGGGCCGTCCCGCCGAAAACGGCCTCAAGGACATTGCCTGCGCCAACTGCGGCACCCGCGGCCAATGGACCGAACCGCAGGAGTTCTCCGGCCTGCTCAAGACCTTCCTGGGCCCCGTGGCCAGTGAAGAAGGCCTGCACTACCTGCGCCCGGAAACCGCTCAGGGCATCTTCGTCAACTTCAGCAACGTGCTCACCACGTCCCGCAAGAAGCCGCCGTTCGGCATCGGCCAGATCGGCAAGTCCTTCCGCAACGAGATCACGCCGGGCAACTTCATCTTCCGCACCCGCGAGTTCGAACAAATGGAGATGGAATTCTTCGTCGAGCCGGGCACCGACGAAGAATGGCACCAGTACTGGATGAAGGAACGCATGTCCTGGTACACCGATCTGGGCATCCGGCCGGAGAACCTGCGTTTCTACGAGCACCCGTTGGACAAGCTCAGCCACTACTCGAAGGGCACCACGGACATCGAATACCGCTTCGGTTTCCAGGGCTCCGAGTGGGGCGAGCTCGAGGGCATCGCCAACCGCACCGACTTCGACCTCTCGACTCACTCGAAGGCATCCGGCCAGGACCTCAGCTACTTCAACCAGGCCACCAACGAGCGCTACACGCCGTACGTCATTGAACCGGCCGCCGGCCTGACGCGTTCCTTCATGGCCTTCCTCGTGGACGCCTACACCGAGGACGAGGCACCCAACGCCAAGGGCGGCGTCGACGTCCGCACCGTCCTGAAGCTGGATCCGCGCCTCGCGCCGGTCAAGGCAGCCGTGCTGCCCCTGAGCCGCAACGAGGACCTGTCCCCGAAGGCAAAGGACTTGGGCGCCCAGCTGCGCAAGAACTGGAACATCGACTTCGACGACGCCGGCGCCATCGGCCGCCGCTACCGTCGCCAGGACGAGATCGGTACCCCGTTCTGCATCACGGTGGACTTCGACACGCTTGACGACCAGGCCGTCACCATCCGTGAGCGCGACACCATGAGCCAGGAACGTGTGTCCCTGGACAAGGTGGAGGGTTACCTGGCCGCACGACTGATCGGCGCCTAAGCGTGTCCATCGAATACCGCGAATGGCGTGAGGGCGACGACCTCGCGCTCCTGGAAATGTGGGGCGGGCCCGAGACCCTCCCGGCACAGCAATTCCGTGCGGCCCTGGCTCCGTCGAGCAACGGCGGCCAAGGCCAGCCTTGGCGCCGGTGCATCGTTGCCGAAGACGTCGTGGACGGCATCGGCATCCCGGTGGCTGCAGGTGTGGTCCACGAGGCCTCCCTGCACCCGGAACGGCTCTGGGCCTACGTCGAGGTTGCCAAGGACCACCGCCGGAGCGGGATAGGGGCCACGCTCCTGACCATGCTGCGGCGCGAAGCCGGGCAGTCGCCGTCGGGGGTCACCAAGCTGCGCAGCAAGGTGGAGCCCGGCACGGCCGGCGCATCCTTCGCCGAGTGGGCGGGACTTGCACCTATCCAGCGTTCCCGGCTTGTGGTGGTGGATCCCGAGCCGCTCAGGTTGCCGGTGTTTGGCGACGGCTCCGAAGCAGCGGCCTCCGAGCAAGTGGAAGACCTCGCCACGGGATCCGTGGAATTGAGCGACGTCGTAGGCCGGTACTACACCGCCGTGCACCATTGGGACAACCCCGGAGTGCTCGGCATCCCCACTGTGCAGCGGCTGTTCCTCGATGACCTCACCGGGGCGCACGGTGCGGTCGTGCTGCGAGCGCCTAAGGCGAGCGCTTTTGGCTCTGGCGTTCCGGCCACCCGCAAGGGCAAGCTGCAGGCTTTCGCCATCAGCTACGCCCAGGGCGGCTCGGATGAGCCCTCGGAGGTATTCCTCGGGCACGATCCGCTTTTGCAGGATGACGAGGCCCGCGGCGCGATCCGTGACCTGCTGGCGCTCATTGCCTATCAGCACCCCGTGCTCCTCGAGGTGGACGATTCCATGACGGCAGTGCGCGCCGTCGTCGATCCCTTGCTGGAGCTGGGCAAGGCGAAGCTCCGCGGCGCGGACACCCTGGTGGTCAGCGAATAGCAGTCAGCTGGCCGGTTACCGGCCCAACTGGCTCGCATTAGTTGTCGTTTTGAGCCCTCATAACGACAACAACTGCGAGCCAGTTGGGTGAACTCTTGACGAGGCCGTGGCATGGGTGTAGTCATGACGACGTAAGCCCCGGCCGTTGGTCTGGTGGGGTAGCGGCGGGTGGAACTAATCCGGTCTCATGAAGAGAATCGGCGGTAACACCCATGAATGGAACAGCCCTCGACGGACTGCGCGAACAGCTCCGTGGGCAACTCGTCACTCCACGTGATCCTGACTATGATTCCGCCCGTGCTGTCTATAACGGGATGATCGACAAACGCCCGGCCGGCGTCGTGCGTGTGGCACAGGTAGCGGACGTCATTGCCAGCGTGAACTTTGCCCGGGACAATTCCCTGCCCTTGGCCATCCGCGGCGGCGGCCACAGCGCTCCCGGCTTCGGTACCTGGGACGATGCCCTTGTCATCGATTTCGTCAACCGCACCGGAGTCCGTGTTGACCCCGAGGCCGGTACAGCCCGTGCCGAGGCGGGAACGACTTGGGCAGATTTCAACCATGCGACCCATGCCTTCGGGTTGGCTACCACGGGCGGGATCGTGGGGTCCACCGGCATCGCAGGTCTGACCCTGGGTGGCGGCATCGGCTATCTTGCCCGCAAACACGGCCTGTCCTGTGACAACTTGATCTCCGCTGACGTGGTGACCGCCGACGGCAAATTCCTGACCGCGAGCGAAACCCGGAACGAGGATCTCTTCTGGGCCTTGCGGGGCGGCGGAGGCAACTTCGGTGTGGTGACGTCGCTGGAATACAAGCTGCACCCGGTGGACATGGTCCACGCTGCGATCATCATCTACGGCATGGAGCATGCTGAGACCGTTGCGAAGTTCTACCGCGACTACATAGACACTGCCCCGGAGGAATTCGGGGCGTTCGTGGGCTTCCACCAGGGGCCGCCCGTACCGTTCCTGCCCGAGGAGTGGCACGGCAAACCGGTCTGCGTGGTCATTGGCATGTGGACAGGTGATCCTGCCGAAGGAGCCGCCCGCTGGCAGCCGTTCCTGGATGTTGCCCCCGTGGCGGGTTCGCTCGTGGGGCCCATGCCGTACCCGGCACTCAACTCGGCCTTTGATCCTCTGCTTCCGAAAGGTATGCAGGCCTACTGGAAAGCGGATTTCCTCTCCGAGCTCAACGACGGCGCCATTGCGGCCCATCTTGAGTACGGAAGCAAAGTTCCGAGCGTGCAGACGTCCGTCCATGTCTACCCGATCGACGGTGCCGTGCAACGCGTGGGTCAGAAGGACACCGCCTTCGTCAACCGCGGCGTCAAGTTCTCTCCGGTGATCGCCTGCATGTGGAACGACCCCGCAGACAACGAGGCGAACATCGACTGGGTCCGCAGTTACGCCGCGGCATTGCGCCCGCACTCCTCGCCGGGCGGCTATATCGGCTTCATGGACGGTGATGATCAGGGCAGGATCAGGGAGAACTACGGGGTCAACTACGAGCGGCTCCAAGCCATCAAGGGCAAGTACGATCCAGGAAACCTCTTCCACGTGAACCAAAACATCAAACCCGCCTGAACCCGGGTGCGAACCCGGCCCAACTGGCTCGCATTAGTTGTCGTTTTGAGCCCTCATAACGACAACTAATGCGAGTTAGTTGGGAGTGCCACTGGGCTGCCCCACGTAGGCTTGTGGGCATGAGGTTTTGCAGCTAATGGGTCACGGCCATTCACACGGACACACAGAGCATTTCGAGCCAAGCCCGCAGGCACTCGCGGCACGCAAGCGGGCCAACTGGCTCCTCGTGGCCGTGCTGGCCCCGATTGCCGTGCTCACGATCGTTGCCATGCTCGTCATGTGGCCGTCAGGGAGCAAGGAAGGCATCACGTTCGCGAGCCCTTACGCGGCGGCTCCCGGGGTGACGTTTGATACCGGCAAGATCCAAGCCGTCACCCAGGAAAACTGCACGCAGGGGACCCAGGCTCCGAGTACGAACGGTACAAACGGCACGAGCGGCACGAACCAAAGCAGCGGCACACAGCCGCAGGGGTCCCAATGCACGTTCGCGTCCACGCAACCGGATAACGGCGGCAGCCCCGTCAAAGTGGTCATCAACCCGGACGTCGCCAAGTCCCACGGCGTCAAGGTGGGGGACAGCATCCGCTATCTGAACCTGTCCAGGGTTCAGGGCGCAGCGGCGGGCAACGGCTCGCCGTCGTACGTTTTCCTGGACTTCGTGCGGACCGTTCCCATGGCGCTCTTGGCGATCCTCTACGCCGTGGTGGTCATTGCGGTCGCGCGTTGGCGCGGCTTCCGGGCGCTCCTTGGACTGGCCGGAGCCTACGTGGTGATGGTCAGCTTCATGCTTCCGGGGTTGGTGGAAGGCAAGCCGCCGCTCCTCGTGGCATTGGTCGGCTCCACGGCGATCATGATGGGCGTGCTCTATTTCGCCCACGGATTCTCGGCCAAGACCTCCACCGCGTTGCTGGGCACGATCTTCGGCCTCGGCATTACGGCGCTGCTAGCGGCCTGGGCCACGGACGCCGCCAACCTGACCGGTATCGCCACCAGCGAGGGCGCCACGCTCGTGAACATGTCGGACAAGATCTCCCTGTCCGGCATCATCCTGTGTGGGCTGATTATCTCCGGGCTCGGAGTCCTCAACGACGTGACCATCACCCAGTCCGCGGCCGTGTGGGAACTCTACGAGCTCGCACCCGAGACCGGCGCGCGCAAGCTGTTCACCTCGGCCATGAGGATCGGCCGGGACCACATCGCCTCAACCGTCTACACGATCGCCTTCGCCTACGCCGGTGCCGCCCTCCCCATCCTGATCATTGTCATGCTGTACGACCGCCCTCTGGTCGATGCCCTCACGAGTGCCGAATTGTCCGAGGAAGTCATCCGCACACTGGTAGGGTCCATCGGCCTGGTGCTTGCCATCCCGGTGACCACTTTGATCGCAGTGCTGGTGGTCAAAGCGACCGGTCCGAGGCGGCTCGCGGCCGCCGGCACGGCGGATTCGGAAGCAGCCGACGACGACGGGAAGGTCCGTGAGCTTGAAGCCGCCGGGTCCGCCGACGCCTTCGAATCGTTCGACACCGGCGAGCTTGCCGCCGTCGTCATGACCAGGCGGGCACGCAGGGAAGCCGAGCGCCGCTAGCCGTCGATGACATTTGTCATCCCCCATCGGTGACACACGCCCGGGCTCCGGAGGCGGATCTCGGCTTTGATGGGTAGTGGAGTAAACCAAAGCCAAGGAGAGCCATGACAACAGCGAGTGTGCCGGCCGTCCACGCAGCCGGACTGCACAAGAGCTTCGGGAAGGTCCACGCCGTCCGCGGCCTGGACCTCACCGTGCAGCCGGGAGAGGTGGTGGCGTTCCTCGGTCCCAACGGGGCCGGCAAGACCACCACCATCGACATGATCCTCGGATTGAGCGCACCGGACCAGGGAAGCGTCTCCATCTTCGGCCATACTCCCCGCGGAGCCATCGCCCGCGGCCAGGTCGCAGCGGTGATGCAGACCGGCGGCTTGCTGCGGGACATCACCGTGCGCGAGACCGTGCAGCTCAACGCTGCCATGTTCGACTCCTCCCGGCCAGTGGACGAAGTCCTGGCGCGTGCGGGCATCCTGGAGATCGCCGACCGCAAGGTCGAAAAGTGCTCAGGCGGCCAGCAGCAACGGCTGCGCTTCGCGATGGCACTCGTCTCCGATCCCGGATTGCTGATCCTGGACGAGCCCACCACGGGCATGGATGTCGCGGGACGACGCGACTTCTGGACCGCTATCAGGGCCGACGCCCAGCGCGGACGGACCGTCATCTTCGCCACCCATTACCTCGAAGAAGCCGACGCCTACGCGGACAGGATTGTCCTGGTCCGGCAAGGCAGCATCGTCGCGGACGGCACCGCCGCCCAGATCAAGAACCTCGCCTCCGGCCGCACCGTCAAGGCTTCATTTCCGGCAACAGAGCGCGGGCTGCTCGCCGGGATGCCGCCCGTCGAAAGCATGGATTACGACGGCGGACGCCTCACCGTCCGCACGGGCGACTCGGACGCCGTCGTGCGGTACCTGCTCAATAACACGGGCGCCCACGACGTCGAAGTGGCGGCCAACAACCTTGAGGAGGCGTTCGTCGCCCTCACCGGAGACGACGCCGCGCCTGAATCCACGAGCATCACTCTTGAAGGAGACTTCGTATGAGCACGGCAACAGTCGTCCAGGAACGGAAGCCGTCCACCGGCGGGGTCAACCGCACCTTCCTCTGGATCGAGATCAAGCGCATGCTCCGGAACCGCCGGACCATCATGTTCACGGTGTTCATGCCGGCCATCTTCTTCTTCATTTTCGGCTTGTCCAATAAGGACAAGCTCCTGCCCAACGGGCACAGCTACGGCCAGTACATCCTCATCAGCCTCACGGTCTATGCCGCGATGACCGCTGCTACGGGCGCCGGTAGCCAAGTGGCGGTGGAACGTGCCCAAGGCTGGAGCCGCCAGCTTCGCCTCACGCCTCTCCTGCCCGGGGCGTACATCGCGGTGAAAGCCATGGCTGCGCTGACGCTGTCCCTCATTGCCGTCGTGGCCCAGTTCGTCATCGGTGCCCTGGCGGGCGTCACGATGGATGCCCAGACCTGGTTGACAGCGGGGTTGGTGGCCTGGCTGGGCTCCCTGGTCTTCGCGGCCCTTGGCCTGTTCGTCGGATACCTCATGCCGAGCCAGAACGTCATGCAGATCCTCGGCCCGGCCCTGGCCATCCTTGCCATGCTCGGTGGACTGTTCATGCCGATCGAGATCATGGGGGAGACCTTCGGGAACATCGCCAAGTTCACGCCCGCATACGGGATCGGGCAATTGGCCCGGAGCCCCATCACCGGCCAGTTCGACTGGGCGTGGATCCTCAACGTGCTCATCTGGCTCGCGATCTTCGTGGCCGGGGCTGCCATGGCGTTCCGCCGCGACACGAAACGTGTCTGAACAGGCCGCTAGGGTGGGCACCATGACCACCAACGGACGCGGAACGTCCTTCAGGGATGTGTTCGCCGGAAACGTGTTCACCGGCACGATGTTCCGCGGTCGCATGTTCCGCGGTCCAGGGCCACGGGGCTGGTTCATCGGTGCGGGACTTTCCATCCTGCTCTGGGCCTGGCCGACGTGGAACATCGTGTGGTCCGTGGACGAGCCCTTGGCCTGGAAGGTGGCGGCATCGGCCTCCCTGATCGTGTTCTTCGCCGCCTACGTCTTCCTGCCGCAGATCAGTTGGCGCCTGGGCGTCCGGGCGGGCATCGTGTCCGTCTGCATCCTGCTGGCGCTGAACGGGCTAATGATCCTCATCATTGGAAGGGAGGCCTTGTGGACCTGGACGTTCCTCGCCTGCGCCATCGCCATGACCTCCCTTCCGCGGCGCACCGATTTCTTCCTCATCGTCGCCTTGGCCCTCGTCTCCTTCACCACCCAGCTGGTGACGGGCAACGGGGAGCAGGCCTTGCTCCAGGCCGGGATCATCTTGTCCCTCGGCCTCATGATGTCCGCCTTCGCGCGGCTGATCCGGCAGACCGCACGGCTCCGCGAAGCGCAAACTGAGCTCGCCGACGCAGCCGTTGCAGCCGAGCGCAGCCGCGTCGCGCGGGATATGCACGACATCCTGGGGCATTCCCTGACGGTGATCGCCGTGAAGGCCGAGTTGGCAGGGAGGATGCTGGACACCGTGCCCGGCGACTACCCTGCCCGGGACCGGGCAGCCGCCGAGATCTCCGCGGTGCAGGATCTGGCCCGCGGTGCGCTCGCCGACGTCCGGGCCACGGTGGCCGGCTACCGCGGCGTCAACGTACTGGCGGAGCTCGCCGTCGCCCGGACGGCCTTGGAATCGGCCGGGATCGACGCCGAATTGCCGGGAACCGTGGAGCAGGTTCCGGCGCGGCACCGGGAGCTCTTCGGCTGGGTCCTGCGCGAAGGCGTCACCAACGTGGTGCGGCACTCCGGTGCCGCGCGCTGCCGCGTCCGGTTGACGGCGTCGAGCGTGTTGGTGGAGGACGACGGCGTCGGCCCGGCTCCCGAAGGCCGCTCCGGGAACGGACTGGCCGGGGTCCGCGAACGCGTGGGTGCCGCCGGAGGAACGGTCAGCATTGGCCCGAGTGACCTGGGAGGGTTCAGATTGGCGGTGGAGGTATGAGCATCCGATTGGTGATCGCGGACGACCAGGCTCTCGTGCGCGGGGCATTGGCGGCTTTGCTGGGACTGGAGCAGGACATCGAGGTGGTCGCTGAACTGGGTGACGGGACAGGGGTGGCGGCCGCCGTCGTCGAGCATTCCGCCGATGTGGCGATGCTCGACGTCGAGATGCCCGGCCTGGACGGTATCAGCGCGGCGGCGGCCGTGCGGCGGGCCGCGCCGTCATGCCGGGTCCTCATGGTGACCACGTTCGGTCGGCCCGGCTACCTCAAGCGTGCCATGCAGGCCGGTGCCTCCGGATTCGTCGTCAAGGACACGCCCGCGCGGCAATTGGCCGAAGCGGTGCGCCGCGTCCATCAAGGGCTCAGGGTGGTGGACCCCGGGCTCGCCGCCGAATCTTTGACCGCGGGAGACAGCCCGCTGACCGAGCGGGAGGGGGAGGTGCTCAAGGCAGCGTCCGACGGCGGAACGGTGGCCGATATCGCGAAGTCGGCGATGCTTTCCGAAGGGACCGTGCGGAACTACCTCTCCGCCGCGATGGCCAAGACCGGTGGCCGGACCCGTGCCGAGGCTGTGCGGATCGCCGAAGACAACGGCTGGCTGCTCTAGCGGCCCGCACCCACGTATTCGGCAAGCTCGAGTCTGAGACAATGGACGGGTGACTGTAGTAGCAACGCCCCCCTCGCCCAAGCTCGAACTGCCCCCACTGCAGCTCGGCCGGATCACCGTGGACACCCCCGTGATCCTTGCCCCGATGGCCGGGATCACGAACTCGGCCTTCCGCCGACTGTGCCGTGAATACGGCGGCGGTCTGTACGTCGCGGAGATGGTGACCTCCCGTGCCCTGGTGGAGCGCACGCCGGAATCGTTGCGCATCATCTCCCACGACGATGACGAAAAAGTCCGTTCCGTGCAGTTGTACGGCGTGGACCCCGTCACCGTGGGCCAGGCCGTTCGCATGCTCGTCGAGGAAGACCGGGCGGACCACATCGACCTCAACTTCGGCTGCCCCGTGCCCAAGGTCACCCGGCGCGGCGGCGGATCCGCCCTCCCTTGGAAGATCGACCTCTTCACCTCCATCGTCCAGACAGCCGTCAAGGAGGCCTCCAAGGGCGATATCCCGCTAACCATCAAGATGCGCAAGGGCATTGACGAGGACCACCTCACGTACCTCGACGCCGGCCGCATCGCCCGCGATTCCGGCGTTGCCGCCGTCGCGCTCCACGGCCGCACCGCCGCGCAGTTCTACTCAGGCCAGGCCGACTGGTCCGCCATCGCACGCCTGCGCGAGGCCCTCCCGGACATTCCCGTCCTGGGCAATGGCGATATCTGGTCCGCAGAAGACGCAGTCCGCATGGTCCGTGAAACCGGGATTGACGGCGTCGTGGTGGGCCGGGGCTGCCAGGGTCGCCCGTGGCTCTTCGGCGACCTCCAGGCCGCGTTCGAGGGAAGCGACGAGCGCCACCGTCCGGGCCTGCGCGAAGTTGCCGACGGCGTCTACCGGCACGCCGAGCTCATGATCGAAACCTTCGGCAACGACGAGTACAAGGCGCTGCGCGAGATCCGCAAGCACATGGCCTGGTACTTCAAGGGCTATGTCGTAGGCGGGGAGCTGCGCGCCAAACTGGCCACCGTGCCGACCCTTGAGGTCCTCCGCGAGCTCCTGGACCAACTGGACATGGACCTGCCGTACCCGGGCGTCGACTCGGAGGGTCCGCGCGGACGCGCAGGTTCCCCGAAGAAGCCGGCCTTGCCCAAGGACTGGCTGCTCAGCAGGCAGATGGATGCGGATCAGACGCGCGATATCGCCGCAGCCGAACTCGACGTCTCGGGCGGCTGAAGCGCGGCCCGGGCCGCCGCGTGCACGCGCACTGCCAGAGTCGTGGAAAACTGGCTGCATAGGGACTGGCTGAAGAGACGCCGGTGCACGGCAAGCGGAGGAGGCAGATACCCATGGGAACTGAAGCGATGTCTGCAGCACGCCCGGCCGAAAACGCAACGGGCATTCCGGGCTATGTGGAAGCCGACTCGGCACGCTGGGTCCAGGAAGCCCGGAAGAACACCTACCGCTCGGACTTCGAGAGGGACCGGGCACGGGTGTTGCATTCGTCAGCGCTCCGGCGGCTCGGGGCGAAGACCCAAGTGGTGGCCCCGGACACTGACGACTTCGTCCGTACCCGGCTGACGCACAGCCTTGAAGTGGCCCAGGTGGGGCGCGAGTTGGGCCGCGCGCTCGGTTGCGATCCGGATGTTGTGGACACGGCGTGCCTGAGCCACGACCTTGGCCACCCGCCTTTCGGCCACAACGGGGAATCCGCGCTCAACGAGGTAGCCCACGGAATCGGTGGCTTCGAAGGCAACGCCCAGACCCTGCGCCTGCTGACTCGCCTTGAACCCAAGGTCCTTGCTGCCGACGGCCGGCCGGCCGGCCTGAACCTGACCCGCGCCAGTCTTGACGCCGCGTCCAAATACCCGTGGTCCGCCGTCGACGCCCCTGTCATCCACGGACAGCGGAGCAGTAAATTCGGTGCCTATGAGGACGATCTGCCCGTGTTTGCCTGGCTTCGTGACGGCGCGCCCGGCAACCGCTCCTGCATAGAGGCCCAGGTGATGGACCTGGCCGACGATATCTCGTACTCCGTCCACGACGTCGAGGACGCCATCGTTGCCGGTCACTTCCAGCTCAAGTGGCTGGACAACCCCGACCACCGGGCCCGCGTGGTGGGGTACACGAAGCAGTGGTACTTGCCCCACAACGATCCCGCCGAAATCGATGCTGCCCTGGCCCGCCTCGAAGCCACGAGCGTGTGGGTCCGCGAGGCCGATGGCAGCCGCAAGTCGATGGCGGCGCTGAAGGACATGACCAGCCAGCTCATCGGCCGGTTCTGCCAGAGTGCCCTGGAGACCACGAGGGCGCACTTCGGCCCGGACCACCTCACCCGGTACTCTGCGGATCTCATGGTCCCCGAGGGAACCACCACCGAGATTGCCGCCATGAAGGGCCTCGCCACGACGTTCGTGATCTCCACCGACCATCGGCAGCCCGTCTATGAGCGGCAGCGCGAAGTGCTGCACGCTTTGGTGGGCGTACTCAACGCGAGCGGAGACCGGCACCTGGAACCGATGTTCGCCGCGGACTGGCGGGACGCCCCCGACGACGGCGCCCGGCTTCGCGTCGTCATCGACCAAGTGGCGTCCCTGACGGACGCATCGGCGCTGGGGATGTACGAACGTCTGGTGGGCAGTCTGCCGTCGCTCTGGTAGCTCCCGTCTAGTTGTCCTGGTTGCCGGCCCACTCAAGGACCTCCCGTGCGGAGCGACTAGGATGGTGACGTGGCTGGCCTGATCAAACGTGAAGATATCGACGAAGTACGCCAGCGCACCGATATCAAGGAAGTGGTGGACGGCTACGTCACCCTCAAGGGCGCCGGACTGGGCACTTTCAAAGGCCTCTGTCCCTTCCACGACGAGCGCTCGCCGTCGTTCACTGTCCGTCCCCAGGTGGGCCGGTACCATTGCTTCGGCTGCGGTGAAGACGGCGATGCCATCTCCTTCGTCCAGAAGATGGACCACAGCTCCTTCCACGAAGCCGTGGAAAAGCTCGCAGCCCGGATCGGCTACGAGCTGCGCTATGAGGACGGCGGCACCGGTCCCAACCGCGAAGAGGTCGGCAAGCGCCAACGGCTGCTGGATGCCCACAAGATCGCCGACGAGTTTTTCCGCGCGCAACTGCTCACGGCAGGTGCCGCCGAGGGGCGCAACTTCCTCCACGGCCGCGGTTTCGACCGGACCGCCGCCGAACAGTTCGGCGTCGGCTACGCGCCGCAGGGTTGGGATTCACTCCTGAAACACCTGCGCGGACGCGGATTCACGGACGCTGAATTGAAGCTGACGGGGATGTTCTCCGCCGGGGGACCCGGTAACCAGCAGAGAATCTACGACCGCTTCCGCGGCAGGCTCATCTGGCCCATCCGGGACATTGCCGGCGACACCATCGGCTTCGGAGCCCGCAAGCTCTACGAGGACGACCATGGCCCGAAATACCTGAACACTCCGGAGACCGTGCTCTACAAGAAGTCCCAGGTCCTCTACGGCATCGACCTCGCCAAACGGAACATCGCCAAGGACCGGCAACTGGTGGTGGTGGAGGGGTACACGGACGTCATGGCCTGCCACCTTGCCGGAGTCGGTACCGCCGTGGCCACGTGTGGCACGGCTTTCGGTACTGACCACATCAAGATCGCCCGCCGCTTGCTGTCCGACGACGGCACCGGGGGAGAGGTCATCTTCACTTTCGACGGCGACGCCGCCGGGCAAAAGGCGGCATTGCGCGCCT
The DNA here is from genome assembly GCF_021789175.1 of Arthrobacter sp. FW306-2-2C-D06B. Lineage (NCBI taxonomy): Bacteria > Bacillati > Actinomycetota > Actinomycetes > Micrococcales > Micrococcaceae > Arthrobacter > Arthrobacter sp. FW306-2-2C-D06B. The sequence continues at coordinate 1,501,945 of NZ_CP084560.1, forward strand.
TCGAGGAGGACCAGCGTTTCGTCGCGCAGACTTACGTGGCCGTGGAACCGAGCGGAGCAGACCCCTGTGACTTGCGCCAGCTCAAGGGCGATGCAGCTGTCCGGGACTTGATCGCCACCCGCCGGCCGCTCTTCGAATTCGCGATCCGGGCGTCCCTCAAACGCCACAACCTGGACACCGTGGAAGGCCGCGTCTCAGCCCTGCGGGAGTCGGCGCCTGTGGTTGCGCAGATCCGTGATTCGGGCATCCGCCCGGCGTATGTCCGCGAGCTGGCAGGCTGGCTCGGGATGCCCATTGAGGAAGTCAGCCGGGCAGTGGGCCTGGCTGCCAAGCGCGCTGCTTCCGGCGCGCCGGGTACCGCGGGGGCTGCAAGCACCGCAGGAGCCATGGGTGCCGGGCAGGGCACAACGCCGGGCCAGCCCGGCCAGCCGGCGGCAGCACCGCCGTCGGACGCCCCTATCGCCTTCATGCGCCCGGATCCGCGCGATCCCGTTGCCGCCATGGAGCGGCAGGCCCTCGAAGTGGTCATCCAGAACCCCGCCGTTCTGGGTGGCGAAGCTGCGCTCATCGGTGGCGCATGGGAACGGTTTGAAGCCTGCCACTTCGTCACTCCTGCCTACTCAGCTGTGCACACTGCCGTACGGGCCGCCGGGCTGGCCAATATTGGTGACCCTGTGGCCTGGGTGGAAGGGATTCGCCGGGAAGTCCCGGAACCACTCCAAGGCCTGGTCTCCGAGCTTGCAGTCGTTCCGCTTCCGGCCAGCACTCCCGAAGCGCTGCAGCGTTATTGCCGCGACATCCTGGCCCGACTTTTCGAACTGCAGATCACCAGGGTCAAGGCGGACAAGATGGGCCAATTGCAGCGCCTGGATGCCTCGGCCCAACCGGAAGAGTTCCAACGGCTCAACCGGGAACTCATGCAGCTGGAAATGCAGCGCCGCGCCCTCCGCATGGATAGCTGACGGCTTTCCCGGCGCCGATTTCGTTTCCCGGCAGCCCTTTGTTAGGCTTGTACACGCTTCATTCCTCCGTAGCTCAATTGGCAGAGCATTCGACTGTTAATCGAAGGGTTACTGGTTCAAGTCCAGTCGGAGGAGCTTTACTCAAAAATCCCCGTCCTCAGTAGAGGGCGGGGATTTTTGGCGTCTGGTGTATTTACCTGGTGGTGAGGGTGATGTCGTCGAGGTACATCCAGGTGTCGTCGGCGGGGCTGGAGCCGTCGAGGTGGACGTTGAACCAGAGGGTGACGGTCTGGCCTTTGTAGGCGGTGAGGTCGGCGGTGAGCTGGGTCCAGGTGCCGTTGTTGTTGCAGAGTTTGAACAGGCTTCCCAGGACCGTGCCGGTGGTGGTGCGGACTTGTGCTTCCATCCAGTCGTAGGGGCAGGCGTTGCCGGTGCAGGGGTCTTCCTGGCTGTGGGGCTGGTACCAGAAGGACAGCGTGGAGGTCCCGGTGGCGGGGACGGTGATGGTCTGGGACAGGCTGCTGTCGCCGAAGGGTTCTGCCCCGGATGCCAGGCCCAGGAGCGCGGAGCCGGTGCCGGTGTGGGCGGTGGTGGAGGCCACGGGTGCCTTGACGCCGCCGGTGGTCCAGGCGCTGAGCCCGGATTCGAAGCCGCCGTTGGTGATGGCCGAGGTGGTGGTTCCGGTGGGGGTGACCGGTGCCGAGGCCGTGGACGCCGGGGAGGTGCCGACGGCATTCGTAGCGGTGACCGTGAAAGTGTAGGCGGTGCCGTTGCTCAGCCCGGAGACGGTTGCCGTCGTCGCCGGCGGGTTCCCGGTGACGGTGACCGGGGCCAGGGTGGTGGCGCCGGCGTGCGGGGTGACCGCGTAGGAGCTGATCGGGGAGCCGCCGTTGGCCGGGGCGGTCCAGGACACGGTTGCCGAGGCGTTCCCGGCGGTCGCGGTGACCGCGGTGGGGGCGGCGGGTGCCGTGGCCCCCGCCGTCGGGGTGACCGGTGCCGAGGCAGCGGAGGCCGGGGAGGTGCCGACGGCATTCGTGGCGGTGACGGTGAAGGTGTAGGCGGTGCCGTTGCTCAGCCCGGTGACGGTGGTGCTGGTGGCGGGCGGGTTCCCGGTGACGGTGACCGGGGCCAGGGTGGTGGCGCCGGCGTGCGGGGTGACCGCGTAGGAGGTGATCGCGGAGCCGCCGTTGGCCGGGGCGGTCCAGGACACGGTGGCCGAGGCGTTCCCCGCGGTCCCCGTCACGCCGGTGGGTGCGGCGGGTGCCGTGGGCGTTGTCTGGGTGTTGGTGAGGGTGACGTCGTCGAGGTACATCCAGGTGTCATCCGCGGGGCTGGAGCCGTCCAGGTGGACGTTGAACCAGAGCACGATGCTCTGGCCGTTGTAGGCGGAGAGGTTCGCGCTGAGCTGGGTCCAGGTGCCGTTGTTGTTGCAGAGTTTGAACAGGCTTGCCAGGACCGTGCCGCCGGTGGTGCGGACCTGTGCTTCCATCCAGTCGTACCTGCAGGCGGTCCCGGTGCAGCTCTCGTCGGCGGTGTGCGGCTGGTACCAGAAGGACAGCGTGGACGTCCCGGAGGCGGGCATGGTGATGGTCTGGGACAGGCTGCTGTCCCCCAGCGGCTCGGCCCCCGATGCCAGGCCCAACAACGCAGAACCCGTGCCGGTGTGCGCAACGGTGGAGGCCACGGGTGCCTTGCCGCCGCCGGTCGTCCAGGAGGCCAGCCCGGACTCGAAACCGCCGTTGGTGACCCCAGGAACCGGGGCCGAAGGCGTGACCGGGGCCGAGGCGGCCGACGCCGGAGACGTTCCGACGGCGTTCGTCGCCGTGACCGTGAACGTGTACGCGGTGCCGTTAGTCAGTCCGGTGACGGTCGCCGTCGTCGAGGGCGGATTTCCGGAGACCGTCACCGGAGCCAGGGCCGTGCCACCGGTGGAAGGCGTCACCGTATAGGAAGTGATCGGGGAGCCGCCGTTGGCCGGAGCCGTCCACGACACCACCGCGGAAGCGTTCCCCGCCGTCGCGGTCACACCGGTCGGTGCCGCGGGCGCCGTCGGGGCCGTCGGGGTGACGGGCGCGGACGCGGCGGACGGAGCAGACGTCCCGACGGCGTTCGTCGCCGTCACGGTGAACGTGTACGCGGTGCCGTTGCTCAGTCCGGTGACGGTCGCCGTCGTCGAGGGCGGATTACCGGAAACCGTCACCGGAGCCAATGCCGTGCCACCGGACGAAGGCGTCACCGTATAGGAAGTGATCGGGGACCCGCCGTTGGCCGGCGCCGTCCACGACACCACCGCGGACCCGTTCCCCGCCGTCGCAGCCACGCCTGAAGGTGCGGCGGGCGCGGTCGGCGCCGTTGATGCGTTGCCCAAGGCCTGGGCGACCGTTTGAACCGACGTGGTTCCGTTGGCCGTTCTCGCAGCCAGCCACGTGACAAACGTCTTGAAGAGATTGGGATCGATAGTCAACGTCGGATCTGTTCCGACGGCGATGTGGTGGAAGGTCAGCTGGACCCAGCCCCCTCCCGGTTCCGCGTTGGTCACGAGGTCCTCGAGGTTCTGCAGCGTCCACGTGCTGTCCACTTCATCCGGCGCGGCCGTGTTGTACGGGTTGGCCGGGGGGAGGGTTTCCGCGAAAGGGCAGCTCGAGCAACTCGCAGGCGAACGGATATCACCCAAATTGCGCGCACTCGCAAAACCGCAATTCTTCACGATTTGCTCGACGGAAGAGTTTTCAGCCGCGAAGGGATAGGCGAAATCGGTGGCGTTGAATCCCCAGCTGGCAAGCGTGGTCCGGCCGCCGCAAACCTCGTTGGTTGCTGCCGAGGTGGATAGCGTGGTGAGGTCCGGGTGGGTGATGGTGTGGCCACCGATCTCGTTGCCGTCCGCAGCGATGCTGTTCAGGTTGGCTCGGGTGAGCCATGACGGATTATCGATCCAGCTGGTGGTAATGAAGAAGGTGCCGTGCAATCCGAGTGACTTCAGTAACTGTTCGGCCGGGAGCTGATCGGCATTGCCGTCGTCGAAGGTCAGGCTGACGATGGTCTTCGGGAGCGCCGCACGCGCAGGAGGCGCCAAGTACACAGCGGAGTAGCCCAGCAAAAGCAGCACGGACGCGGCCGCGGCCCAGCGGAACCATGCGGGCCGCCGGAACAGTATGGTCAGGAGCCGCATCGGCTTCCCCTTTTTCTGAACAGACCGGGTCAGAATCCCCAGATCCGGAGCCTATTGGCTATGCACGGCACGGGTTAAGAGTGGGTGGTACCCGTTTTCGGCCCGGTCTCCCGCTCTTCCACTCGAGCTCCGATGCGGGTACCAGCCCCAAGGCCGCCGACTCAAGCGAAAGGGGAGTACCTTCCCTCAGAGACGAGCTCGATTGTCCCGTCGAGCACCCTCACCACCGGTCCATGTCCCGGCAGGATGGTCTCAGCGCCCAATTGCCTGAGAGCCTCAACGCTGGCCAAGGTCTCCGACGGGTGGTGATGGAAGATGGCGGGCAACAACTGCGGACCGCGGACCGGACTGACTGCGTGGCCAGTGACGAGTGCGTCCCCGGTGACCACGGCTTTCGCCGGAGGCACGAAGAAGGACACGTGGCCGCTGGTGTGCCCGCCGGTGGCGACGATCCGGGGAGATCCCGGGAGCGCGTCCAGAATGACCTGGGTCATCGAAGCGACACCCGGGACCGCGACGTCGGACAAGCCCCCGGAGCGGATGGCGTGAACGGCCCACGCGCCGACCCTGGGACGGAGGATCCGCAAACCAAGATCTTTGACGGTGACTTGTTCGAGGACCTCCCGGCGGATGTTCGGCAACTCCGCATGCGACGCGAATACCGGAATGCCCGTTGCTGATATTCTCGCGGCATTCCCGATGTGATCCGAGTGACCATGCGTCAGGAGAACTCCGGCAGCATTTTCCATGGACAGTCCGAGGAAATTCATGCTCGACTGGAGCAAGGGCCAGTTCCCGGGATAGCCCGTGTCAATGAGGGTGAATTCCTTGCCCCGCTTGAGGATCGTCCAGTTGACGGCAGGCCCTTGGACGAAGAAGACGTTATCGGCAACTTCCGTCACGTTGTCCTCGGCTGACCAGTTGTTCGACATGCTTCCTTCTGTTCCTCTGTGTCACGGATGCGCTCCGTATGCGCTTCGTGTGAGCCACGTGCGTGCCACACGCGCGCCGGACCATACTATCCTCGGTGAGAGCGTCGGCTCCGCGGCACTTGGCGATACCCGGGAGGGGTATCCTGCTGCCCTTCCCGTAGGGTCCGAGGCTCGATTTCACTTGAGGCAAAACCTTTGCTAAAGTCATAACCGCTTCATTCCTCCGTAGCTCAATTGGCAGAGCATTCGACTGTTAATCGAAGGGTTACTGGTTCAAGTCCAGTCGGAGGAGCGCAAAGGTCCCGCACCGATTTTATTGGTGCGGGACCCGTTTTTTTGCCTCGGTTTGTCTGATTTTGCGCAATTGCTCGAATGGGCAGAATCTCAGCGCCAAGTCGTCAAACGAAGTCCATTTCCACTTGGAGGAATCTCGCTGCCTCGGCCACGGCGGACTGGAAGGCGTCATCTTCGGTGGGCGGCGTCCTCGGCTCCCGCGGGTGCCATTCGTGGGCGGCGGAGTGGACGCGGGTGAATCCGCCGCCAGGTGGGGCGTAGAAGATTCCGAAGCGTTGGACGGGCCATTCGGGGGAGGTCTCCGGAGCCACGAGCAGGGCCGCGCCGTTTGTCGGATTGAACCACTGCGCAATCGGCCGGCGGCGGTCCTCGGTGAAGAGTCCAGCCGCGTAAAGGGCCGCGGATTGCGGGCTTGTCACGGTGCACAGACGATCCCACCACAGCGGCAGGATGCCATCATCCTTGCGCTGCCATGGGGCTGGAATAGGCTGGAGTTCCTGCCAACGGGGCACATCTCAACTTTATCTCCGGGCCATGACCGGCAACAGGCCTCGAAGCAACGGAAGGCCTGCTTAGTCCCGTTTCCATGGCCCGGGATTGATCCGGTAGAGGATTGCCGAACCGACGACAGCGCCCAGCAGCGCTCCGAACACAGGGTTTCCGGCCCCACGGCCCAGCAAGAAGCCGACGACGGCGCCGAGCATCGCTCCGAGGAAAAGGCCCCTGCCGTTGCGGTGCGGTTTGCGCGTCATGGTTTGAGCCTACTTCTCCGTGCCGACGTCCGGGCTTCTCGAATCAGTGGACAGCTGCTCAGTGGATGGAGGGGACGGACCGGGGCCGCACGACGAGCCAGAGGGCCGACACGGCGCCTGCGAGGCACGCGGCCTGGACGGCCCCCATGGGAACGGCAGAACCGACGCCCAGCCAGCCAACCACGGGCGGGATGATGCCGGCCATCAGGAAGTTCGAGGCACCCAGCAGGGAGGCCGCGGTTCCGGCCTGTGCGCCATGGTTGGCCAGTGCAATCACCTGGACGCAGGGGAACATGAACCCGGTGGCAAGGATGTAGAACCACAACGGGACCATGACACCCCATAGGCCGAAGCCGAGCAGATCGAAAACGACAATCAAAAGCGCCATGAGCAGCATCCAGGCCGTAGCGAACGCCATGATCCATTGGGGTGCCACCCGCCGGATGACCCTGGAGCTGATCTGGACGCCGGCGACGATGCCCAAGGAATTGACGCCGAACAGCAAGCCGTATTCCTGCGGAGAAAAGTCGTAGACCTGTTGGAACAGGAAAGTGGACGCGGAGAGGTAAGCAAACAGTCCGCCGAAGTTGAACCCTCCCACGAGCAGCATCCCGACGAAAATCCGGTCGGCGAACACGGCCTTGTAGCGTTGGCCCGCCGTCGACGTCGTCTGCCGGCGGAGTTCGGCAGGATACGTTTCCCGGATAAGGAAAACCGCCGCAATGAACACGAGAATTCCGTAGCCCGCCAGGAAATAGAAGATCCCGGGCCATGGCATCACCAACAGCAGTTGTGATCCGATGATCGGAGCCAGAATGGGTGCAAGGCCATTCACCAGCGACATGCGCGAGAACATCCGCACCATGGCGTAGCCCGCGAAGAGGTCCCGGACCATCGCCATGGCAACCACACCACCGCCGGCTGCGCCGACGCCCATCAGGACGCGGAAAAGGGCAAGTGTGCTGATGTCAGTGGACAGCGCTGCGCCGAGGGAGGACCCGATGTGCAGGGCCGTTGCCAGAATCAAGGGCATGCGGCGCCCGAACTTGTCGCTGAACGGACCCACCACCAATTGGCCAATGGCGAAGCCCACCGTTGTGCCGGTCAGTGTGAGTTGGATCGCAGCCGCTGACACATCGAAATGATGCTCCAGCGCGGGAAACGCCGGCAAATAGAGATCCACTGTGAATGGACCCAAAGCGGTCAATGCGCCAAGTAGCAGGATATAGAGGAGTTTTTCGCGTCGACTAAGGGAATCGCCCGGTACAGGGGGAGTGTTCACGATTATCAATCCTATGTGCGACAGATCATATTTATCAGCGATGGCTGGGCGCGCCGCAGGACCGCCCCGGAAGTTGAGGCTGAAGCTGAATGGTAGTTTTGTGGACAGGTGCGCGTGGGCGGCTGTATTCGTCTCCGTGCCGGAGCCGGGTAGGAGCAAGATGGAAGCAGTGAGGCGGAACCTATGAGTGGACGTCACAGCGGCCGGGCTGGCCAACGCCCGGGAATTTCGGCGTTGCCGAACACCCTGAAACTTGCCGCCCGGCTCGCGCCGCGGCAGCTCAACGACGAAATCAGCCTGGCCAAGCTTGAACTTAAGGGCAAAGGCAAACAGCTGGGTGTTGCCGGCGCCTTCGCTGGCGTTGCGCTGATCTTCCTCTCTTTGCTCGTCATCGCCTTGGTTGTGGCGGCCATCTTGGGGCTGGCCACGGTCATGCCCCCGTGGCTGGCTGCGCTTGTGGTTGCGGCGGCGTTCCTTTTGATCATTCTTATCGGGGCACTCGTCGCCTTCCGGGCGTTCAAGGGTGCCATGCCGCTTGTTCCTGAGAAGACCATCCGCGGCATCAAGCACGATCTCGGCATAGTCAAGGAGGGCACTTCCTTCGACGCCAGCATTCTCGACCCCTCGTCGGAAGCATACAAGGCAGCGGAAGCCGCGAAAGCCGCCGCAGCTGAGAAAGCCAAGGCTGAAAAAGCCGCCAAGGCAGAAGCACACAAAGCCGAGCAACCCCCCGCCCCAAGCGAAGCTGAGCTGCTCCGCCGTCTGGAGCAGCGCCGCGAGCACCTGGCCGACGTCCGCGATCAGCTCGGCGTCGAACTCGACGTCAAGACCCAGGGGAAGGTCCTCCGCGACGTTGCCGGGCAAAAGCTCGACGACGGCCGCCGGTTCGCGGCCGACAAGCTCGCCGATTTCAGTGGGAAAGTTCCTGCCGGGCTGCCGGAGCGTCTCGCCGCGCGCTGGAAAGAGCTATTTCTCTTCGCCGCTTCCGCCACCGTGGCCGCAGTAGGACTGCGGAAGCTGTTCAAGAAGTAATCGGGACGGCAAGCAGCAGCGTCACCGCGGACACAGAAAGGGGGACAGGTGAAGTTCATCGGTGCAGGCGCACGCCCGGGCCAGCCACAGATCGACCACGATCTCATCTTCACCGTCCCCAATTTCCTGACAGTGTTGCGCTTCATGGGCGTCCCGCTGTTCGTGTGGCTGGTGCTATGGCAAAGGGAATACGGTTTCGCCGTGCTGGTTCTCGCCATCATGGGCGGTACTGACTGGGTGGATGGCTACGTCGCGCGGCGTTTCAACCAAACCTCCAAACTGGGCCGCATCCTCGATCCCGTCGCGGACCGCCTGGCACTCATCACCGTCGCTGTCACGCTCGCCATCGCCGGTGTGGTGGATTGGTGGTACCTGGCCGCCCTCGTCGTGCCCGACGTCGTCCTTGCCACGGCGTCATTGTTCTATTTCCATAGCCACCCCGACCTCCCCGTGAGCCGGATCGGCAAGATCAGGACCGCGTTCCTGCTCCTGGGCACGCCCCTCCTGGTCCTCTCAAAGCTCGCGATTCCCTACACCGGTGTGTACTTCGTGATCGCATGGATCTGCCTGGGCTTGGGTCTGGCAGGGCACTGGGTGGCGGCCTACAACTACTTCTGGGCAATCCTCCGTAAGGGCAAAGAACTCAAAGCCAACGACGGCGGTCGCAGCTGATGGCCTGGTTCGCAGTCCTTCTTGCGGTGCTTGGCGCCTTCTGCCTTGCCATTGGCGCCCAGCGCCAGGGCAGCGCGGTTAAGGCCGATACCGGCGGCCTCGCGCTCAGTTCAAAGGGATTCCTGAGGCTTCTGCGAAATCCGCGGTGGATGCTTGGCCTGCTGTTGCTAGCCCTCGGCATGGGCATGAACGCCATTGCCTTGGTGTCGGCACCGCTGACGGTGGTCCAGCCCATCGGAGCGATCGCCTTGGTCATCACCACCGTGGTCAACGCCAAGGACCAGGGACTCAAAATCAATCGCGGCACGGTAGTGGCGATCTCGGCTTGCGTGACCGGCTCGGCGATGTTCGTCCTGTTGGCCGTCAACGCCACCCAGGAGAACCATCACGTCAGCGGCGAGGACGAAATCACCATCGTGCTCCTGTTGACCCTCGCCGTCGGGCTCTTTGGAACGTTGGCCGTGATGTTCCGGCACCGCTTGAGTGCTTTCGTGTACATCCTGGGAGCCGGTGTGTTGTTCGGATTCGTCGCGGTGCTGACGCGCATCATCGGCCGGCACCTGCTGGACCCGAACGGGCACTTTTTGCTTAACGTTCAGTGGTACACGTTGGTGGCAATCGCCGCCGCCGGCGGGCTCGGTTCATGGTTCGTGCAGAGCGCCTACTCCGGTGGGCCACCGGATTTAGTGATCGCAGGGCTGACTGTGGTGGACCCCATTGTCGGAATTGCCATCGGGATCGCAATTTTGGGTGAGCTTCGTCCCGATGTCCACGCCGTGCTTGCAATCGGCATGGCCGTGGCTGCTTCCCTTGCTATCGTGGGGGTTATTGCCTTGAGCCGGCACCATCCCGAGGTCACCAAGCGAAAACGTGACGCGAAGGCGGCTGCAAGCCGGAAGGCCTAGGGCAAAGTTCGACAACCGTGCCCCGCACACCCGCGGCAGGCAACCGGCGAAGACACCGCAGGGCAAACGTTTTGCGATGTTCGCACCGTGACCATCAGGAGTTCTCCACGTGACTGTTCCCGAAACCAACAAACCCCTCACCATTCTGATCGCGGCGGAGACCTACCGCCCGCAGGTCAACGGTGCTGCTCAGTTCGGGTACCGGCTTGCCAAAGGCATGAAGGCACGGGGGCACGATGTCCACGTCCTGGCCTGCCGGGCGGACAACGGCAAGAGCTTCACCGAGTTCGGGGATGAAGGCACCGTGCACCGCTTGAAGTCCCACGGAGTCTTTACGCACGAGTACTTTCGCATCTGCTACCCCTGGGAAATCAAGAACGACATTCGGATGCTCTTCGACAAGGTGCAGCCCGACGTCGTTCACATCCAAAGCCACTACATGATCGGCGAACACGTTCTCTACGAGGCGAAGAAGCGGGGCATCCGGATCATCGCCACCAACCACTTCATGCCCGAAAACCTGAACCCGTTCTTGCCGTTCCCGCAGTGGTTCAAGGACATCATCGGGAGGGTCTCGTGGAAAGACATGGGCAAGGTCATGGGCCAGGCCGATGTCGTCACGACTCCCACGCCGCTGGCCGCGAAGGCCATGCACCAGCACGCTTTCCTCCGCAAGGTCCTGCCTCTGTCCAATGGTATTGACGCAGCCGCTTATGAACTTGGGCCGGGCGAAGAGATCGAGCGGAATCCCGACCCCACCGTTCTCTTCGTCGGCCGCCTTGCCGAAGAAAAGCATGTGGACGTCCTGATCGACGCGGTCGCCAAAACACCCGCTGAACTCAATGTGCATCTTGAGATCGTCGGCGGCGGCGAGGTCCGTCCCGCATTGGAGGCACAAGCCAAGCGCCTGGGCCTGGGCGGGCGGGTCAGGTTCCTGGGGCTCGCAAGCGATGAGGAACTCAGGAAGGCGTACCTTCGCGCTGACCTGTTCTGCATGCCCGGAACCGCCGAACTGCAGTCCCTCGTAACACTTGAGGCGATGTCGGCGTCGACGCCGGTTCTGCTCGCCAACGCGATGGCCCTGCCGCACCTTGTGCGTGAAGGCGAGAACGGGCATCTGTTCACGCCAGGGGACAGCAATGAGCTGGCAGCCCGGATCACCGAGCTCTTCCGTCTGCCGGCCGGCGAACTCGAAGCCATGGGCAAGGCCAGTCGCACCATGGTGGAGCCGCACAGCATCCAAGGCACACTGCAGACGTTCGAGGACCTCTATCGCGGGGCGGGCTATGAGGACAAGGTCATCTAGCCATCTGGATCCGGTGCGGTCTCCCCGTTGGCATCGGGAGCCTAATTGTTTTGCTAGAGTGTTTTGGCCGGGGACGCTGACAAAGCGTCCCCGGTGACTCGGGGCTATAGCTCAGCTGGTTAGAGCGCGGGACTCATAATCCTAAGGTCCTCGGTTCAAGTCCGAGTAGCCCTACCCGAAAAGAGCCCCTGACCTGCGGAAACGCAAGTCAGGGGCTCTTTCAGCTGACGTACGTGCGCCTGCTGGACGCCATGCCCGAATCACAGCTCGGCGTTCACGCAGGATCTGTCACGCCATCGGCCTGCGTCGCTCGGCAGTTTCCCAGGTCTGTGGAAGGCTGCTATCAGAGGGGCGGAGCTCCTACCGTGTCGTACATGGCGTAGTCGTCGGTGGTGACGGTGCCGTTGCTGAACAGGCTCAACCCGAAACTGATGGCAGTGGCCCCGGCAGGGAGCGCCGGCGTCGTGAAGCTTGCCTGTGTATAGGTAGTGGCGGTATTCAGCCACGGTCCGGAGGTCCAGTACACCCAGTTGTTCGAGGCGTCACGGTAATACAAAGCGAACTGTGTGACGGCTGTGGAGGTGTACCAAACACGCACCGAGTAGGTGTGTCCTGCGACGGCCGCAGGTGGGCACGTACTGGTGTCCATGGTGGGCAGCAGTTTCGCGTCACCGTTGGAGTATCCCGTGATGGTGAGCTTCTCCGCCTTTGTACCTGTGTGAGCCGTGGCTACGGTGCTGAACACGGCCGTGTTGGTGCCGTATCCGCCGGCCTGCCAGCACAGCGGGAACGAGCCCGAGCCGGCCGTTTCAAGGCCTGGGTTCTGGACCAAATTGCCTCCCGCCGGCGGGGGCGGCGGGGGCGGCACGACGGCGACGTCGTACATCTCGTAGTCGTCGGTGGTGATGGTGCCGTTGGTTTGGATGTTCAGGCCCCAACTGATACCTGAGGCACCGGCCGGCAGGGGAGGGGTGGTCCAGGTGGTTTGGGTCCAGTTCGTCGCGGCGCCGATCAGGGGGCTTGCGGTCCAGTATTTCCAGAATCCGTTACCAATTCGGTAATAGAGTTCGAATTGGGTTGCTGCAGTGGATTTGAACCAGGCTTTCAGCTGATACGTATGTCCGGTTGTGCCGGTCGGTGAGCAGCCGCCCAGGTCCAGGGCGGGTAGGAGTTTCGCGTCCCCGGACGCCCAGCCGGTCAGGGTGAGCTGTTCGGCGTTCTTACCGGTGTGGCCGGGGGAGACAACGGCGAAGGCAGGGGTGTTGGTGCCGTATCCGCCGGCTGCCCAGCACTGCGGGATCGTGTTGACCAGGGTTTCCAGGCCGGGGTTTTGGATCATGTTCGTCCCGGGAGGGGGCGGTGGGGGTACGGCAGGGCCTTGGACGGCGGGCTTCTGGGTGCCGCCGACGGTCTGGTCCACGGTCTTCACGGCAACGGTACCGGCCGTCTTTTGTTGGGCCAGCCAGGTGGCGAACTGGTTGAACAGGGTGGGGGTGATGGTCAGCGTGGGGTCCGTGCCGACGGCGATGTGGTGGAAGGTCAGTTGGACCCATCCGCCGCCGGTTGTTTGGGCGTGGGTCACCTGGTTCTCCAGATTCTGCAGGGTCCAGGTGCTGTCCACCTCGTCCGGTGCCGCAGTTACGTAGGGATTGGCCGGGGGGATGGTGTCTGCCGCGGGAAGCGTCGCCGAGGCGGGGTCCTTGCTGGCGGCGTCGCCCAGGCCGCGGGCGCTGTTGAACCCGCATTGTTTCACCAGGGCCTCGGTGGCCGGGTCTTCGGAGGCGAAGGGGTAGGCGAAGCTGGTGACTTTGAAGCCCATGTTCATCAGTGCCACCCGGCCGTTACAGATCTGCCGGGTCGATTCGGCGGGGGTCAGGGACACAAGATCCGGGTGGGTGACGGTGTGTCCGCCGATCTCATTGCCGTCGGCGGCGATTTGCTGGAGGTTGGCGCTTGTCAGGTAGGTGGGCTGGTCGATCCACCCGGTGGTGATGAAAAACGTGCCGACCAGGCCCAGGCTCTTCATGGTGCTCTCGGCCGTCAATTGGTCCGCGTTGCCGTCATCGAACGTCAGCGACACCACAGTGTTCGGAGCGGCATGCGCCGGTGCGGCGAATCCCACTCCGGCCAGCAGGCCGGCAACAATCAGCGCCGTGCTGCCGAAAGCGGTCCAGCGTTTGCGAAAGTGCCTAGCGAGCCGAATTCCGGAGACGTCGGGCGCTGCACGGCCCTCGAGCCGCGATACGGTTGCCGCCAGTTGCTCATCCGTGGTCCTCATGGTCAACTCCTCCCCAGCCTGGAAAATGCACCAGAAGCTGAGTGATCCTTCGTTGATTTCCAGGAAGGTGCCGCTCGAAAAGGGAGTCCGCTTTGGGTTCCGGCCGGTGGCACCCGGTTGTGATTACTTCACACACGCGTACTTTAGAGGCTACGACCGACCGGTCGGCGCAAAAACGAGTGGTCAACACTCGTTCTTTCTGAGCCTCCGTTAGGTAGCCGTCCTGATGTAGCTAGTTACTTGCCGTTGGATCGTTTCCCACGAACGTCCCGGGCGGCATCCAGGCGCCGAACACCGGGCCCGGATCCGGCCGCTTCGCGTGCCGTCCGTCGTCGGAGATTCGTTGCTTGAGACGTTGCAGGACCCAGGGAAACAAGTGCTCACGTGCCCAGATAATGTCATCGGTCCTTGCTTCGCGCCAAGTGCGCCCGGGTAGGTCTTTCGGTGTCATCGGTTCCAAGGTGTGGGGGACGTTGAGGGTATTGAGCACCATGATCGCGATGGTGTGTTGCCCTAGGGGCGAGAAGTGCAGCCGGTCCGGATCCCACATCTGGGGGTGGGTGAGTTGACGCAGGGCCCAGAGGTCGGCGATTACCGCATCGTGGCGCGCAGCGATGGTGCGCAGGTTCTCGTTGAAGATGGCCACCTTGGCGCGGGTCCGTCCCAGGACCGGCGTAGCGCCCCAGTCCGGGCCGGCGAAAAGTACAACCGTTGCGCCGGTGGAGGCCAGGCGTTGCACGCCGGCGTCCATCCGCGCGGCGAGTTTGTCGGGATCGCTCCTACGGAAGATCAGGTCATTGCCCCCCGCATTGAGAGTGATCAAATTCGGTTTCAGGGCCAGCGCGGGGCCCACCTGCTCATCCAGGATCTGATGGAGCAACCGTCCGCGAACTGCCAGGTTTGCGTACGCGAAATCTTCGTGTCCGGCGCTCAGTTCTTCCGCGACCCGGTCCGCCCAGCCCCGCAGGCCTCCCGGGCTGCGCGGCTCCGGATCTCCTACCCCTTCGGTAAACGAATCACCGAGCGCCACATAACGGCTCCACGGGTGCAGGCGGGCCCCGGGACCAACAGGGCCACCCTGCGCCCGACCATCGGCGCTGGGAGCGTTCATCCCTCCATACTGCTCCTGCCGGGGCCCAAGGCGCCACGGCCTCCCTTCTTCGCTCGCCGGATGCGCATCCTAGAGTTATCGTGTGAGCCTCGAATTGCCCCCGCTGATCGATCCTGAACTGTGGTCATTCGTCGATGAATCCCGCGCGTTCTACGCCCGGCGGCCGGCCGGCCGTGGTCCGGGAAATCGGGGAGAGCTGCTCGCATTCCGAGCGGGCGCGGCGGCACCCGCGGAATGTGATCCACCACCAATCACAGTGCTGGCAAGCGCACTTGGCCGAAGTGTCCCGGTGCGGATCCACATGCCGGTCAGCACACCGGTGGTGGGCGTGTTCCTGGAAATCCACGGCGGTGGCTTCTACATGGGCTCCGCCGCCGGAAGCGACGTCCGCAACAGGCGGCTTTCGGAGTCGCTGGGTATTGCAGTGGTCAGCGTGGATTACCGGCTCGCTCCCGAACACCCGTGGCCATCCGCACCCGACGACTGCGAGACGGCGGCGCTGTGGCTGGTAGAGCACGCCGAAGGTCGTTTTGGTACCACGAACCTCGCTATGGGTGGATTCTCTGCCGGTGCGACCCTGGCGGTGTCTACGCTTGTGCGGTTGCGCGACCGCCGGGTCACGGCATTCAGTGGCGGTGTGCTGCAGTTCGGCACCTATGACCTCGCCGCGAAGACTCCAGCCGGACGCCTGATCGCCGAGGAGTATTTTCTTGACGCCTATGCGGGGACCGCTCCGGATCGCACCCACCCCGACATTTCACCGCTCTTCGCCGAGCTCGCGGGGCTACCGCCGATCCTGATCGTGATCGGCAGCGAGGACATCCTTCTGGAAGACAATCTCGCCATGGCCGCACGGCTGTCGGACGCCGGTGTCGACGTCGACCTGCGTATCTATCCCGCCTCCCCTCACGGCTTCACCGGGCACGCGACGCCGATGGCACGAGCCGCCCTCGATCACATCGACGCATGGCTTCGGGTTCGGCTGGGCACAGGAGACTGAATCGCTCGGCCGTGGCGATCACGCGGGTCGATTCCGGCACCAATGCGCAAGGTGCGACACACTTGGGCGGGTGGCAGACAGGTATAGAGCATGAGGCCCCCTTCCAATGCTCCCGACCGGGAGCGCACCTTCAGATTGCTGTATGAACTGGTCTACCCAGAACTCATGAGATTTGTTCAACGCCGCGCCCACCCTGACCAGGCCGAAGACGTTGTCGCCGACGCATTCCTTGTCGTGTGGCGCCGCCTCGATGAGTTGCCAAGCAGCCGTGGTGACGCGAGGGCATGGATCTTCGGCATTACGCGAAACATCCTGCTGAACACTCACCGGGGCGAACGGCGTCGTTTAGCCCTTGGCGTTCGTCTCGCGGACGCCGCAGCTCTGGCCTCCCTCGACGACGACGCCGACCCGATCGTGAATCGCGTGGACCTGGCCAGCGCGTGGCATGCGCTATCGGAGGTCCATCAGGAGGCCTTGGGTCTTGTTGTCTTTGAAGACCTCAAAGCACCGGAGGCGGCCGCAGTACTCGGCATCTCACCGGTCGCCTTCCGTCTGCGAGTGAGCCGTGCCCGCCGAGCCCTTCGCCTCCTCCTCGAACACCTACCCCGGCAGTCCCGCACACCTGCGGCTTCTTTCGAAAGGACAACCACGCCATGACGCGCAATCAAGAGATCGATGCTCTGCTTCGATCACTGGACGCCGCGGACCACAGCGGCCCCGTCGACAGTGAAAGGGCCGACGCCGATCTTTGCCGCATCTTGTCCACCGACCCGGCGCGGACCCCATCCGAGCGCCCCTCGATGAAAACCGCTGCCCGCAATCGTACGCCTGGAGGTAACAGGTGGACCTCCCGCAGGGCCGCGGTAGTGGGAGGAATGGTGGCGGTAGTCACGGCAGGCCTGGTTGTCTTGCCGTCCTTGTCAGGCGGGGATCCTGCGTTTGCCAGCTGGACGCGCGTTCCTGCCGGCATGACTGAAACTGAACGTGCCAGTGCCGCATCGGAGTGCCGCGAATCCAAGAAGAATGTAGGGGGTGGAATGTACGCTGACGACGTCGACTCGGCTGCGGTGACGATTGCCGAACGGCGCGGCGTCTGGACCACAGTGGTGCTCACGGGTGAGGACGGGTTCTCGGCACTGTGCATTACCGACGACGCCGTCAGTCTTTTCGGTAAGGGCATGATCGGATCGGTTGGAAAGCCCATCCCTCACACGGTTCCCGGCCCGCGTGAGATAACCGCCACGGCTCTAGGAACGGGAACCATGAGCGCAGGCGACATTTCCTTGGCGGCCGGCATCGCGGGCTCTGACATTCTCTCAGTCGTCTATAGAAGCCGGACCCACGGGGACGTGACAGCGACCGTGTCCCGGGGACACTTCGCCTTGTGGCTGCCAGGAGACGAACTGCGGAACGCGTCGAGCGATGGCGCCAAGGTCGAAGTGACCTACCAAGACGGCACCACGGGAACGAGTCGTCTGACCCTTTAGGACAACCAGACAAGTGAGGGCCCTTTAGCCGGTGAACATCAAGCCCTTGGGCTGGATGGAGGCGAGTTCCTTGATCGGGGCGAGAGCGCCCGTTCCCAAGTCCAGGTTTGCCAGGTAGGCGGGTCCGGCGTCGGGCACCACCGTGGAGACGGCTTCGCCGGCCTTGAACGGGCCAGTGATGGAGAAGACCTTGTTGTCCTTCGGATCCGTGACCAGGAGGGTCTGGTTGGAGTGGGCTGCGAACACGGTGTCATCCAAGGGCTGGGCAACCGAAAGCATCTGGAGGGCTTGCTTGCTGCTGCCCGGGTTGGAAGCGAAGATCAACTGCTGGTCCGCCTGCGCGTCAAGCATGAAGGAGTTCTTGAACCGCGGAGCGGCCGCCGGAACCTGGGTGTTGGAGTCCGGGTCCGTGAGGCCGAGCGTGGTTGCCTTTCCAGCCTGGGGGCCATTGGCTGCGGTAGCCGTGGCGCTGTCACCGAAGAGAGGCGTCAGTTTGGCGGTGGTGCCTTCCAATGCGACGGAATAGGCGGCGGGACCCGAGGTATCAACCGGCGCTGAGGCACTGACGAGGATCTTGCCGTTCACGACAGATACGGCATCGGTTCCCCCACCGTGGGTGAGGCCCGAATATGTGTACGTGGTCAGCGGCTTCGCCTGCTCAGGGCTGATCGTGGAGAAGCTCGAGTTGCCGTCCTCGTTGGCGGTGAGGAGGAGACGGTGGTGTTCCGGATCGGCCGTAAGCCCGTCAACCTTGCCCGTGACTTGCCAGGACTTGCCGGGCTTTCCGTCGAGGCTGAACTGCTGAACGGTGCTGGCTGTGGTGCCGTTTGCAGAGGCCTCGCCCAAGGGGCCTACGCCATTCTGGAACGAGACGTACACGGAGTCGCCCATCCGCGTGATGTCGTCGGGTGCTGACTCGGTGCCGACCGGGGAGAAGGTCTTCACGGTGAATCCGGCGGCCGGGGCGTGTGCTTCGCCCTCGTCAGCGGCGGATGCCGGCAGGGCAACCGAGGCAAGAGCGGAGGCGGCGACTGCGGCGCCAACCAACACCATCGAGGTCCGCTTGAGGTTGTTGCGTGAGACAGGCATTGAAAATCGTCCTTAGATTGGGGAAATGATGTCCCTGCCAAGCTATGGAGGCGGGCTGGGAGGGAACCGTGCAAAGGGCAAACACCGGGAGACCCGGAGGTTAACGGCAACCATTTCGGCTTCGGACGATGACGCTACGCAAGACAGCAGTCCGCCAAGAGGTCGGTGCACCTGCTTGCTTGTGTGGAGCACTGTCATTGCTGTAAGTTACTCACCAGTAACTTACGCGAAGGAGTGCCATGTCCAAGGCAGCAATCGACCTCGAGAATCTCCCGTATCCCGACGGTGACTTCTATGGCTTTGAGCAATTGCTCACGGGCAAGGAGCGGGACCGGCTGGCTGAGATCCGGGGCTTCCTTTCCCGTGAGGTCAAGCCGATTGCCGTCGATTGCTGGAACCGCGGGGAATTCCCCATGGACCTGATTCCCAAACTGGCTGAGATTGACCTCGTCAGTCCGGTCAGGCGGCAAGGCTATTCCAACGTGTTCGCTGGCCTTGTCCACGCAGAGGCAACCCGCGCTGATGCCTCAATCGCCACCTTCATGGGCGTTCACGATGGCTTGTTCACTGGTTCAATCGAGGCGTTGGCATCCCAAGAGCAGCAGGATGCCTGGCTGCCCGACATATACTCCCTCAAGAAGATCGGCGCCTTTGGGCTGACCGAGCCATTGGGTGGCTCGGACGTCGCAGGCGGCACCCGGACCACCGCGCGCCGCGACGGAGACAACTGGATCCTCAATGGGGCCAAGCGCTGGATCGGCAATGCCACCTTCTCGGACTGGGTTGTGGTCTTCGCCCGCGACATCGGCGACAATCAGGTCAAGGGTTTCCTGGTGGACACGAGCCTCCCTGGATTCAAGGCAAGCAAGATCGAGAACAAGATCTCGCTGCGGACCGTCCAGAATGCCGACATCACCCTCGAGAACGTGGTTGTCCCGGACTTCTTCAAGCTGGCCCACGCAAACAGCTTCAAGGACACCAACAAGGTGCTCAAAGTCACGCGGCTTTCGGTCGCGTGGCAAGCAGTGGGCCAGCAGCTTGCCGCGTTCGACGTTGCCCGCCGCTACGCGGTTGAACGGATGCAATTCGGGAGGCCCCTGGCATCGTTCCAATTGGTGCAGCAACAACTCGTCCAGATCCTGGGCAACACAGTGAGTTCCATGGGCATGATGGTCCGTCTCGCCCAGCTTGAGGATGCCGGCGTGGCCAAGGACGAGCAGTCCGCGCTGGCGAAAGCCTTCACGACGGCCCGCATGCGCGAAAGCGTTGCGCTGGGCCGCGGCATCCTGGGCGGCAACGGCATTGTCACGGACTACGAGATGGCCAAGATCTTCGCCGACGCCGAGGCGATCTACTCCTACGAAGGCACCCACGAAATCAACACCCTTGTGACGGGGCGGGCCATCACGGGGATTTCGGCCATCGTCTAGAGGCAGCAAATCGTCGAGAGGCAGCAACACGGACGGCCGGAGATCCGTGACGAAGGCGAGCGGGTTGACGTAGTCCTCCCCATGCCGCACTCCCCAATGAAGGCACGGTGATCCCGCGCAGTGGCCGGTTTCCACAACCCCGATGGCTTGGCCCTTGTTCACCGTGGCCCCCTCTGCGAGTTCGCTGTCCACGGGCTCTAAGCTGCTACGTAGCCCGCCCCCGTGGTCGATGGTGATCACTGGACGGTCCACCACGACGCCCACGAAGCTCACGGTGCCGTCGGCGGGCGAGGCGACCGTGACGCCGTCGTCCGCTGCCCGTAAATCCACGCCGCGGTGCCCGCTCAACCACGGCTTGTCCGGAGGGTCGAAGCCGCGCAGGACCGCGGGCTTTGGCGAGAGCGGCCACGCCCAGCCCGGGCGGGCTTCGGAGGGGCTGCTCGCGCCCGGCTGCGGCGATAAAGGGGCAGGCGCAGCGCCCAAGGCAAGGAGCAAAAGAACGTAGGCCGGAAGATCTGCAGTTCTCATGGAACAAGCCTTCGTTGGCGCCGCGGGGTCCGGAAGCCGCCAGTCCGGCTATGTGGAAAACGGTGCGGGAAACCTGCCGAAAGGCGGAGGCTGAATCCGGGGCTTTTGCGGTCATGAGGCTGGAGTCGCTGTAGTACACTTGGTGGAGCAGTTTGCTGTGCCCTCAAGCTTGTTCAGAAGCGCTTCTCATTCAGTTGCGCGGGGGTCCCAGGCTGACTACGCGTATCCAACCCTCCAATTGCGAATCCTCGCGGATTCAGTGCTGCGGAGGATTGTGCCTCTTGCGGTCCGGCGAGTCATTGGCCGGATGAGAAGTGCAATGGATGCCAGGAGCCAAGGCCCGTTCGGGTCCGGCTAATTAACCGTCAACTATTGGCAGGGTAAGAGCGGCCCGTGTGGCTCTCTCATGAATGACCTGCCGGAAGGAGCGTCGGCATGCCCGTCGTAACTATGCGCCAGCTGCTTGACAGCGGCGTCCACTTTGGACACCAGACCCGTCGTTGGAACCCGAAGATGAAGCGATTCATCTTTACGGAGCGCAACGGCATCTACATCATTGACCTTCAGCAGTCGCTGTCCTACATCGACCGCGCTTTCGAGTTCGTCAAGGCTACTGTCGCCCACGGCGGCACCGTCCTGTTCGTCGGCACCAAGAAGCAGGCTCAGGAAGCAATTTCCGAGCAGGCTACCCGTGTTGGCCAGCCGTACGTCAACCAGCGTTGGTTGGGCGGTATGCTCACCAACTTCCAGACCGTTGCCAAGCGCATCCAGCGTATGAAGGAACTCGAAGAGATCAACTTCGAGGACGTCGCAGGCTCGGGTTACACCAAGAAGGAGCTCCTGCTCCTCAAGCGTGAACTCACCAAGCTGGAAACCAACCTCGGTGGTATCCGCAACTTGACCAAGGCTCCTTCCGTTCTGTGGGTTGTTGACACGAAGAAGGAACACCTGGCTGTTGACGAAGCCAAGAAGCTGAACATCCCGGTTGTTGCCATCCTGGACACCAACTGCGATCCCGACGAAGTTGACTTCCCGATCCCGGGTAACGACGACGCCATCCGCTCCGTAAACCTGCTGACCCGCGTGGTTGCCGACGCCGTTGCTGAGGGCCTCATCGCCCGTAACCAGCGCGCAACCGGTGCTGCAGAGGCTCCGGAAGAGCCGCTGGCTGAGTGGGAGCGCGAGCTCCTCGAAGGCAGCAAGGCCGAAGCTGCTGAAGCTCCGGCTGCTGAGGCTCCGGCCGCCGAGGCTGTCGAAGCTCCGGCTGCGGAAGCTGTCGAAGCCCCGGCCGCCGAGGCCACCGAAGCTGCTGCTGGCGAAGCCGAAGCAGACAAGTAAATCCGGACCTTTCCCGCACCAATTTCGGTGCGGGGAGCTACTGACAGGATGGCGGCCCACCAGGTGGGCTGCCGTCCTGTCAGTCCGTAAACACATAAATTTCTAGACAGAGGGGTTCACATGGCGAACTACACTGCTGCTGACATCAAGGCCCTGCGCGAGCGCACCGGCGCCGGCATGATGGACGTCAAGAAGGCTCTTGACGAGGCTAACGGCGACGCCGAGAAGGCCATCGAGATCATCCGCATCAAGGGCCTCAAGGGCGCTACCAAGCGTGAAGGCCGCTCCACTGCTGAAGGCCTGGTTGCAGCCAAGGTCACCGGCGGCGTTGGCGTAATGATCGAGGTCAACTGCGAGACCGACTTCGTCGCCAAGGCTGACAAGTTCATCCAGCTGGCCGACAAGGTCCTGGCCGTCGCCGTCGAGTCCGGCGCTGCCGACCTCGAGACCCTGCTGGCCATCGACGTCGACGGCAAGCCCCTTTCCGAGGTTGTCGTCGAAGAAGGCGCCGTTCTCGGCGAAAAGGTTGTTGTCCGCCGCATTGCCCGCATTGAAGGCGGCACGGTTGACGCTTACCTGCACAAGACCTCCAAGGACCTCCCGGCCCAGGTCGGCGTCCTGTTCGCCGTTGAGGGCGAGGGCGACGCCGCTGCCACCGCAGCCCACGACGTTGCCGTCCACGTTGCAGCAATGGCCCCGAACTACCTGAGCCGCGAAGACGTCCCGGCCGAACTGGTCGAGTCCGAGCGCCGCATCGCCGAAGAGACCGCCAAGGCCGAAGGCAAGCCGGAAGCCGCTCTCACCAAGATCGTAGAAGGCCGCGTGACGGGCTTCTACAAGGGTGAAGTTCTCCTGGACCAGGCATTCGCCAAGGACTCCAAGAAGACCGTTGCACAGGTCCTCGAAGAGGCCGGCGTCAAGGCAACTGCCGTTGCCCGTTTCCGCGTCGGAAACTAGTTAGACGTACAAAAGGGGTGGTCACTTCGGTGGCCGCCCCTTTTGCATGCAACGACTGGCCCGCACCGAGCGCGTCCACAGCCGGCAGCTTTCTGCCCGGCCCCCAGCAAGATAATCTAGCCAGAGTCCACAAACGGGAAGGCACCATGGAAACCGAGAACACTGCAATCCATCCGGAGAAGACCCGTCGTCGTGTACTGCTGAAGCTGTCCGGCGAGGTCATCGGCGGCGGGAAGCTTGGTGTGGACCCGGAAACCGTCCGCGCCATTGCCAAGCAAATCGCCGCAGCTGTTTCCGAGGTCGAGGTGGCAATCGTCGTAGGCGGCGGTAACTTCTTCCGCGGCGCCGAACTGTCACAGAGCGGCATGGACCGTTCCCGCGCCGACTACATGGGAATGCTCGGCACTGTCATGAACTGCCTGGCGCTGCAGGATTTCCTGGAGCAGGCGGGCGTCGAGACCCGCGTTCAGAGCGCCATCACCATGGGACAGGTAGCGGAGGCCTACATTCCGCGCCGTGCCATCCGCCACATGGAGAAGGGCCGCGTCGTGATCTTCGGTGCAGGCGCAGGTCTTCCGTACTTCTCCACCGACACTGTGGCGGCCCAGCGTGCACTCGAAGTGCATGCCGACGTCGTCCTCATGGCGAAGAGCGGCGTGGACGGCGTGTACACCGCGGATCCCAAGAAGGATCCCACGGCCGAGAAGCTGGAAAAGCTCAGCTACGACGAGGCCCTGCGCCGTGATATCCGCGTCATGGACCAGACCGCCATGACCATGTGCAAAGACAACAATTTGTCCATGGTTGTCTTTGGAATGGAAGGCGAAGGGAACGTCACCCGCGCCATTCTCGGCGAAAAGCTGGGCACCTTGGTCACCCCCTAGCAAGGGCTAGGATATTTCTAGGACTCTTCCGCCCGCAGGGGCGGAAATTTATTGTGCATGGCGGCCCGTGGACCGGGGCGCGACTATTTCTGAGGAGAAACCGTGATCGAAGAAACCTTGCTCGAAGCCGGGGAAAAGATGGACAAGGCGGTCGAGGTAGCCAAGGAGGATTTCGCGTCGATCCGTACCGGTCGTGCGAACCCCGGGCTCTACAACAAGGTGATCGTGGAATACTACGGCACCCCCACGCCTCTGCAGCAGCTGGCTTCCTTCGCTATTCCGGACGCCAGGACCATTCTGATCACGCCCTTTGACAAGACCTCAATGCGCGACATCGAAAGGGCCTTGAGCGACTCCGAGGTAGGCGCCAATCCGTCCAACGACGGCAACGTCATCCGGATCACCATCCCGGAGCTCACCCAGGAACGCCGCAAGGAATACGTCAAGATCGTCAAGGGCAAGGGTGAGGACGCAAAGGTTTCCATCCGAAGCATCCGGCGCAAGGCCAAGGATGCCCTGGACAAGCTCGTCAAGGACGGCGAAGCCGGCGAAGACGAGGGCGCCCGTGGCGAGAAGGAACTCGACGCCATCACCAAGGCACACGTCGACGGTATCGACGAGCTCCTCAAGCGCAAGGAAGCCGAGCTGCTCGAGGTCTGATGAGCGAGGCTGAGCCGGCGCCCGCGCGGGGAATTCCCACACGCGCCAGACGCCAACGAGGCAACCCGACGCCGAAGGCCGGCCGGAATCTTCCGGCCGCCATCGGCGTCGGGCTCGCCATGCTCTTTGCCGTTCTCTGCGGGCTGCTCTTCCTGCCGCTGGGGTTCGTTCTCCTGACCACCGCGTTTGCGGTCCTCGGCGTGTGGGAAATTTTCCGTGCCCTCGAAGCCCAGGGCACCAGGATGCCGATCATCCCCGTGTTGACCGGTACCGTGGCGATGCCATTGGCTGCTTACTTCGGTGGCACCGAAAGCCTGCTCTTCGCGATGGTGCTGAGCAGCACGGCCGTCCTGCTCTGGCGTTCCCTTGAGAGCGCTGCCGGAGCTCCGCGCAGCGTCTTCTCCGGAATCTTCACGCTTGCCTGGGTGCCTTTCCTGATCAGCTTTGCCATCCTGCCTCTCCATACAGGCGGGGGAGCGACGACGGCGGGTCCCTGGCCCGCCGGGCAGGTTCCTGCGGGTGCCTGGCAGATTGCCGTGATGTTGCTGCTGGTAGTGTCCAACGATACTTTCGGGTACCTCGTCGGGGCGCTGTTCGGCAAGCATCCGATGGCTCCCAAGATCAGCCCCAAAAAGACCTGGGAAGGGTTCGCTGGCTCGGTGGCAGGTGCCATGGTCATCGGGATACTCGCCAGCATCTTCGTCCTGGGCAGGCCCTGGTGGGTCGGCGTGGTGCTTGCCGTAGGCATGGTGGCCGCGGCTACCGCAGGTGACCTCGCGGAGTCCATGGTCAAACGGGAACTTGGCGTCAAGGACATGAGCAGCATCCTGCCTGGACACGGCGGGGTCATGGACCGCCTCGACTCGATCGTCTTCGCGGCTCCGGCAGCATATATTCTTTTCGCGCTGTTGAGCGGCGCCTGACAACCACCCAGAAGGAAAGCAGTGGCAGTGGACATTCGTCGCCAGATCCCCGCAGCATTTGAGCGCGTGGCGCACAGCAAGTACGGCTACAACGCAAAGCAAGTGGACCAGTTTTTCCAGCGCGCCCGGAAGTCGTTTGAAAACAGGGCCGAAGCCTCGGAGAAAATCGGCAGCAGCGATGTCCGCGCGGTTTCGTTTGATCCTGTCAAGGGCGGTTACGACGCCACCGCTGTGGACGCTGCACTGGACCGCCTCGAAGATGCCTTCGCCCGGCGTGAACGCGACGAGCTGATAGCTGCCGAAGGCGAGGAAGCCTGGTTGCTGAAAATCGGCAAACTCTCCGGAGTGTTGCGCGGCCGTCTGCACCGGCCCGATGGTGAACGTTTCCGCCGGCCGGACAAGAAGCGTGCGCGCAGTTACAACATCGCCGAGGTCGATGCCTTGTGCGTCTCCCTGATCGGTTACCTGGAGAACGACAAACCGCTGAGCGTGGACAACGTCCGCCGAGCCGCTTTCTCCGAGGCCCGCGGGCGCGACGGCTACGAAGAGGCGCAGGTTGATGCCTTCCTCGACCGGGTCGTCGAGCTCATGGCGGCGATCGACTAGCTCAGCCGGCGCTCCGTTGCCACCGGTCGTTCCGGGACATGGAGCCTGGTCATCAGCCGGGTCACGGTGCCGGGGATCCGGTGTTTCGTGGCCCGGGAGACCATCACCATCACGGCAAACGCGGCCGGCACCGTCCACGCCGCGGGCTGGGCGATCCATCCGGGGGCGGCGGAACCGATAATGGTGCTCGATACGAGCGCACCCCCGCACAGGACGGCTCCCGTCAGCATGCCGGCAATCGCGCCTGCGTCGCTCAGGCCCCGCCACCAAATGCCCAGGACCAGGACCGGACAAATGGTGGACGCCGTGAAAGCGAACACCAGCCCTACACTGCCGGCCAGGGCCATCGAATCCGTGGTGAACGCAAAAGCCAAGGGGACAGCGACCGCCAGGAGGGTGGCCACCCGGAATCCGTGCACGCTCCCGCCAAGAAGGTCCTGGCTGATAACGCCGGCCAGCGAAACGACCAATCCCGACGTCGTCGAGAGGAATGCCGCAAACGCGCCGGCAACCACCAATGCCGACAGGAGATCGCCGGGCACCCCACCCAGCAGCTTTCCAGGCAGCAGGAGGACCATGGCGTCGGGCCGTCCGTTGCGTGCAAGCTCAGGTGCGAAGACCCGCCCGAGCAGGCCGGACGCCGTCGGGAACAAATAGAAGACCGACAACAGGCCCAGCACGATAAGGGTGGTCCGGCGGGCCGATTGGCCGTCCGGGTTGGTGTAGAAGCGGACAAGGACGTGGGGGAGTCCCAGTGTCCCGAAAAGGAGCGCCACCAAGAGTGAGACAGTCTGGTAGAGCCCGGCCGCGGGGAGGCCCGTGGGATTGCTGGATGCCTCCGCAAGGACCGGTGAGCCGCCTCCGGTCTGGTTCAGCAGCAGGAACACGACCGGAACGGCCAACGCCGTTAACTTGAGCCAGTATTGGAAAGCCTGGACGAAGGTGATGGAACGCATGCCACCAGCCACCACCGTCACGCAGACCACGGCGACGACGGCGATGGAGCCCACCCATGAAGGCAATCCCGTGCTGATCCGGATGGTGAGCCCGGCGCCTTGAAGCTGCGGCACGATGTAGAGCCATCCGACAGCGACGACGATAAGGCTCGTCACGCGTCGGACGGCTTTCGACTCGAGCCTGGCCTCTGTGAAATCCGGAATCGTGTAGGCGCCCGATCGGCGCAACGGGGCGGCCACGAACAGCAGCAGCATCAGGTAGCCGGCCGTGTAGCCGACGGGGAACCACAGAGCGTCCGTTCCGGTCATCAGGATCAGTCCTGCGACGCCCAGGAAACTCGCGGCCGACAGGTATTCGCCGCCGATCGCCGAGGCATTCCACCATGGCCGGACAGTGCGGGATGCCACGTAAAAGTCGCCGGTGGTGCGCGAAATGCGCAGGCCGTAGAAGCCGATCGCCGCCGTCGCGAGCGCCACACCCAAAAAAGCGGCGAGCCCGACGGCGGGATTCACTTCTCCTCCACAAGATCGCGGTAGCGGGCTTCGTTCCTTGCCGCGGAGCGGTTGTACAACCAGGCGCTCAGGCCGATCACCGGATAGAGTGCCGCTCCAAGAATGATCCAATTGACCGGGATGCCGAGAATCCGCATTTGCGCGAGCTGGGGGACCAGCGCCACCATGGAGCCGTAGGCGGCCAGGACCAGCAGGAATCCGGAAGCCACAACCACAGCCAGGCGCAACTGCGAACGGATGAGTGATCGGACGAAGACCTGCCCGACGTCCGAGTCCTCGGCGGCCTCGCGCGAATGGTATGGACGCTTCGGGGCTATCCGGGCAGCTGACTGCGGAGCCGTGACCCTGACGCGGGTCATCCTTGTGGCCGGATCCGGGTGGCCTCGAGTTTGTCCCGCACGGCCGGAAGGTGCCTGCGGCTGATCGGCAGTTCGGCTCCGGCCACGGTGACACTTGGCCGTGCCGCCGCGAGTTTCATATGCCCCACGTGGTTGAGGGACATCAGATAGGAGCGGTGGATGCGAATGAATCCGGCTTCCGCCCACTGCTGTTCGAGGTCGCTCAGGGGTACCCGGATCAGGTAGCTCGCCTCCGCTGTGTGCAGCCGGGCGTAGTCTCCCTGGGCCTGGACGTAGCTGACGTCGTCCCTCCGGATCATCCGGGTCGTCCCGCCTTGGTCAACCGTGATCATCTCGGGCACCTTGCTCCCGTCCTTGATGAGCTCGCTGATGCGGCTGATGGAACGCGCCAGGCGCTCGGCGCGCACCGGTTTGAGCAGATAGTCGACGGCGGCCAGTTCGAACGCCTCAAGCGCACAGTCCTCGTCCGCGGTGACGAAGACGACGGCGGGAGGGCGGGGGCTGCGCGAGATGGCGCGGGCGATGTCCAAGCCGGAAAGCGCGGGCATGTGGATGTCCAGGAAGACAGCGTCCACGGATTCCGTTTCGAGGGCGCTAAGGGCTTCGGCGCCTGAGACTGCGCGGTGGATGGCACCGATGCGCTCGTCCCGACCCAACAGGTAGGCGAGCTCTTCAACGGCGGGGAGCTCGTCGTCGGCGACGAGTACGTTGATCATGGTTATAGATTAGCCTCAGGCATCATGGCTCGGCTGGGACTTTGGTACGCGGATGGTGATCAAGGTGCCTTCGCCCGGCGCGGTCTCGATGACGAGGCCGTGTTCGTCGCCGTAAACCTGCCGAAGACGGGCATCGACGTTTCGCAGTCCGACGTGGTCGCCGTCGGCGTGCCCCGCCAGGACCGAGCGCAGGTGTTCCGGATCAATGCCCACGCCGTCGTCCTCGATGGTGACCTCCGCGAACGCCCCGGAGTCGTTGGCGCAGATGGTGATGTGCCCGGGTCCTTCCTTCGCTTCAAGCCCATGGCGCACGGCGTTTTCCACGAGCGGTTGCAGGCTCAGGAAGGGAATCACAGTGCTCAGGACTTCGGGCGCGATCCTGAGGCTCACTTGCACCCGGTCTCCGAAGCGTGCCTTCTCCAACAGTAAGTAGCGGTCGATGCTCCGAAGTTCCTCCGCCAGGGTGGTGAAATCGCCGTGGCGGCGGAAGGAATACCGGGTGAAATCCGCGAACTCGACCACCAACTCCCTTGCCCTGGCGGGGTCAGTGTTGATGAACGAGGCTATGGCGTTGAGCGAGTTGTAAATGAAGTGGGGGCTGATTTGGGCGCGCAGGGCCCTGACTTCGGCCTCCATGAGCAAGGTGCGTGAAGCATCGAGCTCGGCCAATTCGACTTGCACGGCCACCCAGTCGGCCAGCTCGCTTGTCGCGCGGACCAACCCGGCACCGGTTTGCGGGGCGAAGGCCGCCACGGCTCCCACCACGCGGTTTCCGGCCCTGATCGGCGCGACGACGGCGTTCAGTGCGTGCGAAGCCGGGACAACCACGGTCCGCCCGTCGGAGAGCACTCCCGAGGCGAGCTCCATCAGTACCGCTTTGAGTTCTTCCGCCGCGCCATCCCACGCCAGGACTGACTCGGTGTCGGTGATCGCCAGGGCGTCGCAGCCAAGCAGGGAACGCAGCTGCTTGCTCGCCTTGGCCGCTCCCGCCGCGTGGAGCCCGGTGCGCAGGTGCTGTCCCGCGCGCGACGCCGCGTGCAGGGTCTGGTAGGTGGCCCTCTCGGCGTCGGTTCCCAGCTCACGGAAGGAACGGATCACCTTGAGACCGACCCCGACGACGATCGCCACGGCGAGCACGATGACCGCGATGGCGGCGGCGGTGACGAGCGGGGAATCCGGCATGGAGCAAGACTAGCGAACACACCGTTCGGCGCAGCAACGTGCCCGCTGGGCGACGTTTGTGCCGGTGAATCTGGAAGTGGCGCAGCCGCCGGGCGGATAGTGATTCCAGTCACATCGGCCAGGAGTGCGCGGTCGATGGAGACGTCCACAACCAGGAGGAAGCCATGGGTAACGAGGCCCAGACACCGGACGCAGCAGCGTCCGTTGATTTCCAGGAAGTCCAGCAAACGGGGCAGTTTCAGGAGCTTCGCAAGCGCCACCGCAGTTTTGTCTTTCCAATGGCCATCGCATTCCTGCTTTGGTACTTCGCTTACGTCCTGCTGGCTGACTACGCGGTGGGCTTCATGTCCACCAAGCTGTGGGGCAACATCAACGTCGGCCTGGTTTTGGGCCTGCTGCAGTTCGTCTCAACTTTCGGAATTACGGGCTGGTACGTTCACTACTCCAACAGGAAACTGGACCCGATAGCCACGGAAATCCGGAATGAGATCGAGGGCCATGAGTTCGACAAGGGCAACACCGTGAGGGGGGCAGCGAAATGAGTGCCATGGTCCCGATGGTCAACGTTGCCGCTCTGAAGGACACCACGCTGTTGAACATGGGCATCTTCGCCCTGTTCGTCCTGGTCACCATGGTGATCGTCTTCCGGGCCAGCCGGAACAACAAAACGGCTGCCGACTACTATGCCGCCGGGCGCTCGTTTACCGGTTCGCAGAACGGCACCGCCATCGCCGGGGACTACCTCTCCGCGGCCTCCTTCCTCGGGATCACCGGGGCGATCGCGGTCAACGGCTATGACGGCTTCCTGTATTCGATCGGGTTCCTCGTCGCATGGCTTGTCGCGTTGCTGCTTGTCGCCGAACTCATGCGAAACACGGGTAAGTTCACCATGGCCGATGTGCTTTCCTTCCGGCTGCGCCAGCGCCCGGTGCGGATCGCCGCTGCCCTCACGACTTTGGTCGTCTGCTTTTTCTACCTGCTGGCGCAGATGGCCGGCGCCGGAAGCCTCATTTCCTTGCTCCTGGGCATCAGCGACTGGGGCGGACAAGCCCTGGTGATTATCGTCGTCGGCGCCCTCATGATCATGTACGTGCTGATCGGAGGAATGAAGGGCACCACGTGGGTCCAGATCATCAAAGCCGTGCTGCTCATCTGCGGAGCGGCAGTCATGACGCTCTGGGTGCTGTCCATCTACGGCTTCAACCTGTCCAACCTGTTGGGTGCCGCAACGGATACCGCCAAGAACCCCAACGTGCTGAACCCCGGCTTGCAGTACGGCAAGACCGAGACCTCCAAGCTCGACTTCCTGTCCCTCGGGATGGCGCTCGTCCTCGGCACAGCCGCACTGCCCCACGTGCTGATGCGCTTCTACACCGTGCCCACGGCGAAGGAAGCCCGCAAATCGGTGGTCTGGTCCATCTGGCTGATCGGGTTGTTCTACCTGTTTACCCTGGTCCTCGGCTATGGCGCGGCTGCACTCGTCGGAGCCGACACCATCAAATCGGCTCCCGGCGGAGTGAACTCCGCTGCACCGCTCCTGGCGTTCCACCTGGGCGGGCCGTTGCTGCTCGGCTTCATCTCGGCCGTCGCGTTCGCTACGATCCTTGCGGTGGTGGCCGGTTTGACCATCACGGCGGCGGCGTCGTTCGCCCACGATATCTATGCGAACGTCATTTCCAAGGGCAAGGCCGGCCCCGGAACCGAGGTCAAAGTGGCCCGGCGGACTGTGGTGGTCATCGGGGTCCTTGCCATCATTGGCGGTATTTTCGCCAATGGCCAGAACGTAGCGTTCCTCGTCGCCCTCGCCTTCGCAGTGGCGGCGTCAGCGAATTTGCCGACCATCCTCTACTCCCTGTTCTGGAAGAAGTTCACCACCCAGGGCGCCACCTGGAGCATGTACGGTGGACTGTCGGCGGCCATCATCCTGATTGCCCTATCGCCGGTGGTTTCCGGTGCCAAGACGTCAATGATCCCGGGTGCCAACTTCGCCGTCTTCCCGTTGAGCAACCCGGGAATCGTGTCCATTCCGCTCGCGTTCCTGCTTGGCTGGCTCGGAACCGTTGTGGACAAGCGGCGCGAAGACACGGCAAAGCAGGCCGAAATGGAAGTCCGTTCCCTGACGGGCGTCGGAGCCGAGAAAGCGGTGAACCACTAGGCATACCGGTCCAACGCAGCGATCCCTCCCACACTCAGTGTGGGAGGGATTTCTGCTGCGGATTGGCAGGGACGCCCTAGTGGTTATGGCCGCCCGGCAGCGAGTGCTCTCCGTGCGGGACGGCGTGGGCTCCCGCCACCGAGGCGGCGAGGCCCGGCGTCGTAATTGCTGCGACGACGACGGCGGCGGCGAAGGCAGCCCCCAAGAGCGCGCCTGCCCTCGGGGCACCCGCTGCGGCTCCGCCGTCGTCGTCACGGAACCTGCGGGTGAGCCAGGCAGATGATCCCAGGGCCATCAGGACCAGGAAAAGAGCCGCCAGATGCCCGCCGTCGAGCACTCTTTGGGCCATGCCGCCAATCAGGAATCCGACGTGGACAAGCACGGCCGCAAGGAGGCCTATGGTTGTTGGCTTACGGAACCGGAGCCGTCCCCGCTGGAGGCTGGCAATCGAGCTGGCGAGCAGCGCCAGGCCCCAGGCCGCGAAGACGCCGCCCGCCCACACAAGGGGTCCCCGGCCCGAAATGTAGCTCGATGCGATGGAAAGTTCCACGAGGCCGGCCCCCATTCCCGCGAAGCACGAAAACAGGGTGAGGGATGCCCCGGTGGTGGGTCCAACGGACGTCGCTGCTTGAGCTGACACGGACGGCTCCTTACGGGTTTAGAGGTTTTCTAGACGTGGGCCCTGGCGGTGGTGGCCGTAACCTTGTCCTGCGAGAGGCCAATGCCGAGAAGCACCACCGCGCTGGCAAGGTGCAGGACGTTGTCTGCGCCGTTGAGGGCAATGATGTTCAGGGCGGAGCCCACGAGGAACAGTCCGAGGATGCCGACAAGCAAGTAGACCGCGCCGACCGTGGTGTTGATGGTCTTGGACAGCACCGTGCTGTTCATGCCCGCGTAGAGCAGGGCGGCGCCGATGGCGAGGTGGATGATGTTGTGCAGGGGGTTTACCGCAAAGATGATCAGATTGGCACCCTCGGTGGCGAAGAATCCAATTCCCGAGGTGACGAAGAATCCAACGACACCCACGAGCAGGTAGACGGCTCCAAAGATGGTGGCGATCAGGCGGTTGGGCGAAGTGCGCATGGTCCAAACCTTCCGGTATGGCCGGTTTTGTCTCCGGCCTTGTGTTTGAAACCCCGGACGGGGCTCTCAACCAGATATTCGGACCACCCGGGGCTATGGATGGGTGGGATGGGAAGAATTTTTTCGACGTTGTCCGGGATCAACCGGTGCGGAGTGCCGTCTTGGTATTCCGGTTCAACAACGGCTGCACCCGGAAGGGAATCAATTCGCCCATGGACATGGCGGTGTCCGTTCGTTCCACTCCGTCACACGCAAGGATCTTGCCGTTGATCCGGAACAAATCCTCGGCGTCGAGCGCCACCACCCGCAGCAGCAGGTCGGCCGAACCGGTCAGGCCGTAGCCCTCCAGGATTTCCGGGATTTCCGCGAGGTCCAAGGCAAGCTGTCCAAGCTTTTGCTGCTGTACATGCACCGAGATGAACGCCATGAGGGGATAGCCCAGGGCAGCCGGGTTGATGCGCCGCTCGAACGAGAGAAACGCGTGCTTCTTTTCCAACTGCGCCATCCGTGCCTGGACCGTATTCCGCGACAGTCCCAGCTTCTGTGCCAAGGCGACAACCGTGCCGCGAGGGTCCTTCGCCATGGCCGAAAGCAGGCGTGTGTCGGTGCCATCTAAAGCTTGCATAATGCGCAACGTTAGCACGGTGCGCGACCGCCTGATAGTGCAAAATGCGCAGAATTTTCAGCGGTGGTTGTACCCAATGAGCATTGTGAGTAGGGTCACAATTAATCCAGGCGACGACGCCCGGATGCTGGCCCGCGGCTGGATCACAAGTCCCTCCAAAGGCCTGCGAGCACGAGCTGAAAGGTGCGATCAACTGTGTTGACGGACGAACCCGGCCAGGACGCCTACAAGGCTTCGAATCCCGGAATCAGTGCAGCAAGCCCGCGTCGGACCGGCGGGGATCTGGTCCAACTGATTTCCCCGGAGGGGGAACGCATCAGCCACCCGGAGTTCGATCTCTGGGTCAGCGATGTCACGGACGAGCAACTGTGCTCTCTGTATGAGGACATGATGGTCATCCGCCGGATCGACGCCGAGGCCACCGCCTTGCAGCGTCAGGGCGAGCTGGCCTTGTGGCCGCCGCTGCTGGGCCAGGAAGCATCACAGATCGGTTCGGGGAGGGCCCTCAGGGACGACGACTTCGTCTTTCCCAGCTACCGCGACAACGGCGTAGCCTACTGCCGGGGCGTGGAGCCAACCGACTTGGTCCGCGCCTGGCGCGGCAACGCTTCGGCCGGATGGGACCCGTACCGTCACAACATTGCCACCCAGCAGATCATCATCGGCTCGCAATCGCTGCACGCCACCGGCTACGCGATGGGCATCCAGTACGACGGAGCAGACTCCGTCGCGGTTGCCTACTTCGGCGACGGCGCCACGAGCGAAGGCGACGTCAACGAGGCAATGGTCTTCGCGGCGAGCTTCCAAGTGCCCGTGGTCTTCATCTGCCAGAACAACCACTGGGCTATTTCCGAGCCTGTCCGGATCCAGTCACACATCCAGATCGCCGACCGTGCCTCGGGCTTCGGAATCCCGAGCATGCGGGTCGACGGGAACGACGTCCTGGCGGTTCTGGCCGTTACGCGCATTGCGCTGGACCGGGCCCGCAACGGCGGCGGACCGACGTTCATCGAAGCGGTGACGTATCGCATGGGCCCGCACACGACGGCGGATGATCCCACCCGTTACCGGGACGCCAACGAGCTTGAGGACTGGGCAGCCAAGGACCCGATCAGCCGGCTCAAGGCGCTGCTTCGCACCAAGGGCCTCCTGACCGAAGAGCTCGAAGCCAAGACCCAGGCCAAGGCGGACGAGGTCGCAAAGAGCTTGAGGGCAGGAGTCATCAACATGCCCGATCCTGAGCCGCTCGACCTCTTCAAGCACGTGTACAGCACCCCCAACTCCTGGATCGAACGCCAGAAGGACCACTACTCCCGCTATCTGGAAAGCTTCAGCGGATCAACCCAGGAAGGTGCACTCTGATGAGCAAGCTGACCTTCGCCCGAGCCATCAACGCCGGCCTGCGCAAGTCCCTCGAAAACGACCCCAAAGTTGTCCTCATGGGCGAGGACATCGGTGCGCTCGGCGGCGTTTTCCGGGTCACCGACGGCCTCCAGAAGGACTTCGGAAAACACCGCGTCGTTGACACCCCCTTGGCCGAATCCGCGATTATCGGCACCGCCGTCGGGTTGGCCTACCGCGGCTATCGGCCGGTCTGCGAAATCCAATTCGATGGTTTCATCTACCCGGCATTCGACCAGATCGTCAGCCAGGTAGCCAAGATGCACTATCGGACACAGGGCCGCGTCAAGATGCCCATCACCATCCGGGTTCCGTTCGGCGGCGGGATCGGCTCACCCGAGCACCACTCCGAGTCCCCGGAAGCGTACTTCACCCACACGTCGGGCCTCCGCGTCATCAGTGTGTCCAATCCGCAGGATGCCTACACCATGATCCAGCAGGCCATCGCCTCGGACGATCCGGTGCTGTACTTCGAGCCCAAGCGCCGCTACCACGACAAGGGCGAAGTGGATGAGACCGCGGATCTTTCCACGGCGCTGTCCATGGAGAAGGCCAGGGTGGTCACACCAGGCAGCGACGTCACCTTGGTGACGTACGGCCCACTCGTGAAGACCGCGAACGACGCGGCCATGGCCGCCGCCGACGAAGGAGTCTCCGTGGAGGTCATCGACCTGCGCTCGCTGGCCCCGATCGACTTCCAGGCAGTGGAGGCGTCCGTCCGCAAGACCGGCAGGCTCGTCATCACCCACGAGGCCGCGCAGTCCGGCGGGCTCGGCGCCGAAATCGCCGCCAGCATCACCGAGCGGTGCTTCAACTACCTTGAATCCGCGCCGGTCCGGATCACTGGATTCGACATCCCGTATCCGTACTCAAAGCTCGAGATGCACCACCTGCCCGATCTGGACAGGATTCTTGACGGCGTGGACCGGGCACTCGGCCGCGGCAACTCCCTGAGCGGGCTGGAAGGATGAGCGCCACCATGATCAAGGAATTCAGGCTGCCCGACCTCGGCGAAGGACTCACTGAGTCGGAAATCCTCAGTTGGAAGGTCTCGGTGGGGGACACCGTGACCCTGAACCAGGTCATCGCCGAGGTCGAGACGGCCAAGGCCGTGGTTGAGTTGCCCTCGCCCTTCGCCGGAACCGTGGCCGCCTTGCACGAACAGGCCGGTTCCGTTGTGGAGGTCGGCAAGCCGATCGTTTCCTTCGAAGTCGACGACGACGGAACGGCGCCTTCCGCTGCCGGTCCCGGCGAGGCCACCTCCACAGCAAGCCCGGCGGAGGCCGTGGCGAAGCGTGAGCCGAACCTTGTAGGCTACGGCGCCGTCGTCGAAAAGTCCGGACGCCCGGCGCGACGCCAGCGGTCCGTTGACGGGGGCGCCCCCGAACGTGAGGTTGTCCGGGAACCCGTTTCCGCCGTCGAGCCCGCTCCCGTCGTTGAACAGCCCGCGGTTCCAAATGAGCCTGTGGTGGAGCAGGACCGTCCGCGGTCCACCCCGCCGGTCCGCAAATTGGCGAGGGACCTTGGAATTGACCTCGCGCTGGTCAGGGGAACCGGGCCGGCAGGCTTGATCACCCGTTCCGACGTCCAGGACTTCGCGGCCTGGTCCCAGGCACAGGTCTCCGTCCCCGGGGTCGCTCCGGCCTCCGCGCCCGCCGTCGGGGTTTCCGCTGAACGCGAGACTCGGACCCCTATCAAGGGAGTCCGCAAGTTCACCGCCGCCGCCATGGTGCAAAGTGCCTTCACGGCGCCGCACGTGACGGAGTTTCTGACCGTTGACGTCACGCCCACGATGGAACTGCTGACGCGGCTCAAAGCCAGCCGCGAGTTTGCCGGGTACAAACTCACGCCGTTGACCATCGCGGCGAAGGCAGTCTTGATTGCCCTGCGCAGGAACCCGACGCTGAACTCCCGCTGGGACGATGGCGCACAGGAGATCGTGCAGTTCAACTATGTGAACCTGGGTATCGCCGCCGCCACGCCGCGGGGACTGACTGTTCCCAATATCAAAGACGCGGACAAGATGACGCTGCTGGATTTGTCCACGGCTTTGTCCGCACTCACGGACACGGCACGTTCAGGCAAGACCTCCCCGGCAGACCTGACGGGCGGGACCATCTCGATTACGAACATCGGCGTGTTCGGGATCGACGCCGGAACCCCCATCTTGAACCCGGGCGAGGCCGCCATCGTGGCCCTGGGATCAGTGCGCAAAGCTCCTTGGGTGCACAATGACGAACTCGCGGTGCGCCAGGTGATGTCCCTGAGCCTGTCCTTCGACCACCGGCTGGTGGATGGCGAACAAGGCTCGAAATTCCTGGCAGACCTGGGCGCGATCCTGTCCGACCCTGCAACAGTCATGACGATGATCTAGCGGGGGCTTTCCGACGACGCTCGCTCACGTATGTCGTGTTTCTGGGGGGGCGCTCGCTCACGTATGTCGTGTTTCTGGGGGACGCTCGCTCACATGTACAAAGGACATTCCCGGGGGGTTGGCCGTGGAGCGTGCATAGGTGAGCGGGCGTTGGCTGGGAGGGCGTTATAGGTGAGCGGGCGTTGGCCGTGGAGCGCGTATAGGTGAGCGGGCGTTGAACTGGCCAGCTAGCGCACCGTCAAGGCCGCCAGTGCCATGCGTTCGAGGATGGGCCGGGCGCTTTTGACCGCCATGCGTCGTCCGTGGTGCCGGACCGAGTGGGGCGTCGAGTTGATGAGGCCGAAGGCTGCATGGGCGCGGACGCGTAGGTCGGCAGGATCCGTGTCGGGATGCAGTTCCCCGAGCACTCCCACCCACAGCTCCACGTAGTTGCGCTGCAGGGTGCGGACTTCGGCCTGGTCGGAGTCGCTGAGGTTGCTGAAGTCGCGGTCCTGGACCCGGATGACATCGGGATTGCTGAGGGCGAAGTCCACGTGGAACTCGACCAATCCGCGCAACGCAGCTTCGGCGTCGAGGGCCTCGGACGCCACGGTGCGGCCGCCGTCGAGCAGATTCCGGCTCACACTCAACAGCAGCTCCGCCAACACGGCCTGTTTTCCCGGGAAATGCCGGTATACCGCAGGGCCGCTGACTCCTGCCGCGGCCCCCAGGTCCTCAAGGGACACGCGGTTGAAACCGTCGGCGGCGAACAACCCGGCTGCGGCGGTCAGGAGGGCCTTGCGTCGTGTTTCCTTGGCTTGGCTTCGCTGGGTCGGTGCCTGACCGTCCTGCTGGGAGCTCCGCTGGAAGGTGACCACAATTCCTCCTTTTTGCACGCGTCCAGTTCAGCGCCGATACCGGGCAGGCCCGGTATCGGGGTGATGGACAACACAGTTAATAGAGACTAACCTAAATTCCAGTTATGCGGTACTAACTGAGATGGCCCTGGGCCGGGATGGGACACAGTCGATGGAGACACTCGCCAGCCAGCTGGATACCAGCAGCGATCAGTTCGCGGCCAACGCGGAAGCGCAGCTGTCCCTGGTGCACCAGCTGAAGAAGCGGCTTGCCGTGGCTGCCCTCGGTGGCCCGGAGAAGTCGCGTGAGCGGCATATCTCCCGGGGCAAGTTGTTGCCGCGCGAGCGCATCAACTATTTGCTGGACGAGGGAAGCCCGTTCCTGGAGGTCGCCCCGTTGGCGGCCAACGGGATGTACAACGATGACTCGCCGGGCGCCGGCGTGATTGCGGGGATCGGCTTGGTCCATGGCCGCCAGGTGATGGTGGTTTCCAACGACGCGACGGTCAAGGGCGGAACGTACTACCCGATGACGGTGAAGAAGCACCTCCGGGCCCAGGAAATCGCGCTCGAAAACAAACTGCCGTGCGTCTACCTCGTCGATTCCGGGGGAGCGTTCCTGCCCAAGCAGGACGAGGTATTCCCGGACAAGGAACACTTTGGCCGGATCTTCTTCAACCAAGCGAAGATGTCCGCGGCGAAGATCCCGCAGATCGCCTCGGTCATGGGGTCCTGTACGGCCGGTGGTGCTTACGTTCCCGCCATGAGCGACGAAACCGTCATCGTCCGCAACCAGGGCACCATTTTCCTGGGTGGCCCGCCCCTCGTGAAGGCCGCCATCGGTGAAATCGTTACGGCGGAGGAACTCGGCGGCGGCGACGTCCACTCAAGGATTTCCGGTGTGACCGATCACCTCGCCGAAAACGATGAGCATGCCCTGCAAATTGTCCGCGACATCGTCGCCACCCTCCCCAAGCCGGCCGCCCCGGCGTGGGACGTGGACACCGCCGTCGAGCCCGTGGTGGACCCGGGCGAAATCTATGGTGCAGTTCCCACGGACGTCAACGCCCAATACGACGTTCACGAAGTCATCGCCCGGCTCGTGGACGGCTCGAGGTTCCACGAGTTCAAGAAGAACTACGGCACCACCCTGGTGACGGGGTTCGCGAAGCTCCATGGCCATCCCGTGGGCATCGTGGCGAACAACGGCGTGTTGTTCAGCGAGTCCTCCCTCAAGGGCGCGCACTTCATTGAGCTCTGTGACCAGCGCGGCATTCCCTTGGTTTTCCTCCAGAACCTTTCCGGCTTCATGGTCGGCAAGGATGTCGAGCACGGCGGTATCGCCAAGAACGGCGCCAAGATGGTCACCGCCGTCGCCACTGCCCGCGTGCCTAAGCTGACTGTGGTGATCGGGGGGTCCTTCGGTGCCGGAAACTACTCGATGTGCGGCCGGGCCTACTCGCCCCGCTTCCTCTGGATGTGGCCCGCGTCCCGGATTTCGGTCATGGGCGGGAATCAGGCCTCCAGCGTGCTGGCCACCGTCAAACGGGAGCAATACGAGGCCCGCGGCGAGGAATGGTCCGCTGAGGACGAGGAAGCCTTCAAGGCCCCCATCAAGCAGCAGTATGAGGACCAAGGCAGCCCCTACTACTCCACCGCCCGGCTCTGGGACGACGGCATCATCGACCCCGCAGATACCCGGCGCGTCCTGGGCATGGCCCTCGACGTCGTCTCCCGCCAACCCCTGCCGGAAACCTCCTTCGGCCTCTTCCGGATGTGACCCCATGACAATCAACTCCTTCGACACCGTCCTTGTCGCCAACCGCGGCGAGATCGCCTGCCGCGTCATCCGCACCCTCAAGGCCATGGGCATCCGTTCGGTGGCGGTCTATTCAGACGCCGACGCCGGTGCCCGCCACGTGCGCGAAGCAGACGCCGCCGTCCGGATCGGTACAGCCGCTGCGGCGGACAGCTACCTGCGGATAGACGCCATCATCGAGGCTTGCCTGCAAAGCGGTGCCCAGGCGGTTCATCCGGGCTACGGGTTCCTGGCCGAAAACGTGGAGTTCGCCAAAGCCCTGGACGCGGCAGGCATCGCGTTCATCGGCCCCGGCATTGACGCCATCGAGATCATGGGCGACAAGATCCGTTCCAAGAACCACGTCATGTCCTACGGCGTCCCGTGCGTTCCGGGGATCGCCGAACCCGGCCTGAGCGACGAGGCCCTGATCGAGGCGGCGCCTGGCGTCGGCTTCCCATTGCTTATCAAGCCCTCGGCCGGGGGCGGCGGCAAAGGCATGCACATCGTGGAGCGTCTCGAGGACATGGCGGCCACCCTGCTGACGGCTCGCCGCGTGGCGGCGAGCGCCTTCGGCGATGACACCCTCTTCCTCGAGCGGCTTATCCAAACGCCCCGGCACATCGAAGTCCAGGTCCTCGCCGACAACCACGGCAACGTCATCCACCTCGGCGAGCGCGAGTGTTCGCTCCAGCGCCGCCACCAGAAAGTCATCGAGGAAGCCCCATCCCCGTTGCTGGAATCCCTCGCGAACGGGGCAGAAGTCCGGGCAAGGATCGGCGAGGCCGCCTGCCAGGCTGCCCGAAGCGTCAACTACAGCGGTGCGGGCACGGTGGAGTTCCTGGTCTCGGACGAGGATCCGGAGCACTTCTTCTTCATGGAGATGAACACCCGCCTCCAGGTGGAGCACCCTGTCACGGAAATGGTGACGGGCGTCGATCTTGTCGAATGGCAGGTGCGCATCGCCGCAGGTGAGGTCCTCACGGTGGCGCAGTCCGACGTCGTGCTTGACGGCCACGCGGTGGAGGCGCGCGTCTACGCGGAGGTGCCCGAACGCGGTTTCATGCCGTCCATCGGCGAGATCTTAACGCTCCGGGAACGGGCAGGCAGCGATCCACGCGTGCGCGTCGACTCCGCCATGCTTCCCGGACTGTCCGTCACCGGCGACTACGATCCCATGCTCGCAAAGGTCATTGCCTGGGGCCCGGACCGCAAAGCGGCGCTGGACACCCTTGACCACGCACTGGGGGACTACACGCTGCTGGGTGTGCACACGAACGTCGACTACCTGAGGCTCCTGGTCAACGACGACGACGTCCGCGCCGGCCGCCTCGACACCGGCCTCATCGAGCGCAAACTCGACAGGATGGAATTCCGGCAAGTGACCGACGTCGAGTTGGTCGCGGCAGCGTTGCTGAACCGCCGGGCCATGGCGCCTCTCGAGGGGACATCACCTTGGAACACCGCCGATGGCTGGCGGGTCGGAGCCCCGGCTCCGTGGAAGACCACCATCGGACGTCCCGACGGCGGCCTGGCCACTGTGGGGCTGACGGTGAGCGGGCCGGGCTTCACGGCCCGCGTGGATAACGGCGTCGAACACTCTGCCGCCCTGCGGCCGGGATCCGCCGGGCCTGCTGTGCTGGTGCTCGACGGCGTTGAGCACCATTTCGCGCACGGCTCACCATCTCCGGGGCGTGAGGCGCGCGAACTTTGGCTCGGCAGCGACGGCTGGTCCTGCCGGCTCGAGATCCTGGACCGCGAGGCCCGGCTCCAACGCATCCTCCCGGGCATCCAGCGCGAAGAAGGCGCCGCGGATCCCGAAGTCCGGTCTCCGATGCCGGGAACCGTCGTCTCCGTTTCGGTGCACAACGGCGACCGTGTGGAAGCGGGCGACGTCCTCCTCGCCGTGGAGGCAATGAAGATGGAACACCAGCTGGTGGCCTCGGTGTC
Organism: Arthrobacter sp. FW306-2-2C-D06B; assembly: GCF_021789175.1. Taxonomy (NCBI): domain Bacteria; kingdom Bacillati; phylum Actinomycetota; class Actinomycetes; order Micrococcales; family Micrococcaceae; genus Arthrobacter; species Arthrobacter sp. FW306-2-2C-D06B. Next base: position 1,543,490 of record NZ_CP084560.1, read on the forward strand.
CGGCACCGTCCACCTCAGCAGCAAGACCGGGGACCTCGTCAAGGCTGACCAAGTCCTCGCCACTATCCATGTGGCGGCAGAACCCACCCCTGAAGTCACAGCAGAACCGACTGAAAACCAGAAAGACGAGGAAGTCTAGCCATGGCAAGTTTTGAACTCACCGAGGAATACCAGGACCTGAGCAACTCCGTCCGGGAATTCGCCGACGAGGTAGTGGCCCCTGTGTCCGCCAAGCACGACGAAGAGCACAGCTTCCCGTACGAGGTGGTCAAGCAGATGGGTGAGATGGGTTTGTTCGGCCTGCCCTTCCCTGAAGAGTTCGGCGGCATGGGTGGAGACTATTTCGCGCTCGCGCTAGCACTCGAACAGCTCGGCCGGGTGGACCAGTCGGTTGCCATCACCCTCGAAGCGGGCGTCTCGCTCGGCGCCATGCCGGTGTACCGCTTCGGCACCCAGGAGCAGAAGGAACACTGGCTGCCGCAGCTGACCTCGGCCGAAGCGCTCGCAGGCTTCGGCCTGACTGAGCCGGAAGCGGGTTCGGACGCCGGAGGCACCAAGACGCACGCGCGCCTCGAGGGCGTCGGAGACGCAAAAAACTGGGTCATCAACGGCAACAAGGAGTTCATCACCAACTCCGGGACCGACATCACCCGGCTCGTCACCGTCACCGCCGTCACCGGGCAGCACGAACGCAAGGACGGGAGCATCAAGAAGGAAATCTCCACCATCCTGGTTCCCACCGATACGCCCGGTTTCACCGCGGAAAAGGCCTACAACAAGGTGGGCTGGAACGCTTCCGACACGCACCCGCTGACACTGAACAACGTCCGCGTGCCGGAAGAGAACCTGCTCGGCGTCCAGGGACGGGGTTACGCCAACTTCCTGTCGATCCTGGACGAAGGCCGCATCGCCATCGCCGCGCTCGCCACAGGCGCGGCCCAGGGCTGCGTCGACTTGTCCGTGAAATACGCCAAGGAACGCGTCGCGTTCGGGCAGAACATCGGCAAGTACCAGGCCATCCAGTTCAAGATCGCCCGCATGCAGGCACGGGCCCACACGGCACGCCTTGCCTACTACGATGCGGCCGCGCGGATGCTCGCAGGCAAGCCGTTCAAGACCGAAGCGGCCATCGCTAAGATGGTCGCAGGCGAGGCAGCCATGGACAACGCACGGGACGCCACCCAGGTGTTCGGTGGCTATGGCTTCATCAACGAATTCACGGTGGCACGGCACTACCGCGACTCCAAGATCCTGGAAGTCGGGGAAGGGACCACTGAGGTCCAGTTGATGCTCATCGCCCGCGAGCTGGGCCTTTGACCGTCAGGGAAGGTAAACGATGATTGACAAAGTTGTTGCCAGCGCCGCGGAAGCGGTGAAGGACATCCACGACGGCGCCTCTCTCGCCGTCGGCGGGTTCGGCTTGTGCGGTATCCCGGTGGCGCTGATCGATGCGCTCCACGATCAAGGCACCAAGGACCTTGAAACCGTCAGCAACAACTGCGGCGTGGACGACTGGGGCCTGGGCATCCTGCTGAGGGACGGGCGTATCCGCCGGACCATCAGCTCCTACGTCGGTGAGAACAAGGAGTTCGCGCGGCAGTACCTCGCCGGAGAACTTGAGGTGGTCCTCACCCCGCAAGGCACCCTGGCCGAGAAACTGCGCGCCGGCGGGGCCGGCATCCCCGCGTTCTTCACGGCGGCCGGCGTCGGGACACAGGTCTCGGAAGGCGGCCTTCCGCAGAAGTACGACGGCGACGGGAACGTGGCGATCGCGTCCTCACCCAAGGAAGTGCGCACCTTCAACGGCGCGGACTATGTCCTGGAGGAATCCCTGACACCCGATTTCGGGCTGGTCCACGCCTGGAAGGGCGACCGCCACGGGAACCTCGTCTTCCATGCGACGGCCATGAATTTCAACCCGCTGTGCGCCATGGCGGCCCGGATCACCATCGCCGAGGTCGAAGAGCTTGTGGAACCCGGCGAGCTCGATCCGCAACATATCCACACTCCGGGCATCTTCGTCCAGAGGGTCGTGGTGGCACCGGACACGGAGAAACGCATCGAAAAGCGGACCGTCGCGTTGACCCCGGCGTCTCCCACCGAGCAGGCAGGAGCGTAGCCATGGAACCGAACATCACCCAGGATGTGCCGCCGCGTCCCGAGGCCGTCAGGCACGAATACCGCCGCGCCGGCGCCGACCACCACGAGGGCAAAGGCTGGACGCGGAACGAACTCGCTGCCCGCGTGGCCCGTGAACTCACCAATGGGCAATACGTCAACCTCGGGATCGGCATGCCCACCCTGATCCCGAACTACATCCCCGAGGGGGTCGAGGTGATCCTGCATTCGGAGAACGGGATCCTGGGCGTCGGCCCCTACCCGGCCGAGGACGCCGTGGACCCCGATCTGATCAACGCCGGCAAGGAAACGGTCACCGTCAATGCGGGCGCCGCGTTCTTCGACTCGGCAACGTCGTTCGGCATGATCCGCGGCGGACATGTGGACGTAGCAGTGCTTGGCGCGATGGAGGTCGCGGCCAATGGGGACCTGGCCAATTGGATGATCCCCGGCAAAATGGTCAAGGGCATGGGCGGCGCCATGGACCTGGTCTTCGGCGCCAAGCGAGTGATCGTCATGATGGAGCACGTGGACCGCAACGGCAAGCCCAAGATCGTCAAGGAATGCTCGTTGCCCGTCACGGGGAAGGGCTGCGTGGACCGGATTATCACCGACCTTGCCGTGATCGACGTCGTCTCCGAAGGCGGGGCCTCCAGGCTCGTCCTGCGCGAGCTGGCACCGAATGTCTCCGCCGAGGACGTGGCGGCCGCGACCGGCGTCGAGCTCTTCGAAGAGGACCAGGAGCTGACTGTATGACCGCGGACGCCGAGTCCCGGGTCCCCGAGCCGCGCATTGTCGAACAGCGGGGGCTGTACTTCGAGGAACTCGAGGAAGACGTTGTCTACGCCCACCGGCCCGGGCGGACAGTCACCGAAACGGACAACGTCCTGTTCACCACGCTGACGATGAACACCCAAGCCCTTCACTTGGACGCGGCCTGGAGTGCCACGCAGCCCTTCGGGCAGCGGCTCATGAACTCGATGTTCACCCTGTCCACCATGGTGGGACAGTCCGTCACGCAACTGACGCAGGGCACCATCATCGCCCAGCTGGGCCTCACGGACGTCTCTTTCCCCCACCCGCTCTACCACGGCGACACCCTCTACACGGAGACTGTCGTCACCGGGAAACGGGAGTCGTCGTCGCGCCCAGGGCAGGGCGTGGTGACCATGCAGCACACGGGCCGCAACCAGGATGGGAAAGTTGTGGCGCTCGCCACGCGGGCCTGCCTCATGTGGACCCGGACCGCGCATCTGGAGGCGCAACAGGGGACAATCAATACATGACCTTCACCATGGGCCCCGCTTTGCTTTTCTGCCCCGCCGACCGTCCGGAACGGTTCCAAAAGGCCGCCGAGCGTTCCGACGCCGTCATCGTAGACCTCGAGGACGCCGTCGCGCCCGCAGACAAGAAGCGGGCCCGGGGCGCCATCCTCGCCCAGCTCGGCTCCGGCGGGGAGACCGCCGAGCTCGACCCCAGCCGCACGATCGTGCGCGTCAATCCAGTGGGCACTCCGGACTTCGAAAAGGACCTGCACTGCCTCGCGCACACCCCTTACCGCACCGTCATGCTGGCCAAGGCCGAGACCGGTGAACAGCTGAAGGCCCTCGAGGGTTACCACGTCATCGCGCTGTGCGAGACGGCCAAAGGAATCGTCAACGCGGCTGAGATCGCCCAGGCTCCCAACGTCGTCGGGCTCATGTGGGGCGCCGAGGACCTGATCGCCTCCATGGGCGGCACCTCGAGCCGCAAGGACGACGGCGGCTACCGCTCCGTCGCAACGCACTCACGCTCTAGCGTGCTGCTGGCCGCCAAAGCCGCAGGCAAGGAAGCCATCGACTCGGTCTACGTCGACATTCCCGACCTCGCCGGCCTGGCCGCGGAATCCGCCGACGCCGTGGCTAGCGGATTCGGTGCCAAGGCCTGCATCCACCCGAACCAGGTTGCCGTTGTCCGCGAAGCCTACGCACCGTCGCCGGATGCCGTCGCAGGGGCCCGGGAACTGCTTGACGCCGCGGCCGCGGCCGGAACCGGCGTGTTCCAGTACAAAGGAAAAATGGTGGACGGCCCCATCCTGAAACACGCCGAATCCACGCTGCGCAGGGCCCGGCTTTCCTGAAAAGTCGTTCCAGCCGGGTCTATTAGCTGCGCCGTCGTTGCTTCGGCAGCGACAACGGGGCGATGACCTCGTACAGCTCCATCCGGATCCAGCGCTGGCCCGTTTCGCGGAACTCGGCCCGCGTGGCGAATCGGTAAAGGAAGCTGCGCGCCCGCACCCAACGCGGCCGAGCGCCGTCGAACGGGTCCTGGCGCAACAAGCGCAAAGTGGGCCGGTCGGCGTCGAGCAGTTTGCCCAAGAACGCGTAGAACCACTCCTCGTGCACCGTGCGCAAGGGCAGGAACCACATCAACCAGTCGAGACGCAGGTGGTAAGGCGCCCACTGCCGGGGCAGCCGGCGGACATCGCCCGGCTTGCCCTTGAATCCGTATTCGCGCCAATCGGCCTCATCGACGGGAACGTCGGACTGGGTGCCCTCCACCACGATCTCCACCCGGTGCCGCGTCACCGTGCCGAACGCCCCGTAGGTGTTGACCAACTGCCATCGGTTGAAGCTGGCGTTCATGAGCTGTTCCCGCGAGAGCAGGTTGCGGACGGGCCAATAGCTGAGCACCAGGAGGAGCGCCGTCACTGCGAGTACGACGGCGAGCCACCACACCGGGGTCTGGGCCGTGGCCGGGTGCCGCTGTAGCGGTATGAAAGGCAGCACGGCATGGGCCACAGGGTCACTCACCGCGGCGAAGGCAAGCACGATCGCAGACCAATTGAGCCACGCGAAGTTCCCGCTGCCCACAAGCCAGAGTTGCGTGAAGACCACGATTCCGGCGGCCATGGTGGCCAATGGCTGCGGAGCGAACAGGAAGAACGGCACCACCAGCTGGGCGAAGTGGTTGCCGAGCACTTCCAGGCGGTGCAGTGGCTTAGGCAGGAGGTGCGCCTGGCGGCTCAACGGCCCGGGCATGGGCTGCGTCTCGTGGTGGTAGTACAGGGCGGTTAAATCACGCCACTCGCTTCCGCCATGGATCTTGATCATGCCCGCGCCGAATTCCAGCCTAAACAGGAGCCATACGAGCAGGATCAGGATGGTCCTGGGCGGGGGAGTCTGTTCCGAACCGAGGAAGGCCACAGTGAAGCCCATTTCCAGCAGCAGCATCTCCCAACCGAAGCCGTAGAAGGTCTGGCCGACGTTGACGATGGACATGTAGAGCAACCACAAAACCAGGAACGCGGCCAAGGGAAGCCACGGCGGACCCAGCTGCGGCAGCCCGCCCACGAGCGCCAGGGAAACGGCAAGCCCGGCGGCACAAACGGTACGGAGCAAACTGTCCGAATACTTCCAGCGGAACAGGCTGGGCCTGCGCAAAAGCCTGTGTCCGTCCACGAACCTCGCGACAGGCAGGAGCCCATGTTCACCAAGGAGCGCGGGAAACTGGTTGAGGCTGGACAGGAACGCGATGAAATAGAGCGCGGCCGTGCCACGCTGGAGCACCTGCCGGGCGAATTCATAGTCCGGCGCCTCGAACCACGAGACCCAGTCCACAAACCAACGCTACGCCTGGGGTGCGGGATACTTAAGCAATGCAGCCGCGCAAGATCATCCTCCTCGGGTCCACTGGTTCCATCGGCACACAAGCGATTGACGTCGTCGACGCCGCCCCCCATCTCTTCGAGGTCGTGGCCCTGAGCGCCGGCGGCGGGAACTTGGAACTCATCGCGCAACAGGCCGTGCACACCAAGGCCCAGGCAGTCGGCATCGCCTACGGCGATCCCCATGAACTCCAGAAACTCATCGGCGCTGCCGCCTCCGCTGCCGGGCTCCGGAACTACGATCCGGCGATCATCGCGGGAGCGGACGCCTCCACCAAGATTGCCGCGATCGAAGCGGACGTCGTGCTCAACGGCATCACGGGGTCCATCGGGCTGGCACCGACGCTGGCAGCCCTCAAATCCGGCGCCGTCCTGGCCTTAGCGAACAAGGAATCCCTGATCGTGGGCGGTGCACTCGTGAAGGCCGCGGCAGCCGTTGACCAGATCGTGCCTGTGGATTCCGAGCACTCGGCCATCGCCCAATGCCTCCGCGCGGGAACCGACAAAGAGGTCGAGAAACTCATCCTGACTGCTTCCGGCGGACCGTTCCGGGGCCGCAGCCGCGAGCAACTCCGGGACGTCACCCCGGCGGAGGCCCTAGCCCACCCCACGTGGGACATGGGCCCCATGGTCACCACCAACTCGGCCAGCTTGGTCAACAAAGGCCTGGAGGTCATCGAAGCGCACTTGCTGTTCGACGTCCCCCTGGACAGGATCGACGTCGTGGTGCACCCGCAATCCGTGGTGCACTCCATGGTGGAATTCGTGGACGGCTCCATCATTGCCCAAGCCTCTCCGCCGGACATGCGGCTCCCTATCGCCCTGGGACTCGGGTGGCCGGACCGCGTGCCCGGCGCCGCCAAGGCCTGCGACTGGAGCCAGGCGACCAGTTGGACGTTCGAACCCCTTGACTCGGTGGCCTTCCCGGCCGTGGAGCTGGCCAAGGACGCCGCGAAGCAGGGGAGCACTTTTCCGGCAGTCTTCAACGCGGCCAACGAGGAGGCGGTGGAAGCATTCCACGCCGGGAGGATCCGCTTCACCGACATCGTGGACACGGTGGAGTCCGTCCTCAGCGAACATTCAGGATCCTTGGAGCTGACGGTGGACTCTGTGTTGGATGCTGAGAGGTGGGCACGCACGCGCACCCACGATCGTTTAGCCAACAGCACCCTTTAGGAAGCAGTACTCAAGGCATGAATCCCGTCATTCTGTTCATTCTCGGAGTCGTCTTCGTCGCGATCGGCGTGGCCGTCTCCATTGCGCTGCACGAGGTGGGGCACTTGCTTCCCGCCAAGCTGTTCAAGGTGCGCGTCACGAAATACATGATCGGTTTCGGCCCTACCCTGTGGTCCACGCGGAAAGGCGAGACCGAGTACGGCGTCAAGGCCATCCCGCTGGGCGGCTACGTGGCCATGATCGGCATGTACCCGCCCAACAAGCAAGATGGCAGCGTCAGGCCGTCGAGCACCGGCATGTTCCAGACCCTTGCCACCGAGGCCCGGTCCGCGGCGCACGAGGAAGTGGGCCCCGGGGACGAGAACCGGGTCTTCTACAGGCTGCCGGTCTGGAAAAAGGTCATCATCATGCTGGGTGGCCCGGCGATGAACCTGCTCATCGGCCTGGTGCTGACCGCGGTGCTGCTGATGGGCTTCGGCGTGTCCACGGCAACCACCACCATTGCCGAAGTGTCAAAGTGCCAAGTGAAGGCCGGCGAGACCGTCGATCCGAATTCCCCGAACTGCCAATTGACGCCGGCAGCAGTGGCAAAGCTCCAGCCCAACGACGTCGTCACCAGCTTCGACGGGAAGCCCGTGACGAGCTGGGCTGAAATGAGCGGGTGGATCCGCGCATCCGCCGGCAAGGCCGTGCAGATCACCGTGGACCGTGGCGGCAAGAGCGTCACCACCCAAGTCACTCCCGTGCTGTCCGCGCGGCCCGTCATCGGCGACAACGGCCAGCAGGCCAAGGGCGCGGACGGCAAGCCGCTGTACGAGGAAGTCGGCTTCCTCGGCATCGGTGCGCAGACCGCCATGGTTCCTCAACCGGCGTCGACCGTTCTTCCGATGGCCGGCGAGAACATCAAGCAAATCGCGGGAGTCATCCTCAACCTCCCCGCCAGGGTGGTCGGCGTGGCGCAAGCGGCTTTCGGCTCCGAACCGCGCGATCCCAACGGCCCCATCAGCGTGGTGGGAGTCGGCCGGGTGGCCGGCGAAGTGGCTGCCATGGATCAGGTTCCGCTGCAATCCCGCATCAGCGCCCTCGTGGGCCTCCTCGCCGGGCTGAACTTCGCCCTCGCCGTGTTCAACCTGGTTCCGCTCTTGCCGCTCGACGGCGGACACGTGGCGGGCGCGCTCTACGAAGGAGCCAGGCGTCGAATCGCGAAGCTGTTCGGCAAACCGGATCCAGGCGCCTTCGACATCGCCAAGCTCCTGCCGCTTACCTACGTCGTGGCGAGTGTCCTCATGGCCATGAGCGCTTTGCTGATCTACGCGGACATCGTCAAGCCCGTCAACCTCTTCGGCTGATCTCGATTGGGCTTGGGGGATAGGCTATCCATATGACTGTTTTCGCTGTTGAGTATGTGTACGACGCCGAGTCCGCCGAGGTGCGCGACGCGAACCGCCCTGCCCACCGCGCCTGGCTCGCCAGCCTCGCCGAGCAGGGAACCCTGCTGGCGAGCGGCCCATACACCGATGGCGCGGGTGCGCTGCTGCTGCTTGAGGCCGCCGACGAGTCCGAGCTGAACGCCACGCTGAAGGAGGATCCGTTCGCCGCCGTCCGGGGGATCGCAGGCATCCGGACCTCGGAGTGGAACCCCATTATCGGAATGCTTGCCGCTCACGCTTCCTAGCAGCATGACCGGCCGGGGTCCTGTCCCCGGCCTTACGATCCACCCATTTCAACCCAAGGAGTCCACGTGACCTCGGTCAGCCTGGGAATGCCGTCAGCCCCGCCCCCCGTTCTCGCGCCCCGCCGCAAGACCCGCCAGATCAAGGTGGGTTCGGTCGGCGTCGGCTCCGATTCGCCCATCAGCGTGCAATCGATGACCACCACGCCCACCACGGACATCAACGCCACGCTGCAGCAGATCGCGGAGCTGACGGCATCCGGCTGTGACATCGTGCGTGTCGCTTGCCCTTCCGCGGACGACGCCGAGGCACTGCCGATCATCGCCCGCAAGTCCCAGATTCCCGTCATCGCGGACATCCACTTCCAGCCGAAGTACGTCTTCGCCGCGATCGAAGCCGGTTGCGCCGCTGTGCGCGTCAATCCGGGCAACATCCGCAAGTTCGACGACCAGGTGAAGGAAATCGCCAAGGCCGCCAAGGACCACGGAACGTCCATCCGGATCGGCATCAACGCCGGTTCCCTGGAGCCGGGCATCCTGAAGAAGTACGGCAAGGCCACCCCGGAAGCCCTCGTGGAGTCAGCCGTGTGGGAAGCTTCGTTGTTCGAGGAACACGGCTTCAACGATTTCAAGATCTCCGTCAAGCACAACGACCCCGTCATCATGGTGGCGGCCTACGAGATGCTTGCCGAAAAGGGCGACTGGCCCCTGCACCTTGGCGTGACCGAGGCCGGACCGGCCTTCCAGGGCACCATCAAGTCCGCGACGGCCTTCGGAGCGCTTCTGTCCCGGGGCATCGGCGACACCATCCGGGTGTCCCTTTCCGCGCCGCCTGTTGAGGAGATCAAGGTCGGCAACCAGATCCTGCAGTCGCTCAACCTGCGCCCCCGCAAGCTCGAAATCGTCTCCTGCCCTTCATGCGGACGCGCCCAGGTCGACGTCTACACGCTGGCTGAGCAGGTCACGGCCGGGCTTGAAGGAATGGAGATTCCGTTGCGCGTCGCCGTCATGGGTTGCGTCGTGAACGGTCCGGGCGAGGCACGTGAAGCCGATCTCGGTGTGGCCTCCGGAAACGGCAAGGGACAGATCTTCGTGAAGGGCGAAGTCATTAAGACTGTCCCCGAGAGCCAGATTGTTGAGACACTGATCGAAGAGGCCATGCGTATCGCCGAAGAGATGGGGGAGGCCGATGGCGAAGATGCTGTCAAGGGTAGCCCCGTGGTTAGCGTCTCGTAACGAGACAGCCGCCGATGGGCTTTCCGTCCGGGTACTCGGCGCGGCCGACACCCGGGCCCTTCGCGTGCTCGCGATGGAAGACCCGGTAGCGAACGTCTTCATTCTGGCGCACCTCGATTCGTCGGGGAGCGCCGCACCCACTTCCGGTGGCGCGAGCGTCTTTGGAGTGTTCGACGGCGACGCACTGGTAGGTGCCTGCTGGGCCGGCGCCAACCTGGTTCCGGTGCAACTGGACCCCGGACTGGCTTCCCGCGTTGCGGCGGTTGCACACCGGGCCGGACGTCGCTACGCCTCGATCTTCGGGCCCGCGGAGACCGTGCTCGCGCTCCATTCCCGTTTGGAGCAATTGGGGCATTTCGCCCACGAAGTACGGGCCGACCAGCCGCTGCTGGCGATCTCGGGGCCACCCGCCGTCGAACCCAATCCGCGGCTCGGCTTCGGAAACATCGCGGATTTCGACCGGATCCTGCCCGCCTGCGCAGCCATGTTCGAAGAGGAAGTGGGTTATTCGCCCTTTCTCGGGAGCGAGGACTTCTACAGCCGCAGGGTGGCTGGACTGATCCGGCAGGGCCATTCCTTGGTGCACATCGACGCCGGCGGGACCGTGAAGTTCAAAGCCGAACTCGGGGCGGTCACGGCGCAGGCCACCCAGGTGCAGGGCGTCTGGATGAACCCCGAGTTCCGCGGCCAGGGACTCAGCGCCGGGTACATGGCGGGAGTGGTTGTCCTGGCGCAGCAGTTCGCGCCGATCACGAGCCTCTACGTCAACGAATACAACACCAGGGCGCGCGCCACGTACGAGCGGGTCGGCTTCCAACGCCTCGGAACGTTCGCCACGGTTCTCTACTGACTGGCCCAACTGACTCGCATTTGTTGTCGTTTTGACGCCTCATAACGACAACAACTGCGAGCTAGTTGGGAGGGGCGAGCTCGCCGGTGAGGTAGTGCTGGACGTTCGGGGCCACGAGCCGGACCACTTCCTCCTGGGAGGCCGAAGCCAGCGGTTCCAGCCGGACCACGTAGCGCATCAGCATGAGCCCCACCATTTGCGTGGCGACGAGGTTGCCGCGCATTTTCGCTTCTGCGGGGGAACCGGGAAGCCCTGCCGTGATGCGGGAGAGGATGGTCCTCGCCACCATCTCGCGCAGCAAGGCGGTCTTGGCCTTGGAACCGATCGTTCCCCTGACGAACGCGACAAGCCCGTGTTGCGCCGGGCTTTCCCACAGACGCACCACGGCGCGGACTATCGCTTCCGAGCGTTGGGCCGGATCCAACGACTCGACGCCGGCAAGGACCTCGTCGGGATCCGCCGGGAGTTCGATGCTCTGGGCGAAAAGTTCGTCCTTGCCCTTGAAGAAATGGTGGACCATGGCCGGATCCACCTCGGCTTCCCGGGCCACTTGCCGCAGGCTCGTGCCGTCGAAACCGTGCTCGGCGAAGAGCCGGCGCGCTGTGGCCAGGATCAGTTCGCGGGAGTCGCTTCCGCCGCTGCGGCGTCCCCGTCGCACGGGAGGCAAGGCGCCGCTCATGAGGTCCGCCGTCGGAGGGTGAATGAGGCCAGGACCAAAACTCCCACAACGATCGCCGCCATGACCCCGGCATCCTGCCACATGGCCTGCGTCGCCTCGGCGTTGTCGGCGATCTGCTGGAGCGCATCGACCGAAAACGTCAGCGGCAGCACATTGGAAATACCCTCCAGGAGGCTGTTCATGTGGTCCCTGGCCACGAAGAGTCCGCACAACAGGATCTGCGGTATCACCACCACCGGCATGAACTGCACCGCTTGGAACTCGGTCCGCGCAAAGGCTGAGCACAAGAGGCCAAGCGCGACACCCAGCACCGCATTGATGACGGCGATCATCACGACGTAACCAGGACCGCCCTTGATGTCCAGATTGAAGATCCAGTAGGCCACGGCCGTGGCGACAAGCGATTGCAGGGCGGCCATGATGGAGAACGCCAACGCGTAGCCGAACAGGAGATCGGCTTTGTGGATGGGCGTCGTCAGGAGCCGCTCCAGCGTCCCGGACGTCCTTTCGCGCAACATCGTGATCGACGTGACCAGGAACATCACCACAAACGGGAAAATGGCCAGCATCATGAGTCCCACACGGTCAAAGGTCCGGGGGAATCCGGGTGGCAAGGTCTCGTTCTCGAAGAGATAGTAGACGCCCGTGAGCAGCAGGGCGGGAACCACCATGATGAGCGCGACGCTGCGGTGGTCGTGCCGCAGCTGCTCCAAGACCCTTCTGGTGGTGGCAAACATCATCCGTGGATTCATGACGCCACCTGGCTTTCATCTGCACCCCGGCGGTTCGAAGTGGCGCTCGTTTCCTGGATGATGTGCAGGAAGGCCTGTTCCAGATCGTTGCTGTGTCCCCGTTCGCTGAGTTCCGCCGGACTGAGCTGCGCCAGCAGCAGGCCGTCGCGGAGCAGGAGCAACGAGGAACAGTGCGAGGCCTCTTCCATGACGTGGCTGGACACCAGCAAGGTGGTGCCCGATTCGGCCATCGCGGCGAACCGTTCCCACAGCTCGGCACGCAGTACCGGATCCAAGCCAACCGTCGGTTCGTCGAGGACCAGCAGCTTCGGATGCGAAACGAGCGCGCAGGCCAGCGAAACCCGGCTGAATTCACCACCGGAAAGGTCTTCTGTCTTCCGCCGTGCCAGTGATTCGAGCCCGACGGCGGCAATCGCCTTCGCGGTGTCGGTCGCCGACACGCCGTGCATGGCTCCGAAATACCTGACGTTCGCCTCGACGCTCAGGTCCGTGTAGACGCTCGGCGCCTGGGTGACGTATCCGACGTCGTGCCTCAATGACGGCGCACCCGCTGGACGGCCCAATACTTCCACCCTGCCGGCTGTCAGTCGCTGGACTCCTACGATGCAGCGCATGAGGGTTGTCTTGCCGCTCCCGGACGGTCCAAGCAGGCCCGTGATGCGCCCAGGCTGCATGGCGAAGTCCAAACCGCGCAGGATCTTCTTGCGGCCGCGCGTGACGTGCAGGCCCTCCACTGTGACCGCCGGGGGCGCCGGGGGCATGCCCTGGGTGATACTTCCTGACGCGCTGTGGGACATCGCGGCCTCCGATTTATTCATCAGGCGATGAATAAAAGGTAAGTCCGATACAAAGGCTCGTCAACTGTGAGCCTCGGGGACGGATCTGGCCCTTCGTTCTGCAACGCGGGGTCACTTACGGCCCATGTCGGACCTCCGGATGGGCGCTAAGTGACCCCGCGTTGTTCGTTGCTAGCGCTATGGCCCGCACACCGACAAATATTGATAAGTCCAAGCCCTTGAAAAAAGTGTCCGCCATCACATAAATTCAGAACCAGCCGTGTCGCTGGGGCGCGGGCGGTTTCAGAGAGGAAACACAAACCAAATGGCTGTAAGCGTTGATCCTTCGAAGGCATTCGACAGGTCTGACTAAGCCTCCAGGACAGCGCCCGCGGCCGACCGGCCGCTGAGCCACGCCATGGCAGGATGACCAGCCGCCCAGCGGCCAGGGGCTTCCTCGCACCATGGCGTGGCTCATCTTCGTTTGGGGAGGCTTTGCTTTCCGGGGAACCGGGGAGGAATGCGGGGGACGGGCCCGGCAGGTTCCTCAGCCACAAGCCGGTAGATTGGTACACAGTAGTTTTTGCCAGCTCTTGCCATAGAAACGGATTCTGACCCGTGGTCCTTCGCCTCTCCCAGCTGTTCCTGCGCACCTTGCGTGAAGATCCCGTCGACGCCGAAGTCGCAAGCCACAGACTCCTGGTCCGCGCCGGCTACATCCGCCGTGCCGCACCGGGCATCTACACGTGGCTTCCTTTGGGATTGAGCGTCCTGCGCAAGGTGGAGCAGATCATCCGCGAGGAAATGGCCGCCATCGGCGCCCAGGAAGTCCATTTCCCGGCGCTGCTGCCCCGGGAACCCTACGAGGCCACCAACCGCTGGACCGAATACGGCGAGGGGCTGTTCCGCCTCCAGGACCGCAAGGGTGCCGATTACCTTCTCGCCCCCACGCACGAGGAAATGTTCACCCTCCTGGTCAAGGACCTGTACTCCTCGTACAAGGACCTGCCGCTGAGCCTGTACCAAATCCAGAACAAGTACCGCGACGAAGCACGCCCCCGGGCAGGCCTCCTCCGCGGCCGCGAATTCATCATGAAGGATTCCTACTCGTTCGACGTCGACGACGCCGGCCTGGACGCGAGCTACGCGGCCCACCGCGCCGCGTACCTGAAAATCTTCGAGCGCCTTGGCCTTGAGGTCATCCCCGTTGCCGCCACGGCAGGCGCCATGGGCGGATCCAAGAGCGAGGAATTCCTGCATCCTACCGAGATCGGCGAGGACACCTTCGTGCGCTCGGCGGGCGGCTACGCCGCCAACGTCGAAGCCGTGACCACCGTGGCCCCGGCCGAGATCGACTTCAGCAACGCGCCTCCCGCGCGGGTCCTGGACACCCCGGACACGCCCACGATCGACACCCTCGTGACGGCTGCCAACCAGCTCGCCCCGCGCAGCGATTCCGACGGCGGCGCCTGGACTGCCGCCGACACCCTCAAGAATGTGGTCCTCGCCGTCACGCTGCCCACCGGCGAGCGCCAGATCGTGGTCATCGGCGTTCCCGGTGACCGCGCGGTGGACCTCAAGCGCGTCGAAGCCAACATCGGTTCGTTCCTGCCCATTGCCGGGGAGATCGGGCTCGAAGCGGCCAACGAGGAAGACCTCAAGAAGATCCCGGAACTCGTCAAGGGCTACATCGGCCCCGGACTGGTCCTCGGCGAGGCCGTTCTCGGGCTCGAAGGCACGTCCAAGTTGCTCTTCCTTGTTGACCCCCGGGTTGTCTCGGGCACCAGCTGGGTCACCGGAGCGAACGAGGACGGCAAGCACGTCTTCGGCCTCGTAGCCGGACGCGATTTCGCCTGGGATGGCGTCATTGAATGCACCGAAGTCCGCGCCGGAGACGAAGCCCCGGACGGCTCCGGTCCCCTGGAGACTGCCCGCGGCATCGAAATGGGCCACATCTTCCAACTCGGCCGCAAGTACGCCGAGGCCCTCGACCTGAAGGTCCTTGACCAGAACGGCAAGCAGGTTGTGGTCACCATGGGCTCGTACGGTGTCGGCGTGACCCGTGCCGTGGCCGCCCTCGCCGAGGCCAACAACGACGACCGTGGCTTGATCTGGCCGCGCTCCGTGGCCCCCGCGGACGTCCACGTGGTCGCCGTCGGACGTGGCGAGGAAATCTTCGCGGCGGCCGAGAAGCTCTCCGCCGAACTCGAGGCCGCAGGCCTCGACGTGATTTACGACGACCGCCCCAAGGTTTCCCCGGGCGTGAAGTTCGGTGACGCCGAGCTCGTCGGCGTCCCCACCATCGTGGCGGTAGGCCGTGGCTTGGTGGACGGTGTTGTGGAGATCAAGGACCGTCGCACAGGTGAGGCCGAAAACGTGGCAGTCGAGAAGGCTGCCGACTACGTGGTCAACGCCGTACGCCAGAAGTGATCTCCGGCTTCGAGTCGGTCCAGCTCACCACGCTCATCATGATCGTGGTGGCTGGATTCGCAGCCGGCTGGATAGACGCTGTGGTTGGCGGCGGGGGACTGATCCAGCTCCCCGCCTTGCTCCTGGTTCCGGGGATCACCCCGGTCCAGGCGCTGGCCACCAACAAAATGGGCTCCATCTTCGGGACGACAACCAGCGCTGTCACTTACTACCGCCGGGTTGGTCCTGACCTCAAGACGGCCATACCGATGGCGGTGATTGCCCTCGCGGGCAGTTTCGGCGGAGCCGTCCTGGCCGCCAACCTTCCCGCCAGCGTGTTCAAACCCATCATCGTGGTGGCGCTGATCGCCGTCGCGCTCTTCACCGCCCTGCGGCCCGATGCAGGCGAGTTGACCGCCCTGCGTCACGACGGCCACACGCACTACGTGGTGGCCTGCGCCATTGGTGGGGTGATCGGGTTCTACGACGGCCTGATTGGTCCCGGAACAGGCTCGTTCCTGGTGATCGCCCTCGTCTCCGCCATGGGCTATGCCTTCCTGGAGGCCAGCGCCAAGGCGAAGATCGTCAACATGGCCACGAACGCCGGTGCCCTGTTCTTCTTCCTGCCGCACGGATCGCTGCTGTGGGGCGTCGGCGCGGTGCTCGGCCTGTCCAACATGGCCGGCGGCTACCTGGGCGCGCGGACCGCCGTGAAACAAGGCAGTGGCTTTGTACGGATTGTGTTCCTGATCGTGGTCGGCGCGTTGATCATCAAACTCGGCGTGGACGTCTGGAACGACTACTTCGCCAAGTAGCGTTTGGTTGCCGCCAGCGATGGCCGGAGCGATCCCCCGGGCGTAGCATGCACTCATGTGGGTCGATTCCGGCGACTATGAACGGGCACTCGAACGAGCTTGGGAACACACCCGGGAGTGGTTGAGGGCCTTGCCCGGGCGGCAGGTACGGCCAAGCAAGACCGCCGATGGCATCACGGCGGTCTTCGGCGGACCCTTGCCGGCCAGCGGACTGGACCCGGCTTCGGTCATAGATTTCCTCGCCGAACACGCCGAGCCCGGGCTGATGGCCATGCAATCGGGACGCTTCTTCGGTTGGGTCATCGGCGGTACGGTGCCGGCAGGCATGGCCGCGGACTGGATGGTTTCCGCGTGGGACCAGAACTCGGGTCTGCGCTTCGCGACGCCCGCAACTGCCGGGATCGAAGAGGCTGCCGGTCGATGGCTCCTTGAGCTTCTCGGCCTACCTGATGGCTCCGACGTCGGATTCGCGACCGGCGCCAGCATGGCCAACTTCACGGCCCTCGCGGCGGCCCGATGGCGCCAGCTGGCCAGCGTCGGCTGGGACGTCAACGCCGGGGGACTCCAAGGCGCCCCGAAACTGCGTGTCCTCGTCGGAGCCGAGCGGCACGAGAGCCTGGACATGGCACTGCGCTTCCTGGGCTTCGGCGCACCCGAAGTTGTCGCAGCGGACCATCAAGGCAGGATCGATCCAGCCGCGCTGCGGGCCGCGTTGGAATCCGGTTCCGGTCCGGCAATCGTGTGTCTCCAGGCCGGGAACCTGCATTCCGGAGCCTTCGATCCTTTCCTCGAGGCGATTCCGGCCGCGAAGGATCACGGAGCTTGGGTCCACGTTGACGGGGCTTTCGGCCTATGGGCGGCAGCCGTGCCGGGACTGCGGCATCTGGTCGAGGGCGTCGAGTTGGCCGATTCGTGGGGAACCGATGCCCACAAGACCCTCAACGTGCCGTACGACGCCGGAATCGTTGCGGTACGTGACGTCGTTGCCCTGCGGTCCGCCATCGGTATGCACGCCGAATACTTGATGCAGGATGACCACGGCCCATGCGACCCCATGGAGAAGGTGCCCGAGTTGTCCCGCCGTGCCAGGGGAGTACCCGTGTGGGCTGCCTTGCGCTCCTTGGGTGGCGACGGCGTGCGGGAGCTTGTCGCAGGACGCGCGGAGTGTGCCGCGGAGCTGGCCCGGCGGCTCGCCGAAGTACCCGGCGTCGAGGTCCTCAACGAAGTGGTGTTCACGCAGTTGTCCCTGGCCTTCGGTTCAGACGAGAGGACCCGCGCGGTAGCGGACTTCATCATGGCCGACGGAAGGGTCTGGATGTCCGGTTCGCGCTGGCAGGGCAGGGATATCCTGCGTGTTTCGGTGACCAACTGGTCAACGGATTCGGCAGACCTGGATATCGCGGTGCAGGCCGTCAAAGACGCGCTGGAAGCCACCGGCTGAGCCGGACGTCCGGACGACCCGGCGCCGAAGCTAATTCGATGCTGCCAGTCCCGGTTCGGGCAGATCGTGCGCGGCGGGCAGCCCGTCCAGGGGCCGTCCTGCGAGGGTGCTGGCCACCCACAACGAGCGTGCCAGATCGCCCTCGTGCCGCGGTTTTCCGGCGTACCACAGGGCGTTTTCGACCTCGCGGACCAGGCTCCATTCCCGGGCCGCTTCGCCGTCCAGGCCGGCCGCGCTGCTGAAATCCGCGCACCGCTCCAGGAGGGCAACTTCCGGAGCCGTCGTGGAGAGATCGCGGATGCGGTTCCACAAGATCGGGGCGACGGCGAATTCCGCCTCTCCGATCTTCGGTTGCGGATCGATCGCCACGTATGCGCGTTCTCCGATGGACGCAGCGCCATTGAGATGGGGCAGGATGTTCATGAAATGCAGGTCGCAATGCACCAGGACGTCCCTGCCCGCCCGGCGCCCAACGGCGCCCCGGGTCTGGCACACCTCCAACGCGGCTTCGAGGAGCCAGCGGGGGAAAGGTCGCCCAAGTTGCTCCCAGTCTGCAGGCAACTCATCGCTCCAGCGCTCGGCACGGGCCGCTATGTGCTCGAACTCTTTCCATTCGGGCCGCTCGTCCGGTTCGATGCTGAGTTCCTTCACGAGCGATCCCCAGACGTCGCGGGCTTCATCCATCGGGGCGCCCTGCAGCCAGCTGACGGCGTCGAGCCGCTCCAGGAGCATTGCGCAGGAGGCGGCATCGGCGTCGAGCAGCTTGACGGCCCCGGTACCGCCCCAGAGGGCCAGTGCATGTCGTTCAACGAGGGCCTCCTCGTGCGGGAACGCTATCTTGAGCACCGAACGGCTGCCGTTGTAGAGCACCGGAATGACGATCCCGCCGTGCCCGTTCCACGGTTCCGCGCCGGGTCCCAGGTCAACCGACAGCTGCCATCGTTCCAGGCTGGCGTCGATCAGCCCGGGCAGCCCTGAGAGCCACGCCCGCCCCTCCGCTGTGCGGGAGTAGCGTGCCTGGAGGTCGCCAGGGATGGAAACGAAGGTAGTCATCACCGTCAGCCTACCCAAGCCGGTCCGGGAGCGGTTCAGACCACTCCGGAGGAGCCCAGAAGGCTTCCGATGAAGAACGTTGCGGCAAGCGCAAGGGCTCCGCCGATGACGACGCGCACGGCGGCGCGGGTCTTCGAGCTGCCGCCGATCCATGCTCCTATTGCTCCGGTGATTGCCAGCGCGAGCAGCACGGAAATGAAGGTCAGCGGTACACGCAGCCCCGGGGGCGGGAGCAGAATCGCGAGCATGGGCAGCACCGCGCCGAGGGTGAAGGCAATGGCGGACGCGAAGGCCGCATGCCAGGGGCTGACGATGTCATCCTCGTCGATGTTCAATTCGGCGGAAAGGTGGGCGGCCAAGGCGTCGTGCTCCGTCAACTCCGCAGCGACTTTGCGCGCGGTTTCAGGCCGCAGGCCCTTGGCCTCGTAGATCGCAGTCAACTCGGCCAGCTCTTCTTCGGGTTCCTCGGCGAGCTCCCGCCGTTCCTTCTCGATGAGCGCCTTTTGGCTGTCGCTTTGGCTGCTGACGGATACGTACTCGCCGAGCGCCATGGACACCGCGCCACCCACGAGTCCGGCCGCTCCAGCGGTGAGGATGGCGCCGGTGTCCGTCGTGGCGCCGGCGACGCCCACCACGATGGCGGCAACGGAGACGATTCCGTCATTGGCGCCAAGGACGCCTGCCCGAAGCCAGTTGAGCCGGTGGGCGAGGTCGTTGGCGTGCGGTTCGTTCTCATGCAGGGCTGCTGTTTCGATGGAAGCCATGGTACAAGCCAAGCACCCGAAGACTGCAGCCGCTAGCAAAGAAAGGCTTTCCTATGGAGTCGGAGTGCCGGTCGGCAGCGACCGCAACGGGGGCAGCGCCGTGTTGTCGATCGACAGTCCGGCGAACGGGCCAACCGGAGTTCCCCAGGCCTGGCTGCGTTTGGCGGCGTCGACAAGACCGTCGATAGCCCATTGGCGTGTCTCGCCCTCTGACAATGCCACGAGGTCGGCATACGCGGTCAGCGAGCTGGCCTCCATGCTTCCCAGCGCGAGTCCGGGATTGGCGGCGAAAGTGCCAGGCAGGCGATAGCCGGCTTCCCGCGGAGGCGTGGCGATGCAGTGCAGCCGGCCCTGGGCCTCCGCTCCCCGGAGCAGCTCTTGATGGCGCGCCAACCAGGTGGCCGCCGTCGCCGACGCCTTCGCGTCCAGCTTGGTCAGGGCCACTTGGTAGGCATAGATCGCCTCCTGTTCGGAGCTGACCACGCCTGCAAGGGCCGCAGGAAGATCGGCCTTGGTGGGCGCCGTTCCGTGTGTCGGTGCCGTCGACGTGGCCGGCGAGGCAGTGCAGCTGGGTGGCGGGGTCGGGGCGGTACTCGCCCCGGCCAGGGTCGCCGGTACAGGCAAGCCCCAGGTCGCGGCCAGGCGCGATGACTCAAGCAGCTGGGCGGTCCCGACGGCGGCCAGCAGGCGTGCCATGCCGCCGTCGGCGTCCGCGGCGTCCGCGGCGTCCGCCAAGCGACGCGAAGCGCTCGAGGCGAGCGCGGAGACAAAGCCGGCCCGCGTCGGGCGCTCCTGGGTGGCACCGGGGCTTGGGGAAGCCGTGGAGGTATGCGATGCCGAAGAGCCGGAAGGTTGCAGCAGCGCTTGCGCCTGGCTTGTCAGCAACATCACAGTGTCCGTGCTTTCCAGGAGCGATGCGCTGCCCAGGAGCGTCTCGGTCGAAGAGAGCGCGTCCGAACGGGCAGTTTCGGAAAACGGCACCGCTTGGGGCTTTCCGGCGTCCCGCGGGACAAGCACGGCGCCGACTCCGAGGACGAGGACTGCGAGGAATGCCAGCAGGAGGGCCCTCATCCAGCCATGGCTCCGTGGTTTCTCAACAGTCTCGTGGTTCACAACAGACTATGGTGTCACGCTCGCGGAGAAGTTGCGTCTCCCACAGGGAGTCCCCGTGCACCACGCCGCCGTAAATGTCGTTAAGCTAGTAGTCACAACATCATCTATCGGGAGGCGGCTGGCCAGTGAGTCATTCGGAAGCCACGACTTCAACAGACCAGGCTGGAACGGATCCGACGAGTCCAGCACAACACGAGGTCCGCAACCCCGAGGAGAGCAGGCTGAAGGCGCTTCTGGAGCCTGCAGTCCTGGCGAGCCGGCTCTATCTTGAGGATGTCGCCATCCAGGTTGCCGGTTCGCACCGGGTAGTCCACGTGGTCATCGACCTGCCCCAGGAGGAAACCGGCGGCGTCAGCCTGGACGTCATCGCGGAAATCTCCAGGGCCCTTTCGGACATCCTCGACAACGATCCCCGCACCGACGGCCGCCCCTACGACCTCGAGGTCTCCTCGCCCGGCGTCGGCCGGCCCCTGACGGAGCCCCGCCACTGGCACCGGGCCCGCGGACGCATGGTCAAGGTCAACGTGATCCAGGGAGAGAACCTGACCGGGCGTATCCAGTCCGTCGACGACGACGGCGTCACCCTGGTTCCCGAGCAAGAGGTCAAGAAGGGCATGAAGCCCAAGCAAGGCGAACCCGTGAAAATTCCTTTCGACAGGATCCGCCAAGGAAAAGTCGAGATAGAGTTCAGCCACCTCAACGAGGCCGTGCTGGAAGACGAGTACAACGGACCTTCCGAGGAGGCCTAATGGATATTGACATGAGTGCGCTGAGACTCCTGGAGCGTGAGCGTGAAATCCCGCTGGACCTCCTGATTCCCACCATCGAGCAGGCGCTCCTGGTGGCTTACCACAAGACGCCGGGCGCTTTCGAAAAGGCCCGTGCAGAGCTGGACCGCAAGAGCGGACATGTGACCATTTGGGCCACGGAAATCGACGACGACGGCGAAGCCATCGGCGAGTTCGAGGACACACCTGCGGGATTCGGCCGCATTGCGGCGAGCACCGCACGGCAGATCATCCTGCAGCGGCTGCGCGACGTCGAGGACGACAACGTCCTCGGCGAATTCAAGGGCCGTGAAGGCGAGCTTGTCGCCGGCCTGATCCAGCAGGGCAACAACCCGCACATGATCCAGGTGAACCTCGGTTCCGTGGAAGCCCTGCTGCCGCCGCCCGAGCAGGTGCCGGGGGAGAAGTACACCCACGGCAACCGCCTGCGTGCGTTCGTGGTGGACGTCCACCGCGGCGCCAAGGGACCCTCCATCACGCTGTCGCGGTCCCACCCGGGCCTCGTCCGGAAGCTTTTCGAACTGGAGGTCCCGGAGATCGCGGACCGTTCCGTCGAGATCGTGGCACTGGCGCGCGAAGCCGGACACCGGACCAAGATGGCCGTCAAAGCCAACACTCCCGGCATCAACGCCAAGGGTGCTTGCATTGGTGAAATGGGCTCCCGCGTCCGCGCGGTCATGACTGAACTCAACGACGAAAAGATCGACATCGTCGACTTCAGCGAAGACCCGGCGACCTTCATCGCCAACTCCCTGTCGCCGTCGCGCGTGAATTCCGTCACTATCACGGACGAAGCCACGCGCTCCGCCCGGGTGGTTGTTCCGGACTACCAGCTGTCCCTCGCCATCGGCAAGGAAGGCCAGAACGCCCGGCTCGCAGCCAAGCTGACCGGCTGGCGGATCGACATCGTCTCTGACGCCGCTCCGGCCAAGGGCAACTAAACAGACCACATGGCGCCCAGCCCCGGATCCGCGCGCCTCGTGGATTCGGTGGCCGGGCCCTCGGGGGCTTAGAATAGATGGAACCGGGCCTATGCCCGGTATCCGTGCGCTTTGGCGTGCTCGCGACTTGCGGGGCATCAACCCCGGCAAGGCAAGGGCGCGCCGAGCAAAGCAGAACCGCAGAAGACAGGTAAAGACACTGAGGCAGGTTGATACACCCAGTGACTGAACTGCTTCACACCAGGCACCAGCCTGTGCGCACCTGCATCGGATGCCGGAAACAAGGCCAGCGGAGCGAGTTGATCCGGCTTGTCGCCGAAGGCGGCGGGTCACCCGTCGTCCTGGTGGATGAACGACGCCGGATGGCTGGCCGGGGTGCGTGGCTGCACCCCAGCACCACATGCCTGACGCTGGCAAGCAAACGGCGTGCTTTCGCAAGGGCCCTCGCGGGCGCAAGTGAAGTCACCGCCGTCGAAAGCTACCTGGCGGCAGTCATACTCCCTGCGGACACTGAAGTGAAAGCAGGAAAACCGTCCAAACCTGAAAGCGGGTCAGAAAACTGATGGAAACCCGATGAGTTCCCAGCGATGAGTGCGCAACGATGACAACTTTGTTGCGCTCTGCACAGGGCCTATCCGCCGCGTTCGCGGCAGGGGCCCGCAGTAAGAATTAGACGGTTCGTGCCTGGCTCGGTGCGGACCGAGACAGGAGAAATGTGGCCAAGGTCCGCGTACATGAGCTCGCCAAAGAGCTCGGTATTACTTCCAAAGATGCAGTGACGAAACTGCAGGAATTGGGCGAATTCGTTCGCTCCGCCTCTTCAACAATTGAGGCACCGGTCGTGAAGAAGCTTCGCGACGCCTACCCGGGTGCCGGCGCTGCAAAGGCCGCTGCCCCGGCAGCACCTCGCGTTGCAGCCCCCGTGGCACCTGCCGCACCTGCCGCACCCGCGGCATCCCGCCCGGCTCCGGGCCCCGCTGCGCCCAAGGCTCCGGTTCCGGCCCCCAAGGCTGAGACCCCAGCCCCGGCGGCGCCTGCGGCTCCCGCAGCTGCGGCAAGTCCTATTTCCGCCAAGCCGGGTGCCCGTCCGGCACCCAAGGCCGAAGCCCCTGCCCCGGCACGTCCGGGCAGCCAGGCACCGCGGCCCGGCGGTCCCCGTCCGGGCAACAACCCGTTCGCGACCTCGCAGGGCATGCCCCGCGGCCGTGGCGACGGCGAGCGTCCTCCCCGTCCGGGCAACAACCCCTTCGCAACATCGCAGGGCATGCCCCGTTCCGGCGGCCGCACTGACGGCGAACGTCCCGGCGGTCCGCGTCCCGCGGCCGGCGCAGGCGGTCCCCGCCCCGCAGCCGGTTCCGGTGGTCCGCGTCCGGGCGCTCCGCGCCCCGGTGCTCCCCGTCCGGGCGCTCCGCGTCCCGCAGGTGGCCCCGCAGGAAACCGTCCTACCCCGGGCATGATGCCCAACCGCACCGAGCGTCCGGCTCCCGGTGGCGCAGGCCGTCCGGGTGGCGCTGGCCGTCCCGGCGGTGGCGGCCCCGGCCGTCCGGGTGGCGCTCCTGGCGCAGGCACCGGTGGCGGAGCTCCCGCCGGCGGTGGCTTCGGCAAGGGTGGCCGCGGACGCGGCGGTACCCAAGGTGCCTTCGGCAAGGGTGGCGCAGGACGCGGCAAGCAGCGCAAGTCGAAGCGTGCAAAGCGTCAGGAACTGGAGCAGATGAGTGCTCCGTCGCTGGGCGGCGTCTCCGTACCCCGCGGCGACGGCAACACCGTGGTCCGGCTCCGTCGTGGCTCGTCCATCACGGACTTCGCCGACAAGATCGAGGCGAACCCCGCCGCGCTGGTGACCGTACTGTTCCACCTCGGTGAAATGGCAACGGCCACGCAGTCCCTGGACGAAGACACCTTCGGCCTGCTGGGTGTTGAACTCGGCTACAAGATCCAGGTTGTTTCGCCGGAAGACGAAGAGCGCGAGCTCCTCGACTCCTTCGACATCGACCTCGATGCCGAACTGGAAGCCGAAGGCGACGACGTCCTCGAACCTCGTCCCCCGGTTGTCACCGTCATGGGTCACGTTGACCACGGTAAGACCCGTCTGCTCGACGCCATCCGGAAGACCAACGTGGTTGCCGGCGAACACGGCGGCATCACGCAGCACATCGGTGCCTACCAGATCAGCCATATCCACGAGGGCACTCCGCGCGACATCACCTTCATTGACACCCCCGGTCACGAGGCGTTCACCGCCATGCGTGCACGTGGTGCCAAGGTCACCGACATCGCCATCCTGGTTGTCGCAGCCGACGACGGCGTCATGCCGCAGACGGTGGAAGCACTCAACCACGCACAAGCGGCCAACGTGCCGATCGTCGTCGCGGTCAACAAGATCGACAAGGAAGGTGCGAACCCGGACAAGGTCAAGGGCCAGCTCACCGAGTACGGTCTGGTTCCCGAAGAATACGGTGGCGACACCATGTTCGTTGAGGTTTCTGCCCGCCAGAACATCAACATCGACGAACTGATCGACGCCGTCCTGCTGACCGCAGACGCCGCTCTGGACCTGCGCGCCAACCCGGACAAGGACGCTCGAGGCATTGCCATCGAAGCGAACCTGGACAAGGGCCGCGGTTCCGTGGCCACCGTCCTGGTCCAGTCCGGTACCCTGGCCGTTGGCGACACGATCGTGGCCGGTACGGCCCACGGCCGCGTCCGTGCCATGTTCGACGAAGACGGCAACGCCCTCGACGTCGCGCTTCCGTCCCGTCCGGTCCAGGTCCTGGGTCTGTCCAACGTTCCGCGTGCAGGCGACACCTTCCTGGTGACCTCTGACGAGCGTACGGCCCGCCAGATCGCTGAAAAGCGTGAAGCAGCCGACCGCAACGCGGCACTGGCCAAGCGTCGCAAGCGCATCAGCCTGGAAGACTTCGACCAGGCAGTTGCCGCGGGCAAGATCGACACCCTCAACCTCATCCTCAAGGGTGACGTTTCCGGTGCCGTCGAAGCCCTCGAAGACGCACTGCTCAAGATCGATGTCGGCGACGAAGACGTTCAACTGCGCGTCATCCACCGCGGTGTGGGTGCCATCACGCAGAACGACGTCAACCTCGCCACGGTGGACAACGCCATCATCATCGGCTTCAACGTCAAGCCCGCCGAGCGCGTGGCCGACCTTGCCGATCGCGAAGGCGTGGACATGCGCTTCTACTCCGTCATCTACTCGGCAATCGATGACATCGAGCTGGCCCTCAAGGGCATGCTCAAGCCGGAGTACGAGGAAGTCCAGCTCGGTACCGCCGAGGTCCGCGAAGTCTTCCGCTCTTCCAAGTTCGGAAACATCGCTGGTTCCATCGTGCGCTCGGGCATCATCCGCCGTAACACGAAGGCACGCGTCAGCCGCGATGGCAAGGTCATCGGCGACAACCTCACCGTTGAGACGCTCAAGCGCTTCAAGGACGACGCCACCGAGGTCCGCACGGACTTCGAGTGTGGTATCGGTCTTGGCTCGTACAACGACATCAACGAAGGTGACATCATCGAGACCTTCGAGATGCGCGAAAAGCCGCGCGTCTAAGGTGTCCTCAGGCCGGTGCTGCTTTCGGGCGGCTCCGGCCCGTTCCGCCGATATGGGGGCCCCGCCCCTTCACTGGGTGGCAAAGGATCTGCGA
This sequence comes from Arthrobacter sp. FW306-2-2C-D06B, assembly GCF_021789175.1. Lineage (NCBI taxonomy): Bacteria > Bacillati > Actinomycetota > Actinomycetes > Micrococcales > Micrococcaceae > Arthrobacter > Arthrobacter sp. FW306-2-2C-D06B. The sequence continues at coordinate 1,569,378 of NZ_CP084560.1, forward strand.
TCCTTTGCCACCCAGCTTCGGCAGGCCCGATGCCACTCCCGGGCCCCCATATCGGCTCCACGGGCCTCCGTGGGGACCTCACGGTCCGTCGGTGACTTGCCTTGGGCGCGTCGCACCATACCGAACTTAAGTACGCAAGTTGCTAACGCGCCGTCGTACGCGAAATTTAGGAGTTGAAATGGCTGATCCGGCACGCGCTGCCAAGTTGGCGCAGCGGATTAAGGTTGTTGTTGCTGAAGCACTGGGCCGGCGGATCAAGGATCCTCGGGTTGAGGGCATCACTATTACCGATGCCCGCGTCACCAACGATCTTCAGCACGCCACCGTGTACTACACCGTCTTCGGTGACGAAGCCGCTCATTCGGATGCTGTTCGGGCGTTGGAGAAGGCCAAGGGTGTTTTGCGCCAGGAAGTGGGCCGCAACATCACGGTGCGGCTGACTCCTACCTTGGAATTCGTTGCGGACCTTATTCCGGTCAACGCCTCGAACCTTGAGGAGCTGTTGCGCACCGCCAAGCAGCGCGACGCCGAGGTGGCCGCCCTGGCCGCCGGCGCCAAGCACGCGGGCGACGCAGACCCTTACAAGAGCGATGCCCCGCAAGATGCGGACATCGACGAAGACGATTTTGATGAAGAAGACATCGACCTCCGTGCCGATGAGGACATCGACGAAGACGGCGGCAAGTAGTCCGGCGCTTCCCCGGTGGGACCGGATCCGCAGCCCGTAGGGCTGCCGGATCCGGTCCTCCTTTTTTAACCGTGAAAAGCCGGGCCAAAATGATGGCCCGTGGCTAAGATCGGAGCATGTCGGCCCACGATGCAGCTCCGAGTCCCGAAGACTACCTCGAACACGCCCTGCGGCTCGCGGTTCAGAACGTGGCCGACGGCGGCGGCCCTTTCGGCGCCGTCGTGGTCACCCCGGACGGACGGCTCCATGACGGCGTCAACCGGGTCACCCGCGACAACGACCCCACGGCGCACGCCGAAGTGGTGGCTATCCGGCGGGCGGCGTCGGAACTGGGAAGCTTCGATCTCAGCGGCTCGGTGCTCTACTCAAGCTGCGAACCGTGCCCTTTGTGCCTCTCGGCGGCCCTGTGGAGCAGGGTCAGCCGCGTCTACTTTGCCGCGGATCGGCACGGGGCCGCGGCCGCGGGCTTCGACGATGCAGTGTTCTACGAATATTTCGACGGCAGCAGGCCTGAACTACTGCCCGTCCAACATACCGAGGTCGCGGCATCGGAGGCTCCCTTCGATGCCTGGCGCGGGCACAAGAACCGGACCAAATACTGAGGCTGAACGTCAAGCAAGGCGCCGGGCGCTAGAACGCGTTGCCTCACACGCGCTCCGGAAGCCGCCCGACGCCGTCGAGCAGCTGCTGGTGATCACCGCACAACGCGATCCTGATCCACCCCTCGCCGATGGAACCGAACGCGGTGCCAGGTGCCACGGCCACTCCGGAGTCCGCCAGGAAGGTGCGCACCCAGGTACGCACGTCCCCGCCGCTCACATGCGAGACGTCCGCCCAGAGATAGAAAGCTCCCTGCGCGCCCAGGAAGGGAATGCCCTTCTCCGCGAGCACTGCCGAGGCGGCGTCGCGGTTTGAACGGTAATGCTCGCGTGCGGTGTCCACATAGTCCTGCGGGCCGGTCAGCGCAGCGACCGCAGCGTATTGGGAAGGCGAAGCCACGCAGGAAACGATCGCTTCCATGACGTTGTTCATCTTCCGTTCCAGGCCCGGCGGGCAAATGAGCGCGCCGATCCGCAGGCCGGTCAGCCCGTACGTTTTGGACAAGGTCAGGGACGTGAAGACCCGGGCCTCCCCGGGAACGGTGCTGTCGAAACGGGCGGGACTCGTGTGCGGAACATCGAAGGTGAAGGCTTCGTAGCATTCGTCGGAAATGATCCACAGATCGTGTTTGACGGCCAATTCCACGAGCTGGCGCGTTGTTTCCTCGCAGATCACCGCGCCCAGGGGATTCGACGGCGAATTCAGGACCAACACCTTGGTGCGGGGAGTGATCAGTGCCTCGATGTCCTCGATGCGGGGTTGGAATTCGTGCTCGGGATAAAGCGGGTACCGCACCGGGACGGCGTGCAGCAAATGGCTCGTCATGGCAAAAGTGGGGTAGCCCGGATTGGGAATCAGGATCTCGTCGCCCGGGGAGAGGAGCAGGCTCATCGCGAAGTGCAGCCCCTGCTGGGCCCCGTCCACGACGTACACGCGCTCGGCCCCGAGGTCCACCTTGTTGTGGGCACGGAACCGATCGGCGAAGGCCTCACGCAGCGCCGGGATCCCGGCATTGGGGGTGTAGTTGGTCTCGTCCCTGTCCAGGCACGCGATCCCCGCGTCCAGGATGTGCCGGGGGAGCGCGAAGCCGGGCTCGCCGATGCTCAGGACAATTGCCCCGGGGGTGCTCCAGGCGGCCTCGGTAATTTCGCGGATCTGGTTCACGGGCACTTCGCGGACGTGTGCGGCAAGCTCAGGCATGGGAGCCATCTTAGCCGCGCTCCAGGACCGTTAGGGAAGCCGCAGGCCGCAGGATGCATGCCTCGGCGCGGATATACTGGGAGGCGTGCTTTCTGGACTGGTAATCGTTGACAAGCCGCAAGGATGGACCAGCCACGATGTGGTTGGACGGATGCGGCGACTGGCCGGTACCCGGAAAGTGGGCCATGCAGGGACCCTGGATCCCATGGCCACCGGGGTCCTTGTGCTTGGCATCAACAAGGCGACTCGACTGTTGACGTACATCGTCGGCACCTCCAAGACGTACTCCGCCACCATCCGGCTCGGCGAATCAACCATCACGGACGATGCCGAAGGCGACATCACCGAAAGCCGCAGCGCCGCCGGAGTCACCGAGGAAGCCATCCGCGCCGGCGTCGCGCAGCTCAGCGGCGAGATCCAGCAGGTTCCCAGCAGCGTCAGCGCCATCAAGGTCAACGGCGAACGGTCCTACGCGCGCGTCCGTTCGGGGCAAGAGGTCAAGCTCGCCGCCCGGCCAGTGACCATCCACCGTTTCGAGATCCACGCCATCCGGAAGGTCGACGACGGCAGGGTGGTAGACATCGATGTGACCGTCGAGTGCTCCTCGGGCACCTACATCCGTGCGCTGGCGCGCGACCTCGGCGAGGCCCTCGGCGTCGGCGGCCATCTCACGGTGCTGCGCCGCACCCAAGTGGGGCCGTACTCCCTGGAGCAGGCCCGCACCCTTGAACAGCTTGCCGAGGAACTCGAAGTCCTCGACATGTCCGCCGCCGCCCGCGCGCTCATGCCCAACCGGGAGTTGAGCGACGCCGAAACCACCGAGATCTCCTTTGGCCGCAGGATCGCCGCGGGACCCGCAGCCGGCACGGCCGACGCGGCCACCGCCGAGAACCCCGCGGCCGCGTTCTCACCGTCAGGGGAGCTCGTGGCGCTGTTGGCCGATGCGGGGAGTTTCGCCAAGCCCGTCCTCGTGTTCGCGCCTGACAACGAAAAGCAGGCACACTAGCCATGGACGGATACTTTTACGCAGTCCTTGTAGTGGGCCTGCTTTCCACCACCATTTGCGTCGTGGCGGGCATCATGAAGAAGGCCCCCAACGACGTCACCATACTGTCCGTTGCCGCCGTCGAACTCGTCCTGCTGGTCTACCTGGTCGGATCGATCATCCGCGTCGCGATGGGTGAAAAGATCGCGGGGGAGCCCTGGGAATTCTGGGGCTACATCATCACGGCCCTCATCCTCCCCGTCGTCGCGGTGTACTGGTCCATCCTGGAACGGACCCGCTGGAGCAATTTCGTCATGGGCGCCGTGGGCGTCACCGCATTGGTCATGGCGGCCCGCATGAACCAGATCTGGTACTGACATTGGAAGAAGCACACGAAGTGACTGTTGAAACCACGGGGAAGAAGAACCGGGACACCCGCAATACCGGGCCCGGGAGGCTGTTGATTGCGGTCTACGCAGTCTTCGCAATCTCGGCAACGGCCCGTGCCGGCTACCAGATCCTGACCAAGTTCTCGGATGCTCCCTTGGCCCACATCCTCTCGGCCTTCGCCGCCGTGGTGTACATCGTCGCCACGGTCTCCCTCGCGAAGCCGGGCCGGACGTGGTTCAAGGTATCGCTGGCGGCCGTCCTTGTTGAGATGGTCGGAGTGGTGGTGGTTGGCGCCATCAGCCTTTTCGATCCTGTGGCATTCCCGCACGACACCGTGTGGTCCTTGTTCGGACGCGGATACGGCTTTGTGCCGTTGATCCTGCCGGTCCTGGGCCTGTTGTGGCTCTACCGTCGGCGCCCGGCACGGCTCCCGCACTAGAAATCGGGGCTCCGCCACCCGGGCATGCCAGCCTTGGGATAGCGGGTAACCTTAGAGAATTCCGGCGCCGGAACAGGCGCCGGGCATAGCGAATACCAGCAGTAAAAGGCGAGGTTGATGGTCCACATCTGGAACGATCCCACCGAGGTCCCCGAGGATTTCGGTCCCAGCGTCGTTACCATCGGCAACTTTGACGGCGTCCATCGCGGACACCAGCAGGTGCTGACGCAACTTCTGCGCACCGCGGGGCAGCACGGCGTGCGGTCCGTCGTCGTGACGTTCGATCCCCACCCGGCCCTGGTCCACCGGCCCGACTCCGCACCGGAGCTCCTCATGGGGTTGCAGGACAAGCTCGATGCCCTGGCCGACACGGGCGTGGATGCCGTCCTCGTCATGAAGTACAACCTCACGCTGGCGGCCATGACGCCCGAGGAATTCGTCGTCAACGTCCTGCTCGACGGGCTCCACGCGGCACACGTTGTGGTGGGCCACGATCTCCGTTTCGGCGTGGGAAATTCCGGCGACGTCGGCACCATGCAGGAATTGGGCAGGAAACTCGGATTCGGCGTCCACGTGGTCAACGAATTCGGCGCGGAAGGCTTTCCCGTACATGACGACGGCGGCACGGACCGCCGCTGTTCCTCCACTTGGGTGCGCGAGGCCCTCGCCGAGGGCGACGTCGAGACCGCGGCCGCCGTCCTCGGCCGCCCGCACAGGATGCGCGGCGAAGTGGTCCACGGCGCCGCGCGCGGACGCGCCCTGGGCTTTCCCACGGCGAACCTGGACCACGGCGCCACGGGCTACGTCCCCGCGGACGGGATCTACGCCGGCTGGCTCGTGGACGAATCCGGAACGCGCTGGCCCGCCGCGATTTCGGTCGGTTCCAACCCTACGTTCGACGGCGTGAGCCGCCAGGTGGAAGCCCACGTGATCGACCGCCCGGAGGAGGAAGTGGAGGACTTCAACCTCTACGGCCAGACCGTCGTGGTGGAATTCACTTCGAGGCTGCGGGGCATGGTGGCCTACCGCGGACCCGAGGCCCTCGTAGAGCAGATGCGCCTGGACGTCGCCCAGGCCCACGATCTCCTGCTGGACAAGTAGCCCCGCGCCGTGAGCGTTGAGAAGAACACCCGGCCACTCGACGAAGGCATCGTCAAGGACTTCAGCTCACGCATGAGCTACGGCTCCTACCTGCAACTGCCCTTGCTGCTCAGCGCCCAGCAACCTGTCAGCCAGCCGGAGCACCATGACGAACTCCTGTTCATCATCCAGCACCAAACCACCGAGCTCTGGCTGAAGCTGGTCCTGCACGAGCTCCGGAGCGCAGCCGCATGGCTGCGCCAGGACGACCTTGGCTCCGCGCTCAAGGCCATCGCACGCGTCAAGCACATCCAGAAAACGCTCACAGAACAGTGGTCGGTGCTCGCCACGCTCACCCCTACCGAGTACTCCCAGTTCCGTAGCTTCCTGGGCAATGCCTCCGGGTTCCAGTCGAGCCAGTACCGCGCCGTAGAGTTCATCCTCGGCAACAAGAACGCGAAGATGTTGCCGGTGTTCGACTCGGATCCGGAGTCCAGGACCATGCTGGAGGAGCTCTTGAACGCCCCGAGCATCTACGACGAATTCCTGGCCTACCTGGACCGGCACGGCTACGACGTTCCACGGTCCGTCCTGGACCGGGACGTGACCCGTGCCCACGAGTTTGACCCCGGGCTCCTGCCCCTTTTCAAGCACATCTACGAACATGCCGCAGACAACTGGCCGGCCTACGAAGCCTGCGAGGAATTGGTGGACCTGGAAGACAACTTCCAATTGTGGCGCTTCCGGCACCTCCGTACGGTGCAGCGGACCATCGGCATGAAGACGGGAACCGGAGGTTCAAGCGGCGTTTCCTTCTTGAAGAAGGCGCTCGATTTGACGTTCTTCCCTGAGCTTTTCGCAGTCCGGACCGAGATCGGGCAGTGAGTGGCGCTCCTCTTTGAGGAGGGTCACACGGCAGCTTTCGACAAGATTGCCGGGCTGCCGGTAAACTGAGGGATGGATCCGGCTGCAGTCCGTGGCGGCTGGACCTGTTTTGTGTGCGGTCATTGGCACATCACAACCCGGCAGCGAGGCGCTGAATCGGGACGCACGGCACAACTCTAGGAGTTCACGTGGCACTTGAAGCCGCTGTTAAGCAGTCCATCATCGAGGCATACGCAACGTCCAAGGGCGACACTGGTTCGCCGGAGGTCCAGATTGCAGTCCTGACTCAGCGGATCAAGGATCTGACTGAGCACATGAAGGAGCACAAGCACGACTTCCACACCCAGCGCGGTCTGCTGGCTATGGTTGGTCGTCGCAAGCGCATGCTGGGCTACCTCAAGAAGACTGACATTGCCCGCTACCGTGCGCTCATCGAGCGCCTCGGCCTGCGCCGCTAGTTTGACTTCGGGCGGCCCGATCCTCCGCGGACCGGGCCGCCTTTTCTCCATAACTAAATCCAACACTTAACAGGAGCTCAACCGCATCGCGCATTCGCGGTCTTCGGTAGTGATCCCCGGGAACAGCCTTCCGTGATGAAGGCGCAGCCCGTGGGTCTCGATCGATGACCGGGTGTCGTACAGGCCAGGAACAGACGCTGGCCTGGGTCGATGCGGGAGGACTTCCGCTAAACAAGAAACGGAGGTGACTCTCAATGGAGGGTCCCGAAATCCAGTTCTCAGAAGCCATCATCGACAACGGCCGCTTCGGCAAGCGTGTTATCCGCTTCGAAACCGGCCGCCTCGCCAAGCAGGCAGCCGGCGCCGCGATGGTCTACATCGACGAAGACACCGCGCTGCTGTCCGCAACCACCGCAGGCAAGTCCCCGCGTGAAGGCTTCGACTTCTTCCCGCTGACCGTCGACGTCGAAGAGCGCATGTACGCCGCCGGCCGCATCCCGGGCTCGTTCTTCCGCCGTGAGGGCCGCCCGTCCACCGAAGCCATCCTGGCTTGCCGCCTCATGGACCGCCCCCTGCGCCCCGCGTTCGTCAAGGGCCTGCGCAACGAGGTCCAGATCGTCGTCACCGTCCTGGCGATCAACCCGGACGAGCTTTACGACGTGGTGGCCATCAACGCCTCGTCCATGTCCACCCAGCTCTCCGGACTCCCGTTCTCCGGCCCGATCGGTGGCGTCCGCGTCGCCCTCGTCGCCGACGAACAGGGCACCGAGTGGGTTGCTTTCCCGAAGCACTCCCAGCTTGAGAACGCCGTCTTCAACATGGTTGTTGCCGGCCGCATCGCCGGTGACGACGTCGCCATCATGATGGTTGAAGCCGAAGCCACGGATAACTCCTGGAACCTCATCAAGGAACAGGGCGCCACCGCTCCCACCGAAGAGGTCGTTTCCGAGGGTCTCGAGGCCGCCAAGCCGTTCATCAAGGCCCTGTGCGAGGCCCAGGCTGACCTGGCCTCCCGCGCTGCCAAGCCGACCGTTGAATTCCCGGTCTTCCTGGACTACCAGGACGACGCCTACGCCGCTGTTGAAGCTGCCGCTGCCGAGAAGCTTGCCGCTGTCTTCCAGATCGCCGACAAGCAGGACCGCGACAACGCCTCCGACGAGCTCAAGGACGAAGTCCTTGGTGCCCTCGCCGGCGAGTTCGAGGGCCGCGAGAAGGAACTCTCCGCAGCCTTCCGCTCCCTGACCAAGCAGGTTGTCCGCCAGCGCATCCTCAAGGACCAGATCCGCATCGACGGCCGTGGCCTGACGGACATCCGCCAGCTGACCGCCGAGGTAGAAGTCCTGCCGCGCGTTCACGGCTCCGCCATCTTCGAACGTGGCGAAACCCAGATCATGGGTGTCACCACGCTGAACATGCTCAAGATGGAACAGCAGATCGACTCGCTGTCTCCCGTCACGCGCAAGCGCTACATGCACAACTACAACTTCCCGCCGTACTCCACCGGTGAGACCGGCCGCGTCGGTTCCCCGAAGCGCCGCGAAATCGGCCACGGTGCACTCGCCGAGCGCGCCCTGGTTCCGGTTCTGCCGTCCCGCGAGGAATTCCCGTACGCCATTCGCCAGGTGTCCGAGGCCCTCAGCTCCAACGGTTCGACGTCGATGGGTTCCGTTTGTGCCTCCACACTGTCCCTGCTCAACGCAGGTGTGCCGTTGAAGGCAGCTGTTGCCGGTATCGCCATGGGCCTGGTTTCCGACCAGGTTGACGGTCAGACCCGCTACGCGGCCCTGACCGACATCCTCGGCGCCGAAGACGCTTTCGGCGACATGGACTTCAAGGTTGCCGGTACGTCCGAGTTCGTCACCGCCATCCAGCTCGACACCAAGCTCGACGGCATCCCGGCATCGGTCCTGGCTGCAGCCCTGAAGCAGGCCCGCGAAGCCCGCCTGCACATCCTGGACGTCATCAACGCCGCGATCGACACTCCGGACGAGCTCTCCGAGTTCGCACCGCGCGTGATCGCCGTCAACATCCCCGTTGACAAGATCGGTGAGGTCATTGGCCCCAAGGGCAAGATGATCAACCAGATCCAGGAAGACACCGGCGCCGACATCTCCATCGAGGACGACGGCACCGTCTACATCGGCGCTACCAACGGTCCGTCCGCAGAAGCAGCCCGCGCCGCGATCAACGCCATCGCCAACCCGCAGATCCCGGAAATCGGTGAGCGTTACCTGGGCACGGTCGTCAAGACCACCACCTTCGGTGCGTTCGTTTCCCTGACCCCGGGCAAGGACGGCCTGCTGCACATCTCCGAGCTGCGCAAGCTGGCCAGCGGCAAGCGCGTGGACAACGTCGACGACGTCGTCTCCGTGGGCCAGAAGATCCAGGTCGAGATCACCAAGATCGACGACCGCGGCAAGCTCTCCCTCTCCCCGGTTGTGGCCGAGGAAGAAGGCGCCGCCTCTGAAGAAACTCCCGCCGAAGAGGCTGAAGTTTCCGCCGAGTAGCCTGAACCGGCAAACCCGCGGCAGGACCGGTGGACATGTCCACCGGTCCTGCCCGGTTTAACAATGAATTCCCGTCCCGGGGGCCATGCGCCCGCTGGTACGATTGCAGCCAGATTTGGCACCCGTGATTTCCCGCAGAACTGAAAGGTCTTGATGACTGTCGTACCCCTCCCATTGGCGCAGACCGTGCCCGGCGGCGAATTGATCCATGGCGCCGAAGGCGGCTCCGTTGTCCGGCGCTCAGTGCTTCCGGGAGGCGTCCGGGTGCTCACCGAGGCCATGCCCGGGCAGCGTTCGGCAACCATCGGGTTCTGGGTGGGAGTCGGCTCCCGGGACGAGGCAGACGGCCAGCACGGCTCCACCCACTTCCTGGAGCATCTCCTGTTCAAAGGCACCAAGAAGCGCACCGCCCTTGAGATCGCGTCCGCTTTCGACGAGGTCGGCGGTGAATCGAATGCGGCTACGGCAAAGGAAAGCACATGCTACTTTGCCCGGGTACTGGACACAGACCTCCCCATGGCCATCGACGTCATTGCCGACATGATCACCGGCGCCGTCCTGGATCCTGCCGAACTCGAACAGGAACGCGACGTGATCCTTGAGGAAATCGCCATGGACAGCGATGACCCCACCGACGTCGCACATGAAAATTTCGTGGCCGCCGTACTCGGCGTGCATCCGCTGGGACGCCCGATCGGCGGCACCCCTGCCGCTATCAAGGCTGTGTCCCGCGATTCCGTGTGGGCACATTACCAGCGCTACTACCGGCCGGACGAAATCGTCATCACCGCAGCCGGCGGCCTGGACCACGACGTCGTTTGCCGCCTCGTGGTCGATGCCTTGCGGACGGCCGGGTGGGAGCTGAAGGACACCGCTGCCCCCGTCGAGCGCCGCCCCACCGAGCGGGCGGATATCAGGGGCACCGCAGGGCTGCATGTGATCAAGCGTCCCGTGGAGCAGGCCAATATCATCATGGGCTGCCCTTCGATCGTGGCGACAGACGATCGGCGCTTCGTGATGAGCGTCCTGAACGCAGTCCTTGGCGGTGGCATGTCTTCGCGTCTCTTCCAGGAGATCCGCGAAAAGCGGGGCCTTGTCTATTCGACCTATTCCTTTGCCTCCGCCTACGCGGACGCAGGCTACTTCGGCATGTACGCAGGCTGCACGCCGTCGAAGGTCAAGCAGGTTCTGGAACTCCTTGGCGCCGAACTGGATAAGCTCGCTGCCGACGGAATCACGGACGAGGAACTACGCAAAGCCGTGGGCCAATTGTGCGGCGGCATCGTGCTGGCCCTTGAAGACACCGGATCCCGGATGTCCCGCCTTGGCCGCGCCGAACTCGTTTCCGGCGAATTCCAGGACATCGATGAAACGCTGGCCCGGATCAAGGCCGTCACAGGTGACCAGGTCCAGGAACTCGCCCGGGTGCTCGCCGAAGCCCCCCGCACGGTGACCGTCGTCGGGCCCTTCGAGGAAACAGAGACGTTCGGTCTCTGAACCCCGCACTCTCACAGGGACATGCCCCGCGCTGGAGCCTGTGAGTGGACATAACCCTGATATGTCCACTCCTGGTTTGGAAGAGGGGGCATGTCCGGGGGTGCACCTTGGACGCTCCCAAGGGACATGCCCCCCGCTGGAGCCAGGGAGTGGACATAACCCTGATATGTCCACTCCTGGTCTGGAAGAGGGGGCATGTCCGGTGGGGGAGGCTGGACGCGCCCGCTCGATCGGGAACATGATGGTGACGTATCCACCGTCTCGCGCAGGAGTCGCCATGAACGAGCCATTTAAGAGTCATGCACATACTGCGCTGGAGGCATTCCTGGGGCATTGGCGGGGGAGTACCGAGCTCTCGGCGTCGCCGTGGGGACCCGCCCGGACCGCCGACGCGGAAGTGACATTCTCGCGCGCGGCAGGAGGATACGCCCTGGTCCAGAGCTACCGGCACATTGAACCCGACGGCACGCATTTCGAGGGGCATGGTGTCTTCACTGTGGACCCGGATCACGGAGACACCTTGTGGTACTACGTGGACAGCATGGGCAGGCCCCCGGAAGCTCCGGCCCGGGGGCATTGGGAAGACGGCACACTGAGGCTGGAGCGGCGCAGCCCCCGCGGTACCGCTCGGCACACCTTCAGGGTGGACGGCGGCGTACTGACCCACACGGCGGAGCTGAGGCTCGGGGATGCCCCGACGTTCAGCCCGTTCATGGTCTCTGTCTGCAGGCGCGTCTAAGGCCTACGTCCAGCAGTCACATCACTCAGAGGACTCTTGCCTCCATCGACTCGACTATCCGCGCATCTGGCATGCCATCGAGCGAGGCAGGCCTTCCTGGTCCACTCCACACCTTTATCCGCAAGGTGTTCAGCATTGATTCAGCTTGCTCCCGTTCGGCGAAATCAAGCTCAATCAGGACCCGCTGCGAATCGTCCACAAGCCTGGAGACCCGGTATGAGACAACGCCGGAGCCGGCGCGATCTGCCGGATCCGAGTCGAACGATCGCTTCCATGCGTCGAAGTCGTTCACGGCGTGTTCGATCAGGAGGGTGTACATGGCTTTTCCTTTGCTGTTGCGCGGATAGGCACAGCGTAGGCTCCTTGGACCCGGGGAACCACCCTTCGGCCTTGTTCGGCTCAGCCTCCGGCAAACGGCGGGAGGACGTCGACGACGTCGTCCGCACCGAGCGCGGCCGATCGGTCGCGAACCGCTACCTCATTACGCAGGAAGCTGCTGCGCGAAATGATCCGGGCCAGGGGAGGTGTTCCAGCCGGTGGTTCCGGACGTTCGACGGCGAGCACGGCCGCGATCAGTCCGTCCAGGCCTGTTCCTTCCGGAAGATCGTGGTGTTCCTCTTCGACGCCCGCCGCGGCGCGCGCGGCAGCGAAGTATCGTACGAGCAAAGCCTCAGCCTCCGATCGCGCTCATGCTGCGGTCCGGCTGGACGAAGTCGGGTGCCCCGAGGCCTGTGTGGTCCATACCGTGTGCCTTGGGTTTGATCCACATGGCGTCCTGCCAGCGTTGGGCGAGTTCCTCGTCGTCCGCTCCGGAGCGAAGTAGTCCCAACAGGTCGAATTCCTCGCGGGAAAACAAGCAGCTCATGATCTTGCCCTCCGCGGTAATCCTTGTGCGCCGGCAATCGGAACAGAACGGTTCGGTGACGGAGGCGATGATGCCGACAGTGCCCAGAAGCGGACCCGTGGCTTCGGCAGATCCCGGGTCCCGCCGTCGTACTTCGAATCGTTCAGCCGGTGCACCGTCGCGTTCGCGCGAGTCCGGGGCCAGGGCGAAGTCGCGGGAGAGCAGTTCGCGGATCTCGGCCGCCGTGATCATGTCCCGCCGGGTCCAACCGTGATCGGCGTCCAGCGGCATTTGCTCGATGAAGCGCAATTCATAGCCGCGGTCCACGGCCCAGGCCAGGAGGTCGGGGGACTCGGCGTCGTTGATTCCACGCATGAGGACGGCATTGATCTTGACCGGACCCAGCCCTGCATCCCAGGCGGCATCGACGCCGGCCAAAACCTTGTCCAGGAAGGGTCGCCTGGTGAGCTTCGTGAACGTTTCTTCGTGAAGGGAGTCGAGGGACACGTTGATGCGGGTGAGGCCGGCTTCCTTGAGCGCCGCCGCCTTCTTGTCAAGTCCGACGCCGTTCGTGGTCATGGAGATCGGCAGGTCGGGATGCGCCGCGCGGAGGGCCGAGATGATGTCCATGAGGTCGGCACGCACCAGGGGCTCGCCTCCTGTGAGGCGAAGTTCGCGGACCCCGAGTTGTTCGACGCCGATCCGCACCAGCCGGACAATCTCGGCGGCGGTCATGACTGCCTGCTTGGACAACCATTCGAGGCCCTCGGCCGGCATGCAGTACGTGCAGCGCAGGTTGCATTTGTCAGTCAGGGACAAACGCATATCGGTGGCCCGGCGTCCGTAACGGTCGAACAAGCCCGGGGGAGTTCCGGCAGGCCGCGGCGGGGGCGCAGAAACGCTGGCTCCCGTCCCGTCGCCCGTGGGGGGCAACGGCATGCCTAGCTGAACACTCATGGGTTCAGGCTACGCCAGGGAGGGCCCGCGCGTGATATCGCCCACCGGTCACGTTCGTCGTCCGCTCCCGTGGAAGGCAATGCAAGGCGTGACTTCTTACGGAATGCATACGGTTGGCCCGGGGTCGCCCGGAACACATACCGCGGGCACCATGCGAATCTATGCTGAAGGTGTGAACACGCAGTCCGCCCCGCACGCTGCAGACGTCGGCAATCGCCGCATTCTGCTGGTCGAAGACGAACAGACCATTGCCGACGTCGTCCGGGACTACCTGGTGCAGGCGGGCTTCCAGGTCGATCTCGCGGGCGACGGCTTTACGGCGCTGAGCCTCGCGGACGCCAGGCGGCCCGACCTTGTCATCCTGGACCGGATGCTGCCAGGACTCGACGGCGTGGAAGTGTGCCGCAGGCTACGCCTGGCCATGCGCGTCCCCATCATCATGGTCACCGCCCTCGGCACGGAAGACGACCGGATCCTGGGCCTGGAAACCGGAGCGGACGATTACGTCACCAAACCCTTCTCACCCCGCGAGCTGGTCCTCCGGGTGAAGTCCGTGTTGCGCCGGAGCATCCGGGAATTCAGCCCGGAACCTCCCGTCGAGCTCGCCGGCTTCGAATTGGATCCGGCTTCGCGCACAGTCCTCCAGGACGGCAAGCCCCTGACGCTAACGGTGCGCGAGTTCGATCTGCTGGCCTTCCTGCTCCGTCGGCCCAACCAAGTGTTCAGTCGCGAGGATCTCATCAAGGCGGTGTGGGGCTGGGACTTCGGGGATTTGTCCACCGTGACAGTCCACGTCCGGCGCTTGCGCGAAAAGATCGAGGACAACCCCACCACCCCGGTGCTGCTTAAAACCGTCTGGGGAGTCGGCTACCGCTTTGACGCGAAGGAAGGTGGACATGCAGCCGGCTGAAATGTTCACGATCCTGGGCTGGATGCTGCTGTGGGCTGTCCTCATCGGCGCCTTGACACTTGCCTTGCTGCGTTTCCTGCGCGGCGCGTCGATCCTGGTGCAGATCTGCCTCGTGGTGGTGGCCACTGTTGCCGTTCTCGTGGCAGGGATGGTGAGCGCCTTCAATGCGATGTTCATTTCCGCTGTGGACCTCGAAGTCATGTGGTACATCCTTGGGGTGGCCTCGGCCGTGGCAATAGCGATTTCCCTCGTCCTCGGGGCCGGGGTGTCCCGCAACGCCATCCGGCTCGTGGCAGCAACGCGGCGCCTCGGCAGCGGAGAAGCCCTCGATGGCTCCTTCCTGCCGCAACCAGGATCGCGGCGGGCCGGACCGGCGATGAACTCCGAGCTTGCCCAGCTCGCCCAGGAACTCGAAGCGAGCAGCATCAAACTCGAGGAATCCCGGCGGCGGGAGGCCGCAGTCGAAACCGCCCGCCGCGAACTGGTTTCCTGGATCTCGCACGACCTCCGGACCCCCTTGGCGAGCATGCGGGCCATGGCCGAAGCGCTGGAAGACGGCATGGCCCCCGACGTCCCAACGTACTACCGCAAGATCATCGCCCAGACGGACCAGATGGCCGTCATGGTCAACGACCTTCTGGAATTGTCCAAAATCCAGGCCGGAACGCTCCGGCTGAGCGCAGAATCCCTGGATCTCTACGACCTCGTGAGCGACGCGATTGCCGATCTCGCCCCGCTCGCCGCCCAGCGCGGCATCCGGCTCGACGGCGGCGGCGACCGCGAGTGCATGGCCGTCGCGGACGGCCCCAGCCTGGGAAGGGCCGTCCGGAACGTGCTGCTCAACGCGATCATCTACAGCCGGCCCGACGGCGGGGTCGTGGTGCGCGTCGGACGCGACGGAAGCGACGCCGTCGTCGACGTCGTGGACAGCTGCGGCGGCATCGACGACGAGGACCTCGCCCACGTTTTCGAGACCGGTTGGCAAAAGGACCGTTCCCGGGGAACGGGAATGCCCGTCGAAGGGGGTCCACCGCGGTATAGCGGGGCAGGCGTAGGGCTCAGCATGGTGGCCGGCATCGTGAAGGCGCATGGCGGCATGGTCATGGTGGCGAACACGGGCGAGGGCTGCCGTTTCACACTCCGCCTTCCATCGGGTGCGCAGGCAACCCCGTCCCGTACCGAGGTATTTCCGACACAGACAGTTCCCGCGGACACCATTCCGGCAGAGAGCCCCAAACAGGCAGGCACAGCATGAGCAGGACCACTTCGAAGAAAGCCAGTACCAGGACGGCAGCCCGATGGGCGGCGGTGTGCGGCGTGGTGGCCATCGGACTCGGGGTGTCGGCCGGCGAGTTGCTGGCCGGGTTCCTGAGCCCGTCCGTCTCGCCGGTCACCGCGCTGGGCGGCGCGGTCATCGACGCCGTTCCGGGTTGGGCCAAGGAACTGGCCGTCAACCTTTTCGGCACAGCCGACAAACTTGCCTTGATCGTCAGTATCGCCCTCGTGACCCTCGTCCTCGCCGCGGTCGCCGGCCTCCTGGAGTATCGGCGAAAGGGAGCGGGGCTGGCGCTTGCCTTGCTCGCTGGAGCGGCGGGGCTGGCTGCCGTGCTCACCCGTGCCCAAGCCGCGCCCACTGCGGCAATCGCCCCCGTCGTGGCCACCATCGTCACCATGCTTTTCATCCGGCTCCTGATCCAGCGGCTCGAAACCTGGCGACCCGTGCCCGATGCAGCCGACTTGCCCTTGGCCCGCCGAAGCTTCATGCAGTTGCTGGCTGGAAGCGCGATCGCAGCGGCGGCGGCAGGCATCGTCACCACCCTGGTGCGGAGGGCGGGAACGGTGGCATCCGATTTCCGCCGCGGGGTGGCGCTGCCTGCTCCGGTGACTCCTCCGCAGAAGGTTCCCGACGGCGCTGCACTCACCTTGGCGGGCCTGCAGCCGCTCGTCACGCCGAACCCCGACTTCTACCGGATCGACACTGCGCTGACACCGCCGGCCGTGAATCCGCCGGACTGGACCCTCAAGGTGACTGGCCTGGTGGAACGCGAAATCCAGTTGGACTTCGCCACGCTGCTCACCAAACCGATGATCGAGCGCTACGTGACCATCGCCTGCGTATCCAACGAAGTCGGCGGAGACCTGATCGGCAACGCCCTCTGGCTGGGCTGGCCGGTCCGCGAACTCCTCGCCATGGCCGGGCCCAAGCCCGGGGCGGACATGGTGCTGTCCCGCAGCACGGATGGCTGGACGGCCGGAACCCCCCTCGAAGCGCTCACCGACAACCGCGACGCGATCCTCGCCGTCGGAATGAACGGCGAACCGTTGCCGCTGGAGCACGGATTCCCTGTCCGGATGGTCGTCCCGGGCCTCTATGGATATGTTTCGGCCACCAAATGGCTGACAGAACTGAAGGTCACCCGTTTCGCTGATGACCAGGGCTACTGGGTTCCGCGCGGTTGGAGCGACCACGGCCCCATCAAGACGCAGTCCCGCATCGATGTGCCCCGGGACGGCCGCTCGGTCAAGGCCGGAACGGTCCAGTTCGGCGGTGTCGCCTGGGCTCAACACCGCGGCGTTTCCCGGGTGGAGTTGCGCGTCGACCGCGGCAAATGGCAGGAAGCCAAGCTCGCCCCGGGGATATCGTCGGACACGTGGTACCAATGGCAGCTGGGCCTTGAGTTGGGCTCCGGGAACCATGAAATCCAGGTCCGTGCCACCGACGCCACGGGCACCCCGCAGCCCGAAGCCCAAACCCCGGTAGCACCGGACGGCGCCACGGGGTTCCACACCATCCACGTCTCCGCCAACTGACATTAGGCTGTGAAGGTCTGAGCGAAACAACCCGGGAGGAACCCTCGTGGCACGATCCGTCGCAGCCCACCGTCAAGCCGTCCAGGAGCTGCTTTCCGGCCTTGCACACAAAGAGGGCACCGAAAAGCTGCCGTTGATGGGGGCACTCGGCCGGGTACTTGCCGCCGACGTCTTGGCCCCGCTCAGCCTGCCGCCCTTCGCCAACTCCCAGATGGACGGTTTTGCCGTCCGCTCAGCGGACCTCGTCCCCCATGCGGCGAGCGACGCCGGTGCGGAGCTGACGGTCGTGGACCCCGTCCCGGCCGGCGCGGCACCGGTGCGGCTCATGCCCGGCACAGCAGCCCCGATCATGACCGGCGCCATGATGCCCGAGGGTGCCGACGCCGTCGTGCCTATCGAACAGGCAGTGCCTGATGTCTTTCCGGCCCCCGGTGTCCCAGCAACCGTCCGCCTTCCCACCACCGAGCCGGGCACGTTCGTCCGCGACGCCGGGAGCGACATCGCCGCGGGAACCGTTGCCTTGCGCGCGGGAACGACGCTCGGTCCCGGGCAGTTGGGGCTGCTCGCCGCCCTGGGGATGATCGCCGTCGAGGTCCGCACTCCGGTGCGCGTGCTCCTGGTCACCACCGGCGATGAAGTCGTGGAACCCGGTACATCCCTGCCGGAAGGCAAGATCTACGATTCCAACGGAACCCTGCTCGAAGCCGCCATGTTGCAGTCCGGACTCCACGTCACGCGGACGGGAATCAGCGGCGACAATCCTACCGAGCTGGTGGCGCTCCTCCGCAGCCTGGGCGGCACCGTCGATCTCATCGTCAGCACCGGGGGCGTCAGCAAGGGCGCCTACGAAGTGGTCCGGCAGGCAATGATGGACCAGCCGGTCGAATTCGTGTCGGTGGCCATGCAACCCGGCGGCCCCCAAGGGATCGGAACGTTCGACGGCCTGCCGTTCCTGGGATTCCCGGGCAATCCCGTGAGCTGTCTCGTTTCCTTCGAAATGTTCCTTCGCCCGGCGCTCGCCGCCGTTGTGGGCAGCCCTGCCTTGCGGCCGAGCCTGCGGGCGCGCCTTGCGGAGTCGTTGACCTCGCCCGCCGGTAAGCACCAGGTCCGCCGGGGCACTCTGCTTCCGGGCGGAACGGTCAGGCTTGAAGGGGGTCCCGGATCCCATCTCATTCATGCGCTCGCCAACTCGAACGCGCTGGTCCAGGTGCCTGCAGCCGTCACGGAACTCGGCGCCGGGGCGGAAGTGGAAGTATGGATGTTGTGAATGACACTCCAGATCCCGCGACCATCGGCGGCGCCCTTACGCAATTGCGCCAGGACGGCGGCGCCCTTACGCATTTGCGCCAAGATGGCACAGCCCAAATGGTCGATGTCTCCGAAAAGGCCGTGACCACGCGGGAGGCCACCGCCACCGCCACCGTCCACAGCACGTCCGAGGTGCTCACCCTGCTCGGCGCCGGTGACCTCCCGAAAGGCGACGCCCTTGCGGTGGCGCGGGTTGCCGGCATCATGGCAGCCAAGAAGACGCCCGAACTCATCCCGCTGTGCCACCCGCTGCCTATTTCCAAGGTCACTGTGGACTTCGAACTCGGCCCGGACACGGTGGTTGTCCTGGCAACGGTGAAGACCAGGGGCGTCACGGGAGTGGAGATGGAAGCTTTGACTGCGGCCTCGGTGGCTGCCTTGAGCGTCTACGACATGATCAAGGCAGTGGATAAGCACGCCGTCATCAGCGGCATCCAGGTGTTGGCCAAGAGCGGCGGAAAGAGCGGCGACTGGGCCCTTCCAGCCTCGACCGGTGCATCCGGCGAAGGAGAAAGGGCATGAACGCCTGCGAACCCGGCCGAGGCCCGCGGAAGGCCGGCGTCGTCATCGCGTCCAACCGTGCCGCGGCAGGAATCTACGAGGACAAGAGCGGCCCGGTGATCCTGGACTGGCTGGTCGAACACGGCTACGAGACGTTCCCCGTCATGGTGGTTCCGGACGGTGAGCCGGTCGGCGCCGCCATCCGTGCGCTGCTGACCCTGGAACCCGCCGTCGTCATTACCAGCGGCGGTACCGGGCTGAGCCCCGATGACCGCACTCCGGAAGTCACCTTGCCTTTGTTGGACCGCGAAATACCGGGGCTCATGGAGGGCATCCGCCGCGCCGGAGCCGCCAAGACCCCTATGGCGATGCTGAGCCGGGGCCACGCCGGTACGGCCGGCAAGACGTTCATCGTGAACCTCCCCGGCTCGCCGAAGGGCGTGATGGACGGCCTAGCTGTGCTTGACCCCGTCATCGCTCACCTATGCGACCAGTTGGAGGGAAGTCATGACCACTGAAACCGATTTCGAAGTCATCAGCGCGATCCTCAGCGCTGAGCCGATTTCCGTGGACCAGGCCATAGCAGCCGTGGAATCGGACACCGCAGGAGCGGTAGTGAGCTTCAGCGGTGTGGTCCGGAACCACGACGGCGGCAAGCCTGTCGACAGGCTCAGCTACAGCGCCCACCCCACGGCGCACCAGGTCATGGCCGACGTCGTCGCGAAGCTCGTGGCGGAGCACTCGGGGGAGGCTGCCCAGCCGGTCCGTATCTGGGCAGCACACCGGATCGGCTTGCTGGAGATTGGCGAACCTGCGCTCGTCTGCGCCGTAGCCGCCGCGCACCGCGGACAAGCCTTCGCAGTGTGCTCGGAGCTCGTGGATAGGATTAAAGCCCAAGTGCCCATCTGGAAGGAACAGTTCTTCAGTGACGGCACCGTCGAGTGGGTCGGGGCCGGGGAGTAGCCCATTGCTTCCCGCCGAAATCGCCGGAACGGTGCCGGTTCGCCGGAGCGTTCGGGCGAACCGGCACCGTTCCGGCGACCCCACGTTGGGGCAGTAGGGTTAAGGGCATGACCGAACAACTTGCTGTCGCCGTGCTGGGCGCCCAGGGCCGCATGGGTATCGAAGCCGTCAAGGCGGTGGAGGCGGCGGCCGACATGAAGCTCGTCGCGGCGCTCGGCCGCGGCGATTCCCTTGACACCCTGCTCGACGCCGGCGCCAAGTATGTCGTCGACCTGACCGTTCCGGACAGCACCGAAGCGAACGTCCGCTTCGCCGTCGAACACGGCATGCACGCTGTTGTGGGCACCACGGGTTGGGATGCCATGCGGCTCGCGGCGTTGCGCGGATTGCTTGCGGCGAACCCGGAGGCAGGCGTCCTTATCGCCCCCAACTTCGCCCTCGGCTCCGTCCTCGCCTCGGCCTTCGCCGCCAAGGCCTCCAAGTATTTCGAATCGGTGGAAATCATCGAACTGCACCATCCGAACAAGGTGGACGCGCCGTCGGGCACGGCCGTCCGCACGGCCCAGCTCATTGCCGCCGCCCGGGAAGAAGCCGGAGTCCCGGCAAGCCCGGATGCCACGAACAGCGCCCTTGACGGTGCCCGAGGTTGCGATGTCGATGGTGTCCGCGTCCATAGCGTCCGTTTGCGTGGACTCGTGGCACATCAGGAAGTGCTCCTCGGCGGGCCGGGAGAGCAACTAACCATCCGCCACGATTCCTTCGACCGGGCGTCCTTCATGCCCGGTGTGTTGCTGGGGCTGCGCAACGTGGCGTCCCACCCTGGGCTGACGGTCGGCCTGGACGGCTATCTGGATCTGGGGCTGTAGGCGCATGGGCTCGCTCTGGAACGCATTCAAGCAGAACCGCACCAAGATCTGGGTGGGTGCCGTCACCTTGTTGTTGGTTCTTTACCTCGTGGTCACCTTCGAGCGCTCGATACTGCTGCTCAGTGACGCGAACCTGGTAGCCAAGGGAATTGGCGCTGCCTACCTGGTGCTTCCCATCATCGGAGCGTGGGCGCTGATCCGCGAGCTTGTGTTCGGTGCGCGCACGGAGAAGATGGCCAAGGTGCTCGAAGCCGAAGGCGGGCTGCCCGTGGACAACTTGCCCCGCACACCGGGAGGCCGCATCGTGCGCGCCGCCGCGGACGCCGAGTTTGAGAAGTATCGCGTGGAGGCCGAGGCCGCCCCCGAGGACTGGCGTTCCTGGTTCCGGCTCAGCTGCGCCTACGATGCCGCGGGCGACCGCAAGCGCGCGAGGGAATCCATGCGCGACGCCGTGCGCCTCTTCCGCACTGAGCCCACCGCAGCGGAGCGGTAGCGGCTGCCGCTCAGAAGGAAACACCTTGTATTCGAATATATGTTCGAATACCATGGCTGCATGAACGATCCTTCGAAGCGGCCGAACGGCTATCCCCAAGGCCTGGATGGGCCCATGAAGGCGATGAGCCCGGGCGTCGTCGATTTCCTCTTCCGGCAGCTTGTGGCGGGGGAGCCGCCTGAAGATGTGCAGTGGCGGCGCGAGGGGACCGTTCTGGGCGAACAGCAGCCGGGCGGCGAACTCGCCAGGCGGCTCGAGGAGACTGACCTCGAATCGTTGACCCCCGTTGAACTGTTCGACTACGTGCGGGCAGCCCAGCGGCTGGCAGCGTGGGCAGACCGCTTGCGGGAGTCAGCGGTTGCCCTGTATTGCTCGCCGGAGGCCCCAGCCAAGCCCGGGCACCATAGCGACGCTTCAGCCTGAGGCCTTGCTCCCATTTCGCTGAATTTGACGACAATCACGCGGACCCCATTCTCCTAACCCGCAGCTGACAGGGTAACGTTTTTCATATGTCTGACTCTCGTGCGAACGTTCCTGCTCTCGGTACCCTTCTGACCGCCATGGTCACCCCGTTCACCAAGGATGGCGAAGTTGACTACGAGCAGGCAGCGGAACTGGCAGTCAAACTTGTTGACGACGGCTGCGATGGCTTGGTCGTCACCGGAACAACCGGCGAGACGTCCACCCTCACCGATGAGGAAAACCTCGGCATGTTCCGCGCCGTCAAGGATGCCGTAGGCGGTCGCGCGGCGATCATCGCTGGAACGGGAACCAACGACACCGCGCACTCGGTGCACCTCTCCCAGGAAGCCGCGAAGCTCGGCGTCGACGGACTCTTGATCGTCACTCCGTACTACAACAAGCCGAGCCAGGCCGGCGTCCGGGCCCACTTCGAGGCCATTGCGTCGGCCACTGAGCTCCCTGTCATGCTCTATGACATTCCCGGACGCTCCTCCATTCAGATCACCCCGGAGACCATGATCGGCCTGGCCGCCCATCCCAACATCGTTGCGGTCAAGGATGCCAAAGCCGACTTCGCCGCGGCCACCCGGGTCATGGCGGAAACCGACCTTCTCTTCTACTCGGGGGACGACGGCCTGACCCTTCAGTGGATGGCCATGGGTGCGGTAGGCCTGATTGGCGTCACCACCCACGTCGTTACCCGCCGTTTCCGTGAGCTCATCGATGCCATCAACTCGAACGACCTGGGCACGGCACGCAAGATCAACTTCGAACTCGAACCCGTGATCCGGGCAACCATGACCCGGGTCCAAGGCGCCGTCGCCGCCAAACAAATTCTTAAATGGCAGGGAGTCCTGCCCAACTCGGTTGTCCGTTTGCCCCTCGTGGAGCCGGACACCGCCGAGATCGCAATCATCCGCGAGGACTTGGCGGAAGCTGGAATGGACTTCACTGTCTAGAAGGATTCCGCCGGAAAGTAGCGCATTATGACCCAAACCGCCCTTCCCGGACTTGTCACCCCGCCCAAACTTCCGCAGGGAACACTCCGGATTGTGCCCCTTGGCGGGCTGGGGGAAATCGGCCGCAACATGGCCGTTTTCGAAATCAACGGCAAGCTGCTGGTAGTTGACTGCGGCGTGCTCTTCCCCGAAGAGACCCAGCCTGGTGTTGACCTGATCCTGCCCGATTTCTCCTACATCGAGGACAGGCTGGACGACGTCGTTGCCATCGTCCTGACGCACGGCCACGAAGACCACATCGGCGCTGTGCCGTACCTTCTTCGCCTGCGTCCGGACCTGCCGTTGGTCGGCTCCCAGCTGACGCTTGCCCTCGTCGAGGCCAAGCTCCAGGAACACCGGATCAAGCCGTACACGCTCACGGTCGCCGAAGGACAGGTGGAGCAGTTCGGTCCCTTCGAATGCGAATTCGTTGCCGTCAACCACTCCATTCCGGACGCCTTGGCCGTCTTCATCCGCACCGCCGGTGGCAACGTGCTGCACACGGGCGACTTCAAGATGGACCAGTTGCCGCTCGACGGCCGCATCACGGACCTGCGCCACTTCGCCCGACTGGGCGAAGAAGGGGTGGACCTGTTCATGGCCGACTCCACCAATGCGGACGTTCCCGGCTTCACCACGGCGGAAAAGGAAATCGGTCCCACCTTGGACCGCTTGTTCGGCCAGGCCAAGAAGCGCATCATCGTTGCGTCCTTCTCCTCGCACGTGCACCGGGTCCAGCAAGTGCTCGATGCCGCCGCCAAGCATGGCCGCAATGTCGCCTTCGTGGGCCGTTCCATGGTGCGCAACATGGCTATCGCCGCGAAACTGGGCTACCTTGACGTCCCGCCTGGAATCCTCGTGGATATCAAGAACATCGACAACCTTCCAGACCACCGCGTGGTCCTCATGTCCACGGGCTCCCAGGGTGAACCCATGGCGGCCTTGTCCCGGATGGCCAACGGTGACCACCGCGTGGTGGTCGGTCAGGGCGATACCGTCATTCTGGCCTCGAGCCTCATCCCCGGCAACGAGAACGCGGTCTACCGGATCATCAACGGGCTGCTCAAGCTTGGCGCCGACGTCGTGCACAAGGGCAACGCCAAAGTGCACGTCTCCGGCCACGCCGCTGCGGGCGAACTGCTCTACTGCTACAACATCCTCAAGCCCCTCAACGCGATGCCCGTGCACGGCGAAATGCGGCACCTCATCGCCAATGGCAACCTGGCGGAAGACTCCGGCGTCCCTTCGGACCGGGTCATCCTCAGCGACAACGGCACGGTCATTGACGTCAGGGACCACAAAGCCAATGTGGTCGGCCAGGTGGAAGTGGGCTTCGTCTATGTGGACGGCTCCAGCGTGGGTGAAATCACCGACGCCGACCTCAAGGACCGCAGGATCCTCGGCGACGAGGGCTTCATCTCCGTCATCACCGTGATCAACCGCACCACCGGCAAGATCGTCTCGGGCCCGGAAATCCACGCCCGCGGCGTGGCCGAGGACGATTCAGTCTTTGACGAGATCATCCCCAAGATCAATGCGGCCCTCGAAGACGCGGTGCTCCACCACGCGGACCACACCACCCACCAGCTCCAGCAAGTGGTGCGTCGTGTGATCGGAACGTGGGTCAACCGCAAGCTTCGCCGGCGCCCCATGATCATCCCGTTGGTCTTGGAGGCCTAGCCCGGACGGTGAAGGCTCCGAACGGCCCGGTTCTAGCGAACCGGGCCGTTCGTGTTACAGGCCGGGCTCGCCTCAATGCCGGGTCCGCCGATTGTCCGACAGGGGCAACATGGTTCCTCCGCGCCCCTGAAATCCGCGGGTTTCCGGACGGGTTGGGGTAGCGTGGCCGATATGGCGACTCGTACTACCTCCGCGCCTAGAGGCAGCTCCAATAGCAAATCCGGCGGCTCGGGCAGCGGCCGGACCCCGGCTAAGACCGGCCGGAGCGGCACAGGCACGGCCCGCGGCAAGCAGGCCGCCGTCGTCGAACCCCAACAGCCGTGGATCCTGCGCGCGCTTGCCGGCGTCTGGCTGGGAATCGGGCACATGGTGGGCGCGGGCGTCCGTCGGATCGGCTACGACGTCAGTGACCTTGATCCCGCAGACCGCCGGGATGGCGCCGCCCTTTTCAACCTGGCGCTCGGTGTCTTCATAGCAACCTTCGCCTGGTGGGGCTTCAAAGGCTGGTTCCCGGACGTTGTCTACAGCATCGTGAACGGGACCTTCGGCTGGGTTTCCCTGCTCCTTCCGCTCATGCTTTTCGTCTGCGCGTTCCGGCTCTTCCGGCAGCCGTTGGACAGCCGTGGCAACAACCGCGTGGGCATCGGCTTCCTGATCATGACCTTCGCGGGCACCGGGCTGGCCCACATCATCGCGGGCCAGCCGACTGTCGCCGATGGCTTCGAAGGACTCCGGCGCGCGGGCGGGATGCTCGGCTTCCTCGCAGCCTCGCCTCTTGCCGCCATCCACCCCGCAGTGCCGGTCATCGTTTACGGCGCCCTGGCGTTCGTGTCCCTCCTGATTGTCACGGCCACGCCGTTCGGTGCCATACCCCGGCGTATCCACGGCGCCTACGAGCACCTCATGGGCGTTGACTTGGTGGATACCGACGCGCACCGCGGCGATTCCCACGACCGCAGCTACCTCTACGAAAACGAGGCGGCCGTTGAACCAAAGAAGAAGCGCCGCAAGCGCTTCTTCGGCAAGGATCACGACGACGACCCCACGCTTGAGGGCTATGTAGGCGACGAGGCCTTCGAACACGCAATCGTCGACGACGATGCCCCTCCCGCAAAGGGCGGGGCGGCAGTTCCGCCTGGGGTCCGCAGGCCGACGCAGGCCGAAATCGCCGTCGAGAAGATCAAGGCCGCACAGGGGCTCGGAAGCCCGAAGGCGGCTGTGGACAACGCCACCGAAGCGATCCCGCTGGTCGCGCCGGCCGCAGCCGTGCCGCCGGTCATCGTGCCTTCGGCGCCTGTCAGTCCGCCGCCGCCCCCGACGCCGATCCCGCAGCGCACCGAGCAACTTTCGCTTGCCGGGGACGTCACCTACACCCTGCCGTCCTCGGACAACCTGACGCCCGGTTCCATCCCGAAGGAACGCACGGAAGCGAACGACGCCGTCGTGGCCGCCCTGACGGACACCTTGCAACAGTTCAACGTGGACGCCACTGTCACCGGCTTCAGCCGGGGGCCAACCGTGACCCGTTACGAGATCGAACTCGCCTCCGGCACCAAGGTGGAGCGCGTCACGGCGTTGTCCAAGAACATCTCCTACGCAGTGGCATCGAGCGACGTGCGTATCCTTAGCCCCATCCCGGGCAAGTCGGCCATCGGCATCGAGATCCCCAACACGGACCGCGAAACTGTGTCCCTCGGCGATGTCCTGCGCAGCCAGAACGCGCGGCGGACCGACCACCCCATGGTGATGGGCGTCGGCAAGGACGTCGAGGGCGGCTACGTCGTCGCGAACCTCGCCAAGATGCCCCACTTGCTCGTGGCGGGTGCTACGGGTGCCGGCAAGTCGTCGTTCGTGAACTCCATGATCACGTCGATCCTGATGCGCGCGACGCCCGACGAGGTCCGTATGGTCATGGTGGACCCCAAACGCGTGGAACTGACCGCGTACGAGGGTGTTCCGCACCTCATCACGCCCATCATCACCAACCCCAAGAAAGCTGCCGAGGCACTTCAGTGGGTAGTGCGCGAAATGGACGCCCGCTACGACGACCTCGCCAACTACGGCTTCAAGCACATCGACGACTTCAACAAGGCTGTCCGCGCCGGCAAGGTTGTTCCGCCGGTCGACTCCAAGCGCATCATCAAGCCCTACCCTTACTTGCTGGTGATCGTGGACGAGCTCGCCGACCTCATGATGGTGGCCCCGCGCGACGTCGAAGACTCGATTGTCCGCATCACCCAGCTCGCCCGTGCTGCCGGCATCCACTTGGTCCTGGCCACCCAGCGTCCTTCCGTCGACGTCGTCACCGGCCTGATCAAGGCGAACGTCCCCTCGCGTATGGCGTTCGCCACGTCCTCTGTCACCGACTCCCGTGTGGTCCTGGACCAACCGGGCGCGGAAAAACTCATTGGCCAAGGTGACGCGCTCTTCCTGCCCATGGGCGCCTCCAAAGCGATGCGCGTGCAGGGCGCCTGGGTCACGGAGTCCGAAATCCACCGCGTGGTGGAACACGTCAAGGGACAACTGAAGGCCGTCTACCGTGACGACGTCGCGCCCGAGGCGCAGAAGAAGCAGATCGACGACGACATCGGAGACGATCTTGAGGTCTTGCTCCAAGCCACCGAACTTGTGGTCACCACCCAGTTCGGCTCCACGTCGATGCTGCAGCGCAAGCTCCGCGTCGGCTTCGCCAAGGCCGGCCGCCTCATGGACCTGCTGGAGTCGCGGGGCGTCGTGGGTCCATCCGAGGGTTCCAAGGCCCGCGATGTCCTGGTCAAGCCGGACGACCTCGCGCCTGTGCTGGCGGCCATGAAGGGCCAGGAGGCTCCGGCCACGCCCGACGCCCATACGGCCGCCTTGAGCGAGAACGCGAACGCGAACATTGCCGTGGGAGGCTACGCAGAGGACCTTGTGGCCGCCGATCTCGAGCGCCGTAAGCAGGTCACGGAATACCACGACGGAGCAGATGGCATCGATGACGAGGACGAGGGCGGCGAAGACGCCTGGTCATTGACCGGACGGTAGCCTAGAGGGGTGACTACATCCGACGGCAGCAAAGCCGGTTCCAGCAGCTCCGATATCTGGAACCTGCCCAACATCCTGACGATGCTCCGAATTGTCCTGGTTCCGTTCTTCGTTTGGTTCCTTCTGGAGGACAACAGCCAGCACGGGCTCTGGCGCTGGGCCGCCGTAGTGGCCTTCGCCGTGGCGATCTATACAGACAAGCTCGACGGCGACATCGCCCGGAGCCGCAACCTCGTGACCAACTTCGGCAAGATCGCGGACCCGATTGCCGACAAGTTGCTGATCGGATCGGCACTTGTTCTCCTCTCGGCGCTGGGAGAGCTGCCGTGGTGGATCACCATCCTCATCCTCGTGCGCGAATGGGGCATCACGGCATTGCGTTTCTTCGTCATCCGCTATGGGGTGATGCCGGCCTCGCGTGGCGGCAAGCTGAAGACCGTCGTCCAGACTGTCGCCATCTTCCTTTACATCCTGCCGCTGAATTCTTTCGCCCCGTGGCTCGTCAGCGTGGCCTTCTGGGTCATGCTCGTCGCCCTCGTCATCACGGTGTGGACCGGCGTCGAATACGTCATGGAAGCCGCAAAACTTCGCGCGGCCGGCAAGCGCGCATGAGCCCCGCCGCTGATGAGGTGGCAGCGTCCGCCGTCGCCCTCGCCATCGAGCGGAGCATCACTGTGGCTACCGCGGAGTCCCTGACCGCCGGGCTGGTTGCCGCCACCCTCGCTGATACTCCGGGGGCGTCAGGCATGCTCCAGGGCGGGGTGGTCGCCTATCAGAACGCGGTCAAGGCCGGAATCCTGGGGGTGTCCGCAGAGCTGCTTTCCGCCGTCGGATCCGTCGACGCCGAGGTGGCGGTGGCCATGGCCGAGGGCGCCAGGCGCGCGTGCGGGGCCGACGTCGGGGTCTCCACTACGGGGGTTGCGGGGCCTTTGCCGCACGACGGGAAGCCGGTTGGCACGGTCTTCATTGGCGTCGCCACGCAGGGCGGAGCCACAGCGCATGCCTACTCTTTTCCGGGAGACCGGCCAAGTATCCGTGCGCAGGCAACGGCAGCCGCATTGGAGCGCTTGCTGGAGTGCCTTGTCCATGCCGACCTACCGCACGTAAAGTAGCCGGGAACAAAAACAGCGGCCCAATAGTTGTTACATTGTGTCGCCCCGGAATGGCCGGGGCGCCTAGGATGTAGAAAACAACCGGTGCACCGGCAAGGTGAACCGGACTCACGAGGGAGCAAGGCGATACAGATGGTTAAGCAGCCCGTATCCGTAAACGGCGTTGTCCGCTGGAAGGATGTGGGCTTGGCCGAGAAGGCACCGAGCGAACAGAAGGAGCGCAAAATGGTTGTTCTGCGTCACGAAATTGGTGATGTCCTGCGCGATGTCCGTCAGCGCCAGGGCCGTACGCTCCGCGAAGTCTCACACAGCGCCCGCGTTTCCCTTGGCTACCTGAGCGAAGTTGAGCGCGGCCAGAAGGAAGCATCCTCAGAGCTGCTGTCCTCGATTTGCTCGGCCCTGGACGTTCCGCTGTCCGGCATGCTCCGCGAGGTCAGTGACCGGGTTGCGGTCGCCGAAGGCGTCGCTGTTCCGGACACCGTCCCGCAGGAATTCGCGCAGCGCTACGGCCGCGATCTTGACCGCGAGCTCAGCGCCGAACTGAACGACGATTTCACCCAGGGCATGCTCTCCGGAGCCCGCTAGGCGGACCCGGCTCCGGTACGCAGTTGGAAAGGAGGGCCTCCATACGGAGGCCCTCCTTCTTTGGTCTTTTGCGGGGTTGGCGCGGTCAGTCCTTGCCGATTCCTTCGCCGTACGCAGCGTTGAGCCGTTCTATGTAGTCCGCGAGCGTCTGGATTTCTTCCAGGGGCCACTCACCCAGGCGCTCCCGGAATACTTGCCGGCGTGCGTCCTGGACCTGGTGCATCTTTTCTTCGCCTTTCGGGGTGAGCCGGATCGATTGTGCGCGGCCATCCTGGGGGTCGGCTTCCTTGTAGACCATGCCGATGCTTTCGAGGAACGCGATCTGGCGGCTCACTGAAGGCTTCCCGACGCCGATGCACGAGGCGAGCTCCGTCAGGCGGATCGGACCCTCCTTCCGGATGATCGACAGCAGTCCGTATGCGGCTGGTTCCATGTCGGGATGGACCTGCCGGGATAACTGGTGGGACAGCGATCGTGCGCGTCGCCAGAACATGCTCAGCTGGTGTTCCACCTGCTGGAGGGCGGCGTCGACGTTGTCGCCTGCCTCCACCATCTCTGGCGCGTCGTCGGGAGTGTTGCTCATGACAACCATTCTAGAGTCCGCTCCCATGAGAGACTCTATTGGTGCGGATCAGTGACTTCTGGCGGCTGATGGACGATGAATTCGGGGCTGGCTACTCCCGGGTCCTCAGCAGCTCCCTTGTATTGGCCGGCGTCGGCGGCCGTACGGCAAACGACGCCTTGGCAGCGGGCTACAGCCCCCGCGACGTCTGGCTTGCCCTGTGCGACGTCCAGGACGTTCCTCAGGAGCGACGGCTCGGCAGGGATATCAAACCCGCCGACAAGGGTTCCGGAACGTTCTGAGTTCCGTTTCCTGGCGGACACGCCCACAAATTTGTTCGAATATCTGTTCGGATGAGGCTATGCTCCTTTCAGAGGAAAATTGACCCTAGCGGACCGTTTTTCGCATCATTCGGATCCTGTGGTTTTCCACATAGACGAAGTCGCACACAAGATTGTCAGCGGGTCGTACTAGCGTCGGATGAGACAGGAAAGCGGCCGTTCAGGCCAGTCCACAGCGAGAAAGCATCAGAGGTGTGAACCATGGCGGCAAACCAGGATCGTGAGAAGGCGCTCGAGGCAGCGCTTGCCCAGATCGACAAGCAATTCGGCAAGGGCTCGGTCATGCGCCTTGGGGACGAAGTCCGGGCGCCGATCGAGGTCATTCCGACCGGCTCCATCGCCTTGGACGTCGCTCTTGGCATTGGCGGGTTGCCTCGTGGCCGGGTCGTCGAGATCTACGGTCCGGAATCCTCCGGTAAGACCACCGTCGCGCTTCACGCGGTGGCGAACGCCCAGCGCCAGGGTGGCATCGCAGCCTTCATCGACGCAGAGCACGCCCTCGATCCCGAGTACGCGGCAAAACTGGGCGTCGATACCGACGCGCTATTGGTTTCGCAGCCGGACACCGGTGAGCAGGCGCTTGAGATCATGGACATGCTGATCGGCTCAGGTTCCTTGGACGTCATCGTGATCGACTCCGTCGCCGCCTTGGTTCCCCGCGCTGAAATCGAAGGCGAAATGGGCGACTCCCACGTCGGCCTCCAGGCACGTCTCATGAGCCAGGCCCTTCGTAAGATCACCGGCCGCCTGAGCCAGACGAAGACGACCGCTATCTTCATCAACCAGCTCCGTGAGAAGATCGGCGTCTTCTTCGGGTCCCCGGAAACAACTACCGGTGGTAAGGCCCTGAAGTTCTATGCCTCCATCCGCATCGACGTCCGACGCATCCAGACGCTGAAGGAAGGCGCGGATTCCGTAGGTAACCGCACCAAGGCCAAGATCGTCAAAAACAAGATGGCTCCGCCCTTCAAAATCGCGGAGTTCGACATCATCTATGGCCAGGGCATTTCCCGTGAGGGCGGCATCATCGACATGGGCGTCGAGCACGGCATCATCAAGAAGTCCGGTTCATGGTTCACCTACGACGGTGACCAGCTGGGGCAGGGCATGGAGAACTCCCGCCGCTTCCTGCGCGACAACCCGGAGTTGGCCGCGGACCTCGAGCGGCTCATCAAGGAAAAGCTTGGCGTCGGAGTGGTCAAGCCTGCCGAAGCCGAGAAATCTCCGAAGCTGAAGGCCGTTGACGGCTAAGCGCCAGGGCCATTCCCGGTCCTGGGGTCCGTCTGCGGATTCGTCCGTGGCAGCAGACCCTGAAGCCAATCCGGAAGCAGTTGCCCGGGCCATTGTGCTTCGCCAACTCACCAATTCGCCCAAGAGCAGGCTCCAGCTTGCGCGCAAACTGGCTGAGCGGAATGTGCCGGACGATGTGGCCGAAGCCGTATTGGACCGCTTCGAGGAAGTCCGGCTCATTGATGACGCCGACTTCGCGGAGATGTGGGTCCGCAGCCGTGCGCAGTCGAGGAAACTCGCCCGGGGTGCCTTGAGACGCGAATTGGCGGACAAGGGCATCGACGGCGAAACGGCCGAGAAGGCCCTTGCACAGGTGAGCGATGACGACGAGCGGAACGCTGCCAGGGACCTGGTCGCCCGACGTTTGAGGGCCGGAACAGACCTTTCCGACAGGACCGAGCGGGACAAGCAAACCCGGCGGCTCGCGTCGATGCTTGCCCGTAAGGGCTACCAACCATCGGCGGCGTTCCGGATCGTCGGCGAGGTCCTGGACGAAGCCTTGTCGGGGGAGCCGGAGTCGCACGGTGCGGGGGTGCGCGGTGGCGGTGAAGCAGAGGACATCGGTTAGGCGGCCTCGCCGGCGTAACTGAGAGCTGCCTGTGAGTATTGTGCCGTCCGGCGGGGATGGGTGGCTTCTTGGCGGTCTTCGGCTAGGGTTCTGGACTAGTGTTCCGAGTCGGGAAGCAGGTCAGATCCAATGAATCCGTTGTCGTTACGGCTTTCGGCAATCATTGTGCCCCTGCTTGTGGCGTCGCTTCTCCAAGCGGGCCCGGCTTCCGCGGACGACGATGCCCCGCCGTCGGGGTACCCCAGTTGGGCAGAGGTGCAGCAGGCCCAAGGGAACGAAGCTGCCGCAAGCGCCGAAGTGGACCGCATCAACCAGTTATTGGCCGGTCTTCAACAGAAGTCGGGCGAGCTCGGTGCGGCAGCCATCAAGGCGGGAACTGAGTACGCGAAGGCCCATGACGCCCTGCAGCATCAGCAGGCAGTCACGCAGAAACTGGCTGAGGCGTCCCAGCAGGCCAAGGCAAAAGCGGATTCACTGAAGAAGGCGACTTCCTCCCTGGTGGTCAAGGCATACGAGTCGGGCGGCTTCGATCCCGGGCCCTGGTCCCTTGCGAATGCTGCGATCGCACCGGACAATATTCAAAATTTCGCCTTGCTGAACAAGGTCCTCGATCGTACGGCGAAGCTGCACGATGATGCGCTGAGCGCTTCGCAGGCATCCGCCGCGGCAACCGCGCAGGAACAAGCTGCCCGCGATGTCTTGGCCCAGTTGGACAGTGACGCTGCGGCAAAGGCCCAGGCCGCGGAGTCTGCGAGGCGCGCCGCCGAAGACAGTGTTGCCGCCACGGACGGCCAGCGAAAGACCATGGTCGCCCAGCTCGCGTCCCTGACGTCCACTTCTGCTGCAGTCGCGCAGAAATACCAGGACGGCCAGGTGGCGCTTGCCGCTTATCAGGCTGCCCAGGAGGCCAAAAGGGAGGCGGCACAGCGCAAGGCTGAGGCCGACGCCCTGGTGGCAGCCAACCAGCGGGCGGCGCAGCAGCAAGCCGTCCAGCCGCCCATTAGCAGCGGAGGCGGCAGCAGCGGGGGGCTCGTGGGCGGGGGAGGCGGTGGCGGGGGAAACGTCGTCAACGACCCCGCAGGTGCACGGCAATACGCGTCCTCCCGGCTCGCCGCCTACGGGTGGGGCCAGGACCAAATGCAGTGCCTGTCCCAGCTGTGGACCCAGGAATCAAGCTGGATGACAGATGCCACCAATCCCAGCAGCGGCGCCTACGGTGTTGCGCAGGCGCTGCCACCGGATAAGTACTATTCGGCAGGCAGCGATTGGCTCAGCAACTACCGGACACAGATCGATTGGGGCCTCGGCTATATCCGCGACCGCTACGGTTCGCCCTGCAACGCCTGGCAGCATGAGATGGGCTTCAACTGGTACTAGTCCGAGGGGCTACCCTAGATTGGTGAGTTCCCCTTCCGCAGCACCAGCACCAGCCCCCGTTCAGCAGCCCGCACAGGTCCCTGTCAGCGACCCGGCACCCGAGCACGGCGCGAAGCGCACCTACCAGGTCCGCACCTTCGGTTGCCAAATGAATGTCCATGACTCCGAGCGCATGGCCGGACTCCTGGAGGATGCAGGATACGTACCTTTCGATGGCGGCGTCGCCGACGTCGTGGTCTTCAACACCTGCGCAGTCCGCGAGAACGCCGACAACAAGCTTTACGGCAACCTCGGGGAACTCAAGCAGGTCAAGGCTGCCCATCCGGGCATGCAGATCGCCGTGGGCGGATGCCTGGCGCAAAAGGACCGCGAAACCATCGTGCGCAAGGCTCCGTGGGTGGATGCGGTGTTCGGAACCCACAATGTGGGGGCGCTCCCGGCGTTGCTGGACAGGGCCCGCCACAACAAC
The DNA here is from genome assembly GCF_021789175.1 of Arthrobacter sp. FW306-2-2C-D06B. Lineage (NCBI taxonomy): Bacteria > Bacillati > Actinomycetota > Actinomycetes > Micrococcales > Micrococcaceae > Arthrobacter > Arthrobacter sp. FW306-2-2C-D06B. The sequence continues at coordinate 1,602,967 of NZ_CP084560.1, forward strand.
GAGGCACAGCTCGAAATCCTGGAATCGCTCGACGTCTTTCCCTCCACCTTGCCGACCAAGCGTGACTCCGTGTACTCGGGATGGGTTTCCATCTCCGTCGGGTGCAACAACACCTGCACGTTCTGCATCGTCCCGTCGCTCCGCGGCAAGGAAAAGGACCGCCGTCCCGGCGAGATCCTGGCGGAAATCCAGGCCTTGGTGGACGACGGCGCCGTCGAGGTCACCCTGCTCGGCCAAAACGTGAACTCCTACGGCGTGGAATTCGGGGACCGCCTGGCTTTCTCCAAACTGTTGCGCGCCTGCGGTGACATCGAAGGCCTTGAGCGTGTCCGCTTCACGAGCCCGCACCCGGCTGCCTTCACTGACGACGTCATCGACGCGATGGCCGAGACCCCCAACGTCATGCCGCAATTGCACATGCCACTCCAGTCCGGCTCGGACAAGGTCCTCAAGGACATGCGCCGCTCCTACCGCTCCACCAAGTTCCTGGGGATCCTGGACAAGGTCCGTGACAGGATTCCCCACGCCGCGATTACCACCGACATCATCGTGGGCTTCCCCGGGGAGACCGAAGCGGACTTCCAAGACACGCTCGACGTCGTCGAGAAGTCGCGCTTCGCCTCAGCCTTCACGTTCCAGTACTCCAAGCGGCCAGGCACCCCCGCCGCGGAGCTTCCGGAACAGCTCCCCAAGGCCGTTGTCCAGGAACGCTACGAGCGGCTGACCGCCCTCCAGGACCGCATCGCGGCCGAGGAGAACGCGAAACAGCTCGGACGCCGGGTTGAACTCCTGGTCACGGCCCAGTCCGGACGCAAGGCAGAAGAAACGCATCGCTTGTCCGGCCGCTCCCAGGACCAGCGGCTGGTCCACTTCTCCGTGCCCGAAGGCGCAGAGACCCCGCGGCCCGGCGACTTCGTCACCGTGACGATCACCGGGGCTGCTGCCTTCCACCTCGTCTCCGATCCGGCAACGACGGCGGACTACAGCTTGCGGCGCTCCCGTGCGGGCGACGCGTGGGACCGTTCGCAGGCCGATTCCTGCGGCGTTCCGGCACCGGGTGCTGCGGGCGCCGGCATCGGGTCCGCAGGGTCGAAGGGCGTCTCCCTCGGCATGCCGTCGCTTCCCGTGCGGCGCGGCTAGCCCGGCATGGCAGCAGTACCGGCCGGATCAGCGGATCCGAATCCGCCGGTGATCGCCGTCGTCGGACCCACCGGTTCCGGTAAGTCCGATCTCGCCGTCCACCTGGCCCTCGCGATCGACGGCGAGGTCATCAACGCCGATGCCATGCAGTTCTACCGCGGAATGGATATCGGCACGGCCAAGATCAGCGTCCCCGAACGCAGGGGAGTGCCCCACCACCTCCTGGACACGATGGATGTCACCGAGGAAGCCAGCGTCTCCGCTTTCCAGGCCGACTGCCGGGCCGCGATCCGTGATATCCATCACCGCGGCAAGCGTGCCATCCTGGTGGGCGGCTCCGGGCTTTATGTCCGGGCAGCGTTGGATGTCCTGGAATTTCCCGGCACGGACCCCGGTGTACGGCAACGGCTGGAGCAGGAGCACGAGGCATCCGGCCTCCCAGGCCTCCAGGAGCGCCTGCAACGCGTCGACCCCGTGTCCGCCGGAAGGCTCGGTGACGCACGCCGCGTCATCCGCGCGCTGGAAGTCTTCGAGCTCACGGGGCGCCCGTTCAGCTCGTTCATGCCGAAGCGAGAGTATTTCCAGCCGGCCGTGCAGATAGGGCTCGACGTCGACCGCGGAGTACTGCGCGAGCGTTTGGCCGAGCGCGTCCTGGGGATGGTCGACGCGGGACTTCTTGGAGAGGTCGCCCGGCTGGACGCCGCCGGACTGCGACAAGGCAAGACGGCGTCGCGGGCGCTCGGATATGCCCAGTTCCTGAGGGTCCTCGACGGCGAGTCCGACCCGGCTACCGCGGCTGAAGAAACCACCGTGGCGACCCGCCAATTCGCCCGCCGCCAGCTCACCTGGTTCCGGGCCGACCCCCGGATCCATTGGCTTGGCTGGCAGGATCCGGATTTGGTGGCCAAAGCGGCAGAAATCTGCGCGAGTCCGGCGTCGGTGATTTAGGCGCAACCCTTAGTGCAGGTAGCCTTGAGCCATGGATGAAACCCTCGCATTTTCCGCCCCGCAGCCTGCCGCTGCCGGCGGTGCCGTACCCGCCTCCGGTCTTCACGGCCTGGCGTTCTCCAAGGGGCACGGTACGGGCAACGACTTCGTCCTCATAGCGGACCCCGAAGACGCGCACCAGATTTCCCCGGAGCAGGTCGCGGCACTTTGTGACCGCCACGTGGGCATCGGCGGGGACGGGCTCATCCGGGCGGTCCCGTCACGGTTCCTGTCCGAAGGACTTCAGCTGCTCGAAGCAGACTCCGATGCCGAGTGGTTCATGGACTACCGCAACGGCGACGGGTCCCTGTCCGAGATGTGCGGCAACGGCGTCCGCGTCTTCGTCCAATTCCTGATCGAGCAGGGCCTTGTCACGCTCAACGCCGGTGAATCCCTGACTATCGGGACGCGCGGCGGCATCAAGAAGATTGTCCGGACCGCTGAGGGCTTTGCGGTGGACATGGGTCCTTGGGAGTTCATTTTCCCCAAGGATGCCACCAGCAAGGCCATGGACTCCCTCGTCAGCGCCGACGGACTGGAGGTCGCCCGGCCTGCCCTTTCCGTCAGCATGGGCAACCCGCACACCGTAGTTGCATTGGCCGAACTGTCCGAACTCAAATCCACGCAGCTCTTCAAGGCGCCCGTCGTTGATCCCAAGCCGGCCAACGGCACCAACGTCGAGTTCGTGGTTCCCGCGGAGCCCCTCGTTCACGACGGCACAGGCAACATCACCATGCGGGTCCACGAACGCGGCGTCGGCGAGACCCAGTCGTGCGGCACCGGGGCCTGCGCGGCCGCCGTCGCCATCCGCCACTGGGCCGGGGAAGGCGCTCCCGACACTTGGCGCGTCAAGGTGCCGGGCGGCGTCGTCGGCGTGCGGTTCTTCCCGGGAGAAAGCGGCCGTGAACACGTGGAGCTCAGCGGCCCCGCCGTGATCGTCGCTAGCGGGACGCTTTCCTGATCCGCAGCACGCGGAAGGATTTCGACGTACTTTCCCGGGATATCGAGAAGGAACCGTCGAGGGTATCGGCCAGCCAACGCTGAAGCGAGTCCGCTCCAAGGTTTTTCTGCACCACAAGCCAGGCATTTCCACCCGGAGCGAGCCGCGGCAGCCACCTGAGCAGCAGATTGTGGAGTTCATCCTTGCCGATCCGGATGGGCGGGTTTGACCAGATGGTGTCGAACATCACGGCAGGGTCGACGTCGTCGGGCAGGCTCGCAGTGACATTCCCGAGCTCCAGCAGGGCGGCATTCTCGTTGGTCAAGGTGACGCAGCGCTCGTTGACATCAACGGCATGGACGCGCGCGTGCGGAGCCATGAGCCCCATCGTCAACGCAATGGGACCCCAGCCGCAGCCGATGTCCAGCAGATTTCCCTGCGGTGCCGGCGGTGGAACCTCGGAAAGCAGGATCGCTGTTCCCTTGTCGATCCCGTCGGGGCTGAAGATGCCGCCCGATGTCTGGAGCCGGCGGGTCGCGCCGGCCAGTTCCACCGTGAGGGGCTTGCGGGTGAACGGCCCCGCGGGCTGTGCGCTGAAATAGTGAGCTGACTCCATAGCTTGCCAGATTAGTGGCCAGCAGCGGGCAAGGGAAACCGCCCACCGCGACAAACCGGCCCAACCCGGGCTTGACGGGGTCTGATAGTCTGATGCGCATGTTCCTGATCTTTGAGTAGCCGGCCATTTGTAAGTAGCCGGCAGTGCCCGCGACGCAGGCCTGCTTCATTTGCAGCGCCATTCCGCCTTGGCATGTCCGTTCCAGAAGTTGCATTTTGACGACTGGACACTCAGCAGATCGTCCCCTTCCCCTCCTGCGAGCTGTGCACGCAATCCGCGCAGACCGTTCCGGATGGAGATCCCAGACCATCGGCCGAGCCTTGCCAGGCATCAGCCCTGCGCGAATTCCGCGCCACAAGAGACGAATCGGCACTATTCTGGAAATGCCGAACCCCCCTAAAGGAGACCATGACCACGCAGAAGAACACCGGACCCGATTCCGACGCCCAGGACATGAGTCCTGAAGAAATCCAGGCTGTCATCGACCGGATTCTCTCCAAGGACGCACCTGCCATAGTCCAGGACCGCGACGAACCCCGGGGCGTGTTTGGCAAGGCCCAGGCGATTTCCCGACTGGACGAAGAACACAGCATCTACGACGGCGATCAAGAGGATCTGGCCGAGCGCCGGGCCCTGGGCCGTACTGCGGGCCTGTCCACGGAACTTGAAGATGTCACAGAGGTCGAATACCGGCAGCTGCGCCTTGAGCGCGTCGTGCTGGCAGGCCTTTGGACCGAAGGCACCCTGGCCGACGCCGAGAATTCCCTGAGGGAACTTGCCGCCCTGGCCGAAACGGCAGGCTCGGAAGTCCTGGACGGGATCGTCCAGCGCCGCATGAAGCCGGACCCAGGCACGTTCCTTGGCTCAGGCAAGGCCATGGAGCTCAAGGAAATTGTCATGTCCACCGGCGCGGACACCGTGGTGGTCGACGCCGAACTGGCACCGTCCCAAAGGCGCGGCCTTGAGGACATCGTCAAGGTCAAGGTGGTGGACCGCACCACGTTGATCCTCGACATCTTCGCGCAGCATGCCAAGAGCCGCGAGGGCAAGGCCCAGGTTGAGCTTGCACAGCTGGAATACCTGTTGCCGCGCCTGCGTGGCTGGGGCGATTCCATGTCGCGCCAAGCCGGTGGCCAGGTGGGTGGTGCAGGCGCCGGCATGGGTTCCCGTGGTCCTGGTGAAACCAAGATCGAACTGGACCGCCGTCGAATCCGCACACGCATGGCCAAGCTGCGGCGTGAAATTGCCGCGATGAAGCCATCGCGCGAGACCAAGCGGGCCAACCGCCGTCGTAACGCCGTTCCTTCGGTCGCCATCGCCGGCTACACGAACGCCGGAAAGTCGTCCCTGCTCAACCGCTTGACGGATGCCGGTGTCCTCGTGGAGAACGCGTTGTTCGCCACCCTGGATCCGACGGTCCGGAAGGCCCAGACGCCTGACGGGATCGGCTACACGCTCTCGGACACCGTCGGCTTCGTGCGTTCGATGCCCACCCAGCTCGTGGAGGCTTTCCGCTCGACGCTGGAAGAGGTGGCTGACGCCGATCTGATTCTCCACGTGGTGGACGTTTCGCATCCCGATCCGGAAGGCCAGATCGCGGCTGTCCGCAAGGTATTCAGCGAAGTGGATGCCCGGAAGATCCCGGAAATCATCGTCCTGAACAAGACGGACGTCGCGGATCCGTTCGTCGTGGAGCGGCTCAAGCAAAAAGAGCCACGCCACGTCGTCGTGTCCACCCGCACAGGACAGGGCATTGCCGAACTCCTCGGAGCCATCAGCGAAGCCATCCCGCGCCCTGGCGTGCGCCTTGAGGTTCTGATTCCCTACAACCGGGGCGAGCTCATCAACAAGCTGCACAACACCGACGCCGAAATCCTCAGCCTTGAGCATGAGGAGGAAGGTACCCGCGTGGTGGCCATGGTCCATGAGAACCTGGCAGCCGAGTTGGAGTCGTTCGTCAACAATGGTTGATCCAGAGGCGGGGGAGCGCGGCGAAACCGTGGGGGAACGGACCGCCCTCGCACTCCTGGACAAAGCCGTCGCCGGTATGGGCGGCCAAAACCGCACGGGCCAACACCAGATGGCCAGGCAGGTGGCGCGGGCGATCGAGACCGGTGAACACCTCCTGGTCCAGGCGGGCACGGGCACGGGCAAGTCCCTCGCGTACTTGATTCCGCTGATTGCGCACGCGATGGAGAGCAACAAGCCTGCGCTCGTGTCCACGGCCACCCTCGCCCTGCAGACGCAGATCGTGGGCCGGGATTTGCCCCGGCTCCTGGAGACGATCAATCCGGAGTTGGAGCGCCCGGTCAGCATCGCGCTGGTCAAGGGCCGGGCCAATTATGTCTGCCGGCACAAGCTGGAGGGCGGGTTCCCCAGCGAGGAGCCGGCGGAGGGGCAGTTGTTCTCCCTCGGCGAGGACACGAGCGTTCCGCATCTCGCCGCAGCCATGGGCGGCCCGGCCTCACAGCTTGGCAAGGAAGTCCTGAGGCTGCGTGAGTGGGCCGGGAAGACCGCCACGGGGGACCGGGACGAACTCATGCCGGGCGTGACAGACCGGGCCTGGCGCCAAGTATCCGTCACGTCGATGGAATGCCTCGGGGCGCAGAAGTGTCCCATGGCGGAGGAGTGCTTCAGCGAGCTGGCGCGCCACCGTGCTGCGGAGTCCGACGTCGTGGTCACCAATCACGCGATGCTCGCAGTCAGCGCCTTCGAAGGCCTCGCCGTGCTGCCCGAATACGACGTCGTCGTGGTGGACGAGGCCCACGAGCTCCAGGACCGCGTGACCGGTGCCGTGTCCGGGCAACTGTCCGTGGCGATGATCCATGCCGCGGCCTCGAGCGCCCGCAAACACACTGCCATCACCGTGGACGCGCTGAACGCCGCAGCCGACCGTTTGGAACTCGCGATCATCGGTGCGCCGTCGGGCCTTCTGCCCAACGGGCTCAATGACGAACAACTTGATTGCGTGGACCAGCTCCGGGAAGCCTGCCGTGCAGCGCTTTCCGACTCGAAGGGGGATTCGTCCAATTCGGTCGACGGCGGACGCCAGCTCGCGCGCTCCCGGCTGATGTTGATCCTCGAGCTGTGCGAACGGCTGCTCTCGGCCCGGGAAAACCGGGAAGTCGTGTGGCTCTCCAGGAACAGTACCTTCGATCCGCAGCAGGGCTACACGGCGCCGGACGAGGATTCGCCTGCGCTCGTCAACATCGCGCCGCTCAGCGTTGCCGGACGCCTGAGGGAAGGTCTCTTCGCCGGCCATACCGTGGTGTTGACCTCTGCCACCTTGGCTATCGGCTCTGCATTCGAGGCCACAGCCGGAGGACTGGGCCTGACTGGCCAAGGCGCCCCCAGCTGGACCGGCGTGGATGTAGGCTCGCCCTTCGACTACCCGAAGCAAGGCATGCTGTACGTCGCCAAGCACCTGCCCAAGCCAGGGCGCGGCACCTCGCCCGAAGCGCTTGACGAGCTTGAAGAGCTCATCAAGGCCTCGCACGGCGGGGCCTTGTGCCTCTTTTCATCCCGACGTGCGGCGGAGGACGCGGCGGAAGCGATGCGGTCACGCCTGGATGTGGACATCCTGTGCCAAGGCGAATCGACCATGGCCGCGCTGGTGAGGCAGTTTGCCGAGGAGGAAGACACGTGCCTGTTCGGCACCATGTCCCTTTGGCAGGGTGTTGACGTTCCGGGCGGTTCATGCCGGCTGGTCGTGATTGACCGGATACCGTTCCCTCGTCCGGACGATCCGCTGATGACGGCACGGTCCCGCGCGGTGGCGCAGGCCGGCGGCAACGGTTTCATGGCGGTTTCGGCGACGCACGCCGCCATCCGGCTGGCACAGGGCGCCGGCCGTCTCATCCGCTCAACAGGGGACAAGGGCGTCGTGGCAGTCCTGGATTCTCGGCTTTCGACGGAGCGCTACGGCAATTTCCTCCGGGCAGCGTTGCCGCCCTTCTGGCCCACCACGGACCGTTCAGTAGTGCGCGGTGCGCTCGAACGGCTTTACGCCGAGTCGGCCAAGGCCTAAGGCGCGCGCTTGCTCAAGCGGACCCGTCCTGGAGCCACCGCGAACTAAAGGGAGCGCAGGACCGAAACAACCTTGCCCATGATCGTGGCATGGTCCCCGAGGATGGGCTCGTACTGGGTGTTCTGGGGGAGCAGCCACGTGTGGCCGTCGCGCTGGCGGAAGGTCTTGACAGTGGCTTCGTCGTCCAGGAGCGCGGCCACGATGTCGCCGTTGAGTGCGTCGTTCTGACGCCGAACCACCACCCAGTCTCCATCGCAGATAGCGGCGTCGATCATGGAATCACCAGCGACTCTCAGCATGAAGAGCTCGCCATGGCCTACCAATTGGCGGGGCAGAGGCAATACGTCTTCAACGGTCTGGTCAGCCAGGATGGGTCCACCGGCAGCAATGCGTCCGACGAGGGGGACCATGGCCGTGTCACTCGCACTCGCGAGTTCCGTGACGGCCAGGCCGCCCGCGCTGCGGAGTTTCGCCGGCGATTCAACACCGGGTATGACAGAGCCGCCGTCGAGGGTCAACGGCATGAGTACTTCCATTGCCCGCGGGCGCTTGGGATCGCGACGAAGATAGCCGAGCTTCTCGAGCTGTGACAGCTGGTGCGTGACGCTGGACAGGCTCGCCAAGCCGACGGTGTCCCCGATTTCACGCATCGACGGCGGATAACCATGATCGTTCACCGAACGTTGGATGGTCTCCAGGATTTTCTTCTGGCGGACGGTCAGGCTCTTGGGGGCCTTCTGCGGCTGCTGGCTCCGCGCTGAGGCCGGCCCGCTGCCAGTGGCTTTCGCTGCCATGTTCGCCAACGCCCTTCCGTTCCGCCCGTTCGGCGCTGAGGCGCCTGCGGGACTGTCGGCCTGAAATGTCAGACCCTCCTGTTGCACTGGTTCAGTGCTCTTTCCTTCACTCAAACGTAGGGCAGGCACTGGCGTTTTTCAAACATTTGTTCTAGCGAGTCTCGACATCGTTCGTTGATAGGTGCTAAAAATGTCATAGCAAGGTTCGAATATGTGTTCTATAAAAGTGATGCAGGATCCGGGTGTTCGTTCGAATCGTTCGAACAGATCAACTAATAGCCGTCCTGCAAGCACTGACTGAAGGCAAGAATTGGCAGCCGCAACCAGGGATTCCGGAACGCGGCAATGTTCAGAAGGGCTCAGCTCATGTCCGCAATCACCATCACCCACCGGTCCGGCCGCAGTACGGCACCGGGCCGGCTTCGCCTGACCCGCCGGGGCCGCATGGTCTTCTTCGGCGTCCCGGCAATGCTCTTGGTCGCAGTGCTGCTCAGCCTGGCGGGATTCCTGAATTCGCCGGCCAAGGCTGCAGATTCCGCCGCCGAGCTGCAGCCCACCTCGAGTACGAGCGTCACGGTACAAGTGGGCCAGTCGTTGTGGGGGATTGCGGGAATCGCCGCACCGTCCCGGGATCCACGTGACGTAGTTGCCGAGATTATCCAGCTGAACAACCTTCAGGACGGCCGCATCGTGCCGGGCCAGCAACTGTTCATTCCGGCCACTTAACAGCAACGCTGACCGGGCTGGCAGCTCGCCTGAAAGGGCGCAGCGCCGTCACAGTTTCAGGGCATCGGCCGCGGCACCTTAAACTGTCATGGTGAGTGACCAGCTTGAGCGACTTGACCGACTTCCCCTCCGGACCAACCTCCGCGGCCTGAGCCCGTATGGCGCACCGCAGCTTGATGTTCCGATTCTGCTCAACGTCAACGAAAACACGCATGGCGTGCCTGCCGATGTCCAGGCAGCCATCACCGAGGCGGTAGCGGCAGCCGCCGTCGGACTGAACCGCTATCCCGACCGCGAATTCACCGAACTACGCGAGGCCCTTGCTGAATACCTCGGCCATGACCTCGCGGCCGAGAACATCTGGGCAGCCAACGGCTCCAATGAAGTGCTGCAGCAGATCCTCCAGGTCTTCGGTGGTCCGGGCCGGACCGCGCTCGGTTTCCCGCCCACGTACTCGATGTACCCATTGCTGGCCAGCGGAACCGACACGGGATACATCGCGGGAGTCCGCGCTGAAGACTATGGACTCGATGCGGCCTCGGCCGCCGCGCAGGTTCGCGAACTCAAACCGAATGTCGTGTTCCTCTGCTCCCCGAACAACCCCACCGGCACGGGGCTCGGGCTGGACGTCGTCGAAGCCGTGTACGAGGCGGGCGAGGCGAGCCAGACCGTGGTGATCGTGGACGAGGCATACCACGAGTTCGCCCACGACAACACGCCGAGCGCGTTGACGCTCCTCCCTGGACGGGCGCGCCTTATCGTCTCCCGGACCATGAGCAAGGCCTTCGCCCTCGCCGGTGCACGCATCGGCTACATGGCGGCTGCCCCCGAGGTCGCCGACGCGATCCGCTTGGTCCGCCTTCCGTATCACCTTTCCGCCATCACCCAGGCAACCGCGCTGGCCGCACTCCGGCACCGTGAAGCCCTCATGGCCGACGTCGAGGACATCAAGGTCCAGCGCGATCGCATTGTCAGCGAGTTGAGCCGCATGGGCTTCAAGCCGGCCGCCTCGGATTCGAACTATGTGTTCTTCGGCGGAATCGAAGACCCCCATGCCCTGTGGCAAGGCCTCTTGGAGCGCGGGGTCCTGATCCGCGACGTCGGCATACCGGGCCACCTCCGCGTCACAGCCGGTACGGAGCCTGAGACCACCGCGTTCCTCGAGGCGCTCGAAGCCTTGCTGGACGGCCAGGTCTCCGCACCGGCCTAGACTTGAACAAGTCCCACCACTCCTTCCTCCTAAGGATCATCAATGAGCGAAAACGGCGCCAGCACGGCGGCCGCCCGGACAGCACGAATGGAACGCACCACGAGCGAATCCTCCGTCCTGGTTGAAATCAACCTCGACGGCACGGGAGTCTCGGATATCAGTACCTCGGTGCCGTTCTATGACCACATGCTGACGGCGCTCTGCAAGCATTCGCTCATCGACATGACCGTCAAGGCGACCGGAGACACCCACATAGACGCCCACCACACCGTGGAGGACGTTGCTATCACCTTCGGTGAGGTCCTCCGCACCGCCTTGGGTGACAAAGCGGGTATCCGGCGCTTCGGCGAGGCCACGGTGCCTTTGGATGAAGCGCTGGCCCACGCCGTCGTCGACGTCTCCGGACGCCCTTACCTCGTTCATGGCGGTGAGCCCGCCGGCCAGGAATACCACCTGATCGGTGGACACTTCACTGGTTCGCTGACCCGCCACGTGTTCGAGGCCATCACCCTGCACGCCGGCATCTGCCTTCACATGAATGTCCTGGCCGGCCGGGATCCGCACCACATCGTGGAGGCCCAGTTCAAGGCGTTCGCCCGCGCGCTCCGCTCCGCCGTTGAGTCCGACCCCCGCGTCGAAGGCATTCCGTCCACCAAGGGCGCCTTGTGAGTAGGCACATCCTCAAGGATGGCGCCGTCGTGGATCCGAAGGCCGCCAGCCGCATTGTCTCGCCTGAAGGAAAACCGACCGTAACGGTCCTTGACTATGGCTCGGGCAATGTCCGCTCTGCGGTCCGGGCGCTTGAGCGTGCCGGAGCGGCAGTCACGTTGAGCGCCCAGCCCGAAGATGTCCTGAATGCTGACGGGCTCCTGGTCCCGGGCGTCGGCGCGTTCGAAACGGTGATGCGCGAACTCAAGGCAGTTGACGCCCTCCGGATGATCGGCCGTCGTGTTGCCGGGGGCAGGCCCGTCCTGGGCATCTGCGTCGGGCTCCAGGTCTTGTTCGAGGCCGGAGTGGAGCACGGAACCGAGGCGGAAGGCATGGGCGAGTGGCCCGGCAAAGTGGAACTCCTGCCAGCGCCCGTTGTCCCGCACATGGGCTGGAACACCGTAGACGTGCCCGAAGGCTCAAAGCTGTTCGCCGGCGTCGAGCACGAACGCTTCTATTTCGTGCACTCGTACGGCGTGCAGAAGTGGGAATTCGACGTCGTCCAACCCCGCATGGCTCCGCCGAAGGTGACCTGGTCAGAGCACGGTGCCCGTTTCATCGCCGCCGTGGAAAACGGTCCGTTGTGCGCTACGCAATTCCACCCAGAGAAGTCGGGCGACGCCGGAGCCCGGCTCCTGCGTAACTGGGTCGATGGCTTGCGACCGCAAGCAAAAACCCAGCCGCAGGCGACCGGGGCCGGAGGCGCTGCATAAGATGTGGTCCGTTATCTTCATGGGCGCGGCAGGGCTGCTGGTAGGCGGCGGAATCTCCTTCCACCAGCAGAAACGCCCCGCCTGGGTCTCCATTTCGTTCTACGTACTCGCCGGCCTGGCACTGCTGGCGGCCTACCTCTTCACTCTGCCTGCCAAATGATCGTGCCTGCCAAATAACTTGCCGGGCAACTGACGCCCGTCCCCACGACACCGAGGACATCAATGACCACCCCCTCTGAACTGCCCGTCCTGGAACTCCTGCCCGCCGTCGACATCGTGGACGGCCAGGCAGTCCGCCTCCTTCAGGGAGAAGCCGGCTCCGAGACCAGCTACGGCACCCCGCTCGAAGCCGCACTGAACTGGCAGAACGCCGGAGCCGAGTGGGTGCACATGGTGGACCTGGACGCAGCCTTCGGACGCGGCAACAATGCCGACCTCATCAGCGCGGTCGTCTCGCAGCTGAACGTCAAGGTTGAGCTGTCCGGCGGACTGCGCGACGACGAATCCCTCGAGCGCGCGCTCGAGCTCGGCGTCGCCCGCGTGAACCTCGGAACGGCCGCGCTGGAGAATCCCGAATGGACCCGTCGGGCCATCGACCGCTTCGGTGACAAGATCGCCGTCGGGCTCGATGTCCGCGGCACGACGCTCGCGGGCCGGGGCTGGACCAAGGAGGGCGGCGATCTCTGGGAGGTGCTGGCCCGCCTTGAGGAGGCCGGTTGCGCCCGCTATGTGGTCACGGACGTCACGAAGGACGGAACCTTGCAGGGTCCCAACGTCGAGCTATTGCGCCGGATGGTGGAAAAGACCGGCAAGCCTGTCGTTGCGTCGGGCGGCATCTCCAGCCTCGAGGACCTGCGCGTCCTGCGGGAGCTCGTGCCTCTAGGGGTCGAAGGAGCGATCGTCGGCAAGGCGCTGTACGCCGGTGCCTTCACGCTTCCGGAAGCCCTGGACGTCGCCGGCCGCCGCTGATGTCGCAGGATCCACAGTCCCCGGCTGCTGACAAGGCCTCGACTCCGGCACCCCGGCAGTTGCCCGGGCACATCGCCGCTGCCCTGGCGGGCGCCGGGGGAGCAGGCGATTCTGCCGGCCAGCCCTGGGCGGGCCGCGACCTGAGCGGAGACGCCGCCAAGATCCATAATTTCGAAGACGACGACGGAACAGCCGACGCCGGGTACCTCGCCGCCGTCGCGGCCCTGCTCGCCGGTACCGGTAGCGAGGCCGGCGTGGTGGCTTCGTTGGCGACGGCCAGGGTCTTTGTCCCGGTGGTGGCCCAGCTCGCTGAGGAAGCCGAGGGCGTGGACGGTCTTCATGCCGACAAGCAGGCCGACATGGCGCTCGTGACATTGAACGCGCCGGACGGCCGCACGGCCATGCCCGTGTTCACCTCGGCTGCCGCCCTTGAAGCGTGGCACCCGCAGGCCCGACCCGTCGCCGTTTATGCGGCCCGGGCGGCGTTGTCTGCCGTGTCCGAGGGAGCCCAGCTGCTCGTTCTGGATCCGGGTTCGGATGTCACCTTCGTGGTGCGCAGGCCTGCCATGTGGTCATTGGCGCAGCAGCGCGACTGGACGCCGTCGTACCTTGATGATGAACTGGAGGCTGCTCTCAATTCCTTGGCAGGGATATACCCCGCCGTCCGGCGCCTGGAGATGCGGCCAGGATCGGGGATGGCTTCGCGCACGGCCGACGGATCGGCCATGGCCGGCGGGGGACCCGGGCCTGAATTGCGTGTGGTGCTGTACCTCGAAGACGGCTTGGATGCCGCCGCGGTGCAGGATCTCGTCTCCGGGCTGAACGGACGTTGGGCGCAGAACGAATTGTTCGCCGAGCGGGTTGACTCGATCGAAGTCAGCTTGCAGCGGGCGGCACAGTAGCCGAAGGCACAGGGGGAACGTCCTTGTCCTGCCCTCGGCAGAACAGGGGATGTATCTCGTGAATTTCTCTCTCTACCGGGAGATGCTGTCCATCACGTCCGTGCGGCGTCTCCTGCTGGTGGGCATGGTGGCCCGCATACCGCACTCGGCGGCGGGGGTTCTGCTCACCCTGCACATCGTGCTGACCTTGGGCAAGGGATATGCCGCCGCGGGTGCTGCCGCCGCCGTATTCACCATCGGCATCGCGATTGGCGCTCCGTGGCGAGGGCGGCGCGTGGACACTGTCGGCCTGCGCAAGGCGCTTGTTCCTTCGGTTGTATCTGAGCTGGTGATTTGGTCCGTGGTGCCGCACGTCAGCTACGAATGGATCCTTCCGCTCGTCTTCGTCGGGGGACTGTTGACGCTGCCGATCTTCAGCGTCATCCGGCAGTCCCTCGGTGTGCTGGTTGATGGCGAGCAACGGCGTTCGGCCTATGCCCTGGACTCCATCGGCACCGAAGTGGTCTTCATGATCGGTCCCGCGGTGGGCGCAGTCGTGGCTACCAGCGGGTTCACGGTCCTCGGCCTGACGATCGTGGGCGTGTGCACTTCGGCCGCCGGGCTCTTCCTGCTGTGGTTCAACCCGCCCACCCGGAGCGAGGGCGTCCTGGATGCCGGCCAGGCGGCCGACCGGGATGCCGATGAGCTCCATGCGGCCGAAGCCGCGGTGGTGGCCTCGGCGCCGGCCCATCTCCAGGAAGCCGCTTCGGAGATGGCCCCGACGGTTTCGCAAGCTTCCGGGCTGCGGGGAAAGATGGCCCGGAACTTTACGTGGTTCACCGCGGCGGTAGCCGCCGTGTTCGCCGTCGCCGCAGGATCCGGCATGGTCCTGAGCGGCACCGACGTCGGAATTGTCGCGGTGCTGCAGCGCGGGGGCCACGAGAGCGAGATCGGAATTGTTTTCTTCTTCTGGTGCGCCTCTTCGGTAGTCGGCGGGCTCATCTACGGCGCAATGCACCGGCCCGTCTCACCCATCCTGCTCCTGCTTGGCATGGCGGCCCTGACCATCCCGATGGGATTCGCCGGGGACACCTGGACCCTTGCCTTGTTGTCCCTGCTTCCCGGTCTGCTCTGCGCACCGGTGTTGTCCGCGGCGTCGGAAAAGGTCGCCGACATCGTGGATGAGGAGCGGCGCGGCGAGGCAATGGGCTGGTATGGCTCGGCTCTCACGGCGGGCGTGGCTTTCGGTTCGCCGGTCGCGGGACTCTTTATCGACGGCGTGGGACCGTGGGCCGGCTTCGTCGCCATCGGTACGGCAGGAGTGCTGCTGTGCCTTGCCGGGCTGTTCCTCCAGCTTCGTCGACGCCGGATCATGACCATCACCCAGGCCGGCGCCGGGGATCCCGCCAACTGAGTCGCGCCCAAGCCGCCAGGATACGACGACGGCGGGCCGGCCAAACAGGCCGGCCCGCCGTCGTGGTCCTACGGGTTAGTCCGTGTCAGTTGACCGGGCCGGTGAACTTTTCGCCCGGGCCCTTGCCCGGTTCGTCCGGGATCAGGGAAGCTTCGCGGAACGCAAGTTGCAGGGAGCGGAGGCCATCGCGCAAGGGGCCCGCGTGCTGCGAACCGATTTCCGGTGCTGCGGCGGTGACCAGGCCGGCCAAAGCGGTGATCAGTTTGCGCGCTTCGTCCAGGTCCTTGAGCTCCTCGGCTTGGGGGTCGTCGGCCAAGCCCACCTTGACGGCCGCTGCGCTCATGAGGTGAACGGCGCCGGTGGTGATGACCTCAACAGCCGGAACTTCCGAAATGTCGCGGATCTGCTGGCCTACTCCGGCGTCGGTGCCGGCCGGCTCGTGGTCGAGGGAATTGCTGTCTGAAGTGCTCATGCTGGTAAGCTTGTCACAGACCGACTGGAAGTTGCCATTTCCCATGGCACACGCAGCGCTCGGCCACCCATCGTTAATGTGCGGTTGGTTGCCGATTTCTGTAGAATTGATTTTCAGTTTGCAAGCGGAGTTCTCTCCCACCCGCGTCAGCCGTTTCCCTTCGGGGATGTAAGTTGCCGGGTACATGGTCGGACACCGTTCAAGGTCAGCTTTGGATGGTGCGAACGCCCCGTTGAGGGGCCGTCTCCGATCTTCGAGGCCTTCGATTGCGCCAGCAATTGGGGGCCTTCTCTATTTGCCGGTGGAATACTCATCACAACAACAGGAGCTTTGACATTAGCGAGCCAAGAATCAATGAGCGTATCCGCGTCCCCGAGGTGCGTTTGGTCGGCCCTGCCGGCGAACAGGTTGGAATCGTCCGTATTGAGGACGCCCTGCGTCTGGCTGCCGAGGCTGACCTGGATCTCGTTGAAGTTGCACCGCAGGCGAAGCCTCCGGTGTGCAAGCTGATGGACTTCGGCAAGTACAAGTACGAAGCCGCTGTCAAAGCCCGTGAGGCCCGCAAGAACCAGACCAACACGGTTCTCAAGGAAATCCGCTTCCGCCTGAAGATCGACACCCACGACTACGAGACCAAGCGCGGCCACGCGCTTCGCTTCCTGGGCGCCGGTGACAAGGTGAAGGCCATGATCCAGTTCCGTGGGCGTGAGCAGCAGCGTCCTGAAATGGGCATCCGCCTGTTGCAGCGCTTCGCTGAGGACGTCGCCGAAGTTGGCGTGATTGAGTCCAGCCCGCGCATCGATGGCCGGAACATGGTCATGGTGATTGGTCCGTTGAAGAACAAGGCTGAGGCCAAGGCCGAGGCCCGCCGCGCGGCGCAGCGTGCAGAAGCCAAAGCCCAGAATGAAGCCAAGGCTGCAGGCCGGATTGACGTCTCTGGCGAGGATGCCCCCTTGACCCAGTCACTCGCCGACTTGCTCCCGGCGGAACTCTTGACTCAGGCTGAGGAAACCGCGCCGGAATCCGTTGAGGCGGAGGCTGCTGAAGTCGAAGAGACTCCGGCGGCTGAGGAAACGGTTGTCGAAGAAGCCCCTGTGGTGGAAGCGGCTCCGGTAGTCGAAGAAGCTCCCGTAGTTGAAGCGGCTCCGGTTGCCGCACCGGCGCCGGCGAAGGCAGCAGCAAAGGCTCCGGCACCAGTGAAGGCTCCTGAGCAGGCAGCTCCTAAGTCTGTCGTACCGGCTGCCCCCAAGCCTGCTGCTACACCAGTACCGAAACCGATGGCGAAGCCCGCGGTTCCGAAGCCTGCAGCTCGGCCGGCAGCCCCCAAGGCAGCTCCGAAGCCAGCGGCACGCAAGACCAACTAGTCACGCCGCAGGAGGGGCATCCCCTCTGCCCGGCACTAAAGCAGCAGCCGCCCCTCATCGGGTGGCTGCACGAAAGAACTGCAGACCCAGTCTGCGGACACGTAAGGAGATCGGTTCCCATGCCGAAGATGAAGACCCACAGTGGTGCTAAGAAGCGCTTCAAGCTGACCGGTACCGGCAAGCTGAAGCGTCAGCAGGCAAACCGCCGCCACTACCTGGAGCACAAGTCCTCCACCCTGACCCGTCGCCTTGCCGGCGACAAGATCGTCTTCAAGGGCGATGCCAAGGTCATCAAGAGGATGCTCGGCATCTAAGTTCCAAGTTTTCTGGTTGCTGCCATCCGGTAGCTGCCGACTACACCAAAGCCTTCTCAGGCCGGCCGGGTTTCCGGCAGTAGCAGCTTGGGATAAGAATTTTGAAGGAGTACGCACGTGGCACGTGTGAAGCGGGCGGTAAACGCCCACAAGAAGCGTCGGGTTGTCCTTGAACGGGCCAAGGGTTACCGCGGTCAGCGGTCTCGCCTGTACCGCAAGGCAAAAGAGCAGCTGCTGCACTCGTTTGTGTACAGCTACGGCGACCGCCGCAAGAAGAAGGGCGACTTCCGTCGCCTCTGGATCCAGCGCATCAACGCTGCATCCCGCGCCAACGGCCTGACCTACAACCGTCTGATCCAGGGCCTGAAGGCCGCTGAGGTCGAGGTTGACCGCCGCATGCTGGCAGAGCTGGCCGTTTCCGACGCCAACGCTTTTGCCGCGCTGGTCAAGGTTGCCAAGGATTCCCTGCCTGCCGACACCTCCGCTCCGGCCGTCAAGGCCGAAGCCGCTCCGAAGGCTGCCGCCAAGACTTCTGCGGCTACCAAGGCTGCTCCGGCAGTCAAGGCCTCCGTTTCCGAGGAAGAGCCCGCTGCCAAGGCCCCCAAGGCCAAGGCTGCGAAGAAGCCTGCCGCTGAAGCTGCTGAGTAGCACCTAGCCTCAGTTCATGGGACGGTGGCAACTGCCACTAAAGTTCTGTATATGAACGAAACCGGGCGCCCGCAAGAACTTCCGATGTCCAACCCCCGAGCCGATCGGGTCAGGGATGTTGCAAGGCTTGCAGGGCGCCCGGCGCGTTTAAAGCGTGGCCGGTTCCTCGCCGAAGGCCCTCAGGCCGTGCGCGAGGCGCTGCTCCTGCACCGGGAGCGGACTGCGGCAGGGGAGCCAGGCGTCGTACACGAAGTCTTCGCGAGCGAAAGCTGCCTGGACCGGCTTCCCGAACTTGCCGAGCTCGCCGACGGCGTTGCCTTGCGGCTTGCGAACGATGATGTCCTGGCCGCCATGGCGGATACCGTCAATCCCCAAGGGATTGTGGCCGTCTGCAGCTTTGTGGACGTCAGCCTTGAATCAGTGCTCGACGCCGGGCCGCGGCTGATCGCTGTCATGTGCCAAGTGCGCGATCCTGGCAATGCCGGGACGGTGCTTCGGGCCGCTGATGCCGCCGGTGCGGATGCCGTGGTTTTGACGGCCTCCAGCGTGGATATTTACAATCCGAAGGCCGTGCGGTCCACGGCCGGTTCGCTCTTCCACCTGCCGGTCGTCCTGGGTGCGGACGTCGAAGAGCTCGCGTCCCTCTGCAAGGAGCGCGGCATCGGGATCCTCGCAGCGGACGGTTACGGAACCCTCAATCTGGACAAACTTCAGGACGAGAACGCGGCACGCCGCCTGGGCGCGTCGGTAGCGCCCTCCGCCTACGCGCTCGAAGCCCCGACGGCCTGGCTGTTCGGTAACGAGGCGCAAGGACTTTCGGACTCCGAGCTTGCGCTTGCTGACCATCGTGTCGCAGTGCCCGTCTACGGTTCGGCGGAAAGCCTGAACCTCGGCACAGCCGCCACCGTATGCCTTTACGCCAGCGCGCGCTCCCAGCACTCCTGACAGTTTCTCAACCGGTACGGTATTGCTTGCAGGACGCGACCCCGCGGTCCGTTACTGCCGATTCACTCACATCCCCTGAACCGAAGAAGAGGTGGAGCTTTCGTGGCTGCAAATGGCGGTACCAAGGCAATCGTGGCGGCATTGAGTGCCAACCTGGCGATTGCTGTGCTCAAGTTCGTCGCATTCGTGCTGACGATGTCGTCGTCGATGTTGGCGGAGGCAATCCACTCCGTCGCCGACTCCGGCAACCAGTTGCTCCTGCTGCTTGGCGGGAAGCGGGCGCAACGGGCCGCAAGTCCCGAACACCCCTTTGGATATGGCCGTGAGCGCTACATCTACGCCTTCATCGTCTCGATTGTGCTGTTCAGTGTTGGAGGCCTCTTCGCGCTCTACGAATCCTGGGAGAAATTCCAGCACCCCCACGCCATCGAAGGCGGTTTCTGGTGGGTGCCGCTGGCCGTGCTGCTCGGGGCCATTGTGGCGGAATCCTTCTCGTTCCGCACCGCCATCCACGAATCCAATCCCCAGCGCGGAAAACAGAGCTGGATCAAGTTCATCCGCAACGCCAAACAACCGGAACTTCCCGTGATTCTCCTGGAGGATTTCGGAGCCCTCCTGGGCCTCGTATTCGCGCTGTTCGGCGTGAGCCTGACCCTCATCACGGGCAACGGCTTGTGGGACGCGGCGGGCACAGGGATGATCGGGTTGCTTCTTGTGGGAATCGCCGTGGTGCTCGCGGTGGAAACCAAGTCCTTGCTGCTGGGCGAATCAGCCACCAAAGAGGACAACGCCCGCATCACGGAAGCCATTGAGTCCGACGGCACGCGCATCATCCACCTCAAGACCATGCACCTGGGCCCGGAAGAGCTGCTTGTCGCGGCGAAGATCAGCATCGGCGCGGCAGATACCGGTCAGGCCATTGCCAAAGCGATCGACGCCGCCGAACTCAGGATCCGCACTGCAGTACCGATCGCCCGGGTCATCTACCTGGAGCCCGACGTCGAGCGGGTCCAGGTCCAAGCAGCCCCGGGGCAGTAAAGCGGCGGGAGCGCGTTGTCAGGCAGCATGCGTCTAAGCGACGAAGGAGCGAGCATGCAGAGGATGATGCGCTTTCGTCGCGTAGCCAAGCTTGCGGGGCAGCACTATGCCGCCAGTGGCCGCTTGCGTTCCAACCAGCCGCTGATTCCCGCGACGCCGAGCCCCAGGATTGCCAGGACAGCCCCGACGAGGGCAGGGGCAACGTATCCCCAGCCCCAAGCGATGACCACGCCGCCGAGGAACGCGCCAAGGGCGTTGGCGATGTTGAGGGCCGAGTGGTTGAGTGAAGAGGCCAAGGACGGGGCGTCCGGCGATGCGTCGAGGAGGCGCGTCTGCAGCGGGGGGATAAGCATGGAGCCGATACCGCCGACGATGAAGACCATGATGAATGCGGACCACGCCCAGTGGGCCGCGAAGGCGTAGGCCACCAGCGCCAAGGCGATGAGGGGAAGGACCCGGTAGATGGTTCCCATGACCGACTTGTCGGCGATACGGCCGCCCAGGATATTGCCTGCCACCATGCCGAGTCCGTAGAGGGCAACTACCACGGGTATCAGCGCCTGCGGAATCCCTGCCACCGAAGTCATGGTGTGGGAGATATACGTGTACGTGGCGAAGAAGCCGCCAAAACCGATGATTCCGATCAGCAACGCCAGCCACACCTGAATGCGCTTGAGGGCGCCAAGTTCCCGCCGGATGCTTGCCTCGGGGTGGGCAGGCTCAAAGGGGACAAACTTCCACAACAACACGCTGGTGGCCAGGCCGATGACGCCCACCACCACGAAGAGCAGGCGCCACCCGAACGTCTGGCCGAGCCAAGTAGCCGCAGGAACACCGATGACGTTCGCGATGGTCAGTCCGCCCATGACCATCGAAATCGCCCAACCGCGCTTGGTGGGAGCAACCAGGCTCGCTGCGATGACCGCGGCGATCCCGAAGAAGGCGCCATGCGGCAGTCCCGAGGCAAACCTCGTGATCAACATGGTTCCGTAGTCCGGTGCAATGAAGGACGTCAGGTTCGCTATGGAGAGGAACAGCATGAGTCCCAAGGCAAGTTGCTTGCGGGGGAGCCGGGCGCCCAGCGCCGCGAAGATCGGCGCACCCACTACGACACCCAAGGCGTAGGCGGAAATCAGGTTCCCGGCCTCGGGAGTGCTGATGTTGAGTCCCTGCTCGATCTCCTTGAGCAAGCCCATCATCGTGAACTCCGTGGTTCCGATGGCGAATCCACCCATGGCAAGGGCGAAGATCGCCAGCGACACGTGACGGCTTCCGGACTTTTGGGAGGTCTTGCTGACAGCGGTAGTGGTCATCGTCCTGTTTCTTGGGGGCGAGCGGGATGTCACTCGAAGGGAATAAAGCCGACTTTCAAGCTTAGTGCGAGTCTCCGGCGAATGCCCCTGAATGTGACAACTTCCATAGGCAAGGGCGATGACCCGACGGCCAATAGACTGTTGCGGTGACTGGACTGATAAGCGTGGCGGGCGCCGCCGTCGTCGATTCCCTTGAAAATCCGAAAAGGCTGCTCGTTGCGAGGCGTAGCGCCCCGCCGCAATTCGCCGGAATGTGGGAGTTCCCGGGCGGCAAGCTGGAGGTAGGGGAGTCCTTCGAAGACGCGCTGCACCGCGAACTGCTCGAGGAACTCGGGATCACCGTCCGGCTCGGGGCCGAGGTTGAGCCGGACGCCGGAGCCGCGTGGCCCCTGAACGAGCGCGCCGTCATGAGGGTATGGTTCGCCGAACTGCTTGACGGCGAACCGCGTCCGCTCCAGGACCACGATGAACTCCGGTGGGTTCCGCTTGGCAATGGAGACGAGGCGTCCACCTTGCCGTGGATTCCTGCTGACCTGCCGATTGTCCGGGCACTGCTGGAGCGGGTGGCCTCCGGGCTGCTTGGCTAGAAAAGAGTGGATTGACCAGTTGTTGGAACGGAAGTCGGTGGGAGGGAAGCCGAGCTTTCCTTGCCCGCCGTGGCGTTCCTGTGGCTGAAACCGCTGCTGGCGGAGAAACCGTGACAGGCCTTGAAGTAGTTGATGCGGCCGCTGAGCCAGGTCCTGTATTCCTTCGAAGCGTACGAGCCTTGACCGTAGAGATGCCGATACTTGCCGACGAGGCCGGGGTGGTGCGCCGCCAGCCATTGCATGAACCATTCCCGCGTGCCCGGCTTCAGGTACAACGCCCCGGCCGTCACGCCAGTGGCGCCGGCGTCGGACAGGGCCGTAAAGAGCGACTCCAGAGCGTCATCGCTGTCCGTCAGCCACGGCAGGATAGGCATGGCCATGACGCCACACCGCAGCCCGGCCTCGCGCAGCCGGCGGATGAGTTTGAGCCTGGCGCGCGGTGCGGGTGTGCCCGGTTCCACCGCCGAGGCCAGGGCTTCGTCGGTCATAGCCAGCGAGATGCCCAGGTCCACGGGCACTTGGCTGGAGGCGTGCTTGAGGAGCGGGATGTCGCGGCCCAGGAGGGTTCCCTTGGTGAGGATGGAGAACGGGGTACCGGAATCGGCCAGGGCCCGGATGATCCCCGGCATCAGCTGGTAGCGGCCTTCTGCCCGCTGGTAGGGATCCGTATTGGTGCCAAGGGCCACATGATGGTGGCCCCACGACGGTTTGGACAATTCCCTGCGCAGGACCTCTGCCGCGTTGATCTTCACTATCACCTGGGAATCAAAATCGTGTCCGGCGTCGAACTCCAGATAGGTGTGGCTCTTGCGCGCAAAGCAGTAGACACAGGCGTGGCTGCATCCGCGGTAGGGGTTGACCGTCCATTCAAAAGGCATCTGGGAACCGGACGCCACCTTGTTGAGCACCGATTTGGCGGTGACCTCGTGGAAGGTGACTCCGGAGAATTCGGGGGTTGAGACGGAACGCACAAGCCCGGCCAGCGGCAGCAGTGCGTCCGTTGCCGGGGCGGCTCCGGACAGAAGGCTGTTGCTGTTGTCTCCGGGTGCCGGACCACGTTGTGGCGAAAGTGCTTGTGCGTCCCATCTCATGGACTCCATTCGAATATATGTTCGAACGCTTGTCAAGGCCTGCCGAATGTTCTCAACCGGCACGTGGAAGCCGGGCAGGCTGTTGCTAGGGTGGGTTCATGATTCTGCTGACAGGTTTCGAGCCTTTTGGCGGCGATTCCAACAACCCCTCGTGGGCTGCCGTCCTCGAAGCGCAGGAAATTTTGCGCGCCGAAGGGCATGAGGTGGATGCGCTCGAGCTGCCGTGTGTTTTCGGCGAATCCGCTGCGGCATTGCGCGAGGCCGTGGCGCGGGTAGGCCCGGAGCTGGTCATTTGCGTCGGGCTCGCCGGAGGCCGGGACCGGCTCTCCTTGGAGCGTGTGGCCATCAACTGCGACGACGCCAGAATCCCGGACAACGCCGGAAACAGGCCCATCGACGAGCCGGTGGTGCCGGAAGGGCCCGCGGCGTACTTCAGCACGCTGCCGTTGAAGTCCGCGCTGCGAGCACTTCAGATCGCTGGAATCCGCGCCGAAGTCTCGCAGACCGCCGGGACGTACGTCTGCAACCACGTGTTCTATGCCCTCATGCACGAGCTCGCCGGGGCTGTTGCGCCGCGCCCCCGGGGCGGCTTCATTCACGTCCCCTATGACGCAGCGCAACTACGGCCGGGCAGCGCCGCGCCCGGCATGGCTACGCCGGACATGGGCCGGGGGATCGCCGTCGTCGTTCGCGCCGCGCTTGGGAATCCGGTGGACGCGAAACTGTCCGCGGGCGCCGTTCACTAGCCTCGCGTGGGCGAATCCAGCTCCCACTGCACCACAACGCTCGCGGAAACCGCCACTGAGCCCGCTTCGATGGGCACGCCTTCGCTCGCCGAGGCGCGCTGCATACCGGCCATCATGGGCACCGGCGATCCATGCTCCGGCCGCTGATCGATGGATAGCACCTGCCCCAGCCGGCCGCCGGCAAGTGCGGCAAACCGGGCAGCCTTCGCTTCGGCTTCCCGCCATGCAGCCTCTTGTGCCCGCGCCGCAACGGCCGAGGCATCCATGAAGCCTTGTTCGATCCCGTTGATGCGAAGGCTGTCACCGCCCGCGGCCACCGCGGCGGAGATGGCCTCGGGGGCCGCCGACGGCGGCCCGACCCGGGCAACGAGCGTGGTTGATGCAACATAGCCGCTGACTTTTTGCCCCTGGTTTTCGGCCCAGACGAGTTCGGCGCGCAGATTGAGGCCGCTGGTCCGCAGGTCAAGGCCGGCCACACCGCGCCCGCGCAAGGCCTCCGTCACGGCCGAGGCGATCGCGCCGGCGTCGCCATAGGCAGCTTCGGCCGCGTCGCGCCTGACCTCAACGGCGAGCGTGAACGTGAGCAGGTCGGGAACGGCTTCGGCGGTTCCTTCTCCGGTGACAGTGATGGTGCGGGCCGGTGTCATGAGGCCATGCTAGCCCCGGGCGCTCGCGAACGCCGTCCGGAGGGTGTCACGGGTTAAAGCCCCGCCGAACCCTTCTACTAGACTGGGTGTTAGTGCCCGCCGGACGTGTCCAGCGAGCATCGCTCCTGCTTTTGCCATGGCCCCGCCTGGTGAAGACCATTTCCGACTCGTAGCTAAGAACAGTAGATGACTGACACTTTGCCGGGCGCTGCCATCCCGAACCCTCTGGATGAAGCCGCCATCACCGCTGCCGTTGAGGAAGCCGTCGCCGCGATTGCCGCTGCATCCTCCCTCGAAGAACTCAAAGCCGTCCGCTTGGCGCACACCGGCGAGAAGTCGCCCTTGAGCCTCGCCAACCGTGAAATCGGTGGCCTGCCCAAGGAGCAGAAGGCCGCCGCAGGCAAGCTCATGGGTTCCTCCCGTGGGCGGGTCAACCAGGCGCTCGCAGCTCGGACCGCCGTGCTCGAAGCCGAAAACGACGCCCGCATCCTTGTCGAGGAAACCGTCGACGTCACGGCAGGGCCGCGGCGGCGCCGTGCCGGCGCCCGCCACCCGCTGTCCACGCTGCAGGACCGCGTGGCTGACATCTTCGTCGGCATGGGTTGGGAAATCGCCGAAGGACCCGAGGTCGAGTCCGAGTGGTTCAACTTCGACGCCCTCAACTTCAAGCCCGACCACCCCGCCCGCGAAATGCAGGACACCTTCTTCGTGGAGCCTCCCGAGGCTCACTTGCTCATGCGCACGCACACTTCCCCGGTGCAGGTCCGTTCCATGCTGGAGCGCGAAGTGCCCATCTATGTGCTGTGCCCGGGCAAGGTTTTCCGCACCGATGAACTCGATGCCACCCACACGCCCGTGTTCCACCAGTTCGAGGGCCTTGCCATCGACAAGAAGCTGAGCATGGCCGACCTGCGCGGCACCTTGGAGCACTTCGCCCGGCAGATGTTCGGTGACGAGGCGCAAATCCGGCTGCGTCCCAACTACTTCCCGTTCACCGAGCCGTCCGCGGAGCTGGACATTTGGCACCCCGGTGCCAAGGGCGGCCCTCGCTGGATCGAATGGGGCGGCTGCGGCATGGTCAATCCCAACGTCCTGCGAGCTGCCGGCATCGACCCGGACGAGTATTCAGGATTTGCCTTCGGCATGGGCATCGAGCGCACGCTCATGTTCCGCAACGAGGTCGGCGACATGCGCGACATGATCGAAGGCGATGTACGTTTCAGCGAGCACTTCGGGATGGAGATCTAACAGTGCGTATCCCACTTTCATGGCTGCGTGAATTCGCGCAGGTTCCGGCCGACGCAACGGCCGAAGACGTCATGGCGGAACTCGTCAAGGTCGGCTTTGAAGAAGAAGCGGTCCACCGCCCCACGGACGAACTCAAGGGTCCCATCGTGGTGGGCCAGGTCCTGAGCCTCGTCAAGGAACCGCAGAGCAACGGCAAGACCATCAACTGGTGCCAGGTCCGCGTGGTCCCTGAAGGCCAGGAGCAGACCCTGACCGGCAAGGGCATCGACCCCTCCGGCGTGCAGGGCATCATTTGCGGTGCCCACAACTTCGTCGAGGGAGACAAGGTTGTGGTGACCCTCCCGGGCGCCGTGCTCCCGGGTGACTTCCACATTTCCGCGCGCAAGACCTACGGGCACCTGTCCGCAGGCATGATCGCCTCCGTCCGCGAACTCGGCATCGGCGAGGACCACGACGGCATCCTGGTGCTTTCCCGCATTGGCCTGGATCCCGAAATCGGCACCGACGCCATGTCCCTCCTTGGCCTCTACGACGAAGCCGCGGAAATCAACGTCACTCCGGACCGCGGCTATGCGTTCTCGATCCGTGGCGTCGCCCGCGAATATGCCCATGCCACCGGAACCGTCTTCACGGACCCCGCCGCCAAGGTCAACGCTCCGGCTTCCCTGCAGGGCGGCTACGGCGTCAAGCTCAACGACGACGCTCCCATCTACGGCAAGCCCGGTTGTGACCGCTTCGTGGCCCGCACCGTCCGCGGCGTGGACGCCACCCGCCCCACCCCGCCATGGATGGTCTCCCGGCTGCGCCTGGCCGGCGTCCGCTCCATTTCGCTGCCCGTTGACGTTTCCAACTACGTGATGCTCGAACTCGGGCAGCCGAACCACTGCTACGACCTCGACAAGCTCTCGGGCGATATCGTGGTCCGCCGCGCGGTCGCGGGGGAGAAGATCACCACCCTCGACGACAAAGTGCGTGCGCTCGACGTCGAAGACCTCCTGATTACCGACGACTCCGGCGCGATCGGCATCGCCGGCGTCATGGGCGGAGCCAACACCGAAGTTTCGGACTCGACCACCAACATCCTGGTCGAGGCTGCGCACTTCGACGAGGTCTCGATCGGGCGGTCCCGCCGCAGGCACAAGCTGCCGTCAGAGGCGTCCAAGCGCTTCGAACGCGGAGTGGATTGGCAGGTTGCCAACGTTGCTGCCCAACGCGTCGTTGACCTCCTGGTTGAACTGGCCGGTGGAACGGCAGACGAAGCCGGCACCGACGTCGGGACAGCACCGGACGCCGTGACCATCGAACTGCCGGCCGGTTACGCCGCCTCCAGGATCGGCATCGACTTCACTGAAGAGCAGATCACGGGTTCCCTTAAGGACCTCGGCGCCATCGTCCTGAAGGACGAGGTGGGCGGCTCCTATGTGGTCACGGCACCGAGCTGGCGCAATGACCTGGAAACCAAGGAAGACCTCTCCGAGGAAATCGCAAGGCTGGTTGGCTACGAGAACATCCCGGCCACCCTTCCCGTCGCCCCTCCGGGCCGCGGCCTGACCCGGACCCAGCAGCAGAAACGCCGCGTGGTCCAGGCGCTGGCCGACGCAGGGCTCACCGAGGTCCTCTCCTATCCGTTCGTCTCCAAGTCGGCCAATGACACCTTCGGAGTCGCGGAGGAAGGCGCGGCGCGCACCGCCCTCAAACTGGCCAACCCGATCAGCGAGGAACACGGTTACCTGCGTACCTCCGTGCTTCCCGGCCTGATCGAGGTAGCCCGCCGCAACCACTCCCGCGGGTTCCGGGACCTCGCGCTCTTCGAGGCAGGCTCGGTGTTCCTTCCCGACGGCCAGCTGGGCACGGCGTCCATCCCGCCGCTGGGCGTCAAGCCTTCCGACGAGGTCCTTGACGGACTGTACGACGGCGTCCCGGACCAGCCGCTGCACATCGCCGCTGTTTTGACGGGCCATGATTCCCCGGCAGCCGCGGCCCACACTCCGCGTGCCTGGGACTGGGCCGACGCCCTGGATGTTGCCCGCCTCGTCGGCGATGTCCTCGGAGTGGAGCTCGTGGTAAGCCAAGGCAGCCACCAGGCGTTCCACCCTGGCCGTGCCGCCCAGTTGGCACTCCGCTCCGGCGACGTCGTGGGCTACGCCGGCGAATTGCACCCCAAGCTGCTCGCCGCACATGACATGCCGGCACGCTCCGTGGCGCTCGAGCTCAACGCGGATGCACTGTTCGACGCCGCTCCGGACGTCATTGTTGCCAAGCACATCTCCGGTTTCCCGGTGGCCACGCAGGACGTTGCCCTCGTGGTGCCGCAGGACGTTCCGGCGGACGCCGTACTGGCTGCACTCCGGGAAGGCGCCGGGGAACTCCTCGAAGACGTCGCCTTGTTCGATGTCTACGCGGGCCAGGGAATCGAAGCCGGCAAGAAGTCGCTCGCGTTCGGGTTGCGATTCCGTGCCACGGACCGCACTCTGACCGCCGACGAGGCATCGGAGGCACGCGAGGCCGCCGTCGCCGTCGCCGCAGAGCGATTCGGGGCAGTCCAGCGCTGACGAGTATCAACCCGGGGATCCAGGGGCTGGCTGTTCACATCCAGTCCCTGGATCCTGCTGATTCCGCCGCCATCGGGAAGACGGCGGCGGAATTGCTGTCTCCGGCCGAGATCCTTCGGGCGGACGCCATGGCTACGGTCCTCCGGTTGGAGTTCCTCGCGTCCAGGCTGGCGCAGCAGAACTTTGCCGCGGCCGTCCTGGGTGTTCCAGCCTCGAAGCTTCAGGCGTCCTATGAGTGCCCGGAATGCGGTGCTGGTCCGGACATCGCGCATGGCCGGCCCGGATACCTGCTCGACGGCGGCCCTGCACCCTTGGCGCTTAGCGCATCACGGTCGTCGGGCTGGGTGTTGTTTGCCGCCGTCGTGCATCCGGAACCAGGGCTCCGGGTGGGCGTCGATCTGGAGAATGCCGCGGGCACGGAGTTCGCCGGCTTTGACGACGTCGCCCTGACTTCGCCCGAGCGCCGCCATCTCAACGCGCTCGAACCCAGACGCCGGGCGCAAGAGCGCGCACGCTTGTGGGCGCGCAAGGAAGCCTGGTTGAAGATGACGGGGGAAGGGCTCAGGGCGGCCCCGGATTCCCTCGAGGTGCTTGATAGGCCGGGACTGTGGGACCTGGAGCTTCCGGCCAGCGCCGACGGCCGTGATCTTCCTGCCGGACTGGCTGCTGCCCTCGCGGTAACGTCCCGCTGAATCCTTGGATCAGCTGAATTTCAGGATCAGCCGAAAGCGGGCAGCCTTGCTTGGTACAGCCACGGTTCCAGGACACAGGCCGCGTCGAGCCCCGGGACGAAAGCATTGGCCGCGGCGATGAATTCCGCCGTGGACACCGAGCTGTGGCGCTTGGCCTCGGTCCAGTGCCGCAACAATCCGAAGAACGCCGCGTCTCCGCATGCGAGGCGGACGGCGTGGAGGGCAAGGGCCCCGCGCTTGTAGACGCGGTCATCGAACATGTGCTCGGGTCCGGGGTCGCCGATCACCAGGTCCTGGGCACCGGCGTCGAGCTTGCGCCACGCGGCCCTTGCACGGTTGGCGAGGGACATGACGCCGGCCTCCTCGGACCAGATCCACTCGGCGTAGCAGGCGAAGCCCTCATGCAACCAGATGTCCCGCCAACTGCTCACAGTGAGCGAATTGCCGAACCACTGGTGGGACAGCTCGTGGGCGATGAGGCGCTGCGCATCCCATGATTGCTCCATGTGGTTCCGGCCGAAGATTGAGAGGGTCTGGGCCTCAAGGGGGATTTCCAGTTCGTCCTCGGTCACCACGGCAGTGTATTCGGCAAAGGGATACGGACCGAAACACTCCACAAAGGTGCGCATCATGTCGGCCTGCCGAGCCAAGCCTTCGCGGGCCTCGGTCAACAAACCGGGGGAGACCGCAACGAACTGGGGCACCGGAGCCTGCCGCAGGGCTTCTGCATGATGGGCCGTCGTCCCCGTGCGGACCCCACTGAGGGCGGGGCTGAGCTGATGGAGCCGGTAGCGTCCGATTTGCACAGTGGCGAGATAGCTTGCCATCGGCTCGCCCTGTTCGTAGACCCAGGTTTCGCGGCTTGATTTCCTGCTGTGGGAGACGAGGCGGCCGTTGCAGATGGCACGGTAGTTGTCGTCGGTGGTGATACTGATCAAGTAGCTGGACTTGTGCCGCGGATGGTCGTTGCACGGGAACCAGGACGCGGCGCCGTTCGGCTGCCCGGCAACCAGCACGCCGTCGTCGAGTTCTTCCCAACCCACTTCGCCCCACAGGCCCCGGCGCGGCTTCGGGTTGCCGTCGTAGCGGAGTTCAACCGTGAAGTGCTGGCCCGCCCGCAAGCGGTCCTTGGTGGTGATCACGAGGTGCTCGCCGCGGGTACTGAACTTCGGCACTTTCTTGCCGTCGACGAGGATTTTGGAAGCCTTCAGGCCCACCAGATCGAGCACCACCGAGTCCGCGTTTTCGAAGGCTATGCAGCGAAGCACGGCGCGGCCGTTGAGCCGGTTGCTGCCCAGGCTGTAGTCCAGGTCCAATTCATACCTCAGCACCTGGAATGCCGTGCTCCCGTGGTGCAGAGTGTAGGGATCGGCGGCAGTTGTGGTTAGTCCTGGTTCGCTAGGGCTCATGTGCGCTGGCTGCCTCCGTGTAGCTTGTCGTGCTGATGTTGTCTTGGGCTCGTATTTCATAAGCCCTCTTGCCAATTTACGCTACGGTCCGGACCAGGGGCTGACGGGGTTGCCTATCCAGTAGGTGCCCGCGGGAACAGTCTCACCGCGCATGACCAGCGACGCCGGTCCCACCGTTCCGCCCGCCCCGATGCTAGCGCGCGGCAGGATGACGCCGTGCGGGCCCATCGTGGCGCCGTCCCCGAGGACCACCGTGTCTATGCTCATGATGCGGTCGTGGAAGAGGTGTGTCTGGACCACGCAGCCACGGTTGACCGTGGAGCTTTCGCCGAGAGTGACGAGGTCGGCTTCCGGCAGCCAGTAGCTTTCGCACCAGGTACCCCGGCCGATTTTCGCTCCGAGGGCCCGGAGCCACCACACCAACGCCGGCGTGCCGGATGCCGAACGCGCAAACCAGGGAGCGCTGACCATCTCGATGAACGTGTCCACCACTTCGTTGCGCCAGATGAACGAGCTCCACAGGGGATGCTCGCCCGCTTTGATGCGTCCCACCAATATCCACTTCGCGGCGACCGAACTGGCCGCGGCCACGGCACCCGCGGCGAGGACTACGACGCCACCAAGGACGGCCGCGAGCCAGTAGGAGCTCTCTGTGGCGATCCAGTCGAGCACCAGCATGATGCCGACGGCGATCCCCACCGTCAGGATGACCGGAACCAAGCGGCACAGCTCCCAAAGGGCCCGTTTGGCCTTGAGGGCCAGCGGCGGGTTGAAGGTGAGGCTCTGATCCGCATTGACGGCGGTCCGGCGCAGCCTGACGGGCGGACTGCCCAGCCAGGACGTGCCCGATTTTGCCTTCGCCGGCGTGGCCGACAGGACCGCTACGAGGGAGTTCTTGGGAACGCTGCGGCCTGCGGCAGTCATGCCGGAGTTGCCGAGGAACGAGCGTTTGCCGATCTTGGCCGGCCCGATTTTCATCCAGCCGCCGCCGAGCTCGTAGGAAGCCACCATGGTGTCGTCGGCGAGGAAGGCGCCTTCGCCGATGGTGGTCATGCGTGGCAGCAGCAACACCGTGGAGGCCTCCACGTTTCGGCCTACTTTGGCACCCAGCATGCGCAGCCACACCGGGGTGAAGAGGCTGGCGTAGATGGGGAAGAGCAGGTCCCGCGCCATGTCCAGCACGCGTTCGGTGGCCCAAACCTGCCAGCCGACGCGGCTGCGGACCCGGTAGTACCCCTCCTTGAGGCCGACGCCGAGCATCCGGGTGGTCGCGAGGATCAGCAGGAGATTGCACAGGAACCAGGCCAGTGCCGCCAAGGGAATGGCAAGCAGGAGTTCCGGGAAGGCGTCCTGCAGGGAACTCCTGCCTTGGATGAAGGCCAGGATGACGATCGCGGCCACGAATGCCGAAATGTAGGGGATCAAGGCGAGCAGCGCCGAGGCCGCAGCGAATGCCGCAAACCAGAGCCTGCCGATCAGGTGGTGTGACGAGGGGGTCTCGGGCCAGCCGTTCTTGGCCTTGCCGCGGCGTTCGGCGGGGGAGCCGGCAACAAGATGCCCGGCCTTGACCTTGCCCAACACTGCGGAACCGGGCTCCACGCGCGCACCTGCGCCGATGCTGGTTCCCGGCATGAGCGTGCTGCGGGAGCCCACAGTAGCGCCTGCACCTACATGGATGGCACCGATGTGGACGTAGTCACCGTCGATCCACCAGGCGGAAAGATCCACTTCGGGTTCGATGTTGCAGCCGCTGCCCAGTGACAGGAGTCCTGTGACGGGAGGCAAGGAGTGCAAATGGACGTTGTTCCCGATCTTCGCACCCAGCGCCCGGGCGTAGTAAGGAACCCATGGAGCGCTGGCGAGGCTGATGGCCCCCGAAAGGTCCTGGATTTGTTCGGCCAGCCACAGCTTCAAATGGACTTTGCCTGAGCGCGGGTAGGTTCCGGGACTGACTCCACGCAAGAGGGTCCGCGCGGCGAGGATCGAGATGCCCATGCGTCCCGGCGGGCTCACGAACAACAGCCAAGATGCCAGGATCCACCACCAGGACACCATGGGAGCGGCTGTGAATCCGGCGAAGTCGGCCAGCAAATGGTTCGCGGCCATGAGGTACGTGAGCCAACGCATGCCCACCAGGATGTTGAGGAAGATCCCCATCAGGGTCTGGAAGATCTGCGATTTACGGGAGGTGGGGCGAACCGTGCGTTCGGCCGCCGGTCCCTGGATGCCGCCTTCGGGCAAAGACTGCCGAGCGACGTCGATCAGGGCGCCGACCCGGGGTGTCGCGTAGATTTCGGCCACCGTAATGGTGGGGTACCGCACGCGCAGCGCCGAGACGAGCTGGGCAGCGGCGAGCGAGCCGCCGCCATAGGCGAAGAAGTCGGCGTCGAGCGAGGTGACGCCGGAGCCGAGGACGCTTTCCCATTGCCCAACCACCCACTGGGCGTCCTCGGGCAGGTTGCGTGGCGCCTTGTCCGCATCCGCGGCGCCTGCGCCCGCCAACGGCCAGGGGAGGGAATGCCTGTCCACTTTGCCGCTGGTCTTCGTCGGAAGAGAATCCACGACCGTCAGCAGGGGAATCAGCGCGGCGGGCAGGCTTTCTGAAAGCAGCTCGCGGGAAGCTGAGAGATCGATGTCCTCGGGTCCGGCCGGAGCCAGGTAACCGACCAGTATCTGGTTCCCTGCCGCCGTCGTGCGGACTGCAGCCGCGGCACCAGCGACTCCGGGGAGGGCCTGCAGTGCGGCGTCGATTTCGCCGAGTTCGATGCGCCGGCCACCCAGCTTGACCTGTTCGTCGGCGCGGCCTTGGAAGATGAGGCCGGCTTCCTCGTAGCGGACGAGGTCGCCGGAGCGGTACGCGCGTTCCCACCCCAAGGACGGCATGGGGGCGTACTTTTCGGCGTCTTTGGCCGGATCGAGGTAGCGGGCCAGCCCGACGCCGCCGATGATCAGTTCGCCCGTCCCGCCTTCCGCGACGGGAACCCCGGCAGCATCGACGACGGCGAGGTCCCAGCCGTCCAGCGGCAGTCCGATCCGGACGGGTCCATCCCCGCCCAGGGGAGCCGCGCAGGCCACGACGGTCGCTTCGGTGGGGCCATACGTGTTCCATACCTCGCGGCCGTCCACCGCGAGGCGCTCAGCGAGTTCGGGAGGGCAGGCCTCGCCGCCGAAAATGAGCAGGCGCACGTTCTCGAGGGCTTCCGCGGGCCACAGGGCCGCGAGCGTGGGAACGGTGGACACCACTGTGATGCCGTGGTTGATGAGCCATGGGCCAAGGTCCATGCCGGAACGCACGAGGGCGCGCGGAGCCGGGACAAGGCAGGCACCGTGCCGCCAGGCCAGCCACATCTCCTCGCAGGAAGCATCGAAGGCGACTGAGAGGCCGGCGAGGACTCGGTCCTGGGGACCGATGGGATCTTGCTGGAGGAAGATCCGGGCTTCGGCGTCAACAAAGGCAGCGGACGAACGGTGCTGCACCGCCACGCCCTTGGGCGTGCCGGTGGACCCAGAGGTGAAGATGACCCAGGAGTCGTCATCCAGCTTTGGTGCACGCGGAGCCGGGTGCGGTGTTGGGCGCTCCCCGGACACTTCGATCCTGCGGCCCTTGGTGACGACGGCAGACACTTTGGCTTCTCCGAAAACCAGCCGAGCCCGTTCCTCGGGATCGTCCGCGTCCACGGGCACATAGGCGGCCGCAATCGAGATGATCCCGAGAATGGCAATGTAGAGATCGTTCGAGCCGGAGGGGACCCGCACTCCGATCTTGTCTCCGGGGCCCAGTCCGGCCGCGTGGAGCGTGGCGGCAAAACTTCGTACCTGCGCCATGAGCTCGGAGTAGCTCAGCGACTTTTGCCCGTCGTCGAGGGCCGAGGCCTCCGGGAATGTCCGGGCCGTGTCCTGGAGGATCTCAAGGAGCGTGCGTGCTGGCGGTGCGGCTGCCGAGCCTTGCAGCTGAGGCAGATGCACTACTTGCAGTTCCAGGCTGTCCGCCGGGATTTCATGTTCCTGGGTCACGTTCGAAGCTTCTCGGATTGAGGTGAACAAAAAGTGTCAGCGGTCGCGTTGCCGTTGCTTCGATTATGGGACCAACAGTACCTTGCCCGTGGTCTTACGGGCTTCCAGATCGCGATGTGCCTGGGCGGCTTCGGCCAGCGGATACGTTCCGCCAATCCGGACCTTGAGCGCGCCGCTGGCTGCAGCGCCGAAGACTTCGGCCGAACGCCAGCGCCGCTCCTGCGGGTTCTGCAGGAAGTGGCCCAGCGTGGGGCGTGTCAGGGACAACGATCCGCCCGCGTTCAGTCGCTGCGGGTCAAAGGGAGGCACCGGTCCGGACGCCGCCCCGAACAGGACGAGCGAGCCGCGGATGCGCAGGCTCGCGAGGGAACCGTCAAAGGTATCCTTGCCGACGCCGTCGTACACCACATTGACTCCTGCGCCGTCGGTGAGCTCGCGGACCTTGTCCGCAAATCCTGCGTAGCGCAGGACCTCGTCCGAGCCGGCTTCCCGGGCAAGGGCTTCCTTCTCGTCCGAGGAGACCGTGGTGATGACGCGGGCGCCCCGGGCCTTGAGCAACTGCGTCAGGATGAGTCCGACGCCGCCGGCGCCGGCATGGGTCAGGACCGTCTGGCCCGGTTCCACGCGGAAGGATGAGTTGATCAGGTAGTGCGCGGTCATTCCCTGCAGCGGCAGGGCAGCCGCTGTGTGGTCGTCGACGCCGTCGGGCACCGGAAGCGCTTTGTCGGCGTCGACCAATGTGTACTCCGCGTAGCTGCGGGATCCTTCAGCGGTAGCGACCCGGTCCCCGACGGTGAAGTCCACCACGTCCGCACCGATGGCCGCGACGGTGCCGGCCGACTCGGAGCCGGGGGTGAACGGATACTCAACCTGGTAGATGCCGCTGCGCTGATAAGTGTCAATGAAGTTCACCCCTGCGGCTGCAACTTTGACGAGGAGCTGGCGCGGGCCCGGAACCGGGACCTCTGCCTCGGTGAGTTCGAGGACTTCGGGTCCTCCGGCTTGCCGGGCAATGATTGCGTGCGTCATGGGTCTCCTTCTCCGTCGAGGCACTTTCGTGCCCGCCTTCACGCAACCATCCTAGGGAGCGGAGTCCGTCGAGTGTCCAGTCAACGGCCCGGGGCCGTGGTTCGCCGTAATGTGTCCAGCGGCTTTCCGGGCGTGTCAGCCCCTGCCGTGCGCGGATGCCACGGGGCAATCAAAGCCGCGGCCCGCGGCGAGTCCTACCTCGTTGAGGTAGCGCACGACGATGGCGTAAGACTGCATCAACGTCGTTTCGGTGTAGGCAATGGAGTGCTTCTCGCAGTAGCTTCGAACGATTTCCGAGGCGCGGCGCAAGTGGGGGCGGGCCATGTCGGGGAACAAGTGGTGTTCGGCTTGGTGGTTGAGGCCGCCAAGAAGGATGTTCATGAAGGGTCCGCCGGAGATGTTCCTGGCCGTCAGAATCTGGCGACGCAGGAAATCGACGCGGGAGTCGGTTGGCAGGACCGGCATGCCCTTGTGGTTCGGTGCGAAGGAAGCACCCATGTAGAAGCCGAACACCATGATCTGGACGCCGAGGAAGGCAAATGCCATGCCAAGCGGCAGGAAAGTGAAGGCGAGGACGGGCAGGGCGAGAAGCCGCGCCAAAAGGATGGGCGTCTCCACCCAGCGGTGCTTGATGGCTCCGGGCCGGCAGATGTACATCAAGGACTCCCACTGCAGGCTGATGCCCAGCAGCAGGAGGAGCGGGAAGAAGAACCAGCCTTGCCTGCGGGTGAGGAACGCGAAGCGACCCTGCCTGCCGGCAGCGGCTTCAACGTGGAAGGCCAGGGCTCCGGTCTTGATGTCCGGGTCCTTGGAAATCACGTTTGGATTGTTGTGGTGTGCGCCGTGCTTCTGTTCCCACCAGGAGTAACTGATGCCGGCAACCGAAGTGGCCAGGATCCGGGCGGACCAGTCATTGGCCCTGCGGGAGGCAAAAATCTGGCGGTGGCCGGCCTCATGGGCCAGGAAGCTCAACTGGGTGCAAAGGATCCCCAGGGCTGCGGCGATGAGTAGCTGATACCAGCTGGGACCGATCAGCGCGAAGCCGAACCAAGTGCCGGTCAGCAGGAGGACCAGGGCAGCAAAAACGCTGATATAAAATCCGACGCGGCGCTTCAAAAGCCCTTCCGCGCGGACCGTCTTGAGGAGCTCGGAATAGCTGAGCACGACGGCGTTGGGTGGCCGGACGCCCTTGGCAGGACGTTCCGTGGTGGAGGTCTGTGACATATGCAGTTGCCCCGTAATACATAACGGGCAACGCTGCAACCGACGATCGGCTGCACGGTCTAGATCACCCTCTATCCAGCATACGCTCCCAAAGCGACGCCCGGGACGAGCCGCTCAAGACGGCTCCGAAAAAGGTCGTGCATAAATATCGGCAACTATGAATAGTTTTGCTGTATAGTCGAGCCATGACTATTTCTGTTGCCGTCTCCGGTGCCAGCGGCTATGCCGGGGGAGAGGTTCTGCGCCTGCTGGCAGGCCATCCGGACGTCACCATCGGTGCCATTACTGCGCACAGCAATGCCGGTTCCAGACTAGGGGAGTTGCAGCCGCATCTCCATGGTTTGGCCAGCCGGATTCTCGAGGACACCAGCGTGGAAAACCTCGCTGGCCACGATGTGGTCTTCCTCGCTCTCCCGCATGGAGCGTCCGCCGGGATCGCTGCACAGTTGCCGGAAGGCACGCTGGTGATCGACGCCGGCGCGGACCACCGGCTCGAAGACGCCGCGGCGTGGGAAAAGTTCTATGGCTCCGCCCATGCGGGGACCTGGCCTTACGGGCTGCCGGAACTCCCCGGCCAGCGCGACGCCCTGAAGGGCGCGAAACGGATTGCGGTGCCCGGCTGCTACCC
Organism: Arthrobacter sp. FW306-2-2C-D06B; assembly: GCF_021789175.1. Classification (NCBI taxonomy): domain Bacteria; kingdom Bacillati; phylum Actinomycetota; class Actinomycetes; order Micrococcales; family Micrococcaceae; genus Arthrobacter; species Arthrobacter sp. FW306-2-2C-D06B. Next base: position 1,640,053 of record NZ_CP084560.1, read on the forward strand.
GACGTCGGCCCTCCTCGCCCTCGCGCCCGGCTTTGCCAACAAGCTTCTTCAGCCGGACGACGTCGTGATTGTTTCCGCCTCCGGCACCTCGGGCGCCGGCAAAGCGGCCAAGGTCAACCTCATCGGCTCTGAAGTCATGGGGTCCATGAGTCCCTACGGCGTGGGCGGCGGCCACCGCCACACCCCAGAGATCGAACAGGGACTTTCGAACGCCGCCGGTGAACAGGTCACGGTGTCCTTCACCCCCACCCTCGCGCCCATGAGCCGCGGCATCCTGAGCACTGCAACAGCCAAGGTCAAGTCCGGCGTCACGGCCGCCGAACTCCGCAGTGCCTGGGCTGAAGCGTACGACGACGAACCGTTCGTCCACCTGTTGCCCGAAGGCCAGTGGCCCGCCACCAAATCCGTGCAGGGTTCCAACCACGCCGTCATGCAGTTGGCTTTCGACGAGCACTCCGGCCGGGTGGTTGTCACGTGCGCCATCGATAACCTGACCAAAGGGACCGCCGGCGGCGCTGTGCAGTCCATGAATATTGCCCTCGGCCTGGATGAAGCCGCCGGCCTCAACGTCCAAGGAGTTGCCCCGTGACCATCACCGCCCCCCAGGGATTCCGGGCCTCCGGCGTCAAAGCCGGCATCAAGGCATCGGGCAATGCCGACCTCGCCCTGGTCGTCAACGACGGCCCCCTGAAAGCCGCAGCCGCCGTTTTCACCTCCAACCGCGTCGCCGCGGCGCCGGTCCACTGGTCCCGCCAGGTTCTCTCGGACGGTCGCGTTGACGCAGTGGTGTTGAATTCCGGCGGCGCCAACGCATGCACCGGTCCGCAGGGATTCCAAAATACGCACGCAACCGCCGAGAAAGTGGCGGCCGTCCTCGGGATCTCCGCCTCCGACGTCGTCGTCTGTTCCACGGGCCTCATCGGAGAGCAACTGCCGATGGACAAGATCATCCCGGGCATCGACGCCGCGTTCGCGGAGCTGGCCGAGAACGGCGGTTCCGCTGCCGCCACGGCGATCATGACGACGGACAGCGTGGCGAAGGAAGCAGTCTTCACCGGCACCGATGCCGAAGGCAACACGTTCACGGTCGGAGGCATCGCGAAGGGCGCCGGCATGCTGGCGCCCGGCCTCGCAACCATGCTCGTGGTGCTCACCACTGATGCCCAGGTCCCGGCGGAAGAGCTCGACGTCGTTCTCCGCGACGCCACGCGCGTCACCTTCGACCGCACGGACTCGGACGGTTGCATGTCCACCAACGACACGGTTGTCCTGCTGGCCTCAGGGGCCTCCGATGCCATGCCGTCGGCCGAGCAGCTCGGTGCCGGAGTCACCCAAGTGTGCGCAGAGCTCGCCCGCAAGCTGATCGGCGACGCCGAAGGCGCGAGCCACGACATCGCCATCCGTACGTTCAACGCGGCGAGCGAGCGCGACGCCGAAATCGTCAGCCGCTCTGTAGCCCGCTCCAACCTCTTCAAGACGGCCATTTTCGGCAAGGACCCGAACTGGGGCCGCGTCCTGTCGTCGGTGGGCACCACGGACGCCGTCTTCGAACCGGACCAGCTCAACGTCTCCATGAACGGCATCCAGATCTGCCGCAACGGCAGCATCGGCGACGACCGCAACCTGGTTGATCTCGAGCCCCGCGAGGTGCTTGTCGACATCGACTTGCAGGCCGGCGACGCCGAGGCCACCATCTGGACCAATGACCTCACGCACGAGTACGTGCATGAGAACAGTGCCTACTCGAGCTAGACGGGGATGACCATGACTGCGCACACCCGGGAAAACACGTCGATGAGCGATGCCCAGGACAAGGCCGCGACCCTGATCGAGGCGCTGCCGTGGATCCAGCGCTTCGCCGGCACCACCATGGTGGTCAAATACGGCGGCAACGCCATGGTCAACGAGGAACTCCGACGCGCCTTCGCCGAGGACATCGTCTTCCTGCACCACGTGGGCATCCACCCTGTTGTCGTGCATGGAGGTGGGCCACAGATCAACTCGATGCTGGGCCGGCTGGGCATCGAATCCGAATTCAAGGGCGGCCTCCGCGTCACCACCCCCGAGGCCATGGATGTGGTCCGTATGGTGCTCACCGGGCAAGTCGGACGCGAGCTCGTGGGCCTCATCAACTCGCACGGGCCCTATGCGGTGGGCATGTCCGGTGAAGACGGCGGACTCCTGCGTGCCGTGCGCACCGGCACCGTGGTGGACGGGGAAGAAGTGGACCTGGGCCTGGTGGGCGAAGTGGTGGGTGTTGATCCGACGGGTATAGAGGACATCCTCGACGCCGGCCGTATCCCGGTGATTTCCACGGTGGCCCCCGAGATCCTTGACGAAGGGGGCGGCACGGGCTCCACCACGGGGCAGGTCCTCAACGTCAACGCGGACACCGCCGCAGCGGCGGTCGCCTCGGCACTTGGCGCATCCAAGCTCGTTATCCTGACCGACGTCGAGGGCCTCTACGCCAATTGGCCGGACAAGTCCTCGCTCATCTCCTCGCTGACGGCAACGGAGTTGCGCGAGATGCTGCCGCGCCTGGAGTCCGGAATGATCCCGAAAATGGCCGCCTGCCTGAAGGCCATCGATGAAGGAGTAGAGCGGGCGCACATCGTTGATGGCCGCCTGCCGCACTCCATGCTCCTGGAAACCTTTACGACCGCGGGCATTGGAACCCAGGTTGTCCCCGACGAGGAAGTGAACGCATGACCGCCAATGAAGCAGAACTGGTCGAAACGCCCGCAAACGCTATAGCTGGGCACAGCACGGGAGCCGACTGGCTGGCCCGTTATTCTTCATCGCTCATGGGCGTCTTCGGCACGCCGCAGCGTGTCCTGGTCCGCGGGGCAGGGGCCCTCGTGTGGGATGCCGACGGCAAGGAATACCTGGACCTTCTGGGCGGTATCGCTGTCAATGCCCTTGGCCATGCCCACCCGTTCGTCACATCGGTCATCGCCAGCCAGCTGGCCACGCTGGGCCATGTCTCCAATTTCTTCACGAGCCCCACGCAGATCGCGCTCGCCGAAAAGCTGCTGGCTCTCACCAAGGCTCCTGCCGGCTCCAAGGTGTTCTTCGCCAACTCGGGCACCGAAGCCAATGAGGCCGCGTTCAAGCTGGCGCGGCGCAATAGTTCTGACAAACGCACCAAAATCATCGCGCTGGAAGGTGCCTTCCACGGCCGCACGATGGGCGCGCTCGCCTTGACTGCCAAAGAAGCGTACCGGGCGCCTTTCGAGCCGCTGCCCGGCGGCGTCGTGCACATCCCGTTCGGCGACATCGAGGCCCTTCGTGCCGCCGTCGACGAAAGCACGGCCGCAGTGTTCCTCGAGCCCATCCAAGGCGAAGCCGGCGTCCGCCCGCTCGGTGTCGAATACTTGCGGGCGGCCCGCGAAGCCACCACCGCTGCCGGCGCGCTGCTTGTCCTGGACGAGGTGCAGACCGGCATCGGCCGGACCGGCAAATGGTTGGCCAGCGAAGACGCCGGCATCGTCCCCGACGCCGTGACCCTCGCGAAGGGCCTGGGCGGCGGCTTCCCGGTCGGCGCGCTCATCACCTTCGGCGAGCCGACGTCGTCGCTCCTTACCGCGGGCCAGCACGGAACCACTTTCGGCGGAAATCCGGTAGCCACGGCCGCCGCGCTCGCTACCCTGCATGCCATCGAAAACCAAGGCGTGCTGGAAAATGTGCTCAGCGTCGGCGCCCACCTCCGGGCTGGACTGTCCGACGTCGACGCAGTCACTGAAGTGCGCGGCGAAGGCCTCCTGATCGGCTTCGACCTTGACGCCGATATCGCGCCCGCCATGGTGACGGCCGCGCTCGATGCAGGCTTCATCATCAACAGCCCCGGCCCGCGCACCATCCGGCTGGCTCCGCCGCTCATCCTTACCACGGAGCAAGCGGAGCGTTTCCTCGAGGCGCTGCCGGGCATCATCAAAGCCGCGGCAGCCCAGAAAGCTAAGGACGCACAGTGAACACCACCCGTCACTTCCTCAAGGACACGGACCTCACCCCGGCCGAGCAAGCCGAGGTGCTCGAACTCGCCGTTCGGATGAAGGCCGCACCGTACAGCGTCCAACCGTTCGCAGCTGCCGGCAACGGGCGCAAGACGGTCGCCGTCATCTTCGACAAGACCTCCACACGTACCCGTGTGTCCTTCGCCACCGGCATCGCCGACATGGGCGGCAACGCACTCATCATCAATCCGGGCGAGGCGCAGATCGGCCACAAGGAATCCGTGGAGGACACCGCCAAGGTCCTCGAACGCATGGTCTCCACCATCGTGTGGCGGACCTCGGCGCACTCCGGCCTCGTAGCCATGGCCGAAAACTCCAAGGTTCCCGTCATCAATGCCCTGTGCGATGACTACCACCCCTGCCAGTTGCTGGCAGACCTCCTGGCCGTCAAGGAGCACAAGGGCGAACTCAAGGGCCTCACCATGGCCTACCTGGGCGATGCCGCTAACAACATGGCCAACTCGTATCTCCTCGCAGGGGTCACTGCGGGCATGCACGTCAGGATCTCGGGTCCGGAAGGCTACCTGCCGGCCGCCGACATCGTTGCGGCTGCGGAGGAGCGCGCCGCCGAAACAGGCGGTTCGGTGTTGATCACCACGGACGCGGCCGAGGCACTCAAGGGGGCCGACGTTGTCGCTACGGACACCTGGGTGTCCATGGGCCAGGAAGCCGAAAAAGAAGCCCGCATGCAGCTCTTCCGCGAGTACTCCGTGGACGAGGCCGCCATGGCACACGCCGCACCGGACGCCGTCGTGCTCCATTGCCTGCCCGCCTACCGCGGTTACGAAATCTCCGCGGGTGTCATCGACGGACCCCAGTCCATCGTCTGGGACGAAGCGGAGAACCGCTTGCACGCGCAGAAGGCGCTCATGGCCTGGCTGATGCACAAGTCGGGACTCGCATTCGTCGACGGGCTTTCCCCCGTTGAGGGCACCGGAGAGAGCACGTTCTAGTGTCCACCCATCCTGCATCGCAAGGTGCCAGCCCTGCCACCAAGACCGCCCGACAGGCGCGGATCACCGCGATCCTGACGGGTCAATCGGTGCGCTCGCAGGCAGAGCTCGCAGCCTTGCTGGCGGACGACGGCGTGCAGGTCACCCAAGCGACCCTCTCCCGGGACCTGGTGGAACTGGGGGCGGTCCGCGTGCGCGGCAAGGACGGTGCACTGGTCTACGCGGTGCCCGGCGAGGGCGGCGACCGCAATGCAAAGAGCGGCGTCACCCAGGAAATCCTGGACGCGCGCCTGTCGCGCCTTTGCGGCGAGCTACTGGTCACCGCCGAGGCTTCGGGCAATATCGTGGTGTTGCGGACGCCGCCGGGTGCCGCCAACTTCCTCGCCTTGGCCATCGACCACTCGGTGATGCCGTCTGTATTGGGTACGATCGCAGGCGACGACACCTTGCTTTTGGTTGCCCGGGATCCCGACGGTGGCGCCGAGCTGGCAGCCCGATTCCTCCAGCTGGCCCAGGAAGCCGGACCAGGGAACTAGTGCAGGCCGGCAACTGAAACTTTCCTGCATCGTTCCACCCGGGCCTTCGGCCCGACCCAAGCATTTGACTCAAAAGAACCAAGCAACAACAAAGGAGCACTCTCGTGACTGAGCGCATTGTTCTGGCCTACTCCGGTGGCCTTGATACTTCCGTAGCCATCGGCTGGATCGGTGAAGCCACCGGGGCCGAGGTCATCGCCGTGGCGGTCGACGTCGGACAGGGCGGCGAGTCGCTGGAGACCATCCGCCAGCGCGCACTCGGCTGCGGCGCCGTCGAAGCCTACGTGGCCGACGCCCGCGACGAATTCGCCAACGAATACGCCATGCCCACGTTGAAGGCCAACGCCCTCTACCAGGGCCACTACCCGCTGGTTTCGGCGATTTCACGTCCCGTGATCGTCAAGCACCTCGTCAAGGCCGCCCGCGAATTCGGCGCCACCACAGTTGCGCACGGCTGCACGGGCAAGGGCAACGACCAAGTCCGCTTCGAGGTCGGCATCCAGACCCTGGGCCCGGACTTGAAATGCATCGCACCCGTCCGCGACCTCGCCCTGACCCGCGACAAGGCCATTGCCTTTGCCGAGGAGAAGGGACTGCCGATCGAGACCACCAAGAAGAACCCGTATTCGATCGACCAGAACGTCTGGGGACGCGCCGTCGAAACCGGCTACCTCGAGGACATCTGGAATGCTCCCACCAAGGACATCTACGACTACACGGCCACCCCGGAATTCCCGCCGGCACCGGACGAAGTCACCATCACCTTCGAAGCCGGCGTCCCGGTGGCAATTGACGGCGTCAAGCACACTCCGCTCCAGGTCATCCAGGAACTGAACCGCCGCGCCGGTGCCCAGGGCGTCGGCCGCATCGACGTCGTCGAGGATCGCCTGGTGGGCATCAAGTCCCGCGAGATCTACGAAGCTCCGGGCGCCATGGCCCTCATCACCGCCCACAAGCACCTCGAGGACGTCACCATCGAGCGCGAGCAGGCCCGCTTCAAGGCCACCGTCGGCCAGCGGTGGTCCGAGCTGGTCTACGACGGCCAGTGGTTCTCCCCGCTCAAGCGCTCCCTCGACGCCTTCATCGAGGACACCCAGAAGTACGTGTCCGGCGACATCCGCATGGTCCTCCACGGCGGCCAGGCCATCGTCAACGGCCGCCGCTCCGACACCTCGCTCTACGACTTCGACCTCGCCACCTACGACACCGGCGACACCTTCGACCAGTCGCAGGCCAAGGGCTTCATCGAGCTCTGGGGAATGTCCTCCAAAGTCGCCGCAGGCCGCGACCTGCGGGTTTCGGGCAAATGACGTCAATGGGCCCACGGACGCCGGGGTCCCCGGCCGAGCGCAGCGAGGTTGGGGAGCGTTCGGGGACAAATGAAGGCGCACTGTGGGGCGGCCGGTTCGCCGGCGGCCCCGCGGACGCCCTTGCCGCACTGAGCAAGTCCACGCACTTTGACTGGCGGCTGGCCCGCTACGACATCGCCGGATCCAAGGCGCATGCCCGCGTGCTGCACAAAGCGGGGCTGCTGGACGACGGCGAACTCGAAGGCATGCTCGCGGCGCTCACCCTGCTGGATGACGACGTCGCGAGCGGCGCCTACCAGCCCGCCGAGAGCGATGAGGACGTCCACGGTTCCCTCGAACGCGGGCTCATTGAGCGTGCGGGAACCCACCTGGGCGGCAAGCTCCGGGCAGGGCGTTCGCGCAACGACCAGGTGGCCACATTGGGCCGCATGTTCCTGCGCGACCACGCCCGCATCATCGCCCGCGGCGTGCTCGCCACGATCGATGCCCTCGTTGAGCAGGCCAAGGCCCACCAGGGCGTTGCCATGCCCGGCCGGACGCACTTGCAGCATGCCCAGCCTGTCCTGCTGAGCCACCACCTTCTGGCCCACGCCTGGGCACTGTTGCGCGATGTGCAGCGGTTCCAGGACTGGGACAAGCGCGCCGGTGTCTCGCCGTACGGTTCCGGCGCTTTGGCCGGTTCCTCACTCGGACTGGATCCCGAGGCCGTCGCCGCGGATCTTGGGTTCTTCTCGGCTGTCCACAATTCGATCGACGGCACAGCCTCGCGCGATGTCTTCGCCGAGTTCGCATGGATCTGCTCGATGATCGGCATCGACCTGTCGCGGGTCTCCGAGGAAGTCATTCTGTGGGCCACCAAGGAGTTCTCCTTCGTGACGCTCCATGATTCGTACTCCACGGGGTCTTCGATCATGCCGCAGAAGAAGAACCCGGACGTCGCCGAACTTGCCCGGGGCAAGGCAGGGCGCCTCATCGGCAACCTGGCCGGCCTGTTGGCAACCCTCAAGGGCCTGCCGCTTGCGTACAACCGCGACCTGCAGGAAGACAAGGAACCGGTTTTCGACGCCGCGGACACCTTGGAAGTGCTGCTCCCGGCAGTGTCAGGCATGATCGCCACGCTCACCTTCAACACCGAGCGCATGGCATCCCTGGCGCCGCAGGGCTTCGCGCTTGCCACGGACATCGCCGAGTGGCTTGTCCGGCAGGGAGTGCCGTTCCGGGAGGCACACGAACTCTCCGGTGCGGCGGTGAAGCTGGCTGAAGGGCGCAGCGTTGAGCTGTGGGACCTGACGGACGAAGAGTACGCAGGCATTTCGGAGCACCTCACCCCCGAGGTGCGTACCGTGCTCAGCACCGAAGGTTCGCTCAACAGCCGGAACTCCCAGGGCGGAACGGCCCCGGCCGCCGTCGAGCGCCAACTGCTTGCCCTCGAAGCTGAACTCGCAACGGTACGGGGCTACGCCGGGTAGCAACACCGGATAGCAACAAGGGGCCCACGCCCGCAGGGTTCCCTGGCCGAGCTTGCGAGGTTAGGGGGCGGGTGGGGATTTCGTGGCAGTGTTTTACGCAAAAGCTGCCACGAAATGCCCGCCGTTGTCAGTTAATCCTCGTTAATAGCTATTAACTCTGTCGGATACTATGGCGCTATGACCGAGATCACTACCTCAGCGCTTCTTGCCGAGCTCCACAAAGCAGCCGGCATTGTCACCGTCGTCGTCTCCAAACTCGACGACGCCGATGTTACCGCTCCTTCCGAGCTGCCCGGGTGGACCCGCGGCCACGTGCTGGCGCACCTTGCCGGCATCTCCAATGCCATGGCCCGCCAGCTGGAATACGCGGCGCGCGGCGAGACCATCGACATCTACGACGGCGGCTACGAGGGCCGTACGAAGGCCATTGAGCTGGCTGCGAGCCACAGCCTCGCTCAACACCGTGCGGCCACGGAAGCCGCCCTCGCCCGGGCTCTGAGGGCCTTCGACGGTCTCGTGGAGTCCGGCTGGAACACCCGGATCAGCTTCCGGAATGGAACAGTGCTCGACGGCGGCCTGGCGCTCTGGCGCGAACTGGTCATCCACGTCTCGGATCTGGGAGTCGGTCGCGGGCCGGAAGCCTGGAGCCGGCAATTCTGCGAGCATCTCTTCGATTTCCTCTCGGCCCGTGTCCCGGCCGACCAGAAGTTCGTGCTTCAGCCTTTGGGCCTCCCGCAGCTGGTCATCGGCTCGGGCCGGCAGTCCGTCGCCATCAACGGAATGATCACGGATATCGCCGCCTGGCTCGCCGGCCGGACGCCTACCCTGGGGAGCCTGCGGGCCTCGGCCGACGCGGACGGCGTTGATTTGCCGGAACTTCTCCCGTGGCCGTCGAGCGTTCCCGCGGTTCACTAGCGCTGCCGCGCTTGCTTGCCGCTGCCCGCCACAGGTGCATCGTGGCGTAGGAACGCCACGGGCTCACGTTGCGGAAATCGGCAGGCAAGCCTTCCGCGGCCGCGAGATTCTTGAGGCCGTTCCGAACCGCTGCATCGTTTGCGAGGAAAACATCCGGGTCGCCGATGACCCTCATCGCCACATAGCCGACGGTCCATGGTCCGACGCCGGGAAGCGGCAACAGCTTGTCGGCCAGCGTTTGGGGGTCGTCGCCGTAGTCGAAGTCGAGCTCTCCGCCGGCCATCGCTGCTGCCGCTGCCAGCACGGAATCTATGCGGCGCTGCGGACCCTTGAGCAGCTCCCGGCCCGAGCGGGCGATCTCCTCTGCCGTGGGAAACAGGCGATCCAGGCCCAGTGCGTGGCCTGCGTGGCCTTCCGGAAGACGGGTTCCGGCAACGGAAAGTTGGGTCAACGCAGTGCGGGCGGCGGCCACAGTGATTTGCTGGCCGATCATTGCGCGGACGAGGAGTTCTTGGGGGTCCACGGCGCCCGGGACCCTGATCCCGGGTATATCGCGAACTGGCTGGCCGAGCCTGGAATCGGAGGCCAACGCCTCGTCCACGGCGACGGGATCGGCGTCGAGATCGAACAATCGCCGCACCCGGCTAAGGAGCACGGGAAGATCGTGGAGATCCAAGGTGCTGACTGCGAGGGTCAGCGCGCCGCCGCGCGCCCCGGCGTCGTACTCCACCGTGAACGCCGCATTGCCCCGCGGCAAGCGAAGCGTCCGCGTGTAGCTGCTGGAGTTCGCGACCTCGACGCCGGGAACGGCGCGGGCCGCAAGGAAGTCGAAAATCCCCGTGTCGAACGGCTCCCGGTACGGGAGGTTGAGGGTCAAGGAGGTAGCCTCGCCTCGCGTGCCGTGATGGTCCAAGGGCTTCGCCGTGGCCCGGAGCGCAGTGGGAGTCAGGGCGAAGACTTCGTTGATGGTGTCGTTGAACTGGCGGACGCTGTTGAATCCGGCGGCGAACGCCACGTCCGAGAGTTTCATCGAGGTGGAGACCAAGAGCGTCCTGGCCGTCTGCGCGCGGCTGGCCCGTGCCAAGGACAGCGGCCCGGCGCCGAGTTCATGGCTGAGGATCCTGTTGAGCTGGCGGGAAGAGTAGCCCAGCCTGGTGGCGATTCCTTCGACACCGACCCGGGAGATCGCGCCGTCGTTGATGAGCCGCATTGCCCTCCCGGCGATGTCCGAGCGAAGGTTCCACGCCGGTGTGCCTGGAACTGCCTCCGGGAGGCAGCGTTTGCAGGCACGGTACCCGGCCTCGTGAGCCGCGGCCGAGGTTTCGTAGAACGTCACGTTTTCGGCCTTGGGTGTCCTTGCCGGGCACGACGGCCGGCAGTAGATGCCCGTCGAGCGGACGGCGGTGAAGAACTGGCCGTCGAACCGGGGATCCCGCGCGTCGATGGCACGGTAGCGCTGCCAAAAGTCCATGGCTTCATCCTTTCAGCATCGGGAGGCTTGTTCTAGCGGAAATCGGACATTGCCGGCGGCGGATCCAGTTCGTGGATTTTGCTAGGGTCTGGGCATGACAACGCAGAGCCAATCCACGGAGGCCATCCGGGCCATCCTTTCCGGGGATCCGCGGGACGTTGCGCCTTTGCTCCTCGGCGCCGTGCTGAGCCACCGGACTCCCGAGGGCACGGTGTCAGTACGGCTCAGCGAGGTGGAAGCATATCTGGGCCCGCGGGGCTCGGCCCATCCCGATCCTGGCTCCCATACCTTTGGCGGCCCGACGGCCCGGAACGCTCCCATGTTCGGTCCGGCGGGCCACCTCTACGTCTACTTCACGTATGGCATGCACTATTGCGCCAACATTGTCTGCGGCCCCGACGGCGTTGCGTCCGCGCTGCTGTTGCGGGCAGGGGAGGTCGTGGCAGGGCAAGCCGTGGCACAGTCCCGCCGTCCGGCGTCGAAGTCGCTGACCGACCTCGCCAGCGGGCCGGCGCGGCTTGCATCCGCTATGGGCCTGACCACCGCGGACAGCGGCCGCGATGCCCTGGCCGAGCCGTTCGGCCTCGAACTTCCGGTCGCTCCGGCTGCGCCATCAGCCGTCGCGCGTGGTCTCCGCGTCGGAGTATCCGGCGACGGTGGTTCCGCCGACTACCCATGGCGCTTCTGGCTCGACGGGGACCCCACGGTGTCCCGCTACAAGCCGGGCCGCAGGCGGGCCGTGTAGCGGCCTTCTGAGGCGCTCAGGGGGGATCCTCAAGCAGCGTGTTCGGTCCGGGTCGGTTCGGCGACATACGCGCAGTGGTTGTCGGGCACTTCGAAGGGCGCCAGGCGTCCAAGCAACGACTCGCGCACCTGGGGCCATTCGTCGCGCAGGATCGAGAAAACGGCGGTATCGCAACGGCTTCCGTCGGGAGCGAAGCGGTGCCCGCGCAGCGTGCCCTCGTAGCTGGCCCCGAGCCGCTGAATGGCCGAGGCGCTGCGCGTGTTACGGGCATCGCAGCGGAAGGCAACCCGGTGGACGTCCAGTACTTCGAAGGAGTAGGCCAGCAGCAGTTGCTTCGCTGCCGGATTGACATGGCTACCCCAGAACGGTCGCCCGTAAAAAGTACCGCCGATTTCCAGGCGCTGCTGGCGGGGACTGTACTCGCACAGCGAGGTAGTACCGAGCAGCGCGCCGGTCCGCTGCTCGACTACGGCGAACGGAATGGTTGACGGATCTTCGAGGCGGGCTGCGAAGAGTTCGGCCAGTTCCGCGGCGCTCAAGGGCTGCTCGGCGGCCATGCCGGACCACATCCCGGAGTCCACGAAATCGAAGAGCGGACCGGCATGTGCAGGGGAGAGCGGGACCAGGCTGATGCCATGTCGCGTGAGGGCAACGTCGTGCTGCATTGCAGCATTTAAGCACCACTGGGTGCGGATGGAAAAGCTCAGGGGGTTAGCGGCGGGTGAACATTGTATGACGCACCGGCGTGCGGGCAGTTTCACGCACGTCAAGCAAAACCGCTGTAGAATGGACGGTCCGTCTTTTTCGATAGGGGAACGTTTCGATGCACGACGCTGATTTGATCCACGAGCGGGAGTACGTGGCCGGTCTCTACTCGCGCCTGGATGAGCTGCGGGAGGAAAAGCGCCAACAGCTGGCGCAGGTCCGGCGCGCCGGAGCGGTGGGCACCATGCAGAACGTTTCCGAAAGGGACGCCTTTGCGGCACTGTACGAGGACCGCCTCGCGCAGCTCGACGCTGTCGATGACCGTCTCGTGTTCGGGCGCCTTGACCTGGACACCGGGGAGGCGCAGTACATCGGCCGCATCGGACTGTCCACCGCAGACCTCCAGAGGCTTATGGTCGACTGGCGCGCCCCGGAAGCCGGCCACTTCTACCAGGCGACCGCCTTCGACCGGCAGGGCGTCCGCCGTCGTCGTCACCTGATCCTGCAAGGCCGCGAGGTCAAAGCGATCGAAGACGATGTCCTGGATGCCAGCATGCTGGCGGACAACGCTTCGCTCCAAGGTGAAGGCGCACTCCTTGCCGCCCTGAATTCCAAGCGCACCGGCCGCATGTCGGACATCGTCGGCACCATCCAGTCCGAGCAGGACCGGATCATCCGTTCGTCCATGTCGGGTGCGTTGGTTGTCCAAGGCGGTCCCGGTACCGGAAAGACGGCCGTCGCGCTCCACCGCGCCGCCTACCTGCTGTACACCCACCGTGACCGCCTGAAGTCCGCGGGCGTGCTGCTCGTCGGACCTTCCTCGTCGTTCATGCACTACATCGAGCGGGTCCTGCCTTCCCTCGGCGAGACCGGCGTCGTCATGGCGAGCCTGGGCCGCCTCATGCCCGGGATCCATGCCGTCCCGGAACAGGATCCCGACGTCGCGGCGCTCAAGGGCAAGCTGAACATGGCCGACGTGATTGCCAACGCCGTGGCCAACCGCCAGCGGACTCCCGCCGAGGACCGCATCCTCGAGGTCGATTCCCGCAAGCTCACGCTGTCCGTGCGGCAAGTCCGCCGCGCCCGGGACAGGGCACGCGCCACCGGCAAGCCGCACAACGAAGCGCGCGTGACGTTCGTGAAGATCCTGCTGCGCGAACTCACGGAACAGCTGACGGAAATTGTCGAGGAATCGAATATCGGCAACAACGCCGACCGTTCCTACCTCGCCGAAGACGTCCGTTCGGCACGCGACGTCAGGATCGTCCTGAACCTGTGCTGGATGCCGATGACGCCCGAGAAGCTCGTGTCCGAGCTCTTCAGCAAGCCAGCCATCCTGGAAGCCTGCACCCCGCATCTCACACCGGCACAGCGTGCGCTGCTTCTTCGCCCCGCGGATGCCCCGTGGACCGAAGCCGATGTTCCGCTGCTCGACGAGGCCGCTGAGCTCCTGGGCGAGCTGGATCCTGCCGCCGGCAGGGGATTGGCACAGCAAGAACACGACCGTGCCCGCGACATCGCCAACGCCAAGCAGACGCTTGTGAACATGGAGGCCATGGGCGTCGACGTGTTGATGACGGCCGAGGAACTGGCGGACCAGAACCAGGAACGCGAAACGCGACTGACAGCGGCAGAACGAGCCACGAGCGACCGTTCGTGGGCGTTCGGGCACATCGTGGTGGACGAAGCCCAGGAACTCTCGCCCATGCAGTGGCGGCTCTTGGTCCGCCGCTGCCCGCTGAAATCCTTCACGATCGTCGGCGACATCGCCCAGACGAGTTCCTCCGCCGGTGCGAATTCCTGGCAAAGTGCCCTCGCGCCGTCGTTCGGGGACCGCTGGCAGCTCGAAGAACTCACCGTCAACTACCGCACCCCCTCGCAGATCGCAGAAGCGGCAGTCCGCATGGCGAACCGAGCCGGGCTGGTGGTCTCGGCTCCCAAGGCCGTGCGTGAAGGTAAATGGTCGCCCATCGTGGACCGCGTGGAAGAAGCGGGGATGGTGGACTGTCTCGTTGAAATCCTTCCGGAAGAACTGGAAGCGATCGACGGCGGCCTCCTCGCGGTGATCGCCGACGGCGCCCTCCTGCCGCGCGCCGCGGCCGCACTCCGCGGGGTGTATGGCCACCGCGTCGGCACCGGAGCGGGCAGCTACTCCCAGGACATCGTGGTCATTAGCCCCAAGGAAGCCAAGGGCCTCGAGTTCGATGGCGTAGTGGTTCTTGAGCCTGCTGCCATGCTGAACCACGAACACGGGAAGGTGGGCGATCTCTACGTCGCCATGACCCGTCCGACGCAGCGGCTGCGCCTCATCACCGCCGCGCCGCTGCCCGCGGGTATCGAGCGCTGAGCCATGCAAGCAAGCCGAACGGCAATCCTGCTAACTTAGAACTCGTGTCACACGTAAACAACCTCGAGTCCCAACACAACGACCCGGGCTTTGCCAATATCTGGCAAGAGCTCAAATGGCGCGGCCTTATCCACGTTTCCACCGATGAAACGGAATTGGAAAAGCTCCTCGCCGGGGACCCGATCACGTATTACTGTGGCTTCGACCCCACGGCTCCGTCCCTGCACCTTGGCAACCTGGTCCAGCTCCTGCTCATGCGCCGCCTGCAGTTGGCCGGCCACAAGCCGCTCGGCTTGGTGGGCGGCTCTACCGGCCTCATCGGCGATCCGCGCCCGACGGCGGAACGCACCTTGAATACCAAGGACACCGTTTCCGAGTGGGTTGGCTACCTTCAGGCCCAGGTCCGGCGCTTCCTCAGCTTCGAGGGGGACAATGCTGCACGCATGGTGAACAACCTTGACTGGACCGCGCCGCTGAGTGCCATCGATTTCCTGCGCGAAATCGGCAAGCACTTCCGCGTGGGCACCATGCTGCGCAAGGATGCCGTTGCCTCCCGCCTCAGCTCGGACGAGGGCATCAGCTACACCGAGTTCAGCTACCAGATCCTGCAGGGCATGGATTACCTCCAGCTCAACCGCGACTACGGTTGCGTGCTGCAGACCGGCGGCTCGGACCAGTGGGGCAACCTCACGAGCGGGACGGAGCTGATCCGTAAGGTCGATGGGAAGGTTGTTCACGCCCTCGGCACGCCCCTCATCACCAACTCGGACGGCACCAAGTTCGGTAAGAGCGAAGGCAACGCCATTTGGCTCGATGCCCACATGTGCAGCCCCTACGCCTTCTACCAGTTCTGGCTCAACACCGCTGATGCCGACGTCGTTGACCGCCTCAAGGTCTTCACTTTCCTGAGCCGCGCCGAGATTGAGGAGCTTGGAGCCGCTGTCGCCGAGCGTCCGTTCGCACGCGAAGGCCAGCGCCGGCTTGCCTACGAAGCCACTTCGCTGGTTCACGGAGTCGACGCGACGGAGAAAGTGATCGCTGCTTCGGCTGCACTGTTCGGCAACGGCGATCTCTCGGTGCTGGACGAAGTGACCCTGGCGTCCGCAACGGCTGAGCTGCCGTCTGCCTCGATCGGCGCGGATGGCCTGGGCATCGTCGACCTCCTGGTTGCTTCCGGACTGTCCGAGAGCAAGTCCGCTGCCCGACGCACGGTGGGGGAGGGTGGCGCTTACGTTAATAACAGCAAGGTGACTGACCCCGACGCCGTGATCGACCAGGCGGAACTGCTTCACGGCCGATACCTTTTGTTACGCCGCGGGAAGAAGAACCTGGCCACTGTCGAAGTGACGGTCTGACGCCTTCTATTGCACGCTCCTCTGGGCCGACTTGCGCGGCTCCGGGGGAGCGTGTATCGTTTTCTGAGTCGCTGCCGCTGAAGCGGATAAATTGCGACAAAATCCCATGGAATGTGAATAATCCGATGTAGACCAAGAGTCTGGGAATCGGATGATTTATCGACTCTGTGGGGAAATTCGATCCATTTGGGTGAATTTCCGGAGAAATCCTGGATTTGCAAAGTGGAAATGAATGAAATAAAGTAGAAACATCGCAGCGAGGAAATGCGGAACATCGAATTCAATTGAATTTTGTTCCGGGAAGTAATCGAATTGCGTCTGTTGTTTGAGAACTCAATAGTGTGCCAAGTTTGTTGATACCGATTTTTTATTAAATTGGTTGTTTTGGCTGGTCCTGTGTCACCTCCGTGGTGCGGGGCTGGTTTTTTACAGCTGGTTTCAAATTTTGTGCAGCCGTTCTGCCGTTATTTCCGGTGGTTGTGGTTGTGTCTGTTTTTGTTTTACTTCAACGGAGAGTTTGATCCTGGCTCAGGATGAACGCTGGCGGCGTGCTTAACACATGCAAGTCGAACGATGATCTCCAGCTTGCTGGGGGGATTAGTGGCGAACGGGTGAGTAACACGTGAGTAACCTGCCCTTGACTCTGGGATAAGCCTGGGAAACTGGGTCTAATACCGGATACGACCGCTCACCGCATGGTGTGGTGGTGGAAAGCTTTTGCGGTTTTGGATGGACTCGCGGCCTATCAGCTTGTTGGTGGGGTAATGGCCTACCAAGGCGACGACGGGTAGCCGGCCTGAGAGGGTGACCGGCCACACTGGGACTGAGACACGGCCCAGACTCCTACGGGAGGCAGCAGTGGGGAATATTGCACAATGGGCGGAAGCCTGATGCAGCGACGCCGCGTGAGGGATGACGGCCTTCGGGTTGTAAACCTCTTTCAGTAGGGAAGAAGCGAAAGTGACGGTACCTGCAGAAGAAGCGCCGGCTAACTACGTGCCAGCAGCCGCGGTAATACGTAGGGCGCAAGCGTTATCCGGAATTATTGGGCGTAAAGAGCTCGTAGGCGGTTTGTCGCGTCTGCTGTGAAAGACCGGGGCTCAACTCCGGTTCTGCAGTGGGTACGGGCAGACTAGAGTGATGTAGGGGAGACTGGAATTCCTGGTGTAGCGGTGAAATGCGCAGATATCAGGAGGAACACCGATGGCGAAGGCAGGTCTCTGGGCATTAACTGACGCTGAGGAGCGAAAGCATGGGGAGCGAACAGGATTAGATACCCTGGTAGTCCATGCCGTAAACGTTGGGCACTAGGTGTGGGGGACATTCCACGTTTTCCGCGCCGTAGCTAACGCATTAAGTGCCCCGCCTGGGGAGTACGGCCGCAAGGCTAAAACTCAAAGGAATTGACGGGGGCCCGCACAAGCGGCGGAGCATGCGGATTAATTCGATGCAACGCGAAGAACCTTACCAAGGCTTGACATGAACCGGTAACGCCTGGAAACAGGTGCCCCGCTTGCGGTCGGTTTACAGGTGGTGCATGGTTGTCGTCAGCTCGTGTCGTGAGATGTTGGGTTAAGTCCCGCAACGAGCGCAACCCTCGTTCTATGTTGCCAGCGCGTGATGGCGGGGACTCATAGGAGACTGCCGGGGTCAACTCGGAGGAAGGTGGGGACGACGTCAAATCATCATGCCCCTTATGTCTTGGGCTTCACGCATGCTACAATGGCCGGTACAAAGGGTTGCGATACTGTGAGGTGGAGCTAATCCCAAAAAGCCGGTCTCAGTTCGGATTGGGGTCTGCAACTCGACCCCATGAAGTCGGAGTCGCTAGTAATCGCAGATCAGCAACGCTGCGGTGAATACGTTCCCGGGCCTTGTACACACCGCCCGTCAAGTCACGAAAGTTGGTAACACCCGAAGCCGGTGGCCTAACCCTTGTGGGGGGAGCCGTCGAAGGTGGGACCGGCGATTGGGACTAAGTCGTAACAAGGTAGCCGTACCGGAAGGTGCGGCTGGATCACCTCCTTTCTAAGGAGCACCATTATCGCTTCCTGTCCTGCCGCATGGCGGGGTGGGGGGTGTGTGGAAGCAAAGCCCATTGCGCAGGCGTCTGTTCTGCGGTGGGTGCTCATGGGTGGAATATCAGCAGATAGCGGCCGGTTGGTTCTTTCCTGCCCCTAGTACGGATGCTTTCGAGTGTTTTGGAACGGTGCGGGTGGGGGTTGTCCGGTTTTCGTGTTTGGCACACTGTTGGGTCCTGAGGCAACAGGGCCGTGGCGTGGGAGTGTGTGGCCTGTTTGGGTTGCGTGGTTCCGTGGTGCGGGTTTGTGTGTTTCTGGTTTCCTGGCTGCATTGTTTCCGTGCGTTTGGTGGTTGTCCCTTTTTGGGTGGCCGGTGCGGGGGGTGTGGTACGGGGTTGTTGTTTGAGAACTACATAGTGGACGCGAGCATCTAGGCACGCGCATGGTCATTGTCTCCTTTTTTGGGGGGTGGTGGGGTGTGTGTGTCTTACAGCAATTTCTTTTTATGAACCCGGCCCTTCCTTGTGGGGGGTCTGGTTCTCTCGAGAAGTTTTTTGATCTTGTGTGGTCAAGTTTTTAAGGGCACACGGTGGATGCCTTGGCATTAGGAGCCGAAGAAGGACGTAGGAATCTGCGATAAGCCTGGGGGAGTTGATAACCGAACGGTGATCCCAGGATGTCCGAATGGGGAAACCCCGCCAGACGCGTTTTGCGTGATCTGGTGACCCGCATCTGAACACATAGGGTGCGTGGGGGGAACGCGGGGAAGTGAAACATCTCAGTACCCGCAGGAAGAGAAAACAAGAGTGATTCCGTTAGTAGTGGCGAGCGAACGCGGATGAGGCTAAACCGTTCCATGTGTGATAGCCGGCGGGCGTTGCATGGGCGGGGTTGTGGGACTTTCCGTACTGGTTCTGCCGGACCGGTGGGGTGAGAGCATGGACATAGGTGAACGGTCTTGAAAGGCCGGCCGGAGAGGGTGTTAGCCCCGTAACCGTAATGTTGTGTGCCGCCTGGAGAGGATCCCAAGTAGCACGGGGCCCGAGAAATCCCGTGTGAATCTGTCAGGACCACCTGATAAGCCTAAATACTTCCTAATGACCGATAGCGGACCAGTACCGTGAGGGAAAGGTGAAAAGTACCCCGGGAGGGGAGTGAAACAGTACCTGAAACCGTGTGCTTACAATCCGTCGGAGCCAGTCTGATTCTGGTGACGGCGTGCCTTTTGAAGAATGAGCCTGCGAGTTAGTGTTACGTCGCGAGGTTAACCCGTGTGGGGTAGCCGTAGCGAAAGCGAGTCTGAACAGGGCGAGTGTAGTGGCGTGATCTAGACCCGAAGCGGAGTGATCTACCCATGGCCAGGTTGAAGCGACGGTAAGACGTCGTGGAGGACCGAACCCACTTCAGTTGAAAATGGAGGGGATGAGCTGTGGGTAGGGGTGAAAGGCCAATCAAACTCCGTGATAGCTGGTTCTCCCCGAAATGCATTTAGGTGCAGCGTTGCGTGTTTCTTGCCGGAGGTAGAGCTACTGGATGGCCGATGGGCCCTACAAGGTTACTGACGTCAGCCAAACTCCGAATGCCGGTAAGTGAGAGCGCAGCAGTGAGACTGTGGGGGATAAGCTTCATAGTCGAGAGGGAAACAGCCCAGACCACCAACTAAGGCCCCTAAGCGTGTGCTAAGTGGGAAAGGATGTGGAGTTGCGAAGACAACCAGGAGGTTGGCTTAGAAGCAGCCATCCTTGAAAGAGTGCGTAATAGCTCACTGGTCAAGTGATTCCGCGCCGACAATGTAGCGGGGCTCAAGTACACCGCCGAAGTTGTGGATTTCAGATAGTAGACAAGCCTTCGTGGTTCAGTCGTCTGGAGTGGTAGGGGAGCGTCGTGTGGGCGGTGAAGTCGCGGTGTAAACCAGCGGTGGAGCCTACACGAGTGAGAATGCAGGCATGAGTAGCGAAAGACGGGTGAGAAACCCGTCCGCCGAATGATCAAGGGTTCCAGGGTCAAGCTAATCTGCCCTGGGTAAGTCGGGACCTAAGGCGAGGCCGACAGGCGTAGTCGATGGACAACGGGTTGATATTCCCGTACCGGCGAAGGACCGCCCATGCCAAGCGGGGGATACTAACCGCCCGGAGCCTGCCCAATCACCCTTGTGGTGTGCGGGTTTTGGCCGAGCGCGGGACCTGATCCCGGGAGGTAAGCGTATTAACAGGTGTGACGCAGGAAGGTAGCCGGGCCGGGCGATGGTTGCCCCGGTCTAAGGATGTAGGGTCAGCGATAGGCAAATCCGTCGCTGTGTCTTTGATGACGTTCCTGAGATCTGATGGGACCCCCGTCATGGGGGGATCCGGTGATCCTATGCTGCCTAGAAAAGCATCGGCGCGAGGTTCCAGCCGCCCGTACCCCAAACCGACACAGGTGATCAGGTAGAGAATACCAAGGCGATCGAGAGAATTATGGTTAAGGAACTCGGCAAAATGCCCCCGTAACTTCGGGAGAAGGGGGGCCCCAACCTTGAACACCACTTGCTGGTGGGAGGGGATCGGGGCCGCAGAGACCAGGGGGAAGCGACTGTTTACTAAAAACACAGGTCCGTGCGAAGTCGCAAGACGATGTATACGGACTGACTCCTGCCCGGTGCTGGAAGGTTAAGAGGACCGGTTAGCCGCAAGGCGAAGCTGAGAATTTAAGCCCCAGTAAACGGCGGTGGTAACTATAACCATCCTAAGGTAGCGAAATTCCTTGTCGGGTAAGTTCCGACCTGCACGAATGGAGTAACGACTTCCCCGCTGTCTCAACCATAAACTCGGCGAAATTGCAGTACGAGTAAAGATGCTCGTTACGCGCAGCAGGACGGAAAGACCCCGAGACCTTTACTATAGTTTGGTATTGGTGTTCGGAGTGGCTTGTGTAGGATAGGTGGGAGACGTTGAAGCCCGGACGCCAGTTCGGGTGGAGTCATCGTTGAAATACCACTCTGGTCACTTTGGACATCTAACTTCGGCCCGTGATCCGGGTCAGGGACAGTGCCTGATGGGTAGTTTAACTGGGGCGGTTGCCTCCTAAAAAGTAACGGAGGCGCCCAAAGGTTCCCTCAGCCTGGTTGGCAATCAGGTGTCGAGTGTAAGTGCACAAGGGAGCTTGACTGTGAGAGAGACATCTCAAGCAGGGACGAAAGTCGGGACTAGTGATCCGGCGGTACATTGTGGAATGGCCGTCGCTCAACGGATAAAAGGTACCTCGGGGATAACAGGCTGATCTTGCCCAAGAGTCCATATCGACGGCATGGTTTGGCACCTCGATGTCGGCTCGTCGCATCCTGGGGCTGGAGTAGGTCCCAAGGGTTGGGCTGTTCGCCCATTAAAGCGGTACGCGAGCTGGGTTTAGAACGTCGTGAGACAGTTCGGTCCCTATCCGCTGCGCGCGCAGGAAATTTGAGAAGGGCTGTCCTTAGTACGAGAGGACCGGGACGGACGAACCTCTGGTGTGTCAGTTGTACTGCCAAGTGCACCGCTGATTAGCTACGTTCGGATGGGATAACCGCTGAAAGCATCTAAGCGGGAAGCTCGCTTCAAGATGAGATTTCCATACACCTCGTGTGTGAGAGGCCCCCAGCCAGACCACTGGGTTGATAGGCCGGATGTGGAAGACAGGACTAAAGACTGTTGAAGCTGACCGGTACTAATAGGCCGACAACTTACACCACACAAACACGATCACTGCTTGCGTCCACTATGTGGTTCCCGAACAACAACCCGTTCCGGAACAAACCACAACTGAATAACAACACCACAGTTGTAACCACCAGTCTTCCCACCCCGCACCCGTGCGGGGACGGGTAACAAGGTTACGGCGGTCATAGCGTGGGGGAAACGCCCGGTCCCATTCCGAACCCGGAAGCTAAGACCCACAGCGCCGATGGTACTGCACCCGGGAGGGTGTGGGAGAGTAGGACACCGCCGGACAACCATTAACGGCCGGGCCCCGACACACACGTGCCGGGGCCCGACCCATTTAAACACCCACAACACACCCCCACCCCTAAAACCCCCGCCCAGATATCCGGCCCCTTCGGCAGACCCCGGCTCACATATGGGCCGGAAAACCCGGACCCCCGCTCACATATGTGCCGGTTTCCACGGACGCCGGCTCACATATGTGCCGGAAATCCCACACCCCGGCTCAAGTATCAAGGGTTGCGGGCCGACCCCCGCTCACGTATGAGCGGTTGCGGGCGGACCCCGGCTCACGTATGAGCGGTTGCGGGCCGACGCCGGCTCACGTATGAGCGGTTGCGGGCCGACCCCCGCTCACCTATCAACGGTTGCGGGCCGACGCCGGCTCACGTATGTGCCGGTTTCCACGGATGCCGGCTCACGTATGAACGGTTGCGGGCCGACCCCCGCTCACCCACGAGCCGGACCGGACCCTAGGCCTCCCCCGCCCCGCCGTCAGCAGATGTGAGTGGCCCTCTCGCCGGAGCCGGTATATGTGAGCGGGCGTCCGGCGAAACCCCGGTATATGTGAGCGGGCGTCCGGCGAAACCCCGGTATAGGTGAGCCGGCGTCCGGCCAGGGCCCGGCATATGTGAGCGGGCGTTGTTGAGCCTTCAGACGATTTGGCAGCCCAAAGGGCCGACACTGCGCCCGAGGCCTTGGATCTGAAAGCCAGCCTAAGGGGGCTCAGTCATGCCTGGGGCTGTGATGATTCCCACGGGAAGCCTGAATAGGCGCCCCTCGAATGCGTTCGTGGATGGCTGTTCACCTAGAATTACATAAGAGATACGAGCCGGATCCCGGCGGCGTGAGAACAAAATACGGATAAGAGCGGCTGCGCATGCGCCAGTGGTCAGCTCACTACAGGAGGAATCCATCATGGCTGAGCACAACGGCGGCAACCGCGGCAACTTCGGCGGTGGCCGCGGCGATCGCGGCCCGTTCCGCGCGAACAACAATTCCGGGGGCGACCCGAGAGGATTCCGTTCCAGGGACAACCGTGACGGCGCTCCTGGCGGCGACCGAGCCGGTAAGCAGGCGGGCGATGGTGAGCGCCGCAGCTTTGGTGATCGTCCTCGTCGTGATGGGGATGCGCGCCCGAGCTTTGGTGATCGTGATCGTAAGCCGTTTGGTGATCGTCCTCGTCGTGATGGGGATGCGCGCCCGAGCTTTGGTGATCGTGATCGTAAGCCGTTTGGTGATCGTCCTCGTCGTGATGGGGATGCGCGCCCGAGCTTTGGCGATCGTGATCGTAAGCCGTTTGGTGATCGTCCTCGTCGTGATGGGGATGCGCGCCCGAGTTTTGGTGACCGCGACCGCAAGCCGTTTGGTGACCGTCCGAGCCGTGATGGGGATGCGCGCCCGAGTTTTGGTGACCGTCCGAGCCGTGATGGGGATGCGCGCCCGAGTTTTGGTGACCGGGACCGTAAGCCGTTTGGTGATCGTCCTCGTCGTGATGGGGATGCGCGCCCGAGTTTTGGTGACCGCGACCGTAAGCCGTTCGGTGACCGTCCGCGCCGCGAAGGCGACGGAGAGCGCCGTAGCTTCGGCGACCGCCCCGAGCGCGGACCCCGCAAGTTCGACGGCCCACGTAGCGAAGGACGCAGCTTCGGCGGCGGCTCCTGGGAAGAACGTCCCGCGCGGGTTCCGAACGCGGCGGATCTGCGCAGCGCCAACCGCCCGGACCGCGAGCGTTCCCCCGAGATCGACGACGACGTCACGGGTCAGGAACTCGACCGGGTCACGAAGCACCAGATCAAGACCCTTGAAGGCATGAACGCCGATTGGGTCGCCAAGCACCTGGTGATGGCCGGCCGCCTTATCGATATCGACCCTGAGCTGTCCTTCCAGCACGCCTTGGCCGCTAGCCGCCGTGGTGGCAGGTTGGCCGCCGTCCGTGAGGCCGTGGGCCTGACTGCCTACGCCGCAGGTCACTATGGCGAGGCGCTCCGCGAGTTCCGCACCTACCGCCGGATCAGCGGGTCCAATGTCCATTTGCCGCTCATGGCCGACTGCGAACGCGGTCTGGGTCGGCCGGACCGTGCGCTGGACGTGGTCCGTTCACCCGAAGCACAGGACCTCGACGCCCCCGGCAAGGTTGAGCTAGCCATTGTGGCTTCCGGTGCCCGGAGCGACCTTGGCCAGTTGGACGCCGCGGTGGCCGAGCTGGAGATCATCCAGCTCGACATCAACCGTGCCTTCTCCTACAGCCCGCGCCTTTTCCGTGCCTACGCAGACGCCCTGACGGCAGTGGGCCGCACGGAAGAAGCCGGCAAGTGGCAGCGCCAGGCAGTCGTGGCTGAAAATGCCCTCGGCGTTGGAGACTTCGAGGACCCGGACATCATCGACCTCGGCGAGGACGATGAAAATGAAGCTCGCAAGCCTCGTTTCCGGAACATCGAGGAGAACGCGGAGCGGACCGAAGCGGACAGGTCACAATCTGCGCCCGCACGCGCGGAGACGGGCATCGCCCCTGAATCCAGCGAACAGGACGAGGTGGAACTCGACGACGTCGAGTCTGACTACTTTGAGTCCGACGACGCCGAGTCGGATCGCGATTCCGTCGAGGACACCGAAGAAGACGAGGAAAACGGAGAAGAGGCTTCCGAGGGCGGCGAAGAGACCAAGAATGACTGAGGCCTCACTGGTTTCGCGTTTCGACGCTGTCCTGTCCGATCTGGACGGAGTCGTCTACGCGGGCCCGCACGCCATTCCCGGCGCTGTGGAGTCCTTGCAGCGGCTTGAATCAGTCGGGGTGCGCCTAGGCTATGTAACCAACAACGCTTCGCGTACCCCGGCACAGGTGGCCGCGCATCTTCGTGAGCTTGGCGCGCCCGCTGAGGATAACCAAGTGGTCAGTTCCTCGCAGGCCGCCGGGGATCTTTTGGCCGGACTCCTGGCCCCGGGTTCGCGGGTAATGATTACCGGCAGTCCGGCGCTGGCCCACGAAATCGAACTCGTGGGCCTCACGCCAGTCCACAGCGCCAAAGAGAACCCTGTGGCTGTGGTCCAGGGCTTCAACCCGGAAATCGCGTGGAAGGATCTTGCGGAGGCGTCTTATGTTGTCGCCGCAGGCGCCCTCTGGGTGGCTACCAATACGGACATGTCCATTCCCCAGGCCCGCGGGATTGCTCCCGGAAACGGCACCCTCGTGGCCGCCGTCGCGTCGGCCACCGGCAAACAACCGCGGGTAGCCGGCAAACCGGAGGCCCCGCTCTTCCACTCGGCGGCACGGAGGCTCAAGTCGGAGCGCCCGATCGTCGTCGGAGACCGGCTGGACACCGACATCCTTGGCGGCAACCGTGCGGGCTTCGCGACGGCGGCAGTCCTCACCGGCGTCGATACGCCCGAGTCCATCCTGGCTGCACGCAGCTCGGAACGCCCCGGCTACTTGCTTGCTGATCTCACGGAACTGTACGAGCCGTACCCCGAGATCGTCGAGGAGGACAGCACGTTCCGCTGCGGAAAGGCAACTGCCGAAGTCCAGGATGGCCTGATCAAGGTCTCCGGGTCCGAGAAGGATCTGGACGCGTGGCGCGCTGCATGCGCAGCCTGGTGGGCGGCCACCCCCGACGCTGCGGAGGCTACATCGCCGCGCCTCGAATGGCTGGAAAACTAGACTGGTCCAATGAGCGAGTTGAACGATCACCCGGAGAGCGCCGCGGAAATGAGTGCCAGCGATCTGGACGGCCTCGAACCGCGCGATGCCCCATGGCCGGACGACACGGCCGCGACAGGTGACGACGCCGTCGATGCTGCCTTGGGGCGGCTGGCAGGCATCTCCGTTGTGCCGGTGGCCGAGCACAGCAGGGTCTACGACGAGATCCACGACGCTCTGCTGGCGGCCCTCGACGACGAAGAACGCTGAGCATGGCCAGACTCGACCAGGAACTCGTCAGCCGTGGATTGGCGAGATCGCGGACCCATGCCGCGAAACTCATTGCGGACGGAAAAGTCAGTTCCGAAGGCAGCGTCCTCGCCAAGGCGGCGCAACAGGTCTCCGAAGAGACGGAAATCGATGTTCAAGCCCACGCCGAGGACGTCTACGTCAGCCGCGCGGGACACAAACTCGCCGGGGCGCTGGCGGCCTTCCCTTCCGTTCTTGTGGAAGGCAGGCGGTGCCTCGATGCCGGAGCCTCCACCGGTGGCTTCACTGACGTTCTGCTCCGGCAAGGTGCCGCGCACGTGGTGGCGGTCGACGTCGGGCATGACCAGTTGGTGCCGTCCCTGCGGAACGATCCCCGCGTCGCAGTCCATGAGGGCGTCAACGTCCGCTACATGACGCCCGGGCAGATCGGCGGCCCGGCCGCGCTCACCGTGGCGGACCTGTCCTTCATTTCCCTCACCCTGGTTCTACATCCGCTCGCGGCATGCACCGAACCCGGGGGAGACCTCGTGCTCATGGTGAAACCGCAATTCGAGGTCGGCAAGGAACGGCTGAGCCGGACCGGCGTGGTCACCTCCGATCATGAACGGCGTCGCGCGGTGGCCCAAGTCGCCAAAGCGGCCCTGGATGCAGGGCTTGAACTTTGCGGCCTGGCACCGAGTCCCTTGCCGGGCCAGGACGGAAATGTGGAGTACTTCCTGTGGATAAAACGCAGGATTCAACCGGACTTGCCTAAGATCGAAGAGCGGGACGAGGAAGTTGCTGCACTGATGGAACGACTCTGGACCACCCACTAGAAAGCAGAACACCATGAGCAGGCGCGTTTTGGTCCTTGCCCACACCGGGCGTGAGGACTCCCTTCGCGCGGCCTGGGATGCCTGCGGGCAACTCCACTACTCCGGCCTGATCCCGGTGATGCAGAAGTCTGAATTAGACGACATCGAACGGTTCTACGGCGTGGTGGATAAGCCGATCGAGATACTCCACGAGGATGTCCGGTTGGAGGACGTCGAACTCGTCATGGTTCTTGGCGGTGACGGCACCATCCTGCGCGCTGCCGAGCTGGTCCGCAACGTCGATGTTCCCCTGTTGGGCGTCAACCTCGGGCATGTCGGGTTCCTCGCCGAAAGCGAGCGGGCCGATCTTGCCCAGACCGTAGAGTGGATCGCGAGCCGCGAATACACCGTGGAAGAGCGCATGACCATCGATGTCCAGGTGTGGGTCCGGGGCCAGAAGATCTGGCATACCTGGGCCCTCAACGAGGCCGCCATTGAAAAGGCCGACCGGGAGCGCATGATCGAAGTGGTGACCGAAGTGGATGAACGTCCGCTGACGTCGTTCGGCTGCGACGGCGTGGTCCTCGCGACCCCTACGGGTTCCACGGCTTACGCCTTCTCATCCGGCGGGCCTGTGGTGTGGCCCGAGGTTGAAGCCCTGGTGATTGTCCCCATCAGCGCCCATGCCCTCTTCGCCAAACCCCTCGTGGTTTCGCCGCGGTCCAGGCTGGCCGTGGAGATCCTCACCCGGACTGACGCCCAAGGCGTGCTGTGGTGCGATGGCCGCCGTTCCGTGGATCTCCCGCCCGGCGCGCGGATCGAAGTAACAAGGTCAACCCGGCCCGTGCGGCTTGCCCGCACCCACCAGACCCCGTTTTCAGCGCGGCTCGTGCGGAAGTTTGAGCTCCCCATCCACGGCTGGCGGGGTCCGGCACCCCGTTCGGCAGACATCCACACCGGTCCCACCCCCGTGATCAGGACCTTCAAGCCCAGCCCTTTGCCGGCGCCCCAGGACGTGCGGACAGGCAGAACGGCCGACCCCACAAAGGAGATGTAAACCATGATCGAGGAACTCCGGATCCGTGATCTCGGCGTCATCACCGACGCCACGTTGCCGTTGGGGCGCGGCCTGAGCGTCGTTACGGGCGAAACCGGTGCCGGCAAGACCATGGTGGTCACCGCCGTGGGCCTCCTCCTGGGAGCCCGGTCGGACGCCGGCGCGGTACGTTCCGGTGCCAAGTCGGCCTCTGCAGAGGCCCGGCTCTTGCTTGATCCGGCGCACGCCGCCGTGGAACGGGCCGTGGAGGCCGGCGGCGACGCGGAAGAGTACGACGGCGGCACCCAGCTCTTGCTGGCCCGCACCGTGGGCGCAGACGGCCGCAGCCGTGCTTTCGTGGGTGGGCGGTCCGCGCCTGTGGGCGTGCTGGCGGAACTTGGCGAGAGCCTGGTGGTGGTGCACGGCCAGTCGGACCAGATACGTCTCAAGGGTGCCGTGGCGCAGCGGCACGCACTGGACCGCTTCGCCGGGGCCGAGCTCGCCGCGATGCTCACGGAATACCAGGAGCTTTACGGGCATTGGAAGTCCAGCCAGGCGGAGCTCGATACCCTCCGCGGCGAGGCCCGGGAAAGGCTACGCGAGGCGGAATCGCTCGCGGTCGCGCTCCAGGAAATCGACGACGTCGATCCCCAGCCCGGCGAGGACGAATCCCTCAAGGCCGAGGCAGTGAAGCTGGCGAACGTGGAAGAGCTCCGCATCGCCGCCGCGGCAGCGCATGAAGCCCTGATCTCGGAGGAATTCGGCGAAACAGCTGATGCCACGACGCTGATTGACTCGGCCAAACGGGCGTTGGACCAGGTTTCCGAACATGACGAAGCGTTGGCGGGAGCCGCCGCACGCCTCGCCGAGATCGGCTTCCTCATCAATGACATAGCGGGGGAGCTGTCCAGCTACCAAGCGTCCCTGGACTCCGAGGGGCCCGAACGGCTTTCGGAGATCGAGGAGCGGCGCGCTGCCCTGGCCAAACTCATCCGGAAGTACGCTCCGAGCATCGACGAGGTCTTGGAATGGGCGGCAGCGTCGAGGACCCGGCTTGACGAACTGCAGGATGACTCGAGCCGGATCGAAGCCCTTGACGCCGAGGTAACCGCCGCGGAGTCGACGCTGCGAAAGCAAGCCGCACGCATCTCGAAGTCGCGATCGAAGGCGGCCAAGGAGCTCTCCGCGCGTGTGAGTGCGGAGCTCACAGCGCTTGCGATGGCCGATGCGACCCTGGTGATCGAGCTGGACAGCCAAGGACAGTTGGGGCCGCACGGCGTCGACGACATCTCCTTCCTCCTGCAACCGCACGCAGGTGCCCCTGCCCGTCCTCTCGGAAAGGGCGCGTCCGGTGGTGAGTTGTCCCGCGTCATGCTTGCCATCGAAGTGGTCCTCGCCGCTGTGGACCCTGTGCCCACCTTTGTCTTTGACGAGGTAGATGCCGGAGTGGGCGGGCGTGCCGCCGTCGAGATCGGA
The DNA here is from genome assembly GCF_021789175.1 of Arthrobacter sp. FW306-2-2C-D06B. Classification (NCBI taxonomy): domain Bacteria; kingdom Bacillati; phylum Actinomycetota; class Actinomycetes; order Micrococcales; family Micrococcaceae; genus Arthrobacter; species Arthrobacter sp. FW306-2-2C-D06B. Next base: position 1,669,062 of record NZ_CP084560.1, read on the forward strand.
CGCCGGCTCGCCATGCTGGCCCGCCACGTCCAGGTGCTCGTGGTGACCCACCTGCCGCAGGTGGCTGCCTTCGCCGACCAACATATCCGCGTTACCAAGACCTCCGTCAGGGGAAGCGATGGCAAGACGGCCACGGGCTTCACGTCCAGCGACGTCCAGGTCCTCGATGACGAGGAACGCGTGAAGGAGCTTGCCAGGATGCTTGCAGGCCAGGAAGACTCGGAGTCTGCGCGTGCGCATGCCCAGGAATTGCTGGACGACGCGAAGCTTCTGCCCCAGCAGGCATAGCCGCCCGGCAGCCGTCTGGGACATCGGTCACATGAGCGCCTTCGCCGGTCCCTGAGGCTCCTTCGTCGGTACCTGAGGCCAAGTAGCGGATTTCCGGGCGGCTGAGCTGTTTTGCCGGTCCGGGTGGACTTTACTCTTGATCCTTGCCCCACGGCAGGGGACTATTGAGCATTTGGGAAAACGGCTAGCGGATCCTTTGGAGGCGCAATTGATGATAGGCTCGAATTCCGTGGTGCAGCGATCAAATTCCCGTGTAAATTCCCGGTTCCCGGGCTCGTCCAAGACGACCAAACACATCTTTGTCACTGGCGGTGTGGCGTCCTCGCTCGGTAAGGGACTGACGGCTTCGAGCCTCGGCCACTTGCTGCGGGCACGCGGTTTGTCTGTAACTATGCAGAAGCTCGATCCCTATCTCAACGTGGATCCGGGCACGATGAACCCCTTCCAGCATGGCGAAGTCTTCGTCACTGACGACGGCGCCGAAACCGACCTCGACATCGGACACTACGAGCGGTTCCTCGATGAGAACCTTGAGGGTTCGGCCAACGTCACAACCGGCCAGATCTACTCGACAGTCATCGCCAAGGAACGGCGTGGTGAGTACCTCGGCGACACCGTCCAGGTCATCCCGCACATCACGGATGAGATCAAGCGCCGCATGCGCCTCCCTGCTGAGGGCAAGAACGCTCCTGATGTCATCATCACCGAAATCGGCGGCACCGTTGGCGACATCGAGTCGCAGCCTTTCCTCGAGTCCGCACGCCAGGTCCGACAGGACATCGGCCGGAACAACGTCTTTTTCCTGCACGTCTCGTTGGTGCCGTACATCGGCCCCTCGCAGGAACTGAAGACCAAACCAACACAGCACTCTGTTGCCGCTCTGCGCTCCCTCGGCATCCAGCCGGAAGCGATTGTGATCCGCTCGGACCGCGAAGTGCCTGACGCTATGCGCGAAAAGATCGGCCGCATGTGCGACGTCGATATTGACGCAGTGATCAACGCCGCCGATGCTCCCAGCATCTACGACATCCCCAAGACGCTGCACTCCCAGGGCCTTGACTCCTACGTCGTCCGAGCCTTGGATCTCCCGTTCAAGGACGTCGACTGGACCAGCTGGGACAAGCTCCTCGAAGCTGTCCACAACCCCAAGCACCACGTGGAAGTTGCCTTGGTGGGCAAGTACATCGACCTCCCGGACGCTTACTTGTCCGTGACCGAGGCCTTGCGTGCCGGTGGTTTTGCGAACGAAACCAAGGTCAAGATCCGCTGGGTCCCGTCCGACGAGTGTGAAACCCTCGAAGGCGCCACCAAGTCCTTGGCCGGCGTCGACGCCATTTGTGTTCCCGGTGGCTTCGGTATCCGTGGCCTGGAGGGCAAGCTCGGCGCACTCAAGTTCGCCCGCGAGACGAAGCTTCCGGTGCTGGGCCTCTGCCTCGGTCTTCAGTGCATGGTCATCGAGTACGCCCGCAATGTGGTCGGCCTCGAGGGCGCGTCCTCCAGCGAGTTCGAGCCTGACTCCAAGTACCCTGTCATCGCCACCATGGAAGAACAGCTCGACATCGTGGACGGCAAGGGCGACCTTGGCGGCACGATGCGCCTGGGCCTTTACGAAGCCAAGTTGGATGAAGGCTCCGTGGTCGCAGAGACTTATGGCGCAACGACTGTTAGCGAGCGTCACCGGCACCGCTACGAGGTCAACAACAAGTACCGCGAGCAGATCGCAGCCGATGGACTCGTGTTCTCCGGAACGTCTCCCGATGGCAAGCTGGTTGAGTTCGTGGAACTGCCCCGCGAAGTACACCCGTACTACGTTGCGACTCAGGCCCACCCCGAGCTCAGCTCCCGCCCCACGCGCCCCCACCCGCTGTTTGCAGGCCTCGTGAAGGCTGCGCTGGAGCGTCAGTCAGGCGTGGATTCGCTAGCAAAGTCAGCCCGCAAGGTCGCTGCGAAGTAATCGCTCAAACGAATGAAGGACGGCGCGATGCCCGGTATTTCTGAAACCCCCAGCACTTTTCGGAGGGTTTCGGACATGCCGAGCCCGCGCCGTCTTTTGTCATCCAACAAGGTCTATGAAGGCCGTATTTGGGACGTCGTCAGTGACGCCTTCGAGCTGGGCGAAGACACCGGCACTTTGGTCCGCGACTACATCGACCATCCTGGCGCTGTGGCGGTACTGCCGATGAATGTCGACGGCGAAATCCTGTTGCTCAAGCAATATCGCCACCCCGTGGGCATGGATCTGTGGGAGATTCCTGCCGGGCTCCTTGATGTGGCCGGCGAAGACTTCGTCGCCGGCGCAGCCCGGGAGCTCGCAGAGGAGGCAGATCTGACCGCAGCCACGTGGAATGTGCTCGCCGACTTCTTCAATTCACCGGGATCCTCGAGCGAGGCGATCCGAATCTATCTGGCGCGGGGACTGGGAGACGTGCCCGAGGCCGAACGCCACGTCCGCACCGAGGAGGAATCCGAAATCGAGCTGGCGTGGGTGCCTCTCGATGAAGCTGTTTTGGCAGTCCTGGAAGGCCGGCTGCACAACCCGTCCGCCGTCGTCGGGATCCTCGCCGTCGCAGCTGCCCGCGCCGACGGCTTCAGGAACCTGCGACCGGCCAATGCCCCTTGGCCTGCCCACCCGAGCCAGCGCTGACCGTGCCCCAGCTCGCGGAGACCAGGGTCCAGACCGCCATTGACCGGGCCGTCACGGACTACCTGCAGCACCTTGGCGTGGAACGCGGCCTCGCAAGCAACACCTTGTCCGCCTACCGCAGGGATCTGTCCCGCTATTCGAACTTCCTGGCTGGGTCCGGTGTCGACAAGCCGGGAAATATCTCCCGCCGCGATGTCACTGCCTTTGTCCAGGCCCTGGCCGACGGCTCAGACGGCGGCGCGGCACTCGGCGTCCGTTCGGCGGCGCGGACCGTGGTTGCCGTCCGGGGACTCCACAAGTTCTGGGCCCTGGAAGGGACGACGACGGCGGACCCCGCGAGCGATGTCCACCCGCCAATGCCCGGCAAGCGTCTGCCGAAGGCCATTAGCGTCGGCGAAGTGACCCGGATCCTTGAAGCCGCCGGTGCCGATACCGCCACCGGGTTGAGGGACCGGGCACTTTTGGAGTTCCTCTACTCCACGGGTGCCCGCATCAGCGAAGCGGTGGGGCTTGACGTCGACGATGTCTCCCTCGAGGCGGAGGCCGATGGGCCCGCGATCGTGCGGTTGTTCGGAAAGGGCTCCAAGGAGCGCTTGGTGCCGCTGGGGTCCTACGGTGCCCGCGCCGTCGGATCCTATGTGGTCCGTGGAAGGCCTGCGTTGGCCGCCAAAGGAAAAGGCACCCCGGCGCTGTTCCTGAATGCCCGCGGAGGCCGGATCAGCCGGCAAAGCGCCTGGACCATTCTCAAGACTGCGGCCGAAAAGGCCAACATCACCAAGGATGTCTCCCCGCACACCCTGAGGCATTCTTTCGCCACTCATCTGCTTGAGGGCGGCGCCGATGTCAGGGTGGTGCAGGAACTCCTGGGCCATGCCTCGGTGACCACCACACAGGTGTACACCTTGGTCACGGCCGACACCTTGCGCGAGGTGTATGCGGCTGCACATCCACGGGCGCTCGGCTGACCCCTCGCGCTGCACGCTGGAGACTTATCGCGGTCCGGTTACGCCAAGACCTTGAAGGTCAGCTCCACCGCGTTCAAGAACAGCGCCAGGATGGACATCCCGAGGCCGGCCACGAGCAGAAGGCCCGGGTGCGCCAAGCCGACAACCACCCGCCTGAGATCAGGCCGGGAGCGCAGGAATTTCCTTGGCACCCGTGAGCTGGCGGGACTTTGGCTCCAGCCACGCAAACGTCGCGGGAACCAGGCGCAGCGGACAATGAAAGCCATCCACAGGACCGAAATGACAAGCGGGACTGCTGCCACGAGCAGGTTGAAGCCGAGGGCTGTCACTTCGCGCTCGGAATTTCCCACTGCGGCCTGGACGGTCGTGGAGATCGAGGCGCTCATGACCACTGAGACGCCCCAAACGAGGAATGCCGTCACCAAGGCAAGGAATCTCACGAAAAAGTGGCCAAGGACTGATTCGTTTTGTGGTTTCAAATGCTTGCGGGGAGTAGCGTTCAGCACTGCGAGTGTAGACAGTAGGGTCGGCAGCGCGGCCATGCCGACCAGCAGGTACCAGCTCCAGCCGGCCAGGTCCAGGAATTCATCGAGGAGGATCAACGCTGCCCAGAAACCGGTCCATGCCCACCCGGCGTAGAGCGGATGCCGGACCAGCCAGCCAGGGAGCCAGGCCTCGGAAGTGTCCGCTGCCTGGGCACTCGCCTCGTTCCCCGGGGCATCTGAAGGGGTTGCCGTCGTGGGACCTTCACCCCCATCCACGCTCATGGGCCAACTGTAGCAAGGACACACTTGTGAAGCCCCGCAGAGTTAGGCTTGGTCAATGACTGCAGCCCACGTCACCCTGTGCTTCCTGCTCCGCGACGGCGACTCCGGACAAGAGGTGCTCCTGGGCCGGAAGAAGACCGGCTTCGGCACGGGGAAGATCGTGGGCGTCGGCGGACATGTGGAGTCCGGAGAGACAGCGGCCGAAGCCGTATGCCGGGAAGTTCAGGAGGAAATCTTCGTCCACGTGGAAGAAGGGGACCTCGTCCCCGCGGGCACAGTGGATTTCGTCTTCCCCGCCAAGGCCGAGTGGAACATGTTCACCACGGTGTATCTGACCGGGCGATGGACAGGCGAGCCAGCGGAGAGCGATGAAATAGCGCCGCAGTGGTACCGCGTGGAAGGACTCCCTGTCGAACAGATGTGGGCCGACGCCGAACACTGGCTGCCCGCCATGATTTCCGGCCAACGCATCGCGGTTGAAGTTGTGCTCGCTGATGACAATGAAAGTGTCGCCGAAGTCCACACGGCCGAATGGCTGGATTCGGGAGCGGCGCGTTAGCCTTCAGATCAATACAACAAACGACGACGGGCCGGCACCCCACAGAGGCAACCGGCCCGACGTCGAACGTTCCGAAAAATTACGGCAGGTGCCGTTCGTCCACGCCGTTGTATTCGCTGAGCGGACGGATCAGGGAGTTTGATCCGAGCTGCTCCATGATGTGCGCGGTCCAGCCGGTGATGCGGCTCGCGACGAACAGCGGGGTGAAGGTCGGGGTGTCGAAGCCCATGAGGTGGTACGTGGGCCCGGCGGGGTAGTCCAGGTTGGGTTTGATCGCCTTGGCCTCGTCCATGGCCTGTTCCAGCCCGTTGTACAGGCCCAGGATCTCCGGGCGGCCGTAGTGGGCGATCATCTTGTCCAGCGCTGCCTTCATGGTGGGCACCCTGGAGTCCCCGTGCTTGTACACGCGGTGCCCGAATCCCATGACCTTCTTCTTCTGCGCCAGGGCGTGTTCCATCCAGGTCTTCGCGCGGCCAGCGGCCTCATCCAGCGATTCCTCGGTGCGGATGCCGATTTCCTCGAAGGTGTGCATGACGGCCTCGTTGGCGCCACCGTGCAGCGGACCCTTGAGGGCGCCGATCGCCGCGGTGACAGCGGAGTGCAGGTCCGAGAGCGTGGACGTGACAACGCGGGCCGTGAAGGTGGACGCGTTGAAGGAGTGCTCGGCGTAAAGGATCATCGAGACGTTGAAGGCCTTCACGACCTCTTCCACCGGGTCCTCGCCGAAGGTCATCCACAGGAAATTCGCGGAATATCCGAGGTCGTCCCGCGGTGCCACGGGTTCGATGGCCTGGCCCTCCGCGCGCCGGCGGCGCTGGTCGTAGGCGACCACTGCCGGCATGGCGGCGAAAAGGTCAATTGCCTTGGTCATGTTGGCTTCGGGCGTGGATACCTCGGCCAGCGGGTGCCGTGCTCCCAGCACCGAAGCGGCCGTTCGGCAGACATCCATGGGGTGGGCCGTCGTCGGCAGAGCATCGATGACCTGCTTCACTACAGGGTCAAGGGCGCGGCCCGCGCGCTCGCGGGCTGTGAACTCTGCAAGTTCCTCCGGCGTCGGCAGTTCACCGTTCCACAGCAGGAAGGCGACTTCTTCGAAGCTGCACTTGGCGGCGAGTTCCTGCACGGGGTAGCCGCGGTACAGCAACGAGTTGGTGTCCGGGTTGACCTTGGAGATCGCGGTATAGTCAACCACGACGCCGGCCAGGCCTTTCTTGATCTCGACAGCTACCATGCTGTTCTCCTTCGTTCATCGGCAAGCACTCCGGAATAGCCGGAACGCCTGCATCCCTTGGTTGATCCAGTTACCGGCTGAGCCCAGGAACCTGGAAGTTGAAAACGCTCGTGTCGAAGTGGTTGTAAGCCTCGTAGTCCACGAGGTCATAGAGCCGCGCACGGGTGAGCATGTTCTCCACCTGCGCCTCCTGCGTTCCTGTGGCCTTGATCGTTTCCAGCGTACGCTCTGCAGCCCCCATGGCAATGCGGAGCAAGGTGACCGGGTAGATCACCATGTTCACGCCGACGCCCTGAAGCTGTTCCACGGTGAATAGCCCGCTCTTGCCGAACTCGGTCATGTTGGCCAGGATCGGCACTTCCACTGCATCACGGATGGCTTGGAACTCGCTGAGATCCTTCATGGCTTCCGGGAAGATCGCGTCGGCGCCGGCGTCGACGAGTGCCCGGGCACGTTCCTGCGCGGCCTCGATGCCCTCGACGGCGCGGATGTCGGTCCGGGCCATGATGAGGAAGTTCGGGTCGCGCCGGGCGTCGGCTGCCGCGCGGATGCGCTTGGCGGCGGTGTCGACGTCGACAACGTTCTTGCCGTCCAGGTGCCCGCAGCGCTTCGGGTTGAACTGGTCCTCGATGTGGCAACCGGCCAGTCCGGCGTTTTCGAGTTCCTGGATGGTGCGGGCGACGTTCATCGGCTCACCGAATCCGGTGTCCGCGTCCACGAGGCACGGGAGTTCGGTCATGCGGGCGATCTGGCCTGCCCGGGTGGCCACTTCGGTGAGGGTGGTGAGCCCGATGTCCGGCAGGCCGAGGTCGTTGGCGAGGACGGCACCGGAGATGTAGACGCCGGGGAAGCCCTTCTCCTCGATCAGTCGTGCCGAGAGCGGGTTGAACGCTCCGGGGAACTGGACGATGGTCCCGGAAGCAAGCATCTCGCGGAGCTTCAGGCGCTTCTGTTCAGGCGTGGTCTTGGAGTAGAGCATCTAGAAGAGTCCCTTCGGTGCGGCGGCGAGGTCGATGACGCCGGGGGCGGCTTGGATGTTCAGCTGGTCCAGCTCGCCCGGGCCCAGTTCCGGGAGGCGCTCGACGGCGGCAAGGAACCTTTCGATCTCGGCCTCTTCAACCAGCCCGGCCGCGAGGGTGCGGAACTTGTTCACGTACTGTTCGCGGGCAAACGGCCGGGCGCCGAGCGGGTGGGCGTCCGCGACGGCAATCGATTCGGTGATGACCGTTCCATCCGTGAGCGTGATGACAACGGTGCCGCCGAAGGCCTTCTCCGCGATGTCCAGGGAGTGGTAGCGGCGGGTCCATTCGGGGTCTTCCACGGTGGTGACCTTGTGCCAGAGTTCCACGGTGTCGGGGCGTCCGGCCCGTTCGGGGCTGTACGAGTCCACGTGGTGCCAGGAGCCGTCCTGCAGCGCGACGGTGAAGATGTACGGGATGGAGTGGTCCAGGGTTTCCCGGGACGCGGTGGGGGAGTATTTCTGGGGGTCGTTGGCGCCGGAACCGATCACGTAGTGCGTGTGGTGGCTCGTTTTGATCAGGACGGATTCCACGTTGGCCGGGTCCGTGGCCTCGGGGTGCTCTTTGTGGAGTTTGCGCGCGAGGTCGATCCAGGCCTGGGCCTGGTATTCGGCGGAGTGTTCCTTGGTGTAGGTGTCCAGGATGGCGCGCTTGGGCTCTCCGGCTTCGGGCAGCGGGACTTCGTAGGAGGCGTCCGGGCCGTCGAGCATCCAGGCGATGACGCCGTCTTCGCCTTCGTAGATGGGCACGGGGGAGGTCTGGCCGCGCATGGCCCGGTCCGCGGCTTCCACGGCCATCTTGCCGGCGAACGCGGGGGCGTGGGCCTTCCAGGTGGAGATTTCGCCCTTGCGGGACTGCCGTGTGGCCGTGGTGGTGTGGAGGGCCTGGCCGACGGACTGGAAGATCGTCTCGACGTCCAATCCCAGGAGGGTGCCGATGCCGGCGGCGGCGGAGGGTCCGAGGTGGGCCACGTGGTCGATCTTGTGCTTGTGCAAGCAGATGGCCTTGACCAGGTTCACCTGGATCTCGTAGCCGGTGGCGATGCCGCGGATCAGGTCCTTGCCGCCGGAGCCGACGTGCTGGGCCACCGCCAGGATCGGCGGGATGTTGTCGCCCGGGTGGGAGTAGTCCGCGGCCAGGAACGTGTCGTGGTAGTCGAGTTCACGCACGGCGACGCCGTTGGCCCAGGCGGCCCACTCGGGGGAGACCTTGTCGCTGATCCCGAAAACGGAGGAGCCCTTTCCGTTGGTGGTCGGCGCGTGCGTCAGGGCCTGCGCCCGGGCAGCGATGATCGGGGCACGGTTCAGGGAGGCAATGGCAACGGAGGCATTGTCGATGATCCGGTTGATGATCATGTCGGTGACCTCGGGAGTCACCTCGACCGGGTCGGCGGCGACCGTGGCGATCTTGTGCGCCAGCTGATCCTCACGGGCAAGGTTTTCTTCGCTCTTGTAGACGCGGACGTGGTTGTTCTTCACCATGGTGCTCCTTTAGTGAGGTGTGTGGGTGGCTTTGACGTGGGAAAGACTGCGGTGCAGATGAAGGGTGGTGGCGGCTTCGGCGAGCCGGGGGTTGCCTGCCGCGATGGCTTCAGCGATCGCGGCGTGCTCGGCGGCGGCGGCATGGAGTCGATCGGCGTCGTCGGCCGCGAGGCGCCGGACCCGCACGAGGTGGACGCGCAGGCTGCGCATGGCCTGGACAAGGTAGGAATTGGAGATGGCTTCGTCGATCGCTTCGTCGAGCCTTCCCACCAAGGCGTAGTAATCGTGCCGTGCGGGATCGGAATCGTTGAGCATCTCCGGAGCCCGGAGGAGCTCTGCGTGGAGTCGGGCGAACACCGGGCGTTCACCCCGCAGTGCGGCGAGGGCGGCGGCTTTGCCTTCCAAGGTTTCGCGCAGCTCGAACAGTTCGTCGATGTCGTCCAGCGAGATATCGGTGACGACGACGCCGCGGCCGCCTGCCGCCGTCGTCAGTCCCTCCGCGGTGAGCCGGCTCAGCGCCTCCCGGACGGGCGTGCGGGACACACCCAGGCGTTCGGATTGTTCCACTTCCGCGAGGACCGTTCCGGGTGCCAGGCGCCACTCAATGATGTCTTCGCGCAGGGCCGCGTAGGCTTTGTCACTGGCACGCATGGACCCTCCTTCACTGGGCGGATGTCCTCAGTGTATACATAAACCGCGACCAGGCCTAGCTTTTGTCGATAAAATCAGGCCACTGATCGAACTGTGTATACATTCGGGGTGAATCGTGGGCTAACTCCGATTCCATCGGTATTCGTTCTCCGGCCGTCCCGGGGTACCGTATCGCGCATTCCGCGTGACCATTCCGGTGTCGGCCAGGTACTCGAGATAGCGGCGTACTGTGACGCGGGACATCCCCAGGGCGACAGTTGCCTCGCTTGCGGACACGGCGCGGCCAAGGCTGGCCAGGAGGTCTTTGACGGACTCCAGGCTATGGGCCGAAAGGCCCTTGGGCAGTGGGACTTCGGTGGGCGCGCGGAGACTGGCAAACGCCTGGTCCACGTCGCTTTGCGAGGCTCCACTCGCCCGAGCGCCCGACGCCGGTGCTGCGAGTTGCTCGCGGAAGGTGCGGTAGCTGGCGAGTTTGTCTGCGAACGTTGCGAACGTGAAGGGCTTGATGAGGTACTGCACCACTCCGATCGACACTGCGCTGCGGACAATGTTCACCTCCCTGACGGCAGTGATGGCGATGATGTCCGCAAGGAGTCCCGAAGCGCGCATTCGGCGGGCAACATCCAGCCCGTGAAGATCCGGCAGGTTCATGTCCAGCAGGACGAGGTCCACCGGCTGTCCCGCAACGGCGAATTCGTTGAGTAGCCGCAGGGCCGACTGTCCGTCCGGGGCCGTTCCCGCAACAGTGAAGCCGTCGATTCGGCCGACGTAGACGCCATGGGCATCGGCGGCGATGGGTTCGTCCTCGACAACGAGGACGCGGATTTCGGTCATTCGGCTTCTTTCCTGGAGTCCGGCGCGGGGAGCGCCACGCGGAAGAACGCACCGCCCAAGGCGCTCGTGGATTCGCTGATGGACAGCGTACCGCCAAGCCGCTGCACTGCTTGCCGGACCAAGGCCAAACCTACGCCGCGGGAAGGAGCTCCTGGTTGACCCGCCTGGCCGATGCCGGCGGCCTTGGTGCTGAATCCGTATTGCCAGACGTCGTCCACGATGCCGGGATCGATGCCGCGGCCGGAATCGGCCACCGTGAATGTGGTTCCTTCAGGTCCGGATTCGATGTCCAGTTCAACTTTGCGCGGCGGGGGAGCGGCAGTGGCGGCGTCGAGCGCGTTGTCCAGCAGGTTCCCCAAAATGGTCACGAGGTCCTGGACGGCGAGGCCCCGGAGGCCGTCCCCGCCGGTCACCGTGACAGTCAGCTCCGCTCCGCGTTCGTGCGCCTCGGCGGACTTCCCCATGATCAGTGCACTCAGGACGGGCTCGTCCACCGATGCCACGAGGTGGTCGGTCAGCTGCTGGCTCAGTTCAAGGTCCTTGGTGGCAAAGTCCAAGGCGTCGGTGGTCCGCCCGAGCTCCATGAGGGACACGATGGTGTGCAGCCGGTTGGCGTGTTCGTGGGTCTGGGCCCGCAAGGCGTCGGACAGGGTCTTCATTGTTTCGAGTTCACTGCCGAGGGACTCGATTTCCGTCCTGTCCCGGAGCGTGGCAACGGTCCCGAACACGGGAGGTCTCTGCCGGCCCCTCATTCCGGGCGGTCCCACGGCGGGCGCCTGGTTCACCACCAGGATCCGGGACCCCGTGAGGTGGATTTCGTCGTGTGCCGTCCGGCCGGACGCGAAGAGCCCGTGGAGGCTGGGGTCCAGGGGCAGATCCGCAAGGCGAGGTGCGCCTCCCGCGGCGGGATCGACGTCGGACCTTTCCAGTCCCAGCAACTCCGCGGCCTGGTCGTTGTACATGACCACTCGGCCGCCCGTGTCGATCAGGACCACGCCTTCGCGGACCGAATGCAGGACCGACTCGTAGTAGGCGAACAATTGCGCCAATTGCTCCGGTCCCCAGCCCCGGGTGACCGAACGCAGGTATCGGCCCAGCAGCCCGGAGGCCAGGGAGCCTCCAGCGAGCATGGCCAGGGAAAAGGCGATGATCGTGGTGAGCCGGGCTGACACGGCGACGTCCACAGTCCGTACTGTGACACCGGCTGCCACGAGTGCCCGGACTTTTCCGGATGGATCCTCCACGGGGACGATCGTGCGGACGGACGGGCCGAGCGTACCGGCAGTAACCTCTGTGAACGTCTGCCCGTGCAGGGCGGGATCGATGGTGCCGATATAGGGTTTGCCGATTTCGTCGGGGTTCGCATGGGTCCAGCGCGTCCGGTCCGGCGCCATGATGGTGATGAAGTCGGTGTGGGCGTTAGCCATGACCACCTGGGCGTAAGGCTGCAGGGCGGCGGACGGATTCGGCGTGCCGGCTGCCTGAAGGACGAGGGGATTGGCCGCGATCGCCGCGGCCACCGCCTGCATGCGCTGGCCGGCGTCGTTGTAGGCCCGGTCCCTGGCATCCACGAAGGCCACCGTTCCGACGATCGCCGTGAGCGCCAGGATGAACAGCAGATTTGCCACAAAGAGTCTCCGGGCAATGCTCCAGCGTCGGATCACGTGCTCCTTTCTGCGGGCCGTCCTGTGACCAATATGAACGCAACAGTGATACATGTCACGCCGCGCCTAATGATGGGTATCACAGCAGAGCGACGCAGGGACATTTTGCAGGGACCACGGCGCTTTCCAGAGTATCTATAAGGAGCAAAGCCATGACCTCTCAAAGAGGAGAGATTGCACCCGCCAAGACCGGGCGCAAGGGGCTGGACAAGTCGCATTACCTCTACATCGCCGTGATCGCCGCAGTAGTACTGGGCGCCGTCGTCGGCTTGCTGTTCCCCGAAGTGGGTAAATCCCTCAAGCCTTTGGGCGACGGCTTCATCAAGCTCATCAAGATGATGATCGCCCCCGTCATTTTCTGCACCATCGTCCTGGGCATCGGATCGATCGCCAAGGCAGCCACTGTTGGCAAGGTCGGTGGCCTCGCACTCATCTACTTCCTGGTGATGTCCACGTTCGCGCTCGCCATCGGTTTGGTTGTTGGCAACATCATCCACCCGGGTGAAGGCCTGAAGCTGATCCCGTACGACCCCAATGCGAAGGCCGCCACGAACAGCACCGCCGACTTCCTGCTGGGCATCATCCCTGGAGACATTCCCGTCCTGCCGACGCTCCTGGCCGCCATCTTGGTGGGCTTTGCGCTGCAGCGCATGGGCTCCCAGGGCCAGCCGGTGCTCAAGGCCATCCAGCACGGGCAGGCACTCGTCTTCCGCATCCTCATCATGATCATGTGGCTGGCTCCCGTCGGTGCCTTCGGTGCGATCGCGGCAGTGGTCGGTGCCACCGGAGTAAAGGCAATCTTCGGAATGCTCACCCTGATGGTTGCGTTCTACATCACCTGCGCATTGTTCATCGTCGTGGTGCTCGGAACCTTGCTGCGGGTGGTTGCCGGCGTCAGCATCTTCCAGCTGATGAAGTACCTGGCCCGCGAGTACCTGCTCATCTTCTCCACCTCATCCTCCGAAGCGGCGCTGCCGAGGCTCATCGCCAAGATGGAGCACCTCGGTGTTTCCAAGCCCGTTGTCGGTGTCACGGTGCCTACTGGCTACTCCTTCAACCTGGATGGAACCGCCATCTACCTGACTATGGCCTCGCTGTTCGTCGCCAACGCCATGGGTATCCCGCTGGACCTGGGGGCGCAGGTATCGCTGCTGGTGTTTATGATCATTGCGTCCAAGGGAGCGGCCGGCGTTTCCGGTGCAGGCCTTGCTACCCTGGCCGCAGGCCTGCAGGCACACCGGCCCGAATTGCTGGGCGGCGTCGGCATGATCGTCGGCATCGACCGTTTCATGTCGGAAGCCCGCGCCCTGACCAACTTCACGGGCAATGCTGTCGCCACGGTGTTGATCGGTACCTGGGTCAAGGAAATCGACCGCAACCAGGTCACCAACGTCCTGTCCGGCGCGACGCCGTTCGACGAGCTGACCATGATCAGCCACCACGCTGAACCCGAAGTGAAAGAGGCCGTGGCCGCATAGTCCGGCACACTGTTTCGAAGTATCCACGCAGGCAAGGCAGGAACCCGTCAGGGGACCTGCCTTGCCTGCTTTTTATTGGCACGGTACCCAACCTTCTACCTCAGCTAGAAGGTAAAGGCTCAAACTGCGGGCAATGTCAAGTTCCGCAGAATGCCGTGTCGGGCGCTGTAGCCTAGGTGGGGAGCAGTGTTGGTGCTGGAGACAGCCGCAGGAAATGACCGTCGTGGAGAGAGTGGATAGATACGTGAGCAGCGAACGGGGAACGACTACGCTGGAGGGCACGGATTTCGATCTGGAAGACGCCGTCATGGGGCCCACGGGCCGCCCGCACCGCGACTTCCCCGAGCCCACGCCACTGGCCTCCCATGGGCCGGCCCGGGTCATCGCCATGGTCAACCAGAAGGGCGGCGTGGGAAAGACCACGTCGACCATCAACCTCGCCGCTGCGCTCGCAGAATACGGCCGTCGCGTCCTGCTCGTCGACTTCGATCCCCAAGGAGCCCTTTCCGCGGGCCTGGGAACGAACCCGCACGAGCTTGACCTCACGGTCTACAACGTCCTGATGGACCGCAAAGTGGACATCCGCGACGCCATCCAGAAGACCGGCGTCGAAGGCATCGACCTCCTGCCGGCGAACATCGACCTCTCCGCCGCCGAGGTCCAGCTGGTCAACGAGGTAGCCCGCGAGCAAGTGCTCGACCGCGCGCTCAAGAGCGTCGAGGACGACTACGACGTCGTGCTCATCGACTGCCAGCCGTCCCTGGGCCTCCTCACGGTCAATGCCTTGACGGCCGCGCACGGCGTCATCATCCCGCTGATCTGCGAATTCTTCGCCCTCCGCGCGGTGGCACTGCTCGTCGAAACGATCGAAAAGGTCCAGGACCGGTTGAACCCGCGCCTGCAGGTGGACGGGGTGCTCGCCACGATGTACGACGCCCGCACCCTGCACAGCCGCGAAGTCATTTCCAGGCTCGTAGAGGCGTTCGGGGACAAGGTCTTCGAGACCGTCATCAAGCGTTCCATCAAGTTCGCCGACGCCACGGTTGCCGCGGAGCCCATCACCAGCTACGCCGGAAACCACATCGGTGCCGACGCCTACCGCCGCCTGGCCAAGGAACTGATTTCGCGCGGCGGCGCACCCTAGCCCGCGTGGCAGAACCGCTCACCCCGGGAGCCCCGCCCTCGGGACGGAAGGCCGGCTTTGAGGTCCGGCTGGCGAACTTTACCGGCCCGTTCGATCTCCTGCTCGGCCTGATTTCCAAGCACAAGCTGGACATCACGGAAGTCGCGCTGGCCACTGTGACGGATGAGTTCATCAAGTACATCCGGCGCCTGCAGGAACTGGGCGAGGACTGGGCCCTGGACGAAGCCAGCGAATTCCTGGTCATCGCCGCGACGCTCCTGGACCTGAAAGCCGCAAGGCTCCTGCCGGCAGGCGAAGTCGAAGATGCCGAGGACATTGCGTTGCTGGAAGCCCGGGATCTTCTCTTCGCCCGGCTCCTGCAGTACAAGGCTTTTAAGCAGGTGGCCGCGATCATGTCCGGCACTTTGGAGTCGGAAGCCCGGCGCTTCCCGCGGCAAGTCGCGTTGGAAGGGCATTTCGCGGCAATGCTGCCCGAACTTATCTGGCGCCATACGCCCGAACAGTTCGCCGCGCTGGCGGCCAAGACCCTGGCTCCGAAGGACAAGACGCCCGAGGAAGTCGGGCTCGACCACCTTCACGGATCACCCGTCAGCGTCAAGGAACAAGCCGAGATCATCGGGTACCGCCTGCAGCGCGGCCAGCCGCAATCCTTCAGGGCCCTTATTGCCGACGCCGAGTCGACGCTTGTTGTCGTAGCCCGGTTCCTGGCACTACTCGAGTTGTTCCGCGACCGGGTGGTGGCGTTTGAGCAGCCGGGTCCGCTCGCTGAACTGACCGTCCGCTGGACAGGGCGCCCCGAAGGCTGGAGCAGCGACAGCTTGAGCGATGAGTATGACCAGATCGACAAGGGAGAGGAACCGCTGTGAGCGAGCAGGAAACGGGCGGGGACGGCCTCGCCGAGCTTGAAGCCCTACCCGGCGGCGCCCGCGCGGCCCTCGAAGCCGTGCTGATGGTGATCGACCAACCGGCCACCGCGGAAGAGCTCGCTGCCGGGCTCAACGTGACGGTCGCCGTCGTCGAGGATTTGCTGGAGGGACTGCGGCAGGAGTATGGCGGCTATACTGTTAAAGCCCCGGGCAGGAACGCTGATGACTTGCACACTGATGCAAGTGCCAGCGCTGCACCCCGGGGTTTTGAGTTGCGGAACGTTGCCGGAGGGTGGCGGATCTATTCACGCGCGGATTTTGCCGACGTCGTGGGCAGGTTCGTTCTCGAGGGCCAGACCGCGCGGCTGACGCAGGCAGCCCTCGAAACCATGGCGGTCATCGCGTACCGGCAGCCGGTTTCCAGGGCGACGGTGTCGGCCATCCGCGGCGTCAATGTCGATTCAGTCGTTCGGACCCTTGTTCAACGCGGGCTGATCGAGGACTCGGGTACCGATCCTGAATCGGGGGCGATCCTTTACCGGACCACCTCGTACTTCCTCGAGCGCATGGGCATTGGCTCGGTGGCGGAACTGCCTCAATTGTCCCCCCACCTTCCGGGGCTGGAGGGGATCGAGGAGTTCTTCGACGCCGAACGCATGTAGTCGCGGGAAACACCGCGGCCGCAGGCAAGGCAAAAAACTCAATATTGCAAGGATCTACAAACGCCCGGCTAGTAGCGGGCAGACGCACAGGACAGATATTCTCTGTCCGGCTGGCTTACGTTGAGAAAGAACAAGCCGGCCACCATAACAAAAGGACGGGTCATGACACAGGCGGGACGCCAGGGTTCACCACGTAATAGTTCGGGACGAAACAATTCCGGACGCAACGAGTCGCAAGACTCAGGCCGCAACAACGCCGGCCGCAGCAGTGCCGGCCGCGCAGGCGGCAGCAGTTTCGGTGCCGGCCGGGGTGGCGCAAGCCGTGCCGGTGGCGCTAGCCGTGCTGCCGGCGCCTCCGGAGGCAGCAAGCGCAGCTTCTCCCCGGGCGGGGAACGCCCCTACAAGCCCACGCGTCCGCGTGAAGAACGCCCCTTTGATCCGGACAACCCCACCTCGGCCGGGGGCTACGAGCGCCGTGAAGAGGCCGGCCGCCAAGATTCGAGGCCGGCGAAGGCACCCCGCAAGCCAGGCTCCAACAAGCCCGGCTTCGGCAAGGCTCCGGGCACGCCAGGCGCGTTGAAGCCCAAAGCCAGCAACAAGAAACAATACGCTTCCCGCGCCTTCGGCAGTGAGCGCTTCGGCCAGAACCTCGGTCCGATCCGCAAGCCCCGCGGCCGCCGCGGCGAGGTGGCCCAGTCCGAGCAGCACGACGCCGATGGCGTGCGCCTGCAGAAGGTCATGGCCCAGGCCGGCGTGGCTTCCCGCCGCGTGTGCGAGGAAATGATCGAGGAAGGCCGCGTCGAGGTCAACGGCCAGCTCACCACCGAGCTTGGCATGCGCGTCGACCCCGCGACCGCCGTGATCCACGTCGACGGCATTCGCATCCAGCTCGATGACACCATGCTCTACATGGTGTTCAACAAGCCCAAGGGTGTCGTTTCCACGATGGAAGACCCCGAGGGCCGTCCCTGCATCACCGACTTCCTCAAGTCCGCCAAGAACAAGGGCGAGCGTCTCTTCCACGTCGGCCGCCTTGACGTCGCCACCGAGGGCCTGCTGCTGTTGACCAACGACGGCGAACTCGCCAACCGCTTGACGCACCCTTCCTATGAGGTGCCCAAGACGTACCTGGTGCAGGTCCGTGGTCCGTTCCCGCAGGGCGTCGGTGCGCAGCTGAAGGCCGGCATCGAGCTCGAAGACGGCATCGCTTCCGTCGACTCCTTCAAGCTCGTGGATTCCACTCCGGGCCACGTGCTGATCGAGGTTGTGCTGCACTCCGGCAAGAACCGTATTGTCCGCCGCTTGTTCGAAGCCGTGGGTTTCCCCGTGCTTCGCCTCGTGCGCGTCAAGATCGGTCCCATCGGCCTGGGCGACCAGCGCCAGGGCAGCATCCGCAACCTCGGCAAGCAGGAAGTCGGACACCTCCTGGCCTCCGTAGGACTGTAAGGCATGTCGGCATTCCACTCGCACGGCCGGGGCCATCTTGACGGCCCGGTGGTCGTTTTCGGCACCGGCCTGCTTGGAGCCAGCATCGGTCTCGGCCTGCGCGGCCGGGGTGTCTCCGTGTTCCTCTCGGACCCGTCGCCAACCAACCAGGCCGTGGCCGTGGATATCGGTGCGGGCAGGCCTCTGTCCGAGCTCGAGAACCCACCCCAGCTGGTTGTTGTCGCGGCGCCACCGGACGTGACGGCCGACGTCGTCGAGCGTGCCCTGGGTGAATACCCGGAGGCCGTTGTGGTGGACATAGCCAGCGTCAAGCTGGCAATCCAGGCCGAGCTCCGGGGCCGTGGAGTGGACATGTCCCGCTACGTCGGGACGCACCCGATGGCGGGACGCGAGAAATCCGGGCCCGTCGCGGCCCGCGGCGAGCTCTTCACGTCCATGCCTTGGGTCCTTTGTCCGTCCGACGAGACCACCGCCGACGCGCTTCAGACCGCGCGTTCCCTTGCCGGGGACCTGGGGGCAATGGTTTCCCAGTTCACCGCGGAGGAACACGATGAAGCCGTTGCTTTGGTATCGCATTTGCCCCAGGTGATGTCTTCGCTTCTCGCCAGCCGCTTGCAGGGGACACCGCTTCACGCGCTGTCCCTGGCCGGCAACGGGCTGCGTGACACCACGAGGATTGCTGCCAGCGATCCCACTCTTTGGGTGCAGATCCTTGGCAACAACGCGGCCAAGATGGTGGATATCCTCCACGGTGTCCGTGAAGACCTCAACCGTTTGATCGGTACCCTGGAGGATCCCACGGCTCCCGGCGCCCGGCTGGACCTTGCCCAGCTCATCAGCGAGGGCAACGCCGGGCAGGCCAGGATCCCGGGAAAGCATGGCGGACCTCCGCAGGCATATTCATGGCTTACAGTTCTGGTAGACGACCGGCCCGGGCAGATCGCCAGGCTGTTGACGGAGATCGGTGAGATCGGCGTCAACGTTGAAGACCTCCGCTTGGATCACTCGTCCGGGCAGAACGTTGGAATGGTGGAACTTTCCGTTATGCCCAACAAGCACGACCTCCTTGTTGAAGCCTTGACCGACCGTGGATGGCGGGTACTCCAGTAATGAAACGTGAACTTTTCGGCCCGGAGACCGTTGTACGTCCGGGAAAGCCGCTCGTTGTCGCCATTGACGGCCCGTCCGGCTCCGGCAAGTCGAGCGTCAGCAAGGAAGTTGCCCGGCGCTTGAAGCTCGCCTATCTGGACACGGGTGCGATGTACCGTGCGTTGACCTGGTACTGCCTCAAGACCGGCATCGACCTCGCCGACGGTGCCGCCGTCGAGCAGGCCTCAAAGGATCTGCCGCTGGAACTCAGCACGAGCGCCAACGCCGAATACGTCAGCGTTGCCGGAGTGGACATCACGGAGGAAATCCGTGAGCCGAGGATCTCCTCGTCGGTCAGCGCGGTGGCAACCACGCTGGGTGCCCGCAACGAATTGATTCGTCGCCAGCGCAGGCTGATCGAACAGCACCACCGCCGCATGGTGGTGGAAGGACGGGATATCACTACCGTCGTCGCGCCCAATGCGGAGGTCCGCATGTTGCTGACCGCCAGCGAGGAAGCCCGGCTGCGGCGCCGCGGCCTCCAGTTGGGCGGAACGCAGAGCCAAGAGCAGCTCGCTGCCCAAGTGATCCACCGTGACGCCAAGGACTCCACTGTGGTGAACTTTACCCAGGCGGCCGACGGCGTCGTGACCTTGGATTCCTCGGACCTGGACTTCGAAGAAACGGTCGGAACGGCACTGAGCATTGTGGGCAAGGTCATCTACGGTGACTGAAGCCCGGCTCCCGGCACGCTGGACCATGATGTGGAGCCGGCCAGTTGGCTGGCTGCTGGACCATGTCCTGTACCGGACCGCGATCACGGGACGCTCCAACGTTCCCAAGTCCGGCCCGGTCATTTTCGCGGGCAACCACATCAGCTTCCTCGACGGTCCGGTGATGTTCGGCGCGGCTCCACGGCCCATGCACATCCTGGTCAAGAAGGAGATGTTCAAGGGTTTCCTGGGAAAGGTTCTTCGTGCTTCGGGGCAGATTTCCATCAACCGCGCCGGCGATCGCGCAGCGCTCCAGCTCGGAAAGCAAGTGCTCGACGCCGGCCGTTGCGTAGGGATTCTCCCTGAAGGAACGCGGGGGAGCGGCACCGCCGGCAGCATCAGCAACGGCGTCGCATGGCTCGCGTTGATGTCCGGCGCCACAGTGATTCCCGTGGCCATCCTCGGAACGCGGATCGGTAACGAACA
The DNA here is from genome assembly GCF_021789175.1 of Arthrobacter sp. FW306-2-2C-D06B. Classification (NCBI taxonomy): domain Bacteria; kingdom Bacillati; phylum Actinomycetota; class Actinomycetes; order Micrococcales; family Micrococcaceae; genus Arthrobacter; species Arthrobacter sp. FW306-2-2C-D06B. The sequence continues at coordinate 1,689,049 of NZ_CP084560.1, forward strand.
TCGCGATTCCATTCCGAGGCTGCGGCGCCGCCTGCACGTCAGTTTCGGAGCCCCCTTGAATGTGACCAGCAGAAATGGCGAGTCGGGGCGTGTTTCAATGGACAGGGCGGCTGCGGAGATCCGCGCTGCGCTGGCTGGACACATCCAGGATGCCGTCAAGACCACCGGTCAGTCCCTTCCGGGGGACTAAATGAACCGGCCCACAGCCAATGCAGCACCGCCAAGAAGAAGTAGCCGGGACGCCGGCAGATCACCACTAAGGAAAGTGCAATGAGCGATACGACTCACAAATCCGGCAACATCGGAGCCGGCGACGACGAATACACGCCCACCGGCACCGACCAGGTGGCTGAAAACCTCGCCGCCCTGGACGACGACGAAGCCGAACTCCGTGCAGCCTCCCTCCGGGCAGGTCTGGAAGACTATGACCTCGACGAGGACGACGCCGCCCTGCTGAGCGGGCTCTACGACGATGAAGGCGAAGACGGCCCCCTCAAGCTGGACCCGGTCCTGGCCATCATTGGCCGCCCCAACGTCGGCAAGTCCACGCTGGTGAACCGCATCCTCGGCCGCCGCGAGGCCGTCGTGGAGGACACCCCTGGCGTTACCCGTGACCGTGTCATGTACTCGGCACACTGGAACGGCCGAAACTTCACGCTCGTGGACACCGGCGGCTGGGAGCACGACGCGAGGGGCATCCACGCCCGGGTCGCCGAGCAGGCCGAAATGGCCGTGGAACTGGCTGACGCCGTGCTCTTCGTGGTGGACTCAGCCGTTGGCGCCACTGCCACGGACGAAGGTGTCATGAAGATGCTGCGCAAGTCCAAGAAGCCGGTCATCATGGTGGCCAACAAGGTTGACGACTTTGCGCAGGAAGCCGACTCGGCAACGCTTTGGGGCCTTGGCTTCGGCGAGCCGTACCCGGTGTCCGCCCTCCATGGCCGCGGCGTTGCCGACCTCCTGGACCACGTCATGGACACCCTGCCCGAGTTCTCCACCGTGGAAGGAGTCGAACGCTCAGGCGGTCCCCGCCGCATTGCCCTCATCGGCCGCCCGAACGTCGGCAAGTCCTCCTTGCTGAACAAGCTTGCCGGCTCCGAGCGCGTCGTCGTTGATCCCCTCGCCGGGACCACCCGCGACCCCGTGGACGAATTCATCGAACTCGGCGGCCGCACCTGGCGTTTCGTTGACACGGCAGGTATCCGCCGCCGCCAGCACATGGCCCAGGGCGCGGACTTCTACGCGTCCCTGCGTACGCAGGCCGCGCTCGAAAAGGCGGAGGTCGCCGTCGTGCTCCTGGCCGTTGACGAGGTGCTCAGCGAGCAGGACGTCCGCATCCTGCAGCTCGCCATCGAGTCGGGCCGCGCGCTGGTCCTCGCCTTCAACAAGTGGGACCTGCTCGACGACGAACGTCGCCGCTACCTTGAGCGTGAAATCGAGCAGGACCTCGCACACGTTGAATGGGCTCCGCGCGTCAACATCTCCGCCAAGACCGGCTGGCACAAGGACCGCCTGGTGCCCGCGCTGGACCTCGCTTTGGAAAGCTGGGACAAGCGTATCCCCACGGGACGCCTCAACGCGTTCCTGGGCGAGCTCGTGGCTGCCCACCCGCACCCGGTCCGCGGCGGCAAGCAGCCCCGCATCCTGTTCGGCACCCAGGCATCCAGCCGTCCGCCGAAGTTCGTGCTCTTCACCACGGGCTTCCTGGACCCCGGATACCGCCGGTTCATCACTCGCCGGCTGCGCGAGACCTTCGGCTTCGACGGCACGCCGATCGAGGTCAACATGCGCGTCCGTGAAAAGCGCGGCAAGAAGCGCTAATTGAGACGCGCATCACAGGTGACACCCGCCAAGGTGTCATTGGGAACCTCGAACATCGTGTAAGCTTTTTGAGGTGGTTCGGCCGGACTGCTTAGGTGAAAACCTAGGCGGAGAACGGCAGGACTGACGGGCTGTAGCGCAGCTTGGTAGCGCACTTGACTGGGGGTCAAGGGGTCGCAGGTTCAAATCCTGTCAGCCCGACCGCAAAGTATGGATAGCAAAGTCCCGGGAACGTAAACGTTCCCGGGACTTTGCGTTTAAGTGTTGGTGTGACCTCGAGTGAGCGTTCGATTCTGCTCAATCATTCGAATGGACAAATTCCGGTTCAGTGGAATCTCGGGGCTCGCAACTTCGGCGAACAGGATGATCCAGCAAAATCCGACGTCGTCTCCGCGACTCTCTCTCTTGAGTCTTGCAACCTTGGAGTGGGACCGGAAGCCTCATCTTAGCCGCGCCCTGTCATGCGCCGGATACCTACGAAAAGGATCAGCGTCAGGTAGATCCAGATAGAAGAGAAGACGCTCAGCCCGGTCTGTTGGCTTGCCGTCAAATGCAAGGGTTCGGCGAGAATTGTCGACATTGCACGCGCCGCCAGCCCAGGTATGGCGCAGACTGTCATCAGGGCGAAGAGCCTGGGCGAGCGAAGATAGATGCCGACGACCAGCCATCCCAGGGCGAGGCCCCCTATAGGCAACTGCACGGTTCATGCACCAACTTTCGATTTCTTGGGCATGGGCAATCTATGGCCGACATGTGCCGTCTCAGTGGTCAAATCCAAGAATTAAGTGGTCGACAGTACCGATCTACGTGTTCAATTCCGCGAGATCTCGGGGTTCCTGCCGGGCGTCTCCGTGTGCCCGGGCCCCCGTCTCCGTGTTGGACCGCCCCCAACTATCATTGGACGGTGAGCGAAACACTTCCCCCTTGCCCCGAATGCGCCAGCGAATACACCTACGAAATGGGTGCCTTGCTGGTCTGCCCCGAGTGCGCCCACGAATGGTCGCCGGCCATGTCTGATGAGGCAGAAGACGAGTCGACGGACATCAAGGACGCTGTGGGCAATGTGCTCGCAGACGGGGACACGGTCACCGTGATCAAGGACCTCAAGGTCAAGGGAAGCGCCACGGCCATCAAGGTCGGAACCAAGGTCCGCAACATCCGCCTCGTGAATGGCGTGGGGGATCACGATATAGACTGCAAGGTGGACGGCTTCGGACCCATGCAGCTCAAGTCAAGCGTGGTCAAGAAGGTCTAAAGCCTTCAAGCCCCCTGCAACGCCCCCAACGCCTTGACTAGCGGTTCAAGCTCCGGCACCGATTCTGCGGCCGTCAGGGACTCCGCGAGGGTTTCGTCGTGCACCGGCCGGGCCGCCAGCAACAGCTTCTGGCCCGCTTCCGTGAGCTCCGTATAAATCCCGCGCCGATCGTCCGCACACAGGATCCTGGTCAGCAGCCCCCGGTCTTCGAGCCGGTTCACCAAGCGCGTCGTGGCGCTGCTGGACAGTGCCGTGGCCCTCGCGAGCTGCTGCATCCGCATGTGCCAGCCGTCCTGGCGGCTCAATGCGTCAAGCACCGTGTACTCGACCACCGAAAGATCCGCAGCGGACTGCAAGGCCTTCTCCAGTGCTGCCTCGATGTTGCCGTGCAGCGCGGCGAGAGTCCGCCACCCCTGCGCGCGCACCTCAACGGCGTCGTCCTTGATGCCCATGTGTCCTGTAACTCCTGCCGATTGATGAAGAAATCAGATGCCCGCAAAGTAGTTGCTTGCGCAATTACATGGCGCGTGCAACTATATATGGAGCGTCTGCAACTAATTCTACGGTTCTCGGCGACGCACTTCCAGTCTCACGGGAATCCATCCCTACAAAGGAGCAACATCATGCCCGCAGGGTTGATCGCCCTTGCCCTCGGCGGATTCGGCATTGGCTTGACCGAGTTCGTCATCATGGGCCTCTTGCCAGAAATTGCCACCGACTTCGGAGTCAGCGAAGCGGCCGCCGGCTGGTTCATCACCGGCTATGCGCTGAGCGTCGTGGTCGGCGCCCTCCTGGTTACAGCGGCCGTCACCCGCTTGCCCCGCAAGCCCGTCCTGATCGGGCTCCTCGTCCTGTTCATCGCGGGCAACTTCCTCTCCGCGATCGCGGATAGCTACCAGGCAATGCTGATCGGGCGCATTGTGGCCGCACTCTGCCACGGGGCCTTCTTCGGTATCGGCTCAGTGGTCGCAGCCGGCCTTGTCCCGGCCCACAAAAAGGCCGGAGCCATTGCCATCATGTTCACGGGCCTCACCGCCGCCAACGTGCTGGGCGTTCCCTTCGGAACTTTCCTCGGCCAGAACCTCGGCTGGCGCTCCACCTTCTGGGCCATCACCATCATCGGTGTTGCCGCCCTCATCGGCATTGCCCTCATGGTCCCGAGGACCAAGGAAGGCGCCGCCGCCAGCAGCCTCCGCGGCGAGCTTGGGGCTTTCAAGTCCGGGCAGGTGTGGCTATCGATCATCGTCACAATTCTCGGCTTCGGCGGTATGTTCGGCGCCTTCACCTACATCGCCTTCACGCTGACCCAGGTCTCCGGATTCGATCCCCACGCCGTCCCTTGGCTCCTCGTCCTGTTTGGCGCCGGACTGTTCGTTGGCAATATCGCCGGCGGCAAAGCGGCCGACAAATCCATCGACAAAACCCTTGTCGTCATCCTTGCGGGCCTGGTGCTTGTACTCGTGTTCTTTGCGCTCACCGCAGCGAGCCCGGTGGCCACCCTGTTCTCATTGGCACTCATGGGCGGCTTCGGCTTCGCTACTGTCCCGGGCCTGCAGATGCGCGTCATGCATTTTGCCGCCACCGCGCCCACCCTGGCTTCCGGCGCTAATATCGGCGCCTTTAACTTGGGCAACGCCCTCGGCGCCTGGTTGGGCGGCATTACCATCACCATGGGCTTGGGGTACACCTCGCCGATCTGGGCTGGCGCCGCCATCACTGTGGCGGCCCTGGTCGTCATGATCGCTGCCGCGGCAGCCGCCCGGCGCGGGGGAGCGGCACAGTCAGCTTCCGCGCAGCAAGCAGCGCCCGACGTCGTACGCGAACCTGCGGAGGCGCCGGTCGCCTAGGCGACGCGCGGCTTCTTCGCATCAGGCGTCGTCGCTCGAGCCGCGTTTGGCCAGGATTTCGCCGTTGGTCTGGCACGTGGGGCAGTACTGCAGCGACGTCCCCACGAAGGCAACCTCCCGCACGGTGTCTCCGCAGACCGGGCACGGCTCGCCGGTCCTGCCGTGCACGCGCATCGAGGCTTTCTTGGCCGGCTTCAGCTCGTCCGGTTTCTTGCCGGAGAACTCCTTGATGGCACCATTGAGAATGTCCTGCATCGTGGTGAAGAGACGCTCCACCGCGTCCGGGCCCAACGAAGAAGCGGCGGCGACGGGAGACAGTTTGGCTGCGTGGAGGATTTCGTCGCTGTAGGCGTTCCCGATACCGGCCATGAGCTTCTGGTTCCTCAGGATTCCCTTGATCTGCTGCCTGTGCGTGAAAAGCCGGCTGAACTCGTCCAGGCCGAAGGCGGGGTCAAGGGGATCCGGCCCAAGCTCGGCAAGGCCATGGATTTCCTCCAGCTGGCGAACGATGAAGATGGCCAATCCCTTCCAGGTTCCGGTGTCGGTCAGGGTGATGCCGAAATCGCTGCCATGGTTCGAAAAGCCCAGTTGCGCGGCGAAATATTCGCCCGCCGCAGTTGCTTCGTTGCCGGACTGTTTATCCGAGATCGTGAGCCAGCCGGCCTTGGCGAAACTGACGATCAAGTACAGAGGCTCCGCCAAGTCGCCGCCCTCCGGTGCGGCGGGAGCGATCTCGAAAACCAGGAATTTCCCCCGCCGACCGACGGATTCAACGGTCCGCCCGATCAGCGATTCATGGGGAACATCCGCAACTTTCAGGGCGAACGCCGAAGGCAGCAATAACTGGGTGAGCCGCGCCCCGGACAGCTGCCCGTCCAGAAAGTCGCTCAAGGCAGTGATTTCGGGCAGCTCCGGCATGATCATGCTCCTTCGGCGGCGTTGCAGGACTATGCGGCTCGAGTCTGCTTCCAATCATTCCAGACACCTGTGGGGAGGAGACAGTGATGTGCTTATACTTTCAGCGGTGGCCGGATGACCGGGCCGCCGTCGTGGTCCGAAATGTCCCGATGAAAGGCGACTCATGAGCAACATTCCTGCCGATCTTTCCTACACCGCCGAACATGAATGGGTCAGCGCCCCGAATGCAGACGGCGTCGTGCGCGTCGGCATCACGGACTTCGCCCAGGATGCACTCGGCGATGTCGTCTACGCCCAGCTGCCCGAGCCTGGCACCACGGTGAAGGGCAACGACGTCGTGGGTGAAGTCGAGTCGACGAAGAGCGTAAGCGACATTTACGCCCCGGTGAGCGGCGAAATTGTTTCCCGCAACGAGGCTCTCGACACCGACTCTGCCCTGATCAACTCGGATCCCTACGGTGACGGCTGGCTGTTCGAGGTAAAGCTTTCGGAAGCTGACGCCATCGAGACCCTTCTCAGTGCATCAGAGTACGAACAACAGGTAGGCTAAATGGTATCTGGCCCGCCAAGTCGGTTCTCCCCGCAACACGGGAGCGACGGCGGCGGGCCAGCGACCTGTTTGGCCCGGGGAACCGGGCAGTTGCGTAACCGGCAGTTTTGTCAACTGCCGGCGGATGAGGAGGATTTCCATGGTTGGCGGCAAGCGGAACCACGCCCGGGACGAGCACGGTGCTGTAGAACAGCCAACCTCGGAGACGACCTCAATCCAGCTCACGCCCGTGCGCCACCACGAGCCGGATGCCCGGCCGCCGCTGGCCGCCGAGGAGCGCGCAGCGGTCCAGGCATTGCCTCCTGGATCGGCCTTGCTGATTGCGCACACCGGACCGAATGCGGGTGCACGGTTCCTTCTGGACTCCGACACCACCACCGCCGGCCGCCACCCGGATGCGGACATCTTCCTGGATGACGTGACGGTTTCGCGCAAGCACGTGGAATTCGTACGCACCCCCGAAGGCTTCGAAGTAGTGGACACTGGAAGCCTCAACGGCACCTACGTCAACCAGGACCGAGTGGACAACGTCCTGCTCAAGAACGGCAGCGAGGTCCAGATCGGGAAGTTCCGCCTCACCTACTACCTGAGCCCTGCCCGCGCAGCAGGCCAAGACTGATTCCGGGTACGCCTGTGGCACTGCCCCAGCCGGAACGGCGAGGACCGCAGGTCCTCAACATCGGGGAGGTCCTCGCCCAGCTCAGCGACGACTTTCCCACCATGACGGCGTCCAAGATCCGTTTTCTTGAGGAAAAGGGACTAATCAATCCGAAGCGCACGCCCGCCGGGTACCGGCAGTACGCCGAAAGCGACGTCGAGCGGCTGCGTTTCGTGCTGGCCCTCCAGCGTGACCAGTACCTGCCGCTGAAGGTCATCAAGGATTACCTGGACGCGATCGACCGTGGCGAGCGTCCCGAAAACCTCCCGCCGGGGGTCTCGGTTTCTCCCCGGATTGTCTCGGACGAACTTGCGGCTGAGCTGCAAGGCCATGCACGCGCCTTGAGCGAGGAGCAGCTGCGGACGGAATCCGGGGCCAGCGTCCCGCTATTGCACTCCCTCCTCAGTTACGGGCTCATCAGCCACGTCAACGGCAAATTCGACGAACACGCCCTTCAAGTGGCGCGTGCGTGTGTCCAGCTTGAAAGCCATGGACTTGAGCCGCGGCACCTCCGTCCCTTCCAAGCCGCGGCTGAGCGTGAATTCGGCTTGGTAGAGCGCGTCGTCGCCCCCCTGACGTCCCGCAAGGATGCGGCATCGCAATCCCGGGCAGCGGAAGCCGCCCGGGAAATCAGCGAACTCTGCCTCAGCCTGCATCGCGCCTTGGTGCAGGACCGTATCTCCCGTATGGACTCATGATGATTGAGGTCGAGATCGTTGGAGTGCGGATTGAACTGCCTTCAAACCAGCCTTTGGTCCTCCTGCGCGAGATGCACGGGGAACGCCATGTCCCCATCTGGATCGGCACGCCCGAAGCCAGTGCCATCGCCTTGGCCCAGCAAGGCGTCGTGCCGCCCCGGCCCATGACCCACGATCTGATGATCGACGTCGTTGAAGCACTCGGCCACACCATCATCAGCGTGAACATCGTGGCGGTCGAAGACAACATCTTCTATGGCCAGCTCCAGTTCGACGACGGCACTGTGGTGAGTTCCCGCGCTTCCGACGCGCTGGCGCTTGCGTTGCGGGCGAAATGCCGCATCTGGTGTGCCGATGCCGTGATGGATGAAGCCGGCGTTCGGATCACCGAACACGACGAGGGCGAAGACACCGAACCGGGTCCCGAAGTTGACGAAGAACGGGAACTGCGCCGCTTCCGGGAGTTCCTGGACGACGTTGAGCCAGAGGATTTCGAAGGCTGAAGGTAGCCTAAGGTTAAAGTCGAGGGTGAAAGTTTCGACACGATCTGAAAATGCCCCGGACGTCTTTGACCTGAGGCTCCCGCACGCCTAACGTCGAAGATATCAAGTTCCCGTTGCGTACAGGACCCGCGCAAGTCACACTGAAAGGTGCGGCCGCGTTGAAATTACACGAGTGCATTTTCCCGTTTCGTGTTAGCCGCCGTATGCACCATCCCCAAGGGAACTTCTGACAAGGAGGGTCACGTGAGTCCCAAAGGCGAAGCAGGCGAGCTAAAGCAGGCGTCGACAGGCGTTGCTGTACCCGCAAGCGGTGCCCAGGGTCTGCTCTTCACAGAGGACCTTCCGGTCCTGGATGAAGATGCCGGCTACCGTGGTCCCACCGCGTGCAAGGCGGCGGGGATCACCTACCGCCAGCTGGACTACTGGGCACGCACAGGACTCGTTGAACCCGCTGTGCGTGGAGCCGCCGGTTCCGGATCGCAGCGGCTCTATGGCTTCCGGGACATCCTGGTTCTCAAAGTCGTCAAGCGCCTCCTGGACACGGGCGTATCCCTCCAGCAGATCCGCACGGCCGTTGAACATTTGCGTGAACGCGGAGTGGAAGACCTGGCGCAAATCACGCTCATGAGCGACGGCGCGAGTGTCTATGAATGTACTTCCGCGGACGAAGTCATTGACCTGGTGCAGGGTGGCCAGGGCGTATTCGGCATCGCGGTAGGCCGCGTGTGGCGCGAAGTCGAGGGGAGCCTTGCTGCGCTGCCGAGCGAGCACGTCGTGGAGCAGTCCTTTCCGGACGACGAACTCAGCAAGCGCCGTTCCGCGCGCCGCACGGGCTGAACCGCCGTCGGGATCGCCACGAGCGGCCACTGAAGACCAATGAAGCCGCCTTCCAACAGGAAGGCGGCTTCGTCGCTTCTCTCGAAGAACGCATTTCTCGAAAGGCAGCTTCTGCCTCGCAGGTTCCATCAGCGCTTGCGGCGTTCCCGCGTGCCGTTGTTTGAGGACAGCATGTTTTCCAGAAGCGAGTCAAAAAGCTTGGCGGTGTTTTTGGCGGAGTCGCCAGGCCAGTGGTGGACGGCGTGGGCGGCCCCCTGGATTTGCTGCCAGTTCGCCTGTTCCGGAATATGCGGAGCCAGCAAAAGCTCGCCGAACATCGATTCCATCTCTGCGAGTCGGAACGTGTGCTCGGATGAGGCAGGCCGGACCCGGTTCGCAACGATCCCTGCAGGAGCCAGCTGCGGAGCGAACTCCTGGCGGAACAGCTGGATGGCGCGCATGGTGCGTTCCGTGCCGGCTACCGAAAAGAGCCCTGGTTCGGCAACGAGGACCACTCGGTCACTCGCGCTCCAGGCCATGCGGGTGAGGCCGTTGAGGGACGGCGGACAGTCAACGAGTACCAGCTCGTACTTTTCGGCCGCAGCAAGGACCGCGGTCAGGCGGCGGAGATCGCGGCGCCCAAGATCCGGCCGGTCGTAGATTCCGGTGTAGGCGGATCCGACGGCGACATCAAGGGCCGTCCCTCCACCGTTGCCGCGGGGGTGGTCAACCCAGCCGCTGCTGACCACGTTGTCCAAGAGCCTCGCCTTGCGGGGGTTCTTCAGCATGCGGCCAATGTCGAGCTGGTCGCCGGCCTGGACACCGAGGGCCGTGGTTGCGTCGGCGTGGGGATCCAGGTCCACAACAAGGGTGGGGATCCCTGCGGCCAGTGCGGCCGAGGCCAGACCGGTGGTTACGGATGTCTTGCCCACGCCGCCTTTGAGGCTGCTGATGCTGACTACTTGCACTTGAAAACCCAAAACCTAACGCCGGTTGCCGTGTCGCGGTGCTTGTGTTCCGGCGTTGCCGGAACCGGGGCTCTGCCGCTGCCCTTCAACATCATATGTTGAGTGGCCACCGATTCCTGCCTTATCGGCCCGGAAGGGCTCGGGCCGCCTGTTAGTCGATCGCCTTTTAGCACGTGAAACTGCACCGTGCGCGAAGGTACACTGCTCGTGACGAATCACCGTGTGACTGTCACCACAAAGATTTGTGTTTGGGTATGGAGGTCTTACACACTGTGACCACCGACCGTTACACCCGCAATGATGCAGGAGAAGCATGTTTTCCAAGATTCTGGTGGCTAATCGCGGCGAAATCGCGATCAGGGCCTTCCGCGCTAGCTATGAACTGGGCGCCAAGACCGTAGCGGTCTTCCCGTATGAGGATCGCAACTCGATCCACCGGCAGAAGGCTGATGAGGCCTACCTGATCGGCCAGGAAGGCCATCCGGTCCGTGCTTACCTGGACGTGGACGAAATCGTCCGTGTCGCCAAAGAAGCGGGTGCTGACGCAATCTACCCGGGCTACGGATTCCTGTCCGAGAACCCGGACCTCGCCCGGGCGGCCCAAGAGGCAGGCATCACGTTCATCGGCCCGCCGGCGGAGGTGCTGGAGCTCGCCGGGAACAAGGTCGCCGCACTCGAAGCCGCCCGCAAGGCAGGTGTACCGGTCCTGAAGTCGAGCGCGCCGTCCCGCGACATCGACGAACTCATCGCGGCAGCGGACGAGGTCGGATTCCCGATCTTCGCCAAGGCCGTCGCTGGCGGCGGTGGCCGCGGCATGCGCCGGGTGGAGACCCGCGAGGACCTTCCGGAAGCGCTCCAGGCGGCTATGCGCGAGGCGGACGCCGCGTTCGGCGATCCCACCATGTTCCTGGAGCAGGCAGTGCTGCGTCCTCGTCACATCGAGGTCCAGATCCTGGCCGATGGCGAGGGCAATGTCATGCACCTCTTCGAGCGCGACTGCTCCCTGCAGCGCCGCCACCAGAAAGTCGTGGAAATCGCCCCGGCCCCCAACCTGGACGAGTCCATCCGCCAGGCCCTTTACCGGGATGCCGTCGCTTTCGCGAAGGCCCTGAACTACGTCAACGCCGGAACGGTCGAGTTCCTGGTGGACACCGAGGGCGAACGGGCCGGCCAGCACGTCTTCATCGAGATGAATCCGCGCATCCAGGTCGAGCACACGGTCACCGAGGAAATCACTGATGTGGACCTCGTCCAGGCGCAGATGCGCATCGCATCGGGCGAGACCCTCGCAGACCTCGGCTTGAGCCAGGAGACGGTATCCATCAAGGGCGCCGCCCTGCAGTGCCGCATCACCACGGAAGATCCCGCCAACGGCTTCCGGCCCGACGTCGGAAAGATCACCGGCTACCGTTCCGCGGGTGGCGCGGGCGTCCGTCTCGACGGCGGCACGGTCTACTCGGGTGCCGAGATCAGCCCCCACTTCGACTCCATGCTGGTCAAACTGACCTGCCGCGGACGCGACTACCCTGCCGCGGTGGCCCGTGCCCGGCGCGGCCTGGCCGAGTTCCGGATCCGTGGCGTGTCCACCAATATCCCCTTCCTCCAGGCCGTCCTCGCCGACCCGGACTTCATTGCGGGCAACGTGGCAACCGACTTCATCGACAAGCGCCCCGAACTGCTGAAGTCCCACGTCTCCGCGGACCGCGGGACCAAACTGCTGACCTGGCTGGCCGATGTGACGGTCAACAAGCCCAACGGCGAACTCAAAGTCCACACGGACCCCGCGGCCAAGCTCCCGTCGATTGCGGGGATTGTGGCACCGGCCGGCTCGCGCCAGAAGCTGCAGGAGCTGGGTCCCGTTGGCTTTGCGAAGGCGCTGCGCGGGCAGCAGGCCGTGGCCGTCACGGACACCACCTTCCGCGACGCCCACCAGTCGCTCCTCGCAACCCGTGTCCGTACCCGGGACCTCGTCGCGGCCGGCCCCGCGGTCTCCGCGCTGCTGCCCGAACTGCTGTCGGTCGAAGCCTGGGGCGGTGCCACCTACGACGTCGCCCTGCGCTTCCTCGGCGAGGATCCTTGGGACCGGCTGGCCGCCCTGCGCAAGGCCCTGCCGAATGTCTGCCTGCAGATGCTGCTCCGTGGCCGCAACACTGTCGGGTACACGCCCTATCCCGAGGAAGTCACCGAAGCATTCGTCAACGAGGCGGCGGCAACGGGCATCGACATCTTCCGCATCTTCGACGCCCTCAACGACGTCAACCAGATGGCTCCTGCCATCCGCGCAGTGCGGGCCACCGGCACCGCGGTAGCGGAGGTGGCACTGTGCTACACCGGCGATCTCCTCGATCCGAACGAGAACCTGTACACCCTTGACTACTACCTGGACCTCGCCCAGAAGATCGTCGACGCCGGTGCGCACATCCTCGCCATCAAGGACATGGCTGGCCTGCTCCGCCCCGCGGCTGCAGCCAAGCTTGTCAGCGCCTTGCGTGAACGCTTCGACCTTCCGGTCCACCTGCACACGCACGACACCGCAGGCGGCCAGCTAGCCACCCTGCTGGCAGCCGTGGACGCCGGCGTGGACGCCGTCGACGTCGCATCAGCGTCCCTGGCCGGTACGACAAGCCAGCCGTCGGCGTCGGCCCTTGTGGCCGCCTTGGCACATACCCCGCGCGACACCGGGCTCAGCCTGGCCAGCGTCAGCTCCCTGGAGCCCTACTGGGAAGCGGTCCGCCGGGTCTACGCGCCGTTCGAGTCCGGGCTTCCCGGTCCGACAGGCCGGGTCTACCAGCACGAAATCCCGGGCGGCCAGCTGTCCAACCTGCGCCAGCAGGCCATCGCGCTGGGCCTTGGCGAGCGCTTCGAGGCCATTGAGGACATGTACACCGCAGCGGACCGTATTCTGGGCCGCTTGGTCAAGGTAACGCCGTCGTCCAAGGTGGTGGGCGATCTCGCGCTGCACCTCGTGGGAATCCACGCAGATCCCGCGGACTTCAACGAGAATCCGCAGAACTACGACATCCCGGACTCCGTGATCGGCTTCCTGTCGGGGGAATTGGGAGATCCTCCCGGAGGATGGCCGGAGCCGTTCCGCACCAAGGCGCTCCAGGGCCGCAGCATCAAGGTCCGCGACGTCGACCTGAGCGCCGAAGACAGCGCAGCGCTCAAGGGCGATTCCAAGTCCCGCCAGAGGACCCTGAACCGGCTCCTGTTCGAGGGCCCCACCAAGGACTACCTCAAGAGCGTGGACACTTACGGCAACCTGTCGGTGCTTGATACCCGTGACTACCTGTACGGTCTCCAGCTTGGTGCCGAACACGTCATCGAGCTTGAGAAGGGCGTGCGCCTGATCGCTTCCCTGGAAGCAGTTTCGGAGCCCGACGAAAAGGGCATGCGCACGGTCATGTGCAAGCTCAATGGCCAGTCCCGCCCTGTGGTGGTTCGCGACAAGTCGGTTGTCAGCAACGTGAAGGCCGCGGAGAAGGCGGATGCGTCCCAGCCCGGCCAGGTGGCAGCGCCGTTCGCCGGCGCCGTGACCCTGACTGTCAAAGCAGGCGACGCCGTCAAGGCCGGCGACACCGTCGCCACCATCGAGGCGATGAAGATGGAAGCATCCATCACGACGCCGGTAGCCGGCACGGTCTCGCGCCTCGCCATCAACAACGTGGAGCAGGTCCAGGGCGGCGATCTGTTGATCGTGGTCGAATAGCGGCCCGCTCCTCCGCGGAGCACGCAAGAAGGAAGGTCCCGGGCTGTTAGCCCGGGACCTTCCTTTAATGCTTTGACTGATGCGTCGGGGTGCGGCGCGTCAGGAAGCCTTGGGCGCCGAGTACATTTCCTCGATCACGGCGTCGAAGTCCTTCATGACCTGGGCGCGCTTGACCTTCAACGACGGCGTGAGATGGCCGGAAGCCTCGGTGAAGTCGGACGGCACAATCCGGAACGACTTGATCGCCTCCGCATGGGAGACGGACTGGTTGGCGTGGCTGATCAGTTCCTGGACGGCAGCCCGGACGAGGGCGTTGTCCGCGGCAGCCGCCGTCGTCGTGGACGCGGGAAGGCCGTGGCGCTCGAGCCAGCCGGGCAGGGCTTCCTCGTCGAGGGTCACCAGCGCGCCGATGAAGGGCCGGTTGTCGCCGATCACCAGGACCTGGGACACCAGGGCGTCCGCACGGATCTGGTCCTCCAGCAGGGCAGGCACGACGTTCTTGCCGCTCGCCGTGACGATGATTTCCTTCTTGCGTCCGGTGATCTTGAGGAAACCCTGTTCGTCGAGTTCGCCGATGTCACCCGTGCGGAACCACCCGTCCACGAACGTTTCCGCGGCGAGGTCATCCCGCTTGAAGTAGCCCCTCATGACGCAGACGCCCTTGGCGAGGATTTCGCCGTCGTCGGCGATCTTGACCGCATTTCCGGGAAGCGGGGCCCCCACCGTGCCGATCTTGATCAGGGACGGGGTATTGACTGAAATGGGTGCCGTCGTCTCTGTCAGGCCGTAACCCTCGAGGATCTGCAAGCCGATACCGTGGAAGAAATGGCCCAGCCGTTCGCCGAGGGGACCGCCACCGGAGACGGCGTGGCTGACGTGGCCGCCCATGGCAGCGCGAAGCTTCCCGTACACCAAACGGTCGAAGACGGCGTGCTTGAGCCTCAGCACCAAGCCAAGGGATCCGGCCTGCTGCGCCTTGGAGTAGGCGATCGCCGTGTCGACGGCCTTGTGGAAGATGGCACCCTTGCCACCGTCCTCCGCCTTGGTGAGCGCCGAGTTGAAGACCTTCTCGAAGACACGCGGAACAGCCAGGATGAAGGACGGCTGGAAGCTTTGCAGGTCTGCAAGCAGGTTCTTGATATCCGGCGTGTGCGCCACTTGGGCGCCGGCGGCGACGGCCAGGACCGAGATGAAACGGGCGAAGACGTGGGCGAGAGGGAGGAACATGATGGTCTTGGCGTTCTCGTTGACGACGTCGCCAAGGGACGCCAAAGCGTTCTCCGAGAGCTCCACGAAGTTTCCGTGCGTGAGTTCGCAACCCTTGGGACGTCCCGTGGTGCCGGAGGTGTAGATGATCGTGGCGACGTCGGCCAGTTCCGCGCTGCTGCGGCGCGCCTCGAGTTCCTCGTCGCTGACACCGCTGCCGGCACTGCGAAGCGCGTCAAGGCCGCCGCCTTCAAGCTGCCAGACATGGGCCACTGAGCCGAGGCCTTCGGCGGTGACGGCCTGACGGATGACGTCTTCGTGGTGTGCCGACTCGGCGAATGCCGCGACTGCGCCGGAGTCGCCGAGGTTCCAGGCCACTTGTGACGGCGATGACGTTTCATAGATCGGCACGGAAATGCCGCCTGCAAACCAGACGGCGAAGTCCACGAGGGACCATTCGTAGCGGGTCCTGGACATGATGCCCACGCGGTCGCCCACACCGACGCCATTGGCGATCAGGCCTTTGGCCAGGGCCGACACGTCCTGGAGGAAGTCCTTTGCCCGGATGTCCTGCCATTGGCCGGCGCTGTCGAGCTTGGCAAACAGTGCCGGGTTGGATGGCTTGGCGGCCTGGCGAACCACAAGGTCCGTGATGTTGGTTTCGGGGGCAACATTCACCAGGGGCGGAACACTGAATTCACGCACGATAGCTCCTTCGATATCAACAGACCATTGCGGGGCTGCTCTAACTCTATACGGCCAAGTAATGGGTGTGTCGCAATTCACCTACTCAAGTTACTGATGAGTAACTTTACGTGAAGCCTGGGATTCCGCCAACGCAAGTGCGGCTCTCCGTCCGAAGGTGCTTCATGTCAGTACATATGCGGCGCTCGGAATAGGATGGCGACATGCCTCTGAATTCATCCAACGACCAGAACCCGGCAAGCGTTCGGAAGATTTCCTGGTCCGGTTCGGCTTCAACCGGCCGGCGCCCCGGCTCAACGCAGGGAGGCCTGCGCTGGGAGTCCGCGCCGTGGGCCGCGCGCCGTTCCCATCTCGGCCGCAGGGGGCTCGCGATCGGGATAGACATCGGCGGCACGAAGGTGGCAGCGGGAGTCGTGGATCCTTCGGGCCGCGTGGTCGAGGAAGCGCGGCGCTCCACGCCGGGCAATGACGCCCGGGCAGTCGAGCGGGTGATCGTCGAGCTTGTCCAGGAATTGGGCAGAAGTCATCGGATCGCCTCTGTGGGGATCGGCGCCGCCGGTTGGATGGATCTCGACGGCGGCACGGTGCTTTTCAGCCCGCATCTCGCTTGGCGTAATGAGCCGCTGCGCGAAAACCTGCAGAGCCTGCTGAGGCGCCCGGTACTCGTCACCAACGACGCCGATGCTGCTGCCTGGGCTGAATGGCGCTTCGGCGCCGGGCAAGGTGAGAGCCGCCTCGTCTGCATTACGCTCGGCACCGGCATCGGTGGTGCCATGGTCATGGACGGACGAGTGGAGCGTGGGCGATTCGGCGTGGCGGGGGAGTTCGGCCACCAGATCGTGGTGCCCGGCGGGCATCGTTGCGAATGCGGCAACCGCGGCTGCTGGGAGCAATATGCCTCCGGCAACGCGCTCGGCAGGGAGGCCCGGGAGCTGGCCCTCCGGAATTCACCTGTTGCCTACGAGTTGCTCAAGGCTGCCGGAGGCTCGGCTGAGAACATCACCGGCGTTACCGTGACGGAGCGGGCAAAAGCCGGAGATTCCGCTTCGAGGGAGCTCTTGGAAGAAGTGGGGCACTGGCTCGGGCTTGGTCTGGCGAACCTGGCTGCTGCGCTCGACCCAGGGACATTCGTCATCGGCGGTGGGCTATGCGACGCCGGTGAGCTTCTCGTGGGCCCTGCGCGGACAGCATTCACCCGGAACCTCACCGGCCGTGGCTTCCGTCCCGCGGCCGCCATCAAGCTCGCCGCGCTGGGACCGCGGGCGGGGATGATCGGCGCTGCCGACCTGTCCCGGGTCAGCGGCAGGGCGCGCGGGTAGTACAGGCTCAGCTGCGAGGGGATGAGCCGTGCGGCAGTCCGCCTAGACGCGGGCGCCGTCGTCGTTCTCGTCTTTTTCCTGGGGCAGCTTCATGATGAGGTACACCACTGAGGCCAGAAAAGTCGCCAGGATGCCCATCACTGCCAGGAGCGGCGCCGAGCGCCAGAACATGGCGGTGAACAGCAGGGCGAGCGGGCCGCCCACGGCTCCGATCCAGGCGAGCATGGTCAGGGGTTCGGTGCCGGCCAGGCTCGGCGGGTCCTCCGGGACGAAGCCGTTCCCATCCTCGACGTCGTAGTCGCGCGGACCGGGTTCCCCGCCGCCCGCCGGTTCTTCCGCGGCGCCCCGTTTAGACAATCCAAGAGGGTCGAAGTCTTGGAAGGAACGTGACGATGAGCGCCCCGGAACGTCGTCCGGACCTGGCCCCGGCTCTGTTCCGGAATCGTTGCCTGCCTCCGCCGACGTCGGCGCCTCGTCGAGGGCCGATGAAGGCATCGACTCAAGCCGTGCCACTAAATCGAGCCAGACGGCGTCGTCGTCTTTGTTGGCGCTCTGGTCGGGGGAGTCGGGCCCTGGCCTATTCATGGGGTGAATCCCGAAGCTCGGCGGCGGACTGGCCGGCAGGGGCGGAACTGCTTGTCAGTCCTGCCATCGTTTTCCTGATGAACTCGGCCGAGCCCCGGAAAATCTCCAACGCATCGTTGTCCAGGGTGGCCACGTGGTAGCTGTTCTCCAAGGTGCTGAACTCCATCGAAGCCGTGACCCGTTCCTTCAGCTGCCTGATGCTTCGATCCGAAACCACGTGGTCAACGGAGGAACGGAAGACGCGCACCGGTGCGGAAATCCGGGGGAGCAGGGTGACGGTGTCCCGGTACATCTTTTTCAACTCATGGGCGGCCGCGACCGGTGTCCTGGGGTACGCGCCCTCGTCCATGCCGGGTTTGAGAATGTCGTTGGCAATCGCCGGGGTGGATTTCATGACGTGCTTGAGGATGCCGACCACGGCGGCGCGGGGATCATCGATTACCAGTCCCGGATTGACCACGACGGTACCGGCAACGGGCCGGGTAGCCGCGATCCGCAGAGCCAGCGTCCCTCCCATCGACAAGCCGGCGGCGAAGACGAAGTCGCACTCGGCCTGGAGCTCCAGATACGCCGCATCCAGTGCATGATGCCACTCCTGCCAGCGCCGCGTGGCCATGTCCTGCCACGTGGTCCCATGGCCTGGAAGCAGAGGGAGGCGGACAGCGTAGCCTTCGGCCGCCAAATACTCGGCCCAGGGGCGCATGCTGTGCGGACTGCCCGTGAAGCCGTGGCTCATCACGACGCCGATGCTGGGTCCACTACCAGTGAAGTCGCTGGCGTAAGGCGAGGGATCGGGGAGAGTGTTCATGATGACTCCGAGGCTACTGAAGTTGGCGGCATGCTTTCCGTGATGAGTCCATCGTGTCACTGTTCGGGACATTTCTCACTGGAGTAGGGTGGCTTCTGAATGCGGGCCGGGACCGTCCGGACGCCTTGCAGACGCCGCCCCGGAGAGGAACCAACGTGTTCTATTGGGTCATGAAGCGGATCTTTTTGGGTCCGCTTCTCAAATTGCTGTTCCGCCCCTGGGTCAAGGGCCTCGACAATGTTCCGCAGGATGGCGCCGCGATTCTCGCTTCCAACCACTTATCCTTTTCGGACTCAATCTTCATGCCGGTGATGGTGCCCCGTCGCGTCAGTTTCCTGGCCAAGTCCGAGTACTTCACAGGTACCGGGCTCAAAGGCAGGCTTACGGCCATGTTCTTCCGGCTCACCAACCAGTTGCCGATGGACCGTTCGGGCGGGGCCGCGTCCGAGTTGTCCCTGCAGGCCGGCAGGGACGTGCTGGCCGACGGCGGCCTGCTGGGCATCTACCCGGAAGGCACCCGCAGCCCGGATGCCAGGCTCTACCGGGGCAAAGTGGGGGTCGCCAAACTTGCGCTCCAAACCCGGGTCCCCGTTGTTCCTGTCGCGATGATCGGTACCGAGAAAGTCCAGCCCATCGGGAAGCGTTTGCCGAACATCCGTAGGATCGGGATCATTTTCGGGCAACCTTTGGACTTCAGCCGGTACTACGGCCAAGAAGAAGACCACGCCGTTCAACGCGCCGTGACGGACGAAATCATGTACGAACTCATGCGGCTCTCGGGGCAGGAATACGTGGACGAATACGCCGCCGTCGTCAAGCAGCGGCTGGCCGGGCAGCCTCCGGAGCCGGCGAGCGGAAGCGCAGCGAATCCAGCCGGCGACGGCGACGAGGGCGGGCTGCCGCCCGGCAACAGTTCAGGCCCGGACGGCGACGGCGCAGTGGCCGGGAAAGTGTGACGGCTTGTCAATAAGGGTTACGG
Organism: Arthrobacter sp. FW306-2-2C-D06B; assembly: GCF_021789175.1. NCBI lineage: Bacteria > Bacillati > Actinomycetota > Actinomycetes > Micrococcales > Micrococcaceae > Arthrobacter > Arthrobacter sp. FW306-2-2C-D06B. The sequence goes on from NZ_CP084560.1 coordinate 1,708,394, forward strand.
AAGCCATGCCCCGAACAGCGGGCAAGGCAACTAGTCTTGGAGAGTGACTGAGCTATCCGCGAACCCCGCACCGTCCATGACCGGCCCCGTGACCAGTTCCCTGGGCAGCCCCCTGACCAGCACTGCGCAAAGCGGAGCGGCAAACTATCCCGGCTTGGACGATTGGCGCCAGCTGCCCATCTCGCAGCAACCCACCTGGACCGATAGGGGCGTCTTCGATGCCTCCGTCAAAGAACTGTCCGTGCTTCCGCCGCTGGTCTTCGCGGGCGAAGTTGACATATTGCGCGAGCGTCTGGCCGCTGCAGCCCAGGGCAAAGCATTCCTGCTTCAGGGCGGCGACTGCGCCGAGACCTTCGAGGACGCGACAGCTGACAAGATCAGCGCCCGGGTCCGCACCATCCTGCAGATGGCCGTTGTCCTCACCTATGGTGCGGCCATGCCCGTCATCAAGATGGGCCGCATGGCCGGCCAGTTCGCCAAGCCCCGGTCGTCGAACGAGGAAACCCGAGACGGCGTGACCTTGCCCGCGTACCGCGGCGACATTGTCAACGGCTATGATTTCACCCCGGAGTCCCGGGCCCACGACGCCAGCCGCATGCTGAAGGCATACCACACCTCGGCTTCCACGCTGAACCTTATCCGCGCCTTCACGCAGGGCGGCTTCGCCGATCTCCGCCTGGTGCACCTCTGGAACAAGGGCTTCACCGAAAACCCCGCCCATGCCCGCTACGAGTCCTTGGCGAGGGACATCGACCGTGCCATCAAGTTCATGGCATCCTGCGGTGCCGATTTCGAAGCCCTCAAGCGCGTGGAGTTCTTCGCGAGCCACGAGGCACTCCTGCTCGACTACGAGCGGGCCCTGACGCGCATCGACTCCCGCACGGGTCTTCCTTACGACACTTCCGGGCACTTCCTCTGGATCGGTGAGCGCACCCGTGAGCTCGACCATGCGCATGTGGACTTCCTGTCCCGGGTGCGCAATCCGATCGGCGTCAAGCTCGGTCCCGGGACTTCCGGAGACGATGCATTGCGGCTCATTGACAAGCTCGACCCGAACCGCGAGCCCGGCCGCCTTACCTTCATCACCCGTATGGGTTCCAAGAACATCCGCGAGAAGCTGCCCGCCGTCGTCGAGAAGGTCACTGCGTCCGGCGCCCAGGTCCTCTGGGTCACGGACCCCATGCATGGGAACACGGTCACCTCGCCAAACGGGTACAAGACCCGCAACTTCGACGACGTCGTGGACGAAGTCCGCGGGTTCTTCGAAGTCCACCACGCCCTCGGGACGGTACCCGGTGGCCTGCACATGGAAATGACCGGCGACGACGTCGCGGAATGCCTTGGCGGCGCCGATCCCATTGACCAGGACGCCTTCCTGGACCGCTACGAGTCAGTGTGCGATCCCCGCCTGAACCACATGCAGTCCCTCGAGATGGCGTTCCTCGTGGCTGGGGCCCTCACCAAGCGGTAGTCCCCACGAAGCGGACGTCCAGTCGCAGGCCCGAATACAGGAAAGGCGATCCGGAACATTCCGGATCTCCTTTCCTGTATTGGCGCGTCCTACACAACGGTCAGGGTGACGACGGAGCCCTCCGGAGCATCGCTGTCCACGGGGTTCTGGTCGCGGACGGTGCCGAAGAAGCCACCCAGGATGTTGTTGATCTTGACCTCGAATCCGAGCGACTCCAGGGCCTTGCGGGCGGCGTCCGCCTGCTTCCCGATGAAGTTGGGGACGTGCACCATCTTCGGCCCCTTGGACAGGGTCAACGTGACGGAGTCGCCGCGGATCAAGGTGCCGTTGGCAGGGGTCTGGCTGACCACGGCTCCCGCGGGGACCTTTTTGTCGTTGACGGGTTCCGGCGATATTTTTGCGGTCAATCCGGCGTCGCTGATCGCTTTGACGGCGGCTTGCTGGCTCATGCCGCGGACATCCGGTACGGGGAGGGGCTGTGGTCCCTTGGAAACCACCAGTGCCACCGGGGTGCCGTGGCGGACCGCGGTGTCCTGGGCCGGAGACTGGGAGATGACCGTGCCTGAAGGCACTTTGTCGTCATATTGCTCTGTGACTTTGCCGAGCGCCATCCCCGCCACACCAAGGGCATTCTTTGCCTGGTCAAGTGTCAGGCCGGTCATCGCGGCAAGTGGAAACAACTGCGGACCCTTCGAGACGAAGAGCGACACCCCTTGGAACTTCCGGACTACTTGGCCGGAAGCGGGTTCCGTTCCAACAGCCAACCCGTCGTGACGTCGTCGTCGAACACGTCTTTCGGCTCGGATTGGAAGCCGGCGGTGCGCAGCAGCTGCTGTGCCTCCGCGACGGTCTTGTTCTTGGTGTCCGGTATGGTTCCGGGCGAACCGGGCCCCATGCCGAAGAACCAGCCCGCCGCAGTGGCAAGGATCGCCAGGACAATCACGACAATCGTCCAGATCACCGCCCGGCGGCGCGGGTTGCCTTCCCGCAAAGAGCGCGACGGCGTGGCCGCGGCCCTGGCGCGGTCCTTTTCTTCCTGGCGCTCCATCCGCTTGATGTCGCGTTTGCTGGGCGGGGCATCGGCCGGATCCAGCGGCTCGCGGTCCTGTGGCACCTGGACGTCGAAAGCTGCGGCCCCGGAGGAGAATCCCGACGGCGGAAGCACCGTGGTTGGATTGCGCTGACTTGAGATGATCTCCGTGCGGCCTATCCGTTCCAGGGGCTCCGTGCGTTCGGCGTGGAAAGGGGCGACTACCGCGGTTGCCGCGGCCGCTCCTTGTTGCCCTTCGGGCGTCGCCGCCTTGGCGGCCGGCGGGTTGATGTCCAGTTGCGCGTCGCTCAAGGTGGTGCGGATGTGCCGCAGTTCCGACAAGAGCGCGGAGCCGTCCACAGGACGCTCTTCGGGTTCCTTTGCGGTGCACCACTGGACCAGTTCGTCCACATCGGCGGCAAGGCCGGGCACCGCGAGCGACGGCGGTGCGACGGCCGCGTTGACGTGCTGGTAGGCAACCTGGATGGGAACGTCGCCCGCATACGGTTGCTCGCCGGTAAGCATTTCGTAGAGCATGATGCCGGTGGAGTAGATGTCGCTCCGGGCGTCCGCGGCTTTGCCGAGGACCAGTTCGGGAGCCAGGTATGCGACTGTGCCGATGAGGGCGCCGGTGCTGGTTGTCGCTGTGACCGCCCGGGCCAGGCCGAAGTCGCCCACCTTGATGCGGCCGTCGTCGGCGATGAGGACGTTTTCCGGTTTCACGTCGCGGTGGATGAGCCCTGCTGCGTGGGCGGCCGCGAGCCCTTCGATGACGGGGTCGATCAGGGCAAATGCCAGCCGGGGCGGAAGGGCTGCTTTCTCGTTGAGGACGTCGCGCAGGGTGTGGCCCTTGATGTACTCCATGACGATGTACGCAATGTGGCCGTCCTGTCCCTGGTCGAGGACACCTACGACGTGCGGGTGGGAAAGGCTCGCCGCGGCCCGGGCTTCGCGCTGCAAGCGGTCGAGGAAATTCTGGTCATTGGCCAGGTGGGGATGCAGCACTTTGAGTGCCACGTCGCGGTCGAGCCGCTCATCGGTGGCGAGATAGACGGTTGACATTCCGCCGTTCGCGAGGCGCGATCGCACCAGGTAGCGCCCGTCCACGAGGGATCCGAGGAGTTGGTCCGAAACTTGTTCCTGCACCCTACGATCCTAGTTGAGCAAAAACACGGGCCCGAATCGCCGTGCGATCCGGGCCCGTGTTCCGCGGCCTGATTTAGCTGAAGTTCTTCTTGAGGGACAGGATCGAGGCGACGTAGGCCTTGGTGTCCTCGTACATCCCGTGCTTGCTCACCGAGTACTGGCCCTGGTAGTAGCCTGCGATGGCCGTGTTCAGATCCTTGCTCGTGTTGACGAGGGCCCGGATGATGGCGACGCCGGCGGTCACGTTGTCATACGGGTCCAGGATGTTGAGCTTGCGGCCCACCAGTTGGGAAGCCCATTCTCCGGAGGAGGGAATCACCTGCATCGTGCCGATGGCGTTGGCGGGAGAGACGGCACGCTGGTTGAAGCCGGATTCCTGGTAGGCGAACGCCATGGCCAAAGACGGGTCCACCCCCATCCGACGCGCGGTATCGGCTACGATCCCCTTCATCTGGGCGGTGCTGGGTACCGGGGACGCATTGAGCAGGGCCTTGTTCGCGTTGGCTGAACTGACTACCGCCTCCGGGTAGGTGTAGCCCAGGAACGTGCTGGGAACCAGGGGGGTGCTGACTGGAGCCGGGGCCGGAGCCGAGGCTGCGGGAGCACCCGGGATGGCGAGCTTCTGCCCCGGATAAATGATGGTGCTCATCGACAGCTTGTTGGCAGAGAGCAGCGATGACAAGGACACGCCAAGGCGGGACGCAATGCCGCCCAGGGTGTCACCCGACTTGATGGTGTACGAGCCGGTGTTGGCAAGTGCCGGCGCTGCCGGGGCAGCCGGAGCGGAAGCATGGGCCAATGCCGCTGGAGCCGGGGCCGCCGGAGCTGGTGCGTTCGTTCCCGGGCCGACCTTGATCTTCTGCCCCGGGTAGATGATGGACCGGCCGTTGAGGCTGTTCCAGCTGAAGACGTCCGAGAGCGACACTCCGTGGCGGGCGGCGATGCCGCTCAGGGTATCCCCGGACACGACTGTGTAGCTGGCGGCCGACGACGACGCCGGGCTGGGTGCCGGGCTTGGCGCGGGTGCCGGGGCGCTTGGAGCAGCCGCGGAACCGGACAACTTGATCTGCTGTCCCGGGTAGATGATGGTGTTGCCCGAGAGCCCGTTGAGCTGCAGGACGGTGTTGGTGTTCAGCCCGTAGCGGGCCGCGATGCCGCTGATGGTATCGCCCCGGACGATCGTGTACGTGGCCGGAGCTGCCGGTGCCATGGGCTGCATGGCAGCCGGGATGGTCGCGGCAACCGCGGAGGCGGGAATGACGTTTGCGGACACGGCCGCGGCCTGGGCCTGCATGGCCGCGGTCAACGATGCGGGAATCTTCTGGGTTTGTACCGCTGGAAGCGCTGTTGCCGGTTGGGCGAGCGCCAATGAAGAGAGCATGACGGCGGGCAGCGCCGCTGTGGTGGCCGCAATTATGGGCATGCTCGTTGTCTTCTTGGGCGAGCGGGGCGTCGTCATGGGAGCAATCCTCATCTCAGCAGCGGACGTTGGGAATGCCGCTGTTGCCAGTGTTACTAAAGTTAGTAGTGATGCAAATGTGATCAATGTGAATCTCTCACATTTTTGGATTCCGCACAAGAAATCCCGGCGCATTCGATTCTTGGGCAATTCGGGGACGCAAATTCCGCTCGTGCCGTCCGTCCGGCTAGGCGCAAAGCGCGCGGGCGTGGCAATCTTGATCCGTGAGTAATGTAGAAAGCCTCGTTTCCGAATGGCTGCCGCTGCCCGATGTGGCAGAGCTGCTGAACGTTTCAATCACCAAGGTCCACGGTCTTCTGGATGAGCGTGCAGTGGTGGCTGTGAGAGTGGGCGAACGCAATATCCGTTCGATTCCTGCCCTCTTTATCCAGGATGGTCATGTGGTGGATAGCCTGAAGGGCACCATCGCAGTGCTTGGCGATGCCGGGTACACGGATGAGGAGCTCATCGCGTGGCTTTTCACTCCGGATGAGTCGCTGCGTGGCCGCCCTGTCGATGCGCTCCGTGAAGGGCGCAAAACTGAAATCCGACGCAGGGCCCAATCGCTTGCCTGGTAAGGGACTCCTGCCCTAAATGCAGTGGTGGCGATCAGATTGCTGGTCGCCACCACTGCATTTAAGGCAGGTATTTAGACTGCCGTTAACGTGGATTTCTCCAAGAGTTCACGCGGCCCGGCTGACGGCGGCTTCGGCCAACTGCCTGAGCGCGGTAAGCGGGAGTTCAGCCAAGGGGAGGCTTTCCAAGGCTGCGAAAGCTTCGTTGCTGAGTTCCTCGATCATCGATTCCGTGGCTTCGAGCGCACCGCAATCCACGATGATCCGCCGGATCTCGGCAACCTCGGCCTCGCCAAGGTCCTGCCGTCCGAGCATGGTATCGATGTAGCTCGAATCAGTAGCCCCGGCCTGGTTGATGGCGAAGCCCACCAGCACAGTCCGTTTGCCTTCGCGGAGGTCATCTCCTGCAGGCTTTCCTGTCGTCCCGGGGTCTCCGAACACCCCCAGGACGTCGTCGCGGAGCTGGAAAGCTTCCCCAAGGGGCAACGCGAAAGCGGAATAGCCTTGCAAGAGCTCTTCGCTGGCACCGGCCAAAGCACCACCAAGGGCCAGGGGGTGTTCCGTTGAGTACTTCGCCGATTTGAATCGGATGATGGACTGGGCGCGGCGGACGGCACCTGCGCGGTCCCGCACGGGACCCGCAACTTCCTCCAGGATGTCCAGGTATTGGCCGGCCATGACCTCGGCGCGCATCAGGTTGAAGATCCGCCGCGCAGGCGTACCTGAAGCAGCCCTGCCACCAATCTCGGTGAACGCCTCCTCGCTGAACGACAGGCAGAGGTCTCCGGTGAGGATCGCGGCCGCATGCCCGAAGCGTTCGCTGTCGAGGGCCCAGCCCTCGCCCTCATGGAGCTGGCTGAACCGCTTGTGGACGCTTGGACCGCCACGCCGGGTGTCAGAGCGGTCGATGATGTCGTCGTGAATCAGGGCTGCAGCCTGGAAGAGTTCCAAAGCGCAGCCGGCGGTAATGATGTCCGGATGCGCGGACTGACCTCCGGCACCTCGCCACCCCCAGTAGCACATCAAGGCCCGGAGCCGTTTGCCGCCTGTCACAAGGCTCGTGATTGATCCCATGAGGGGGGCGACATCAGGGGAGATGGTGGCCATGGTTTCTTGCTGCGCCCCAAGGAAACCATTGAGTTTGGCCGCGACATCGCCCACAAAACGGCTCTGTTCCGAACCCGGGCTCTCCGTAGTCACTTGATTGACCCGGCGGCCACGTTGGCACCGATAGTGAACGTGGATTTGCCTGCGGTTTCCACCACTGAGATATTCACCGTTTCATTGTCGCCACGCAGGAAATCCTTTGACTTGATACTTCCCACGGTGCTGCCGGGAACTTCCTTAAAGCCCTGCGCCGTGAGCGCGGAGGTATAAAAGGCCACTACTGCGTCCGATGGGGACGCAATGGTGCCGACCAAGGCCACCGACGCCGGGGAGGAGTTCTTGTCGAAACTGCTGGATTCCACCGCTGCCTTGGGCATCAATGGAATCAGTTGCTGCGGGAATCCCGGAACCAGGGCGCCGACCGTCGCCGAAGCTCCTGCGGCCGCCGTGGACGTGGTGGCCGGCGCCGGACTTGCCGAGGAAATGGCCGCCCCGGACGATGTTGGCGCAGCCCCTTGGGATGCCGTGCCTGCAGGGGACGACCCGCAAGCCGAGATGGTCAACGCGACCCCCGTGGCCAACAAGGCCACGCTGACGGGTTGAGGCTTTCCAAAGAGCTTCACAGGGATTTCCTCCTGGGGACGACGCCGGATGCTGCCTTCAGTTTAGGGCGCCGGATGCAGCCACCAGTAACCAGTGCCGCGGCATAGGATTTCCTTGTGAGACCACGAGCAGAGAACAACGGGCGGGGCCCCGGACAAGAATCCGCCCCGGATCCCGCTGCCCTGCGGGAACTGAGGCGCACCAGCATCCTCCACGTCGACATGGATGCCTTCTTTGTCTCGGTGGAATTGCGCACCCGGCCTGAACTCAAGGGAAAACCGGTCATTGTCGGATTCCCGGTGGATCGCTCAGTTGTACTGTCCGCCTCCTACGAAGCGCGGGCGCTGGGCGTGAAGTCTGCCATGCCCATGGCCAACGCCATGCGGATGTGCCCCAACGCTGTCATCATCGAGCCCCGCCACAGCCTCTACTACGAGGTGTCCCGGGAGTTGATGGGCATATTCGAATCGATAACGGACCTCGTGGAGCCCTTGAGTGTCGACGAGGCTTTCCTGGATGTCGGTGGCGCGATCCGGAGGCTTGGTCCGCCCCTCCAGATCGGCCATTTGATCCGGCGCCGCGTTGCGTCCGAGCTCGGAATCACTGCGTCCGTGGGAATAGCGGCCAACAAGTTCGTTGCCAAAATTGCTTCTACGCGCTGCAAACCCGACGGACTGCTGCTTATTGAGGAGGGGCAGACCGTAGCCTATCTCCACAGCCTGCCCGTGAACGCCCTGTGGGGAGTCGGGGCCAAGACCGCCGATGTCCTCGCCAGGCTGGGGATCCGTACCGTGGCTGACGTTGCGGCCACACCGCTGTCTTCCTTGAAAAGGGTCCTGGGAGCGTCGGGAGAGCACGTCCACCGATTGTCGATGGGCTTGGATCCGCGGCCGGTCACGCCGACGCGCCTCGAGAAGAGCATTGGTTCCGAGGAGACGTTCGCCGTTGACACCCCGGATGAGGCGCTACTGCACCGCGAGTTGCTAAGGCTCTCCCACCGAACCGCTTCCCGGCTGCGGACAGCCGGAATGCTTGCCCGGACCATCGCGTTGAAGCTGCGCTATGCGGATTTTTCGACAATCAGCCGCAGCAAGACAATGCATACGCCAGTGGACAGCGCACAGTTGATCTATCAGGTGGCAAGCCAGCTGCTTGCGTCCTTGGGGGAGCGGCCCATGAGCGTGCGACTTGTAGGCGTCCGGGCTGAGCAGCTCGAACCGGCGGAACACACCTCGTTGCAGTTGAGCTTCGACCGCAGGGACGACAACTGGCGGGCGGCTGAACAGGCGCTTGACCGTGTCATCGAGCGATTCGGCAGCAAGACTGTCCTTCCGGCGACGCTTCTGGAGCCGCATGCGGAGCCGGGCGGGCCGGGTTCTCCCTAAGCATCGAAGAGCCCTCGCGTGCCATCCGGCGTGTCTTTCAGAACAGCGGCCAACAAACTATCCTAGAGATACACAGATTTAGACCGTCTGGATAAATTGCCATGTTGCGTCTGTTCCGTGAGACCGTGTTCACAAGACCCGGTCTTCGGGAACCCTTTTTTGGGTTCGTCCGTTCAAAGGGAACAGAGGCAACGGCCGCGGCGTATCCAGACGCTGGCCGACTAAAGGAGGTCGCGATGCCCCTCTCGGAGCACGAACAGAAGCTCCTCGAGCAACTCGAGAAGCAACTGCATGAGGACGATCCAAAGTTTGCCAATTCAATGGGCTCTGACCCCATTCGCTCATGGTCGACCAGGCACATCGTTATTGGCGTTCTAGGCACTATCGCCGGGATTCTCTTGTTGTTGGTAGGTGTGTCCTTGCAGAACATCTTCCTTGGCGTGCTGGGCTTCATTGTGATGGGCGCCGGCGTTTACTTTGCCACCCTGAGAAGGGCAGCCGGCGGGAAGTCGAAGAGTGCCAAGCCGGGCAAGTCAAAGAACTCATTCATGAGCAACCTCGAAGAACGCTGGGACGAGCGCCGCCGCGGCGAAGAGAGCTGAACGCTCCACTAGGGGGCTTTTCCTTCACCGGGATGCCGAGTCCTCCACATTGCACCGCCAGGCTCCGGCCTGATTGCGAAAAGACCCGAATATCGGGTCTTTTCGCATTTAACGCCACGTTCGCCCCACATCGCGAGCCTGTAGGCGCGGTGGCGATGCCGCCGTCGAGCGCTTCCTGGAGCGCCGCCGCAAAGCCTCCTCCACTGGCAACCACCCCTGAGATCCACGTGTTTTCGGCCTCCCGCGTTCGAAAGTGGGGCAGAAACACGCCGGATTGCGTTGACTGTGGGGGCTTGTGGAGTAAAGTGGAGCAAGTAAGAGGGTAGTGGCGGCGTGGGGCAGGTACGGGCACCTTTACGGATGGGGGCGGTGGGCCAGTGTTTCTTGGCACGCATTCTCCTCGTCTGGACGAAAAGGGCCGGATCATCCTCCCCGCCAAGTTCCGCGAGGAACTTGCTGACGGCTTGGTGCTCACAAGGGGCCAGGAACGATGCATCTACGTCTTCAGCCAGCGGGAATTCGAACGTATTCACGAATCCATGCGGGAGGCCCCCATTTCCTCCAAGCAGTCGCGTGACTACATCCGGGTTTTCCTGTCCGGAGCCTCTGACGAGGTACCTGACAAGCAGGGGCGCGTGACGATTCCGCCGGCGCTCCGGAGCTACGCAGGTCTTGAGCGGGAATTGGCGGTCATCGGCGCCGGAACCCGTGCAGAGATCTGGGATGCCCAGGCTTGGGATGAGTACCTGGCCGAGAAGGAAGCCGCCTTCTCGGAGACCGACGACGACAACCTTCCCGGATTCATTTAGAAACCGGGACAGGAAGCAGCAATGCTTCTTGGACGGGATCTCCAGCCGCCCATCACCTTGTTTTCCTGGCTCACCTTCCCCGGAGCCAGGCGGACACTGCGATAGGCGCGGATGGGGATCCGGCTCAAGAAGCGACCCGCCCAACTGACAGACGAACGATTCAGCTCTGAGGAGGCCGCATGGAGGAGCAAGACGCGCCAAAACCAACCTCGGAGCGACATGTACCGGTCCTGAAGGACCGGTGCATCAATTTGTTGGCACCGGGTTTTGAGGCCGCCCGCAGCCGTGGCGAGACGCCCGTCGTCATCGACGCCACGTTGGGAATGGGTGGCCACTCCGAAGCGATGCTGCAGCGCTTCCCCGATCTGCACCTTGTTGGCATAGACCGGGACGAAGAGGCCCTCGCCCTCGCCGGTGAGCGCCTGCAACCTTTCGCGGCCCGCACTGACCTGGTGCATGCCGTCTATGACGAAATCGAAGATGTCCTCGTAGACCTTGGAATCCCGGAAGTGCACGGCATCCTCATGGATCTGGGTGTGTCTTCCCTCCAATTGGACGAGCGGGAGCGCGGCTTTGCCTACTCCTACGACGCGCCGCTGGATATGCGGATGGACACCAGCCGCGGCCAGACTGCCGCCGACGTCGTCAACAACTATTCCGAAGAAGACCTGGTACGGATTATCCGCAAGTGGGGCGAGGAGAAGTTCGCCGGTCGGATCGCAAACCGCATCGTCACGGCAAGGGCCGTCAAGCCTTTCGCCACCACCGGCGAGCTCGTCGAGCAGATCCGCGGCGTTGTTCCTGCGGCCGCCGCAAAGTCCGGCGGGCATCCGGCAAAGCGGACTTTCCAAGCCTTGCGGATTGAAGTCAACGAGGAACTCGACGTTCTGGAGAGAGCAGTGCCCGCGGCCCTCTCGGTCTCGGCAATGGGCGGACGGGTAGTGGTGATGTCGTATCACTCACTCGAAGACAAGATCGTGAAATCGGTCTTCCAGTCCCGGTCCAAGTCGTCGGCCCCGCTCGGCTTCCCCGTGGAGCTGGAAGAGCATAAGCCGGAATTCAAGACCCTGACCAAGGGCACGGAAGTGCCCACACCTGAAGAAATCGCCGAAAACCCGCGTGCGGCATCTGCCCGCCTGCGGGCCGTGGAACGCATCAAAGCGAGGAGAACAGCATGAGCACCGCTGCCGCGAAGATCCTGCCGACCACGGTGGGGAACACCGCGCGTGCCCTGCCCGCCCGGGGACCGGAACGCGACACGGGCCGCAAGGCGCGGACACCGCTCTCGCTCGTCCAGAGTGTTCCCGGACGACGGCGGACTCCCTTCGTCGTCTTTTGCTTCGGCGTGCTGGCGGCCGCCTTGTTGACTGTCCTGGTACTCAACATCTCCGTTTCCACGGCCCAATACGACCTTGTGAAGCTCCGGAACGACGCTGCATCCCTGAACAAGCAGAACCAGGATCTGACACAGCAGGTCCAGAACTACCAGGCTCCCCAGAATCTTGCGGCCAAGGCTGCAGAATTGGGCATGGTAGCTTCCACTGCCACGGGCCAGATCGATCTGGACAACCTGACCGTCACAGGAAAGGCCACGCCGGCAACCAAGGGACAGAATCCCGGTGCCGTCATCGCTGCTCCTGCGGTTGCAGGCCAATCCAGCGTCGCAGCTCCTGCACCCGCCAAGAACGATTCACTGGACACCCGTAAGCCCAACGGTGCAGCCGACTCCACGGCGGCCAAACCGCAGGCGCCCGCGGTTCCTGCGGCACCCAAGCCGCCGGTTGTGGATCTCCACGGTGGTTCGGTCCCCGCTCCGCAGCAGAAGGTACCCGGGCAGTAGCGTCCAGCCGACCTGATTTCAGGTGACCAGCAAGGCAAGCAGCAAGGAATCGACGTGGTGCAGAAGACCGGCAAATCGAAGAACAAGAGAACGCCGGTGGCGAAGAAGCGCCTGCGCCTCGGCCTCGGAATCATGCTGACGCTGTTGCTGGTGGTCGGGGGCAAATTGTTCCTCGTCCAGGGGCTCGACGTCGGTGGCCTGGCCGAGGCTGCCTACAACAACCGGCTGACGACCACCGTCCTGCCGGCCGAACGCGGCAAGATCATTGACGCCAACGGCACCGTGCTGGCCAGCAGCGTGATCCGTTACAACATTGTGGTGGACCAAACGGTCAACACCAACACGTCCGAGTTTTCGCGCTACAACGCCCAGACCCAAGCCATCGATAAGATCTCCAGGACCCAGGGGATAGCGGAGCTTTCCAGCGTCCTGGGGATGGACGTCAACCAGGTGACTCAGGCCGTGACCGGCGGCAAGAAATACAACATCGTGGCCAAGGAAGTGAAGCCGGACGTCGAGGACCGGATATCCCAACTCCACATCCCGGGTATCGTCTCGGAGGGCATCAGCAAGCGCGTCTATCCCAACGGCAGCGTCGCCGGTGGCATCATCGGCTTCCTCAAGGACGGCACCACGGGCCAAGCCGGCCTTGAGCAGACCCAAGACGACCTCCTCCGCGGCAAGGACGGCAAGCGCGTCTTTGAGATCGGCGCGGACGGTCTCCGTATCCCCGTGGCAACCGATCTGCTGACCCCGGCAGTCAACGGCAAAGACGTCAAGCTGACGCTGAACACGGACATCCAGTACTTTGCGCAGCAGGCCATCCAGAGCCAGGTCAACCAGCTCAATGCCGAGTGGGGATCAATCGTCGTTGAGGACATCAAGACCGGGAACCTCATTGCGATGGCGGATACGAACGCCCCGGATCCCAACGACCCGGGCAAAGTGGCGGCTGCGGACCGCGGCGTTCGGTCAGTGACAGCCGCCTATGAGCCTGGTTCGGTGGAGAAGATGATCACCGCGTCCGCTGCGATCAATGAAGGAAAGTCCAGCCCCTTGGACACCGTTACCGTTCCTCCTGCCGTGACCATCGACGGTCAGACCTTCACCGATGCCTTCCTCCACGGAACCGAACAGCGGACCCTCGCCGGTATCCTCGGCTACTCGATGAACACCGGTACCGTGATGATCGGCAGCCGGTTGAGCAAGCAACAGCGCTACGACTATCTCCAGCGCTTCGGCATCGGGGAAGCGCCGGACATTGGTCTTCCCGCCGAAGCCTCAGGAATCCTTGCCAAGCCCGATCAATGGGACGACCGGCAGCAGTACACTGTCCTGTTCGGCCAAGGCGTTTCCCAGTCCACGCTGCAGACCGTCCGGGCATACCAAAGCGTGGCCAACGACGGCGTGATGCTGCAACCCAGGTTGATCGACGGCTACGTCGGCGCCGACGGGGTCGAGGCGAAAGCACCTGCCAAGGACGCCCGGCAAGTCGTTACCAAGGACACCGCGCAGCAAGTGCGGGACATCCTGGAGAGCAACGTGACGATGGGCGAAGTGAAAGATGCCGGCATCGACGGATACCGGGTGGGCGCCAAGACGGGAACGTCCGAGGCACCCCGCGAAGACGGCCTGCCCGGCTTCGATGGCTTCACGGCTTCCATCATTGGGATGGCGCCCATGGAAAATCCACGGTTCATCGTCGAGGTTGTTGTCCAGAGGCCCAAGGGCAACATCTACGGCATCACGCAAGGACCGATTTTCCGCTCGGTGATGGGCCAGGTCCTGCGCACCTACAACGTCCCGCCGTCCACCGGCACTCCGGCGCGGTTCCCCCAATACGGCAAATAAGGACCAGGACTGCACATAGGGGCAGTACGGCAAGTAGTTCAGTTTCGCCAAGTAAGCTTGTTGGGCATCTGTCCGGCCACATTTAGATCAACCCATGCCGTTAGCGGGAGCCCAAGGGTTCCCGCGCGGCCAGTTTTACGAGTACCAACGGAGACCACCTTGTCAGAGCAGAATGATGCCGTATCGATCCCTACAGGGAACCCGCCGGCTACGGACAAACCCGGCTTCCGTCCAGCCGTCGTGGCGCCCGTTGCCCTGGAGGCCATCGCATCCTCCCTCGGAATCGCGCTGACCCCGGACTCAGCCGGTACGTCGGTCACTGGTGTGTCCCTCAACTCGCGCACCGTCGAGCCGGGTGACCTGTACTTGGCCCTTCCCGGTGCCACACGCCACGGGGCAGACTTTGTCACCCAGGCGGTGGCAGCCGGTGCTGTGGCCGTTGTGACCGATGAGGACGGCGCACGTCAACTGGCACTTGAGGACCTTGCAGTTCCGGTGCTGATCGTTGGCGATCCCCGTGCAGCCGTCGGCACCCTCGCTGCCCTCGTTTATCGAAGCCAGCCCCTCGATGGGGTTTCGCCCACGCTCTTCGGCGTAACTGGTACCAACGGCAAAACCACGACGACGTATTTCATCAACTCCTTGCTCCGTGCCCTGGGCATGAATCCGGGCCTGATCGGGACGATTGAAATTCTTGCGGGGGGCGAGGCCATCCCGAGCCTGCTGACCACGCCGGAGTCAACGGACGTCCATGCCTTGCTCGCCCTCATGCGTGAACGTGGGTTGGAGGCGGCTTCCATGGAGGTTTCTTCCCATGCTCTTTCGTTCCACAGGGTCGACTCGGTGACGTTCGACGTTGCCGGCTTCACCAATCTGACGCAGGACCACCTCGATCTCCACGGAAGCATGGACGAATACTTCCGTACCAAGGCGGAGCTGTTTACGAGAGCGCGCGCACGGCGGGCCGTAGTGACCGTGGACGATCCGTGGGGGCGCTTGCTGGCCGAAGAGGCGGGAATTCCCGTCACCACGCTGTCGGCCACCGCCGGGAGCGAAGCTGACTGGACGGTCGAGTCTTCCAAACCACGCGGACTTGGAACGGACTTCGAATTGCGCCACCGCGATGGATCGGTCCTGCGCGTCCATACAGGATTGCCGGGTGATTTCAACGTCGCCAATGCGGCCCTGGCCACCATCATGGTGCTCGACTCCGGCATCGACCGGTCGGCACTTCAGGCGGCGCTGGACAGCCACGATCCCTTCACCGTTTCGGTACCCGGCCGGATGCAGCTGATCTCGGATGCCCCGGCTTCCGTTGTCGATTTCGCACACAACCCGGACGCGCTGGCGCGGGCCCTGAAGGCCGTACGATCGCAAGCACCCGGATCCCGGGTGATCGTCGTTTTCGGCGCCACAGGACAGCGCGACCAGGGCAAGAGGCCGACCATGGGCGCCATCGCCGCCCGGCTCGCCGATGTCGTGATTGTCAGCGACGACGATCCCCATGACGAAGACGCCGCGGCGATCCGTGCGGAAGTCATCGCCGGCGCCCGGGCCGCCCGCGAGTCGGAGGACCTTGACTGCGAGATCGTGGAAGCGTACCCCCGGGACGTCGCCATCCGCCAAGCCGTGGATCTGGCCACCGAGAAGGACACCATCCTGATCGCCGGCCGAGGACACGAGGTCTGGCAGGAAGTGAAGGGCGTCAACCTTGCCCTCGACGACCGGGTGGAACTGCGGGCGGCCTTGACAGCCAGGGGATTCAAGGTTTCCACGGACGAGCGGATAGAGTCCTAGACCGAGATGATTGCACTTACTGCGGCGGAGATCGCCGATATTACCAATGGCCGATTGGCAGCGGATCCGGGCATTGTCCCGGCGTCCATCGTCACCGACTCCCGCGAGGCGGCCGCCGGATCGTTGTACGTGGCCAAACCAGGAGAGAACGCCGACGGCCACGCCTACGTGGGCGCCGCTTTCGAGCGCGGGGCTGTCCTGGCGCTGACCGAGCGCGACGTTTCCGACGACGACGGCCGGCCGTACCCCGCCGTCGTCGTCGATGACGCCGTGATCGCGATGGGTGCCCTGGCCGCAGAGTCCGTGCGCCGCATCCGCGCCGCACGTACGGCCCAAGGGGAGCCCTTCACTGTCATCGGGATCACAGGCTCGGCGGGCAAGACCACCACCAAGGACTTGCTCGCGGGCATTCTTTCCCGGGACGGCGCCACAGTGGCACCGCAGGGTTCGTACAACGGTGAAGTCGGCGTGCCGCTCACCGTGTTCGGAGCCGATGCGGGCACGCGTTACCTCGTGATCGAAATGGGCGCCACCGGTGTCGGCCACATCAAATACCTCGCCGAGATGGTCAAGCCGGACATCGGCGTCGTTCTTTGCGTCGGCACCGCCCACGCCGGAGAGTTCGGCGGGGTGGAGAACATAGCGAAGGCCAAGGGCGAACTCGTCGAGGCGCTGGGGAAGGACGGAACCGCCGTCATCAACCTCGACGACGCGCGCGTCGCGGCGATGGTCTCCCGCACCCAGGCCAAAGTGCTCGGAACCACCGCTACGGGCATTTCCGGCTCCGAGGTCGAAGCCAGGAACGCCGATATCGATGAAGACGGCCACCCGGAGTTCGAACTCATCCTTCCCGACGGCGGGGTCCCCCATCGCGTCCACAGCAAGCTCATCGGTGCGCACCACGTCACCAACCTGCTTGCCGCCGCGGCCGCCGCGTTCGCGGCGGGCCTCCCTGCAGCCGGGATCGCCGACTCGCTGAGCGAGCAGTCCCCGGCCAGCCGGTGGAGAATGGAACGCACTGAACGGGCAGACGGCGTCACCATCATCAACGACGCGTACAACGCGAATCCGGAATCCATGCGTGCAGCCTTGCGCACCCTCGCCGACCTCGGCCAGGGGCGCCGCACCTGGGCGGTGCTGGGCGCGATGTTGGAACTCGGCGAAGATTCCATTCGCGAACACACCGCAGTGGGGACGCAAGTGGTTCGCTTGAACATTTCCAGGCTCGTGGTGGTTGGCCGCGAAGCCCGGGCGCTGTACATTTCCGCGATCCAGGAAGGCTCCTGGGGCGACGAGTGCATTTTCGCCGAAACGGCCGACGAGGCCTACGAACTGCTGCAGGCCGAGCTCAAACCAGGCGACTTGGTGCTTTTCAAGTCCTCCAACGGGGTCGGCTTAAGGCATTTGGGTGATCGGATAGCATTACCTCCACAGGCCGGTACGAGTGCGA
This sequence comes from Arthrobacter sp. FW306-2-2C-D06B, assembly GCF_021789175.1. NCBI lineage: Bacteria > Bacillati > Actinomycetota > Actinomycetes > Micrococcales > Micrococcaceae > Arthrobacter > Arthrobacter sp. FW306-2-2C-D06B. Next base: position 1,725,519 of record NZ_CP084560.1, read on the forward strand.
ACACCGCGGCTGCAACTGCCGCCAATGAAGGGAACGAGCTGCTGTGATTGCACTGTTGATCGGCGCGGGCGTCGCCCTCCTGGTGGCTTTGGTCGGAACGCCACTCTTCATCCGGTTCCTCGTCACCAAGGGATACGGACAGTTCATCCGCGACGACGGACCCACCTCCCACCACACCAAGCGTGGTACTCCTACCATGGGCGGGACGGTCGTGGTGGCCGCCGTCCTCATCAGCTATGGGTTGACCCACCTGATCATGTGGATGATGAACCCGCGATCACCGGGCCCGTCAGCTTCGGGCTTGCTCTTGTTGTTCCTGATGGTGGGTATGGGATTCGTTGGTTTCCTCGACGATTTCATCAAGATTTCCAAGCAACGCAGCCTCGGACTCAATGCCAAGGCCAAGCTGATTCTCCAAGCATTTGTTGGCATTGTCTTCGCAGTACTCGTCCTGAACTTCCCCGACTCGCAGGGGATCACGCCGGCCTCAACCCATATTTCCCTTGTGCGGGACATTCCCTGGCTGAACCTGGCCTTCGGGGGCACCGTCCTCGGAGCCATCCTGTTTGTCATCTGGTCGAACCTGATCGTGACTGCGGCAACCAACGGCGTCAACCTGACGGACGGACTGGACGGCCTTGCCGCCGGCGCCTCCATCATGGTCTTCGGGGCGTACACACTCATGGGAATCTGGCAGAACAACCAGGCGTGCGGTTCACCCCGCGAGGCGGGCAGCGGCTGCTATTCGGTCCGCGACCCGCTCGACCTGGCGCTCCTGGCGGCCATTTGCAGTGCCGCGCTGGTGGGTTTCCTCTGGTGGAACACGTCTCCGGCGAAGATCTTCATGGGAGACACCGGGTCCCTGGCGATCGGCGGAGCGGTGGCCGGCTTTGCGATCCTCTCCCGCACCGAACTTCTCTTGGGCATCATCGGTGGGCTTTTCGTCCTCATCACGCTGTCGGTCATCATCCAGGTGGGCTACTTCAAGGTCACCAAGGGTAAGCGGGTCTTCAAAATGGCGCCCCTTCAGCATCATTTCGAACTCAAGGGCTGGGCCGAGATCACGGTGGTTGTCCGATTCTGGATTCTTTGTGGCTTGTTCGTCGCCGCAGGCCTTGGGATTTTCTATGCTGAATGGGTGGTGCTGCTGTGAGCGCAAGTCCTGAAACCAAGCCTTCTGCCAACGACCGGCTCGAGAGCCTCGTCAGTTGGGATTCCGACTGGAAGGGCCTGCGCGTCGTCGTGACGGGCATCGGCGTCTCCGGTTTCGCGGCCGCCGATACCTTGATAGAACTCGGCGCCCGTGTGGTGGTTGTTGACGCCGCCACGAGCGCCAAGGCCCTCGCCCAGGCGGACACCTTGAAGATCGTCGGCGCAGCAGACGTCCTCCTCGGCCAGGACGCCGTCAGAACGCTGCCCCGCGTGGACGGTGAAAAGCCCGACCTCGTCGTGACGTCGCCGGGCTGGCGGCCGGACCAGTCACTCCTGGCAGCTGCCAAAAGGGCCCACGTACCGGTGTGGGGCGACGTCGAGCTCGCCTGGCGGGTACGCGAACGCAAGGGCCGTAAGACCGCGGACTGGCTCACGATCACGGGGACCAACGGAAAAACCACCACGGTGGGCATGACCGAAGCCATGCTGCAGGCAGCAGGGCTCAAGGCAATCGCCGTGGGGAACGTAGGCACCCCCATCCTGGACGCACTCCGTGACCCCGTGGAGTACGACGCTTTCGCGGTTGAGCTTTCCAGCTTCCAATTGCACTGGATCGAATCGCTCTCCCCGGTGGCGAGCGTCTGCCTCAACGTCGCCGAGGACCACGTCGACTGGCACGGCTCCTACGAGTCCTACCTCGCGGACAAGGCAAAGATCTTCGAGAACACCCAGAAGGCGTGCATCTACAACGCCGAGCAGATCGAGACCGAACGCATGGTGGAAAACGCCGACGTTGTCGAGGGTTGCCGGGCGATCGGTTTCACCACCTTGACTCCGGCTGTCAGCATGCTCGGCGTGGTCGAGGGCTTGCTCGTGGACCGCGCGTTCATCGAAGAGCGCAAGAGTTCCGCAGAGGAACTCGCCTCCCTGGCGGATCTGGGCACGGCTGCGCCGCGACACATGGTTGCGAACGCGCTGGCCGCGGCTGCACTGGTGCGCGCCTACGGCGTCGAACCGGCCGCAGTGCGTGAGGGGCTCAGGAACTATCTCCCCGGGGACCACCGTATCCAGCCTGTCGCCAAGCAGAACGGCGTCCTCTGGGTCAACGACTCCAAGGCGACCAATCCGCATGCTGCGTCTGCGGCCCTGTCGGCTTTCGATCACGTCGTCTGGATCGCCGGCGGCCTGTCCAAGGGCGTCAACTACGACGACTTGGTCAAAAGCAACGCGCACAGGCTCAAGGCGGTCGTGCTGATCGGCTCCGACACCGCGGACCTGGAAGCCTCCCTCAAGCGACACGCAGCGGATGTTCCCGTAATCGGGCAGCCCAAGGGCGACACTGAAATGGTGCAGTCCGCCGATTCAGCTGGTACCGCCGCGGAACCGTCTCCGATCTTCGGCGACACCGTGATGGCCCATGCTGTCGAGTCGGCAGCAAGTATCGCCGAGCCCGGCGATACCGTGCTGATGGCCCCGGCGGCTGCCTCCATGGACCAGTTCTCTTCCTACGCTCACCGTGGCGATGCTTTCATCCGGGCAGTGCGCGAGCTTGTGGAAGGCCAGGCACAGACCACCGAGGAGTAACAATGGTCAGCACGCCCACGCGCAGCGGGCCCGGGCGGACCCGGGCCGGTAAGGCAGACCCCGCCGGACCCGCGGCAGGCGTGGCGCGGGCCTCGCTGCCGTCCCGCATCCGCTCCGGGATTTCCGGGTTTTGGTCGACTCTGGAAGGAAGCGGTAAATCGAGCGGCGGGTCAACCTACTACTTGATTCTTGGAGCTTCGCTTGCCCTGACGGCCATCGGGATCATCATGGTCCTGTCGGCGTCGAGCGTCGAAGCGATTGCGGCCGGCGAATCCCCGTACTCCATCGCCACTAAGCAGGGCATGTTCGCCGCGATCGGCATCGTTGCGATGCTGGTGCTTTCGCGGGTCAACGTCCTGTGGCTCAAGCGATTCGCATGGCCCTCGATCATTCTTGCCGGCGCCTTGCTGGTGCTGGTCCTGGTCATCGGCAAACGTGTTCTGGGCAACCAGAACTGGATCGAGATCGGCGGCTTCACCTTCCAGCCATCGGAGTACGCCAAGTTCGCGCTCGTGCTCTGGATGGCCACGGTTCTTTCCGTCAAGGCAAAGCTTCTTGACAAATGGACGCACGCGCTGATCCCGGTCGTGCCGGTCTCCGGCGCCATCGTCACCTTGATTGTCCTGGGACATGACCTCGGCACCTCGCTTGTGGTCATGCTCATCATGGCTGCGGGATTGTTTTTCGGCGGCGTCAACTTGAAGCTTTTCGCTGCGGCCGGTGGCGTTGCCGCAGCTGCTGCCCTGATCCTGGCGTTTACGAGTGGAAACCGGATGTGCCGGATCACCTCGTGGATGGGGCAGAGCTGCGCAGGGGCAAGCGACATCGGATTCCAGAGCGAACAGGGGCTCAGCGCCCTCGCTTCGGGAGGTTGGCTTGGTGTTGGACTTGGCCAGAGCCGGCAAAAATACCAGTGGATTCCCGAAGCTCACAACGACTTCATCTTCGCTGTCATCGGGGAAGAACTCGGGCTTGTGGGGACGATCGTGGTCCTGGTGCTTTTTGCCTTGCTCGCCGTGGCCATTTACCGGGTCGTCAGCCACCAGGAAGACTTGTTCGCCCGGGTGCTCGGCGGATCGATCATGGCGTGGATGCTTGGACAGGCCGCGATCAACATGGCGATGGTGGCAGGCCTGCTCCCCGTGATCGGCGTGCCGCTGCCCTTCATTTCCTATGGGGGTTCAGCGTTGGTGATGTCGCTATGCGGCGTGGGCGTAGTGTTGTCTTTGGCCCGCGCCCAAATGGCTCCCGCCAGCCGCTCCAAGCCGCGCTGGCGATTTGCGAAAACTGCACGAAAGCGTACATAGCACTCCATGAATTCCCAGCCCAAGCCCCTCTCCGTGGTCCTCGCCGGCGGAGGGACCGCCGGACACATCAGCCCCCTGCTTGCCATTGCCGATGCCATCAAGTCGCTCCGGCCCGATGCCAGGATCCTTGCCGTCGGCACACCCAACGGCATGGAAACGCGTCTCGTTCCGGCTGCCGGCTACGAGTTGGCCACCATCGACCGGGTTCCGTTTCCCCGGAAGCCTTCCGCCGACCTGCTCAAACTGCCCGGCAGGCTCGCGGCCGCTGTCAAGCAAGCCGGGCGCATTCTCGACGACGCGCAGGCGGACGTCCTCCTCGGCGTCGGCGGCTACGTCTGCACGCCCATGTATCTCGCGGCTTGGCGTCGCAGGATCCCCATCGTCATCCACGAGGCCAACACGCGTGCCGGGCTTGCCAACCGGGTAGGAGCGATGTTCACCAAACATGTGGGTGTGGCCTTCCCCGAGACCCGGTTACGGCACGCCCGCCACGTGGGGATGCCCATGCGCAAGGCCATCGCCGGTTTGGACCGGGCGGCTTGGCGCGCGGACGCCAGGCAGTCGCTCGGTCTGGACGCCGGACAGCCCGCACTTATCGTGACGGGCGGTTCCTCCGGCGCCCAGAGCATCAACCGCACCATAGCCGGAGCCGTCGCCGCTTTGTCGGAGGCCGGTATCCAGACACTGCACATCACCGGCCGCGGCAAGGCCGTGACGAACGACGACGGCGCCCCCTTGGCTGCCGACGGCTACCACCAGGTGGAATACGTGGACGGCATGGAAAACGTCTACGCGGCTGCGGACGTCCTCCTTGCCCGATCCGGCGCGGCAACCGTCAGCGAGGTGGCCGCCGTCGGGCTCCCTGCGGTCTTCGTTCCGCTGCCCATCGGAAACGGTGAGCAGGCATTGAACGCCTCCGCGCTGGTCAAAGCCGGGGCGGCGCTTTTGGTCGATGACCGGGCCCTGACCGCGGAATGGCTCAAGGCCGAGTTGATTCCTTTGCTCACGGATCAAGCCCGCCTTGAGGATATGGCCAGCAAGGCAAAGGAACTTGGCATTAGAAATGCTGATCGGCGGATGGCCGATCTCGTCTTGGAAGCGGTAACCGAATGACCCAGCCCCCCGCAGACATCGATTACCTCGGCAGGATCCATTTCATCGGCATCGGCGGCGTGGGCATGTCTGCCGTCGCGCGCATCATGGTGGCCAGGGGCGTTCCGGTGAGCGGTTCCGACGCCAAAGACCTCCCCGTCATGGACGACCTCCGGTCCGCGGGGGCCCGGATCGCAGTTGGCTACGCCGCGGAAAATCTTCGTGACGCGCAGACCGTCGTCGCGGGTTCGGCCATCAGGGCGGACAATCCGGAGCTTGAAGCGGCCCGGGCGGCCGGCCTTCCGGTGCTCCACCGCTCGGAGGCCCTCGCGGCGACCATGGGCGCAGACCGTGTGGTGACCGTGGCCGGCACGCATGGCAAGTCCACCACCACCTCAATGGTTGCCGTGTTGCTCAAGGAAGCGGGCCTTGATCCGTCCTTCGCCATCGGCGCCAACGTACCTGCCCTCGGTGTCAACGCAGCGCACGGCACCTCGGACATCTTCGTTGCCGAAGCCGATGAATCGGACGGTTCTTTCCTCAACTACCGGCCCCTCATCGCCGTCGTCACCAACGTCGAGGCCGACCACCTCGACTACTACGGCACGCCTGAGGCTGTCTACGCCTCCTTCGACAGCTTCGCGGCACTCCTGCCCGCCAACGGCGTTCTTTTCGCCTGTGCGGACGACGACGGCGCCCGGGCCCTCGCGGAACGCACCCGTGCTGCGGGCAATACCCGGGTGCTGGCCTACGGGACCGCGGAGGACGCGGATATCCGCCTGCACGATGGGGGACCCGGCGACGTCCTGGTTTCCATCGACGGGCGGGAATACCGCCTTGACCTTCAAGTGCCCGGGCGGCACAACGCGTTGAACGCGGCGGCCGCGTTCGGCGTCGCAGTCGAGCTCGGCGTGGCGCCCCAGGCTGCCGCGGCCGCCCTCGGCCATTTCACCGGAGCATCGCGGCGATTCGAGTTCAAAGGACAGGGGAGGGGCGTGCGCGTCTACGACGACTACGCCCACCACCCCACGGAAGTCCGGGCCGCCTTGTCCGCTGCCCGCTCCGTGGCAGGCGGCAACAAGGTGCACGTGCTCTTCCAGCCCCACCTGTTTTCGCGCACCCGAGAGTTTGCGGAACAGTTCGCAGAGGCGCTTGGCGAGGCGGATACGGCCCTCGTGCTGGACATCTACCCTGCCCGCGAGGATCCCATTCCAGGAGTCACGAGTACCCTGATCACGGGGCGCCTCAAGAGCGGCAGGCTCGTGGCCGGCGGACAGGAAGCGCTGGACGCGGTTCTTTCCGCGGCCGGCGAGGGTGACATCGTCCTGACCGTGGGAGCCGGCGACGTGACGGCCTACGGGCCCCGGATCGTGGAGCTGTTGGGTGGCTGACACCAGGAAGCCCACTTTCAAGCCGCAGGCGGGCACCCGGCCCGGAGTCGTCAGTGCTGAACGCAGCCTCGACGATCCCGTCGGGGGCCCTTCGGGGTCCGCCGGCGGGAAAGACAGCAATGTGCTGGCCTTTCCGGAGCCCAAGGGACGCAAGCGGCGGCGGGCCGTGATCACGGCCTTGGCCATTATTGTGGCCCTGGTCGCCGGAATAATCGTTGCGGCGATTTACTCGCCGGTGTTCGCCGTGCGCACGGTGACGGTCGACGGCACCAAGCTGCTCCAGGCGGGGAGCGTCCAGAAGGCCCTGGAACCAGTGAAGGGAAAACCCCTTCCGCAAATCAGCGACGCCGAGATTGCCGCGCTGCTCAAGCCCCTTGTCCAAGTGCGCTCCGTCAGTACCGAAGCCCGCCCGCCGTCGGAACTCTTGGTCCACGTCGTCGAACGGGTACCCGTGGCCCTGGTCAAGAGCGGCGACAACTATTCACTGGTTGACGTCGACGGCGTCCAGCTCGGATCAACCGCCGATACCGCATCGGTTGCCTTGCCCCTCATCGATGGGCAAGGAGCCAATCAGAATCTCTTCAGGGCGATCACCGCAGTTCTTGCGACCCTCCCGGCGGATGTCCTGGCGAAGATGGCCAGTGCGTCGGCCTCGTCGCCGGACGCCGTCGAGCTCAAGCTCACAGACGGCAAGATCGTTGTGTGGGGAAATGCGGACGAGAAGGAGCTGAAGGCGCGCGTCCTTCAGGCGTTGCTCAAGGCTCCCGCCAATCCAAAAGTTCCGGTGAATGTCTACGATGTCAGCGCACCGAGGCACCCGTTCACCAAATAGGCCATTTCAGGTAGTAGCCTCACTGACGCACAGGGCTATTTTTCGGACTTTCACACGACACGCGGAGGCGGTCATTGAATGTCGGATTCATAGCCCATACCGTCACTTAAGAGTTACTTGACATAACTATAACCTTCAACTAGAGGGTTAAGGTCCAAGGATTCAAGTTGGACTCGATCTGTTTCGCTATAGGACACAAGCAAGGGGCACGAAACGTGGCAGCACCGCAGAATTACTTGGCCGTCATCAAGGTCGTCGGCATCGGCGGCGGTGGCGTGAATGCAGTTAACCGAATGATCGAAGTCGGCCTTCGCGGCGTCGAGTTCATCGCCATCAACACCGATGCCCAGGCTCTCCTCATGAGCGACGCCGACGTCAAGCTTGACGTCGGACGCGAGCTCACACGCGGCCTGGGAGCCGGCGCCAACCCCGACGTCGGACGCCAGGCCGCCGAGGACCACGCCGATGAGATCGAAGAGGTTATCCGCGGAGCCGACATGGTCTTCGTCACCGCAGGCGAAGGCGGCGGCACCGGAACCGGCGGCGCCCCCGTCGTGGCCCGGATCGCACGCTCGCTCGGAGCCCTGACCATCGGTGTCGTCACGCGGCCCTTCACCTTCGAAGGCCGCCGGCGCGCCGGTTCGGCCGAGGCTGGAATCGACGCCCTGCGCGACGAAGTCGATACCCTCATCGTCATTCCCAACGACCGCCTCCTGTCCATCAGCGACCGCAACGTCTCCGTCCTGGACGCTTTCCGTTCCGCTGACCAAGTACTCCTGTCCGGTGTCCAAGGCATCACGGACCTCATCACCACCCCCGGCCTGATCAACCTCGACTTCGCCGACGTCAAGTCGGTCATGCAGGGCGCGGGCTCCGCGCTGATGGGTATCGGCTCAGCGCGCGGAGAGGACCGCGCTGTCAAGGCCGCAGAGCTCGCCATCGCTTCGCCGCTGCTCGAAGCGTCGATCGATGGCGCCCACGGCGTCCTGCTCTCCATCCAGGGCGGTTCGGACCTGGGTCTGTTCGAAATCAACGAAGCCGCAAGGCTCGTACAGGAAGTGGCCCACCCCGAAGCCAACATCATCTTCGGTGCCGTCATTGACGACGCCCTGGGTGACGAAGCGCGCGTCACGGTCATCGCCGCCGGTTTTGACGACGTCAAGGCCACATCACCGTCAATGAACCAGTCTGCTGCCCAGCAGCCCGGTCAGCACCAGGCCCCGGCGGCCCCGGACCGTCCGGCACCCTCAGCCGCACCGGCCTATTCCGCGCCGCAGCACGTTTCCGCCGGCGTCGGCGCTTCCGGCTTGAGCAACTGGGGCCAGCAGCGCCCTTCCGCGTTGCCGGCTGACTCGGGCTTCGACGTCGACCTTCCCGCCGTCGTCGAACCGGACCTTTCGGGAAGCCGCACCGACGACCTTGATGTTCCGGACTTCCTGAAGTAGCAGGTCCGTTCAAACCCACCCAGGAGAGTTAGCCAGTAGTGTTTTGGTGGCGAAAAGAAGTGCGGCCCGGAATTTCGGTTGCCTTCTCCGATGACGATGCGGGCAACCTTGCACTGCACGTGGCGGACAATCCTGACGATGTCATGGCGCGCCGGGCCCGGCTGGAAGCAGCAGCGGGGCTCGGCGAACGCCATTTCCAATACATGAACCAGGTCCACGGAAAAGCCGTCGAATTCATCTCCGTGCACGGGGCCGGACCAACGGCCGACGCCATGGTGTCGAGGGGCCAGCCTCTCGCCGTCATGGTGGCCGATTGTGTCCCCGTCGTGCTAGTGGGAGACGTGGAGGACGAATCCGATCCGGTCCTTGCCGTGGTCCACGCCGGCCGGCCCGGGGTTGCAGCGGACATCGTTTCGGCCACTGTGGTGGATATGCGAAGCCGCGGTGCGGCGACCATCAGCGCCTGGGTGGGCCCTTCCATCTGCGGTGCATGCTACGAAGTTCCCGAACAATTGCGGACGGACGTAGCGGCCGCGGTCCCGGAAACCTGGTCCACAACCTCCTGGGGTACGCCCGCACTGGATCTGCCCGCCGGTGTGCGCGCCCAGCTGGAGGCCCTCGGCGTCACGGTCGAGTACTCGGGGGAGTGCACGCTGGAGGCTGCCCGGCTTTACTCGTATAGGCGCAATCAGCAAACGGGCCGATTTGCAGGCTTGGTGTGGACGGATGAGTGAGAATTTCCCGGCGGCTGAAAGCGCCGCGGGCGATCCACGGACCGCCGAGCTGCGCGAACGGCTCGCCGCGGTCCGCCAGCGGATTTCGGCGGCAACCGCGGCAGCCGGGCGAAGCGAAGAGCCGCAACTAATAGTCGTCAGCAAGTTCCATCCGGCAGAGGACGTAGTCCGGCTGGCGGCACTTGGCGTCACCGATGTCGGCGAAAACCGCGACCAGGAAGCGGCCGCGAAGTCTGCCGGGCTTGCCGGACTCCCGGTGCGTTGGCACTTCATCGGTCAACTGCAAAGCAACAAGGCCAAATCCGTCGCGAAATATGCGTTTTCCGTACAATCGATCGACCGTCCGCAACTCGCCGAGGCCCTTGCCAAGGCTGTTGCCCGCCAGCAATCCGAGGCCGGCAGGCAGGACCTCGACTGCTACATCCAGGTCAGCCTCGAGGTCGACGGCGGCGCCCACCGCGGCGGTGCCGCTCCGTCCGAGGTCGAACGCCTCGCCGAATCCATCGCTACCTCCGACGGGCTGCGCCTGGCCGGAGTCATGGCCGTCGCGCCGCTCGGCGCGCCCCCCGAGGAAGCGTTCGAGAAACTCGCCGCCATTTCACGGGATTTGCGGAGGCTGCATCCGGACGCCGTGGCGATATCCGCAGGGATGAGCCAGGACCTCGAAGCCGCCGTCCAATTTGGTGCGACACACCTGCGAATTGGCTCGGATATTCTCGGTTCGCGTCCGCGGGTGGGGTAGCGTCAAAGTATTGGAAGCGACGGGCCGGGATTTCAGCGATGTCAAGTCATGGGCGGCCCGCCTACTGCAGACACGATAGGAGTCCAGCATGGCTGGCGCATTGCGCAAGACAATGGTTTATCTTGGGCTCGCCGATGGCGATGAACACTACGAGTCTGAGCAGCACATGCAGCATGCGGACGAGGACCGGTCTGTTGACCACAATCGTGAAGAGCGCCGCGCCCCTGCACCTGTACGTGAAGTAGTTCGTGAAGTCCCCCCTGCCGCCGAAGAGGAATACCGCGCACCCGTGACACCTATCAAGCGCGCGGCATCGAGCCGCGAAGACGCCTCCGGACTGAGGCAGATCACCACCGTCCATCCCCGTTCCTACAATGACGCCAAGATCATCGGCGAAAGTTTCCGGGACGGCATCCCCGTGATCATGAACGTCACCGACATGGGCGAGGGGGATGCCAAGCGCCTCGTCGATTTTTCCGCCGGGTTGGTCTTCGGACTCCATGGCAGCATTGAGCGCGTTACCAGCAAGGTTTTCCTGTTGTCGCCGTCGTACGTCGAAGTTCTTGGCGACGACAAGAAGGTCAGCGAAGCCCAAGCAACGTTCTTCAACCAGAGCTAGCACAGTCATCACGGGATGCCAGGCAGAGCGATCTGCCTGGCATCTGTGTTGCAATAGAGGGACTGACCGAGAAAAGTGGCGAACTAGGAGATCTGAGCTAACCCGTGGGCATAGTTTTCGGCCTTTTGTACATTGCATTGCTGCTGTTCCTGGTCACCCTCGTCATCAGGCTCGTTTTCGATCTGGTGCAGATGTTTGCGCGGCAGTGGCGGCCCCGGGGCGGAGCCCTGGTTGCCGCGCACGTGGTCTATTCCGTGACTGATCCGCCCTTGAGGCGGATCCGCCGGCTGATCCCGCCACTGCAGCTTGGTGGGGTGTCCCTTGACCTGGCATTCCTCATCGTGTTTATTGTCGTCAGCATCGCGATGGGATTCGTCTACACGCTGGCGTAGCTTTTCCGCAGGCCATTTTCCGTCAATCTGTTTCGTCGGCGGGTGGGCTGCAATCTCCCGACCCAACACGATGGTGTTGAATTGGGGGAATCAGATGATATTTAGGTACCGTAGTTTTGAACGGCCGGAAGGCCTACTGACTAACTAGACCAACGAGGTGACCAGATGGCTTTGACGCCAGAAGACGTTGTCAACAAGCGCTTTCAGCCGACCAAGTTCCGCGAAGGCTACGACCAGGACGAGGTCGACGACTTTCTCGACGAAATCGTCGTCGAGCTGAGGCGTTTGAACCAAGAGAACGACGAGCTGCGCAAGAAGCTCGGCGAAGCCGGAAACCCAGTGGCTGCAAGCGCGGCATCGGCACCCGTGGTCGAGAAGGTGCCCGCACCGGTGAAGGCCGACAAGGACGCCCATGCCAAGGCGGAAGCCGAAGCGAAGGCCGAGGCTGAGAAGAAGAAGGAGCCGGCTGTTGCCGCCGCTCCGGTTCCGGCCGCACCTTCGGCCGGCTCGCCCTCTGCCGAGTCCGCAGCGGGTCTGCTGGCCATGGCTCAGCAGATGCACGACAAGCACGTGGCCGATGGTGAGCAGCAGAAGGAAAAGATCATTGCCGAGGCGCAGATCGAAGCTTCCAGCCTCGTCAACGACGCGCAGGACAAGTCCCGCAAGATCCTCGGTGCCCTCGAGCAGCAGCGCAGCGTTCTCGAACGCAAGGTGGAGCAGCTCCGCGGCTTCGAGCGCGACTACCGCTCCCGCCTGAAGGCCTACATCGAAGGCCAGCTGCGTGACCTGGATGCCCGCGGCTCAGTTGCGGCTCCTGAGGTCGGCGAAGCCGCCGCAGAGGTCTAGCAAGTATTCTGAAAGCCGGTGGCTGGGGATTCCTCGGCCACCGGCTTTCGCCTGTTAAGGCGCAGAAGCCACGGTTACCGAATGAAAGTACTATGAGCGACGAACAAACTGACGGCACCGAGCCAACCAACAGCAGCGTGGAGCCGGTCCGCATCAAAGCCCACACGTGGCGTCCCGCACTGCTTTGGGTCTTTGCAGGCTTCGCCGTGTTCGCGTACGCCTTCGATCAACTGACCAAACTCTGGGTCACCAGCACCATGGTCGAAGGCGAGCGGATCCCCGTCCTTCCTCCTCTCCTGCACTGGTACTACATCCGAAACTCGGGCGCTGCGTTCTCCATCGGTGAAAACGTGACCTGGGTCTTCACGATCGTCATGGCGGCCGTTTCAGTGGTGATCCTTTTCCAAGTGCGTCGATTGGGGTCAGTCTGGTGGTCCCTGGCACTCGGCCTGCTGCTTGGTGGTGCGCTTGGAAACCTCACGGACCGTCTTTTCCGCGAGCCTTCCTTTGCCATGGGCCACGTCGTGGACTTCATCCAGTTGCCCAACTTCGCTATTTTCAACATCGCCGACTCCGCGGTGGTTTCCAGCGTCGTGATCATCTGCCTGCTGACTTTGCGGGGGATCGGGCTCGATGGCTCCCGCCACCACTCCGCCGGTTCGACGCCGGATAAGCCCGCCACGCCGGAGGGTGAGGACCGGGGCGATGTCTGAGCAATTCGTGGTGCCTGATGAGTTGGGCGGGGCCAGGGCCGACGCAGGCTTGGCGAAACTGATGGATATCTCCCGCTCCGCGGCCGCCTTGCTGATCGCCGAGGGCAACGTCACCATCTCGGCAAGCACGCTGGGCAAATCGGCGAAACTCATCGCCGGGTCCGTGCTGGAAGTCACCGTTCCGGAACGCCGGGATCCCTTGGAAGTCGTGGAGGAAGTCGTGGAAGGCCTGAACATCCTGTTGGACGATGACGACTTTGTCGTCATCGACAAGCCTGTTGGCGTGGCGGCGCACCCGTCCCCAGGTTGGGTCGGCCCCACCGTGGTGGGTGGCCTTGCCGGTGCGGGATACCGGATCTCAACGTCCGGTGCGCCTGAACGTGCCGGCATCGTCCATCGTCTCGACGTCGGAACTTCCGGCGTCATGGTCGTGGCCAAGAGCGAACAGGCGTACACGGTGCTCAAGCGGGCCTTCAAGGAACGCACGGTGGAGAAGGTGTACCACGCAGTGGTCCAGGGCCTGCCGGATCCACTGGAGGGCACCATAGACGCGCCCATCGGGCGCCACCCGGGGCATGATTGGCGTTTCGCGGTGATCGAGGACGGCCGTCCCTCAGTGACGCACTACGAAGTCCTCGAGGCCTATGGCAAGGCGACCCTCGTGGAAATTCACCTTGAGACAGGCAGGACACACCAGATCCGGGTTCATTTCTCGGCCCTCAGGCACCCTTGCGCTGGCGATCTGACCTATGGGGCTGACCCGCGTTTGGCTGCCAACCTGGGTCTTACCCGGCAGTGGCTGCACGCGCGGCGGCTTGGCTTCAACCACCCCCGGACCGGCGAATGGGTGGAAGTCACCAGCGAGTATCCGGCGGATCTGCGGTACGCGTTGGAGCTCCTTGAAAGCGGCAACGCGTAGGCGGATCCACGCTTCCAGCGCGCCACTCCAACTGCGCGGGCCCTGCCGGTAGACTGTCGTGGTGACTTCCAGCAATGACTCGTTCGTCCATCTGCACACCCACACCGAATACTCCATGCTGGATGGTGCGGCCCGTCTCACGGAGTTGTTCGACGAGACCGAGCGGCTGGGCATGCCTGCGCTGGCCACCACGGACCACGGATACCTGTTCGGTGCCTTCGATTTCTGGAAGAAGGCCACCGACAAAGGCATCAAGCCGATCATTGGCGTCGAAGCCTATGTCACGCCGGGCACGGCGCGCGGCGACAAAGAGCGCGTTCGCTGGGGCGACGAGAGCCAGCGCAAGGATGACGTTTCCGGTGGTGGCTCCTACACCCACATGACGTTGTTGAGCTACAACAACGCCGGCATGCGCAATCTGTTCCGGGCATCCTCGATTGCTTCGCTCGACTCGGTGTTCGGCAAATGGCCCCGCTTGGACAGGGAGTTGCTGAACACGTATTCGGAAGGCCTGATCGCCACCACCGGTTGCCCTTCCGGTGAAGTCCAGACCCGGCTCCGGCTCGGACAATATCGGGAGGCACTGGCCGCGGCTTCGGAATTCCGCGACATCTTCGGTGCGGAAAACTACTTCTGCGAGCTGATGGACCATGGCCTGGACATCGAGCGGCGGGTCACCGGCGATCTGCTGCGGTTGGCCAAGGAGCTGAAACTTCCGCTCGTGGCCACCAATGACCTCCACTACACGCATGAGCATGACGCGAAGGCCCACGAGGCCCTCCTGGCGATCCAGTCGGGCTCCACGCTGCTCGAGCCCACCTATGACAACGGCGGCTCGCGATTTGCGTTCTCCGGCAGCGGCTACTACTTGAAGTCACCGCAGGAGATGCGCGAGCTGTTCCGCGACCATCCCGAAGCCTGCGACAACACCTTGTTGATCGCAGAGCGCTGCGAAGTGTCCTTCAACACGGGCGCGAACTACATGCCGCGGTTCCCTTGTCCTCCCGGCGAGGACGAGACCTCCTGGCTCGTCAAGGAAGTAGCCACGGGGCTCGACTACCGCTACCCGAACGGCGTCCCGGACAAGGTACGGAAGCAAGCCGACTATGAGCTTGAGGTCATCACGTCCATGGGCTTCCCGGGATACTTCCTGGTGGTGGCCGACTTCATCAACTGGGCCAAGAACAACGGAATCAGGGTGGGCCCGGGCCGTGGTTCGGGTGCGGGCTCCATGGTGGCGTATGCCATGCGCATCACCGACCTCGACCCGCTGGAACACGGCCTGATCTTCGAGCGCTTCCTCAACCCGGACCGCGTGTCCATGCCCGACTTCGACGTCGACTTCGATGATCGGCGCCGTTCCGAGGTCATCGAGTACGTCACCCGGAAGTACGGCGACGAGCGCGTGGCGATGATCGTCACCTACGGCACCATCAAGACCAAGCAGGCGCTCAAGGACTCCTCCCGTGTGCTCGGCTACCCGTTCAGCATGGGTGAACAGCTCACCAAGGCGTTGCCGCCGGCCGTGATGGCCAAGGACATCCCGCTGGCGGACATCCAGAACCCCGAGGCCAAGCGCTATGGCGAGGCCGGAGACTTCCGCCAGCTCATCAGTACGGACCCGGAGGCCGCCAAAGTCTTCGAGACCGCGCTGGGCATCGAGGGGCTGAAGCGGCAGTGGGGCGTACATGCCGCGGGTGTCATCATGTCTTCGGACCCCATCATCGACGTCATTCCTGTCATGCGCCGCATCCAGGACGGCCAGGTCATCACGCAGTTCGATTACCCGACGTCCGAAGGCCTTGGCCTGATCAAGATGGACTTCCTCGGCTTGAGGAACCTGACGATCATTTCCGACGCCCTCGAAAACATCACGATGAACCGAGGCGTCGACCTCGATCTCGAGCACCTTGCGTTGGACGATCCGGCGTCGTACGAGCTGCTGGCGCGCGGCGACACTTTGGGCGTCTTCCAGCTCGACGGCGGGCCCATGCGGTCGCTGCTCAAGCTCATGAAGCCCGACAACTTCGAAGACATCTCCGCCGTGTTGGCGCTATACCGGCCAGGTCCCATGGGCGCCAACGCCCACACGGATTACGCCCTGCGTAAGAACAAGATCCAGGAAGTCATCCCGATCCACCCCGAGCTCGAGGAACCGCTCTCCGAAATCCTCGGCGGAACGTATGGCCTGATCGTGTACCAGGAGCAGGTCATGGCCGTGGCCCAGAAGCTGGCCGGATACTCACTTGGCCAAGCCGACATCCTCCGCCGCGCCATGGGCAAGAAGAAGAAATCCGAACTGGACAAGCAGTTTGCCGGTTTCTCCCAGGGCATGCAGGACAACGGCTATTCCATGGAAGCCGTCAAGACCTTGTGGGACATCCTGCTCCCGTTCTCCGACTACGCCTTCAACAAGGCGCACTCCGCCGCGTATGGGGTCATTTCCTACTGGACCGCGTACCTGAAGGCCCACTTCGCTCCCGAATACATGGCCGCCCTGCTCACCTCCGTGGGTGACGACAAGGACAAATCGGCCATCTACCTCAATGAATGCCGACGCATGGGCATTACGGTCCTGCCGCCGGACGTCAACGAGTCAAGCCTCAACTTCACCCCTGTCGGAACCGACATCCGCTTCGGAATGGGGGCTATCCGCAACGTCGGCGTCAACGTCGTGGAAGCCATGGTGGCGGCCAGGGCGAACGAGGGCGCCTACACCTCCTTCAAGGACTTCCTCATGAAGGTTCCGGCGGTGGTCTGCAACAAGCGCACCATCGAGTCCCTCATCAAGGCCGGTGCGTTCGACTCCCTCGGCCATCACCGCCGTGCGCTGGCGATGGTGCACGAAGAAGCGATCGACTCTGTCATCACCCTCAAGCGCAATGAGGCGATCGGCCAGTTCGATCTCTTCGCCGGATTCGAGGACCAGGAGCCGCAAGCCTCCCTGAGCACGGAGATCCCGGACCTGCCGGAATGGGAGAAGAAAGACAAACTCGCCTTCGAGCGTGACATGCTCGGACTCTATGTCTCGGACCACCCCCTTCAAGGGCTTGAGGGCGTGTTGAGCCAGCACGCCGAGCAGTCGATCACCTCGATCCTGGGAGAAGACGGACCGCACGACGGCGCCATCGTCACCATTGCGGGCATGATCACCTCGCTCAGCCGCAGGATTGCCAAGGCAAGCGGCAACGCCTACGCGCGGGCGGAGATCGAAGACCTGGGCGGTTCCATCGAAGTCATGTTCTTCGGCCAGGTCTACGGCCCCATCGCCTCGGTCCTCGCGGAGGACCTGATCGTGGTGGTCAAGGGCCGCCTGCAGCGGCGCGACGACGGTGCGGTCACCCTGAACTGCATGGAGCTCTCGGTTCCGGACCTGAGCGAAAGCACCAACGGTCCCCTCGTCATCACGATGCCCACTTACAAGGCAACCGAGGCCGTCGTCACTGACCTTCGTGATGTTTTGACCACCCACCGGGGAAACTCCGAGGTCAGGCTCCACTTGCAGGGTGACTCCAAGGTCGAGGTCATGGGCCTGCCCGTGCACATGCGCGTGAATCCCACTCCGTCGCTTTTCGGTGACCTCAAGGTACTTCTTGGCCCGACCTGCCTGGACAGCTAACTAGATCTCATAGTCGAGCGGAACCGGCTGGCCGTAGGAGCCGGAATGGTAAAGCAGGGGAGTGTCGTCCTCGCCGACCAGTCCGTCGACAACCTCCACCACGACGATCGCGTTGTTTTCGAAGGACAGGCGCATCTGGATCTTGCCGATCAACCAGCCGGCGACGTTCTTGAGGATGGGGACATCGAACGGGCCCGGTTCCCAGTGATCGCCCTCAAACCGTTCCTGGGTGCGGGCGAAGCGGTCTGCGAGGGCCTGGTTCTCCAGGCCGAGCATGTGCAGGCCGATATATGTCGAATTCGCCACCGCGGGCCAGGAACTGGAACTGCGGGACATGTTGAACGTGAAGCGTGGCGGCTCGGCGGACAACGAAGCCACGGACGTCGCGGTGAAGCCGAAAGGCTTGCCGTGGAGGTCGGCAGTGATGATGGCCACGCCGGCGGCATGCCGGCGGAACATTTGCTTGAATGTTGCTTCAAAAGCCGAATTGTCCGAAGCCACTTTGCCATTCTCCTGCGTGAGCTATTGGTAATAACGCTGGTGGATTCAGCGTATTCCGCTGCCCGCCGGGACGCTTGCTTGTTGAGCGTCCAGAAACGTTTGTTAATGTTTGTGTCATGACCAAGCCAACACCGAACCTTCTCGACTCCGGTTCCACGGGGGACACGGACCCGCACATGGACCCGGACACGCGAGACCGCACATGGTGGCTGTGGCTCGCAGTGCCTGCAGCCTCGGGCATCGTGCTGGGTCTCGCATGGTGGCTGCTGGCTCCGGGCGGCCTCAACGTGATCTCCGGAAATCCTGCCCTCTCCGATCCCACAGCCTCGGCCGGGCGGCTTCCGAGGGACTTGGTCCTGGCCGGGCTTCTGCTGCTTTCCGGCTGCTTCACGGCGGTCCTGCTCGATAGCAAGGTCCGGAAGCCGGGACACGGCATCCGCACGTTCCTGGCAGTCCTGGGTGGAGCGGCAGGGGCCTTGGTGGCTTGGCAGGTGGGGTTGCTGGCCGCACAGTGGTGGGGTCCCGCCGCAAACGGAAGTCAGGGCTTCACCTTGCGGGCGGCGACGGCACTCTTGCTGTGGCCGGGGGCGACGGCCCTTGTGACATTCCTCCTGACTCTTTTCAGCTTGATGGGAAAGCAGCCGGAGGCACCGCCGCTTGCCCCGTAAAATGATCTGGTGACCATTTCTCCGGAGAATCCTGCCGAAACCGCCGCCCAGTCCCTGGACTTCCGCCGCATTGACTTGCGCGGACGGTCCCTGACCTTGGCGGAACTGCGCGCCGCGGTGCCCCGGGCGAAGCATCAGACCATGGCGGACGCCGAGCAAAAAGTACTGGACATCATTGCGGCCGTCCGTTCGCGCGGCTTCGAGGCGCTTGGGGAGTTCGCGTTGGCGTTTGACGGCGTGGAACAGTCCCACCCCCGCGTGCCGGCCGCAGCCCTTGCCGAAGCCCTTGAAAACCTGGACCCGTCGGTCCGCGCGGCCCTGGAGGAATCCATCAGCCGTGTCCGGCGCTTTGCGGATGGCCAACGGCCCGCGAACGTCGATGTGGAACTGGGGGACGGCGCCGTCGTCAGCCAGAACTGGGTACCGGTGGGCCGCGTGGGGCTGTATGTTCCCGGCGGCCTGGCCGTCTACCCGTCCTCGGTGATCATGAACGTCGTTCCGGCGCTGGCTGCCGGGGTCGCATCGATCGCTTTGGCTTCCCCGCCCCAGAAGGACTTCGGAGGCTTGCCCCACCCCACCATCCTGGCCGCAGCCGCTTTGCTCGGGATCGACGAGGTCTATGCCATCGGAGGTGCCCAGGCGATTGTTTCCTTTGCCTACGGTATCCCGGGGGCCGGCGATGATCAGCCCATCGAGCCCGTGGACGTTGTGACCGGTCCCGGAAACATCTTCGTCGCCACCGCGAAGCGGCTTGTGAAAGGCGTCGTGGGGATCGACTCCGAGGCCGGCACCACCGAGATCGCCATCCTGGCTGATGCTTCCGCCCGTCCTGCGCTCGTGGCCGCGGACCTCATCAGCCAGGCCGAGCACGACCCCAAGGCGGCGTCTGTCCTGATCACCGACTCCGAGGAACTCGCCTCGGCTGTGCAGCGGGAGCTCGCGGTGCAGGCAGGAACCACGAAGCACAGCGAACGGGTCACCACGGCATTGTCGGGCCCGCAGTCAGGCGTGGTGCTGGTAGGCGATATCGAGCAGGGCATTGCGGTCTGCGATGCGTACGCGGCAGAACATTTGGAAATCATGACGGCGGACGCGGCCGCGGTGGCCGCAAGGATCCGCAACGCTGGCGCGATTTTCGTAGGGGACTACAGCCCGGTCAGCCTCGGAGACTACTGTGCGGGCTCCAACCACGTTTTGCCCACGAGCGGTACAGCAGCATTTTCTTCCGGCCTCAACGTGACAACATTCCTTCGCGCCGTCCAGGTGATCAACTACGACAAGGCTGCCTTGGAACAGGTCAGCAAACACATTGTGAGCCTCGCCGACGCCGAAGACCTTCCCGGCCACGGCGACGCCGTCAAGATTCGTTTCGCGGGGGCCTAAACCACTACATGTATGGGTCACAACCACTACATATAGTAATTACAGGCTTGTCATTAGGCCTTATGTAGCCGTAAACTGGTGCCGGAAGTCAAACTTCCGGCACCCTTTGCGTCCCCGGCCGATGCCGCCGTGAGGACAGGGGGCCGGAACCAAACAGGGGAGGCCCAGCGTGTATTGTCCGTTCTGCCGAAACCCCGACTCACGCGTCGTGGACAGTCGAATGGCCGACGACGGCTCGGCCATCCGCCGTCGGCGCCAGTGCCCCGAGTGCGGACGCCGGTTCACCACCGTGGAGACCACAAGCCTTTCCGTCATCAAACGCTCCGGCGTGGGGGAGCCCTTCAGCCGGATCAAGATCATCAACGGCGTTCGGAAGGCCTGCCAGGGGCGTCCCGTGACTGAGGACGACCTCGCGATGCTGGCCCAGGAAGTCGAGGAAAATATCCGATCTTCCGGTGCGGCTGAAATCGACGCCCACGAGGTCGGCCTGGCCATCCTGGGACCACTCCAGAAACTCGACGAAGTCGCCTACTTGCGATTTGCCAGCGTTTACCAGGCCTTCGAATCGCTTGAGGACTTCGAATCGGCCATTTCGCTGCTCCGCCACGAAGCCGAAAGCGCAGCGGCCGAGAATGCGGCGAAAATCGCCAAGGGCAAGAGCTCCGAGAAGAGCCCCATCTAGCTCCGGTGGTGGCAGCGGAGGGGAAGCCGCAGCCACCACCGGCATCACTGCTACCGTCCGCCCGAGACCGGCAACACGGCTCCGGTGATGTAGCCGGCGTCGTCGGACATCAACCACAACACGGCGGCGGCCACCTCATCGGGTTCTGCGCCCCGGCCCAAGGGGATCCCCGGGTTGAGCCGTTCCACACGGTCGGGCATCCCAGCGGCTGCGTGCAATCCCGTGTTGGTGCTTCCCGGCGCCACGCAATTCACCCGGATACCCTGTTTTGCTACTTCGGACGCGAGGCCAACCGTCAGGACGTCAACAGCGCCCTTGCTCGCAGCGTAGTGCGCCCACGTGCCGGGTGAACCCGCTTTGGTCGCGGTCGAGGAAACGTTGACAATGGAGCCGCCCGGCCCGCCGCTCTCGGTGGACAGGCGTCGAACAGCTTCCTGGCAGACGAAGACCAATCCGTTGACGTTGACGTCCATGACACGGCGGATCGTTTCGCTCGGCACATCAATGAGATTGCCGATGAGGTTGCCCGTGATGCCGGCGTTGTTGACCACGGCGGTGATCCTGCCTAAGGAGGCCGCGGCGTCGAAGAGCGCGACAACCTGCGAGGGGTCGCTGACGTCGGCCTGTACGCTACAGGCCGTTCCGCCATTGGCCCGGATTTCCGCTGCAACGTTCCGTGCGCCGTCGGAGTCTTTGGAGTAGTTGACGACGACGGCGTACCCGGCTGCCGCTGCCCTGAGGGCTATGGCGGCGCCGATGCCCCGGCTAGCGCCGGTGACAATCGCGACGTCGGGCACGCCGTCGTCCATCCGGAAGGCTGCCGTGCTACTTGGCCAGCTTGTGGTGGAGGGCGACGTCAAGCGCGGCCCCCACGATCCCGGCGTCGTTCTTCAGTTCCGCGGTGACGATGCGGGTCCGCAGATTCAGGTGGGGGAAGTATTCGTCCGAACGCTTCGAAATGCCGCCACCGATGATGAAGAGTTCCGGGGAGAACAGGAACTCGACGTGGGAGAGATAGCGCTGCAGCAGCACGCTGTACTCTTCCCAGCTCAAGCCGTCGCGTTCACGTGCCACGGCGGATGCCTTCGTTTCGGCGTCGTGGCCGTCCACTTCGAGGTGGCCGAGTTCGGCGTTGGGCACGAGGTGCCCGTTGAAGATGAAGGCTGAGCCGATGCCTGTGCCGAGCGTGATGACCAGGACCGTGCCGTCGACCCCTTCGCCCGCGCCGTAGCGGGCTTCAGCGAGTCCGGCTGCGTCGGCGTCGTTGATGACCTCGACGGGACGGTCCAATCGCTTGGTGAGCAGCGAATCGATGTCGGTGTCGAGCCAGGACTTGTCCACGTTTGCGGCCGAGCGGACCACACCGTGCTGGATGATTCCAGGGAAGGTGACTCCCACGGGCGAGCCCTTGGCCGGAGCATCCTCCCGGGCCGACAATTCTTCGACGATCTGTGCGATCACTTCGGCGACGGCTTCGGGGGTGGCGGGCTGCGGCGTGGGAATACGGAGGCGGTCCCCGAGCAGCTTGCCTTTTTTGAGATCGACGATGCCGCCCTTGATGCCGGTGCCACCGACGTCGATGCCGATCAGCGGGCCGTTCTTGTGGATCTTCTCATCCTTCTTGGTCAATGCGTTTCCGTTCATGGCAGGAGGGGTGGGCATGTCGCAGCACGAACGGCTGCAGGTGACCTTCCGGAGAGCTTAAGGAAGAGTCAGGATTTCGGCGCCGGTCTCGGTGACCAACAGGGTGTGTTCGAATTGCGCGGTCCGCCTGTGGTCGCGGGTGACTACGGTCCATTCATCGGGCCACATGTCCCACTCGATCGTTCCGAGGGTGAGCATGGGTTCAATCGTAAAGACCATGCGGGCTTCGATGACCGTGTTGTAGGCCGGCGCGGCGTCGTAGTGGGGGATGATCAGGCCCGTGTGGAATGCCTCGCCGACGCCGTGGCCGGTGAAGTCGCGGACCACGCCGTAGCCGAAGCGTTTCGCGTAGGACTGGATAGCCCGGCCGATCACGTTGATTTCGCGGCCCGGCGCTACGGCTTTGATGGCCCGGTTGAGCGACTCCCGGGTGCGTTCAACGAGAAGCCGCGACTCGTCGTCGACGTCTCCCACCAGGAACGTGTAGTTCGTGTCTCCGTGGACGCCGTTGATGTAGGCCGTGATGTCGATGTTCAGGATGTCGCCGTCTTGGACGACGGTGCTGTCCGGAATTCCATGGCAGATGACCTCGTTGAGCGAGGAGCACAGGGACTTGGGGAAGCCCCGGTAGCCAAGAGTTGACGGGTAGGCGTGGTGGTCCAGGATGAACTCGTGGCCGATCCGGTCCAACTGGTCCGTCGTGACCCCGGGCTCGATATGCTTGCCGACCTCGACGATCGCCTGGGCCGCGATTTTGCTGGCGATGCGGATCTTCTCGATGGTTTCCGCCGATTTGACCTCTGAACCGGTGAACTTCGCCGGTCCCGGCTTGCCGACGTACTCCGGGCGCGGGATGGACGCCGGTACTGGCAGCTGTGGGCTGACGGTTCCACGGGTGAGCGTGCCGATGGGTGCGGTCAGAGCGGGAGAAGGCATAGATTGATCATATAAGGGACGCACGAGACGCAAGTAACTAAGTAGCTAAATATCGGCCCGCACGCAGGGCAACCGGCCCCGCCGAGCTTACGGCGGGATTCGCAAAGGAGAAACCGTGGCGGAGTTCTGGTACAACGTTCAGACACACCAAATCGAAGAGGACGCGCTGTCTGACTGGTCCCAGTTGATCGGTCCTTACAAGACCCGCGAGGAAGCCGAGCATGCCCTCGAAAAGGTCAAGGCCCGCAACGAAGCCTGGGACAAAGACGACGAGGACTAGCGGCGACGAGGGCCGGTTCCGGTCCTAGAAGGAGTGTTCCGGGCCCGGGAACTGGCCGGACCTGACGTCGTCGGCATACGCCTTCGCTGCCTCGCTCAGGGTGGTGCGCAGATCCGCATATTGCTTGACGAACTTGGCCATCTTGCCGCCGCGCAGTCCGGCCATGTCCTGCCACACCAGGACCTGTCCCGTGGTCGCGTTGCCTGCGCCGATTCCGATAGTCGGCACGTCAATGGCTGCGTCGACGGCGGCCGCGGTTTCCGCGGGAACCATCTCCATGAGTACACAGAACGCTCCGGCATTCGCGAGGGCAACGGCGTCTTCGACGAGGCGCGCGGCGTCATCTCCCCGGCCCTGGACGCGGTAGCCGCCCAGCGAGTGTTCGCTCTGGGGCGTGAAGCCGATGTGGGCCATGACGGGAATGCCTGCCTGGACCATGGCCCGCACGGTTCCCGCATAGAACGCCCCGCCTTCGATCTTGACGGCGTGCGCCAGGCCTTCCTTGAGGAAGCGAACGCCTGTTGCCACTGCCTGCTCCGGCGACACTTCGTAGCTTCCAAAAGGAAGATCGGCCACAACCAAGGCACGCTTGGCGGATCGGGCCACTGCGCGGCACAAGGGGAGGAGTTCGTCGACGGTCACAGGGAGGCTGGTTTCGTTCCCGAAGACGTTGTTGGAGGCCGAATCGCCTATCAGCAGCACTTCTATGCCGGCCTGGTCGAAAATCTCAGCGGTGTATTGCTCGTAGGCGGTCAACATCGCAAATCGCTCACCCTTGGCCTTGGCCTGTTGCAGGTGATGGGTGCGGATCCGGGCGGCGGGCTTCGGAGTTGAAGCAACCGCTGAAGCTCCGGAACCTGCAGCGGCAGGTCCGGTTCCGTAAGGCGCAGGAATTTCGGCGGGCATGCTGGAATCGGAACTGTTGCTTGGGGCCATGAATAGAGCGTATGCGGTACCGGCCGTCCTAGCCACCGGCGCATGAGGAGCCTCACATTTGTAAACGCTGTGTTACGCGAACCGGGGGTGCAGCCAATCCGGGCCAATGCTTAGTAGAGTGAATGCTGAGTTGTCGTCGGCTTCGAACCCCGAACCCGCGGCATGGACGTTTACCCGGAAATGAGGCCCCATGGACCGCCAGCAAGAGTTCGTTCTGCGAACTATCGAAGAGCGTGATGTGCGCTTCGTACGCTTGTGGTTTACCGACGTCGTCGGTTCCCTGAAATCGGTGGCACTTGCGCCGGCAGAAGTGGAAGGTGCCTTCGAAGAAGGCCTGGGTTTCGATGGCTCGGCTATCGAAGGCCTCGCAAGGGTGTTCGAATCCGACATGCTGGCCCAGCCGGACCCCTCTACGTTCCAGATCCTTCCATGGCGTGGTGAAACCGAGCAGACCTCAAGGATGTTTTGCGACATCCTGACCCCCGACGGCGAGCCGTCGGCCGCCGACCCCCGCAACGTGCTCAAGCGCACCCTCGCCAAGGCCGCTGACATGGGTTTCACTTGCTACACGCATCCTGAAATCGAGTTCTACCTCCTCAAGTCCCAGGACCTCGACGCCAACGGCGTTCCTGTTCCCGTGGACGAGGGCGGCTATTTCGACCACGTGCCCGGCGGTGTGGCGCAGGACTTCCGTCGCACGGCCGTCACCATGCTTGAATCCGTGGGCATCTCCGTGGAGTTCAGCCACCACGAGGGCGGACCCGGCCAGAACGAGATCGATCTCCGCTACGCGGACGCCCTCCAGACGGCGGACAACATCATGACCTTCCGCACGGTCATCAAGGAAGTGGCCCTGCAGCAAGGCACCTACGCCACGTTCATGCCCAAGCCGTTCACGGACCACCCCGGTTCAGGCATGCACACGCACTTCTCGCTGTTCGAGGGTGACACCAATGCCTTCTACGAGGCCGGCGCCGAATTCCAGTTGTCCAAGACCGCGCGCCAGTTCATCGCAGGTATCCTGCACCACGCGCCGGAATTCACAGCCGTCACCAACCAGTTCGTCAATTCGTACAAGCGTCTCTGGGGCGGCGGCGAAGCGCCGAGTTACCTGAGTTGGGGCCACAACAACCGTTCCGCCTTGGTTCGTGTGCCGCTCTACAAGCCGGGCAAGGGCCAGTCCGCACGGATCGAATACCGCGGGATTGACTCCGCCACCAACCCGTACCTCGCCTACGCCGTGTTGCTGGGTGCCGGGCTCAAGGGCATCGAGGAAGGCTACGACCTTCCGGCCGCCGCGGAAGACGACGTTTGGTCGCTGACCACGGCCGAGCGCAAGGCGATGGGTCACACGCCGCTGCCGGCCAGCCTCCACGATGCCATCCGCGCCATGGAGGATTCGGAACTCGTCGCGGACATCCTCGGCGAACAGGTCTTTGACCACTTCCTGCGCAACAAGCGTGCGGAATGGCAGGACTACCGGCTCCAGGTCACTCCTTACGAGCTCAAGCGCAATCTCGGCATTCTCTAGGCTGTGAGTGTGAGCCTGGCCCGCCGGCTCATCTCGGCCGGTTTCAGCGATCTTGAAAAGGGTGAACGGTTCCTTGCCGCGCGTGAACTCGACGGCATCGACCAGGAGACGATCTTTGCCGGCCTGCACCTGAGCGCCAACCCGGACACCGCGCTCCAGTCGCTCGTCCGTTTGATTGAGAAGCATCCCTCACTCAGGCAGCTCGCGGGGGAGCACCCGGATCGCAGCGAGCCGCTTTACCGTTTGCTGGGGGCCTCCGAGGCCTTGGGAGAGTTCCTGATCAGGCATCCGGAACACCTGGACGTCTTTGATGTCCGCGTCAGCCCGGAACCCTTGTCTGCCGACCCCCGTGAGCTTCGGACGAAGCTGCTCCGCTCGGTCAAGGCGGACCCCAACTCTCCCCGGCCCGTTGCCGCGATGACGGGGGCCAGCGCCTACACCGCACTCCGGACGGCTTACCGGCGGGGGCTGACCGAACTGGCCATCAAGGACCTCTGCGCCGCGAGTCCCCAGGACTTCATGCCCGCCGTCGGCGCCGAACTGGCCGACCTCGCCGGTGCAGCGATCGAAGCAGCCCTGGCGGTTGCCAGGGCCGAAGCCGCGGCGACCTTCGATCCCGCCGATATTGCCGGCGTCGGGCTGGCCGTCATCGGCATGGGCAAATGCGGTGCCCGCGAGCTCAACTACATTTCCGACGTCGACGTCATCTACGTGATCGAGGCGCCGAACCTGGAGGACGCCAAGGCTGCAACCATCGGTACGGCCTTGGCCGCCGGGATCTCCCGTGCCATTTCGTCCACGGGATCCGAACCCGGTCTGTGGGAGGTCGACGCGAATCTGCGGCCCGAGGGGAAATCGGGTCCCCTGGTCAGGACGTTGCCGTCGCACTTGAGCTACTACGCGAAGTGGGCTGAAAGCTGGGAGTTCCAAGCGCTCCTCAAGGCCCGGACGATCGCGGGGGACAAGGATCTGGGCTCGCGTTACGAGCAGGCCGTCCAACCGCTCGTGTGGGCTTCGGCCGGCCGGGAAGGATTCGTGGAATCGGTGCAGGCGATGCGCCGCAGGGTAACGAACAACATCGCCCCGGCGGAAGAACAGCGCCAGATCAAACTCGGTCCCGGCGGCCTGCGCGATGTCGAGTTCACCGTGCAGCTCCTGCAACTCGTCCACGGAAGGTCCGATGAAACGCTCCGTTGCCGGGATACGACGTCGGCGATAGCGGCGCTGTCCGCGGGTGGCTACATCGGCCGGGTGGACGCCGCGGCCTTCGACGCCGCCTACCGCTATCTCCGGGTTCTTGAGCACCGTATCCAGTTGTTCCAGATGCGCCGTACCCACCTGATGCCTACGAGCCAGGAGTCCTTGCGTTTCCTCGCAAAGGCCGTCCTGGGGCCCTTTTCGACGGGCAGGCCGCATCCGGACGCCCTGATCGAAACCTGGCAGAAGACCAAGCGGTCCGTTCGCGAACTTCACGACCGGATCTTCTACCGGCCGCTGCTCAACACGGCCGCGAAGCTGAGCACCGAAGACGCCCGGCTCACGCCGGAAGCCGCCCAAGGCCGGCTCGCGGCACTCGGCTACCGCGACCCGCAAGGCGCCATGCGCCACATCGAGGCCCTCACGGCAGGGGTCAGCCGCCGCGCCGCCTTGCAGCGGCAACTGCTCCCCATCCTTCTCGGCTGGCTCGCGGAAGGCGTGGATCCCGACGCCGGACTGCTCGCCTTCCGCCGCGTCAGCGAAGCCCTCGGAACCACCCATTGGTATCTCGGGATGCTCCGGGACTCCCAAGCGGCGGCCGAGCGGCTTTGCCACGTGCTCTCCAATTCACGGCTGATCGCCGATCTCTTGGAGGTTTCCCCGGAATCCGTTGCGTGGCTTGGTGCCGACAAGGAACTCACGCCCCTTAGCTTCGAAGCGCAGTGGCAGGAAATCCAGTCCAAGATGTCGCGCCACGCCGATCCGGCGAACGCGATGCGGCTCATCCGGCTCATCAGGCGCCGGGAAATCCTCCGGATCGCCATCGCGGACAGTTCCGGCCTCCTGGAACAAGACGCTGTGGGCGCGGCACTGGCCGATGCCGACCGGGCAGCGGTTTTGGGCGCCTTGCACGTCGCCGAGACCACCGTGGCTTCCGAGGGCCCCCTCAAGACTCAAGTGCTGGTGGTTGCCATGGGCAGGCAAGGCGGACGAGAGATCGGCTACGGCTCTGACGCCGACGTCATGTACGTCCACCGCGCCCTTCCCGGCGTGAGTGAATCCGAAGCCCAGCAACAAGCCCTTGCCATCGTGGGGCACATTTCCACGTTGCTGACCCAACCCCTCAAACCGGCCATCCTCGCGGAGCGGGTCCTCAGCGTCGACGCCGATCTTCGCCCGGAGGGGAAGAACGGGGCCATGGTGCGTTCCCTCGAGTCATACGCGGAGTATTACCGGCGGTGGTCCCTCATCTGGGAAGCCCAGGCGCTGTTGCGGGCTCAGCCAATGGCCGGAAACGACGAATTGGCCGCGGAGTTCCTCAGGCTCATCAACCCGATCCGCTACCCGGAATCGCTGGCGGAGACAGATGTGCGTGAGATCCGACGCGTCAAGGCACGCGTCGAGTCCGAACGGCTACCGAGAAACGCCGATCCGGCCAGGCATGTGAAGCTCGGCAGGGGCGGACTCAGCGACGTCGAATGGCTTGTGCAGCTGCTCCAGCTCCAACACGCAGGGAAGCATCCGCAACTCCGGACGACTTCGACCCTGCAGGCCCTCGACGCGATTGAGTCGTTGGGCTTGATCGACAGGAGCGACATCGTGTTGCTTCGCGAAGCCTGGCGGCTCGCGAGCCGTATCCGCTCTGCGAATGTGATTTGCACCGGGCGCGCCTCCGATGTCCTCCCTGCCTCCCGCAGGGATCTTGAGGCCGTTGCCAGATGGTGCGGTTACGCTCCCGGGCAAGCCGCGGTGTTCGAGGAAGATTATCTGCGCCTGAGCCGGAGGACCCGGGCTGTGTTCGAGAAGGACTTCTACGGCCAGTGAGCTCAGCTCCAGCCGCCCCCGCGGAGGGCAGAGGCGGCTAAGCTCGAAGGATGCTCGAAACCGTGTGGCTCATTCCGCTGAAGGATCTCGACGACGATGCACGCGCCATAACGCTCGGCGACGTCGCGGCGATGGAATTGGCCGCGGGGCAGGAAGACTTCGTAGGGGATCCGTTCAAGATGATGCTCATGGGCCTCGAAGACGACAGCCGCCGGCCGTACGTGATCGAAGCGGCCGGTGCCGCCGTCGGTGTCTTCACCTTGCAGGCCGATGCCGCGACCTTGGCGGGATGGCCCGACGACGATTCCGCGTGGCTCCTGCGTGGGTTCCTGATCGACCAGCCGAGCCAGGGGAGGGGCCTGGGCTCCCTGTCGGCTGTAGCTGCGGTCCGTGAAGCGCAGAAGCTGACAGCGAGGCTGGGTGGCGGGCAGGACGGCGTCGTACTCTCGGTTAACGAACGCAATCCCGCAGCCCGGGCTGCGTACGCAAAAGCGGGTTTTCTCCAAACGGGCAGATATCTGGGTGGTTCCTCCGGTCCTCAATGGACCATGTACCGGAGGTTCGGCGGCTAGGCCATATCTAGGACTCGACGAGCGTCAGGATTGTTTCCGGGCGCACGCCGTCGTATTTCATGGCATCGGCCGCAACTTCGGACTCCATCATCCGCTGGAATGTTTCCATGTCCGGGACTTCGACGATCAGGCCGACACGGTTGGTTTTTGCCGGGTCTGCGAACGTTCGGACCGTAATACCCATGGGTCCGAAGATTTCTTCCCGTTTTGGTGAGCTCAGCCAGTGCTCAACGTCGTCGACCTCATGGAAGATCATCAAGGTTGCCATCGTATGCCTCCGCTTTCAGAAGTTGCGCCAGGAGCCGGACGGGGTGAGGACTCGCTTCCAAGCATCCTGATCACGCTGAACGTACCACGGCGTCCACTGCGGCGACAGGCTTCCGCGGATGCGGATTGGAATAATAAGCATGCTTACAGTAAGGTTGCTGAGGTTTGCACAGCGATAAAGGCAATCATCAGAATGTTTACGACTGAAACGGAAGGTACATCATGAATGTCATCCTCGGAATCGTCGCGGTCATCGCGATCGTTTTCTTTATCATTGGCGGCACGGTAAAGGCCCTGGGGTTCCTTCTCTGGATCGCCCCGATACTTATCGTCTTGGCGATTGTTGTCTTCCTCTTCAGGTTGATTAGTGGGCGCCGGCGGGTGTAGGAAAATTGGGGGTCCGGCTCCGGCGATCCGGGGCCTTACCAAAGGACGGCTGTGTCTTAGCGGACACAGCCGTCTTTTTTTGTGGGGTAATTTCATTGCGGACATTTCCGATTCGGTAAACAGAGACGGCGTTGGGCTCCGGCGCGCATCAGTGCTAAGCCAGGATGGTCGGCTCAACGTGGTGTTTTTCTTGATGTTTCTCGGTGTACGCTTCTTCTCGAAATTCGTCGTGCGGGAAGCCTCCGGGCAGCGACCCCTCGGCGAGGCCGCGGAGGACGAGGCGGCGCAGGGGTGGCTGTCCGTCTGCCGCGGGAACTGACGAACCAATCGGAGCAGGGGCAGGTATGTTGGCTGCTGCCATCCGGTCAACTCCTGATGCGCCGGCGGCCCACAACAGCATGACTGCGAGGGCCGCCATTGCGTGCACGATGGGTCTTTTCCAAAGCCTCATTTCTTAAACCTTGCCCAGCTGCGTCAAAACTGCGTCAAATTCTCCTTTGCAGAGGCTGGGAGCCTCGAACCTTCAACGGCCGGAAGCGAGTAATTGTGAGGCTGCGGTTAAAAGCGGAAGCGCCCCTCGCCCGGTGAACGGGCGGGGGGCGCTTTGCGGTCAGGGCGGTTTAGCCCTGCAATCTAGCTAGACGCCGTAGTAGAGCTCGAACTCGTACGGGTTCGGGCGCAGCGA
The DNA here is from genome assembly GCF_021789175.1 of Arthrobacter sp. FW306-2-2C-D06B. Classification (NCBI taxonomy): domain Bacteria; kingdom Bacillati; phylum Actinomycetota; class Actinomycetes; order Micrococcales; family Micrococcaceae; genus Arthrobacter; species Arthrobacter sp. FW306-2-2C-D06B. The sequence continues at coordinate 1,756,399 of NZ_CP084560.1, forward strand.
CAGCGGACGGATCTCGTTCTCGTACTTGTACTCGATCCAGGTGTCGATCAGGTCCTGGGTGAAGACGCCGCCGGCCTGCAGGAACTCGTTGTCCTCGCGCAGGGCCTCGAGGGCTTCCTCAAGGGAGCCCGGGGCCTTGGGGATGTCCTTGGCTTCCTCGGCAGGCAGTTCGTACAGGTCCTTGTCGATCGGAGCCGGGGGCTCGATGCGGTTGCGGATGCCGTCGATACCGGCCATGAGCTGGGCGGAGAACGCCAGGTACGGGTTGGAAGCGGCGTCCGGAGCGCGGAACTCGATGCGCTTGGCCTTCGGGTTGGAGCCCGTGATCGGGATGCGGATGCCGGCGGAGCGGTTGCCCTGCGAGTAGACCATGTTGACGGGAGCTTCGAAGCCCTTGACCAAGCGGCGGTACGAGTTGACCGTGGGGTTGGTGAAGGCGAGTACGGCAGAGGAGTGCTTCAGCAGGCCGCCGATGTACCAGCGCGCGGTGTCGGACAGGCCGGCGTAGCCCTTCTCGTCGTAGAACAGCGGGTCGCCGTTGCTCCACAGGGATTGGTGGCAGTGCATACCCGAGCCGTTGTCACCGAAAATCGGCTTCGGCATGAAGGTAACGGACTTGCCGTACTCCCACGCAGTGTTCTTGATGACGTACTTGAACTTCTGCAGGTCGTCGGCAGCATGCACCAGAGTGGTGAACTTGTAGTTGATCTCAGCCTGGCCGGCGGCGCCGACTTCGTGGTGCGAGCGCTCGACTTCGAGGCCTGCTTCGTCCAGGGCGAGGCACATCGCGTCGCGCAGGTCAGCCTGGTGGTCAACCGGCGATACCGGGAAGTAACCGCCCTTGAAGGGGGTCTTGTAACCGAGGTTTCCGCCTTCTTCTTCGCGGCTCGTGTTCCAAGGGGCTTCAATCGAGTCGACCTTGTAGAACGAACCCTGCGGGGAGGATTCGAACTGGACGTTGTCGAAGACGTAGAACTCAGCTTCGGGAGCAAAGAATGCCGTGTCCGCAATGCCGGTGGAGGCCAGGTAGGCTTCGGCTTTTTCGGCAACGCCGCGCGGGTCGCGGTGGTACGGGTCTCCCGTACGCGGGTTCACGATGGAGAAGTTCAGCGCGAGGGTCTTCTCGATGCGGAAGGCGTCGATGAAGGCCGTGGTGACGTCCGGGATGAGCTGCATGTCGGACTCGGCGATGCCCTGGAAACCGCGGATGGAAGATCCGTCAAAGAGCTGGCCGTTGACAAAGAAGTCAGCGTCAACGCTCTTGGCCGGCACATTGAAGTGCTGCTGGACGCCCGGAAGATCGGTGAAGCGGATATCGACGAATTTAACATCTTCGTCTTTGATGAACTTGAGGACTTCGTCCGCAGTCTTGAACATCTATGCTCCTAACGCATAACAGGTAACAGGCCCCACGGGCCGTCTGATCCAGCGCAAACCGAAAGCAGGGAAACAAAAAAGTATCCCTGATGCGGCGGCTAGCAACTTCTCCAACCATAGGGAAATGGGATTTCCCCGGAGTGTCGGTATTGTTTCGAGCAGGTTACAGAACTGCCTGCCGTGTAAACGCTACTGGTCTACTGCAGTGCCAGTCTATGTCTTACGCCTGTGTGTCTGTTTCCTTGTGAACACAACTGATCTCCCACTGGCGAAACCTCCCGCCGTCGGGCGTGCGATGGTGAAGCCGTAAGCTTGAAGTGTGGTTGATCGTAAAGATATTGGTTCATGGCTCACAGGGCCGGACACGTCCGGAATCTCCAAGTACCCGGGAGCACGGCTCGGCCTCCCCGAGTCCGGCCCCGGCTCAATGGCCCGGGCCGGCCGTCGCATCCTGGCAATCTGCATTGACTGGGTCATTGCCCTGGTGATCAGCAACTTTGCCTTCGGCGGCAACCAATGGGCGACGCTTGCTGTGTTTGCCGTGGAGCAGATCCTTCTCATCGGCACGCTGGGCTATAGCATCGGACACCGGGTTGCCGGCATCCACGTAGTACGGCTCGGGGGAGCACAGGCGGGACCCCTGGCTGCTTTGGTCAGGACGATCCTCCTGTGCCTGGTGATTCCCGCGGTTGTTTTCGATCCCGACCAGCGCGGACTCCATGACAGAGCCATGAACACAATCCTCATTCGGATGTAACTTTCTACGCAGACGAAAAAGCCGCCCGCTCCCGGAGATTCCAGGAACGGGCGGCTTTTGTGTTGGTTAGCGTCCGCGTGCGGCCTTGCGGTCAGGCCGTGCCTTATAGGGGTCGATGCCCTTGGGGATCGGCAGGCGGTTGCCCAGCGAAGAGATCCGCTTGCTGACAGCGCCGACCTCAACCTTAGTGAGCTCGTTCTTGTATTTGTTCATGGTCTTTGCGATCTGGCTGATGGGAACCTGGCCTTCGCCACGGCCGCTTTCGATCACGTGAATGGTGACGTTCGGCAGGATACGTGCGAGCTTCTTGCGCTCGGCGTCAACCAGGGGCTTGACGCGGTGCGACGGTCCTTCGCTGACCAGCACGACGCCGGGACGGCCGATGGCGCGGAAGACGGCGTCCTGGGTGCGCGGGTTGACGGCGACCGGCTGATCCTCGGTGATCCAGCCGCGGCGCAGGGTCCCCAAAGCCGCACCGGAAGCTCCGGGCTGGTTCTCAATCTGTGCGAAGGCCGCACGTTCCGCGCGGCGCGAGAGGATGAAGACGGCTGCCAGCAGGCCCAAGGGGATGCCGATGATGAGGCCTGTGACCCAGTTGTTCAGGAGGAGCCCCACGACGAGGCTGACAGCAATGACGCCAAGGAACGCCAGAAGCATGAGCCACACGACGATGGGGTCATTGCGGCGGGTCATCTTGAAGACCTCGCCGATCTGCTTCAGCTGGCTCGGCTTCTTGGCCTTGGCTTCCTTGGGCTTGCGGGAAAACAAGCCGCGTTTGGGAGCGTCGGCAGCCGATGTTGTCGAGTTGCTGGGATCAGGGGATTTCGCCATAGTGCCTTAATTCTACGTGATTTATGCCAAAGGACCGGACGCCGGATTTGTCCGGGATCCGGTCCTTTGACCGTGCTGGGCCGACGTGCTATGCGTGGTGTGCGAGGAGGGTGCGGGCTTCCTGGCGGGTGGTGCCGGAGTCCTGGATGCCTTCGGCGATGTGGGCCAGGTGGGCGGGGATTTCGCGGCCTTTCTTGCGCATCGCGGTGGCCCAGAGGCGTCCGGCGCGGTAGGAGGAGCGGACCAGGGGGCCGGACATGACGCCGAGGAAGCCGATTTCCTCGGCTTCGGTGGCGAGCTCGACGAATTCCTGGGGTTTGACCCAGCGGTCCACGGGCAGGTGCCGTTCGGAGGGGCGCAGGTACTGGGTGATGGTGATCAGGTCACAGCCGGCGGCGTGCAGGTCGGTCAGGGCTTCGGAGATCTCTTCCCGGGTTTCGCCCATGCCCAGGATCAGGTTGGATTTGGTGACCATGCCGGCGGCCCGGCCCTGGGTGATGACGTCCAGGGAGCGGTCGTAGCGGAACGCGGGGCGGATGCGCTTGAAGATCCGGGGCACGGTTTCGACGTTGTGCGCGAAGACCTCCGGGTTCGAGTCGCAGATCGCTTGGATGTGTTCGGGTTTGCCGGAGAAGTCGGGGATGAGCAGTTCGACGCCGGTGCCGGGGTTCAGTTCGTGGATCTTGCGGACGGTTTCGGCGTAGAGCCAGACGCCTTCGTCTTCGAGGTCGTCGCGGGCGACGCCGGTGACGGTGGCGTAGCGGAGCTGCATGGCTTGGACGGAGCGGGCGACCTTGGTGGGTTCGAACATGTCCACGGGGGAGGGTTTGCCGGTGTCGATCTGGCAGAAGTCGCAGCGGCGGGTGCATTCGGAGCCGCCGATCAGGAAGGTCGCTTCCTTGTCTTCCCAGCACTCGAAGATGTTCGGGCAGCCGGCTTCCTCGCAGACGGTGTGCAGGCCTTCTTTTTTCACGAGGTTCTTCAGGCCGACGAATTCCGGGCCCATCTGGACCTTGGCCTTGATCCACTCGGGCTTGCGTTCGACCGGGACGGCTTTGTTGCGCTGTTCAACGCGCAGCAGCTTACGGCCTTCAGGTGCCAGGGTCACTGGAGTGCTCCTTCGGGGCTGGATACGAGTGCTTCTTCGTGCTTGAGGAACTCTTCGATGAAGCGCTCGGCAATGTCGGCCGGGTTGATGGTCCTGCCGGTCTCAATGGACATGGTGGTGACGCTGGCGTCGGTGATGCCGCACGCGATGATCTGCGCGTAGGGAGCGAGATCGTTGCTGCAGTTGATGGCCACGCCGTGCATAGTGACGCCGTCGAGGACACGGATGCCGATTGCCGCAATCTTACGGTCCGGACCCTTCTCGTCGGCGAGGACCCAGACGCCGGCCCGGCCCTTGACCCGCGTGGCCTTGATTCCGTAGTCCTCCATGATCGCGATCATGACGGCTTCGAGGCGCTCGACGTAGTCACGGATCCCGGCTCGGTTCTTCAGCTTGAGGATGGGGTAGGCAATGAGCTGTCCCGGTCCGTGCCAGGTCAATTTTCCGCCACGGTCCACGGGAACAACCGGCGTGCCGTCAAAGGGGCGCTCGTGGTCCTCCGTGAGCTTGCCAGCCGTGTACACCGCAGCATGTTCAAGGAGCAGGACGGTGCTCGGTTTCTCGCCGGCAACAACCTTGTTGTGGAGTTCGCGCTGGATATCCCAGCCCTGCATGTAGTCAACGAAATCCGGGGCAAGACCCAGCTGTGAAAACTCAAGAGTCATGGGGACAAGCTTAGACCCCGCTGGACGCAAGCCATGATTTTGTGGCCAAGCTCTCAGTCGTACTCGTCTTGCTTGCGGGGCCGCGGACTTCTGGCCTGTGGATAACTTCTGCGGCAATCCGCGATTTCCGGTATTTGTTGAGCATGGAGACTTTTTCGCGCGGCGAGAGTGGTCGGGACCACGAGGGGGTCATGCCTTCCGAGGGAATCGAACCTTCAGAACCCTTGATCCCAGGCTTTGTTCCGGTCCGTGAGTTGGGGCGCGGCGGGAGCGCCACGGTGTGGCTCGCAACGGAGCAGCGGTCGCGGCGCAATTTCGCCGTGAAATGCCTTGGCCGCAGACCGGCGACGGTGAGTCCGGGGGAGGCCAAGTCTGCCGTGCTCCGCGAGGTGCGGCTTCTGTCCAGCCTGGACCATGAGCACCTCGTCAAGGTCCACGGCGTCGTTGAGTTGGCAGGGTCCTTCGACGGCGGCTTGGGCGTGGTCATGGACTACGCCCCCGGTGGCTCGCTTGGGCAGTTGGTGTCCAGCAGGGGACGTCTTGGCGTGGGTGAGACGGTGACTATCCTGACGCCGCTCGCACAGGTATTGGCCTTTCTGCATCGCCACGGCATGACACATTCCGATGTTTCGCCCGGGAATGTGCTCTTCACTGCCCAAGGGAAGCCGCTCCTCTCGGACATGGGCATTTCCCGCGCAGTGGGGGACGCTGCCGGGGTCCCTGAGTCCGGAACTCCCGGATTCGTGGATCCGGATCCGGTTGTCCGCGGGACCGCGGAACTCCAGCCGCAGCGCGATACCTACGCCCTCGCAGCCCTTGGCTGGTATTGCCTCACCGGTTCGGCTCCGGACACCGCGGCACGCAGGCCGCCCCTGACGTTGCTGGTGCCCGCGGTCCCCACGGCCCTGGCAGTTGCCATCGAGGCCGGGCTCCATCCCGATGGGCAACAGCGGCCCTCCGCGGCCGAATTGGGTGTCGCGGTCTACAGGAGCGCAGCGCCGGAGGCCGTGGACCTGTCCGTTTCGGTGCACGCGACGGTTGTTCCGGAACTGATGACCCGGCGTCGGGCTTTGGGTCCCCGTTCAAAGCGCGCCCGCATCGCGGCGCTTTTCAGCTTCGGCCGTCCGGGAGTGGGACGAAGACATAGGCGGGCGGTTGCGCATGTTTCCGTACGACGGCGGGTGGCGTCCATTGTGCTTGCCCTCGGGATAGTTGTGGGCGCCGGAACAATAACCACCGTGTGGTGGGCTGGAACGGCGTGGCAGGCCGAGGATCGGGGACCGGCGGCCGGAGCCTCCGCTTCGGCGCCTGAGACCGTCCTCGACGGAGTTCCCGCGGCGGCAGAGGTTCCGGCGGCGGCACGGAACATGATCCGATCACCAAACCCCGAGGAAGCGATCAGGGGACTGTCGGCGATCCGGGACACAGCGTTGAGTTCCGGCAAGTTTGCGCTCCTGGACCACGTCAATGTGCAGGGCTCGGCGGCCGCGGCCTCGGATGGAAGGCTCAGGGATGAATTGATCCGCGCCGGCCTGGTGCTCGCTGGCTTCACCACCACTCTAACCAGCGTGAGCGTGGAGGGCCCTTCCGGCCCGGACGGGGCAACGGTCGCTGTCACGGTGGAAACCTCCGCCTATGAAGAACGGGACGCCTCTGGGAAGGTAGTCGGAGCGCGTCCCCGGGGCGAACCACTGGAACTCAGGGTGGTTCTCCTGCGTGGCGAGGACGCATGGAGGATCACCGAGATCCTGGCAAAGCAGTCTTAAGCGATCATTTGCCGCCGTTTGCCACCCATCGGGCGGCGTCCGCCAGCGCGGGGTGCTGCCAGGCAAAGCCTGAGTCCATCAGCCGTGCCGGTTCCATGCGCTGGTTGGCAAGGACAAGTTCCTCTGCCAAATGGCTGCCGAGGGCAAGTCGCAGCGCGGGGGCAGGTACGCGAAGGAAAGCCGGCCGGTGCAGGGCCGCCGCCAGCTGCGCAACGATGGCGTTGACGTCGGCACTTTCCGGGGCGCACACGTTGACGGGACCTTCGAGCGGGGAGTTGAGCAGGTATTCGAAGGCTGAAACTTCATCCACGAGGGAAATCCACGGCCAATACTGCCGGCCGTTACCGAGTGGTCCGCCCACGCCCATCTTCAACAACGGAAGGAGCGGCCCCAGCGCTCCGCCATCAGGGCTGAGGACCACACCCGTACGCGGCGTCACCACCCGCACGCCGGCGGGTGCCGTGTGGGCGGCGGCCTCCCAATCGACGCACAGGGTGGCCAGCATGCCTTTGCCTGGCCCCGCGTCCTCGCGGAGCAGGCCGGCACGGGACGAGCCGTAGTAACCCGAGGCCGACTGGCTCAGGAACGTTCCGGGCGGAGTTCCCAGCCGTCCCATGGCTGCCGTGAGCGTTTTTGTTGTCCGCAAACGTGAGTCGATGATGTCCCGCACGCGTGCTTTGGTCCAGCGGCGCTCCCCGATGCCTGCCCCGGAGAGGTTGACCACGGCGTCCACACCGTCGAGTACCGCCTCATCCAATTGACCCGCGGCCGGATCCCAATATGCCTCGGCGGCTCCTGCTGGCGGACGGCGGACGAGCCGGACGACGTCGTGCCCACTGCCGAGGAGATGGGCGGAGAGCGCGGTTCCGATGAATCCTGAAGCACCCGAGATCACGATTCGCATGCCCCATCTCATCATGGCAAGCATCACTTCGGCATTACGGCAGGCCTCAAAAGGGCTCGGTTCTCCTTTGACTATGATCGAACAATGACCTCCTCCAGCTACTTCCGTTTCCCGCATTTGCACGGTGATTTGATCACTTTCGTGGCCGAAGACGACGTTTGGATTGCGCCCGTGGCCGGAGGCCGCGCGTGGCGGATCTCGGCCCAGCAGCTTCCTGCACGCAATCCGCGCTTCACCCCGGACGGAAAGCGGCTCGTCTGGACGACGATCGTCGGGACCGCTCCCGAGGTGGTGACGGCAGAGGTCGACGGCGGCGGGTACCGGCAGTTGAGCTACTTCGGCCACAGCACCACCCGCGTCAAGGGATTCACCTCCACAGGCGACATTGTGGTCACCACGGCTTTCGAACAGGCTGAGGGGCGGCACACGCATGCGTACGCCTTGCCATTCGATGGCGGCCCCGCCGTCGAGCTTCCCTTCGGCCCCGTCGAATCGGTGGCGTTCGGCCCGGAAGTGGGGGACGAGCGTCCCGTTGTCCTTGCGAGCGTGCTTTCCCGCGAGCCTGCCTGGTGGAAGAGGTACCGCGGCGGTACCGCCGGAAAACTGTGGATCGACGCCGACGGGAACGGCGAGTTCGCCCGCTTGCTTCCCGGGTTCGACGGGAACCTCGCGGACCCGCTGTGGGTAGGTGGACGGATCGCCTTCCTCTCAGACCATGAGGGGTACGGAAATCTCTATTCAGTGCAGCCGGACGGTTCGGATCTGCGCCGGCATACCGATCACGAAGACTTCTACGTCCGGCACGCCGCGAGCGACGGCAAGCGGGTCATCTTTGAATCGGCGGGTGAGTTGTGGATCCTGCCGACGCTCGATGCCGATGCCGAGGCCGCGCGGGTGGACATCTCGCTGGGCTCGGCATCCCAGTCGCGCCGCCCGTCACCCCTCAATGCCGCCGCCCACTTGGGCGACGTGTTCCCCAACGCAGCAGGTTCGGCCAGCGCGGTGGAATCCCACGGAACCATCCACTGGCTGCGCCACAAGGACGGACCGTCCCGGGTTGTCGAAGCGACCCCGGGCGTGCGCGCAAGGCTTCCCCGCCCCCTTGTTGACGGTCGTATCGCCTATGTAGCAGACCACGACGGCGTCGATTCCCTGTACATCAAGAGGATTGCCCCGCGTTTTTCGCGGCCTGCCGTCGAGGCGCCAGTCCAGGACGCTGGACCCGCGCCACGCGAAGCTGAAGAGGACGGCGCCGGACAATTGCCCCGCCCGGTCTCGGCATCGGCCATTGCGGGGCAGCCCGTGACGTCCGCGGTTCGGCTGCCGGAACCGCACGCCGAGCGCGCTACGGCGTCCGCGGACGCCGAGGCTGTCCCGGCCGACTCCGCGGGTGGCGGAGCCGAGGAGTCGCGGCTCGACTTCCTGAGGATCGACTTCCCCAAGGCAGCCCGTCCAAGCGCCCTTGAAGCCAGTCCAGATGGCCGGTGGCTTGCCGTGGGTACCGCATTCGGGGACGCCTACCTCGCCGACACTGCCAGTGGCACGTTGTCGCTGCTTGTCAGCGTAGGGGACGGCAGCATCGAAGGCCTCGCATGGTCGCCGGACTCACAATGGCTCGCTTGGTCCGAGCCTGTGACGTCCTTCGGGTCGCGGAGCAAGTTGCGCATGGTCAGCACCGCCAACCCGGAAGACATCGTGGAGGTCACCGATGGCCGCTTCTGCGACGAATCGCCGGCCTTCACTCCCGATGGCAAATTCCTGGCCTTCCTCTCGAACCGCAGCTTTGATCCGGTCTATGACGGCCATGCCTTCGACTTGTCTTTCCCCAGCCCCATCAAGCCGTACCTCGTGGCGCTGGCTGCAGCCACTCCTTCGCCCTTCGGCCCGGTGGTGGACCTGCTGGACGAGGACGAAGCGGACGCCGTACCCGAAGGGAAGAACGGCGAGAAGTTTGGTCCGGGGGATGGCGCCGGGACCCCCGTCAAGGTCCGTGTGGACCGTGAGGGGCTGCCGTTGCGCGTCATCGGCGTCCCCGTGCCGCAGGGCAACTACTCGGCCCTTTCGGCCTCCAACGGCGCACTGCTGTGGCTCGACACCCCGCTCTCAGGCGTCACGGGAGATGGCCGCGGCACGGTGCAGGACAAGGCACCCGCTCCGGCGCTGGTCCGCTACGAGCTTTCGAAGCAGAAGCAGGTCACACTCGCGTCCGCGGTTGAGCGCTACCGATTGTCCGGAGACGGCAAGAAACTGGTCTTCGTCAACGACAAGAAGGTTGTCGCCGTACCGTCCGACGCCAAGGTTGAGGAAGAATCGGGCGAGCTGGTCAAGGTTGAGCTGAACCGGATCCGGGTGGTCATGGATCCGTTGGCCGTGTGGGGACAGGCGTTCGACGAAGCGTGGCGACTGCAGCGGGACTTCTTCTGGACCGAAGACATGGCCGGCCAGGACTGGGAATCGGTACATGGACGGTACCGTCCCGTCGTCGAACGCTTGGGCTCGCACGACGACCTGGTGGACCTTCTGTGGGAACTGCACGGTGAGCTGGGCACTTCCCACGCCTACGTGCGTCCGGTGGCGGTAAGCGAACCCGGGAGCAATGGACAGGGCAGGCTCGGCGCCGACCTCAAGCTCACGGAGGCCGGTTGGGAGATCACGCGCATCCTCGCCGGAGACTCTTCGGACCCCTTGGCCAACTCTCCGCTGACGCGGCCGGGATCCGACGCGAAGGTGGGCGACGTTGTCCTGGCGATCGACGGCGTCGGGCTCTCCGCGGACCGTACTCCAGCCAAACAGCTGGTGGGCGCAGCGGGCCGGACGGTGGAACTCACGATCTTGAATGGCGGCGGGCACGGCGAGGGGGCCGGCCAGCAGCGGCGGATCGCCGTCGTTCCGGTGAAGGATGAGGAACGCTTGCGGTACCAGGAATGGGTGCACGCCAACAGGCGCACCGTGCGCGAGGCCTCGGACGGAAAGTTCGGGTACCTGCATGTCCCGGACATGATGGCCAACGGCTGGGCGCAGCTTCACCGGGACCTCGATACCGAGACCGCGCTGGACGGGTTGGTTGTCGATGTGCGGCGGAACCGTGGCGGCCACACCTCGCAGCTCGTGGCGGAACTGATCGGACGCAAGGTCACCGGCTGGAGCATGCCCCGCGGCGAAAAGCCGCGCACCTACCCGCATCACGCCCCGCGTGGCCCCGTCATCATCCTGGCCGACGAATTCGCGGGTTCCGACGGCGACATCATCACCCAGGTGTCCAAACTCCGCGGCATCGGCCCGGTCATCGGCACCCGGACCTGGGGCGGCGTCGTGGGCATCGACAACCGTTTCTCCCTGGCTGACGGCACAGGGGTGACCCAACCGCGCTATGCCACGTGGTTCTCAGGCGGCATCGGCTGGAGCGTGGAGAATTTCGGGGTTGAGCCGGACATTGAAGTGGTGTTCCCGCCCCACGCCTATGCGGCCGGCACGGATCCCCAGCTGGAGTACGGGATCGGCGCGCTCAAGGAAATGGTCCAGGAACTACCCACGGACCGGCCACCGCTGCGTGAAGGCTACCGCCAGGTGCGCCCCGCGGCCTTGCCCGCGAGGCCGCAATAGGGCTGGCTGAAGGCCGGCAAAACGAAGTCCCCGCCCTTCCGGATGGAAAGGCGGGGACTTCGCTGCTTTGGACGTGTTGCCGCTAGGAAGCGAGCGTGGCATCCAGCGTGATCGGAGTTGCCCGGAGTGCCTGGGATACCGGGCAGTTGACCTTCGCGTCCTCGGCGAGGCGCTGGAATTCTTCTTCGGAGACACCGGGGATGCGTGCGCTCACGGTCAAGTGGATGCCCGTGATGCCCTCGCCCGGCTGGAAGGTGACGTCGGCCTTGGTGTTGACCTCTTCCGGCGTGAAGCCCGCACCTGCCACGCCGTTGCTGAACGCCATCGAGAAGCATGCCGAGTGTGCTGCGGCAATCAGCTCTTCGGGGCTGGTCTTGCCCTCTGCGGACTCCGCGCGGGCCTTCCACGTGACGTTGAAGGTTCCGAGTCCGGAGCTGTCCAGCGTGGTGTTGCCGGCGCCTTCGATCAGGTTGCCGTTCCATACGGTGTGTGCGGTGCGTGTTGTAGCCATGTTCACTCCTCAGCGTCGTTGCGAATTGGCATCCGGAAACCGGATGCCGCCGGGATCAATCCTAGGGATTCGACGGCGGCGGCGCACCGCTGTCCGCTCTCAGAGGATTGTGACTGCCACGCGGGGATTACTGCCAGATCGTGGCGATGGCGATGTTGAGCAATCCCAGGCCTCCGACGCCGTGGGCCAGGCCGGTCGAGACCGGTTCGCCCTTCTTGACCTTGCGCGAGCCGATGACGGCGAGCACGGCCACTGCGAGACCGATCGCGAACTTGATGCCGAGCTTGAAGTAGTTAGGGTCGGCATTGGGCAGCATGGGCAGGATTCCCATCATCGCAATACCGGTGATCAGCTGCACGAAGGCGCCATCCCGCTGGCGCGGGTGCACAGTCGGCTGCTTCATGGTGGCGATCCAGTAGCCCACAATCATGGCTGCGCCGACGATGTGCAAGAACAGCAGGACGTTGAAGAGGATAGTCATGGCTCCAGCTTATCCAGAATCTTCTACGAGCCGTAGCAAAGCCACGGGGCAATATCCGGGCATGAAAAACGGGAAGGTCCCGGCGGTTTCCCGTCGGGACCTTCCCGTCACACTATGACTGGAATCAGAGGCCCAGGTCGGCTTCGAAGGAACCTTCCTCAAGGCGGGCCCTGAGGGTCTGCAGGAAGCGGCCAGCGTCGGCACCGTCAACCAGGCGGTGATCGTACGTGAGGGACAGGTACATCATGGAGCGGATGGCGATCGAGTCGTCACCGTTCTCGTCGGCAACGACAACCGGACGCTTGACGATCGCGCCGGTGCCCAGGATGCCCACCTGGGGCTGGTTGATGATCGGCGTGTCGAACAACGCGCCGACAGACCCGATGTTGGTGATGCTGAAGGTACCGCCGGACAGCTCGTCCGGACCGATCTTCCCCTGGCGCGTACGGCCGGCGACATCGGCGATCTTGCTGGCCAGGCCGGCAAGGTTCAAGTTGCCGGCGTCGGAAATCACCGGGACCAGCAGGCCCTTGTCGGTGTCCACCGCGATCGCGAGGTGTTCCGCGTTGTGGTACGTGATTTCCTGCTTGGCTTCGTCGTACGCAGCGTTCAGCTTGGGGTGCTGCTTCAAGGCTTCGGCCACGGCCTTGGCGATGAACGGCAGGAAGGTCAGCTTGACGCCGTTCTGGGCCTCGAAAGAGCCCTTGGCCTTGAGGCGGAGCTTGGCGATCTTGGTCATGTCGACCTCGTGCACCTGGGTGAGCTGCGTTGAGGTTTCGAGGGACTCGCGCATGCGGCGGGCGATGACCTGGCGGATGCGCGGGGCCTTCTCCACGGTCCCGCGGAGCGAAGAGGCCGCCACGGGGGCGGCAGCAGGCTTGCCGGGGGTCGTGGGAGCTGCGGACGCCGGCGCAGCGGCTGCGGCCTTCTTTGCGTCGGCCGCGGCAAGCACGTCCTGCTTCCGGATACGGCCGCCGACGCCGGTGCCCGTCACGGTGGTGATGTCGACACCGTTCTGGTTGGCCAGCTTGCGGACGAGGGGAGTGACGTAGCCGGACTCGCTCGAAGACGCTGCGGGTGCGGCAACCGGTGCCGCGGCAGCCGGTGCTGCTGCCGGTGCCGGTGCTGCCGGAGCGGGTACGGCTTCAACAACGGGTGCCGCCGCGGCGGGGGCTGCTGCTACAGGTGCCGGAGCGGCTGCGGGTGCCAGTGCGGCGGCGGGTGCCGGTGCTGCTGCGGCGGGGGCGCCGGAGCCGATGACGGCAAGAACGGAACCGACTTCAGCAGTGTCGTCTTCGTTGACGCGGATTTCGAGCAAAGTACCGGCCACGGGGGAGGGGATCTCGGTGTCGACCTTGTCGGTGGAGACCTCGAGGAGCGGTTCGTCCACCTCGACGGTGTCGCCGACGGCCTTGAGCCAGCGGGTGACGGTGCCTTCGGTGACGCTTTCACCCAAGGCGGGGAGAGTCACGTCGTGACCCGATGCCTCCCCGGATGCTGCGGCGGGGGCTGCGGATTCTTCGGCTGCGGGAGCCGGTGCCGCTTCAGGGGCAGGTGCAGCCTCAGCTGCCGGTGCGGGGGCTGCCGGTGCTTCTTCCGCAGGAGCGGCTGCGGGCGCTGCAGCGCCGTTGCTGCCGCTGCCGATCCGGACTAGGGGAGCGCCGACTTCGGCGGTCTCGTCTTCAGCTACGAGGATTTCTTCGATGATGCCGGCAATAGGGGACGGGATTTCGGTGTCTACTTTGTCGGTGGAAACTTCGAGCAGGGGCTCGTCGACTTCCACTCGGTCACCAACCTGCTTGAGCCAGCGAGTGACGGTGCCTTCGGTGACGCTTTCACCGAGGGCGGGCAAGTTAACGGATTCAGACATGTCGTCCCCGTTCTCCTTATTGATCTTTAGTGCGGATGAGTGTTGCCTGCTGGGGTCCTGCGCCCGCAGTTCGTGCGGGCGCAGGACCGGGTGTCTTGCGTAAAGACTTAGCCGTGGAGCGGCTTTCCTGCCAGCGCGAGGTGGACTTCGCCCAGGGTCTCGTTCTGCGTCGGGTGTGCGTGGATGAACTGGGCCACGTCCTCCGGGTGTGCTTCCCAGTTGACGATCAGCTGTGCTTCGCCGATCTGCTCGCCCATGCGGGAACCGATCATGTGGATACCGACAACCGGACCGTCCTTCTGGCGGACCACCTTCACGATGCCGCCGGTGCCCAGGATGGAGCTCTTGCCGTTGCCGGCCAGGTTGTATTCCTGGGTCTGGACCTGGTCCTCGCCGAACTTCTCCTTGGCGCCCTTTTCGGTGTAGCCAACGGTGGCGATTTCAGGTTCGCAGAAGGTGACCTTCGGGATGTTCACGTCTTCGACGACCACCGGATTGAGGCCGGCGATCTCTTCGGCGACGAAGATGCCCTGCTGGTACCCGCGGTGGGCCAGCTGGACGCCGGGGACGATGTCGCCGACGGCGTAGACGTTGCCGACGCCGGTGTGCAGGCGTTCGTTGGTGATGACGAAGCCGCGGTCGATGGTGACGCCGGCTTCTTCGTAACCGAGGTTGGCGGTGACGGGGCCACGGCCCACGGCAACAAGGAGGAGATCGGCTTCGAAGGTCTGGCCGTCAACCAGCGTGACCTTCACGCCGTTGTCGTCCTGCTCGACGCCCTGGAAGAAGACGCCGGTGCTGAACTTGATGCCGCGCTTCTTGAAGGCGCGCTCAAGGTTCTTCACGATGGCGGCGTCCTCGTTGGGAACGAGGGAGGGGAGGCCTTCAACGATCGTGACGTCGACGCCGAAGGACTTCCACACGGAAGCGAATTCGACGCCGATGACGCCGCCGCCGAGCACGATGACGCTCTTGGGGATGTAGTCCATGGTCAGCGCTTCATCGGAGGTGATGACCCGGCCGCCGATTTCCAGGCCGGGCAGGGAACGGGAGTAGGAACCCGTGGCCAGGACGATGTTCTTGCCCTTGTAGGCTGTGCCGTTCACGACGACGGTGTCGGTGCCCTGCAGCTTGCCTTCGCCTTCGATGACCGTGATGCCCTTGGACTTGATGAGTCCCTGCAGGCCCTTGTACTTACCGGCGACGATTCCGTCCTTGTAGGCGTTCACGGCCGTGATGTCGATGCTGTCCAGCGTGACGTTGACTCCGTACTTGGCGGAATCGCGTGCGTGGTCGGCCAGTTCCGCCGAGTGCAGCAGGGCCTTGGTGGGGATACACCCGTTGTGCAGGCAGGTGCCGCCGAGCTTTCCCTTCTCGACGAGGCCAACGGTGAAACCTAGCTGAACGGCACGCAGAGCCGTGGCGTAGCCGCCGCTGCCGCCACCGAGTACCAGGATGTCGAATTCTTGCGCAGTTGCCTGATCGGCCACTAGGACGCTCCCTCGCGTGAGCGATGACACGCGACTACGCGTCATCTGGTCTTGGAACTTGTACTGCCGCGATTATGCCAGCACCGAAGTTCTCTTGCATTTGTGACTACTTTGGTTCACCTTAGCGAACCACTTATCCATGCTCCACCCTGCCGGGGCATTTGTGGGGCGCTTGTGGCCAGACTCACGTCGGGCCGTGGGGCCGGTCATGAACCGGCCCCACTTGGGGACGCGCTTAGGCCGTGGCCAGCATGTCTTCGACGTAGGCGAGTAGCGTCCGGACAGTGCAGCCCGTGCCTTGCTTGGGCGTGTAGCCGTAGGGGCTGCCGTTGTTGAAGGACGGGCCGGCGATATCGACATGTGCCCAGGGGATCTGCTTGCCCTCGGCGTCCTTGCCGACGAACTCGCGCAGGAACACGGCCGCAGTCATCATTCCGCCGTGGCGTTCGCCGATGTTGGCGATGTCGGCCACCTGCGAATCGAGGCTGGCCCGCAGTTCTTCCGGCAGCGGCATCGGCCAGACGAGTTCGCCCGCGCGGTCCGCAGCGGACTTGAGGGCGCCTGTGACGGCGTCGGAACCCATGACACCGGCAGTGCGGTTGCCGAGGGCGATCAGCTGGGCGCCCGTCAGCGTCGCGACGTCGATGATGGCGTCCGGCTGCTCGAGGCTGGCCGCGACGATTCCGTCGGCCATGACCAGGCGTCCCTCGGCGTCGGTGTTGAGGACCTCGACCGTCTTGCCGCCGTACACCGTGAGAACGTCAGCCGGGCGCTGTGCAGCGCCGGACGGCATGTTCTCGGCGATGCAGAGCCACGCGGTCACCTTGACGGGCAACCCGAGCCCGGCGACGGCCAGGACAGTATTAAGTACGACGGCGGCGCCCGCCATGTCGCTCTTCATGTCGCCCATGCCGAGGGCAGGCTTGATGGAAATGCCGCCGGTGTCAAAGGTGATGCCCTTGCCGACGAGCGCGATCTTCTTGGTGGCCTTGGCCGGGGCGTACTCGACCTTGACGAGGCGCGGCTGGCGGGTTGAACCCTTGCCAACGCCCAGGATTCCGCCGAAACCGTCCTTTTCGAGGCGCTTTTCGTCCCACACGGTGACCTTGACGGGCAGTCCCTTGGAGAGTTCCTTGGCAGCTTCGGCAAAGGACTCTGGGTAAAGGTGGCTCGGAGGCTGGTTGACGAGGGTGCGGGTGTCGTTGACCGCGCGTCCCACGAGAAGTGCCCGATCGAGCGCGGGCTCGACGTCCTTGCCGTCAAACGCCGTGTGGATCAGGACCTTGCCGACCGGATCCTTGAGGCCGTCCTTGCTGGAGCGGTGCTCCGTATAGGAATACGAACCCAGCACGGCGCCTTCGGCGACGGCTGCGACGTCGGCGAGGGACGCCGTCGGGAGGGCCAGCGTCACGGAGGACAAACCGGCCAGTTGGCGGACGGCGGATCCTGCAGTCCGGCGCAGGGTTTCCTCGGCGAGGAGGGCGTCGCCGGCGACCTTGCCGACACCTGCCAGGACGAGGACGCCCGAACCGGTCTCCGGAAGACCAGGCAGACGGTGTACCTGATCGGGTGCTCCCGTGATGCCGAGGAGGCCGAATGAAGCGGCGAGGGTTTCCGCGGCCTTCGCCCCCAGCGGGTTCCCGAGCAGTACCGGCCCGTCTTCCCCCTGTCCAACGGCTATCACGAGTGCGTCGCTGGGCGCCTTCTTCAGGTCCTTGGCAATAGTGCCAAGGGTGATGTCTGTAGTCTTCACCACGAGGATTTGTCCTCATCTCTCTCTGCATGGCTTGGCCGGGCTGCATGTTAGGCGCCCGGCCCTGGTACCCCTCGGTTGTCCGCTTGTGACAACGTCGGTGGTTGCTTGGGTCCGCACACGGCGGCACGTCTCGATCGTAGTCTGTCTGTTGCGCGGGAAAGCAATTAAATGAGAGTTGCGGCACATTGGCCGACAGGAATGCGCGGCCCGTCCGGGGCGTTGTACCAATACATGGAGCGTGGCCGGCCGCCGAGGCGTCTGCTGCGGCGTGCAGCCGCCTGCTCCTCCAAGAATTTGAAACTGCGAAAGGAACATGCCGTGTTTGAACGGATTTCCGGCTCACTCCTTGACCCTGAGTCGCTCTATGCGAGCAACATCGAGCTCTTCCACAGCCCGGATATCAGGGGCCTGAACATGCTGATGGGCTTCACCGGATTCGCTGATGCCGGTCACGTGGTCCAGCAGATCAACCGGGAACTACTGGATACGCTCGAAGTCGAGACCGTGGCTGTGTTCGACGCCGACCAGCTCATCGACTACCGCACGCGCCGTCCCCACATCAGTTTCGTCGAAGACCATCTGGAGGACTACAAAGCCCCTCAACTGGCGCTTTACAAGCTGAATGACGGCTTGGGCGAGCCGTTCCTCCTGCTTGCCGGTTTTGAACCTGATCTCCAATGGGAGCGTTTCGCGCGCGCCGTCGTCGGGATTGTGGAAAAACTGGACGTCAACTTGGTGACCTGGATCCACTCCATTCCCATGCCTGTTCCGCACACCCGGCCGGTCGGTGTCACGGTGCACGGTAACCGCCCGGAACTCATCGAAGGCATTTCCACGTGGAAGCCGACTGTTGAGGTTCCTGCGGCCGTCGGCCACATCCTCGAGTTGCGGCTGGTTGAGGCCGGGCGGAAAGTGGCCGGGTACGTTATCCACGTCCCGCACTACCTCGCCGATGCCGAGTACCCGCCGGCAGCGGTCGCAGGACTCGAATACCTCGGTGCGGCCACGTCCCTGATGCTGCCGACGGACCGGCTTCGCGAGGCCGGCAGGGAAGTGGGCAGGCAGATCGCCGAACAAGTGGAAGCATCCGAGGACGTGCAGCAGGTGGTTTCCAAGCTGGAGTCCCGCTATGACGACAAGGCCGAGGGAACAGTCCGCCGTTCCCTGCTCGCCGACGAGAATGATGAACTGCCCAACGCCGAGGACCTGGGCGCGGCGGTTGAGGCGTATCTCGCACGTAAAGATGCGCGCCCATAAAGCAGCTTTAATGCGGCCCCGGGCATAATGGAAGGGTGAACGCACCCCGCGCCTGGCTCATTTGGACGATTGGGGTGCTTGCCTACCTTGTGGCGGTCGCCCAGCGCACATCCTTCGGCGTGTCCGGACTGGAGGCCACCGAACGGTTCCATGCCAGTGCGGCGGCCATTTCCTTCTTCACGGTGCTTCAACTGCTGGTTTACGCCGGCCTCCAGATACCGGTCGGGCTCCTCGTTGACCGCTTCGGCTCGCGCGCCATGATCGCCAGCGGTGCCGTGCTCATGGGCCTCGGCCAACTCCAGTTGGCTTATGCCGACGCTGTTCCGGCAGGCGTGCTCGGCCGGGTCCTCGTCGGCGCCGGTGACGCCATGACCTTCGTCTCCGTGATCCGCCTCGTGCCTATCTGGTTCGCCCCGGCAAGGGTTCCGCTCGTCACCCAGCTGACGGGAATGTCGGGCCAGTTGGGCCAGCTCATCAGTGTGGTGCCGTTCGCGCTGGTCCTTCATTCGGCGGGTTGGAATACGGCCTTCCTGGCGTTGAGCTCGTTGTCGGCGCTCGCCGTTGTCCTTGTTCTGGCCTTGCTCAGGGACGTTCCGCCGGGTCACCCGCCGCGGGAGAGCGCCCAAGGGCTACGCGCCACAGGCGTGACACTTGCGCGTGCCTGGAAGCAGCCCGGGACGCGCCTGGGACTCTGGTGCCACTTCACAGTCCAGTTCAGCGGCAACGTCTTCGCCATGTCCTGGGGTTACCCGTTCCTGGTATCGGCGCAGGGCCTGAACCCTGCCACCGTGTCCGCCTTGATGGGACTCTTCGTCGTCACCAGCATCCTCGTGGGGCCGTTGTTTGGAACCTTCGTGGCCAGGCACCCCATGCGGCGCTCGGCCATGGTCCTCCTGATTACGGCGGCCACCGCGCTCGCATGGGCTGCGGTGCTGCTGTTGCCGAGCAGGGCGCCCCTATGGTTGCTTGCCTTGTTGGTGGTTGCGCTGGCCATCGGCGGCCCCGGGTCCATGATCGGTTTTGATTTTGCCCGGACATTCAATCCTTCCCACAGGATCGGCACCGCCACCGGCATCGTCAATGTGGGTGGCTTCGTTGCGGCCCTCGTGACGATCTACTTGGTGGGGCTCATCCTCGACCTCCTCCACACCAGCGGTTTCTCGGGCGGGGAGCTGTACGGCCTGGCGCCCTTCCGCATCGCCTTGAGCGTGCAGTTCCTGTTCCTGCTCGTGGGTACGGTCCTGATCCTCATGACCCGCCGCAAAGTGCGCCGCCAAATGGCGGCCCAGGGCGTACACGTCCCGCCACTCCTCGTGTCGCTGGCTAACCAGCGCCGACGCCGCGTGGAATTGCGCCGCGAACGGCTAGCGAAGCAGCGGAGCTCCACGCCGTAGCCTGCTCTCACGGTGTTCCTCCACAGGCGTTGACGGTCACCTTTGTCCACATAGGGCAATTGGGGCCTGCCGTCGCCCGTCATTGATGCCGATGCTGGATTCATGACAGCAGACAACCGTGTGACCATCTCCCGGCCCGAGGACATCCTCGGCTTCATTCCCCATGCCTTGGGACTCTGGCCGAAGGAGAGCCTCGTTGCCATCACGCTGCGTGGGCAGACGCTTGGCGCCACGCTCCGCGTGGACCTTCCAGCCGAGAGGTCCGAACGCATGCTTGCCGCTTTCTCACGGAGGATCGGTGAGTATCTGGACGCGGACCATGACGCCGACGGCGTGCTTTTGGCATTCTTCAGCGACGACGGTTGGGACGATGGCGGCGTTGCCGCAGGCGAGCTGCGCCTGCTGGAGGCCCTGGAGCCCGTGCTGGCCCACCGTGGCTTGGCGCTGCGCGATGCCTGGTTCATTGGTTCCGACTACTGGCGAAGCGCATACTGCGCCGATCTTGAGTGCTGTCCCCTTCCCGGGCGACCCGTGGACCAGATCCTGGATAGCCGGCTCAATGCGGAGATGGTGTTCAGGGGGAGCAACGTCAGGGAATCGCCGCGGTTGTTGGGGCCAGGGGACGAGCCTGTCCTTGATCCGGAATTCATGCGTGCGGAAGGCGCCATGCTTGGGGAGTTGCTCCGGCGGTGGCGGAGCAGGAAGGCATTCGAAGAAATGCTGGATGCGTGGACGTGGGTCCTCGACTCCAACAGTCCGGACGAGTTCGACGGCGAGGCCGCGGCGTTCCTCCGGGCGAGCCTGAGGGTTCCTGCGTGGCGGGACGCCGTGGTGGTCCTGGCGGCTGCGGGGAAAGCGGTCGCCTGCGGCGGCGCAGAGGCCTTCGGCTTCTTTGAGCATGAGGACGATGAAGAGCCCGCCTTGGTCATTCCGTCCGGGCTCTGTTCCCTGGCGTCAGTACCGGGCACGGCGTCAGCAGCGGGCACGACGTCAGCAGCGGGCAAGCCGACTGAGTCCGCCGATGTCAGTGTCCTGCGCTACGGAGACGTGCTCCTGGGCCTATACCCGGAAAACCCCGATTGGAAGCGATTGACGCGCCTGGACCAGGTTCTGGCGACGCTCTCCCGGCTCGGTGGCGGGGAGGCGCGCGCGGCCATGCTCACGATCCGCGGATGGATTCAGTGGTGCCGGGGGAGCGGTTCGTTCGCCCACGAGCTCCTTTCACAGGCCGACGCTGAACAGCAGGGCTATCGACTCGCCGAACTACTCGCCGAGGTGGTGAGGCGAGGAACGGTCTGCGGCTGGGCCAAAAGCAAGTTGTCCGCATGGCGGAAGTTCGGTGGGGTGGTCCCATGACCCCGGGCACCGAGGTGGCTCCAAGGGGGGGGGGCGTCGTTGGGGGAATCCGTGCGGCACGTAATTGTTTGCACGGCAGCGGATATCGACCCCTGGAACTCAAAACCGTGAGACAATGGTTGCCGAGACCCGGTTGGGTCCGTGTTTCAAGTGCCGTAAACGTCCCCTGAACTCTAGGGAACATTAAGGCGCCGTCGGGAGTTTTACCTAAAGACTCTGCAGTCGGCGATGGCACTTGATGTTGATCACGGACTTGACAGGGTCATAGTGGTGTTGCCCCCATGGTGATTCCACAGACCGCCGCTAGAAAGGTTTTCTGTGACCCCGTCTTCCGCCGAGAAGGAACCCGCCGCCCTGGCCGAACTGTCCGCCGAAGAAAAGAAGGCGGCTACAGCTGCGAAGCGTGCGGCAACGCGTGCTGCCAATGCTTCGACTGCAGGTGCAGAGAAGCCGGCACCCAAGAAGCGCGGGCCCAAGCCCGGCGCCAAGGCCGCTGCCGAAGCAGCCAACAAGTCCGCCGGCACGGACGAGGACTCCGAAGAAGCCGAGGATTTTGACGCCGTCGTTCCCGACGAAGCAGAGCTCACGGAGGAAGTCGAAGAAGGCGAAGAGGGCAAGAAGCCGGCCACGACCGGTTCCGGCTTTGTCTACTCGGATGCCGACGACGACGATGCGCCTGTCCAGCAGGTCATGTCAGCCGGCGCCACGGCCGACCCCGTCAAGGACTACCTGAAGCAGATCGGCAAGGTTGCCCTGCTTAATGCGGAGCAGGAAGTCGACCTTGCGCTCCGCATCGAAGCCGGCCTGTTCGCCGAAGAGAAGATCAACGCCGACGACGGCTCCATGGACCCGAAGCTCAAGCGTGAGCTCGAGTTCATCATCCACGACGGCAAGAGGGCGAAGAACCACCTGCTCGAAGCCAACCTGCGCCTCGTGGTCTCGCTGGCCAAGCGCTACACCGGCCGCGGCATGCTGTTCCTGGACCTCATCCAGGAAGGCAACCTGGGCCTGATCCGTGCAGTGGAGAAGTTCGACTACACCAAGGGCTTCAAGTTCTCCACCTATGCCACCTGGTGGATTCGCCAGGCCATCACCCGCGCCATGGCTGACCAGGCCCGGACCATCCGCATCCCGGTGCACATGGTGGAAGTCATCAACAAGCTGGCACGTGTCCAGCGCCAGATGCTTCAGGACCTTGGACGCGAACCCACGCCTGAGGAACTGGCGCTCGAACTGGACATGACTCCGGAGAAGGTCGTTGAAGTCCAGAAGTACGGCCGCGAGCCCATCTCCCTCCACACCCCGCTTGGCGAAGACGGCGATTCCGAATTCGGCGACCTCATCGAGGACTCCGAAGCGGTTGTGCCTGCGGACGCTGTGAGCTTCACACTCCTCCAGGAGCAGTTGCACTCCGTGCTCGATACCCTGTCCGAGCGTGAAGCGGGCGTCGTCGCGATGCGTTTCGGCCTTACCGATGGCCAGCCGAAGACTTTAGACGAAATCGGCAAGGTCTATGGAGTCACCCGCGAACGCATCCGTCAGATCGAATCGAAGACGATGTCCAAGCTGCGCCACCCCTCGCGGTCGCAGGTCCTGCGCGACTACCTCGACTAAAGCAACGGACGGTCTGCCTTAACGGGCACCGCCCGTCAAGAAGTGGACCCCCGGATTTCTCCGGGGGTCCTTTTTGCGTCAAGAGGGATTTCGTCTAGGCGCTGTTCCGTTCGAGTGCCTGGCCAATGATGCGGGCACCTTCCGGGAAAGCGGAGGGGTTGGGTCCTGCGTAATTGAGCCGGATGAACGGTCCCGCCGGTTCGGCGGGGAACCATTCCGTACCGACCGCGATCATCACCCCGGCACTCTCGCAGTCCCGGGTCAGCCTTTCGAGGTCCGTCCCGTCTGGCAGGCGTGCCCAAAGGTTCAGCCCTCCCTTGGGGATGAGGCCGAGGTGGGCCCGGGGGGCGTGCTCGCGCAGGCTTGAGATAAGAAGGTCGCGGCGTGACTGGAGCTGATGGCGGAGGCTGCGCAGATGCGTCTGCCAGGCCGGCTGGGTGACGACATCGAGGGCCGCAGCCTGCAACAATCCGCTGACATACATCGACTCGGCCGCGCGGTCCGCAAGGATACGTTCGCGGGCGGGGCCGCGCGCGATGACGGCGGCAACGCGGATGGCGGGTGAAACGCTTTTCGTGAGGGAACGTAGATAGACCACGTGCCCGGAGTCGTCACGGGCGGCGAGGGGTACCGGCGTCGACGTGATGCCGAAATCGTGGGCCCAGTCGTCCTCGACGAGGAACGCGCCGTACTGCCGGACGACGTCCAGGACTTCTTCGCCCCGACGGGTGGACCATTGCGCTCCAGTGGGGTTGGCATAGTTTGGTTGCGCATAGAACAGCCGCGCGCCCGTCTCCTCGAAGGCCCTGGCCAGTTCTTCGGGATCCGGTCCATCGGCTCCGCTGGGCACCGGAACGATGCGCACTCCGGCTTGTGTCGCGGCCAGGATGGCTCCCCAATAGCTCGGAGATTCCATGAGCAGCGGCTGCCCGTGGCCCACCAATGCGGTGAAGATGGAGCTGAGGCCGCCTTGGCTTCCAGGCAGGACGATGACGTCGCTCGGTGTTGGCGGGGTGAGCCCAGCCGGCGTCGCGGAGCCGAGTTCGTGCGCGAACCAGGACTGCAACTCGGGAAGGCCGGCCGCCGGAGGCCGGGACAGAGCAGCGTCGCCGCGGGCCACGCGGGCGAGAGCGGCCCGCACAAGCCGCTCGGGCAGGAGTTCCCGGTCCGGGTATCCGGAGTGGAAGGCGATAGTGGCGTTCGAGGTGTCGCGCATCGTAGTGGAGGCTGAACGGGGAGGCGCTTGTGGTGCACGCAGTGCCGCAGTTTGCCAGCCATAATCCGAGGGGCGTGCTGTCCGGGCGGCCCGCACGAAGGTGCCGACGCCGGGCCGGCTCTCGATCAAGCCCTGCGAAGTAAGCGTCTGCAAGGCTTTCTGCACCGTCACAGGGCTGGCCTGGTATTCGGCAACCAGTGACCGGGTGGACGGAAGCCGGGATCCCGGCGCGGACCCGGCGATCCATTCCCGCAGTCGCATCGCAATCCTGGAACTGCTATCGTTGTTCATGAAAGACAATAGTAGCGCTACTACAATTATTCCCACAGTGATATCGTCCCACTCGACAACCGGTCTCTGGTGGGGCCTTCTCGGAGTAGCGGCGTTCTCGTTCACTGTTCCCTTCACGCGGGTGGCGGTGGGTGGCCTGTCGCCCCTGTTCATCGGCTCCGGCCGTGCCGTCGTCGCGGCGATACTCGCGGCGTTCGCCCTCTCGCTCACCAGGCAGCGGCTTCCTCGGGGCAGGCAATGGGCGCGCCTTGCAGTGGTAGCCGCCGGGATTGTCATCGGATTCCCCTTGCTCACTTCGTTCGCACTCACGACGGCGCCGGCCAGCCACGGTGCCGTCGTCATCGCCCTGTTGCCGGCAGCAACGGCAACCGCCGCAGTACTCCGTGGACGGGAGCATCCGCCGGTCGCCTTCTGGCTGGTGACGGCCGTGGGTGCCTTCGCGGCGATTGCTTTCGCCCTATCGCAGGCCGGTCAGCCCGCACAGTCAGGCGGGCCCGGGCAGCTGAACTGGGCGGATGTGCTGCTCCTCGGAGCTGTCGTTGCTGCGGCAATCGGCTACGCGGAAGGCGGCCTGCTCGCCCGCGAACTCGGCGCATGGCAGACCGTATCGTGGGCGCTCGTCCTGGCCTTGCCGTTGATGGCCGGCCTCTTAGCGCTCTCGATGGCCCAGCAGCCGCCGTCGGCCTCACCGGTCCAGTGGGCCGCTTTTGCATACCTGGGAGTCGTCAGCATGTTCTTCGGCTTCTTCGCCTGGTACAGGGGCCTCGCCATTGGGCCCATGGCCAAAGTCAGCCAGGTACAACTCATCCAGCCCGTACTGAGCATTTGCTGGGCAGGCCTGTTGCTGGGCGAGTCCCTGGGCTGGACCACGATTGTAGGTGGGCTGGCCGTCATCGTTTGCGCCGGCGTCGCGGTCCGGGTCCGGCTCAATCCGCAGCGCCCGGAACAGAAACGCTGAATACCAACACAACAGATCGCCCGTCCCAAGACAGGAAGAAGAGAACCATGTACATCCCAGCGCATTTCGAGGCCGGTCCCGACGTACTCCACGAGCTCCTGACACGGCCACGTGCGGCGAATCTGGTCACCATGACGTCGCAGGGCCTGCTGGCGACCTTCCTGCCGCTCATCTACGATCCTTCGATCGGCGAATACGGCGCGCTCCACGGGCACCTCGCCCGAACCAACTCCCAATGGTGTGAGCCGGCGATCGGAGAATCATTAGTGATCATCCAGGGCGCGGACGCGTACATCTCGCCCTCCTGGTACGCATCGAAAGCAGAACATGGGCGTGTCGTCCCGACCTGGAACTACTCCACCGCGCACGTTTATGGCAAGCTTTCCGTCCATGAAGATGCCGCGTGGCTCGGGAACCATGTCAGGCAGCTGACCAACCTCAACGAAGCCGAGTCCGAGCGGCCGTGGTCCGTGGACGACGCGCCGGAGCGCTACGTCTCCGGCCAGTTGCGTGCGATCGTTGGCATCGAGCTGGTCATCACCCGCATTGAGGCGAAGGCCAAACTGAGCCAGAACCGGCCCGGCAAGGACATCGACGGGGTGGTGGCCGGGCTTGATGCCCAAGGGCACCAGGAGATTGCTGCCGACGTCGCCCGGGCCAGGCAGGGAAGTTAGCCAGAAAGGGAAGTTAACGCAACGGCCCCCTCCATCCGGAGGGGGCCGTTGTCTCTGTGAAATTATGTCAGCCGGGCGGCCGCTGGGGCCGGCCATTGATGGCTAGTCGGCGAGGACGGGTTCCTTCTCCTGAAGGCGAGCGGTCTCGTCATGCCAATCCGAGGTCATCGGCCGCAGCGTGGCCTCTACTGCACGTGCGTGGTGGCCGCAGAAGAGCAGCTCACCGCCGGAGGACTCGAGTACAACGCGGACATATGCCTGGGCCCCGCAACGGTCACACCGGTCGAGTGCGTTGAGTGTGCGGTCTGCAACTGCTGTTGTCATGTTCGGCCTCCTTAGTAGTTCTGTGTATCCATATAACCAGCATTCGAAGCAAAACCATGGCAAGGATGGGTCACGTTCGCTGTCCGCGTATCACATGTGCGTAACACCGGGAAGTGGCGTCCAGCACGATTGGGAGTGGCAGCTCTCGTCCGGGCTCCGGGCCAGCTAGCCTAGGAGGAGTGTTTTTTGCCTCTGTTACACCCTCGAAGGAGCGCCCCGCCCGTGGCACCGAGTTCTGAATACAACGCCCGGCACCTTTCAGTTTTGGAAGGACTGGAGGCGGTCCGCAAACGTCCGGGCATGTACATCGGCTCCACCGACTCGCGCGGACTCATGCACTGCCTGTGGGAGATCATCGACAACTCGGTGGACGAAGCCCTGGCGGGCTTCGGGCATGACATCCAGATCATCCTGCACGCGGACAATTCGGTGGAAATCCACGACGACGGCCGCGGCATCCCGGTGGACCTGGAACCCAAGACGGGGCTCAGCGGCGTCGAGGTCGTCTTCACCAAACTGCACGCAGGCGGAAAGTTCGGTGGCGGCTCGTACACGGCGTCCGGCGGTTTGCACGGCGTTGGCGCGTCCGTAGTGAACGCGCTCTCTGCCCGCCTTGACGTGCAGGTGGACCGCGGCGGCAAGACATACCAGATGTCCTTCCGCCGGGGCGAGCCCGGCCGATTCAAGGACATCGGTTCGAAGCCCAGCCCGACGTCGGTCTTCGAACCGTTCGTCGAGAACTCGGTGCTCGACGTCGTCGGCAAGGCCAAGCGGGGTGTGACCGGTACCCGCATCCGGTACTGGGCAGACCGGCAGATCTTCACTCCGGACGCGAAGTTCTCCCTCGAGGATCTTGCGGCGCGCGCCCGCCAAACGTCCTTCCTGGTTCCCGGCCTCAAGCTCACGGTGCGCGATGAGCGACGGCTCCCCGGTACCCCCGGCGAAAACGGGCCGCACCAAGAGGTTTTCCATCACGACGGCGGCATTTCCGAATTCGTCGACTTCCTCGCCGCGGACTCGGGCGTCACTGATGTTTGGCGGCTCCATGGTGCGGGCAAGTTCAAGGAAACCGTTCCGGTTCTTGACGAAAACGGGCACAGCAAAATCGCGGAAGTGGAGCGGGACTGTGAAGTGGACATCGCGCTGCGCTGGGGAATCGGCTACGAAACCACCATGCGGAGCTTCGTCAACATCATCGCCACGCCCAAGGGCGGCACGCACCAGGCAGGCTTCGAGCAGGCGCTCCTGAAGACCTTCCGCAAGGCCGTCGAAACGAACGCGCGCAAGCTCAAAGCGGGCAACGACAAGATTGAGAAGGACGACATCCTGGCCGGCCTCACGGCAGTGCTGACGGTCCGCTTGGCAGAGCCGCAATTCGAGGGTCAGACCAAGGAAATTCTGGGCACTTCGGCCGTCAAGGCGATTGTTGCCAAGGTTGTCGAGGACGAGATCACAGCGCGCCTGAACTCGGCGAACCGCAACGACAAGGCCCAGTCCGCACTGCTGCTCGAGAAGATCGTCAGCGAAATGAAGTCCCGCATCTCGGCCCGCGTCCACAAGGAAACGCAGCGCAGGAAGAATGCGCTGGAAACGTCGTCGATGCCGACCAAGCTGGCAGATTGCCGCACGGATGACGTCGGACGTTCCGAGCTGTTCATCGTGGAAGGTGACTCCGCCCTTGGCACCGCCAAGCTGGCGCGGTCCTCGGACTTCCAAGCGCTGTTGCCGATCCGTGGCAAGATCCTCAACGTGCAGAAGGCATCGGTGGGGGACATGCTCTCCAACGCGGAGTGCGCCGCCCTCATCCAGGTAGTGGGCGCCGGTTCAGGCCGGAGCTTCGACATCGACGCCGCCCGGTACGGCAAGGTGATCCTGATGACCGACGCGGACGTCGACGGCGCGCACATCCGTACGCTGCTGCTCACGTTGTTCTTCCGGTACATGCGTCCGATGATCGACGAGGGCCGGGTATACGCGGCAGTACCGCCGCTGCACCGGGTGGAAGTCATCAACGCGGGCCAGAAGGCCAACGAGATGATCTACACCTACTCCGAGGCTGAACTGCACGTCCTGCTGGCCAGGCTCGCCAAGGAAGGCAAGCGCTACAAGGAACCGATCCAGCGCTACAAGGGCCTCGGTGAAATGGACGCCGAGCAGCTCGCCGAGACCACCATGGATCCGCGCCACCGAACCCTCCGCAAAGTGGGCATCGAGAACGCGAAGATGGCCGAAGACACGTTTGACCTGCTGATGGGATCGGACGTCGCCCCGCGCAAGGACTTCATTATCGCCGGCGCTGCGGACCTGGACCGGGAACGCATCGACGCCTGATCCAGCGGTCCCTATCCGACGAGGTTCAGCCCAGCAAACCCGGCACGATCAGCAGGCCTGTCGGCACCGCGAGCAACATGGCCGACGCCGCAAGCACCAAAGTGCGCTGGGCTGCCGGAAGCGGCGGCTGAGGTGAGAGGAGCCGGCTGACGCGCGACGCCGTCGTACGCGGTGAATCGGCGCCGCCGGTGCCGCTCAGCGAGCTGCCTTCGGGGGAAGCGTCCTGCCCGCTTGTTCCGGGAGGCGCGAATTGCTCCACGGGACCGGCGGAGCCGCTCGCCACGATCGCAATCGCCTTAATGAGCGTTCCCTTGCTCTCGGTGCGCAGGGCCACATCGTCGGCGAGCATTTCGATCAGGGAGTTGACGGCAACCTGGGCGAGCCGCGTCGTGGGGAACCAGGGCAGCGCCTGGCGCCACGCCGCGAAGGCCCACAAAAGAAGGTCGTGGCGCTGGGAGAGATGGGCATTTTCGTGGATGAGGACCGCCCTGAGCTCGGCAGGCTCCAGGGCGGCCATGAGGCCGTCGGACAGGACAGTCACTGACCTTGCGCCGCCGGGCAAGCAGTAGGCGACGGGGGAGTCGTGGTTGATGACCACGGTGCCAGGGCCGTCGTCGGACGGTGAGGCAAGGAGTGCGAGAAGTTCGCGGTGCCTGCGCCGTTGCCGTTCGATCTTGACGTAGGTGAGCAGCAGGGTGAACACGAGATGGGCGCTCAGCAGTGCCGCGGCGGACAAAGCGAACAAGTGCCAGAAGCCCAGTGCCGTGGTGGGCTCGTTGTGAAGCACCATGCCGGCCAAAGAGCGCAGACCCGCAATGAGATTGTCGCCGATGGGCTCAAGCCCGTAGACGAGCATGGCCCCGATCATGGAGAGGCCACCGGCGAGTGCGATGGCTTGCCAGAGGACCATGGCCATGAAGGGCGCGCGCGAAGGCCATTCGGCGCGCGAAAGGAGGACAGGAACCGGCCAGGCCAGCACCAAAGCAAGGACCGCCAGAAAATATGAGGTCCAGAACATGGGTGGTTAGTTTTTGCCAAGCAGCTTGCGCAGCGTGGCGGCTTCACTCTCGCTCACGGAACCGATGAACCGCGCCAGCACGGCTTCGCGGTCCGGGGCGGAACCCAGGGCCTCATGCATGAGGTCCGCCGTGTGGTCCGCCCGGCTCGAAACAGCCTGGTAGCGGTGCGGGCGGGTGCCGCGTTCGCGCTCCACGAGGCCCTTCTTCTCGAGCCTTGACAGGACCGTCAGGACCGTGGTGACTGCGAGGTCCTTGCCCTGGTGTCCTGCAATGCCATCCGTGGCTGCGGAATCCTGCGCCAGCAGATCACGAAGTTTGTTGGCTGTCGCAGCCTCCTGGCCCGCCCAAAGGAGATCCATGACCGCCCGTTCCAGTTCGCCAAGACTTGCCATCAACGCATCCCTACTTTCCGCACCTCCCTTGACCGTTTGCGTGGACCGGGGGAAGTGCGATGATCCAACATTCCACCATCAATCTACCGCTTTTCAGGCGACGATTCTACGTGAGGTAGAACATGCGGCGCGGCGTGTCCTTGCGGCACTGTGACGCCGCTGGAAGAGTGGTGAGCAGATCGCAGGGGTTTGTTCTACACTGTGTAGAAGAAGTCGGTTCTACGCAACGTAGAAAAGAGGCGCCGCAAGCGGGCGTCGGGACAATGCCGGATAAAAAGGACAGCCATGGACGCCTTGGAAATCGCACGCTGGCAATTTGGAATCACCACGGTCTACCACTTCATGATGGTGCCGCTGACCATCGGGCTGGGGCTTGTGGTGGCCGTCATCCAGACCCTCTGGTACCGCACGGGCAAAGTTGAATACCTGCGGATGACCAAGTTCTGGGGCAAGCTCTTCCTCATCAACTTCATCATGGGTGTAGCCACGGGCATCGTGCAGGAATTCCAATTCGGCATGGCCTGGAGCGAATACAGCCGATTCGTCGGCGACGTGTTCGGTGCGCCCCTGGCCCTGGAAGCGCTTCTCGCGTTCTTCGTGGAATCGACCTTCCTGGGACTCTGGATCTTCGGCTGGAAACAACTCAAGCGTGGTGTCCACCTCGCGTGCCTCTGGATCGCCGTGATCGGCTCGGTCTTCTCGGCCTACTTCATCATCGTTGCCAACTCCTGGATGCAGCACCCCGTCGGCGTCACGATGGTCAATGGGCGTCCGGTCATGACCGACGCTTGGGCGGTCTTCACCAACAACACCGCCATGGTGGCCGTACCCCACACGCTCTTCGGCGCGCTGGCCGTCGCCGGTGCATTCCTTCTGGGCATCGCCTGGTACCACCTCTGGCGCCGCCGCCACGATGGCATTGACACCATCGGAGCCGACGGCAGGGCCATCGCGGGCGAAGCCGACGTCCCCGGACGGGACAAGGCCGACTATAAGGTGTGGATCAACTCCCTGCGGATCGGCGCCGTCGTCGCCATGATCTCCTTCGCAGGCACTGCGTTCACAGGCGATTTGCAGGGCAAGCTGATGTTCGAACAACAGCCCATGAAGATGGCCGCGGCCGAGGCCGCCTGCCACGATGGCACCGGCTTCTCGGTGCTGAGCGTCGGCAACCTCGGGTCCAAGAGCTGCAACGACATCGTGGCCGTGATCGAGGTCCCCGGTATCCTCTCCTTCCTGGCCAAGGGCGATTTCACCACGGAAGTGAAGGGTGTCAACAGCCTCCTCGACGAGTACAAGGCCAAGTACGGCACCCACCTGCCGAACAATCCCCTGTACGGCGATCGGGCGGGCCAGGAAGTCCAGTACGTACCGGTCATGGAAGTCACCTACTGGGGCTTCCGCATGATGATCGGCTTCGGCGGCATCGCTGCCTTTGCTGCATTGCTGGCCTTGTGGGTCACACGCAAGGGCATGGTCCCGCAATCCCGCTGGATCATGCGCCTGGCGGTCTTCGGCATCCTCGCTCCCTTCGGCGCCAACGCCGCTGGCTGGATCTTCACCGAAATGGGCCGGCAGCCGTTCGTTGTCGCGCCCAATCCGGACGCCAGCGGCGTCGACCAAGTGTTCATGTTCACGGCCGCGGCCGTCTCACCAGGCGTCTCCGCCGCCGAACTCATCACCTCGCTCGTCGTGTTGGCATCCATCTACGCGGTCCTGCTGGTGGTCGAAGTCCGGCTTCTGGTCAAATACGCCCGGGGTGGCGTGGTGTCCGCGATGCCTGAGCTCGCCGAAGCCCGCCACGGCGAGAAGAAACAGAAGAAGGACGACGACGGCGGGACGCCGGGTGCCCCGGGCCAGCCCGGCGACAGCGACGACGTCCTGGCATTCGCCTACTAGGAAGCAGAGGAATCTTTCGAATGGAACTGTTGCCTACCGTCTGGTTCGTGGCCATCGCCGTGCTGTGGACGGGATACCTCTTCCTGGAGGGCTTCGACCTCGGTGTCGGAATGCTCATGAAGCTCTTCGCCCGGAACAACACCGACCGCCGGGTGCTGTTGAACACGATCGGTCCGGTGTGGGACGGGAACGAAGTCTGGCTGCTGACCGCGGCCGGTGCCACCTTCGCTGCCTTCCCGCTGTGGTACGCCTCGCTGTTTTCGGCGCTCTACCTGCCGCTGCTCATTGTGCTTGTGGCCCTGATCTTCCGGGCTGTGGCCTTCGAGTACCGGGGCAAAGTGGACAGCGCCCGCTGGAGGACCGTCTGGGACTGGGCCATAGCCTTGGCCTCGTTCACGGCCGCGTTCGGCATCGGCGCCGCGCTGGCGTTGACCACCACCGGGCTGCCGATTGACTCGAATGGCGACCGCCAGGGCGGGCCTTTTGCCTGGTTCAGCGGATACGCCGTGCTGGGCGGATTCGCCGTGGTCGCGTTCGCCCTCGTGCACGCCCTCGCGTTCCTGGCCCTGAAGACCGACGGCGAAGTGCGCCACCGCGCGCGCCGCTGGTTTGTGCGGCTCGCCCCGCTCGCCTTGCTGCCGCTGCTGGCATGGATGGTGGCCGTCCAGCTCCTTAGCGGCAAGCCGTTGACGTGGATCCTGGTGATCCTCGGAGTCCTCTCAGCTGCAGGGGCCTGGGTACTCGCCCGCAAGGGAGCTGAGGGCAAGGCGTTCGGAGCCCTGGGTGCGTTCCTCGTGTGCGCCACCGCTTCCATTTTCGGTGCGGCCTTCCCCGTGGTCATTCCCTCCACCTTGAACCCCGCCTTCAACCTCACCATTTCCAACGCATCATCGTCCGCTTACACCCTGGGGCTGATGAGTATCGTCGCCGCCGTCGGCTTGCCACTGGTCATCGCCTACCAGGCGTGGACCTACTGGGTGTTCCGCCGTCGCGTGAGCGCAGCACATATTCCCGCCGCACATGGTTTCCTGCCGGCCATCGCGGCAAAGGTGCTGGTCGGCCAGTCGGCGCCGGGCGGACCAGCTGCGAAACGCGCACCCCGCGACGCCGGCGAGTAGCGGATGAAGCCCCAGCTGCCCGCCGGACCGGCCACCCGATCCGCGTTGTACTTCCTTGGCCTGTTGTCCTCGCTCAAGGCTTTGTCCCTGGTTCTGATTGCACAGGCCATCGCGGGAATGTTATCGGGACTTGCGGCGGGCGGCATGGGGTGGCGCGAAGGACTCGTCTGGGGTGCCGCCGGCGCGGTCCTGCGGTCGCTGACGGTCTGGGGACAAGGAGTCGCGGCGCGCCGGGCGGCCCTTGGGGTCAAGGAAGAGCTGAGGTCCAGGCTGCTGGGGCGCGCCCTCGGCTCCGGGGCTGCGGGACGGGTCGGCGACGTGAACGACGGCGGGCTGGCCGTGCTCGCGACCCGCGGACTTGATGCGCTGGACAACTACTACACCCAGTTCCTGCCCGCCTTGGTCAATTGTGCAGCGTTGCCCCTGCTCCTCGGCGCGCGGATCCTCTTCGCGGATTGGGTCAGCGCCGTGGTTGTGGTGCTGACCTTGCCGCTGATCCCGCTGTTCATGGTGCTGATCGGCCGCCACACGGAGGACAGGGTCCACGAAGCCCAATCCACGCTGCGGAGGCTCTCGGGGCACATCCTGGAGTTGGCCAGGGGACTTCCCGTGCTGGTGGGACTGGGCCGTGCTGGCGAACAGCGCGCAGCCCTCGAGGACCTCTCCGAGGAATACCGCTCGCGCACCATGGGAACACTGCGGACTGCCTTCATGTCCGCCCTCGCCCTGGAACTGATAGCCACCCTTTCCGTCGCGGTCGTGGCCGTCTTCATCGGCGTGCGGCTCGTGGCGGGCGACATGGGCCTGGAAGCGGGCCTGCTGGCCCTCATCCTCGCCCCCGATTGCTATCTTCCCCTGCGCGAGCTGGGTATGGCCCACCACGCCAGCGACGACGGGCGCGAGGCTTTGGCCGCGGCCAACGCCGTGCTGGAGTCGCCGGCGGGCCGTCCGCTGAGCGATGTTTCCGACGTTGAAGTGCACGACGCCGAAGCTTCCGCCGACGTCGTGGTCACCGGACTGACGGTGAGGTATCCGGGGAGGGTGGTTGCCGCCGTCGGGCCCATCGACTTCAGGGCACCGGCCGGTCAGATCACGGCCCTTGATGGCCGCAGCGGTTCGGGCAAGAGCACTATCCTTGGCGTGCTCGCCGGCACGATCGGCGACGGCCCGCTGGCAACCATCGAAGGTTCCGTCAACGGACTCGACGCCGGCGCGGTGGCCTGGGTTCCGCAGCATCCCGTCATGGTCGCCGGTAGCGTGCTGGACGAGGTGGTCCTTTACCTGAACGGTGGCAAGCAGCGCCTCGCGTCGGCCGGCCCCTGGACCGCGACGGGCGCGGACGTTGCGAGGGCCATGCGTTGCCTGGAGCAGTCTGCCGCGGAGCACCTCGCGTCCAAACATCCTGCCGAGTTGAGCCCTGGAGAACTGCGGCGTGTGGCTGTGGCGCGCGGCTTGGCGCGGCTCAACGCGGGAGCCACGGTCCTGCTGCTCGACGAACCCACCGCACACCTCGACGCCGCGTCGGCGGACGCGATCCGTTCGGCCATCGCGGGGCTGCGTGGTGCGGCGACTGTCATCCTGGTGGCCCACGACGCCGCGACCCGGAAACTGGCCGACAATGTCGTGAAGGTCGACGGCGGAAAGGTCGACGGCGGTAAGGTCGACAGCGGGGAGTTCACCAGCGGAACGGATCAGGAGCAAGCCGGTCCCGTGCACCTGGAATCCGGTGCACCAGCGCCCGCTCCGGTCAAGCGTGACGTGAACCCTGGAGCCACCCCCGTGGGGGGAATTGAACCCCCCACGGCAATCTCCACGCTCAAGGCCCTCGCGCGCATCCTGGCGCCCGTCCGTTACAAGTTCGCCGGTGCCGTCCTCCTCGCGGCCCTCGCCGCCCTGTTTGCCGTGGCGTTGTCCGGGCTGTCCGGCTGGCTCATCATCCGTGCCAGCGAACAACCGCCCATCCTGTACCTGCTCGGAGCGATCGTCGGCGTCCGGTTCTTCGGCATTGGCAGAGCCGTGCTGCGGTACTCCGAACGGCTCGTTGTCCACGACACGGTCTTCGAGGCGATGACGAGGCTCCGGGGCGCGCTCTGGGCGAGCCTCAGCGCAAGGGCACTGTCCTTGCGACGGCTCCTGCAGGGCGGCAATGTCCTCGGCGCGATAGTGGACGACGTCGATACGCTGCGCGACGTGTTGCCGCGCGTCGTCCTTCCACCCCTTTCCGCCCTTGCCGTCGCAGTGTCGGCGGTAGTCGCCTCGGCGCTACTGGTTCCCGCCACTGTGCCTGCGGTTGTCGCTAGCGCCGTGGTTGGCCTTGTGCTGGCTCCTCTTCTTGCCCTGGTGGCGGACCGCAACGCGGCCCGTTCTGAACAGCAGCTGCGCTCAGTTGTGCTGCTTGATGTTGCAGCGGCCCTCGACGCCCGAGCGGAACTCAGCGCCAACGGTGTGGCCGGCACTGTTCTGTCGTCCTTGACCCGGAGGGACAACGCGGCCACCGCTGCCGCACAGCGTTCGGCGTGGGCTGACGGCATAGGCCAGGGATTGACGGTTCTTGCCTGCACCCTGGGTGCGCTGGGGGCGGGCATTCTGGCCGCCCCTTCGGTGCAGGCCGGAACTGTCGCACCGGCTGTGCTGGCCGTCGACGTCCTTGTTCAGCTGGCGCTCGCGGAACCCTATGGGGCGGTCGTGTCTGCCGTGCGGCAGGGTCCGGCCTTGGCCGCGGTGCTGCGGCGGATCGCGCAGTCAGGAGCCTTTGACGCCCCGGATGCCGACGGCGGTGTGCTCAGCTTGCCGGAGCGACCCGACGGCTCTGCAGGACTGCTGCTGGATGGACTCGAGGCGTCCTGGCCCGGCGGGGCGCCCGTGTTCAGCGGGCTCAGCGCAGAAGCTGCCCCCGCGCATTGGCTCGCGGTCACGGGACCCTCCGGTTCGGGGAAATCCACGCTGCTCTCCGTCCTGCTTGGTTTCCTGCCCGTATCATCCGGGAGGGCCTACGTCAGCGGAAATGCTGCGTGGTGTCCCCAGGAGGCCCACCTCTTCGACTCCACTATCCGTGCCAACCTGCTGCTCGCCCGCCCGGCCGGACGGAAGCCTTCCGAATCGGACATGTACCAGGCCTTGGGCGCCGTCGGGCTTTCAGGACTGGTATCCCGGGTTCCCGGGGGCCTTGACAGCCGCATAGGCCCCTCGGGTTCGTTCCTGAGCGGCGGCGAACGCCAAAG
The DNA here is from genome assembly GCF_021789175.1 of Arthrobacter sp. FW306-2-2C-D06B. Classification (NCBI taxonomy): domain Bacteria; kingdom Bacillati; phylum Actinomycetota; class Actinomycetes; order Micrococcales; family Micrococcaceae; genus Arthrobacter; species Arthrobacter sp. FW306-2-2C-D06B. The sequence goes on from NZ_CP084560.1 coordinate 1,792,582, forward strand.
GCTCGCCATGGCCCGCACGCTCCTCACCGGCGCAGCTGTCCTCCTCCTGGACGAGCCGACGGCCCATCTCGACGCTGAGGCCGGACGCCTCATGATGGCAGAGCTGCGTGCCGGGCTGAAGGACGTCACGGTGGTCCTGGTGACGCACAATCCCGCCGACATCGCCGGGGGAGACTCCCGGTTGGATCTCGGCACCACCAAGCTCGACTCGGCGTCGGCACTCTCGGCGCTCGTGCGCGGAAACTAGTGGGAATTTTCGTTGATTCTCGTTGATTCGTCGGGGGTTTAGGGGCCAAGTCCTCTTCGCGTCGGGAGGACATGCCCGTTCCTCGTGCCCGCGACCGGACATAACGGGAATATGTCCATCCGCTGGCCCCGGCGCAGAGCATGTCCGTGAGCCCGGGCGGGCCGCCGCCTGGACCTGGTCCCTGGGGGACATGCCCGTTCTTCGCGGCCGCGACCGGACACAACCGGAATATGCTCATCCGCTAGCGCTGGCGAGGGGCATGTCCAGGAGCCCGGGCGGGCCGCCGCCTGGACCTGGTCCCTGGGGGACATGCCCGTTCTTCGCGGCCGCGACCGGACACAAACGGAATATGCTCATCCGCTAGCGCTGGCGAGGGGCATGTCCAGGAGCCCGGCCATAAGCGGCGAATCGAGTTCAAGTATGACCGCGGCTTCTCGCCGCTCGCGACGTCAACGGGAAGTTAGCAGACGGAAACTAGCCGAGGAGCCGTCCGAAGGTGGCGTCCACCGAATCGACAATGTTGTCGATGAGTCTCCGGGCGTCGTCCTCCCGGATGAGCGGGGTCGACTGACCTGCCCATAGGGACATCAGGCCCGTGATTCCCTGTGCCGCCGCGGCGGGCCGGAACTTGCCCGTCAGCCAGTTCTGGATGGGGAACGGTGCATGCGTGGCAGGATCGGCGAGCTCGGCGATGATCCGGTTGGGAATGCCGCGTGCCAAGCGGCCGCTGAGGGCGCGGGTCAGGACAGTGTGGGCGGCATCGGGTCCGCGCATCGCGGCGAGGTGCGCGGGACTGATGGCTGACTGGCGCGTTGCCAGGAAGGCAGAACCGATCTGCACCGCGTCCGCGCCAAGCGCCAAGGCGGCAGCGACCCCGCGTCCGTCCGCGATACCGCCCGCTGCGATGACCGGAACCGGGACGGCATCCACCACCTGGGGTACCAGGGCCATGGTCCCGACGAGCGAGTCCTCAGGGGCCCGCAGGAAGGAAACCCGGTGACCGCCGGCCTCCATGCCCGTGGCGACGATGGCGTCCACGCCGCCGGCAGCCAGGGCTACGGCTTCGTCAACCGTGGTTGCAGTACCCACCACCACGATGCCGTTCCGGTGGGCCTCCTCGATGACAGCCCCGGACGGAACACCGAAGACAAAGCTCAGCACGGCCGGCCGGGCGTCGATGGCCGCCTGGATCTGTTCCTGCAGATCGGGCAGGTAGGTGTCCGGTTGCGCGGGTGGTTCGACGCCCACCAGCTCGAAATACGGCCGGAGGATGTCCACGTAAGCGGCGAACTGCCGGGCGTCCGGGGTTGGCGGCTCTTCACCCTCGATGGGGAGCCACAGATTCAGTGCGAATGGCTTCCCGGTGGCCTCCCTGAGTTCGCTTGCCGTGGCCGCAATCCGTTTCCCGTCGTATCCGTAGAGGCCATACGAACCCAGCCCGCCGGCCTCGCTGACGGTGGCCGCCAGCTCCACCGATGACAGTCCACCGAACGGTCCGAGGACGATGGGTAAGTCAGTGTTGAAGAGGCGGGTTGCCCGCGTGTCTTTCCACGGCATCTCAGCGCCTAGCCGTCGACGTCGTGAAGGTGATGGACGACGTCGTGCAGGAAGTACTGGGCAAACGTCAGCACGGTGAACGTGGAGCCGTTGCTGCGGACCCCCGTGCGGGGCCACTCATCTTCGTGGACAGCGGCGAAGGAGTTGGCAATCTGGGTGCCCTCGGCGGCCAGCTGCGCAGCCACTGCAGCCGGATCCGCATTGGCATAGTCGCCGTCGATCGCGGCCTTGTCTTGGTCCCAATTGGCGAAGTGGGCATCGTCGTCCCGCAGCATCAGGTTCAGGCGCTGGTCAAAAAGGCTGAAGACATCCCGCACATGGCACGCGTACTCCAACGGCGACCACGTGTGCTCGTCAGGACGGGTGGACGCGTCTTCCCGGCGCAGAACGGCCCGCCAACGCGGCAGCATATTCAGGACTGTCCCCGGGACGGTGGACGGGGTCACCGTGGCGGCGTCGAAGCCGCACTCGGGACAGGGGGTGGACAGGACCCAGGTCCAGTCCTTGTCATCGGGAATGATCGGCATGGCAGTAGTCTAGGGCCCGGATTCCCGATCCGGTCACACTACCTGCGAGAGGCCAATCCCCGGTCTGATCGGCCCGATCAGGAGTAAGGTTATGAGCTGGGGAAGCCTGGAAAGTGAAATTGCCATGCTTAAGGATCTAAACGTCGCCGGAGTGCTCCCTGCCAGCGATATCGGCCGCGCCCGCGACTTCTACCGCGACAAGCTCGGTCTCGAACCGGACAACCCGGAGGCCACGGACAACCTGATGTACAAGTGCGCCAACGGCACCGCCTTCCTGCTCTACGAGACGCCCAACGCCGGGACCGCCAAGAACACCCAGCTGGGATTCCAGAGCACGGACCTGGACCAGGACATGGCCGACCTCAGGGCGCGCGGAGTCGTTTTCGAAGAGTACGACTTCCCGGGCCTGAAAACCGAAAACGGGGTAGCCACCTTGCCTGACGGCGAAAGGGGAGCCTGGTTCCTCGACTCGGAAGGAAACATCCTCAGTATCGCCACGATGTAGCCGAGCGCATTCGGGTTTTAGCCTTCGACAGCTGCTGCTTCGCTTCCGTTCCCTTCTTCCCACGCCATGCTCGCACCGATCGCATCCACGGGCTGGGAGAGGGGAACGCCGGAGCCGTCACGGCGGCCGTGTTCTTGTGGCAGGGCACGGGCAACGCCGGCGCCGGATGATGCCTTCGCCGGACCATGACCAGCCCAGCCGAGCAACAGGGTGTCTTCACCCTTGAGGAAACGGTGGGCCCGGACACCTCCGGTCGCCCGGCCCTTGGCCGGGTACTCCTCGAACGGGGTGATCTTCGCCGTGCCCGGAGCGGTCCCCGGCAGCGCGCCGTTGCTGCCAGCGATCGTCACGACGACGGCGGCAGGGTCGTCGGCGCGCACCGTGCCGAAGTGGATGACTTCGTCTCCGTCCCCAAGCTTGATGCCCGCCATGCCGCCCGCGGTGCGGCCCTGCGGCCGAACGGCAGAGGCGCCGAAACGCAGGAGCTGCGCAAGCCGGGTCACGAAGACGAGGTCGACGTCGTCGTCCGGGGCAGGCTCCACGCCAACCACAGTGTCCTTGTCCTTGAGGGCAATGATTTCCCAGTCCTCGCGGTTCAACGGGTAGTCGGGCAGGACGCGTTTGACCACGCCCTGGACCGTCCCGATGGCCAACACGGCATCCAGCGGCACGAACGCCACGAGCGTTTCGCCCTTGAGCAGGGTGATGAAGTCCTTTGCCGCGACGCCCCCCGCAAGATTGGGCAGGCCGGACATGGGAGGCAACGCAGGCATGTCCATGACCTGTACCCGGAGCATGCGGCCCTGCGAGGTGACCGCGCCGATTTCGCCGCGCGCGGTTGTCTTGACCACGGAGCGGTAGACATCATGCTTGCTCCGCGGGCCGGATTCGGCCAGCGGCTCCTGGTTGGATGTGCGTGCGATCTGGCCCGAGGTGCTGAGCAGTGCCCAGCAGGGATCATCGGGGATCTCAAGCGGAAGGGCTGCGGCCTTCCCCTTGCCTGCCGGGACGGCTGCTGCAAGCGCGGCGGCGACCGTGGGGGATACGGCCTCGGACTCAAGGAGAACCGTGCGTCGCGGCGTGCCGTACTTCTCGGCCACTTCGGCCAATTCCCCGGACACCAGTTCCCGCAGGAGCACGTCGGACGCAAGGATCGCTTCGAGTTCGGCGATCTCCCGGCGCAGTTCTTCCTGCTCTTTCTCGAGTTCGATGCGCGAGTACTTGGTCAGTTGGCGCAGGCGGAGTTCCAGGATGTAGTTGGCCTGGATCTCGGACAGGTCGTAGATGGACATCAGCCGTTCGCGGGCCGCCGATGCTTCGTCCGAGGAGCGGATGATCTGGATGACCTCGTCGATGTCCACGATCGCGATCAACAGGCCCTCCACCAGGTGGAGGCGGTCCTTCTTCTTTCCGAGGCGGAAGGCCGTGCGGCGGCGTACGACCGATATGCGGTGGCCGACGTAGACCTGCAGGAGTTGGAGCAAGCCCAAGGTCTGCGGCTGCCCATCCACCAGGGTCACATTGTTGATGCCGAAGGAGTCTTCCATCGGGGTGAAGCGGTAGAGCTGCTGCAGCACGGCGTTGGGGTTGAAGCCGTTCTTGATCTCGATCACAAGCCGCAGTCCGTGCTTGCGGTCAGTGAGGTCCATGACATCGCTGATGCCTGTCAGCTTTTTGGCGTTGACGGCATCCTTGATCTTCTCGATGACCTTCTCCGGACCCACCATGTAGGGGAGTTCGGTCACCACCAGGCCGGTGCGGCGCGCGGTCAGCTGCTCGATCTCCACCTTGGCGCGGGTCTTGAACGAACCACGTCCCGTGGCATAGGCATCACGGATGCCGTCCAGGCCAACGATCCTGCCGCCTGTGGGCAAGTCAGGGCCGGGCACGAAGCGCATGACGTCTTCCAGCGTGGCGTCCGGATTGGCGATGAGGTGCCGGGCGGCCGCGATGACTTCCACGAGGTTGTGGGGAGCCATGTTGGTGGCCATGCCGACTGCAATGCCCGTGGTGCCGTTGACGAGCAAATTAGGGAAGGCCGAGGGCAGGACGTCCGGCTGGGTCAGCTGGTTGTCGTAGTTGGGGACGAAGTCCACCACGTCTTCGTCGAGGTTCTCGGTCATCGTCATCGCAGCCGCGGCGAGCCGGGCTTCAGTGTAACGCGGTGCCGCCGGGCCGTCGTCGAGCGAACCGAAGTTGCCGTGCCCGTCAATGAGGGGCAAGCGCAGCGAGAAGTCCTGTGCCATGCGCACCATGGCGTCATAGATGGCGGTATCACCGTGGGGGTGCAGCTTTCCCATGACTTCGCCCACCACGCGGGCGCTCTTCACATGCCCGCGGTCCGGGCGCAGGCCCATGTCGCTCATCATGTAGAGGATGCGTCGCTGGACGGGTTTGAGGCCGTCGCGCGCATCGGGGAGCGCGCGGGAATAGATCACCGAATACGCGTACTCCAGGAAGGAGCCTTCCATCTCGGAAGTGACGTCGATATCGATGATGTTCTCGGTGAAGTCCCCGTCGACGGCGGCCGAGGCGGCGTTTGCGCGGGAGGGACTTTGGCTGCGTGCCATGGAGTCGGTGGATCCTTAAACGTGTACTGCGGAAGACTTAGCTAGGCTAAGCCTATGGTGGATCAGCCCGGCGCCGGCGTATATCCGGAATATTGGGAGGCCGATGTCGTGCTTCGCGACGGCGGAACGGCACACCTGAGACCTATCTCACCCGAAGATGCCGACGCGCTCCAGGCCTTCCACACAGCGCAGTCCGAGACGTCCATCTACATGCGGTTCTTCTCGTTCAAATCGAGGCTCTCCAGCAAAGAACTGCGCCGCTTCACCGAAGTGGACCACAAGGACCGGGTGGCGTTCGTCATCACGATCGGCGGAGCGATCGTGGGCGTCGGCCGCTACGACCGGCTCGATGACCCCACGGAGGCCGAAGTGGCCTTCAATATTTCCGATGTCCAGCAGGGCCGGGGCATCGGCTCCATCCTGCTCGAACACCTGGCTGCGGCTGCCCGGGAGAACGGCATCCGACGCTTCACGGCCGAGGTCCTGCCGGAGAACCGCAAAATGCTCCGGGTCTTCGCCGATGCCGGCTACGAGCTTGTGCGCAAATTCGACGACGGCGTCGTCAGCGTCGAATTCAACATCGACCCCACCGAGAAATCCCTCGCCGTCATGGAATCGCGGGAACACCGCGCCGAGGCCCGCAGCGTAAGGGACCTGCTGGCGCCGTCGTCGATCGCTGTGGTGGGCGCCAGCCGCCGGTGGGGGACCATAGGGCACCAGCTGCTTGAGCACATCCTGGAAGGTGGCTTCTCTGGCGCGGTCTATGCGGTCAATCCGGAGGCGTTCGAACTGGCCGGCATGAAGTCCTTCGCCCGGATCGCCGACGTCCCTGGTCCGGTGCAGCTCGCCGTTATCGCCGTGCCTTACGAAGAAGTGCCGAAAGTCGTGGACGAGTGCGGGGCGGCCGGGGTCAAAGGCCTCGTGGTCGCCACGGCCGGGTACGCGGACGACGGCGAGCGGGGGCTGCGGAGGCAGCGGGAGCTGGTTCGCCAAGCCAGGTCCTATGGGATGCGCGTGATAGGCCCCGAGTCGTTGGGGATCGTGAACACGAACCCGGACATTTCCCTCAACGCGTCGATGGCCCCGAGCCTGCCCCGGCGTGGAGGACTCGGGCTGTTTTCGCAATCCGCGGCCATCGGGGTTTCCGTCTACGCTGCGGCGAGCCGCCGGGGACTGGGCATCTCCTCGTTCCTGTCCGCCGGCAACCGCGCCGATATCTCCGGAAACGACGCCATGCAGTTCTGGGAGGACGATCCCGATACCGTCGCCGTCGGGCTCTATTTGGAGTCGATCGGCAATCCCCGCAAGTTTTCCCGCCTTGCCCGGCGCTTGTCGCGGAGCAAGCCGGTCATCGTTGCCAAATCGGATGTCACCGGGCTCCCCCTTCCGCCGGGGCATGTTGTCAGGACCACGCTGGCGCCTGTGGCGGCCCTCGACGCGATGATGCGCCAAGCCGGTGTCATCGCCGTCGAAACGATCGAACAGCTCATGGATGTCGCGCAGATCGTGTCCAGCCAACCCCTGCCCAAGGGCCCGGCGCTCGCCGTCTACAGCAATTCCGCAGCCTTCGGGAAGGTCGTCGCGGACAACGCGGCGCCCCAGGGACTCGTCGTCGACAGGATCGTCACCGACGTGGACCTGGACGCAGGGATGTCCGCATCGCGGGAAGGGCTGCGGCGCAGCCTCCGGAAAAATCTTGCGGACGATTCCGTGCATGCGGTGGTGGCGGCCATGGTGCCGTCCCGCAGCCTCACGATGGAAGCGATCGCGGGAGTGCTCGCCGAATGCGCGGCAGAGGCCGGCAAGCCCGTCGTGGCCGCTTTCACCGGGATCCTCGATACTTCCGTGCAACTGGATGGATTGCTTGCGCCAAAAGGGGAGTCCGGGGAGTCCGGATCTTCCCTTCCTTGCTACTCCAGTGCGGGCAACGCGGTGGCGGCCTTGGCGGCAGTGGTCCGTTACGCGAAGTGGCTGGACCGCGACCAAGGCATGTTCATCGAGCCTGCTGGTTGCGACCGCGAGGGTACCCGCGAACACATCGAGCGGCTCCTGGCTTCCGTGCCGGGAGAGCAATTGGTACGGCTCGACGACGGCGAAGCGGCCGCGCTGCTGTCCCGCTATGGCATCGAGGTGGTGCCGTCAGCTGTGTTCGAGAGCGACGACGAAGCGGTAGCCGCTGCCGAACGGCTCGGCTGGCCGGTGGTGCTCAAGACCACTGACCCTGCCCTCCGGCATCGCCTGGACCTGGGAGGCGTGCGGCTGGACATCGAGGACGCGGACTCGCTGCGGCGCAACATCGCGCAGATGCGTCGTGCCCTCGAGCCCTACGGTTCATCGGCCATAGAAGTGCAAGCCATGGTTTCCGTGGGGCAGGCCTGCACGTTCCGGGCCATCGAGGATCCGCTCCTGGGGCCCGTGGTCTCTTTCGGTTTGGCGGGAGACGCCGTGAACCTCCTGGACGATTGGGCGCACCGCGTGCCTCCCTTGTCCTCCACCGATCTTCACGACTTCATCAGGGCGCCCCGGGCTTCCCTGAAACTGTTTGGCTACCAAGGGCTGCCTGCGGTGGACGTGGCGGCCCTCGAAGGCCTGGGAGCACGGCTGGTCCGACTCAAGGACGAACACCCAGGGATCGCCCTGGTGGAGTTCAATCCCGTCCTGGCCGGGACCCGGGGCGTCAAAATCCTTGCCGCCGAAGTCTGGATTGGCAATGCCGCACAACGTACGGACAGTGCCCGCCGCGCGATGCTCGGCTGAGCTGGCAGTTGCCCGTCGGAGGGCCGGACGGTTATGAAGTCCCCAGCCGATCTGTGAAAATGGGGGAATGAGCTCGAAGTCCCCGACGCCTCCGTCCGGTCCGGCTACCACCGGGCACCATGCAGCACACAACCACAGCTCGCAGGGGCAGAGCCTGGACCAGGCACTTCAACGGGCTGGTTTCTATCCTGTCCTTGTTGCCGATGTTGTGGCCGACGCCTTGGACGGGCGCGACTGCCTTGCGCACCTGGTGCATTTGGAAACGCATTTCGACCGTGCCGAGGTCCGGCGGCACATCACGGTCCTGGTCCTCACCGAGGACATGCTGGTGATCACCCACGTCGACGACCAGCAGCTTGACGAAGCCGGCGAGCAGATCGTCGCCCAGATATCCACCGAGTCCGTGCCTGTGGCACAAATCCGCTCGGTGGTCCTCAGCTACATGTATGCGCAGCCGCAGAACTACACTCCAAGCGACCCTGTCAGGGAGCTGACCTTGTCCATTGCCTGGTCCGGAGGCCAGCGACTGGATGTGGGTCCCGCCAGCTGCGGCGATCCCCAGTGCGAAGCCGACCATGGTTACACGGGCACCATCTCCCAGGAGGACATCGTGCTGCGGATCAGCTCCGAGGCCGACGGCCCCAGGGCTGTGCAGGACGCGAAGGTCTTCGCCCGGGCGTTGCGGGCTGTGAACACAGGCGCTCCCGGGCCCTCGGTCCACCCTGGTACCATCTCCGCTCCGCGACTCCGCTCGGGCGTCTTCGGCAACAGGCTGAGCCGCGGGCACCAGCGCTGATGGCGACGTCGGAACCCGTCGCCCAGGAAACCGTCCGCGTTTCCAGCGCCTTCCCTGAGCTTCCCGGCGCGCCGCTGTATGGCAGCAAGTCGATCGCCGAGGTCTTCACCAGCGCCGCGGCGAGCATGGGCCTGCCCGGCTTCGAAAACAAACTGCAATTGCCTGCATCGCAACGCGTGTGCGTGGTTCTCGCTGATGGCCTGGGGCGCAATCTCCTGAAGCAGAAGGCCGCCCACACTCCGTTTCTGAGGTCAATTGCGAACTCGGGACAGGGAGCCGTCCCGGTGTGGCTTGATTCGGCTTTTCCTTCCACCACGGCATCGTCCTTGGCCAGCCTTGGAACCGGCCGCACGCCCGGTGAACACGGCATGGTGGGCTATGACGTCCTGGATCCTGACCAGGACAAGGTAGTCAACCTGCTCGGCAATTGGGACGCTGGAGTCGATCCCGTGCGCTGGCAGCCGTTCCCGACAATTTTCGAACGCGTGGCTGCTGACGCCGACGTCGTCACAGTGAGCCTGCCCCAGTTCGGCGCGTCGCCGATGACCCGCGCGGCGCTCCGGGGAAGCCGGTTCGTGGGGGGCACGTCGCTCCACGCCCGGACAGCAGCGGCGGGGGAGGAAATGGCCGCGGGAACCGCCTCGCTCATGTACTTCTACGTCAACGAGCTGGACAAAGCCGGGCACCGCTACGGCTGCGAGTCCGATCGCTGGGAGCACCAGCTCGAAGAAATCGATTCGACTGTCAAAAGGCTCTCTGCCTCACTGCCCGCGGGGACAACCATCCTGCTCACCGGCGACCATGGCATGCTCGACGTCCCCGAGTCGCAGCGCATCGACTACTCCGCCGATCCTGCCCTTGTCGCCGGGGTCCGGCACACGGCAGGGGAGCCGCGCATGGTCCACCTGTACCTGGAGCCGGACGCGGGAGAGCGTCACCGGAAAGCCCTGTTGGATGCCTGGCGCGCCCGCTTCGGCGAGCGGATCTGGGCCTTCACCCGCGAGCAGGCTCTTGACGCCGGACTCTTCGGTGCTTTCCGACCGGAGGTTTCCCCCCGGATCGGGGACGTCATGATCGCCGCCCGGGACACTTTGGCGCTCTATGACGTCCGCCGCGTCCGTCCCACTGCCTTGGAGGTAGTGGGGCAGCATGGTTCGCTGACCAAGGCCGAGCGCGAAGTTCCGCTGCTTTGTTTCCAAGCCGGAGGTCCCAAGGGACGCCGTGGCTGAGCTGATCTTCTTCTCTGGAACCATGGACTGCGGCAAGTCCACCCTTGCTTTGCAGATGGACTACAACCACCGTGCACGCGGCCGGGGCGGGGTCCGCTTCAGTTGCAACGACCGCGCCGGCGGTTCCGTTATCTCCAGCCGGCTCGGGCTCCAGACGGACGCCGTCGAAGTCGTTGACACCACCGATTTCTGGGACGAAGTTGTCCGGCGCCGGACCACGGGCCTCAAAGTGGACTACCTGATCTGTGACGAAGCCCAGTTCTACTCACCGGAGCAAGTGGAACAGCTGGCCCGCGTGGTTGATGAGATGGGCGTAGACGTGTTCGCCTTCGGAATCACGTCGGACTTCCGCACCCGGCTGTTCCCCGGATCCCAGCGTTTCGTGGAGCTCGCGGACAGGGTCCAGGTCCTGCAGGTCGAAGCGCTCTGCTGGTGCGGACGCCGGGCAACCCACAACGCGCGGACCGTGGACGGGATCATGGTGGTCGAAGGCGAGCAGGTCGTAGTGGGAGACGTTGCCAGGGAAGCCGGCCAGGCGGAGGCTCTCCCGGAACAAGTCGACGTGTCGCACCCGGTCGTCGGATACGAGACCCTATGCCGCCGGCACTACATGCGCAGGGTCACGGCCCACGGAGCCAACCTGATGGCGAGCCGGGATCAGTTGCTGCCGTTCGACGTCGACGCTTGCCTTTGGCACGGCGTCAGCTGAAGCCGCAACGAACTGAAAGCGGTCTAGTCTCCGCGCGTCCCGAAGACGATTTCATCCCAGCTGGGAATACTGGAGCGCTTGGGCCGTGACGGCTGGCGTTCGGCCGCCCCAGCGTCGGAAGCTTCCTCATCCTTCTGCCCGTCGCGGCTGGCCCTCGGCTCTTCGCGTTCCCGCCGGGGAGCCCCGCCGAGCAGTTCGTCCAAGCCCGCCCGCGGTGACGCTGCTCCGGGGGTTCGTCCCTCGTCCTGCCCGGTCTGCCCGTCGTTGTCGTTCCTGCCCCGCAACATGGTCACGGGGCGCAGTGCACCGGGGATCACCGTGATTTCACGGGTATCGGTGCTGACACCGTCGTGAAGATGGAGGGAGTCGTCTTCCTTGTCGTCATGCTTCGGGGCGAGGCTTAGCCGCGACAGCATGGATGCACGCGCGTCACGGCGGCTGGGGGCGGGTTCGGCTTCACGCTGCTCGTCCGTGTCCGGGTCGGCCGGCTCGTTGTCAGCTGTTTCGCTGTCCGCAAGTCCGTCTTCGACATCGCCTGGCCGCGGATGAGCGGCCGGGACGCCGCTGCTGAGAAGCAGCGCCAAAGCGTCGTCGCTGTCTTCGTCAAGTCCCAGCCTCTGTCCGCGACGTGAGCGCAGCATGTCAAGGAGCCCATCGGCTTCCTTGGTGGCAGCGGCTGCGGCCGCACGGGCGGCGGTCCCGGCGTCGGCCTCAAAGTCAAAAGGCCGGTCGGAGACGGCCGCGAGTCGCCGGGCCGGTACGGGTCCGTCGAGGGGTTCCAGTTCACTGAGCTGCTGGGCCCAGCGGTTGGCATTCTGGATGGATTTGCGGGCGGGATGGAAGGTCCACATGGCAGGTGGCTCTTCGCCGATGCTTTCCAGGCTGGCTGGCTTGGTTTCGAAGCGCGCGACGACGGTCCACGTGCCATCGATCCGGCGCCAGGAATCCCATTCCACCGTGGAGGAATCGATCCCGTGGGCCCTGAGCCGGTGCGCAACCATCTCGCCCAGGCTTGCGGGTTCGTCGCCGAACGCCGCGCGGTAGGTGTCCTGGCCGGGGGCCGGCGCAGCGACTTCGACTTTGCGTGCTTGCTGGGCGATATACTCCCGCTCGGCAAGTACCGGACCCTCATAACGTTGCACGTTGGCGAGCGGCAGCCCTGACAGCTCCGCCACCTCAGCGGCCGTAGCGCCGCTGCGGATGCGCGACTGAATGTCGCGCGGGGACATGGCGACGGGCGTGATGGAAGCACGTGCGGCCACCTGGGCAGGTGTCCGGCTCGCTGCAACCCGCAACGCCTCATCAATCGGAAGCTGGAACATCTCGCCGCCGGTACCGCTCAACAGGAGATGTCCGCCGTCGTCGTGGACGCCAACCAGCCGTAGATCCCGCATAAAATCCTCCACCATGGCCTATCTGACATTCGAAACTCTGCCACCCGGTACGGCCTTTTCCTACTAGGACAAAGGGCGCGCCGCGATATTCCGCGATTTCCGGCATTCCCTGCGAAGGCGATCGGAACCGGGGTATGGACATTCGAGTCTTCCGGGAGGACAATCTGCCCGGTATCGGGCACAAAAATGCGGCCCGCTGCGTTACATCCTTAGACCGGAGCAGGTTCCGGTCGACCGGACCGCAAGCCCTGCGTGACGTACAAGGGAGAACGAAGAAGGGACCATGGCAACGGACTACGATGCCCCTCGGAAGACCGAAGAAGACACCGAGGACTCGATCGAGGAACTCAAGTCGCATCGCACCGAGAAACAGTCATCATCGGCTGTTGACATCGATGAGACTGACCTCGCGGACGCCTATGAGCTCCCCGGGGCAGACTTGTCCGGCGAAGAGCTGCTGGTCCGCGTCCTGCCTCCGCAGCCGGACGAATTTACTTGCTTCAATTGTTTCCTCGTCAAACACCGCTCCCAGATTGCGCGGGAGAAGGACGGGCACCTTTACTGCAAGGAATGCGAAAGCTAGCCTCGGGAGGCATGCTTGGACAGCGCTGCCAGAAGTTCTTCGGGGCGGCGCGTGGACGTGAGCCAGTACGGGGTGCGGTCCGCCGGGTCGGTGATTTCAATGCGCACCACGGGATCTATCCAGCCGCGGAGGCAAAGGAACGCGAGTCCGTGGAGGCGGGTTCCGCGCTCCGCGGTGGCCTCGTCCTTACGGTAAGCGGTGACGGCGCCGACGAACTCGCGCTGGATGGTGGCGCGCCCCACTTGGACGGTGTCCCGGTCCACCACGATCGCGGGAGTGGACAACACCAGCATGGTGGTCATGATCGCGAAGAGGACCAGCGCGGCGATAATCCCCGCGGTGATGCTGATCGGGGCGAACATCAGGATGCCCGCGGCGGACAAGCCGACCACCACAATCCAGATCCACGGGGAGGGCCAGAGCTTTTCCGTAAACAGGACGCCCGTTCCACTCGGGGAATGGTGCGGCACGGGTACGGAAGCAGTCGATTCAGGCATGCCACCAGCTTATCGGGACTGCGACCCCGGGAATTAACGCTCGATGGCCCGGTGACTGCCCTCTGACTGCCCTGCGAGCGACGCGCGGCCGCAACCGGGGGAGCACTCCGTGGGCGATAGAATATGTGACTGTGAGCCACGAGACAGCAGTAGCCAACCCAGCAGACACCCCCGCCGAATACGGTGCGCCGACCCTTCAGGTCCAACTGAAAATGCTCGACGCCGGTTTGGAAGCACCGTCATACGCCCACCCGGGTGACGCCGGTGCTGACTTGCGGGCCCGTGTGGACGTATCGCTCGCTCCGGGGGAACGGAAGCTTGTTCCCACGGGCGTCTCGATCGCGCTGCCGAACGGCTTTGTCGCACTGATCCACCCCCGGTCAGGGCTGGCAACCAAGCATGGACTCACTGTGGTCAACGCTCCCGGGACGGTTGATGCCGGCTACCGAGGTGAAATTTCCGTGACGCTTTTGAATACCGACCAAAACCACGCAATCGAACTCAAGCGCGGCGATAGAATTGCTCAAATGGTGATCCAGCGCGTCGAGTATGCGCAGTTCGTTTCCGTGGAGGAGTTGTCCGATACGTCGCGCGGCGCCGGCGGTTTTGGATCTACCGGAGGCTTCGCGCCGGCCGTGAGCTAGCAACAACCCTCGACAATCGGCGCTGCATGGAGCTGATTGCCATGCTGCCCGCGAGTTGACGGGCAGTCTGCGGTTTACTGGGGGATAGACCACTACTAAGGAGACAACCCGATGCTTTTTGGGCGCGGAAAGAAGTCCAAGGCTGAGCAGCCGAAAGACAACGGTACTGAGCAGGCCAATGCCGCGACGACGCGGCAGGATTCCGGCCCGGTAGCCGGTGGAGCCGCCAAGGGCGACTTCCGCTTGTCCAAGGGGCCATTGGATGCCAGCGAAATTGATAGCCAGGACGGCTACGTGGATCTTGGCGCCTTGCTGATCGAGCCTTCCGAGGGCCTTCAATTGCGCCTTGAAGTAGAAGAGGCAACCCAGCGGGTAGTGGCGGTCACCATGGACCTCGACGGCTCGAGCCTCCAGCTCCAGGCGTTTGCCGCTCCACGTTCCGAAGGGCTCTGGGACGAGATCCGCGAGCAAATCGGCCAGTCCGTGTCCAGCCAAGGAGGCGAAGTGGAGGAGATCGTCGGCACCTTCGGCACCGAACTCGTCGCCAAGCTTCCTACCGAATCCGCCGACGGCGGGCGTGGCTTCCGGGCTGCCCGGTTCATGGGAGTCGACGGGCCCCGCTGGTTCCTTCGCGGCGTCATCGGGGGCAACGCGGCATTGGACAGGAAGGCGGCCGAAGGACTGGAGAACCTCTTCCGCAAGGTTGTGGTCATTCGCGGAGACAACCCCATGCCGCCCCGTGAGCTGCTTCAGCTGAAGCTGCCCAAGGACGCCGTAGCCTCCGGTCAGCACGAGGCTCCCCACGAAGCGCCGGAGCTTCAGCAACCCGAGCGCGGCCCGGAGATCACCCAGATTGGCTGACAAAGCGCCGCGTCCCGCTGCCGCCCATGGCGGCCCGGCGTCCCTGCCCCTCACTGAACTCCCCGTCCGGGGACGGGTCGACTGCACGGGATTCATCGAGTCGGTGACCTACCAGCCCGCCAACGAACAAGCACACTTCTCGGCGATCGTCGTCGACCGGATTGCGCACAGGGGTGACACAGGTCCGTTGACCCGATTGCGCGTCATCTGGCTCGGGCGCCGCAAAGTGCCGGGTATCGAACCCGGGACTGTCCTGCGGCTCGAAGGCATGGTCACGCCGCGGGACGGGATGCCCACCATGTTCAATCCGCGCTATGAAATCCTCTCCCGGCAGGAGCACCAATGACCGTCGCCAACGGATCCGGCCCCCACGAAAAACCAGCGCAGGAAAATCCGGGCCCGGAGGAGCCCTGCCAGGGCACGCAGGGGCCGAGCATTGCGGATATCGCCGCCGGGTACGCCGAAAAGGCCGGACTCCAACGCAATAGCCACGGGCACGTGGACATCCTCAAATCCGCCGGGGGTGTTCAGGGGATAGCCGAGAGCACCGTGCCCGGACTCGTCTTCCTGATCGCTTTCATGGTCACCCGTGACCTTCCGGCGTCCCTGATTGCTTCCCTCGCGGCTGCAGCCGTCTTCACCGTGGTCCGGCTGGTCCAACGGCGCCCGCTGACCCAGGCGCTTGCCGGGATCGCCGGCGTCGCGATCTCCGCTTGGCTCGCGAACACGACCGGCAAGGCCGAGGATTTCTACGTTCTGGGTTTCTACACGAATATCGCCTACATCGTGGGAATGGTGTTGTCGATCCTGCTCAAGTGGCCGATCGCCGGCCTGCTGTTCGGATTCGTCCGCAACGAGGGCTTCGAATGGCGGAAGAACCCGGAGCGCCTGCGGGCCTACGCCATCGGCACGTGGGTGGTCATTGCCGTGCTGGCACTGCGTCTTGTGGTCCAGGTTCCGCTGTATTTCATGGGCGAACCGGGACTGGCCGCGCTCGCTACCATGAGGCTGATCATGGGGGCTCCGCTATACATCCTGGGGCTCTGGATTGCATGGCTCCTGACCCGGCCGGTGCCGGGCCAGAAGCCGGACCGCGATCCTCAGCCGTCGAAACCGTCGTCGTCGGACTGATCGGAAAACTCTTCCTCGACGTCAGCTGAACCGTGGTCCGCGGCGCTCGGCGACAGCAAGGCCCTGAGGCCGTCTTCGGCCACAATCGTCGTGACGAAGAACAGTTCGTCGCCGCCGTCGATCACGTCGTCGCGGCTCGGTGTGATGGGAGCATGGTCCCGGAGGATCGCCACCAGAGTGGCGTCGTCGGGCCATTCGATTCCGCCCACGGTGCTGCCGATGATGTGCGAGTCGTGGGGAACCGTGAATTCGACCAGCGAGGACACACCCGTCTGCAAGGTCAGCAAGCGGACGAGGTCACCGATTTCCACGGCTTCCTCGACGAGCGCCGTCATGAGCTGCGGGGTATTGACTGCGACGTCGACGCCCCAGGAATCGTTGAACATCCAGTCATTCTTGGGATTGTTGACCCGTCCCACCGTGCGACCCACACCGAATTCGGTCTTGGCCAACAAGGACACCACGAGGTTGACTTTGTCGTCGCCGGTCGCGGACACGACGACGTCGGCCCCTTCCAGTTTCGCTTCCTGCAGCGTGCTCAATTCGCACGCATCGCCCACCAGCCAGCGCGCGCCCCGGAGGCCGCTGCGCCCGATGACCTCGGGCTTGAGGTCGATCAGCATGATCTCGTGTTTGTGGGCAAGCAATTCACGCGCAATGGATGAACCGACGCTGCCTGCGCCGACAATAACGACTTTCACTCAGACTCCTTGGCGGGTGCGCTGGAAAGGATGCGCGCCACCTCGGCGCTGCGGTCCAGGTTCAACATGGCGTGCACTGTGTCGCCCTCCTGGTACGCCGTTCCGGCCTGGGGCAGGACGCCTTCGCCAAAACGGGTAAGGAAGGCGACACGGATTCCGGATGCTGCTTCGATGGAGGTCAACGGGTGCCCGATCCAGCCTTGGTCAAGGTCCACTTCGGACAAAACCAGCCGGCCCGAGGGTTCACGGTAATCGCCTGCCAGGTGCTGCTCGGGCAGGATCCGGCGCAGGACCTGGTCCGCGCTCCAACGCACGGCGGCCACTGTGGGGATGCCCAGACGCTGGTAGATTTCGGCGCGGCCGGGATCGTAGATGCGGGCCACAACATGCGAAACATGGAAAGTCTCACGGGCTACCCGGGTGGCGAGGATATTCGAATTGTCACCGCTGGAGACGGCGGCGAAGGCGTATGCCTCTTCGCAACCTGCCTGCTTGAGGGTGTCCCGGTCGAAGCCGACGCCCGTGACTTTCCTGCCGGTGAATCCGCTGCGCAAGCGGCGGAAGGCACGGTCGTCCTGGTCGATGATTGCCACCGAATGGCCGGCGTCTTCCAAGGTGTGCGCCAAAGTTGCGCCAACTCGTCCGCAACCCATGATCACAAAGTGAGCCACGGTTTCTCCTTCACTCTTATGCTTGCCGCTCGGTAAGACTCTACCGGGGCAAGTCGCGGAAGCCAGTCCGCCGTCATGACATCGCGTTCGATTCAGAGTAGCTTTGCGGAGTGCTGACAATTCTCAACGCCGCGAAGCGGGTGTTGGTGGGGCGGCCGTTCCGGAACGACCGCCTGGCCCACACCCTGCTTCCCAAGCGCATTGCGCTGCCGATTTTCGCTTCGGATGCCCTGTCCTCCGTGGCGTATGCCCCTGACGAAATCCTGCTGACCCTGGCCCTCGCGGGCGTGAGCGCCGTGGCCATTTCGCCGCTCGTAGGCCTCGCGGTCATGGTGGTCTTGCTCACGGTTGTCGCCTCGTACCGGCAGAACGTCCACGCCTACCCTTCAGGCGGCGGCGATTACGAAATCGCCAACGTCAATCTGGGGAAGTTCGCGGGCCTGACGGTCGCCGCCGCTTTGTTGGTGGACTATGTACTCACCGTCGCCGTGTCGATGTCCTCCGCGGCGGCGTACCTGACTACGGCGATCCCCTCGCTGCATGGGCAGCAGGCGCTCATCGCCACAGTCGGCGTCGTCGTCCTGGCACTCGTGAACCTGCGCGGAATCAAGGAAGCGGGCAGTGTCTTCGCGGTTCCCACCTACATCTTCATGTTCTCCATCCTGGGCATGACGGCCGTCGGTATCTTCCAGGCGGCCACAGGCCAGCTCGGCCAGGCTCCTTCGGCAGCCTTCACGATCGTCCCGCAAGAGGGATTCGACCAGGGACTCGTGGGCCTGGCAGGGGCGTTCCTGCTCCTCCGGGCTTTCTCCTCCGGCGCAGCCGCCCTGACCGGTGTGGAGGCCATCAGCAACGGCGTGCCGAACTTCAAGAAGCCCAAAAGCAAGAACGCGGCCACCACGTTGATGCTGCTCGGAGTCATCGCCTCGGCCATGCTCGCCGGCATCATCTACCTTGCCAACGCCACCAAGGTCCACATCGTGTTGGATCCGGCCAAGGAATTCCTCCTGCATGGCCAACCGCTCCCGGACGACTACATCCAGAACCCCGCCATCAGCCAGATTGCACAGACGATCTTCGGCCCCGGGTCCATCCCGTTCTACGTTGTTGTCGCCGCCACCGGCGTCATCCTCGTCTTCGCCTCCAACACGGCATTCAACGGATTCCCGGTCCTGGGGTCGATCCTCGCCCAGGACGGCTACCTTCCCCGGCAGCTTCGGACCCGCGGAGACCGCCTGGCCTTCAGCAACGGCGTCCTCGCCCTTGCGGCCGGGGCCTTGGTCCTCATCATTTCCTTCAACGCCGATGTCACCAAGCTCATCCAGCTGTACATCGTCGGCGTCTTCATTTCCTTCACGATGAGCCAGCTGGGCATGGTGCGTCACTGGGGCAGGGAACTCAAACTCGCGCAGGACAAAGCCGTCCGCCGCAGGATCCTGAAGTCCCGCACCATCAACGGGCTCGGCTTCGCCATGACGGCGCTGGTGCTGACCATCGTGCTGATCACCAAGTTCGAGCAGGGCGCCTGGATCGCCCTTCTGGCGATGTTCGTCCTGTTCCTCATCATGTGGAGCATCCGCGCCCATTACGACAATGTGGCCAAGGAACTTGCCGTTGACGAGGATTCCTCCCCGCGTGCATTGCCTACCCGGGTCCACGCCGTGCTGTTGGTGTCCCACGTCCGCAAACCGGTCCTGCGCGCCCTCGCCTACGCCCGGGCATCGAGGCCGTCCCGGCTGGACGCGATCATCGTCGACATCGACCATGAGGAAACGGCGCACACTGTAGAGGCCTGGGAGAAGCTGGACATCCCGGTCCCGTTGACTGTCCTGGCGAGCCCGTACAGGGAAACCGTCACGCCCATCCTGGACTACATCAAGAACATGCGCCGCGATTCCCCGCGCGACCTGATCGTCGTCTACATCCCGGAGTACGTCGTCGGCAAGTGGTGGGAACAGCTCGTCCACAACCAGACCGCCTTGCGCATCAAGGCCCGGCTCCACTTTGAGCCCGGCGTCATGGTGGCCAGCGTTCCATGGCAACTGAAGTCCTCCGAAGAAGCAAAGGCATTGCAGGATACCTGATGACCCACCCCAGCAACACCGAATCCAGCTTGCCCACGGCCCAGGACGGAGCTGCCACGGAGCTGGTGGTGGACGTCGGCCCCATCGCCCATGGCGGCCACTTTGTCGCACGGCACGAAGGCCGGGTCATTTTTGTCCGGCACGGCATCCCGGGGGAGAAGGCCCGGGTCAGGCTGACCGACTCGGGGGAGTCTTCGCGGTTCTGGCGTGCCGACGTCGTCGACGTCCTGGAAGCATCAGACGACCGGACACGCCATTTCTGGCCGCTCGCCGACTCACTTGCCGCTTGGCGCAAGGGCGGTCCGCCCGTGGGCGGCGCCGAGCTCGGGCACGTAACACTCGAACGGCAGCGTCTTCTCAAAGCCGAAGTCCTCTCTGAGCAGCTCAAGCGGCTCGCCGGTGTCGAACTCAATGTCGAAGTGGAGCCGGCCGCCGCCGGCGATCCGCGCTCCGACAGCGTCGCAGGTTCCGACGGCGAGACAGGGCTGGGCTGGCGGACCCGTGCCAGCTTCGCCGTCACCCCCGGTGGCCGCCTGGGGATGCATGCCCACCGCTCCGACGTCGTGATTCCGGTTCACGAGATGCCGTTGGCGTTGCCCGGCATCAACGATTTACGGCTCTGGGACATCGATCTGCGGGGGATTTCGAGGGTGGAAGTGGCCGCGCCTGCCAACGGGTCGCGCCCGCTCGTCCTTCTTGCCCCCGGAGAAGGTACCGATGCCCGGCGCCTCAACCGCATCCTCGGCCAGCTCCCGCAAGAAGCCTCGGTGGCAAGCTTCGACCCCGTGGGCGGCGAAGTCCTGCAGCTGCGCGGCAGGACGTGGGTCCAGGAATCGGCTGCCGGCCACGAATACCGTGTGACGGGAGAAGGGTTCTGGCAGATCCACAAGGATGCGCCCGGAACCCTTGTGGGGGCGGTGACAGGATTCCTGCACGACGGCGGCTACCTCCTTCCGGGATCGGCCGTCGCCGATCTTTACGCGGGAGCCGGATTGTTTACGGCGCCCTTGGCGGATGCGGTGGGAATTACCGGTTCGGTGCTGTCCGTGGAAGGATCCCCCGGGACGAGCCGGGATGCCCGCAAAAACCTGCATGGAGAGACCCACGTGGAAATAGTCCAGGGCAGGGTGGAACGTGTCCTCCGGCAGCGCCCCCGGAGCTTCGACGCCTTGGTGATCGACCCGCCGCGGGCCGGCGCTGGCAAAGCCGTAGTCAGCCAGCTCATCGAGTCCGGGCCGCGGGCAATCGCCTATGTGTCGTGTGATCCGGCGTCCTTCGCGCGTGATCTGGGGTACTTCCGGAACGGCGGATGGCGCCTTGAATCCCTCCGGGCCTTCGACCTGTATCCGCACACACATCACCTTGAGACCGTTGCGTTGCTGGTGCCCGCGGCGTAGCCGCCACTACGATGGTGGAGAAGTCCTACGTCGCGCTTCACTTCTCCACCGGCCGCACGCTGCTCAGATTAGGTTTGCCTAACTAGCTAGCGGTCAACCACGCGACAAAGATGAAAGCTGTTGCGAGAGGAGTCCTGCCATGAGCACTGTGGACAGCTTCGGTTCCAAAGGCGTACTGAATGTAGCCGGCACCGATTATGAAATTTTCCGGTTGAACTCCGTTGAGGGCGCAGACCGCCTTCCGTTCAGCCTTAAGGTATTGCTTGAAAACCTCCTGCGGACGGAAGATGGCGCCAATATCACGGCCGACCACGTCCGCGCCCTGGCTGGCTGGGATCCAAATGCCCAGCCGGACACCGAGATCCAGTTCACCCCGGCCCGGGTCATCATGCAGGACTTCACCGGGGTTCCCTGCGTGGTTGACCTTGCCACCATGCGCGAAGCCATCAAGGACCTCGGCGGCGACCCCAAGCGCGTCAACCCGCTGGCTCCGGCTGAGATGGTCATCGACCACTCCGTGCAGATCGACGCCTTCGGCAACTCCGGCGCCCTTGAGCGCAACATGGAGATCGAATACCAGCGCAACGGCGAGCGTTACCAGTTCCTGCGCTGGGGCCAGACTGCTTTCGACGACTTCAAGGTTGTTCCCCCGGGAACCGGCATCGTCCACCAGGTCAACATCGAATACCTGGCACGCACCGTCATGACCCGCGAAGTTGACGGCGTCCTGCGCGCCTACCCCGACACCTGCGTCGGCACGGACTCCCACACCACCATGGTCAACGGCCTGGGCGTGCTGGGTTGGGGCGTAGGCGGCATCGAAGCCGAAGCTGCCATGCTCGGCCAGCCCGTCTCCATGCTGATCCCGCGCGTTGTCGGCTTCAAGCTCACGGGCTCCATCCCCGCCGGCGCCACCGCCACCGACGTCGTCCTGACCATCACCGAGCAGCTGCGCAACCACGGTGTGGTCGGCAAGTTCGTGGAGTTCTACGGCGAAGGCGTCGCGGCCGTGCCGCTGGCCAACCGCGCCACCATCGGCAACATGAGCCCGGAGTTCGGCTCCACGGCAGCGATGTTCCCGATCGACGACGTCACGCTCGAGTATTTGCGCCTCACCGGCCGCTCCGAGCAGAACGTCGCCCTGGTCGAGGCCTACGCGAAGGAACAGGGCCTCTGGCACGATCCCTCGCACGAGATCAAGTTCTCCGAGTACCTCGAGCTCGACCTGTCCACGGTTGTCCCCTCCATCTCGGGTCCGAAGCGCCCCCAGGACCGGATCATCCTCACGGAGTCCAAGGCCCAGTTCCGCGAGGACCTGCGCAACTACGTGAAGGAAGACCTGGCGGACGGAAGCCTCGACGAAGCTATCGACGAGAGCTTCCCGGCCTCCGATTCGCCGTCGTTCACCGCCTCCACGACGCACCTGGCCGACGTAGCGCCGCACGCACATGGCCCGAAGTCCAACGGTCGTCCGTCGAAAAAAGTGAACGTCACAACAGCTGACGGCCGCGAATTCGAACTGGACCACGGTGCCGTCTCGATCGCTTCGATCACCTCCTGCACCAACACGTCCAACCCTTCGGTGATGCTGGCTGCCGCGCTGCTCGCCCGCAACGCCGTCGACAAGGGCCTCGCCTCCAAGCCATGGGTCAAGACTTCGGTCGCTCCCGGCTCCAAGGTTGTCACCGACTACTACGAGAAGTCCGGCCTGACTCCCTACCTGGAGAAGCTCGGCTTCTACATCGTGGGCTACGGCTGCGCGACCTGCATCGGCAACTCCGGACCGCTCGACGCGGAAATCTCGGAGGCCATCCAGGCCAACGACCTTTCCGTTACGGCTGTCCTCTCCGGCAACCGCAACTTCGAAGGCCGCATCAACCCGGACGTCAAGATGAACTACCTGGCCTCGCCGCCGCTGGTCATCGCGTACGCTCTGGCCGGAACCATGGACTTCGACTTCGACGCCGATGCGCTGGGCCAGGACCAGGACGGTAACGATGTCTTCTTGAAGGACATCTGGCCGAACCCTGTCGAGGTCCAGAAGGTCATCGATTCCTCGATCGACAAGGAAATGTTCGCCCGCGGCTACGAGGGCGTCTTCGACGGCGACGACCGCTGGAAGGCACTCGAGACCCCGGCAGGCGACACCTTCGCCTGGGACGCCAAGTCCACGTACGTGCGGAAGCCCCCGTACTTCGAAGGCATGAAGGCGCAGCCGGAACCCGTAACGGACATCGCCGGCGCCCGCGTGCTGCTGAAGCTCGGCGATTCGGTCACCACCGACCACATCTCCCCGGCCGGTTCCTTCAAGTCGGACACCCCGGCAGGCCAGTACCTTCTGGCCAACGGTGTGGAGCGCAAGGACTTCAACTCCTACGGTTCACGCCGTGGCAACCACGAGGTCATGATCCGCGGAACGTTCGCGAACATCCGCATCAAGAACCAGCTGCTCGCTGACTTCAACGACGGTGCGGGCGTCGAGGGTGGCTTCACCCGCGACTTCACCCAGGCGGACGGCCCCCAGGCCTACGTCTACGACGCTGCCCAGAACTACCAGGCAGCCGGCACCCCGCTGGTGGTCCTTGCAGGCAAGGAGTACGGCTCCGGCTCGTCCCGTGACTGGGCCGCCAAGGGAACCGCGCTGCTGGGCGTGAAGGCTGTCGTCGCCGAAAGCTACGAGCGCATCCACCGCTCCAACCTCATCGGCATGGGCGTCCTCCCGCTGCAGTACCCGGCGGGCGAGTCCGCTGCGTCGCTGGGCCTTGTTGGCACGGAAACGTTCTCTGTCGAGGGCGTCACCGAGCTGAACAACGGCACGACGCCGAGGACGCTCAAGGTCACCGCAACGGCAGAGGACGGCAGCACCAAGTCCTTCGATGCCGTCCTGCGCATCGATACCCCGGGCGAAGCGGACTACTACCGCAACGGCGGCATCCTGCAGTACGTTTTGCGCCAAATCTCGGCACACTAGCGGGAACTCCGCCTGAGCCACAAGGCAACAGCTACAGCCCCGGCTGGTCATCGACCGGCCGGGGCTGTAGCCTTTCCTGCGGCTTGGTGCCGGCCAAGGCGTTAGAGTTGTATAGCACGTCAATCACCCTAAGGAGGGGCCGTTGGGACTTTTGGAGACAATCCGGAACCCGCAGGACCTGAGCAAGCTCACCAGTGAGCAGTTGGAGCAGCTTGCAGGCGAGATCAGGACTTTCCTCATCACCAACGTCGCCCAAACGGGTGGTCACCTCGGACCGAACCTTGGCGTGGTGGAACTCACCATGGCCATCCATAAAGTCTTCGATTCGCCGCGCGACAGCATCGTTTTCGACACAGGCCATCAGTCTTACGTCCACAAATTGCTGACCGGCAGGCAGGATTTCAGCACCCTCCGGCAGCAAGGGGGAATGTCCGGCTACCCCGATCGCGCAGAGTCCGAGCACGACATCGTGGAAAGCTCCCACGCGTCGTCCTCCTTGTCCTGGGCTGACGGTATCTCCCGGGCCCGCCAGTTGACCGGCGAGGGCGATCGCTGCGTTGTCGCCGTCGTCGGAGACGGTGCGCTGACGGGCGGTATGGCGTGGGAGGCGATCAACAACATCGCCGCCGACAAGCGACGCCGCGTGGTGATCGTCGTCAACGACAACGGGCGCTCCTATGCGCCCACCGTCGGCGGCGTCGCAGACTACCTCGCTTCACTGCGCCCCACGATCGATTCCCTCCGGGCGGCCCCCACCTACGAAGTGGTGTTGGACTGGTGGAAGCAGAAGCTTCAGAGCGGTGGACCGATCGGGCAGTTCACCTATAAGAGCCTGCATGCCATGAAGAAGGGCATCAAGGATTGGTGGGCTCCGCAAGGCATGTTCGAAGACCTCGGCATGAAGTACATCGGCCCTGTCGACGGCCATAACATGCGGGCCCTTGAGCACGCGCTCACTACTGCCCGCAATTACGGCGGCCCCGTGATCGTCCACGCGATGACCGAAAAGGGGCATGGTTACGCACCCGCCCTCGCCAACGAGGCGGACCAGTTCCACGCCGTCGGGATCATCGATCCCGAAACCGGCGAACCCACCGAAGCCGGTGGAGCCCGCTCCTGGACATCGGTGTTCGCAGAGGAAATCGCTGACATCGCGGATGAGCGCGACGACATCGTAGGCATCACCGGGGCCATGCTGATCCCCGTCGGATTGCACAAGTTCGCGGAAAGGCACCCGGAACGAGTGATCGACGTCGGGATCGCGGAGCAGCACGCCCTCACCTCGGCCGCCGGCATGGCCTTTGGCGGACTGCACCCCGTCGTCGCCGTTTACGCGACGTTCCTGAACCGTGCCTTCGACCAGCTCCTCATGGACGTTGCCCTGCACAAAGCCGGGGTGACGGTCGTGTTGGACCGTGCCGGCGTGACGGGCCCGGACGGAGCCAGCCACCACGGCATGTGGGACATGGCGATGGTCCAGATCGTTCCGGGGCTGCACCTCGCGGCTCCGCGGGATGCCAGCCGCCTGCGGGAAGAACTCCGCGAAGCTGTTGCCATCGCGGACGCGCCCAGCGTCGTGCGTTTCTCCAAGGGCAGCGTGGGAAGTGAGATCGAAGCGATCGAACGGCTTTCCGACGGCGTCGACGTGCTGGCGCGCCGCCCCGAAGGCTCCACCGAGAACGATGTCCTGATTGTCAGCGTCGGTGCCATGTCCGAGCTCGCCCTCGACGTCGCGTCCCGTCTCGGCTCCCAAGGCATCAGTTCCACCGTGGTGGATCCGCGGTGGGTCCTTCCCGTGCGCAAGTCCATCATTGACCTCGCCGCCCGGCACCGATTGGTGATCTGCATCGAAGACGGCGTCCGTGCGGGCGGCGTCGGCTCCCGGATCCGCCAGGAGATGCGCGCGGCAGGTGTGGACACGGCCCTTAACGAGGTGGGGCTTCCGGTCGAATTCCTCGACCATGGAACCCGGAGCCAGGTTCTTGAGCGGGTTGGGCTTACCGCCCAACAGATAACGCACGACGTCGTCGCGCAGGTCCTGGGGACAAAGGTGCCTTTCGCGCGGCCCCTGCCAGGACAAGGACATCCGACGACGGGCAGTCTCCCCAAGCTGTGAACGGCTGTTCCCAGCGGAATCAAACACACAGGCACCCTTCGACGGCACAGGTCCAGAACAGCACCTGCGCGGAGCGGTCCAGAAAAGGACAGGCATGAGCGGCATCATCCGCACCTATAAGCGCGACGAAGAAGCGGTCCTCCATTTCCGGGAGGCTTGGTATGACGAGGAATTCAAGCAGCTCGTCATCAACCGCGGGGTTGTGGGACACCAGAGCGCCACGGACGAAACCGACGTCGAGGACGAATCCGCCGTCGAAGGACTCATGACTGCCTTTGCCGCGCAATGCGAAGAAGACGGCTATGCGGAGATTCCCGAGACGGAGCAGTTTTGGGTGGTCGCGCAGATCGCGCTGAAGACGAAGGACGGGACCGACCGGGACCGCTACCTTGAACGCAAGGCCAAGGCCGCGCTGACGAGCGAACTGGCCTGGCGCGGCCTGGGTATTGTGGACCGATCCGACATCAGCGACTCGAAGCTCAACATTTTCTGCCTGTGCCCGGACGTCAACAAGGCCGTCAACGCCATCAAGGTGTGCATCCGGGGAGAAGACCTCGACTTCACCAAGCTGAGCATCGCGGCCGCACCCCATGCCGAACCCACCGCATTCAAAGTAAAGCACTCGCCGAAAACCGGTCCGGGCTTTACCCTCTAAGGACTACCTCACGCTTCGAAGGGACAAACATGGCGCCCAAGAGCAACTGGCCCGGACACACCCCGCTGCCGAAGGGCTTGTCCGCTCCGGCTCGAAGGGCACTCGCCCATGAGGGTCTGGAAACCTTGGAGCAGCTCGCCGAATTCGGGGAGGGACGCGTCGCGGCCCTGCACGGCATGGGCCCCAAGGTCATGGCCCAGTTGCACGACGCGATGGAAGAGGCCGGCATCGCGTTCGGATCCTGAGCGGCGGACTGGCCCCCGCGGGCGTTGTAGGGTGAAACCATGACTGAATATCGCCGTCTTGGAAATTCCGGATTGACCGTCTCGGTAGTCGGTTTGGGGTGCAACAATCTCGGGCGGGCCAATACGGCCACGGAATCGCAGGAGGGTACCAATGCGGTGGTGTATGCCGCCTTGGATGCCGGCGTGACCCTTTTCGATGTTGCGGACGTCTACGGCCGGGAACCGGGCCTCAGCGAGACCATGCTGGGCGTCGCCCTGAAAGGCCGCAGGGACGACGCCGTCGTGGCCACGAAATTCGGTATGGACATGCACGGCGCCAACGGCAACGATTTCGGCGCCCGGGGATCGCGACGTTACATCATCCAGGCCGCCGAGGCATCGTTGCGCCGCCTCGGCACCGACTGGATTGACTTGTACCAGTACCACACGCCGGATCCACTCACCCCGGTTGACGAGACCCTCGCCGCCCTCGATGACCTCGTGACAAGCGGCAAGGTCCGGTACCTCGGTCACTCAAACCGTGCAGGCTGGCAGATCGCCGAAGCGGAATACGTCGCCCGGATGCAGGGCGGTGCGCGGTTCATTTCGACGCAGAACCATTACAACTTGCTGGACCGACGCGCGGAACTCGAAGTGCTGCCGGCCGCGCAGGCCTTCGGGCTCGGTGTGCTGCCGTATTTCCCCTTGGCGAACGGCCTCCTGACGGGCAAGTATGCTCCGGGCAACGCCCCGGAAGGATCGCGCCTCAGCCACACGCGGACCAACATGGTGAACGACGCCGACTGGGTCCAGCTGGGCCGGTTCAGCCAATTCGCCAAAGAGCGGGACCTGAACGAATTGCAGCTGGCCTTCTCCTGGCTGGCCGCCCAGCCCGCAGTCAGCAGCGTGATTGCCGGAGCCACCCGCCCTGAACAAATCGCCGAGAACGCGAAAGCGGTGCGCTGGGTGCCCACGGCAGAAGAACGGGCCGAAATGGACGACATCTTCCCGCGCACGCCCAAGGTCGCCCTCTTCTAAGGAGCGTTCCATGAGCGGGGAGCAGGCAGCGGTTTCAGGCCAGCGCGAGCCCGTGAGCTTGCTCGTGGACTGCGACACGGGGATCGACGATGCCCTCGCCCTGGCCTACCTCTGCAGCCAGCCGCATGTGGAGCTGGTAGCCGTGAGCAGCACTCCCGGCAACGTCGCGGCGGAGCAAATGGCACGCAACAACCTGTCCCTGCTCGAGTTGTGCGGCCGCCCCGACGTGCCCGTTGCCATCGGAGCCCGGGCTCCGCTGCGGATCCCGCTGACCACGACGCCGGAAACCCACGGGCCGCAGGGCATCGGCTACGCCGAGTTGCCGGAACCGCACGGACAGGTGCACGACGCCGACGCCGTCGAGCTCTGGGTAGAAGCGGCCCGGTCACGGCCGGGGGAGCTGACCGCCCTGCTGACGGCGCCCCTCACCAACTTCGCCCTCGCCCTGCGGGCCGAGCCGCGGCTACCGGAGCTGCTGCGCGGCGTCGTGATCATGGGCGGCAGCTACTACTATCAGGGCAACACGACGCCGACTGCCGAATGGAACACCCACGTTGATCCGCACGCAGCGGCCGAGGTGTTTGCGGCCTACTCCGGACTTCCTGAGGAACGCCTGCCGGTGGTGTGCGCCCTCGAGACCACGGAACGGATCGAATTGACACCCGGACACCTGGCCGCCTTGGCCTCCGAGGCAGGCTGCACGGAGCCGGAACTTGTCCTTCCGGAACAGCCGGAAGGACGGCGCAGCACCGCTTCCAACGAACTCGTGCGGCACCTCAGCGATATGCTGCGCTTTTATTTCGAGTTCCATCGCCACTACGACCAAGGCTATGTGGCGCACATCCACGACTACTTCGCTGCGTCCGTCGCCGCCGGGACCGCCCGGTACGGCACCCGCACGGCAACAGTACACGTCGAGACCGAAGCCCCGAGGCTCATCGGAACCACCGTGGCGGACTTCCGCGCTCTATGGGGCGAGCCTCCCAACGCGCGCATCGTCTCGGAGAACCACCCAGGGGAGGCGTTTGCCGAATTGGTGCGCTCATTGGGCGGCCTTGCCCGGAGGCTGCCGGACATTACCGGACAGGAACGCTAGCCGCGTTCGGCTTCGACGCGATCCCGGGTGCCAGGAAGCGTTTGCCGTTGACACGCTCGGAGGCGCCCACCCGGTCCAAGTATGGCGTGATCCCGCCCAGGAACATCGGCCAGCCTGCGCCGAGGATGACGCAGAGGTCAATGTCTTCCGGGCCGGCCACCACGCCTTCGGACAACATGAGTCCGATTTCCTCGGCCAAGGCGTCCTGCGTGCGACGCAGGACTTCCTCGGCCGTGGACGGAGTGGTGCCGAAGGACATGAGCGCCAACGTCTCCGCCGGGATGACCGGCTTTCCCTCGGGACCAGGCGCCCAGAGTGACTTCACACCGTTATCAACCAACTTCTGCAGGTTCTGGGAGACCGCAAATCGCTCGCCGAAGGCAGCGTGCAGCGATTCCTGGACGTGCTGGGCGACCGGAAGGCCCACCATCGCGCTGAGGGTGAACGGACTCATCGGCAGGCCCATGGGCCGCAGCGCCGAGTCGGCGACTTCCGCCGGCGTCCCTTCGTCGAACGCGGCAATGACTTCGCCCATGAGCCGTAGCAGTATCCGGTTGACGACGAAAGCGGCGGCATCCTTGACGAGCACGGCTGTCTTCTTCAAGCCCTTGGCGAGCTCGAACGCGGTGGCCAGCACGGCGTCGTCGGTCTTCGGAGCACGTACGATTTCCAGGAGCGGCATGACCGCAACCGGGTTGAAGAAGTGGAAACCGACCAGGCGCTCCGGGTGCTGGAGATCTTCGGCCATTGCGGTCACGGACAGCGAGGACGTGTTGGTGGCGAGGATGCATTCGGGGGAGACGATCGCCTCCACTTCGGCGAAGACCTGCTTCTTGACATTGAGTTCTTCGAAGACTGCTTCAATGACGAAGTCGGCATCGGCGAATGAGTCCTTGGAGACGGAGCCGCTGACGAGGGCTTTCGTCCTGTTGGCGGCGTCGGAGCTGATCCGCTTCTTGCCGAGCAGTTTGTCCACCTCCGCATGGACGTAGGCGACTCCCTTGTCCACGCGCTCCTGGTCGATGTCCGTGAGGACCACGGGTACTTTGAGCTGGCGTGCGAACAGCAGGGCGAGCTGGCTCGCCATTAGGCCGGCACCGACGACGCCGATCTTCGTCACCGGACGCGCGAGCTTGCGGTCGGGCGCACCGGCAGGCCGCTTTGACCGCTTCTGCACGAGGTCCAGGAAGGCATAGACGGTGGAACGGAACTCATCCGTCTGCATCAAATCAGCGAGTGTCTCGCATTCCAGGGCCGCGGATTCCGCCTTTCCCATGGTCCGGTTGGCCTCGAGGATGTCCAGCACCTTGGCCGGAGCCGGTGATGCGTTCGAGGTCTTGGCCTCCACGAACGCCCGGCCGGCTGCCACCGCGCCGGCCCAGCGTTCTGCAACTGCCGGATCCGCCGGATCCACGGAGTTGCTCCGTTCGGGGATGACCTCGCCTGCGATCACCTTCGCAGCCCAGGCAATGGACTGCTCCACGAAATCCGCGGGTTCGAAGATGGCGTCCGCAATGCCGAGCTGGAAAGCCTGGGGGCCGGTGAGCGTGCGGTTGTTGCTCAGCGGGTTCTCGATCATGACGTTGAGGGCGTTTTCCGGGCCGATGAGTCGCGGCAGGATGTAGACGCCGCCCCAGCCGGGGACGAGCCCGATGAAGGCTTCGGGTAAGGCGAGGGCGCCGGCGCCCGTCGAGACCGTGCGGTACGTGGACTGGAGGGCGATTTCGAGCCCGCCACCGAGCGCGAGGCCATTGATGAAGGCGAAGCTCGGAACACCCATGTCCGCGAGCGTCGCGTAGACGTCGTGGCCGAGCCGGGCCATCCACAAGCCGTGTTCGCGCTCTTCGAGCCGCTTGACCGCCGAGAGGTCCGCTCCGGCCACCAGGAAGTACGGCTTGCCCGTGACGCCGACGCCGACGATCTCGCCGCGGGAAGCGCGATCCTTGAGGCCCTCGAGCACCGTCCCCAGCTCGACGAGGGTATTGGGTCCGAGGGTGGTGGGCTTGGTGTGGTCCAGGCCGTTGTCCAGGGTGATCAGGGCGAACGTTCCGGCGTTGCCGGGGAGTTCGATGTCCTGAACGTAGGAGTGAGTCACGGTCTCGTCCGGGAACAGTCCGGCCAGTTTCTGGAATTCTGCGGCGCTCATGCTGCGGCTCCCTTGCTCTCGGTGTCGGCGGAGGTCTCTGTTGCGCTGCTGTAGCTGTTGTCGCTGTTGTAATCCACGTGGTGCGGGTTCTCCCAGACTACTGTGGCACCCATTCCCAGGCCGATGCACATGGTGGTGATGCCGTACCGGACGGACGTGTCTTCGTCGAACTGGCGCGCCAATTGGTTCATGAGCCGCACGCCGGACGATGCGAGGGGATGCCCGACGGCGATTGCCCCGCCGTAGCGGTTGACGCGCGGGTCGTCGTCGGCGATTCCGAAGTGGTCCAGGAAGCTCAGGACCTGAACGGCGAAGGCCTCATTGATCTCGAAGAGGCCGATGTCCTCGATGCCGAGCCCGGCGTTCTTGAGGGCCTTCTCGGTGGCCGGGACCGGTCCGATGCCCATGACTTCGGGTTCGACGCCGGCGAAGGCGTAGGAGACGAGGCGCATCTTCACGGAGAGGCCGAGCTCCTCGGCAGCTTCGGCGGAGGCGAGGAGTGCCGCCGTCGCGCCGTCGTTCAAGCCGGCGGCGTTGCCTGCGGTGACCCGGCCGTGTGCCCTGAACGGCGTGCGTAGCTCCGCAAGGTCATCCACTGTGGTCCCGGGGCGCGGCGGCTCATCGATGGAGTTCACTGTCCAGCCTTGTCCGGGCTTCATCGTGGCGACCGGGACCAAGTCGGGCTGGATCTGGCCCTTGCCGTAGGCGGCGGCTAGCTTTGCCTGGGAGGCCGCGGCGTAGGTGTCGGTTCGCTCCTTGGTGATCGACGGGAAACGGTCGTGCAGGTTCTCGGCGGTGTTGCCCATATTCAGGGCGGCTGGATCCACGATCCGCTCGGACATGAACCTGGGGTTGGGATCCGCCCCGGCGCCCATGGGGTGGTTGCCCATGTGTTCCACGCCGCCGGCGATCACGACGTCGTACGCGCCGAAACCGATGCCGCTCGCCGTCGTCGTGACCGCAGTCATTGCTCCGGCGCACATGCGGTCGATCGCAAAGCCGGGCACGCTGCGGGGGAGGCCGGCCAGGAGGGCCGCGGTGCGGCCGATGGTCAAGCCCTGGTCGCCGGTTTGCGTCGTGGCGGCGATGGCGACTTCGTCAACGCGTTCGGCGGGCAGGCCAGGGTTGCGGCGCATCAGTTCGCGGATGCACTTGACCACGAGGTCATCGGCGCGGGTACCCGCATAGATGCCTTTTTCACCTGCTTTGCCGAACGGCGTCCGGACGCCGTCCACGAAGACGACGTCGCGGACTGTCCTCGGCTTGGCGCTGTTCCGGGTTTGGCTCATGTGTGGCTCCTCGTTGAGACATGGATTCCGGACAGCCCTCACACGGGAAGCCGGTGTCATTGACGGCCATGTTACTCGCCGGTAACTTAGCGCGCAAGGAGACGCTCGCTCACATATGACGCGTCTCCAACCGACGCTCGCTCACATATGAACGGTTCCCGGCGGATCCTCGCTCACATCACTAAAGAATGCACTTGGAGAAGGGCCTGTATGTGAGCGGGCGTTGTGCCGGAAGGGCCTGTATGTGAGCGGGCGTCACGGAGGGAGGCGGGAACCCTGGGTTAGGGGGCAGGGGTCCGTTCCTTGGACGCCGCGTTCCGGGGCTCCTTGGGCTCTTTGGGCGGCAGTGGCTGCGGATTAAGTGACGCCTCGGTGAGGATCGGCGCCGTGATGGCGATTTGCCAGTCGCGGGCGCCGAGAGCGCGCAGCTCTTCGGACACGGACTCCACAGTGATGTCCGACGGCGGCCGCCACAGCACGCGCCTCATGTAATCCGGGGTAAGCAGGTTCTCCACGGGAAGTTTGAGCCCATCGGCCGCCTCTTGGAGCCGGGGGCGGGCGGTCCCTAGGCGCGCTGCGGCTTCGGGATCGCGGTCTGTCCAGACGCGTGGAGGCGGGGGAGCGTTGGTGGGAAGATGCAGCGGTGGAAGATCTTCGGTGTTCCTCGCGCCGGCAATGCAGCGCAGCCAGCGCGGTGCTTCGCGCTGTGCGGCCCGCCCATGGAAGCCTTTGGTGGCCAGGAGCTGCGGAACGGTCGTGGGCATGGCCTTGGCAGCGGCGACCAAGGCGGAATCGGGAATGAGTCGGCTGGGAGCAACATCCCTTTTGCGCGCGAGCTGATCCCGTTCGTACCAAAGCTCGCGCACGGCAGCCAACTGACGGCGGTCACGGATCTGGTGCAGTCCGGAGGTCTTGCGCCACGGGTCCACTCGCGGGGCTGGAAGGCCCGCTCCGAGGATGCCGGCGAATTCTTGTTCGGCAAATTCCAGCTTGCCATCAGCTTCCAGGAGTTCGATGAGTTCTTCCCGCAATTCGGCGAGCACCTCGACGTCGAGGGCGGCGTACCGCAGCCAGGGTTCCGGGAGGGGACGCGTGGACCAGTCGGCGGCCGAGTGTTCCTTGGCGAGGCCGAAGCCCAGGAGCTGCTCGATGACGGCTGCCAGGCCCACGCGGGGCAGTCCGGCAAGGCGTGCGGCGAGTTCCGTGTCGAAGAGCTTGTCGGGCCACATGCCGAGCTCGGCCAGGCACGGAAGATCCTGCGTCGCGGCGTGCAGGATCCACTCGACACCGCGCAGCGCCTCGTTGATGATCTTCAGGTCATCGAAGGGTTCGGGGTCGATCAGCCATGTGCCTGCGCCGTCGCGCCTGATCTGCACCAGGAAGGCACGCTGCCCGTAGCGGAAGCCGGAGGCGCGTTCGGCGTCGACCCCGGCGGGGCCGGATCCTGCGGCGATGGCAGCGGCGCACCGTTCCAGGCCGGACAGGGAGTCGATGACAAGCGGCACGCCCTCGCGCGGGGCGTCCAGGTCGATGATCTCAGGTATCCGGCCTTCGAAGCCGTCTACCGTGATGTGTGGTGTGGGATCAGCAGCCGGACCGCCGGCTGTGGTGGGTTCCAGATTTTCAGGGGTCATGGTGCCTTCAGTTTACCGACTCTGTGCCCGGCCGGTCCGGTCGGCGGTTACAGCGGACGTTCACGGCCTTCATGTGAGCCGCCGATGAGGCAAGGGAGTGACGCCGGGTGGCAGGGGAGGTAGTCCCGCGAACGTGCAGACCATGTCGCACCATGCCTCCAGGTGGGCCTGGACATCCGAAGACGCAGGTGTCCATGAGGCACGGAGTTCGATGTCGATGGTTTCCGGCCTTTCGGCCAGGGTCCCGAAGCTCTCGGACAGGATGCGCGTGGCCGTTCCGCCCGCTGCGCGGTACTGGGCTGAATGGTTCTCAAGCGCGTCCACGAGCCATGTCCACGCAACGGAACCGAGCATGGCGTCGTTGCCCATGTCGGCTTCCAGCTGGGCACGGATATAGGTGACGATCCGGAATTCCCCGTCCCAAACAGCCGAGCCGTCGGGATCGTGGAGCAAGATGAACCTGCCGGTTGCAAGCTCATCGTCTTCGTCATCGGCCGGGGATCCCGGGTTGTTCTCGCTGGAAAATGCCATGGCTGCAGGGCCATGGACCGGGGTCCGGCCGGGACGCGTCGATCGGCTGAAGACCTCTGCCCCTAGAGCCACCGCGTACGGCGCCAAACGGGAGGGCGCCGGGATTTCCGCGAGCCGCAGCTCGCTCCGGCACTTTGCTTTTCGTAGCGTTCCCAACGCATGCAAGAAATCCGCGGGAACCTGTGCGAGTGCGTTCACCTTCGCAGATTATGTGTCCGGGGCGGCGAAACCTTGAAGCCACGCCGCCCCGTCCCGTGCCCTATGCGGACCCCAGTTCGCGCTTGATTGCGGCAACGAAGGAATCGATGTCCTCTTCGGTGGTGTCGAAGGAACACATCCAGCGCACCTCGCGGTTCGCTTCGTTCCAGTCGTAGAACTTGAAAGAGGAGCGGAGGCGGTCGGCGACGCCGGCGGGCAGCACCGCGAAGACGCCGTTGGACTCCGTGGCCTGAGTAGGCTTCACACCCTCGATCGAGTCCACTGCTGCGCGCAACCGCGAGGCCATGGCATTTGCGTGTTCCGCAGAGCGGAGCCACAGCCCGGACTCCAGAAGCGCGATGAACTGGGCCGAAATGAATCGCATCTTGGAGGCCAGCTGCATGTTCATCTTGCGCAGGAACTTCAGCCCGTGGGCGGCCTCCGGATTCAGGGCGACCACTACCTCGCCGAACAGGAGCCCGTTCTTGGTGCCGCCGAAGGACAGAATGTCCACGCCGGCGTCCCGGGTGAACGTCCGCAACGGCACGCCAAGGTGGGCGGCGGCATTGGCGAGCCGGGCGCCGTCCATGTGCAGTTTCATGCCCTTGGCGTGGATGTGGTCGGCGATCGCCCGGATTTCCTCCGGGGTGTAGCACGTGCCGAGTTCCGTTGTCTGCGTGATGGAAACGGCCAGGGGTTGCGCGCGGTGCTCGTCGCCCCAGCCCCAGGCTTCGCGGTCGATCAATTCCGGAGTCAGCTTGCCGTCCGACGTCGGGACCTGGAGGAGCTTGATGCCGCCGATCCGCTCCGGCGCGCCGTTCTCGTCCATGTTGATGTGCGCGGTCGAGGCGCAAATGACCGCACCCCAGCGCGGCAGCAGCGACTGCAGGGACAAGACATTCGCCCCGGTGCCGTTGAAGACCGGGAAGCACTCGATGCCTGTGCCGAAGTGCTGCTCCAAGACTTCCTGGAGCCGTTCCGTGTACTGGTCCTCCCCATAGGAGACCTGGTGGCCGCCATTGGCTGCGGCGAGGGCCGCCAGGATTTCAGGGTGGACGCCTGAGTAGTTGTCCGAGGCGAAACCGCGGACGGAGGGGTCGTGGAGTCGCCCACTGGCTTCCGTTTCGAGGGCAGCCGGGAATTCTTTTGTAGTGCTCGTCACTTGTTCATTCACGCTTTCAGTCTATTTGGCCAGGAGGAGGCGCTGTCCGTTCAGTTCCGCGGCCGGCTTGTCGAAGAGCCCGACGGCGGCCGCCGCCAAGTCTTCAACGTCCGTGTATCCGGGGAATTTCCGCTCCGGGTGTTCGCGCCGCATCGCCGCGTCCAAGAGTGACTTGACCACGAAGACGACGGCCGCGCTGTGCTGTTCCGTGGGTTCGTCCTTATTGCCTGATTGATCACGGCGGAACCCGTCAGCCACGGCCAGGGTCCAGGTCTCCGCGGCAGCCTTGGCCGCCGCGTAGGTCGCGGCCCCGGCGGTAGGTGCGGCGACCGCCGTCGAACTCACCATGGCGAAACGTCCCGTGGGGGAGGAGGCGAGATCCTTGTAGAAGACCCTGGAAACGTTTCTCAGGGTGGTGACGGCGCTTTGCTCAAGGGCTGCCCAGTCTGCATCCGGCTGGTCTTCGATTCCCTTGGCACCGCGCCACCCGCCCACCAGGTGGATGACGCCGTCGACCCGTTCCGTGCTCCCGTGGATCTCGGTTGCGAGTTCGCGCACGGACTCCAACCGGGAAAGATC
This sequence comes from Arthrobacter sp. FW306-2-2C-D06B, assembly GCF_021789175.1. Classification (NCBI taxonomy): domain Bacteria; kingdom Bacillati; phylum Actinomycetota; class Actinomycetes; order Micrococcales; family Micrococcaceae; genus Arthrobacter; species Arthrobacter sp. FW306-2-2C-D06B. Next base: position 1,829,081 of record NZ_CP084560.1, read on the forward strand.
GCACACCAGGGGAGTGACGTCGTTGCGCGCTTCGGCCGCGGCGGCCTTGATGCGGGCCTCGTTCGAGCCGATCGTGAAGACGCGGTGCCCGGCCAGCGCGAGGGCGCGGGCCACGGCGATGCCGGAAGAGTTGCTGCCGCCCGTGACGACGACAGTCAGCGGTCCGCCGGTCATGAGGCTGCGGTCTGCCCGGTGATACCGGTGGTTGATTCGATGATCGGACGCATTTTCTTCTCCAGTGCTTCGTAGAACATGGACAGGGGGAATTCGTCGTCGAGGACCTGGTCGGTGAGGCCGCGGGGCGGTCCGTCGAGCGGCAGCGCCTCCGGGCCCTTCGCCCAGACCGAAGCCGGGTGCGGAGTGACCGTACCGGAAATGAGCTTATACGCTGCGAGCCAGTGGGCAGCCTTGGGGCGATCGATGGAGCGCCAGTACAGTTCTTCGATCCGGGCACCGAGCTCGATGACGACGTCGGCGGCCTCGTCCCAGTCGATGCTGAGCTTGCTGTCGGTCCAGTGCAGGACGTGGTGCTGGTGCATCCAGGCGAAGAGGAGCTGGCCGCCGAGGCCGTCGTAGTTGCGGACCCGGTTGCCCGTGATCGCGAAGCGGAAGATGCGGTCGAAGATGACGGCGTACTGCACGAGCTTCGCGTGGCGCCGGGCGTCGGGGGAAGCGTCCTCGTCCTTCTCGATCCTGACGGATTCGCGGAAAGCCGTCAGGTCGCAGCGGAGCTCTTCGAGCGAGTAGAGGAAGAACGGCATCCGCTGCTTGATCATGAACGGATCGAAGGGAAGGTCGCCGCGCATATGGGTGCGGTCATGGATCAGGTCCCACATGACGAAGGTCCGCTGCGTAAGTTCCTGGTCATCCAACAGCTCGGCGGCATCCGCAGGCAGCTCAAGGGAAGTTGTTGCGGCAGCCGCCTTGAGGACGCGACGGAAGCGGGCGGCCTCGCGGTCGGCGAAGATGGCCCCCCACGTGAAGGCAGGCGTTTCCCGCACTGCGACGGTCTCGGGAAAGAGCACGGCCGAATTGGTGTCGTACCCGGGGGTGAAGTCCAGGAAACGGATGGGAACGAACAGCTTGTTGGAGTAGTCGCCGGCCTCCAATGCGCCGATGAACTCGGGCCAGATCACCTCGATCAGTACCGCTTCCACAAGACGGCTCGTGCTGCCGTTCTGGGTGTACATGGGGAACACCACGAGATGCTGGAGCCCGTCCTCGCGGTGTTCCTGCGGTTGGAAGGCCAGCAGCGAGTCGAGGAAGTCCGGGACTCCGAAGCCGGCGTCGGCCCAGCGGCCGAAATCCGTGACCAGGAGTTCGAGATAGGCAGCGTCATGCGGGAACGCAGGAGCCAGGCTCGTGATGGCCTCCATGATGGTGGCCGTGTATGCCCGGGCAGCCTCATGGTGGAGGGAATCCTGGATGGAACCATCCTGGCTCTGGAACGCCTGGAGGGCGGTGGCTGCGGCCTTCAGGGAGATCCAGTCCCGGTTGTCCGAGGTGATGCGCGGACGGGTGGTGGTAACGGTGGTGGTCATCGTCAACGGTGCCTTTCCTCAAGAATCATTGTTCTGAGGCGAGCGTAGCAAGCGGCCAGAGTCGCTAATTCAATTGCGGCCCGAGCATAAGAAACTCTTTCGCAAGTGGTTCCGACAGCCCCCGGAAGATCCAGCCCGGGGAGGGCTGGCCTGGGGGCTGCCGGTAGCTTGGCGTTTGAGTGGCGGGCCCTTGCTCGAATTATCGCCCCGGACTACTGCCCGGCAGGGGTCTCGACAAGCTTGAGCGAAACGGAGTTTATGCAATAGCGCTGGTCAGTAGGCGTGCCGTAGCCCTCACCCTCGAAAACGTGTCCCAAGTGTGAATCGCACGTGGCGCAGCGGACCTCCACCCGTTCCATTCCTAAAGTACGGTCGTGGATGTAACGGACCGTGCCTTCCGCGAGTGGTGCCCAGAAGGACGGCCAGCCGCAATGGGAATCGAATTTCTCGTTGCTCGTGAAAAGCTCAGCGCCGCACGCCCGGCATTGGTAGACGCCTGCCGTATGGGTGTCCCAGTACTCACCCGTGTACGGGCGTTCCGTTCCGGCCTGGCGAAGGACCCTGAACTCCTCCGGGCTAAGTTCCTCGCGCCACTCCGCGTCCGTCTTCTCCACGCATTGCCCGTCCTTCGGGACGTCCTGGTGGGGAACCCCGGCCAAGGGGTCCGCGGCTTGGAAGTATTTCCTGTTGTCTGCAGTGCTCATGCTCTCTCAACGTTCACGAGTCGCCGATAAATCCCGAGCCCGCATAGAGATGCAGCACAGGCAGCCCCAACTGGTCCTGGGCCTTGTTCGCCCAGTCCGTATGGAACGTATCGGCTATCGCGTGCGGGCGGGTGACGACGACGGCCTGCGCGGCATTGAGTGCCTTGACCTTGGACACCAAGCCCGCCACGGCGCCGCCGTCGACGATTTCACCGGTCACCCCGCCACCCAGCCCATCCAGGGCCCCGAGCGACGCCGACAAGGTCTCGGCAGCCTGGGCCCGCTCCGACTGGGGATCCGGCGCCTCCGCGAGCAGATCCCGGAATGCCTTGGCTATTTCAAGCAACGAGAGATTCTCAAGGAAGTCCACCAACAAGTGCCGCTCCGTGTTCGCGGGCACCAACACCACCAGGGGCGAGTCACCGCCGTCGATCAGTTTGGCAATATTGACGCGGTCGTCCGGGCCGAGAGGCTCTTCGGTAAGGATGACGATTGGTTCACTCATGGCTACAGCGTAGACCTGAGCCGCGCCTTGAGGCATGGTTTCGTTCGGCAATTCTGTTCTCGCCGCGGCGTCGACTCGCGGGAAGAAACGCCACACAGGGCGCTGTTCGGAACACCGCCCCGCAACCGGGAGAATGGTCACATGGCATCCATGACCCGAGCTGCGCCAACCGTCGAGAACGGCGCGAAAATGTCCGCCCGCGCCAGATGGACCGTTGCGGGGATCGTTGCAGGAAGCAGCATTGCCGGCTTGCTGGGCGCAGGGTCTTCGGCGCTCGCCGCCTATTTCGCCAGGCGCGTCATTACCCCCTCGGCGCGCGAGGCCGACCAGGAGGTTTTGGCGGTGGTGCGCGGTGACCACGGGCTCCAGGTCATCCTCGCGGCTACCCCGGACACCACCATCGACGGAGTGTTCAGCCTCTTCTTCGCGGGCGGGACAGGGGTCGCGCGGATCGGAAGGATCGTGTCCTATTCGCCCGCAGAGCGGACGGTGCAGCGCGAAGTCGAGGAAGTCTACAGCGGGGATCTGGCCACAGCCCGGCGCGGATGGTGGAGCGGCGCTGTCTACGACTCCCCGGCGGCGCTTGGCCTGGATTCGGAAGACATACGGATCGACGTCGAGGGGGGCCAGGCGCCCGCGTGGCTGATTCCGTCAGGCGCAGGGAAGCCCGCGAAGGTGTGGGCGATCATGGTCCATGGCCGTGGTGCCACCCGCCTCGAAGGCTTGCGCGCAGTGCGAGTGGCGCACGATCTCGGACTCGACAGCCTCCTGGTTTCCTACCGGAACGACGGCCTGGCGCCGTCTGCCCCGGACGGGCGTTACGGCCTCGGCTCTACGGAATGGCACGACGTCGACGCGGCCATTGAGTACGCACTCGCCCACGGCGCCCACGAAGTGGTCCTGTTCGGATGGTCGATGGGCGGCGCGATCTGCCTGCAGACGGCCGATCTTTCGCACAACAGGCACGTGATCAGGGCCATGGTCCTGGACGCGCCGGTGATCAACTGGGTCAACGTCCTGGCACACCACGCGCAGATCAACAGGATCCCCTACGCCGTGGGCCGTTACGGGCAGTTGATGTTGGGGCACCCGTTGGGCAGGCGCCTCACCGGCCTGGCCGCGCCCGTTGACTTGAAGGCCATGGACTGGGATGCCCGAGCCGTCGAACTGCGGACCCCGACGCTGGTGCTCCATAGCGTGGATGATGAGTACGTTCCCTACGAACCCTCGGCCAGCCTCGCCGAAAAGAATCCGGAGATGGTCACCTTTGAGCCTTTCGAGGGCGCGCGCCACACGAAGGAGTGGAACGTGGATCCGCAGAAGTGGCAACGGCTGGTCCGCTCGTGGCTCGCTCCGCACCTCACGCCCCGCGGCGGGCCGGGGGCGGCCTGAGAAGGATGGTGTCTGGCCTGTTCCCGGTGGTTGCTAGGGGCTGCCGATCCGGGCAGTTCGTGCGCCCGTCAGCCGGATAAGGTCTGCGGGGTCCAGCTCAATGTCCAGGCCGCGTCGTCCACCGGAAACGAGGACCGAGCCGAAGGCCAAGGCCGATTCGTCGAGCACAGTTGGCGACTGCTGGCGTTGGCCCAGCGGGGAAATCCCGCCCAGGACATAGCCCGTCCGTCGCTCGGCCGTTTTGGGATCGGCCATGGCGGCCTTCTTCGATCCGAGAGCCGCGGCGATTGCCTTGAGGTCAAGGGTGCCACTCACCGGAACGATCCCCACCGCGAGCTTGCCTTCAACGTCCACCATCAAGGTCTTGAAGACCCGGCCGGGATCGATGCCCAGGACCTCGGCCGCTTCAAGCCCGTAGCTGGCTGCCGAAGGGTCATGCGTATAGGGGTGCAGGGTGAAAGAAACGCCGGCCGCAGCCAATACGGCTGTGGCCGGCGTTCCTTGTGAAGCCTGTTTCTTGGCCATTCCCGGTGCTCCGGGTCAGGAGGACAGGCGGTCCGCCGCGGCGACCTTGCGCTTGATGCGCCCCAGCATGGCCGTCATGCCACGCATGCGCAGCGGCGTGATTGCCCGGGTGAGGCCAAGCAGTTCCGGCATGTCATCCGGGACAGCCAGGATCTCCGCGGCGGTCAACCCGTCCAGGCCTTCGTGCAAAACGCCCGCGAAGCCGCGCGTGGTGGGCGCCTCCGGCGGTGCCTTGAAGAACAAACGGTAAGCGACGCCGTCGGGCTTCTTTTCCTGCTCGATGGTCAGGAACAGCGGCGATTGGCACTCCACCACTTGCTCCAGGAGTTCGGGGTGGTCCAGCAGCCGTTCCGGCAAGGCCGGGAGCCCGCGCGAGAAATCAAGCAACAGCTGAAGGCGGTCGGGCTCGGTCAATGCCTGGAAGTCATCGACAATTTCCGCCAGTGCGGCGGGCAAAGTATTGGTACTCATCGCTTCCAGCTTACGCAAGGCACAGGGATTCCGGACTACTTCCCGGCGAGTGCGGGAACGGATCCCCGCTCGGCGCCCTTGACGATCGGGACGCGCACTGCATTGCCCCACTCCGTCCAGGAACCGTCGTAGTTGCGGACCGTTTCGAAACCAAGCAGGTATTTCAGGGCGAACCAAGTGTGGCTGGAACGCTCGCCGATACGGCAGTAGGCCACGACGTCGTCGCCTTCCGTGAGGCCCGCTTCCCCGAGATAGAGGTCCTCAAGTTCGGTCCGGTTACGGTACGTGCCGTCCTCGGCAGCCGCGCGTGCCCACGGGATGGAAGCTGCGGTGGGGATGTGGCCCCCGCGGAGGGCGCCCTCTTCGGGGTAAGCCGGCATGTGGGTGCGCTGGCCGGTGTATTCCTCGGGGGAGCGGACGTCGATCAGCGGCTTGCCGAAGTGCGCCAGCACGTCATCCTTGAAGGCACGGATCGGTGCGTCGTTCCGTTCGATCACGGGGTAGTCGCCGGGGGCGGGCTGGGGGACGTCGGTGGTGACTTCGCGGCCCTCGGCGATCCACTTGTCGCGGCCGCCGTCCAGGAGCCGGACGTCTTCGTGGCCGAAGAGCGTGAAAACCCAGAGGGCGTAAGCGGCCCACCAATTTGATTTGTCGCCGTAGATCACCACGGTGGTGTCCCGCGAGATGCCCTTGGCGGCTGCCAGGGCTGCGAACGCTTCACCGTCGACGTAATCGCGGGTGACTTCATCGTTCAAGTCCGTGTGCCAGTCGATCTTGACTGCGCCCGGAATGTGGCCGGTCTCGTACAGGAGGACGTCTTCGTCGGATTCGACAACAACCAGCTTGCCGTCGCCGAGCGCGCCGCCTTCAAGGGCTGCGGCAAGCCACTCGGTGGACACCAGACGTTCGGGGTGGGCGTACGCGGCGAACTTCTCGTTCTGTTCAACGGGGTAGGACATGGGTATGGCCTTTCACTGACACTTTCACTGACACCGGGCGGCGCCGGGCGATAAGACGTGCCCGGGCATTAATCCCACAGTATCGAGGGCCGGGGACTAAAGCTCCTCCCCGTTCATATGGTGAAATATGGCTTTCATCACGTGTCCGCCCGGGGCGTGGCATTGCCGGTATTCTTGCTGGGGACTTACGACACGAAGAACGGACCGCATTGGTACAGATCGAACAGCTCGCCGCGCGCACGCCGGCGGTCTCAGCGGATGAGATTCTCAAGGGTTTCTACCCTTCGCCACGGTTCGGAGAGGTGTCCTTCAAGAGCTACCGGCCTGATCCGAACCAGCCCAGCCAAGCGGCAGCGGTCAAGTCCCTGGAAGCGTTTGGGGCGACAGTGGGGGCCGGCGACGGAGACGGGCTGTTCAAGCGCCTTTTCAGCAAGAAGGTCAACAGCAGGGCCGGGATCTACCTCGACGGCGGATTCGGCGTCGGAAAGACCCACTTGCTGGCTTCACTGTGGCACTCGGCTCCGGGACCGAAAGCCTTCGGGACGTTCGTGGAGTACACCAACCTGGTGGGCGCTCTGTCCTTCCGGAAGACCGTGGAGGCTTTGAGCAGCTACAAGCTTGTCTGCATTGACGAATTTGAGCTCGACGATCCGGGCGATACGGTGCTCATGTCCCGCCTCATGCGTGAATTGTCCGACGCCGGTGTGAAGCTTGCTGCCACGTCCAACACTCTGCCTGGTTCACTGGGCGACGGCCGCTTTGCGGCCGTCGACTTCCAGCGGGAGATCCAGGTCCTCGCGGACCAGTTCGACGTTGTCAGGATCGACGGGGAAGACTTCCGGCACCGCGGCTTGCCCGCAGCTCCGGCCCCCTTGAAGACCGAAGACCTCAAGCGGCAGATGCACGCCGAGTTCGATGGCCAGACCGTGGCCGTGGACGACTTCCGCGGCCTGATCGACCACCTGGCCGGTGTGCATCCCAGCCGCTATCGCAAGCTGATCGCAGGTATCGATGCTGTTGTCTGGCGTGACGTCGAAACCATTACCGAGCAGGCCGTCGCCCTTCGCTTCGTGGTGCTGGCCGACCGCCTGTACGACAAGGACGTCCCGATCCTTGCCAGCGGGGTGCCCTTCGACAAGCTCTTCACGGAGGAAATGATGACCGGCGGGTACATGAAGAAGTATTTCCGCGCAGTGTCCCGTCTGACCGCCCTGGCGCGTGAAGGCCAGAACCACGAGCCTTCGTAGGGACCCTGCTCCCCCAGATTGGGGCAGGCCCTTTCGTGTCGACTCCGTCGCCACGTAGGGACCCTGCTGCCCCACTCTACTTTTGGGGTTCCTGGGGTTCCCTGTCTTTGAGGACCCATCGCACGAGGATTCCGGCGGCGAGTGCCCAGAACGCGGCGCCGATCCCGGCGAAGCTGAGGCCCGAGGCTGCGATCAGGAACGTCACGGAGGCTCCGATGCGTTCTTCGGCAACAGCCAGGGCAGAGGCGATGGCAGAGGCCAGGGTTCCCAGCAGCGCCAAGCCCGCGACGGCTTCCAGGAGCCCCGGCGGTGCCGCGGCCACGACGGTCACCAGCGCCGCGGAGAAGGCTGCCAGCACGAGGTAGGCCAGGCCTGACGTGAAGGCCGCGATCCAGCGCCGGCCCCGGTCTTCACCCGCTTCTTCTCCTGCAGCCAGCGCAGCGCTCAACGCGGCGAGGTTGATCGCATGTCCGCCAAAGGGAGCCCCCAGCGCAGTCCCTGCCCCGGTCACCAGCATCGACTGACGCCACGGGACGGTGTAACCGAAAGACTTCAGCACTGCGACCCCCGGAATGTTCTGCGAAGCCATGGTGACAACGAACAAGGGCAAGGCGATGCCGGCCACCGTGCTGAGCGTGAAAGCAGGAGTGGTCCAATGCAATTCAGGCAACAGCCGGTTCGTGGGGATGCCCACGCCGTTGACCACGATGTAGATCCCAATGACTGCGAGAGCCACCAACAGCGCCGCGGGCACCGACCAGCGGGGCGCCAGCTTCATCATGACAAGCCAGCAGAGGATCAGGGGAGCCACCAAGAGGGGAGCGGTGCCCAAGGCTTTGAACGGGGCGAGGCAGAGGGACAGAAGCACCCCGGCCAGCATCGCCTGGGCGAGGGCCGTCGGAATCTTCGCCATCAGCTTTCCAAGGGCCGGAATGAGCCCTGTCAGGGCGATCAGCACACCAGCGATGAGGAAGGCGCCGACGGCGGCCGGCCACCCGCCGTCGGGCACTCCGGTTCCCGCGAGGAGCGCGGCACCGGGTGTCGACCATGCGAGCGTGACCGGCAAGCGCGACCGCCAGGAAAGCCAGAGCACGCCGAGCCCGAAGGTGAGGGTGAGGGCAAGGAGCCCGCTGGCCGCCTGTTCCTGCGTTGCCCCAACCGCCCGGAGGCCTGCAAGCACCACCGCGAAGGAGGACGTGAAACCGACCAGCGCGGTCACAATTCCAGCCACGAGCGGACGGGAGAGCTGCCGCGAAGCGGAGGCTGGACGTGACTGTCCGGTGTGGAGGGATGACGCTGGCATAGTCCCTCACGTTACCGGAGCCGCGGCGCGTCTGCCGAGGACGCGGCGGTTAAACGCCAAGGGCACCGGCGGCGCCTCGCGGCGGGACCGGTGCCCCGTTGACGTAACTGTATTCGGGAGCTCTTGCCGGTCGAACCGGCTACGGAGCCTCATTGGCGGAGGGAGCTGTCCGGGCCGTAGCCCTTACAGCAAACCGTCGAGGTTGCCCACGAACTCGGAAGCGGCTCTCTGAACCGCATCTAGTCGTCGATAAAATCGGCGGCCTATTCGATGCCGTCCTTGATGGCTTCTTCCTTGCCACCAACGAGGTCCTGAACTTTGCCCTTCAGATCGTCAAATAATCCCACGGGCACCTCCTTTCCATCCCGGAGCCAGTTCGCTCCTCCGTTTTCGATACTAACCCGAGACCCTGGAGGTGCCAAGGAAAAATTTGACTGGGATGTCAAACGACTCCTGGAACAGGTCACAACTGCTTCTGGGGAGAAAGCTGCTGGTGGCGGGGACTGTCCGGATTCATCAAGGAATGCTTGCGGCCGTAGCCGAAGTAGATGATCAGTCCGATGACCAGCCACACCACAAAACGCAGCCAGGTTTCCCAATGGAGCTGGAACATGAGGAAGCCGGACGCAAGCATGCCGAAGGCCGGAACCACAGGCATGAACGGCAGCCTGAAGGTGCGGGGCGCATTGGGCTTCTTGTAGCGGAAGATGATGACTGACAAGCACACCACCACGAACGCGGCGAGAATGCCGATATTGGTCAGGTCGGCGACAGCCTTGATGGGAAACACTCCGGCGAGCAGGGCCGAGGCGACGCCTGCGATCCAGGTGACGCGCTGCGGAGTACCGTGCTTGTCGGTCCCGGCAAACCAGCCCGGTAGCAGACCATCGCGGCTCATCGAGAACCAGACGCGGGTGACGCCCAGGAGGAAGGTCAGCATCACGGTCAGGATGGACAGGACCGCGAACACGGAAATGATGGTGGCGATGACGGGCAAGCCAACGCCGCTGAAGGCGGAGGCGAAACCGGCCGTCGGGTTGATGTCCTTGTAGTTCTGCATACCGGTGAGCACCAAAGTTGCCGCAACGTACAGGAGCATCGCAATGACAAGCGAGAGGACGATCGCCTTCGGCATGTGCTTCTTGCCATCAGTCGCTTCCTCCGCGGCTGTACTCATGGCGTCGTAGCCGAACACTGCGAAGAAGACCGTTGCAGACCCGGCCAGTACCGGACCGAAGCCGCTGGGCATGAACGGGTTGTAGTTGTTGGTGTTGATGTAGAAGATGCCCAAGCCAATGATGAACAGGATGAGCACCACTTTGATGGCCACCGCAACCAATTCGAAACGGCCGAACGCCTTGGTTCCGCGGCTTAGGATCCAGGTGACCAACAAGCAGACCAGGATGGCCGGAAGGTTGATGACCCCGCCCTTTCCCTCGTCCACGGTTGAGGTCATCCAGGTGGGCATGTGGACGCCGATCCCCGAGAGAAAGGCATCGAAGTAGCCGGAAATGCCGATCGCGACGACAGCGACTATCGCGATGTACTCGAGCAGCAGATCCCAGCCGATGAACCAGCCAATGACCTCGCCGAGGGCAACGTAGCCGTAGGTGTAGGCGGATCCGGCGCGGGGGATCATGCCCGCGAATTCTGCGTAGGAAAGTGCCGCGGCCGCTGATGCAAGGCCCGCGACCAGGAACGAGATCAGCACAGCGGGTCCGACTCCGGGGGTGTCCGCGCTTCCGTGTGCCACGAGACCGGCCAAGGAGAAGATCCCGACGCCGATGATGCCGCCGACGCCGATGGCGGTCAGCTGCCAGAGGCCCAGGCTCTTGAAGAGCCCGCTGTGTTTGCTTTCCTCCTCGATGTCGTCAATGGGTTTCTTCCTCATGATCGAACGGACGAGTGTTTCTTGATTCACCGTGTTACTCCTGCCTGTGGGCGTGGACGAATTAGGGCTGAAGAAAAGTATGCGACCTGAATCACATTGGATAAAGTGATTTTTGCTGAGTGGTATTGATCCGTTTTGCTGATCTTTCGGGTAAGTCACCCGGGTGGTGGCGTCTGCGGGCACAAAAAAAGCAGCTCCGGCGGAGCTGCTTGGATGGTGTCATTGCGAGGAAATGGAGCGGACGACGAGATTCGAACTCGCGACATCCACCTTGGCAAGGTGGTGCTCTACCAGCTGAGCTACGTCCGCACATGACGATCATCCGGCCGGGCCGGACTTTCATCAACAAGCAAGTTGCCTTGCCTTGGTGGGCGATACTGGGATCGAACCAGTGACCTCTTCCGTGTCAGGGAAGCGCGCTACCGCTGCGCCAATCGCCCGGATCGGCATAAGCCGGCCGGCCCGTTTCCGGGACCTTGAAATACGAGAGCGGACGACGAGATTCGAACTCGCGACATCCACCTTGGCAAGGTGGTGCTCTACCAGCTGAGCTACGTCCGCACATGACGATCATCCGGCCGGGCCGGACTTTCATCAACAAGCAAGTTGCCTTGCCTTGGTGGGCGATACTGGGATCGAACCAGTGACCTCTTCCGTGTCAGGGAAGCGCGCTACCGCTGCGCCAATCGCCCAAATGCAATCCGGCCTGGACCGGAAACCAAGGTTTTCACCGAGGTGGGTACGGGATTCGAACCCGTGTATACGGCTTTGCAGGCCGCTGCCTCGCCTCTCGGCCAACCCACCGTGTAAGCACCATTCCTGGGGTTCCAAGAAATCAATGCCGTGACAGTGTCCTGCGAGCGGACGACGAGATTCGAACTCGCGACATCCACCTTGGCAAGGTGGTGCTCTACCAGCTGAGCTACGTCCGCATAGTCTTCTTCGACGGCCTGCCCGCAGGGGGCATTCCGTCGCTTTCCGACGAGTAAAAACTCTATAGGAGGTTCCGGGAAACTCCAAATCGATCTGTTCGAATCGCAGGCAATGGGCTCAAGTTCCTTGAATTGGCGCGGATTTTTCGAGTTACACGAGTGTGATTCGTGGGCTTTTTCCTTGTTGTTGCCTAGCCGGTCGAGCCGATACTTTCCGGATTTTTGAATTCCGGCCAGGGTCGGCTAGTCTTCTTGTGCACGGGCGATTGGCGCAGTGGTAGCGCGCTTCGTTCACACCGAAGAGGTCACTGGTTCGAACCCAGTATCGCCCACCAAGTAGAGGTCCTGTGCGAAACATTGTTCATGTTTCGCACAGGACCTCTTGTCGTTGCCACGAGTTCTTGCTTTACGCCCATCGAGGCCCGATTATGCGCGAGGCGCCGCCCTGACCACCCGGTTCCTGCCGAGCGACTTGGCTTGGTAAAGGGCAGTGTCGGCGGCGGCGATCATCGCTGTGAGGTCGACTGCGCCGAACTGGGTTGAAGTGACCCCGTAACTCACCGTCGGAAGATGGATGTCGTCGAGGTTTTTGCTTGCCGCCAATGTGCGATTGATGTCGGCCGCGATGCTTTCGGCCCGCTCCTGGCTGGCTCCCGGCAAGAGCAGGATGAATTCTTCGCCCCCGTATCGTCCGACCAGGTCAGTGGATCGTACGGACTCGGAGCACGCAGCAGCGAATGCCTGAAGGGCGGCGTCACCGGCGGCATGACCAAACTCGTCGTTGATCGCTTTGAAGTGGTCCAAGTCAGCCAGGATCAAGGAGGCGACGGAATTTGTGGTGTGCAGTCGCTCGAGTTCCTTGGTGGCCAGGTCCATGAACGTGCCACGGTTGAGGAGCCCGGTCAGGTTGTCGCGTGCAGCGCGTTCGCTGAGCTGGTTGATCAACTGATCGTTGCTGAGGGCGGTCATGCTGAAAGAGACGGCAACGAGGAGGATCAGGGTGACCAGGCTGGCTATGGACGGGCCGAAATACAAGCGGAAGTTCGGTCCGCTGGGACCTTCGACAAGGTACACGAACAGGCGGCAGAAATAGTAGGCGGCCAGGAATCCCGCGGCCAAGGCCATCGACTTGTGCACGTGGGAGTAGCTGGAGTCCAGTAGCCACAGGTCGCGGGACGCCAACGCGATCCCCAGGGTCATGAATCCCAGGTAGACCAGGCCCCCGGACCAGGTGTTGAAACCGGGGCTTTCCAAAACGGAGGCGAGGGCCGTGACGCCACAGGCCGCCGCAAATTGCCACCTTGGCGGCGGCAACATCCTGAGGGACCGGGCGCCGGTCCACACACTGAATGCTCCGCCCACCAGGAGGACGTTTCCCGAGGGGTTCGCCCAGACTTGATATGGCGTCCCATTGAGCAGGAAAGCAAGGTTCCCTGCGAGGAAGAACAGGAGGGCGATGCACCACCACCCGTTGTAGGACGACCGTGTGCGCCTGAACGAAGCGTAGAACAAGAGGAGCAGCGTAAGAGCGACCACGCCAAGGGCGACTCGCAGTGTTGTTATATCGAGGACCAAGATTCGCTCCCGTAGCCGAGGACGTGACCAATTATGGCACTGAGAGTCGGAGAACCCCGTGCGCCATGCGTGAGGGGCACATTAATTACCGGGTGAGGTCCCGTCGGCAGCCGCCAGAGCTCCGGATCTTCTTGTCAGCGGTGTGTGAAAGAGTTTTCCCATGACAGATCCACTGCTTGCCCATGCCACCGAATACGGCCGGATGTATGCCCGGTCCACGTCCGAGACCTTCTCGGTCCCCTCCATCACCACGGTGATCGGCCGGGAGGCCCACTCCCTGGACGGCTGGTTCGGCTACATGGGTGCCAGCAGCCTGGCGAAAGACCCGGAGCTCCCGCAGCATCTTTCCAGTCCTGCCAAGATGAGGCAGGCCGTCAACAAGGCAGCAAAGGCTGCGGAGGTGTACCGGGACGATGCCGCACGCCGTGGCGACCGCGTGCATAACTACTGCGAGCAAGTTGCCCTCCGCGCTCTCGGACGCCCGCACCGCGTGAAGGAAACGCGCGAAGAGCTCGCTTCAAACGGCGAGGAAGCCTTCGCGGCCCGCTTCGATGAGTGGTGGGAGCTGTACCGGGTGGACCCCATCGCGCCGGAGATCACTGTGTGGAACGCCAGCGTTGGCTATGCCGGAACCCTGGACCTCGTCGCCAAAATCAACGGCAGGGTCTGCCTGATCGACTACAAGACCAAAGGCACCACCCGCGATGGAACAGTGAAACCTCTCGACGACAAGGTCGTGATGCAACTGGTTGCGGGCATGAAGGCCGAAGAAAGCCTTGTGGATCCAGTGGCAGGGGAGTGGGAGCCGTGGAAGTACGGTGAAAACCCCGTCCTGCTTGCGGTGGCTATCGGCGAGACCGAAGTGCGTCCACAGCGGGCCAACCCGGACGTCCTCAAGCACCACTGGTGGAAGTTCTGCGCTTTAAAGCGGGTGTGGGAGATGTCTGCCGATGTGGCCGCAGCCGGAACGGCCCTGCTCCCTGTTGCTCCGCCGTCGTACCCTGCTGCCGCGGCGCCCGCGGCCTCAACTAAACTGGCCTAGGCCCCTTTTGCGGGACCCAAGCTTCGCCGATCGTGAGGAAAGACAGCACATGGCCATTTTGAGTATCCGTATCATCGGCGACCCCGTGCTCCGCACGGTTGCTGATCCAGTCACGGAATTCGGGCCAGAGCTCGCCAAACTCGTGTCGGACATGACCGAGACCATGGAAGACGTGGACGGTGCAGGGCTCGCCGCCCCGCAGGTCGGCGTCAGCCAGCGGGTCTTCACTTACCGGATCGGCGGTGTGGAAGGCCACATCATCAACCCGGTGCTGGAAAACAGCGATGACTTCCAGCCTGACGAGGTGGAAGGCTGCCTTTCCATTCCCGGACTCGCGTTTCCGGTTCGCCGCCGCAGGACCACACGCGCCACCGGCGTGGACCTGAACGGCAACCCCGTGTCCGTTGAAGCGGAGGGCATGCTCGCCCGCTGCTTCCAGCACGAGACCGACCACCTGGACGGGATCCTGTTCACCGACCGCCTGGAGGGTGAGGACCGGAAAACCGCCCTCCGGGCCATCCGCGCGGCGAACTACCACTCCGTGACTGAACGGACCACCGCCAAGAGGGCCAACACTGTGGGCTCCAGCTTCGGCAGCTTCGGTGCCGCCGAATGAGGGTGCTTTTCGCCGGCACCCCGGCTGTCGCCGTCCCTTCCCTTGACGCGCTGATCGAGGCTGGTTTTGAGATCGTGGCGGTGCTGACCAGGCCGGACGCCCCAACCGGCCGCAAACGGATCCTGACGCCGTCGCCCGTGGCAGCACGTGCAACTGAACTCGGCATCGACATCATCCACGCCTCCAAGGTGGACGCCGGGACCACCGAGCGGATCGCTTCGTACGAGCCTGACGTAGCGGCGATCGTCGCCTACGGGGGCCTCGTCCCCAAGGCCGCGCTCGGAGTACCGCGCCACGGCTGGATCAACCTCCACTTCTCCCTCCTCCCTGCCTGGCGCGGCGCCGCACCGGTCCAACGTTCAGTCATCGCCGGCGACGACATCACCGGAGCCGCTACCTTCCTCCTCGAGGAAGGACTCGACACTGGACCGGTCTTCGGGACGTTGACGGAAACCGTGCGGCCCGAAGACACGGCCGGCGACTTGCTGGAGCGGCTCTCGCGCGGCGGCGCGATCCTTCTCGCCCAGACCCTCTCCGCCGTCGAATCCGGCAAAGCGGCCCCCCAGCCCCAGCAAGGCGACGTCTCGCTCGCGCCCAAACTGACGCTCGACGACGGCCGGCTCGACTGGACGCAACCGGCCCTCGCCATCAACCGCAGGTCCCGCGGGGTCACGCCCGAACCGGGAGCATGGACCATGCTCGACGGACAGCGCGTCAAGCTGGAACCCGTAGGTTTGCGCCCGGACATCCGGGACCTTGCACCCGGCCAGGTCCGGGTTGACGGCAAGAACGTCCTGGTCGGGACCGGATCACATGCAGTGCAGCTCAGGGGGATCCAGCCTGCGGGCAAGAAGATGATGCCGTCGGCCGATTGGGCCCGTGGTTTGGCAACACCAGAAAGCGTGGAATTCGAATGAATGAGTCCGGCCGGCGCGGCCCCAACAACAGTGGGAACAGGGACAGCGGGGGCCACGGCAATCGCGGTCCCCGCGGCGAAAGCAACCGCGACGCCCAAGGCCGCGAACGCAACAGGGGCCCGCAACGCGGTTTCTCCACCAACGCACCGTCGCAGCGGACCCGGCGCGCGGATCCGGCACGATTGGTGGCGTTCGAAGTCCTGCGCGCAGTCGCTTCGGAAGACGCGTATGCAAACCTCGTGCTGCCTTCACGGATCCGACACCACCACCTCGACAAGCGCGACGCCGGATTCGCCACCGAGCTGAGCTACGGGGCGCTGCGCGGCCAAGGGATGTACGACGCCGTGCTGGCCGAGTGTGTCGACCGGCCGCTCGCCCAGCTTGATCCGGCAGTCCTGGATGCGTTGCGACTTGGCGCCCACCAATTGCTCGCGATGCGCGTTCCTGCCCACGCCGCCCTGGACCAGACTGTCGGGTTGGCCCGCGCGGTCATCGGAGCGGGCCCGTCGTCGCTCATCAACGCGGTGCTCCGGAAAGTCACCGCAAGGACGCTGCCGGAGTGGCTCGACCACCTGCTGGAAAACGAGACCGACGAGACCAGGATCGCTTCCGTACGGCACGCGCACCCGGAATGGATTGTCAGGGCGCTGCGCCAATCGCTCGTCATGCATGGCCGTCCCGCGAGCGAAATCACCGAACTGCTCGAAGCCGACAACGCAGCCCCTGTGGTGAACCTGGTGGCGTTGCCCGGCATCGGCAACCTTGATGAAGCCCTGGAAAGCGGGGCCACTCCCGGCGAGCTCGTCATCGACTCGGCGCTTTCCAGCGGTGGCGACCTTGGGCGCATGTCCTCCATCCGGGAAGGCACCACGCGCGTCCAGGACGTCGGATCCCAGTTGGTAGCCCGCGCCGTCGCGGCCGTGGACCTCGGACGAGGCGCCAAGGACGGCGAGAAGTGGCTGGACCTTTGTGCCGGTCCCGGCGGCAAGGCCGCGCTGCTGGCCGCCCTCGCCCGCCAGGAAGGTGCGACCCTCCTGGCCAACGAACCCGCGGAACACCGGGCAAAGCTGGTCAGCCAAGCCCTCTCGGCGGTTCCGGCGGACGCCTGGACCGTGCGGGTAGGCGACGGTCGCGACGTCGGCAAGGAACAGCCGGAAACTTTCGACCGCGTGCTGGTCGACGTCCCCTGCAGTGGCCTTGGCGCGCTCCGCCGCCGCCCCGAATCACGCTGGCGCCGGACGCCCAAGGACCTTGCCGATCTCGGTCCGTTGCAGCGTGAATTGCTCAACTCGGCCATTGACGCCGTCAAACCGGGCGGAGTGGTGGCGTACGTGACGTGCTCCCCGCACCCGGCCGAAACCACCGCCGTCGTCAGCGATGTCCTGCGCAAGCGGGACGACCTGGAACAGATCGACTCCGGTGCGGCCTTGGACGCGGTCAGCCTGAGCGGCAACCTCGGCGCCGGACACGGGTTGACCGCCCAATTGTGGCCGCACGTGCATCAAACCGATGCGATGTTCCTGGCGCTTATCCGGAAGAAGCCGTAACCTTCGGCGCCTTTCCCCGGCTGAAAGTCCCGCGTGCCTAAGCTGGAGAATTGCCAACACCAACAGACCGCCACCAACACTGAGGGGACTGCCTTGACTGAGTGCTGTATCAACCCGAGCATCCTGTCCGCGGATTTCGTGAACCTGGAAGCCGAGCTGAAGAGAATCAGCAACGCCGACGCCGTCCACGTCGATGTGATGGACAACCATTTCGTCCCGAACCTGACGCTCGGCCTGCCGGTCGTGGAGCGGATCCAGGCTGTGAGCCCGGTCCCGTTGGACGCTCACCTGATGATCGCCGACGCCGACCGCTGGGCGCCGGCCTACGCCGACGCCGGGGTGGCTTCCGTGACGTTCCATGCGGAAGCGGCGATGGCTCCCATCAAGCTCGCCCGTGAGCTCCGTGCCCGCGGTGCGAAGGCAGGAATGGCCCTTCGTCCGGCCACGCCGGTGGAACCGTACCTGGACATGCTCAGCGAACTGGACATGCTCCTCATCATGACCGTTGAGCCGGGCTTCGGCGGACAGTCCTTCCTGGACGTTACGCTGCCAAAGATCCGGAGGGCGCGCGCGGCGATCGAGGGTTCCGGTATCGGCGTTTCAATCCAGGTCGATGGCGGCGTCACGGAGGAGACCATTGTCCGGGCAGCCGAAGCCGGCGCAAATGTGTTCGTTGCCGGATCCGCCGTCTACGGCCATGCGGACCCCGCTGCGGCTATCGAGCGGCTGCGCGCCGCCGGCCTCGCGGCAATGTGACAACAATGACGCAATTGCCTGCATATCGGTCCGGGAATACAACGGCCATTGCTCCAGTTGTGACAGAATAACAACACACATACGTGCTCCGGGGTCGGTGTAATTCCGAACCGGCGGTTATAGTCCGCGACCCGCGAGCCGTCGTGTTTCCTTCACGGGAATCACGACGGCGGACGGTTGAACTGGTGGAATTCCAGTACCGACAGTTAAAGTCTGGATGGGAGAAGCACGTACAGTCATGCTTGGGCGTTCCGTGCGCCCGGCATTGCGCTGTCGTACACCCCCGGAGCCATCGCGGCATTCGAGGGAAGGAACGACATGGACTTTCTGCGATGGCTCTTCGAAGCACAGATTCCCGTAGGTGGATCTGTGCTTGTTCTTCGCGAAGTGCTAGGCAATATTTTCGGGCTCGCCAGCGCCCTGGGCGGCATGCGCCGCAAAGTCTGGGCGTGGCCGATCGGGATCGCAGGCAATCTGCTCCTGTTGACCGTCTTTCTTGGCAACGTTTTCGGTGCCGCCTCGCCGGCAACCCTGTGGGGCCAGGCCGGACGCCAGATCATGTTCATCAGCGTCGCCGCCTACGGCTGGTACCGCTGGCGACAGGGCCTCCAGGCAGGCACCCACGGCCGCGCGATCGTGCCCGGCTGGGCAAGCCCCAAAGCGCGGATCGGAATGGTGGCCGCCATGATTGCGGGAACCGCCGCACTGACTCCCGTCTTCGATTCCATGGGTTCGTACCCTCCTGTATGGGCAGACGCCTGGACCTTCATGGGTTCACTCCTGGCGACGTATGGCATGGCGCGGGGATGGACCGAATTCTGGCTGATCTGGGTTGCCGTGGACATTGTCGGAGTTCCGCTGCTATTCAGCGCGGGCTATTTTGCCAGCGCTTTCATGTACCTCTTTTACGGGTTCTTCACACTTGCCGGATTCTTTGTCTGGTGGCGTGCAGATCGACGTGAAGGCCAGCCGCTCAGGCCAACGCCCGAGCCGGAAACTGCAGGAGCACTCACATGAGCGACGCCTCGAAGCTGGATTTCCCGGAAGCTGAATCCGCGGCCATGGAAACCGCACTGCACGTCGCCCTCCGGGGACACCGTGGCGCCAATCCCTTGGTGGGAGCGGTCGTGCTCGGGTCCAACGGAGAGCAACTCATCACGGGCTACCACCGCGGCGCCGGCACGCCCCACGCCGAGGCGGATGCGATCGCGAAAGCGCAGGCAAAAGGCCTCGACCTCGCCGGGACAACCATGGTGGTGACCTTGGAGCCTTGCAACCACATAGGGCGCACGGGACCCTGCACCCAGGCGATCATTGACGCTGGTATCTCACGTGTGGTTTACGCCGTCGACGACCCCCACGATCCAGCCGCGGGAGGTGCCGCAAGACTGCGCGCTGCCGGAGTGGACGTCCAGTCCGGGCTGGCCGACGCCGAGGCCTGGAAGCTGAACCGCGAGTGGTTCAATGCGGTGGAAGCGAGGCGCCCGTTCGTTACGCTTCATATCGCGCAGACCCTCGACAGCAGGATCGCGGCTACCGACGGGACCAGCCAATGGATCTCCAGTCCGGAATCGCTCGCCGACAACCACGGACTGCGCCGCCTGATCGACGCCATTCTCGTGGGCACCGAAACCGTCCTGGTGGACAACCCGCGGCTGACGGCGCGGGAAGCGGACGGCGCGGAATCGCAAAGCCAGCCGCTCCGGGCCGTCATGGGGCTGCGGGATGTCCCTTTGGATGCCGCCGTACGGGGGAGCGACGGCAAGTTCATCCACCTGCCAACCCGCGATCCTTCCGAAGCTTTGCAGTTGCTGTTCGCCGACGGCGTCCGGCACGTCATGGTGGAGGGCGGCTCCCGCATCCTGAGCGCCTTCCTTGCCGCGGGCCTCGTGGATGAATTGATCGTCTATCTCGCGCCCACCCTGCTGGGCTCCGGTACACCTGCCCTGACGGATCTCGGCATCTCCACCCTCGCCGACGCCCAGCGCTGGAACTGGGACGACGCCGGTGGCGGTGCGGTCCATGCACTGGGCCGCGACCTGCGGCTGCATTTGAGGTCCGGACCATCGGACGGAAACAAACCGGCGTGGACGAAGTCCCATACCGAACACCACGAACCATTTCCGGGCAAGGACGCCTCGGACACCACCACAGGAGGACACTGATGTTTACCGGAATCGTTGCTGAACAAGGCACGGTCCTGTCCGTCGAGCACGACGGCGAGGCCAGCGCCACGCTGCGCCTGATGGCCCTCAGCACCACTGAGGGGCTTGGCTTGGGCGGCTCCATCGCCGTCAACGGCGTGTGCCTCACTGCGACGGACATCGACGGACGGGAGTTCAGCGTTGACGTCATGGGCGAAACCCTCGTCCGGACCACTATCGGCGAACTGACCGCGGGTGACACTGTGAACCTCGAGCGTTGTGTCCAGGCGGGCGGCCGCTTGGACGGCCACGTCGTCCAGGGCCACGTCGACGGCGTCGGGCAGCTTCTGGAGCGCGAGTCGCTGGGCAACTGGGACCGCCTCCGCTTCGCCGTGCCGGCCCCGCTGGCACGGTACATCGCCGAAAAAGGGTCGATCGCCGTCGACGGCGTTTCACTCACCGTCACCGCGGTCAGCCCGGCCGAAGAGGAGAACCCCTGGTTTGAAGTGGGGCTCATTCCCACCACATTGGACGAAACCGGTCTCGGAGCCAAGGCCATAGGCGGACGGGTCAACCTTGAGGTGGACGTCCTCGCGAAATACACCGAGCGACTGCTCTCCTTCCGTTCGCCGGCAACCGCAGCGGGGGCTGCCCAGTGAGCGCCGCACACAACGGCAGCACAACAGTGGTGCGCCAGGGGCTGGACCCCGTTGAAAAGGCAGTGCAGGCAATGGCAGCCGGCCGTCCCGTCATTGTTGTGGACAATGAAGACCGCGAAAACGAAGGCGACATCATCTTCGCCGCCGAACACGCGACGCCTGCCCTTATGGGCTGGACCATCCGTTACAGCTCGGGAGTCATTTGCGTTCCCCTCGAGGGCTCGCGGGCTGATGCCCTGGCGCTGCCGCCCATGGTCCTGGTTAATGAAGACGCGAAGGGCACTGCCTACACGGTGTCCTGTGATGCCGCTTTGGGCGTCAGCACCGGTATTTCCGCCACCGACAGGGCCCTGACGGCCCGGATTTTGGCTGATTCGAGCAGCACGCCGTCCTCGATCACCCGGCCCGGGCATATTTTTCCGCTCCGGGCCGTTAATGGGGGAGTGCGTGAACGTCCGGGGCACACGGAAGCGGCAGTTGATCTCTGCAGGCTTGCGGGTCTCGCCCCGGTGGGCGTGATCGCCGAGTTGGTACATGACGATGGTGAAATGATGCGCCTGGACAGCCTCCGGGAGTTCGCTGCCGAGCACGGATGTCCCTTGATTTCGATCGAGGATCTCGTGGCTTATGTTGTAGCGTCGGAGGCTGAGGACCAGGTTGCAATTCCGGCAGGAAACGAGGAGCAGCGATGACCACAGCGACAACCCACGACGGCGGTTCGGCCGCGCGCGCAGTGCATCCCGTGAGCGGCGGCCCGATTGTCCAGCTACCCACCGCTTTCGGTGAGTTCGTGGCACAGGCGTGGACCGACCTTGCAACCGGGGCTGAGCACCTGGCGGTGAGTTCCCCGAAGGTGCCGCTCGCAGGCAAGGCTCCGTTGGTGCGCCTTCACTCGGAATGCCTCACGGGCGACGTTTTCGGTTCGTACCGCTGCGATTGCGGCGAACAGCTGGCCTACGCCCTCGAGCTGATCCGCGAAGAGGGTGGTACCCTGCTCTACCTGCGCGGACAGGAAGGCCGCGGCATCGGCCTGGCCAACAAAATCAAGGCCTACGCACTTCAAGAGGCCGGATTCGACACAGTCGAGGCCAACGAGCAGCTCGGGCTGCCGGTGGACGCGCGCTGCTACAAAGCCGCTGCCCAGATCCTTGCCGAGATGGGCCTTCACGAAATCCGGCTCCTGAGCAACAACCCGGACAAGCAGAACAGGCTTGCCGCGGCTGGCGTGAAGGTTGTCGAGATGGTGCCCACCGAGGTTCCGTCCCGTGAAGAAAACCTTCGGTACCTTCAGACCAAGAAGGACCGCATGGACCACCGCCTGACCCTCGGCGACACCGAACCGGCCGGCACCCATGCAGCTGCCGGCACTTTTGACCTCGAACAAGACTGAACTGCACTACCGAGACTGAACTGCACCTACAAGACTGACTGAACGGACTACCACACACCCATGAGCGGACACGGCGCCCCCACCATCGACCTCACCACCCTCAACCCGGAGGAAACCCGCCAGCTGAAACTCGCCATCGTGGCTGCCAGCTGGCACACCCAGATCATGGACGGGCTCCTTGACGGGGCGCTGCGGGCTGCAAAAGAAGCCGGCATCGCCGAACCCACTGTGCTGCGCGTCCCGGGATCCTTTGAGCTGCCCGTTGCGGCGGCACGGCTCGCGCCGCACTTTGACGCCGTCGTTGCCCTCGGCGTCGTCATCCGCGGCGGGACGCCGCACTTTGACTACGTGTGCCAGGCGGCGACGTTGGGACTCACCGAAGTAAGTGTCCGCACCGGGGTGCCGGTGGGCTTCGGCGTGCTCACATGCGACACCGAGCAGCAGGGCCTGGACCGCGCCGGGCTGGAAGGCTCGTCCGAGGACAAGGGACACGAAGCCGTGACCGCGGCGCTCTCCACCGCTCTGACCCTCAAGCAGTACACCTAGCAAATCGACGAAAGGGATGTGGGCGTGCCGGCGCACATTGTGCGTTCGCTCACATCCCTTCCGTCATGCAATGACCCGACAGGCGGTCACCGGCCCCAAGCAAGTAGGCTGTAGGGCGTGAAGAATTTCGAGACGCTGTTCGCAGAACTGAGCGAAAAGGCAGCGACCCGTCCGGCAGGCTCCCGTACCGTCGCCGAATTGGACTCCGGAATCCACGGCATCGGCAAGAAAGTCGTGGAGGAAGCAGCCGAAGTCTGGATGGCTGCAGAGTATGAATCCGATGAAGCCGCGGCCGAGGAAATCTCCCAGTTGCTCTACCACCTGCAGGTCCTGATGCTCGCCAAGGGTCTGAGCCTGGAAGACGTTTACAAGCATCTCTAGCCACGTCGGCTCCGCCAGGACCTGACAAGGTCCCACCGGAGCCCAGCGTGGCCCCAGCGCTCACTGCGCCGTCTCTTCCGGGACCAGTTCGGTCCAAGAAGAGGACAGTGCCGTGGGCACAATGCCTGAAACATTCCCTTCCACTCCAAGAAAGTCCCCAATGCTGCGAGTAGCCGTCCCCAACAAAGGATCCCTGTCCGAAGCCGCCTCCGCGATGCTGACCGAAGCGGGATACCGCCAGCGCCGCGATACCCGCGAACTCGTCATGATCGATCCCGACAACGACATTGAGTTCTTCTTCCTCCGCCCCCGCGACATCGCCGTATATGTCGGCCAGGGAACGCTCGACGTCGGCATCACCGGCCGCGACCTCCTGCTGGACGCACAGGTCGAAGCAGAAGAGCTGCTTCCCCTTGGCTTCGCCGCGTCCACCTTCCGTTTCGCCGGCCCCGTCGGCGACTTCACCGGCGTCGAGCAGCTTGAAGGCAAGCGCCTCGCCACAAGCTACGACGGCCTCCTGCGCGACTACCTCGCTGAGCGCGGCGTCAAAGCCAAGGTCGTCCGCCTCGACGGCGCCGTTGAGTCCTCCGTGCGTCTCGGGGTCGCCGACGCGATCGCCGACGTCGTCGAAACCGGCAATACGCTCAAGGCTGCCGGAATGGAGATCTTCGGCGAGCCCATCCTCAAGTCCGAGGCCGTCCTGATCCGCCGCACCGGCGAGGGTGGTGCCGCCAACGGCACCGCGAAGGAGATCGAGGTCCTGATCCGGCGCCTGCAGGGCGTGCTCGTCGCCCGCCAGTACGTCCTCATGGACTACGACATCCGCAAGGACCTCGTGGAAGAAGCCGCCACCCTCACACCGGGCCTCGAATCGCCCACGGTGTCGCCGCTGCGCGACTCGGACTGGGTCGCCGTCCGCTCCATGGTTCCGAAAAAGGAGACCAACCGGATCATGGATGAGCTGTACGACCTCGGCGCCCGCGCCATCCTGGTCAGCAGCATCCACGCCTGCCGCATCTGACGCCATCCAAGAGAGACAATTCCAGGAGTAGCAATGGCTGTAGCAGTACGTGTCATCCCTTGCCTCGATGTCGACGCCGGCCGCGTGGTCAAGGGCATCAACTTCGAGGGCCTTCGCGACGCCGGAGACCCCGTCGAGCTGGCGCACCGCTATGACAACGCCGGGGCAGACGAGCTCACCTTTCTTGACGTCACGGCGTCTTCCGGAAACCGGGAAACCACGTTCGACGTCGTTCGCCGCACCGCCGAGGAAGTCTTCATCCCGCTCACCGTCGGCGGCGGCGTCCGTGGCGTGGCCGAAGTGGACAAGCTCCTGCGTTTCGGCGCGGACAAGGCCTCCATCAACACGGCCGCCGTCGCACGCCCGGACGTCATCGACGAAATCACCCGCCACTTCGGATCCCAGGTACTGGTCCTGTCGGTGGACGCGCGGCGGACGAGGCCCGGCTCCGAGCCCACGGCTTCCGGCTTCGAGGTGACCACCCACGGCGGACGCCAGGGAACCGGAATCGACGCCATTGCGTGGGCCAAGGAAGCCGCGGACCGCGGCGTGGGGGAGATCCTCCTGAATTCGATTGACGCCGACGGCACCAAGGACGGCTTCGACCTCGAACTCATCCGCTTGGTCCGTGCGGCGGTCCACATCCCGATCATTGCTTCAGGCGGCGCCGGAGAACCGGCGCATTTCCCGCCTGCCGTGGAAGCAGGTGCCGACGCCGTCCTGGCAGCGTCGGTGTTCCACTTCGGTCCGGATGACATGATCGCCCAGGTTAAGGCAGCGATCCGCGAAGCGGGCTTCCTGGTCCGCTAGCCGGTCCCAACCCAACTGGCTCGCAGTTAACGTCGTTTTGAGCCCTCAAAACGACAACAACTGCGAGCTAGTTGGGGTTAAGCGCTGGTCAGAGGCCGACTTCGGCTGACTGGAGGAGAGCGACGGCGTCGGGCTGGCCCTCGAAGGTGACCAGCGCGTGATGCGTGCGGCCGTGGGCGTGCATGAGGAGTTCACCGGGCTCGCCCACGATGGCGACGGATACGGGAGCCCGCTTGGCAACATGCCGGGGACCGGTGGGGCGGACCAGCACGATCCCGAGGTCCACGCCCCGGTAGAGAATGGCGGCGCGCTTGATCAATTCATCCCACAAGGCGTCCGAGTATTCCTCGTCCAGGGCCCGTGGAGCCCAACGGTCTCCGGCGCGGCGGATGTCTTCCGTGTGCACGAAATATTCAATGAGGTTGGAGGACTCGTCGAGGGCCTTGATCTTGAGGGGAGACAAGGCCGGCGGCCCGGCGCGGAAGGTATTCACCAACTCGGCGTAATCTTCCGTGGTTTTCAGCTTGGAGGCCAGTTTGGCCGTGGCTTTGTCCGAGGCCCTGGCCATGCTCTTGATGAGCAAGCCGATACCGACAGCCGCTTTGCGCTCCCGCAAGTACAAGTGCGCCGCGAGGTCCCTTGTCAGCCACCCTTCGCAGAGCGTGGGGGAGTCAGGTCCGGCCGCCAGGAGTGTTTCGGCCAGTACTTCGCGGGAGGGATCGACGAAATGCATCACTTGTGAAACTAGCACGAGACGCGCTCTGTTGCGCAGTGGAACCGCCGCTGAATTTCGGCTCCACACGAGGCACTAGACTTGATCTGATGTCTGAGCAGTCAACACCCCCAGCCACGCCCGCTGCCGCTTTCGCCGCGGAGCCCGCCGTCGTGCCCGTCAGTCCGCTCCCGCACGAGCTGGCCGCCGCGCTGAAGCGCGATTCCGCCGGTTTGGTAGCGGCGATCATCCAGCAGTTCGACACCGACGAAGTCCTGATGCTCGGCTGGATGGACGATGAAGCGTTGCACCGGACCCTGACCACGGGGCGCGTGACGTTCTTCTCCCGTTCCCGCCAGGAATACTGGCGCAAGGGCGACACCTCCGGGCACGTCCAGTTCGTGAAATCGGTGGCCTTGGATTGCGACGGCGATGCCCTCCTGGTCCGCGTCGACCAGGTAGGCGCGGCCTGCCACACGGGCACACGCACATGCTTCGATGGCCGGAGCCTCGCCGCCGTGACCGGCGAGCGGGACTAGGCCACCACACACCATCCACTGAGGCAAGCACACAAGAAGAGGCGGAGAACACAAACCATGCAGGACCTTGGAATCATCAGCCCGGGCCTGGAGGAGTTCCGCGAACTCGCCGCACACAGCCGGGTCATCCCGGTCCGGCTCAGGGTACTGGCCGACGCGGAGACTCCCATCGGGCTCTACCGCAAGCTGGCCCAGGGCCAGCCGGGCACCTTCCTCCTGGAGTCGGCAGCCGTCGGCGGCGCATGGTCACGTTATTCCTTCATCGGTTCACGTTCGCGTGCCACGCTGACCAGCAAGGACGGCCAGGCGCACTGGATCGGCGAGCCTCCTGTTGGCGTGCCGGTCGACGGCAGCCCCGTCGACGCCGTCCGTGACACCATTGCTGCCCTGCAGACCGACCGCTTCCCGGACCTTCCTCCGTTCACCTCAGGCCTTGTCGGCTTCCTCGGATGGGAAACCGTCCGGCACTGGGAGAAGCTGACCAGCCCCCCGGAGGATGATCTCCACCTGCCGGAACTGGCCCTGAACCTCGTCACCGACATGGCTGTCCACGACAACATGGACGGCACCGTCCTGTTGATCGCCAACGCGATCAATTTCGACAACAGTTCCGAACGCGTCGACGAAGCCTGGCACGACGCCGTCGCCCGGGTGAAGCGCCTGCTGGACCAGATCAGCACGCCCGTGAAGCAGCCCGTATCGGTGTTGCAGTCCGAAGCGCTCGACTTCGCGTCGAGCGTCCAGGAACGCTGGAACGAGCAGGAGTACCTGAACGCGATCGACCGCGGCAAGGAAGCGATCGTTGACGGCGAGGTCTTCCAGGTGGTGATTTCGCGGCGCTTCGAAATGGAGTGCTCCGCGGACCCGCTGGACGTCTACCGCGTGCTGCGCAACACCAACCCGAGCCCGTACATGTACCTCTTCAGCCTCGAAGATCCCGACGGCCGCGAATACACGATTGTCGGATCTTCTCCCGAAGCCTTGGTAACGGTCACGGGCAATGAGGTCATCACCCACCCGATTGCCGGTTCGCGGCCCCGAGGCAAGACCGTTGAGGCCGACAAGGCACTGGCCACCGAGTTGCTCGCGGACCAGAAGGAACGCGCGGAACACCTCATGCTCGTGGACTTGTCCCGGAACGACCTGTCCAAGGTCTGCGTGGCAGGAACAGTGGACGTCACCCAGTTCATGGAAGTCGAGCGCTTCAGCCACATCATGCACCTCGTGTCCACGGTGGTTGGAGAGTTGGCGCCCGGGGCGAAGGCATACGACGTGCTCAAGGCGACCTTCCCCGCCGGCACGCTGTCCGGTGCCCCCAAACCGCGCGCACTGCGTCTCCTTGACGAACTCGAACCGCATCGGCGTGGCATCTACGGCGGCGTGGTGGGTTACCTGGACTTCGCGGGCGACATGGACATGGCGATCGCCATCCGCTCGGCACTGTTGCGTGAAGGCCGGGCATACGTCCAGGCCGGCGGCGGCATCGTGGCCGATTCCCACAAGCCTTCCGAAGCGCTTGAGACCGTGAACAAGGCGGCGGCTCCCTTGCGTGCCGTGCACACCGCCGGATCGCTCCACAACATTTCCCCCGACGCGGTCTCCGCGGAGACGGTCGTCGACGGGAACCCCACCCCGTGAGCGCTGCCCGCCCCCAGACGGCCACCACAAAGCCTCCCGTGTGGGCGCGGAAGGGCAACGTCGTGCTCGCCATGGCAATTCTTGCCCTCGCCGTGTTCGGGACCACGACACAGACCTGGATCAACGTCCGGCTCGATCCCGCTGCCGCAGCGAATGCCGACCTCCACGTCCAGGGGAGCAAGGCCGCGACCGCGGTGACCGCACTCGCGCTCGTCGCCCTTGCCGGGGGACTGGCATCGTCCATCGCGGGCAAGGTTTCACGCTGGATCATCGCAACCATCATCGTGCTTGCCTCGGCAGGCATCCTCATTGCCGCCGTGACGGTCCTGGCAAATCCCCTCGGTGCGGCGCGGGGAACCATTGCCGCGACCACCGGCATTTCGGGAGGGCAGGCGGCTGCGTCGTCCACCGTGTTCCCCGTGCTCGCGGTCGTGGCTGCCGGCCTGCTCGCTCTGTGTGGTGGCTTGCTGCCGCTCGCGGGCCGGCACTGGAAGGCGCGCACCAAGTACGACGTCGCCAGCCGGGCAGCCCTCGCGGGTTCCGGGCCCGTGGACGAGATCGATAGCTGGGACAGCCTCTCGCGCGGAGAAGACCCCACGTAAGACCCGACTGTCCGGACGTCGGACGATGTCCCGGGTGCGGTCAATAAATGGCAGAATGTAAGCAGTATTCATCCTGAGGAGATTTTCACATGAGCAAAACCACAGTGTCCGCGAGCAAGGCCCCTGTGACCGCTGCGAGCCACAGCGACGCCATCGGCCACGGCAACAGCCCGGCCGCGTGGACCTGCGTGATTGTCATGCTGGTAGGGGCACTGGTGTCCTCCATCGCCTTTGTCATCGCCAGCACCCCCATCTTCATC
This sequence comes from Arthrobacter sp. FW306-2-2C-D06B, assembly GCF_021789175.1. Taxonomy (NCBI): domain Bacteria; kingdom Bacillati; phylum Actinomycetota; class Actinomycetes; order Micrococcales; family Micrococcaceae; genus Arthrobacter; species Arthrobacter sp. FW306-2-2C-D06B. Next base: position 1,857,706 of record NZ_CP084560.1, read on the forward strand.
GCCGGCATCGTCGTGATGGTGGCCGGCCTGATTGCCGGCTGGGCCATGCGCAAGGCCGGCTACGGCGTCGACGGCAGCAAGCTGAAGAACGCCGGCCACTGACCGTGACCGTTCTTGATGACATCATCGTCGGTGTCAGGGAGGACATGGAGGCCCGCCGCCGCCTTGTCGGCCTTGACGAGCTGAAAGAACGCGCAACGGCCACCGCTCCTGCACTGGACGCGTGGGCCGCCTTGGGCGGTCCGGCGGCCAGTCGCGACGAACTGAAGGTCATCGCGGAAATCAAGCGCCGCAGCCCGTCCAAGGGCGATCTCGCGAGCATCGTCGACCCTGCTGCACTTGCGGTGCAATACGCCGACGGCGGAGCCTCCGTGGTCAGTGTCCTCACCGAACAGAGGCGCTTCAACGGTTCCCTGGCGGACCTCGACGCGGTGCGTGCCGCCGTCGACATTCCGTTGCTGCGCAAGGACTTCACCGTTGACGAGTACCAGATCTGGGAGGCCCGTGCGCATGGTGCGGACCTCATCCTGCTGATCGTCGCCGCGCTTTCCGATGCACAGCTGCGGGAATTCAGCGCGTTGAGCCACGAGCTCGGCATGAACGTCCTGGTGGAAACCCACACGCCCGAGGAAATCGAGCGTGCGGCCGCAGCCCAGGCGCGGATCATCGGAGTGAACGTCCGCAACCTCAAGACGCTCGACGTCGACCGCTCCCTGTTTGCCTCGCTCGCCGGAAGCATTCCAAGCGGAGCGGTTGTCGTGGCCGAGTCCGGCGTCCGGAACGCCGACGACGTCGCGCATTATGCGGGGAACGGTGCCGACGCAATCCTTGTGGGCGAAGCACTGGTGAGCGACTCCACCCCGCGCGAGCGGATCAGCGAATTCAAGGCGGCCGGAGCTGCCGCCATCGCCGTCAGGACATGAGACAGGCCTGATTCGCGGCGTGGACCCGGACAGCAGCAGACATCGCGGCTGGTAGCTGTCCTGCGGCCCTGGAAAAACCCAACTACCAACTGAACAGGACGGTGAGACTGATGGTGGACGCATCAACAGCCAACTCGCAAGAGAATGTGGCCGACGCATTCCTACAAGGTGGAGCCTCGCTCCGCAACGCCGCAGGGCCGTACTTCGGCTCTTACGGTGGACGCTGGATGCCCGAGTCCCTCATCGCCGCCCTGGATGAAGTCGAGGACACGTTTGAGAAAGCCAAAGCCGATCCTGAGTTCCTTGCCCAGCTGAAGGACCTCAACAAGAACTACTCTGGCCGTCCGTCGCTCCTCACGGAAGCCAAGCGTTTCTCCCAGCACGCCGGCGGGGCGCGCATCTTCCTCAAGCGCGAAGACCTGAACCACACCGGATCCCACAAGATCAACAACGTCCTCGGCCAGGCCTTGCTCGCGAAGCGCATGGGCAAGACCCGCGTCATCGCCGAGACCGGCGCCGGCCAGCACGGCGTTGCCAGCGCCACCGCCGCGGCCCTGCTCGGACTGGAATGCGTCGTCTATATGGGCGCCGAGGATTGCCGCCGCCAGGCACTCAACGTGGCCCGCATGCAGCTCCTGGGCGCCACCGTGGTTCCCGTGACCAATGGATCGCAGACGCTCAAGGACGCGATCAACGACGCCCTCCGCGACTGGGTTTCGAATGTGGACAACACCCACTACTTGCTGGGCACCGCGGCGGGTGCGCACCCGTTCCCGGCGATGGTGCGCTTCTTCCACGAGGTCATCGGCGAGGAAGCCCGGGCCCAGATCCTGGAACAGACCGGCAAACTTCCGGACGCCGTGTGTGCCTGCATCGGTGGCGGTTCCAATGCCATCGGCATCTTCCACAGCTTCCTGGACGACGCCTCCGTGAAGATCTACGGTTTTGAAGCCGGCGGCGACGGTGTCGAAACAGGGCGCCACGCGGCCGCCATCACCCTCGGACGCCCCGGCGTGCTCCATGGTGCCCGGTCCTACCTCATGCAGGACGAAGACGGCCAGACCATCGAGTCCCACTCGATTTCCGCAGGCCTCGACTACCCGAGCGTCGGTCCGGAGCACTCCTACCTCGCGGACATCGGCCGCGTCACGTACGAGCCCATCACGGACACCGAAGCCATGGACGCGTTCCGCCTGCTCTGCCGGACGGAAGGCATCATCCCGGCTATCGAGTCCTCGCACGCCCTCGCCGGTGCCATCAAAGTGGGCAAACTCCTCACCGAAGGCAAGGAGAACCCGGCCGACACGATCATCATCGTGAACCTGTCCGGCCGCGGTGACAAGGACGTGGAAACGGCCGCCGAATGGTTCGACATGCTGGATGAGAACGGCAACGTCAAGGGCACCACCCTCTCCACGCGCAAACCCAAGGGCCCGTCCGAACGCAGCAACCTTGAGATCAGCACTGAAGAAGCAAGCGAGGACCAGAACTGATGACTGAGCAGATGACCAGCAAGTCCGCTGCCGCGATCGACCGTGCGAAGGCACAAGGCCGGGCCGCGTTGATCGGATACCTGCCGGCAGGTTACCCGGACGTTCAGTCAAGCATCGACGCCGGCATCGCCATGGCGCGCAACGGCGCGGACCTCATTGAAATCGGCATCCCGTATTCGGACCCCGTCATGGACGGCGCTGTCATCCAGGCTGCGACCACAGAGGCAATCGCCAACGGCTTCCGCGTCGCCAGCGTCTTCGACGTGGTAGCGGGCATCACCGCGGCAACCGACGCCGCCGTGCTGGTCATGACCTACTGGAACCCGGTGATGCGCATGGGCGTCGACGAGTTCTCACGCAGGCTCGCCGAGGCGGGGGGAGCCGGACTCATCACGCCGGACCTCATTCCGGACGAGGCAGCCGAATGGTTTGAAGCTTCGGACAAGTACGGACTCGACCGGGTCTTCCTCGTGGCCCCGTCGTCCACTCCCGAACGCCTGGCCATGACGGTGGAGGCGAGCCGCGGTTTCGTCTACGCCGTCTCCATCATGGGTGTCACCGGAGCCCGGCAGTCAGTCAGCAGCGCCGCGGAGAAGGTTGTGGCCGATACGCATGCAGCCGGTGCCGAACGGGTTTGTGTCGGGCTCGGGGTCTCCACCGCGGACCATGTCCGTGAGATCGCCGCTTACGCGGACGGCGTGATTGTCGGTACCGCGCTGGTTGCGGCCATCCGCGACGGCGGCGTTGACGCCGTCGCGCAACTCACCAAGAACCTCAGCGCCGGCCTCGGCCGTGCAACAGCGCAGGCCTAGAAAAGGAAAAGCGTAGACAATGCAGAGTCTCCTCCACGTCGCGGCAATGGCTCCCATGAGCATTCCGAGCCCCTCATGGTCCGGATTTGATATTCCGCTGCCGTGGGGGACTCTCCGCATCCATGCGTACGCCCTGTGCATTCTGCTCGGCATCATCCTGGGCCTGTGGCTCACCGCCGTGCGTTGGAAGCGCCGCGGTACTCCCGAAGGCAGCCTGTGGGACATCGCCATCTGGGCGATCCCGTTCGGTATTGTCGGCGGCCGCCTCTACCACGTGATCTCCTCGCCGGACGCGTACTTCGGCCCGGGCTTCAACGGCACCGGCGACCTCTCGCTGATCCCGCAGATCTGGCGGGGCGGCCTGGGCATCTGGGGTGCCGTGGTTCTCGGTGTTATCGGTGCCTGGATCGGCTGCCGCCGTTCCGGCGTCAAGCTCACTGCCTTCCTCGACGCCGCGGCCCCCGGTCTCCTGCTGGCGCAAGCGATCGGGCGTTGGGGAAACTGGTTCAACCAGGAACTCTTCGGCGGACCCACCACGTTGCCGTGGGGCCTCCAAATAGATCCCAATAGCCCCAATTTTCCGGCCGGAATGCCTAGCGACACCCTGTTCCACCCGACGTTCCTTTACGAATCCCTTTGGAACATCATCGGCGTCGTGGTCCTTCTCGTCCTGGACCGCCGCTTCCATTTCCGCCGCGGCAGGCTCTTCTGGCTGTACGCCATCTATTACACGCTTGGCCGCGTCTGGATCGAAGCGCTGCGGATTGACGACGCCGAACAGATCAACCTCTTCGGCATCACCACGAGGCTCAACGTGTGGACCAGCATCTTCGTCTTCGTCGCAGCGCTCATCATCTTCATCGCACTGAGCCTGCGCGGCAGGCCGGAACCTGATTCCGCGTACCTTCCCGGCAAGAAACCCGCCGCGGACTCAAGTGCCGATGAGACGGCTGCTGCTGCCGAGCCGAATGGCACGATTGTGACCGATACGAAAGCCCATGATACGGACGGATCTGTCTCAGATACCGGTGCTCATGGTAATCTCCGGAATAACCAAAGCGATCTGGGCCATACTGCTGAGCCTACGGAAACGGCCGAGGAGTCACATGCCGGCGTTACGTCGGATTCCGGCTCCGCGTCTACCGAAACCTCCGCCAGCAGCGCCCCCGGATCCGGGCCGGAAGCTGGCAGCACCAAGTAGCCAGCGCTACGGCACAGGGGAACCGGGCTACCGCCCAGAGACCCCCGGCCACAGCGTCGTGGCACACTTGGCAGTCGCCCGGCAGCACACAGAGGCTCCGCGGTCAAGCTTGGGTCAGGGACATACGTAACTGTTCGTTGCGTCTTGCCTGCTGACCTACAATTTCAAGTAACTAGCGCTTTGTTATGCCCGTCACACGGCAGGCAAGGTGGGGCCAACGTTGTCCCTTCCATTCGCACGATCTCGAGGAAGGACGTCTTCAATGACCCATCTTCATAACCCAAGCTGGTTCGAAACAGTCGAACCGCAGGGTGCCATCTCGCCCTTCAAGCGTTTCGCTGCGCTCCCGGAAGCCCAGGGACTCTACAACCCTGAGCAGGAGAAGGACGCTTGCGGCTTGGCCATTATCGCCACGCTGCGTGGTGAACCCGGCTATGACATCGTGGAAGCGGCCCTGACTGCCCTGCGCAACCTTGAACACCGCGGCGCGGTGGGCGCCGACGAAGGCACGGGCGACGGCGCCGGGCTCCTCATGCAGGTCCCGGATGAATTCTTCCGGGCCGTCACTGAGTTCGAGCTCCCCGCGCCCGGCCAGTACGTGGTGGGTACTGCCTTCCTGCCAGCCGAAACCCGCGAAGCAGAGAACGCGAAGGCCGGCATCGAGGCGCTTGCAATCGATGAGGGCCTGACCGTTCTTGGCTGGCGTGAAGTGCCGGTGGTCGGGGATCTGGTCGGCGCAATGGCCCGTGCCTGCATGCCTTACTTCGCGCAGCCGTTCCTCGCTTCCGCCACGGGCGAGGTGCTGGACCGGAACGAACTGGACTCCCGCGCCTGGCGTGTCCGCAAGCGTGCCCAGAACAAGTTCGGCGTGTACTTCCCGTCGCTGTCCTCGCGCACCATCGTGTACAAGGGAATGCTGACCACAGCCCAGCTTGAGCCGTTCTACCCGGATCTCTCGGACAAGCGCTTCAAGACCAAGCTGGCAATCGTGCACTCGCGCTTCTCCACGAACACGTTCCCGTCGTGGCCGCTCGCCCAGCCCTTCCGCACCATCGCCCACAACGGTGAAATCAACACCGTCAAGGGCAACCGGAACTGGATGCGGGCGCGCCAGTCCCAGCTCGCCAACCCGCTGCTGGGCGATTCCCCGGAGGAGTTGTACCCCATCTGCACGCCGGGTGCCTCGGACTCCGCGTCCTTCGACGAGGTTGCAGAGCTGCTCTGGCTTTCCGGGCGGCCCATCACGCACTCGATCATGATGATGATCCCCGAGGCATGGGAAAACCACGCCACGATGGATCCGGCCCGCCGCGCCTTCTACGAGTACCACTCGCTGCTCATGGAGCCGTGGGACGGTCCTGCGGCAGTGTCCTTCACCGACGGCAACCTCGTTGGTGCGACCCTTGACCGCAACGGCCTGCGTCCGGGCCGTTACTGGATCACTGAAGACGGCCTGATCATCTTCGCCTCCGAAGTCGGCGTGATCGAGGTCGAGCCGGCCAAGGTAGTCAAGAAGGGCCGTGTTTCGCCGGGCAAGATGTTCCTGGTGGACACCGAAGCCGGCCGCATCATCGACGACGCCGAGGTCAAGGCCGAGGTGGCCGCAGCCAACCCCTGGGCTGAATGGGTCAAGGACAACTTGATCGACCTCAATGAGCTTCCCGAGCGCGAGCACGTGCTGCACACGGCTGCGTCCGTGAACATCCGCCAGCGGACTTTCGGTTACACCACCGAGGAACTGAAGATCCTCCTGGGGCCGATGGCCCGGACCGGGGCCGAACCGCTCGGCGCCATGGGCTCCGACACGCCGGTTGCCGTGCTGTCGAAGCGCCCGCGTTTGCTCTTCGACTACTTTGTGCAGTCTTTCGCCCAGGTGACCAACCCGCCCCTGGACGCGATCCGCGAAGAGCTCGTGACCTCGCTCAAGTGCGCCATCGGTCCCAACGGCAACCTTCTCGACGTCGGGCAGGTCCGCCAGCCGCAGATCTCCCTGCCGTTCCCGGTGATCAACAACGACCAGCTCGCGAAGATCGCCAACATCGAAAACGCCGACGGCGACAAGGTCGCCATGAAGGTCCGCGGCCTGTACCGTCCGGAGGGCGGCGAAGCAGCACTCCGCAGCCGCCTGACCGAAATCTGCGAGCAGGTTTCCGGCGCGATCAACCGCGGCGTGCAGTACATCGTGCTGTCCGACCGCGACTCCAACGCACAGTGGGCCCCGATCCCGTCCCTGCTGCTCGTCAGCGCGGTACACCACCACTTGCTCCGCAGCGCCAACCGCACCAAGACCGCCCTGGTGGTCGAGGCCGGCGACGTCCGCGAAACGCACCACGTGGCAGTGCTGGTGGGATTCGGCGCTTCCGCCGTGAACCCGTACCTGGCCATGGAATCCGTGGAGCAGCTCATCAGCACCGGCGAAGTGGTTGGTGTGACCCCCGAGGACGGCGTCTACAACCTCATCAAGGGCCTCGGCAAGGGTGTCCTGAAGATCATGTCCAAGATGGGCATTTCCACGGTGGCCTCCTACACCGGCGCGCAGACTTTCGAAGCACTGGGCCTGTCCCAGGATCTCGTGGACGAATTCTTCTCCGGCACCCACTCCCAGCTGGGTGGCGTCGGCCTGGACGTCATCGCCGCCGAAGTTTCCGCACGCCACCAGATGGCCTACCCGGAAGGCGGCATCGAGCTGCCGCACCGTCCGCTCCTCGGCGGCGGCGAATACCAGTGGCGCCGCGACGGCGAACCGCACCTGTTCAACCCGGAGACTGTCTTCCGCTTGCAGCACGCCACGCGCGAACGCCGTTACGACATCTTCAAGTCCTACACCAAGGGAATCGACGACCAGTCCGAGAACCTCATGACCCTCCGTGGGCTCTTGAAGTTCAAGGACACCGTGCGCCCCGTGGTGCCCCTTGAAGAAGTCGAGCCGGTTTCCAGCATCGTGAAGCGCTTCTCCACCGGAGCGATGAGCTACGGCTCCATCTCCAAGGAAGCCCACGAGACCCTCGCAATCGCCATGAACCGGCTGGGCGCCAAGTCCAACACGGGGGAAGGCGGCGAAGACGTTGACCGCCTGCTGGACCCGGAGCGCCGCTCCGCCATCAAGCAGATTGCCTCCGGCCGTTTCGGCGTGACCAGCCTGTACTTGACCAACGCCGAGGACATCCAGATCAAAATGGCCCAGGGCGCCAAGCCCGGTGAAGGCGGCCAGCTGATGGCGCAGAAGGTCTACCCCTGGGTAGCCCGGACCCGCCACTCGACCCCCGGCGTCGGGCTCATTTCCCCGCCCCCGCACCACGACATCTACTCGATCGAGGATCTCGCGCAGCTCATCTACGACGCCAAGCGGGCCAACCCCTCGGCGCGCGTGCACGTGAAGCTGGTGTCCGAAGTCGGGATCGGCACGGTGGCGTCCGGCGTCACCAAGGCGAAGGCCGACGTCGTGCTCGTCTCAGGGCACGACGGCGGAACCGGCGCCTCGCCGTTGAACTCGCTCAAGCACGCGGGTGTCCCGTGGGAGCTCGGCCTCGCCGAGACCCAGCAGACGCTCATGCTCAACGGGCTCCGCGACCGCGTGGTCGTTCAGGTGGATGGCCAGCTCAAGACGGGCCGCGACGTCGTCATCGCTGCGCTGCTGGGTGCCGAGGAGTACGGTTTCGCCACCGCGCCCCTCGTGGTGTCCGGCTGCATCATGATGCGCGTCTGCCACCTTGATACCTGCCCGGTCGGCGTCGCAACCCAGAACCCGGAGCTTCGTTCGCGCTTCACAGGCAAGCCCGAATTCGTGGTCAACTTCTTCGAATTCCTCGCCGAGGAAGTCCGTGAGCTGCTTGCCGAACTCGGTTTCCGCAGCCTCGAAGAGGCCATCGGCCACGCCGAAGTCCTGGACACCCGCGAAGCCGTGGACCACTGGAAGGCCGATGGACTCGACCTCGACCCGATCCTGCACGGCCTCGAGTTCGACGACGACGTTCCCCTGCGGAACCTCACCGGCCAGAACCACGAGCTGGACAAGCACTTCGACCAGCGCCTCATCGGCATGGCCGCGGAAGCCTTGAGCGACCGCACACCGGTGAAGATCGCCGTCGACGTCATCAACACGGACCGTTCTGTCGGCACCATGCTGGGGCACGTCGTCACCAAGACGTTCGGCATCGATGTGCTCGCCACCGACACCATCGACATCACGCTGAAGGGCACCGCCGGGCAGTCGCTGGGAGCCTTCCTTCCGGCCGGCATCACCCTGCGCATGTTCGGCGACTCCAACGACTACGTCGGCAAGGGCCTCTCCGGTGGACGGATCATCGTCCGCCCGGACCGCACCAACGTTTTCCAGGCAGAACGCAACGTCATCGCCGGCAACGTGATCGGCTACGGCGCAACGAGCGGTGAGATGTTCCTGCGCGGCCAGGTGGGCGAACGCTTCATGGTCCGCAACTCGGGGGCCACCGCCGTCGTCGAAGGCATCGGTGACCATGGCTGCGAGTACATGACCGGCGGCCAAACGCTGATCATCGGCCGCACGGGCCGCAACTTCGGTGCCGGCATGTCCGGTGGTACCGCCTACGTGCTGGACCTCCAGCCCGCCCGGGTCAACAAGCAGGCCTTGGATTCAGGGGAGCTGCAGTTGCTTGAGCTTGACGACGAGGACCGCACCATCGTCCACGGGCTCCTGGTCAAGCACCTGGAAGAAACCGAATCCGTCCTTGCGGGCCGCTTGCTCGAGAACTTCGATGACACAGCCGCCCGCATCACCAAAGTCCTGCCGCGCGACTACGCCGCGGTCCTGCAAACCCGTCTCGACGCTATTGAAGAGGGCCTTGATCCCGATGGCGAAGAAGTATGGTCTCGAATCCTGGAGGTAACCGGTGGCTGATCCACGCGGATTTCTGAAAGTCCGGCAGCGCGAGACGCAGCCACGCCGTCCCGTTCCCGTCCGGATCATGGACTGGAAAGAAGTCTATGAAGCCCAGGACAAGGGCGTGCTCAAGAGCCAGGCCGGCCGCTGCATGGATTGCGGCGTTCCGTTCTGCCACCAGGGCTGCCCGCTCGGGAACCTGATCCCGGAGTGGAACGACCTCACCTGGCGCGGCAAGGGCGAGGAAGCGATCGAGCGCCTGCACGCGACCAACAACTTCCCGGAGTTCACGGGCCGGCTGTGTCCTGCGCCCTGCGAAGCATCCTGTGTCCTGGGCATCAACCAGCCCGCTGTGACCATCAAGCAGGTTGAAGTTTCGATCATCGACGACGCCTTCGAAAACGGCTGGGTACAACCCCTTCCGCCGACGCGTCTCTCCGGCAAGACGGTCGCCGTCGTCGGCTCCGGCCCCGCGGGCCTTGCCGTCGCACAGCAGCTGACGCGCGTCGGCCACACTGTGGCCGTCTACGAGCGTGACGACAAGATCGGGGGACTGCTGCGCTATGGCATCCCCGACTTCAAGATGGAGAAGGAGCAGATCGACCGCCGCGTCGAGCAGATGAAGGCCGAGGGCACCCGCTTCCGCACAGGTGTGGCGGTCGGGAGCGACGTGACGTGGGAGCAGCTGCGCCGCCGTTACGATTCGGTGGTGATTGCCACCGGCGCTACCGTTCCGCGCGACCTCCCCATCCCGGGTCGCGGCCTCGAAGGCATCCACTTCGCCATGGATTACCTGGTCCCCGCCAACCGCGTGGTTGCCGGCGAAACCGTGGAGGGCCAGATCGACGCCAAGGGCAAGCACGTGATCATCCTTGGCGGCGGTGACACCGGCGCCGACTGCCTCGGCACGGCACACCGCCACGGCGCCGCGTCCGTCACCACCTTGGCGATCGGCAAGCAGCCGCCGCTTGAGCGTGCCTCGCACCAGCCATGGCCGACGTTCCCCACCCTGTTCGAGGTTGCCAGCGCACACGAAGAGGGCGGCGAACGCACCTACCTTGCTTCCACCGTCGAGTTTGTCGGCGAAAACGGCAGGCTCACAGGGGTCAAGGTCGCCGAGACCGAGTTCGTGGACGGCAAGCGCCTCCCGAAGGCCGGCACGGAGCGCGTCATTCCGGCCGACCTGGTTTTCCTGTCGCTCGGCTTTACCGGGGCGGAACCTGCCGGTATCACCGAACAGGTCAGCGCAGAATTCGACGGCCGCGGCAACGTGGCCCGAGATGGGTACTACATGACCAACACCGAGGGTGTCTTCGTGGCAGGCGATGCCGGCCGCGGGCAGTCCTTGATTGTCTGGGCGATCGCCGAAGGCCGCGCATGCGCTGCCGCCGTCGACAAGTACCTCATGGGCAGCACCATCCTCCCCGCGCCGGTGGCTCCCACCGACCGGGCTATAGCGGTCCTCTAAGGACCGGCGCACGACGCTTTCCCAACTCCAACTGCAGCACACTACTAGGGTAGGTATATGAGACGCGCAAAAATCGTGGCAACGTTCGGACCGGCAATTTCCAGCTTTGACAACACCCTCGCGGTGCTGGAAGCCGGCGTCGACGTCGCCCGCATGAACATGAGCCATGGCGACTACTCGGTACACGACACCACGTACGAGAACGTCCGCAAAGCCGCCGCCCAGCTTCACAAGCCGGTTGCCATCATGGCTGACCTGCAGGGCCCGAAGATCCGCTTGGGTCGATTTGTCGACGGCCCCCACGAGCTCGCCGTCGGTGACACTTTCACCATCACCACCGAGGACGTCCCGGGTACCAAGGACATCTGCTCCACCACGCTCAAGAGCCTGACCGAAGACGTCAACGTCGGCGATGCACTGCTGATCGACGACGGCAAAGTTGCCCTTCGCGCCATCGAGGTTGACGACGTCAAGGTGGTCGCCACGGTGACCGTCGGTGGCTGGGTCTCCAACAACAAGGGCATCAACCTGCCCGGCGTTGCAGTCAACGTCCCCGCGCTGAGCGAAAAAGACGAGGACGATCTCCGCTGGGCCATGAGGCGCGGTGTCGACATGGTGGCACTGTCCTTCGTCCGCGATGCGTCCGACATCAAGCGCGTGCACGAAATCATGGACGAAGAAGGCCGGCGCGTGCCGGTGATCGCCAAGATCGAGAAGCCGCAGGCCGTGGAGCAGCTCCACGAAATCATCGACGCGTTCGACGCCATCATGGTTGCCCGTGGCGACCTCGGCGTGGAACTCCCGCTCGAGGAAGTGCCGATCGTCCAGAAGCGCGCCATCGAACTGGCACGCCGCTGGGCCAAGCCGGTCATCGTGGCCACCCAGGTCCTCGAATCGATGATCGACAACCCGCGCCCGACCCGTGCCGAAGCTTCGGACTGCGCGAACGCAGTGCTCGACGGCGCCGACGCAGTCATGCTCTCCGGCGAGACCAGCGTGGGCAAGTTCCCGATCGAGACGGTCAAGACCATGGCCCGGATCATCGAGTCCACCGAAGAACACGGTCTTGAGCGCGTTCCTCCGCTCGGTACCAAGCCCAAGACACGCGGTGGCGCCATCACTCGTGCCGCCGTCGAAATCGCCGACCAGCTGGACGCAAAGTACATCTGTACCTTCACCCAGTCCGGCGACTCGGCGCGCCGCCTGTCCCGCCTGCGGCCCGTCAAGCCGGTTTTCGCCTTCACCCCGGTGGAGCACGTCTGGAACCAGCTGGCGCTGACCTGGGGCATCCAGCCCGTCCTGGTCCCCATGGTGGGCCACACCGACGCCATGACGGCCCAGGTGGACCGCAGCCTCCTCGAGATGAAGATCGTAGAGAACGGCGACCTTGTGGTCATAGCTGCCGGTTCGCCTCCCGGACAGGCTGGTTCCACGAACTCGCTCAAGGTCCACAAGGTGGGCGACCTCGCGGACACTTCCCGTGTGGAAGAGGCCGCAGCCCGCAAGGAAAAGGTCGGACCGTGGCCGGAAAAGAAGAAGGCCAAGTCGAAGGCCTGATCTTTTCGGATTAGCTTTTCGGATCAAGCAAAGGAGGCTCCGCCATTGGCGGGGCCTCCTTTGTCTTGTTTTGTTTTGTTTGGGGCTGGGTGGTTCGTCGCCGCGGCGGGTACTGTACGTCGTCGGAGGCTGGCCGGAGACTCTGGCGCGGTGGTATCCGGGCCGCAGGGCCGGGAGCGAGTCGGGGACGACGAAGGGCGCCGCTCCACGTGGAAGCGGCGCCCTTCGCGGGGGAGTGCTAGTTGACCTGGTTGATGATGGTCTCGGCGACCTCGCGCATGCTGAGGCGACGGTCCATGGAGGTCTTCTGGATCCAACGGAACGCTTCCGGCTCCGTGAGGCCCATCTTCGTGGTCAGGAGGCTCTTGGCGCGCTCCACAAGCTTGCGTGTGGCGAACTGCTCCTGAAGGTCGGACACCTCGTTTTCGAGCGCCTTGATCTCCTCGTGCCGGGACAAGGCGATCTCGATGGCCGGGATCAGGTCTGCCGGGGTGAAGGGCTTGACGACGTAGGCCATGGCGCCGGCGTCGCGGGCGCGCTCCACGAGCTCCTTCTGGCTGAACGCCGTCAGGAGGACCACGGGGGCGATCCTCGCCTTGACGATCTTCTCCGCAGCAGAGATGCCGTCCATGACAGGCATCTTGACGTCCATGAGGACCAGATCCGGCTTCAGTTCCTCGGCCAGCTGGACTGCCTTCTCACCGTTGTCGGCCTCACCGACAACGTCGTAGCCTTCGCCCTTCAAGATCTCAATGATGTCCAGGCGGATGAGGGTTTCATCCTCCGCGACAACTACTCGGCGTGCCGGCTGGGATGCGGGCTTGGACTCCGTCTGTTCTGACACGGGATCTCCTTCAAGACGTACGGCGGGTTCTCAACCATCTTAGTTGCACCCGGTCCCTGCGTATGATTTATTGCTCGGCCGAGCCGGTTCTGGAAATTAGCCTATCTGCATGTAGAGTAGTTTCGCGCACTGCAACAGGGAGCGTTGAGTTCTGTGAAGAGCCCGACGTCGGTTAGTCTTGTTTCGGTGTTTCCGCGCCCGAGTGGCGGAATTGGCAGACGCGCCGCACTCAAAATGCGGTATCGAAAGGTGTGTGGGTTCGAGTCCCACCTCGGGCACAGCATTCCCCCTCGTCAGAGGGGTTTTTGCTTTAACGTGTGTACAAAGCTTGTGGTGGCGTCCCTCTGACGCTAAGTTCGCGGGCTTTGGCCTGGCGGCGGCGGTGGCCTATTCAGGTGTGTGGGTGGCGGGTTCAGGGCCCTGGCTGGTGGGCCTCCCGCCTGCTGTGGGTGGGGTGATGCGGTTCCTCGTTCCGGTTCGGTCGGGTTGGTCGTGGATGGCCAACACCAGTTCATGGTTCAGGGTTCCGGGTACCGCATGATGAAACCGATTTTGGCGCGGAGGTTTCTTTGGACGGCTATTCCTGGTTGTAAGGGAGTGCTGTGGCTGTCCGGTTGTCCTGCCAAATGGGGTGTGGACAGTGTCCACACTTACGTATGCTTTATGGGAATGCTTATGGCGGTCCGCCCTTGAGTCCTCGACGTACCGGCCCTCAATGCACCGCCGGCCTCGGGGCTACGGAGCTTCATGGGGAACTGCCCGGGTCTTGTTGACTGCTTGCGGCCATAGATACTCTCCATTTTGACGAGGGGCTGCTTTCGCTTTAGGGAAGTGTTGGATCGGGGAATCGTCGTCTGCGGGCTGCCTGGACTCGACTTCGGTACGGACTATCAATCGGTCAAAGCCGATGGAGTCAAACTTATTCAGGTGGTGAGCGTGTCTTAGACCTCTGACAACTAAGCCAAGTCATGAGGCGCATTGCCAGCCTCATCCTGAGGCAGCTTATCGACGAGCTTTCCCATCACCTTGCCAGCAGCAATCCCAGCAGTCGGACCACTGATTCCAAGACCGCTAAGCAGCGCGCCAAACTCAGTGCTATCCAGGCTGATGTTCACGACTCCCATCGTGACGTAGATGGCCACTATGGTCCCGATGAACCAGACGACCAGCTTTCGCTCGGCGGCGGACAAAGTGATGAGGTATGGCAATTGCTCTACCGACCCGGCGACCTCTGGCTGCTGCTCACAAAGGTCCGCGGTGATGTCAACGAACTCATCGCTCTCTAGCTCGTCGCGGAGTTTCGACGCCTGGGACAGCAAAGTCTCTACGAACGATGTGTCGATCGACTGGACCACCGAACTGGTCATCGATGCGAATGCGTGAAGCCGGAGGCAGTTGTTCTCGGGGATCACCCAGAACTGGTGGAGCACCCTCGACAAAGTGGGGTTGATTCAGGACTGCCGGATGGGTACGGCCCCTGAGCGAGAAGGGAAGGTATGCGAAAGGGACCGGTGCAGTTAGGCCTCTTCAGGCAACGCCCACTCCAACCTGGTGGATTTTGGCTGGTATGCGGTTCAGGCGCGCCCCTCAGGCGGTGACCGTTAAGGCCAGACTTGCTTCCGTCGATGGCGAGATGGCGAGGCGATATCTATTGCTCTCAGAGTGCATAGACACGCACCCAAATTTCCACTCTGTCTGACGGAGGAAAATCTGTGCCTTGTAGGCCTAGAATAGACTGGTCTTACAATCGCTTATGGAAGCGTTTTTGACAGGAGAAACACGATGGCGGATACAGCAGCGGCCGGAATATCGACGCCATTCCCGGCGATCCCGGTTCAACGACCTCGACAGCAGGTAGAGAACCAGATCAGGCGAGCCATCCTGGACGGCTCCCTTCGCGACGCAGAACGGCTGCCGTCCGAACAGGGCATGGCCCAGTCTTTCAATGTCAGCCGGGCGACGATTCGGGAGGCCCTGAGATCGTTGGTAGAAAGTGGCCTGTTGGTGAAGGGGCCCGGCACGACAAGCGGACTATACGTGCAGAGTGTGGATCACAATACCTTCTCGCGACTGGTCTCTGATCGGCTGACCAGCGTTATGGATATCGGTTCCGTTACACCAGCTGAAGTGTCGAACTTTCGCGACATGCTGGAAGTCCCTAGTGCTCGGCTCGCGGCCGAGTTCCGGAACGACAGTAACCTCGCCAAACTCCACGACGTCATCGACCGGGAACGATCTATCACCTTTGACGACCCGACCATCTCCGAGTTAAATGCGCAATTCCACTCCGAGATCGCGAATGCCTCGGGCAATCGCGTGCTCGCGGCGTTCGTGTCCGCCCTGCACCGGACGGCACACCCTCTTGTCTTTGTTAATACTGATGCGGAACTGGGAAGGGAGTCTGTCGACCACCACATCCGGGTATACCGGGCGATCAAGGCGAAGGATCCGGCTGCGGCTGCTGAGGCGATGCAGGGACATCTAAACTATCTGCGCGAACACGGCATCGCAAATAGCGGGGACGACCAGGCGCATGGCGATATCGAGCGATCGTTGGCGGGACGTGCGCCAGCCTGAGACCAGTATTTTCTGGCTGCTTGAACCCGGATAGTCTCGGAGCTCAGAGCAGGACTGACGCACCTTCTGTGGTCGCAGGGCCGTGAATGCGCGGCCAACGTTCGGCGAGAGGATCAGCCCGTCGGACGCACGTATCGGATGAACTGCCTACAGCAATCACGTCGATCACCGAGCCTGCCGCGTCGAAGAGGTCGCCTCGCCGCCGGGCCAGCGTGAGGATCACGATCTCGGCGCCCGGGAGCAGGCGTTCCGTGTGTCGACGCCATTCATCTCGACCTGCTGCACGCGGATGACAATCATGCTCCTTTTGTTGACATGTCCCCTTTCAACTTAGTCTGACAATCATCCATTTTGCTCTAGACAGACAGTGGTTCTTTGCGTAACTTTGACTAAGTGGACCAGTGTGGGTCCCGCGCTACGAAAGTGAAGGATTGCCATGGCTTCATCAGTAGGGAAATGGCTTGGAAGCAAAACAAGGTGCGCCGGAATCGTCGCGGTCGGCATCGTTGCCGCAGTGGCGATCGCCGGTTGCGGTGCAGGTGGCGGGGCTAGTTCCGGCGCCGCGGGTGCTTCCACCGACCCGGTGACAACTACGACGGTGGCCGCCTGGAACGACATCGTCAAGAAAGCGAATAGCGAGGGGAAAGTCACCTTCTACACTTCGCTAACCGGAATGAACCCTGTCGTTTCGGCCTTTGAGAAGGCCTATCCCGACATCAAGGTAACCGTGCAGCTAGCACCCACATCCGATCTGGTATCTCGGCTTGACCAAGAGATCTCCATCGGCGCGAAGGGGGCCGATGTGGCATTCCACAGCTCGACCGGGTGGTTCGACAAGAACTACACGGAAAACAACTTCGCGGGCTTGCAGGTCAGCCCTGAGGCCGCAAGTGCAGGCTGGAACAAGCTCCTGGCGAACAAGAGCTATGCAACCGTCTACGGCTACCCGTTCACCCTCGCCTATTCAACCACCGGGCCGGGACCCGTTTCGAGCGTCCAACAGTTGGTCGACAGCAACCCTCACGCCAAGGTCGGGTTGGTGAGCCCGTCGGTTTCGCCAGTTATCGCGTTCTACTATGACACACTGCGCAAGACCTATGGAGATCAGATTCTCGCTAAACTCGCAAAGACGAACTTCTCGGTTCAGGCGAACAACCTGCTCGCGGCCCAGGGAGTAGGGTCTGGTGAGTATGACTACGCAGTCCCCGCGATTGGCTCTCAAGTGTCGCCGCTCATCGCCAGCGGTGCGAAAGTGGCTCAGACGATTCCCACAACGGCCACTTCCGGCGTCTTTTACGATTCAGCGGTGCTGAAGAATGCCCCCAACCCGAACGCTGCGCAGGTCTTCATGAACTTCCTGATGAGCCAGGAAGCCGACACCCAGTTCGTAAAGTCGCTCGCCCCGGCGACCGTTCCGTTGAAAACGGACGGAGCAGTCCCTTGGAGCGATGTGCAAGGCTACAACCCAAACGACTGGACAACAGAGAAGTGGAACGCCTGGATCGCAAAGTACTGGACACCGCTGTTCGGCAAATAGTTAGGCCAGAGATGTGATCCTTGGCAATGCAGAACAAGGATAGTTACGGCTCGGGAACACACTGATGGCGAGGTGGACGACACCCAAAATGGTCGGCCACCTCGCATCGGTGTGCGAAGGCACCGAGTCAGCCACGTGGAGTGAGGGAAGATGACTGAAGAGACGTTGAGCGTGCCCGTGAACACGGCGGACGGAGGTCGGGCTGAATTCGCGGGTCACTACTTCACCGCGGAGTCGACACCAACTGGAGTGTTGCAGGTTCTCGTCCACGGCAACTCCTACGACCACCGGTACTGGGATTTCGGTCCCGTCAACAACAACGCATATTCCTACGTCCAGTACATGACCGCTCGTGGGCACGATGTGTTGGCAGTGGATCTGCCCGGCACTGGCTCGAGCTCGCGTCCTGATGGGGATGCGGTGTCTCTGGAGTCCGTCGGAGATGGGCTGTCCGACATGATTTTGAAGGTGCGTGCCGGGAAGCGGCTTTCCGAAAGGGCAGTCGGCCACGTTTCGCTTATCGGGCACTCGCTCGGCGCAATCCTCTGCGTGCAGACACAGGGGCGCCTGCAACCAGCTGACTCCGTGATTGTCACCGCGACGGGCTACTTCCGGGGCAGGGACGATCAAGGCTTCGGCCCAGGTGTCCGTGAGGGAGCACTGGCGACCAGCTATGCGACCCTTTCGCCTGAGGCTCGAGAGCATGCGTTCTATTACCCGCAAATGGCCGACCCTGACGTCATTTCATACGACAACGAGGTTCTTCGCACCACCCTGCCGCGGAGGCTCTGGGCCGATGGGTTAGTCGCCAGGGATAACTTAGAGACATCCGCCATCGGAGGAGTTGAGTGCCCGGTCTATGTGCAGCTGGGCGAGCACGACAGGATCATGCCAGGAAAACACGCTACCGAAGAGCGGGAATTTTGGCTGGAACACTCCGGCGCAGGACACCGGGTGGTGGTCGAGCAACTGGCAGACATCGGACACTCCTTCAATCTCCATCGCAACCACGAGGACGGCTGGCATCGGATCGATCGGTTCTTGGCGGCCCAGATGGCCTGACATTTCGGACACGTCTCTACGACCAAGAGTTCGGTGCGGAAGAACCCGGGCTCCATAATGGATGTCCGGATCCCATGCCTCGATGATCTGGGCCGCACGCTCGATCGAGGACTACGCCAACCGCACCGCAGCAACGATCCCGGGATGGCGGAGCATGAACGGCCGGCAGACCGGGGCCCCGCCCAAGCTCTCCGCTGGTCTCGTGACCATTGCTGGCCAGGACCGGCCGCCGTTGCGCTCGGTGGCCGGAGCAGTTGCCGTGGCCGACATTGAACCAAAATCCCGTGACGTCCCCGCTCAGCTCGGATGGCACCTGCCCTACGGCATCACGAACGGGCTGAGCGAGACGGAACTCAAAGAGGTCATCATCCACATGGCGTTCTACGCCGGTTGGCCCAAAGCCGTGTCCGCGATGAACGTCGCCAAGCGGGTTTTCGGCGAATAGCAGCCACGAACCAAAGGAACCACAACATGACTCAAACACACGTCACCCTGAACAACGGCGTGAAGATGCCTGCCCTGGGCCTGGGCGTCTTCCAGTCCGCGCCCGAAGAGACCACCGGCGCGGTCGTGACCGCGCTGCAGACCGGCTACCGGCTGATCGATACCGCCGCGGCGTACTTCAATGAACGCGAGGTCGGCGAGGGCATCCGCCGGTCCGGCATCGACCGCTCCGAGATCTTCGTCGAAACCAAGCTGTGGATGAGCGACTACGGCTATGACGAGGCGCTTCACGGCTTCGAGAAGAGCGTGCGCAAGCTCGGCGTCGACCAGGTCGACCTGCTGCTGCTGCACCAGCCTCTTGCATCCGACTTCGGGAAGACCATTGCCGCGTACCAGGCGATCGAGACGCTCCTGACCGACGGACGGGTGCGCGCGATCGGTGTCTCCAACCAGACACCCGCGGAGTTGGACGAGCTGATCTGCCGCACCGGCGTGGTGCCTGCCGTGAACCAGATCCAGGTCCACCCCTACTACACGCAGCCGCAGTGGAGGGCAGCCAACGACCGTCACGGCATCCTGACCCAGTGCTGGTCGCCGATCGGCGGGGCGTACGTTTATCGCGATTTCAAAAAGAACCCCCTCGAGGATTCCGTGATCACCGCTATCGCAGACAAGTACTCCAAGACCCCGGCACAGGTCATCCTGCGCTGGCACCTCGAGCACGGATTCTCCGCGATCCCGAAGTCCGTCAAGGCCCACCGCATCGCAGAGAACTTCGACGTGTTCGACTTCGCCCTGACCACCGGGGAGATCGCGGAAATCGATGCCCTCGACACCGGTGTGCGCGGCGGCCCCGACCCCGACTCGCTCAACCTCGCCTCGCACGGCTTCGTGATCCCCGAATAACAGCGCCACCGGGGCGAGGGGTGCCGCGCCACACAATCACACCCCTCGCCCTCGCCACGCCCACGTGACGAAACGCGAGGACTCACTATTGCACGAATCTTTATCATCGGTTCGACCGACGGACTGGGCCTCGCCGTCGCTCGGACCCGCCATCGCGGCAAATTGACTGCGGCGTAAGCACGCGAGAGGTCCGGTAGGCGTCTGCCACGCTGTTGGAGGCAACAGGCGTTCAGATAGTCGAGGTTGTTGGCACCGCAGGGCGACAGCGCTCTCTGATTCAGATCCCTGATTGCCTGGACGAGCTGGATATGATGCGATGCAGCGACCTACCCGGTGCGGACGCAAGACCGAGATCGCGTTGAAGCCCGAAGGCCTCCATAGACTTGGTGATCATTAGTCATTCCTTGCCGCTCAGGTTTGAGGTGTTCGGACCTGGTTGTGTGCAATAGTATTGTCGGACTAGCGGGTACTTGGCTGACTTTTCTACAACTGGGGTCCGCGTTGGGAACCCGGAATCATGCCAGCCACCACTCTTGGCAGGGCGTTCATGAAAGTTCTGGTGTGCCTCGACGAGACAAGTAGCGCGAATCAATCTGCGCCCGGGCCCGGTGTAACGGTCCCTCGCTCGCTCGTTCGCTCGTCTGATAAGGCGACTAGTTTGCAAAGCCTGACTGTCCGAAATTTCTACCAAAAAAGAACCTTGACACTTGTCAGACAAGCATGTCAGAGTTGAGGCATGATTAGTCTCGAAGTGGAGAGGGCGGCGGTCGACGATGGCGCTGCTCACCGAAGATCAGCGGACGATGGTCAATACAATCGACCCGATTTTCTCGAATTTCGTGACGACGATTATTCCGCGGAACTGGACCAAGACGCCCGTCATCCTCGCAGGTAATGGATGCACTCGCGACGCCGCTGGAGTACCGCGAGGTCATGGGCGCGTAGCCGCTGAGCTAGCCAGCCGCACGGCGGGAGCCCCGTAGATTCCTGCTAGCGAGCAGGCCTCAAGACACAACGATCGGAAGCCAATGAAGCCATCCAAACAAGCACTGGTCTCAGTCGAGACGCAACTTTTTCCATCCTCTCCGTCTTTGACGAGCAACGTTAGGAGCAATCCATGAGCACGATTGTCACAGGACAGATGGGCCGCGTTATCTACGCGCACCTCGCACCTGGTGAGGATGTGTACGAAGCGGTCATCGAGATCGCGCGAACGGAGAATATCTCCACAGGGCTCGTCTTGGACATCACCGGTGGGGCGTCCCAGTTGCGGCTGACACTGCCCAAAAGCGCCCGCCGCGAGAGCGAAGCAAGCCGGCCTCCGGAGGTCATTGAGGTCAAGGGCCTCGCTGAGGTAATGGGTTCCGGCATCATAGGTCAGGTGAAGGACGACTTTGTCTCCGCCGATGGGCACGTCCGCTACAAAAAGGGAGACCCGTACGCTCATATCCACGTATCGGCGACCGCCGCAGACGGCAAGACCTACACAGGCCACCTTGTCGAAGGAACTCTGGTACGTTCGGTCATTGCTGAGTCGCACTTCACCATCGCCTTGGCGGAGGTCGAGGGCGTGGATCTCTCGCTGCTCGTCGACTCGACGCCGTCAAACGACTACCCCGCTGGCGTTCCTTATCACCGACTTCGTTCTGTCGAATTCCCGGCACCCCCTGAGGTCCCACGATCATGACTCGGCACCAATTTCGGTGTTGTGCGAGTGAGCCGCGGAGGCTGCTGAGCCTCTGGCGGACGAACGCTGTGGCGTTATGAGGTCGACAACGTTGGTGGGCGCGCGCTTGACTGTTGCGGACCGACCGCCCTCGACCGGCTCCTGGGTTAGGGGACTGGTCGGCAAACTCGGCGCTCGCACCGGCTGGTCTCTGTTCGCCCTGGTGATCGCCGGATTGATCATTGTCCCGATCGCGATCTACTTTGCCGGCGCATTCGAGGGCGGCGGAGCCGCGATAGGTGAAATGTTCGCGGATCCGGGCCTGCCGAAGATCTTCCTCACCACCCTATTGTTGGCGGTTGCATCGACGGCAATAGGGGCCGTGCTCGCGGTCGCCATGGTCACGTTGGTTATGCGTGTTCCGCGGCGATTCAGGGGCATTGCATCGTTCATTCCGCAACTGCCACTTGTCATCCCGCCTGTTGCAGTGATCTATGGATGGATCTTCATCTTTGCGCCAACCAGCGGTTACGGGAACGCGCTCTTGCGCAGTATCCCGTTGTTCGCTGGCTCGTCGCAGGGCCCACTGAATATCTACTCCCTTCCGGCGATTATCCTCATCACGGGTGTGGAGCTCACTTCGATCATTTTCGCCCTGCTGTATGCGCGCATGCACGAGATCAATGGCTCACTCATGGCGGCTGCCCGGCTTTGCGGGGCGACGGCGATCCGCACGTTCTGGAGTGTCACCTTGCCTTTGCTGCGCCCCGCGTTGGTCGCAGGTGTTGTCGTCGCGTTCCTTCTGGGTCTTGGCAGCTTCACTGCGCCGTTGCTGCTCGGTACCGGACCAGGCATCGAGGTGATCACGACAGAGGTTTTCCGTCTTCGTGAGCAGTTCCCGGTCAACTATGGCCTGACCGCGGCGCTCGGCTTGCCCCTGCTGGCCATCGGTATCGCGTCCATCGTGGTTCAGCGGGTCGTCGTCGGTGATCAGCGTCGATACGTGACACAGGGCTCCGGACGGGGAATGGCCGGCAATGCGTCGAAGTGGGCGGTAGTGCTAGTCGTCGGATACGGTGTCATCACCGTCCTGCTGCCGCTCGCCGCGATCCTCGTTGTCGCCTTTTCACCGTTCTGGAGCGGCGATCTATCGACGATCAAATTCACGACGCAGAACTTCCAGACCGCCTTCGCTGATCCTGCCGTGCTCAACTCGATCACAACGAGCCTTCTGACGTCGGCTTTGGCCATGATCATCGTCATTCCGCTGGGATTCGTCACCGCCCTGGCGATGTCGGGTGTCCTGCGCGCGCCCCGCGCAGTCAAATACGTCCTGGACTACGCGTTCGTCGCCCCGCTTGCAGTGCCGCGAGCCATGCTGGGCCTGGTAGTCCTCTTCGTCTTTATCCGGCCGCCATTCTCGCTCTACGGGACTCTCACCCTCTTCATCATCGGTTACGCGTTCATCGTGTTGCCGTTCTCCCTGCGTTCGCAGTATTCGAGTCTCATCGGCGTCCATTCGTCGTTGTTCGAAGCGGCACGTATTTCGGGCGCTAGCCAGTTTCGGACGGTCCTGACTGTGGCACTACCTTTGACAAAGAGAGGTATCACGGCTTCGTTGGCCCTTGGCTTCATCTTGCTTTCGCAAGACTTCGCTGTTGCGGTAATGCTGCAGTCCCCCGGAAATCAAGTGATGGGCACCCTGCTTTACGAGCTAGGTCAAACAGGCACTTTCCCCGAGGTAGCCGTCCTCGCGCTCGTGATGACAGCAGTCACAACCGCGGTTCTCGTCTTGACCGTATTGATCGGCGGACGTAAGGCATTGGAAAACCTATGACCAAGAATATTCTTCAGGCAGACATAAGAGCGGATCGTCAAGTGAAAACAAACGATGAGTCATCCGACCGCCCCGTCAGCGCATCCTTGCGGGGTGTGGGAAAGGCGTTCGAGACGAAGAGGGGCCGGACAGTCCACGCTGTCAAGGACGTGAATATCGAAATCGCCGAAGGTGAATACGTCGTGATTGTCGGACCGAGTGGGTGTGGAAAGTCAACCCTCATTCGCTCGATCGCCGGACTCGAAACTCCCACCAGCGGCACGATTCAGCTCCAGGGCCGGACGGTGTATGACGCGGAGCATTCGATCAACACCAAGGCGGACAAGCGCAATGTCGGGATGGTGTTCCAGAATTACGCGCTCTGGCCGCACATGACCGTTGAACAAAACGTGACTTACCCGCTGAGAAGGCGCAAGATCGAGAAACGGCAGCGGCAGGAGCGTGTTCACGCGGTGCTCGCCGCGCTCGAATGCGAGAACTTCGCCAAACGCCTCCCTGCCGAGCTCAGCGGTGGACAGCAACAGCGAGTGGCCCTCGCACGAGCGCTCGTCTATGAGCCCTCAATCCTCCTGCTCGATGAGCCGTTGAGCAATCTCGACGCCTTGCTTAGAGTATCCCTGCGTACCGAACTGCTGCGAATTCACCGTTCGCTCGGCTACACAGGTTTGCACATCACCCACGACCAGGAAGAAGCCCTCGAGATGGGTGATCGGGTCGTCCTGATGCGCGAAGGCGCGATTGAACAAGTCGGGCCACCGGAGGAGGTCTACTCACGGCCGGTCTCGCCCTACGCGGCACGGTTCCTCGGCGTGAGAAACAATCTGAACGTAACTTCGACACAAGGAAAACTCGTCCACTCCGCCGGCGTCATCCACGGCAGTGGTGACCTCACGTCCCCCCATCTGGACGGCTCGCCGCTCCAGCTCTTCGTACGACCCCGCGACACCTCGATCGCCAAAGGGCTGGCAGAAGATGCGGCCCTCAACCGCGCGGAAATCGCCCTTAATGGAACACTCGCGCAGGTTGTCCTGGGCGAAGGAGGCCGACGGCAGTACGTCGTCGAGATCGGCGGCAACCTTTGGTACGCCCAGCATGGCGAAGGTGAAAACTTCAGGCCCGGCGACCAGCTGCACGTGC
Organism: Arthrobacter sp. FW306-2-2C-D06B; assembly: GCF_021789175.1. Taxonomy (NCBI): domain Bacteria; kingdom Bacillati; phylum Actinomycetota; class Actinomycetes; order Micrococcales; family Micrococcaceae; genus Arthrobacter; species Arthrobacter sp. FW306-2-2C-D06B. The sequence continues at coordinate 1,882,028 of NZ_CP084560.1, forward strand.
GTATCCCGTCAGGGCTGAGTCTCCTATATAGCGGTGAAGAGCTGGTCAGCCGTTGACCAGACGGGACGTGACTGACCGGTCCGCGGACGGTCGGTCCGCAGTCGCGGCGACCCACGCAAAACGCAATCGTGCACACTGTGCCAAAGATGGATCGAGCCGACTAGTGCTGGGCACAACGGAATAAAGATGGAAAACAATGCCAGATATGTCAAGTAAATCCTTTCAATCACGGCTACGCCACAGGGAGCCAGTTCTCGGGACGTTCCTCTTCTTGCCAAGCGAGGATGCTACCGAGGCTGTCTCCCGGACCGGCGTTGACTTTGTCATCATCGATATGGAGCACTCTCCGAAAAACTGGCAAACCGTCAGCAACATGATCAGGGCCGCTGAAGTGGTCGGCGTCATCCCTCTGGTCCGCGTATCGACAATCGACGAGCAGAACATACGATATGCGCTGGAGCTGGGGGCAGGCGGAATTGTCCTGCCGTTCGTAGAGACAGCCGATGATGTTCGGCGCGCCACCGACGCAGCCAGGTACGCACCTCGGGGCAACAGAGGAGTCTGCACAATGTCACGTGCCGCTCACTACAGCGTCGGACGGGAGCGCTTCCAGGAGACCGCGGCGTCGGCCAACGAGAAAGTCTTGATCATCGGACAGATCGAGAGCAGCGACGCGGTTAACAACATCGATGAGATCCTGGCTCAGGATCCTGGACTGGATGCGATCATCATCGGTCGCGCGGATCTTGCGACCAGCATCGGGCTCACCGGACAGTCCGAACATCCACGGGTCGTCGAGCTCACACAAACGATAATGGATCGACTGCAGGCCCGGAGCTCAATCCCGTATGGGTTGGCCGTCTACGGTCCTAGCGAGTGCACCGAATGGGCGACCCAGGGCGCTACGGTGTTCGTCTACGGCGCGGATGTCTCCGTCTTAGTGTCTGCGTACCAGCGTGCGGTTGCGGAATTCAAGGTGGCGGTCACGCCAACCCAGCAGTAGAAATTAGAGTGCCCACGAGGCGCAGCTTCCCCGGATTTATCCCACTATCTTCTCAAATAACCGTGTCCTACTACGCCTAATGTGTGCGGCGCCATATTCGGGCGGCGCGGGCCCATCAGGCTCTCGCCGCTCAGGAGGAAAAATGCAGTTCACCAAAGTACTCGCGATTCCGTTCAAGCTACCACTGCATCATGAGATTGTGTGGGCGACCGGGTCCATCAGCTCGGCGCAGCATGTCCTGATCATCGTCGAAACATCAACGGGTATTCGTGGCTATGCCGAAGCCATCCCCAGGCCCATGGCTTACGGCGAGACTGTGGAGTCTATCGTCGCAGTAATCAACGACTTTGTTCGGCCGGCCCTCGTAGGGCTGGAGGTTTTCGATCGAAGCAAGGTTGCGTACGCATTGCGCAACGTGCTGAACAACAACTCGGCTTTGGGCGCGGTCGACACCGCAATCTGGGATGCGATCGGCAAGTCGCTCGACGTCCCCGTCCACAAGCTCCTGGGTGGGTACACGGACCGGATCGCGGTTAGTGCTGTCATTGGAGGCGGCGACGCGGATCAAATGGTGCGCGAAGCCCAAGGATTTGCTAAGGATTACGGAATCTGGTCCTTCAAGGTGAAGGTCGGCTGGGACCCCAAAAAGGACGCCGATCTCCTCCTGACTCTGCGCGAGGCCCTTCCGGAGGCGCACCTCTGCGCAGACGCCAATCACGGATTCACATCTGCGGGCGCGTTGGAATTCCTGCACCGGACGGCCGACGTTGGCCTGGCTTGGATCGAGGAACCCTCGCCGGCCTATGAGCCGCAAGGGCGGGTTCGCGTGTACAACCAGAGCACCACAGAAATCCTCGGCGATGAGAGCTGCCGGGACGCCGGCGAGGTGGTCCAGGAAACCCTGTCCGCCCGGTCATCGATGGTAAGCATCAAGATCGCGCGCACCGGCATAACGGCGTCTGAGCGGATTCGCGGCTTCTGCGAGGCTCATGGGACGGGACTCGTCATCGGTAACCAAGGCGACAGTGCTTTGGGCACATGGACGAGCGCGGCATACGCGGCGGCGAACAGGTCGACGTCGGAGAACCCGGCCGAGATGGCGTACTTTCTGCACATCGCGGATGAGATCACGAACACGCCAGAGGTCAAGGACGGCTACCTGACTGTTTCGCCGGAGCCGGGATTCGGTTTCACCATCGACACGGACAAGCTCCAGAAATTCGCGAGCCACCCACATCTCGCAGACTCGGACCTTCAGCAGCTGTTGGCAAACTAAGGACCCCAGAGTGAATTGCCCAATTGTCGAGCCGGAGCTCGAGATAATCGAACCCGACCTTCCGATCATCGACGCTCATCAACACCTCTTCGACAGGCCGTCCCGCCGCTACATGATGGAGGACTATCTGACCGACGTCTCAACGGGGCACAACATTGTGGCGAGTGTGTACGTGGAGACGCAGGCTATGGCCCGGGCCTTCGGCCCCGAGGACATGCGCCCACTCGGCGAGGTCGAGTTTGCCAACGGGGTGGCGGCGATGAGTGCAAGCGGCATCTACGGCCACACCCGCGTCGCCGCCGGGATCGTAGGCTTCGCCGACTTGACCATGGGGGACCAGATTGGCGAGCTCCTGGATCGTTCTATGGAAGTGGCAAGGGACCGTTTTCGCGGCATCCGGCAAATCACGATCGAACACTCGACGGAAACCCCTTACAAGTACATGACTCACAGGCCGCCGCGAGGCCTGATGGACCACCCTGGATTTCGTCGCGGCTTTCAGCAACTGGAGCTCCGGGGGCTGACTTTCGACGCAGCCGTTCTGCACCACCAGCTGCCGAAAATCGGTGAACTCGCGGACCAGTTTCCAGAGACGACAATTGTCTTGAACCACTTGGGGATGGCAGTCGCCATGCCCGAAGATGGTGTGAAGCCGGAAGACTCCTTCGATGCCTGGCTCGCCAATCTCACGGACCTTGCCGCGCGCCCGAACGTTGTTTGCAAGGTCGGCGGTCTGGGAATGCCTTTTTGGGGCTTCGGGTTTGATGAGAGGCCCGCTCGCCCCTCTTACCTGGACCTCGCAGCCGCTTGGGGTCCCTATATTGAGGCTGGAATCGAGCTTTTCAGTCCAGATCGATGCATGATGCAGAGCAATTTTCCGGTCGACAGCCGCACCTGCGACTACCCCGTGCTTTGGAACACCATGAAGCACATCGTCAGGAACTACTCGCCAGCCGAGAAGGCCAAGCTTTTCCACGGCACCGCCAAAAGAGTCTACCGGCTGGATCTTCCCGACGAGAACGACTCCGCCAGCGGTGCATAGCTGCCACCACCCGCGCCCCGTCCTCACTTCCTCGAAGGAGTAACCGAATGATCAGCTCGAGCAGTCAAACCAGCGTTTCCGACATCGAACGCCTGCTAATTGAGAATCAAATCCGCACGGTACTTACCGCCTATTGCCATGGACTCGACCGGAAAGACTGGGACCTCGTTCGGCGCTGTTATCACGAGAATGCCCACGACTCGCACGGTACTTTCAGCGGCTCGGTGGATGAGATGCTCACCTGGATGCACGGCAACCACGAGCACGTCACGTCCTCGCTTCACGTGCTGACCAATGTCTCCGTCTGGCTCGCGGACGACGGCAAATCTGCCCGGTCAGAGAGCTACTGCTTAAGCATGAAACGGGTCGAATCCGCCAAACGAGATGCCTTCATGGGGAGCGCCGCCAGCGACGAGCCAGTCCACCGAACCGTTGCCTGCCGCTACATCGATGACTTCGATAACCTCGACGGCAACGGGTGGCGGATCAGAAACCGTGTTGTCGCCATCGAATGGACCCGCAGGGACGATTCTCAGTCTTTCCTGCCCCTGGATGAATCGTGGGTTGTCTCAAGACGCGATCGGAAAGACGTCGTCTATGCCACGCTGGCATCTAGCGCAGCAGATTCTGCTCTTTCCCCCATAGGGGAGAGCGACATCCAGTTTTCTTGACTTTGCCACGCTTCCGCCAATCGCGTGGAGATCTCACCGCAGCGGTTCGCATAGACGCGGAAAGGTCAGGAGAGGAGACGCAAACATCAACACAAACATCAGACGAGGGATACACACATGGGACGACTAATCGGGAAGACTGCGATCATTTCGGGTGCCGCTACGGGCATCGGAGCAGAGACAGCGCGGCGTTTCGTCGCTGAGGGTGCGAGCGTCGCAATCCTGGACGTGAATGTCGACCAAGGACAGGCGCTCGCCGAAGAACTCGCCGGAGACAACGGCGCGGCCCGTTTCTTCGCCTGCGATGTGTCGGACCCGGCCGCGGTCCGAACGGCGGTGGACGCGGCGGCAGAAGCTTTCGGCGGGCTCAATATTGTCTTCGCCAACGCCGGGATCGGCACTCTTCACATCGGGGGTACCGTCGAATCGATCGAGACCGAGCGCTGGGACCTCGCCTTCGACGTGAATACGCGTGGCGTCTATGCACTGGCCGGCGCCGCAGTGCCGCACCTGCGCGAGCAGGGCGGTGGCTCCATCATCCTGACCGCCTCGATCTACGCGTTCGTCGGAACGAGCGGTCGTCCAACCCACGCTTACGCGGCGACTAAAGGCGCAGTGGTAGCGTTGGCGCGCGCGATGGCGGCAACGTACGGCCCGGAAGGGATCAGGGTCAACGCGATAGCCCCCGGAGCGATTCGCACCCATCTCAACGACGACGTAGCGTCAAACCCAGAACTATTGGCTCAGTGGGTCGAAGGTATTCCGCTACGTCGGTTGGGTACGACCAAAGAACTCGCTTCCAGCGCGCTCTTCCTCGCCAGTGACGACTCGAGCTTCGTCACTGGCTCGGTTCTCGTGGTCGACGGGGGCCAGATCGCGGTGTGACGTGAGCCCGCCAGCTTCGGCCGCGAAGGCATTAGCCGAAGAGGGCGGGCACTGGATTTGGGCAAGGCGTCACATTTCGGCCGCGAGGCCGCAGTGAAGCTACCGTCATCTGGCGGCTATTTTCGATTTCTACGACTTCCATGCCCGCGCCGATGTCCGGCTGGCTGGGACCGGTATGCTGAGCTACGGAAATCCGGGCATCAACGACATCCAGCGGATACCGACGAAAGAAGCGCCGCTACTAATCTGACGTTCCAAGCCCCCGCGGCCGGTACGCGGTGTCCTTGTCCATGTTCCAGCCGGCGAGCATTCCGTAGCCGAGGAGTTGGTCGCTGAGTTTGGCGAGTCGGTAGCCGGGGTCCGCTTCGAGAGCGAGCTGGAGGAACTGGTGGGCTTTGCTGCCCCGCCCTTCCCACGAGTTTATATATGCGATGGCCGTGAGGAGTGGCGCCGAGTGGTCGGTGCTGCTGTGCGTGTAGGCGTGGAGCAGTATTTGCTGGGCCCATTCGAGGCGGGTCCACTCCGGCTTGCCTGGGGTTTGGGCCAGCAAGATCTGTTCCATCGGCCTTCGACGACTGGGATGTCTGCCTTCAGCTGGTCACGGATGGCTGGGAACTGGAAGTTCGCAATCAGCGCGGTGACTTGGTCATCGGTGGGGTAGGTTTTGGCTTTGAGGATGCCTGCCCATAGAGTGCGTGCCTGTTCGAGGACCCGGTGGTCGTTGGATCGTTGGATCGATGCGATGTGGGCCTCAACGGCATCAAACGTTGTTTCTTTAGTTGAGGCGGGAAGCACTATTCGCCCCGTTGGCGCGATAGCGCTACCGCGATAAACAAGTTCGGCGTTGATTTCGCCGGAGTCGACCGTCGATAGTGGGAGGGCGCAACTGAGGCTCTGGTCGCCGTCATAGTCATAGGGAGAAACGGTGTCGTCGCCGACCAGGAGGCCGTCCCTGATGGTGATGTGTCGTTCGGCGAGTGCCCCGGTCAGTGCGGCAATGACTGCTGCGTATGGCCGGTCATGTCCCGCTGTTGGGGTAACCGACGTGTAGACGGGAATCAGGGCGCTCGTGGCCTTGGGGTCGTTGGCGAGGTAGCCGGCGACTGTTCGGGCATAGGCGAGTTCGGCGCCGTCGTGGTTGGGAAGGCCTACTCGGAGTGTCGCGCCGATTCGGTTGGTGTCGATGCTGATACAGACAAGGCTTTCGTGGGGCCAGAATCCCAAGGTGTGGCCGATGAAGCTAAGGACATCGGCAGGTGTTTTGATGGTAAGCGTTTCCACGGTCTTTCTCCTCGTGTGGCGGCCGTGTTTGTCAGTTGTAGCGTCGTTCGGGCGACGGAGCGCTTTTCGAGGGCTAGTTCTGCGCGTTCGACGACGGCTTTGTCGTGGGGGTCGAGGCGCCCTGTTATCGAGGGGCTGGCCATCTCGCAGTCGCGTATTTCGACGAGCCGTCGGTGCAGCTGTGTTTCGGCGTGCCCGCTGAGGACCATGAATCGGCTAGTGCGTCGCTTCTCGAGGATGAGCTGGTGATGGCTGGAGACGACGCGGTTCCAGATGGGCTCGATTTCTAGGAGCAGCAGCCTTGCACGGAGTCCGAAGGCTCCCTGTTCGAGGTGCCCCGCCACCCGGGGGAGAAGCAGTCCGAGGCTGACCAATAGGACTGCGAAGGTTTCGCCGGCCCAATAGAAGACGGTTAGGGCAGTGGCTGTCGCGTTGGCAACACCCGCATTCCTGATCACGGCGCCGTAGAGGAGCCGGTCGATCAGCACCAAGGAGAACAGGATGCATCCGATGGCGATGAGCATGAAGGCTGAGCGGAAGGCCGGGGCGTGCATGTGCGGAACGTTGTTGTGGCACACGCGTGCGATATCGAGGCAGATCCACATGATGAACACGGAGCCGGTCCAGAGGAATACTGCCATTCCGGGCTGATCACCGTACGTGAGGGGCAGATCCGGATGAGTGACGTCAACGCGGCTGGTGAGAAATCCGGTCGTCACTGCTGTGCAGGCTATGCCCGCAGCCCAGCGTCCAAAGGCCAGGTGCCGGCGTCGTACTTCAGCGTCGGCCACGGCGGCCAGCAGTATGGCGGTTCGGAATTGCCAGAATCCGAGGAGCAGAGACAAGAGGGTTGCTAGACCGACACGGTTTCGAACCACCGAGTACGGGATCCGCGGCGAAGTAGACAGCCGGCACGTAGAGAGTGCATGCGATTGCGGCAAGGATGGTTGCGCGGAAGACGCTTCCGCGGTGCGGATCCAGAGCGGCAGGGAACCGGAAGATGGTCAGTACCCAGAGGGTGGCCGCTGGGACATATTCCATCAGCCGAAGACCTTACGAAAAGAGAGTGGTTCGGGGACGGTGCCCGCCGCGCTGTTGAGGATCCGTGTAGCGAGCTGGTCGGCAAGAGTTTCGGCGGTGAGTTCTGCGTCGTCGGTGTAGCCGCCGCGGGCGAGCGCTCGGAGTACCTGTTCGCCGTCCAAGTCAGGCGGGAGGCTGTTGACCGCCTGGCCGCTCTGGGTTTCTCGGTCGTGGCCGAGGATCAGGTGGCTGAATTCGTGGAGGATGATCTGTTGCCGGTGCCAGAGCGATTTTGCCGGAGCATGGAGAACGACGTCCCGGTCGGCGCAGATGAGCCAGAGGCCATACAGTTCCGTTCCTGACAGGCCTGGAATTTCAGCGACAGTGATGGTCCTGCCTCGTTGAGCTTCCAGTTTTGCGTGTATGACATCAAGTGTGGCGTCATGGGGCAGGCCGAAGGCATGCTCGGCTTTCCGGGCTATTTGCAGGGCTTCACGGTAGTTCATTGCGGGTCGAGGCAGGGGAAGCGGTACGTTGACTGGGCCGATCTGGTCCAGAGAAAACCCGGTTGGGTAGAGGGCAGAGCGTGCGTGACCTGGCATGAAATGTGGTTTGTTGCCCTCCTCGCAGGTGTCGATCCCCTCGATCGAAGCTCGAACACCCCGTGCCAAGGGAACCCTTCGAGAATGGCGAGACGAATGATTGACAATCAATCATCTTTAATCTATTTATAGTTGTCATAGAATAAGCGATTATCGCTTTCAGGCAAGCGCCTAGGAGGGATCCATGCGGCGCTCGCCACAGCTCCGACTTGGAACCACGCAGTTTTGCTCGCCAACGACGGCAGCGCTTTACCAACCGCAGGTCCCGACTTCCCATTTCGACAGCAATGGGCCAAACCGCAAGGACATGAGAAATGACCGATATGAAAAAGTCGACGTCGTCCCAAGGCATTGAACCTCTACACGAGGTCAAAGGCCTTGACCGGGGTCACCTTAGTAGACCGAAGCTGGTGGCCCTGGCGCTCACGGCAATGACCCCGGGAATGGGGATGGTATTGGTGCCGGTTCTGGTCTTCACCTATTCCGGCATGGCGAGTTGGACGTCACTCCTCATCGCGATGGTCGCTGCGATGTGTATCGGAGCGGCTGTCACGACCTTCGCGCGACGATACGTCGTGACGGGATCCTTGTATTCGTATGTAAGCCATGCCCTCGGCGGGTGGGCACGTTGCATCACGGGCGCATCGCTGTTTCTTGGATTCATCCTGATGCTCGCGTCGATAGTCGCGGCCTGCGGTCTGTTCATCGGCAGCTTCCTCACGTCCATCGGAATTGCTAATGCGAACGAGGTCGGAATCCAGGCCGTAATCTATCTGATTGTTCTGGCTATTTCTGCCGCCATTGTCATTCGCGGATTAGACGCGTCCGTGCGTACGTCGGTCATCCTGAGTGCCATTGCGATTCCTCCGATTGTGATCATCACGATCGCGAGCGCCATCCACACCGGACTCCATCTGTCGTCCCAGTTCGACTTGGGCAAGCTAACCTTCAACCAAACGTTCCAGGGTGTCGTTGGGGCGCTGGCTTTCATGATTGGCTTTGAAAGCTGCGCCGCTCTCGCTACAGAGACCCGCGACCCGAAACGAACATTGCCGTGGGCACTCATAGGCGTTCCCGCGGTCCTCGCCGTTCTTTGGATCGTCCCTACGATTGCTCAAGTACCCGGGCTTGCCGAGGCCTCCGATCAAATCGCAGCCGGCGCCTCGCCGTCGGCGGTTCTATCGATACAAGCTGGCCTTGGAGAAACATTCGCGAAGGCGACTGATTTGATCTTCGCGATCGAAGCGTTTGTCGCACTCGTTGGCTTTCTCAACTACGGTTCGCGGGTGTTCGCGACGTTGGGGATAGACCGACTATTGCCGCCGAGGCTTGCTGCTGTGCATCCCCGGCTCCGCACTCCCGTCGTCGCGATCGTGGTGTCGTCCGTACTCGGTTTGCTCGCCATGATTTCCATGGTGTTTGCCGTCGGCGACATCACCAAGGGATTCACCGCGATAGCCACCCTGCTTGCCTACGCTTGGGCTCCGTCTTACCTGCTGATCGCCGTTGGAGCGATCGTCGTAACGCTGCGGGAGAGGGGCGTCCGACTCGGTGTTATCGTCGCAAGCATCTTTGTGATCGTCACGATGGTCGGCATTTACGTCAACGGCTTCGTCAACCCGCCGTCAGCACCTTACGACGCTATGGTCTGGATCGCCTTCGTTGCCTTGGCCGTAATTGTATTTGCATTTCTCATCCTTCAGCGGGTGGGTGCCCGCCAAGAATCCAGGGCGCGCGAGTCCGACCGGACGCCGGACATGATGGCCGACCGGCCGGTTTCCGCGCAGAGCGTGCCGGATTAGTTGTCCTGACTGATCTTTACCCAGCAGTCCACGGCGGTTCCGGTCAGAGTGGGGGCGCGGTGAACGGCCACGTCCGCTTGGATGAGGCCGGGTGCGTGCTTGTGTTGATCCGGGGTCTGGCGGACCGCGACCGGGTTTCGCAAAGGACCCGGCCTGGAGGTGGTCCGGCCGCTGGGCCCATATGAGAGTGCCGTATCCATTGTTGGGCAGAAATAGACATATAAAAATAGATACTAAATCAATTGAAGTAGTGGGTTGTCCGCTACTCCCTGCGTTAGGAGATGTTATGCCGCAAGCGCTTCTCGCTGTCTTCAGCAACCCGACATCGGCTGAAAGCGAGGTCGAGTACAACGATTGGTATGACCATGTCCACCTGAAGGACGTCGTGGCGGTGCCGGGAATCATTGCGGCACAACGTTTTCGCCTTGTAGACGTAGAAGTAGAAGGCGGCATTCCCTGGCCGGCACATCGTTACCTCGCGATTTATGAGGTCGACACCGACGATCTCGACGCGCTTTCCGAAGAAATCAGCAGACGAGACGGGACAGAAGCGATGCCCATTTCGCCGGCAATCGACATGTCGTATAGCGCTTTCTACTGGAAGCCGATCGGCTCGCGCGTCGTGCAGTCATAAACCTGATTCCTCCCGGGACCTTGTCGGCGGCGTTGCAAAGAACGTACGTCGTGCCGTTCGGCCGGGACGGCGCCGACAGGCCGGGTAATGACCTCAAAAGAACGCTTCAGGGCGGCGTGATCAACCCATTGCTGCTTGTTTGTGCGTGTGGAAATGGCGCAGCGCGCGTTTGGTGATCGCACGCGGGACCGGATGGGTCTGGGGTGCCGTCCGGGCCGGGTTGTTGCAAAGCGCCAGACAGGCTGCGGACGCGGGGGCGCCGCTGTGTCATGCCTCCGCCCGCGGCAACCTGCCTGCGACCGCGATCAGGAGGTCCCGGACGCCGCGCACGTGGCTGCACGCGGCGGCGCGGGCGGCTTCCGGGTTGCGCTCGCCCAGGGCTTTGCTGATCTCCCCGTGCTCGGTGTCCGAGGTGCGCGTCACGGCAGTCAACTGCATCTCGGGGAGCAACTCGATCAGGGCGTTGAACGCGGCTCCGAGCTCGACCTGGATCTTCGCCTCGGCCTCGGCCAGGCGCGTGGACCCCGACGCGGAGGCGATTGCCATGTGGAACGCGGCATCTAGTTCCCGATACCGGTGGAACTCGACGGTATCGCGCATCTCCGATGCCAGCGCTGCGATGTACTCCAGTTCGCGCGCACCGGCGCGGGCCGCTGCAAGAGCGCTCGCCTCGGACTCGATTGCGGTGCGGAATTCCGTGAAATCAGTGACGATCTCCGGGGCGAAGACGGAGATCGCACGACGGGCCTCGTCCTTGGATGGCGGTGTGGGAGCACGGTCCACGAAAGTCCCTCCGCCCTTGCCCCGCACGGTCTTCACATGACCGGTCTCGCGGAGAATCGACAGGGCCTCTCGCACCACGACCAGAGACACACCCAGCGACTGGGCAAGCTGGCTCTCCGTGGGCAACCGGTCGCCCGGGCGCATGACTCCGAGGCCGATCCCTTCGGCGAGGCTGCGGACAACGTGCTGTGCGAGCGGATCACCGCCGAGCGGGGCGAAGACGACCTGCCGCACGGCGAGTCCCCGCGAGTCCATCTTGACATCCGGCACGGTTCTCTCGCCGCTCATGCGTCCGCTCCTCCACTCGTTTTTCCATCGTTCTCCGACGGATCCGTAGTATGGCCGTGGCCCAGGCAAAGTTCGATCAAGGCCTCGCAGCCGCGGTTGATGTGTGCCGCAGTAACCGCTCGGGCACGGACCGGGTCGCGATCGCGGATGGCCTGCACGAGGGCATCATGGTCCATCATCAGATCCGGGTGAAAGCGGCTCGGTTGCGCGGCCGCGGCCAGCGTGATCCCGCCGGTCTCCATCTCGACCCTGATCTGCTCCCGCCACAATCGGGTCGCTCCCGAGGACGCTGCGATGGCGATGTGGAATTGCGCATCGAGCTGCAGGTACTCGACGAAGGTCTCGGCCGCCCGGATCCGCACCACCTGACGCTCGAGCCCGAGGATTTCGGTCTCCGTGGCGCGTTCTGACGCGAGTGCAGCCGCCTGCACGCTGATCGCCCGACGATAGTCCGAGAGATCACGAAGGAAGCCGGCGTCGATGCTCTCCAGACGCTGCCTCGCAGCTTCCTTCGAGGGTGTCGATATCTGCGCGATGAACGTCCCGCCCGTCCGCCCGCGAACCGTCTCGAGATAACCGGCCCGGCGCATAACGGCCAGCGCCTCTCGAAGCGTCATGGGAGCAATGTCAAGCAGCTCGGCCAGCTCCGGTTCGGCCGGCAACCGCTCACGGCCCTGAAGTAGCCCGATCCCGATCGCCTCGGTCAGCCGGCGGATCGTCTGTTGCACCAGGGATCCGTCCACCACCGGCGTCAGGAACAGCGCACGCAGGTCAAAGGGGGTGTCCGTCGCGAGAATCTTATCCTTTGTCATTAGAACATTGATTTTACTAGACAGCGACGACGTTCAACAGCAACCAGTAAGCAACCGACGGAACGAGTCGGTCGACCGGCAGAGTGAGGTCCAGCGATGGAGTCCAGCGCGAGACACGCTCGGCTTTCCTGCGCGGACGACCGTTGGCGGGCGAATCTGATCGGTACTCGTCTTGCCATCTCACTGAGAAGCCAAGGAACCTAAGGAAGTTTATGAGATAGAGGAAACGACGACGGTGCTCTGCGCCCTGGCTGCACATGACTCCAGGTCCGGAATATGTTCATGCTTCATGAGCTCCAACTCTGGTGGACCATCGCCGAGCATCGCATCCAGCTCGACGGGTGAGTCACCGCTTGAGCTTTTCGGATAAGGCGTGGGCGTGACGCAGCAGCAAGCGTCCAAGAATGGGGCGCCGTTCAGGCGAGAATCGGGACTCTATGCCGGTGATGCTAAGAGCCCAGGCCGGTTGCCCGGCAGCGTCGAAAACGGCGGAGCCCATGCCCCAACTGCCTTGGACCAAGAGCCCGGGATTGGTTGCGTATCCCGCTGAGCGGGTGGCTTCGATCCGCTCTCGGATCCGGTCGGGGGCATGCTCTGGGCCGTAGTGTTCCTTAAGGTCTGCGTGGGCAAGGTAACGTTCGGCGGCGTCCCGCGGCAGGAAGGAGAGGATGACCAAGCCCGCTGATGCGACGCCGAGCGGGAACCGCTTGCCCTCGTAAAGGACGAAGGACCGGATTGGGAAGCTGCCGTCTTGGCGCAGTACGCAGACCGTTTCATCGCCGCGTCGGGCCGATAGGAAGGCGCTCTCTCCGGTCTCCTCGGCGAGGGCGCGGACGTGGTCTCGGGCTATTTCAGTAATGTCGTAGCGCTCGGCGGCCACGGAACCCATGAGGTACAGCTCAGGCCCTAGGTGCCAGCGGGCGGCCTTGGAGTCATGGTCCAGGAATCCCTCGGCCGCCAAGGATGAGAGCAGGCGGTGGGCGGTTGGGCGCGCCAGTCCTGTGGCGCGAGCGACTTCTGTTGTGCCGATACCGCGCGGCATGGCGCCGCTGACAGCTCGAAGAACTTGGCCGATGCGGCCCACGACTTGGGCGCCGGGGAGAGATTCGCTCATGTCTATATTATGGACGCTAATCCTCGCCGTGACCATCATGCGATCAATATTGAGCCCCAGTCTCCATTCCGTTGACCATCCAACTCATAGAAGGCTACGGTTCAGATGGAGGCTCACATAGGCCACATAGTGGACGGACGGAATCAAAATGGCATCAAAACTTTGGGGCAGCGCCGCAGAGGCACTGGCCGGGACCATTCGGGACGGAATGATCCTCGCCGTCGGCGGCTTCGGCCTTAGCGGCATCCCACGGGACCTCATCGAAGGGGTACGCGACAGCGGCGCGCGGAACCTGACAGTCGTGTCCAACAACATGGGCGTCGACGGCAAGGGCCTCGGCCTCTTGCTGGAAAACCAGCAGGTTAGCAAAGTTCTGGCTTCTTACGTCGGGGAGAACAAGCTCTTTGCAGAGCAGTACCTGGCAGGCACGCTCGACGTTGAGTTCGTTCCCCAGGGCACTCTGGCGGAGCGCCTGCGTGCCGGCGGTGCCGGAATCCCCGCGTTCTACACTGCCACCGGCGTTGGTACGCCAATCGCAGAGGGCAAGCCTGAGGCCGAGTTCGATGGTAGGCGCTGCATTCTGGAACGCGGCATCGTCGCCGATGTCGCGTTGGTGCGCGCCCACCAGGCGGACAGCGATGGCAATCTCCGTTACAGGATGACGGCCCGCAACTTTAACCCGCTCGTCGCTACAGCCGGTCGGATGACTATCGCGGAAGCGGAAGAGGTGATCGACGGCTATCTGGACCCCGAAGACGTCGTGACACCGGGCGTCTTCGTCCAGCGAGTGGTGCGCGTAGCCAACCAAACCAAAGACATCGAGCAGCGGACCGTGCGCGTCCGCGCGGAGGTATGAATCATGTGGACTCGTGATGAGATGGCGGCCATCGCCGCCAGTGAACTCGAAGACGGCCAGTATGTGAACCTGGGCATAGGAATACCGACCCTGGTCGCCAACCATTTGCCCGAAGGCGTCCGGGTGACGCTGCAGAGCGAGAACGGACTGCTTGGCATGGGTCCCTTCCCGTACGAAGGTGAAGAGGACGCGGATCTGATCAACGCTGGCAAGCAGACCGTGACGGTGCTGCCGGGTGGTAGCTTCTTCGACTCCGCCGTCTCCTTCGGCATGATCCGTGGCGGACATGTGCAGACCGCCATTCTGGGCGCCCTGCAGGTCTCCGGTGCGGGAGACTTGGCCAACTGGACTATTCCCGGCAAGCTCGTCAAGGGCATGGGCGGTGCTATGGACCTGGTTGCCGGCACACCGCGCGTGATCGTAGTCACCGACCACGTGGCGAAGGACGGTACCCCGAAGATCGTGCCCGAGTGCGACCTTCCGCTCACCGGCGTGGGTGTCGTGGACCGTATTATCAGCGATCGAGCAGTATTCGATGTATTGAACGGGGGCCTGGTCTTGCGCCAGATCGCCCCAGGGCACAGTATCGCGGAACTTCGCGCGCTGACCGGGGCGCCATTCACGGTTGGTCCAGAGCTAGACGCCATAGGGGATCCGGAAATATATCGGCAGTCCAGCCGCCCGCAGACCGCATCACAGGCCGTAGGGGCAGGCGCATGAGCGCGCTGATTGCCGGCTATGCTCGCAGCCCTTTCTGTCGGTTCAACGGACTCTTCGCCTCTATCCCCGCCACAACCCTCGGCTCTCACGCGATCACCGCTGCACTTCGCCGTGCTGGCGTAAATCCGCAAGATGTCCAAAGAGTGATCGCCGGGCACGTCCTGCAGGGCGGAGCCGGCCAAAACCCAGCTCGGCAGTCCGCCGTGGCCGCGGGCATTCCCCTGAGCGCCCCGGCGCTGACGCTGAACGCAGTCTGTCTTTCCGGCATAGAAGCCGTGGTTGCTGCTGCACGCCTGATCGACAGCGGTGAGGCAGACATCGTCGTAGCAGTGGGCCAAGAGTCCATGTCTTTGGCCCCTCACGTCTTCAATGCGAGAGCTGGACAAAAGTACGGAGTCCTTCAAGCAGTAGACACACTGGAGATCGACGGCCTTACTGACGCCTTCGAACGCCGATCGATGGGCATCTCGACCGAAGGCGGCAATACCGACTACGGTCTGGACCGGGCCAGCCAAGATGCATGGGCGGCCTCTTCCCACCAGCGCGCTGAGGCGCACGCCGCCTTCCATGCCCAAGAGATTGCCCCCTACACTATTGCTTCTCGCAGCGGGGACACTGTGGTTACCGGTGACGACGGTGTGCGGAACGGGACGA
Source organism: Arthrobacter sp. FW306-2-2C-D06B (assembly GCF_021789175.1). NCBI lineage: Bacteria > Bacillati > Actinomycetota > Actinomycetes > Micrococcales > Micrococcaceae > Arthrobacter > Arthrobacter sp. FW306-2-2C-D06B. The sequence continues at coordinate 1,897,471 of NZ_CP084560.1, forward strand.
CCATCGAATCACTAGCCGGCCTGCGCCCGGCCTTCAGCAAGGATGGCACCATTACCGCCGGCAACTCCTCGCAGATCACCGACGGGGCCGCGGCATTGGTCCTGGTGAGCCACTCAGCTGCCGAGCGGCTGGGCCTTTCTCCCTTCGCTGTGGTGGAATCCTACGCACTTGTGGCAGGTCCGGACGTGCGGCTGCACGACCAGCCTGCCAACGCGATCCTCGCCGCACTCAAAAACATTAACGCCGGAGTGGAGGAACTGGCCGCCGTCGAGATCAACGAAGCATTCGCCGCAGTCGCTGTTCAATCGGTACGCACGCTTGGGGTTAGCCCGGATATCGTCAATACGCGCGGCGGCGCGATCGCCCTTGGACACCCCATCGGAGCCTCAGGCGCGCGCATTGTCGGAACGTTGGCACGGCAACTCGCCGAGGGGGGACCGGGTCGGCTGGGTGCCGCGGGAATTTGCGGTGGAGGCGGACAAGGCTCCTCGGTCGTTCTCAGGTCGCTCTGAGAGATGAATCCGATGCCCAGTCGGGCTTACGGAGAAAGTCGTAGTGAACTGGTGCGAGCTCACACCAAATGATACTGCCCTGCTTGTCGGCCCCGCGGCTGAGCCGACGGGGCAGAGGTCACCGTCAAGCTCGCCCTGGCGAATGGTTTCCGGCACATTGCCGTCCAAGTGACGGGCCCCTGGTGCTCCGGTGAGGTGATCTACGCCATCGACGGAGTCGGGTACCTTGAAGCCGTAGGTCTCTAGGATCAGCGAGGGGGCGATTTGCTGGGGAACTTGAAGACCGAAGGTCCCGAAGCAATTGTGCTTCGGGACCTTCGTCTTGGCGGTCAGGGGGTTAACGTGCGTTGTATTCCACATCGGTGACGTGGTCCAGCCAGACGGTTTCGGTGTTGTCTTCGACCCCTTCGACAAGGGCGAGGTGGGTCATGAAGTTATCCGGTGTGGCGCCGTGCCAGTGTTCTTCGTTCGGCGGGCAGTAGACAATCTCGCCGGGGTGGATCTCGTAGATTTTTCCGCCGCGCGACTGGACCAGGCCGATTCCATCCTCAACGAGGAGGGTCTGTCCGACTTTGTGGGAGTGCCAGGCAGTGCGGGCTCCCGGTGTGAAACGGACACGCGAGCCGTAGAACCGGGACGGTTCTGGCTTCCGGGAGATGATGGCGTCAATGTATACGTCGCCGGTGAATTTTTCAGACGGCCCCTTGGCGGTGGGTTTTCTGAGTTCGATTTCCAATTGTCTGTCCTTCTAGATTGGCGGGTCGGAATCGATCGGTCGGCGCGCAATTTGTGACTGGGCGAGGGGTGTGATTGTGTGGCGCGGCACCCCTCGCCCCGGTGGCGCTGTTATTCGGGGATCACGAAGCCGTGCGAGGCGAGGTTGAGCGAGTCGGGGTCGGGGCCGCCGCGCACACCGGTGTCGAGGGCGTCGATTTCCGCAATCTCCCCGGTGGTCAGGGCGAAGTCGAACACGTCGAAGTTCTCTGCGATGCGGTGGGCCTTGACGGACTTCGGGATCGCGGAGAATCCGTGCTCGAGGTGCCAGCGCAGGATGACCTGTGCCGGGGTCTTGGAGTACTTGTCTGCGATAGCGGTGATCACGGAATCCTCGAGGGGGTTCTTTTTGAAATCGCGATAAACGTACGCCCCGCCGATCGGCGACCAGCACTGGGTCAGGATGCCGTGACGGTCGTTGGCTGCCCTCCACTGCGGCTGCGTGTAGTAGGGGTGGACCTGGATCTGGTTCACGGCAGGCACCACGCCGGTGCGGGAGATCAGCTCGTCCAACTCCGCGGGTGTCTGGTTGGAGACGCCGATCGCGCGCACCCGTCCGTCGGTCAGGAGCGTCTCGATCGCCTGGTACGCGGCAATGGTCTTCCCGAAGTCGGATGCAAGAGGCTGGTGCAGCAGCAGCAGGTCGACCTGGTCGACGCCGAGCTTGCGCACGCTCTTCTCGAAGCCGTGAAGCGCCTCGTCATAGCCGTAGTCGCTCATCCATAGCTTGGTTTCGACGAAGATCTCGGAGCGGTCGATGCCGGACCGGCGGATGCCCTCGCCGACCTCGCGTTCATTGAAGTACGCCGCGGCGGTATCGATCAGCCGGTAGCCGGTCTGCAGCGCGGTCACGACCGCGCCGGTGGTCTCTTCGGGCGCGGACTGGAAGACGCCCAGGCCCAGGGCGGGCATCTTCACGCCGTTGTTCAGGGTGACGTGTGTTTGAGTCATGATGTGGTTCCTTTGGTTCGTGGCTGCTATTCGCCGAAAACCCGCTTGGCGACGTTCATCGCGGACACGGCTTTGGGCCAACCGGCGTAGAACGCCATGTGGATGATGACCTCTTTGAGTTCCGTCTCGCTCAGCCCGTTCGTGATGCCGTAGGGCAGGTGCCATCCGAGCTGCTCGCTGTTGCCGCCGGCGATCAACCCGGCCACGGTGATCAGGCTGCGGTCCCGGGGGCTCAGTTCGGGACGCTCCCAGATGTCTGCGAAGAGGAGGTCGTCGGTGAGCGAAACGAGCTTCGGGGCGAATTCACCGAACAGTTTCTGCATGTCGGTCTGGTCGTTCGTGCTGTCAGTCATTGAAATGTCCTTTGTGTCAGATTTTTAAGTGTTCTATCGCCAGGCGGGCAGAGGCTGTCAGTCGTCGTAGGCGAGTGAGGTGGAGAGGTCCCGATGGGCATCGATCTGCTCGAGTAGGTCGTGGGCTTTCTGCTCGATCGCAGCGACGGCATCGGCTCCGGCGACCCAGCGCAGCGGCGGCCGGTCCTGGCCGGCAATTGTCACGAGACCAGAGGCGAGCTTGGCCGGGTCTCCGGCCTGCTGGCCATTCATGCGCCGCCATTCCGGCAAGGCCGCAGCCGTGCGGTGGGCATAATCATCAATCGACAGTTCGGGCCACACGGTAGAGGCCTCTTCGACCAGCAGCTCTGTTCGGAAGAAGCCCGGCTCGACGATGGTGGTGCGGATTCCGTAAGGCTCCACGTCGTAGCGCAGCGACTCCATCCAGCCTTCGAGGCCGAATTTGCTCGTGGCATATGCCGCGATGAACTCCAAGCCGACCACCCCAGCGAGGGAGGAGATCGTGATGACGTGCCCGGAGCGCTGTTTCCGCATAGCGGGCAGGACCGCCCGTGTGACGTTCATTGGACCGAAAAGGTTCGTCTCGAGCTGGGCTCGGATCTGGGCTGGGCTGGTCTCTTCGAAGAATCCGGCATAGAAGTTGGCCGCATTGTTGACCAGCACGTCAATCCGCCCGAACCGGTCGATCGCTGCGGCAGTGGCGTCTTGGGCGTCTTGGGGTTTCGTCAGGTCCAGGGGAAGGATCAACAGGTCCTCGGACTCCCCGAGTGCCTTGGTAACAGTTTCGGTGCGTCGGCCGGTTGCGACGACCTGATGACCGGCGGCGAGGGCTGCCTTCGCGATGTTGATGCCCATGCCGCGGCCGGCTCCCGTGACGAACCATACTTTTTTCTTAGTCATAGTGTTCCTTTGTTGAGGGTGAATTTGTTGGCTCCTCGCTCTGGTGGGCTGCGCCGTCCAGCCAACGCAACGCCTGCCAACCAGAGCGCGACCCGAAGCACGACGAACTGCAGCGCGGGCTTCTCAGTTCGGGAGGACATATGGGTAAAAACCTTCACCTGAGGCCGGGAGTGAGATGGGCGGTTGGATTGTCGTCCTTATCTACAAGACCACGGATCGAACTACGCGAAACAGACACAGCGAAGCCGTGTACTGGCAGGGCATGGCTACCGGCCACTGCCCGTCGTATGACGTTGACGTCGTGAATGCTTGAAACGATCCCCGGAATTCCTGATCTCCTGTGGGCCACTCGACCTAAGTCCGACTGGGTCGGCTATTAGTCGTGTGGCCGGCGCCTGGGCGTCCGGCCTCGCGCAGGCCCGACGAGAAAGCGCTTCGGTTCCTATTCGAAAGATGTGGGACCCGTGAGGTGGACTTCCTCTAGATCGAGTGCTTGTTGGATGGCTCTGAGAACGATGTCGTCGATTTCTCCGGTGTCGCGGAGCTGCAGTATTGTCGCGCGTTTTGAATTGAGAAGGGCGAGCCGGAGCGCGGTTGCCTGCTCATGCTTTTCCAAGGTGATTCCGCCGTCGGGTTCGGTTGCATCGGCTTTGGCGATCCGGAGGCGGGTTTCATATTCGAGTCGGACGCGGTCTGTTACGTAGGCGTCTGCGCCTAGCCCTGCGGCGAGAACGGGCAGCACCTCAAGTGCGGTCTCTAGCGAGCGTGTTTCGGCAAGGCTACGTTCCTGCTCGACGGATTCGTCGGGGGGAAGATTGGCCCAGCGCACGACGGCAGGAAGGAGCAGCCCGGGTAGTACCAGCGTGATGACAATAACCCCGGCGGTGACAAAGATGATCATGTCTCTGTCGGCCAAGGGGTCTCCGGATGCGACGGTTTCAGGGACAGCGAGGGCGGCAGCAAGTGAGACCGCTCCCCGAAATCCTGAGAGCCCGCTGATGACCCTTTCACGGTGGCTGACACGGCGAAGTTTTTGCTCGGGTCTTCGGTCGAATAGTCGGATTGCATATGTCACGATGAACAGGAATGCAAAGCGCACTCCGCTGACGATCACGGAGACGATGCCCACGGCGGCGAGTCCAATCCACAAATCGGGCCCGGCAAGCCCGCGAACCGCCGACGGCAATTCTAGGCCGACCAAAACGAACAGCGAGGCGTTCAAAAGGAATGTCGATAAAGTCCAGAACGCCTCCGTTTGTTGTCGTCCCTCTGCCCGCCCGACGCGAGGCCCAAGACGGCTGACTACGAGTCCGGCCACTACGACAGCTAAGACACCGGAAGCATGGATGAGTTCCGCCACTAGAAAAGCAGCCAAAGGGGTCAGGATTTGTGCGATGTTTTGCAGTAGCGCGTCGTTCAAATGCCTTATGACGAAGACGGCGAAGCAGGCGATGAGCGCGCCGGTGGCGGCCCCGCCCACGTAAGACAGTAGGAAGGACCACGTGATGTACGCAGCGTCCACTTTGACCTCACCGACGGTAACTGCAACAGCGATCGAATAAAGAACCAGGGCAGTTCCATCGTTAATCAGGCTCTCGGCCCGCAGAAGGGTTACGTTGCGCCGCGGCAGGGATCGCGTGAGCGTTCCAACTGCGGTCGCGTCGGTAGGCGCGACCGCAGCTCCCAGAATCCAAGCCGGCCCCCAGGGGAGCCCAAGTAGATGCGCTGCGGCCGCCACGGCTCCCGCGGTAGCGGCGACGAGCAAGGTGCTCATGAGGAGGATGCCACGCAGATTTGACCGAATTTCGCGGAGCGACGTTGTGAGGCTCTCCCAATACAGCAACGCGGGAAGGAACAGGAGCAGTACGGTTTCCGGAGGGAGGTGAACGTCGCGAAGCGCTGGGAAGAGGGCCAGCAGAGCGCCGCCGACAAGGAAAAGCACAGGAGGTGCGACCCCGAGACGACGTGCCACGACCGTACAGAGGAGGACGGCTGCCGTGAGGATCACCATGACTTCGAGCGCCAACATATCAATCCCTCTCAAAGAGTTTGCGGCCTCTAGGCGAGTCAACCATGTGCAGCCGCCCGGGAAAAGACATGCACCGGCGCCAGCGTACTTTGTGCCTTCAAGGCGTGCCGAGTGCACGCTTTGCGCTAGCACGCGGCCGGGGCGTAAAGACGATCCTGAAGACTATGCCTGCATAAAGCCACTCCGGCGATTTACAAGCCAAATCGTGAGTGCAATCAGGATCAGGGCAATTCCTCCAAGCGTCAGTGCGGTCCATCCGCCGAGTCCCCATAGAAGGCCGGCAAGGGCCGATCCGACAGCGCCGCCGATGAAGTTGCTCGTCACGAATGCCGTATTCAGTCGGCTCCGGGCGGCTGGATCAATGGAGAGTAGGCGCGTTTGGTTGAGCACGTTGACCGCCTGGATCGCCACGTCCAGCAGCAGGACGCCCAGAAGCACTGTGATTATGTTCGTCGAGCCCATCGAGGCGATTGCCAGTGAAACGAGTGCGAGGCCGAGGGCTGCTCCGGTCGCCGCAACGGAATGTCCACGGTCATGCAGCCGTCCTGCCCGTTGCGCGGCGAGTGCGCCGGCGAGGCCCACTAGGCCGACGAGACCGATCTGAGTGACGGAATATGAGAAGGCCGGAGAACTCAGCAGGAAAGTGAGACCGGTCCAGAACATGGTGAATACCGAGAATGCCGTGGCGCCGATTAGCAGAGTTACCCTTACGGGTCGATGGGCGAGGACTGTAGAGAAGACGGAAGACAGCAACCGGCTGTAAGGTACAGCTGCGCGGCGCGGTGTCGCCGGGAGGACGACCGCGAGGACGAAGGCGAGGACAAGGATCAGCGCGGCTGCGGCAAAGTAGATCGCGCGCCATCCGAAGGCGTTCGCTACAAGTCCGCTGATGGTACGGGATAGAAGAATGCCCGTAAGCAGTCCGGAGGCGATTGTCCCGACGACTCGGCCGCGTTCGTCATCGCGGGCGAGGTCGCTGGCGAGAGGTGTGAGCAGCTGAGCTCCGACGGTCGTCAGGCCCACGAGAGAAAGTGCTATGAGTAGGCCGGCGAAATTCGATGCGAGGGCGCTTCCGGCCAGGGCAAGAGCGGATCCGACCATGATCGAGGGAATCAGGCGGCGCCGGTTGAGCGTGTCGCCAAGCGGGACGATGAGGAAGATTCCGACGGCGTACCCGACCTGTGTCAGTGTGACGAGCAATCCGGCTGAGGTCGCTGGGACATCGAGTGAGTCGGCAATTTCTTTTAGAAGAGGCTGGGCCCAGTAGAGGTTGCCGACGGCGGCGCCTCCGGCAACCGCGAAGAGGAGTGTGAGCTTGCGGGTCATGCGCGTGGACTGGACGTTCGTTACTGAAGAGTTCGCCAAAGTGGCTCCTTTCGTACTGCTATTGGGTTGGCACGCAGCCCGGCGTCATGGTCCGGGCAATTTTTATGCGTCGCGACCGGAGAAGGAACGGCTGAAATCCTGCCCGGACAGGACTAGGTTTCGGGCGCTGAGGAGCCGGTCATGCTCGTAGGTGAGGAGAGCCTCGACGGCGACGGATCCGTCTGGGTCGGCGCCAACAGCTGCGGCGAGTGCTTCGGCGTCGTGCAGCGACGCACTGAATCCGCTCCCGGTCATAGGGGTGGGGACATGAGCCGCGTCGCCTACAAGTGCAACGCGTCCTTTGACGAGCCTGTCCGGGACGTATTCGGCGATCGGGGTGCCGATAACGGCCCGCCGGTCGATGCAATCGATGATGGCGTCGCGCCATGGCGCAGGGAATTTCTGACGTGCTTCGCGAGCCAGCTCCTGGAACGTTGCTTCGGGAATGTCGGCCGGCATGAGTGAATGACGAACGACGGAGTCAACCACGCTTCCCGTTTTTCGGAGGAGGCCGTTTCTGCTTGCGTCGTACCAAGCCCATCCGAGTCGGCGCGATCCCTGCGCCTTGGAACCGTCGGTCCCTGGAAGGGGATAGCCCAGGAGGTGGTCGTCGCGGCCGCCTAGGAATTCTACGTCTCGCGGCCAGCGGTGATGGGCCTCTATTGCGTACTCGTCAGCGATGCCGATCCATATGACGTAGCCCGCGAAAGCAGCGTTCGGCCTTTCTGGAGCGACGTGGCGCCGAACGACACTGCGGTGACCGTCTGCGCCGATCACGATATCACCGCGTACGATCCCACGGTCGGCGGTGACTGCCCAAGCTGAGCTGGCATCCTGGTCGACACTGCGTACCGTGGTGTGCGGGTGCAGCTGGATGCCGGGGTCGGCCTCGACAGCCATACGCAGAGCGCCATGAACGGCGAACCAGGTCTGCACCCCCGGAGCGAGCGGACGCGGTGCCTGCAGGTCCCCCTGTCCAGTGATGCGCTCTAGCAGACCTTCGCCGACATGTATGGCGGCTCCGGTCCTGCCGGTGTCGTTAGAGCGCTCGAGCATGGTGACGTCGACGCCGGCACGGGAGAGAGTCAGAGCCGCCATCAGTCCCGATAGGGACGCCCCGACAATGACGGCCGACCGTTGCGGTGCGGACCGGTCAGTGAAATGGTTGTCGTGGCGCGCTTGGGTGGGCACGGTGCTCTCCAATCTTGTTTTCATGCGGTCGTTTGTGACGGCGCCAGTCTGGCCGCGCGTTGCTGCTGGTGTTTTCCTAGGCGGTTCCGGCGTAGACCTGTGTCATGCCGCCGTCGACGGCGAGGTCGATTCCGGTGATGTAGCTACTGGAGTCGGAGGCAAGGAAGACGACCGCGTCGCCGATGTCTTCGGCGGTCCCAACGCGGCCGGCCGGGACCTCAGGAGTAACCCGGTCGATGTACTCCTGTACCTGGGTTTCGGTCATGCCCAGCTCGGTCGTGTAGGCCTCGGTGGGCACAACCCCCGGGCTGACGCCGTTGACGCGGATACGGCGGTTCTTTAGATCCGTTGTCCAGCTCTTGGCGAAGGACCGTACGGCGGCCTTCGTCGCGGCGTAGATGCTGAAGTCTGCGAGCCCCATGTCGGCGGTGATTGAGGTGTTGATGATGATGGAGCTTCCGTCGTGCAGTACCGGCAGCATGGTCTGAACGGTGAACAGGACGCCCTTGACGTTGACTCCGAATTGGCGGTCGAAGTCTTCCGCGGTGATCTGTTCAAGGGGGATCGGGTGGCCCCCTCCGGCGTTGGCGAAGATGATGTCGAGCCCGCCGTGCTCTCGGCGGATTAGGTCCGCGAGTTGCTCCATGTCTGCCTTGATCGTGACGTCTGCCCGGACCGCTCGGGCACGATCGCCAATGTCGCCGGCAACTTTCTCGAGAGGTTCGAGGTTCCGGCCCGTGACGTACACGAACGCGCCTTCCTCGGCGAGACGGCGCGCCGTTCCGCGGCCGATTCCCGTGCCTGCACCCGTGACGAGTGCGATTTTGCCTTCCAGCTGCATGGTGTGTCCCTTCATGGTCTGTTCGTTGTGTAATTCAGAAAAGCGTGGTGCCGGTCAGTTCGGCGAGTTTGTCGGTGAGTCTGTCTTGGAAGCCGATGTCGGTGACTTCCGGGGCTGGTTTCTGTTGCCGGCGGTGGTGCCAGTACTGACCGGAGACCAGGGCGGCGGGTTCGTCGCTGACAGCGAGCCAGGCCTGGGTATCCTGGCCCATGGCAAGGTCGTCTGGGGCACCGGTGCCGCCCATCTTGGTTGGCACCCAGCCAGGGTCCACTGAGTTGCTGAAAACGTCTGGCCAGCGGCGGGCGACTGACGCAGAGAGCGCGGAAACATGGAGCTTACTCTCGGAGTAGGCACCGCTGGCATTCCAGTGCCGTTGGGTCCAGTCGATGTCCTGGAGATCAGCGCTGGCTCCGAGGTGCATTCCGCTGCTGATGTAGATCAGGCGGCTCGGCCGTTCGATCAGCGCGGTGAGCAGGTAGGGGGCGAGCACGTTGACGGCAAGGGTGCGGGAGTGTCCTTCCGGCGTCGGGATGCGCCCCGAGGAAAGGTAGACGCCAGCATTGTGGATAATGGCGTCCATTCGTCCGTGGGCGTTGACTTGCTCGGCCAAGTCCCGGGTTTCGACGGCGTTGCTGAGGTCGCCGACAACGATGCCGGCCGCTTGCGGTGCGAGTACAGCGAGGGCGGCCGCGCGTTCTGTGGAGCGGGCGTGCAGAAGGACGTCGTGGCCTTCGCTCAAAAGCGTTCGGGCGCTGGCGAGGCCGAGTCCGTCGGTCGAGCCGGTAATGAAAATGCGGGCCATACGGATGGTCCTTCTCTTGATTCGGGGGGTGGTGCCAGGGCGGGGCGGTCAAACGGCCCCGCCCTGGCCGTCAATCAGGACCTGGGAGGCCTCGGGGTCTGACAGGTCGTGTTCAGACGAGAAGGTCGCGCTCAAGCGTCGTCATGTCGGCTGTGTGCTCGACCGCGCCGGATACGGGGTTCCGGGTGGCGCGAATGAGGGCGAGGACGATCAGGGGGATAAGTCCCAGGATTGCCATCGCTGCACCGACCACTGACGGGCCGGTGGTGCCGAGTGCCGAGTCGAGTGCCACGCCGGCGAGCCAGGTAGCGGCGGCGATGCCCACGTTGAACGCCGAGACGGTGAGCGCTGCGGCGAGCGAGGGGCCGGCGTGTCCGAAGCGGACGGCCAGCGGGGTCGCGATCGCGGTGACGCCCATGCCTGTGAAGCCGAGGAGGACGACAAGCACGATGGTCGGCACGACGAAGGTGGAGAGCGGAATCAGCAGGAGGATCACCAGTGCCGAGCCGGCCGCGATGGCGAAGTAGGTGGCCAGTGGCTTGCGGTCGCCGGTGCGTCCGGCGACGACGGTGCCGAGGAGGGAGCCGATCCCGAAGCCGACTAGCAGCAGCGGCACAGCTGCTTCGGAGATGCCGGTGCGTTCGGTGAGGAGCGGGGAGATATAACTGTACGCGGCGAGGAACCCGCCCGAGACCAGTGCGGTGGCCGCGAGTACCAGCCACAGCTTGCCCTGGCGCAGCACGCCGAGCTGGGACCGGATGGAGACGGCTTCCTGGTGCTTTTCGGCGGGGGCGAGCCGGCCGATGACTACTGCTGCAATGACCGCCAGTAGCGCGAGTGCCCAGAAGATGCCGCGCCAGCCGATGGCCTGACCGATGAAGGAGCCCAGCGGCACGCCGGCCACGATGGCCAGGCCCATGCCACTCATCATTGCCCCCATGGCGCGGGAGGCGTTTTCGGGCCCGGCGGCCGACGTAGCGACGACGGCGGCGACTGACAGGTAGGCCCCGGTCGCCACGGCCGTGATTACTCGGGCAATAAGCACGATCTCGAAGGCCGGGCTCACTGCGGCAATGATGTGGCCGAACGCGAAAAGAATCAGGGAGAGCACGAGAGTCAGGCGTTTGGGTAGCCGCATGGTGGCCACCGAAATGGTGGGGGCACCGACGATCATTCCGATCGCGAATGCAGTGATCAATAGGCCTGCCTGGGAGACGCCGACACCGAGATCCGATGCCATATCGGGTAGGAGGCCTGCTATGACGAACTCCGTGGTGCTCATCAGGAAGGTACCGATCGCCAGAAGCAGCACAATGAGCGGCAACTTGGCTTTCTTTGGGGTGGAAGGCATGTGGGTGAACCTTTGGTTGATTGAAGGTGGGGCCGGCGGTTGATCGCCGTCTATATCTACGAGACCACGGAACAAACCGCCCCAAACAGACCCGCCTAAGGCATGTACTGAGAGGGCATGGCTACGGCCAGGCGTGCGGCATACCGTTGAAGGCATGAGCACCCGTGATGACATTCAGCAGTTCCTGACCTCCAGGCGGGCCAGGCTGACTCCCGAGCAGGTCGGTCTTCAGTCGTACGGACGCCGCCGTGTGCCCGGGCTGCGCCGGGAAGAAGTCGCGATGCTTGCCCAGGTCAGTGTCGAGTACTACAGCCGGCTTGAGCGCGGAAACCTCGGCGGCGTTTCCGAGAGCATCCTCGAGTCACTGGTTCTGGCCCTGCGCCTTAACGACGTTGAAGAGCGGCACTTGCGTGACCTGATCCGCGCCTCGGAAAACACCGTCCGCCCCCGTCGCCAGCGGCCTCCGCAGCAGCTCGTCAGGCCAACGGTGCAGCGGATGCTGGATGCCATGACGGAGCTCCCCGCGATTGTGCAGAACGGCAGGCTCGACATTATCGCGGCCAACCGGATGGGCCGGGCTCTCTACGCCGCTCAATTCGACACGACGATTCTGCCGCCGAACCAGGCGCGGTTCATCTTCCTTGACCCCCGCGGACGTGACTTCGCCCCTGACTGGGACCGCGCCGCGAATGAATGTGTGGCCATGCTGCGAGCCGCGGCGGGCCGCGATCCCCACGACCGCCAGGTATCAGATCTCATCGGTGAGCTCTCCACCCGAAGCGATGAGTTCCGCATCCGCTGGGCCGCGCACAACGTCCACCAGCACAAGAGCGGAACAAAACGCATCCACCTACCGTCCGTGGGTGATCTCACTCTGGACTTCGAGGTCATGGAGCTCATTGCCGACCCCGGACTGACCTTCATAACCTTCAGCGCCGAACCAGGGTCCCCGTCCCACGACGCTCTGCAGCTGCTTTCCAGCTGGGCGGCGACGACTGACGCCACCAATGCCGTGGATGCCAGGGGAACGACCTAACACCTGCCGCAACCTTCGCGGCAGTTCTCGACGGCAGGCCCCCTGCCCTGAAGACCCACGTAGCCACCCCAGGATCAAAGCAATTCCCAAGGAGAAACGAATGGAATATCGTCTACTCGGGCGCACAGGCGTGTCCGTCAGCAAACTCTGCCTCGGCTCAATGATGTTCGGCGCATGGGGCAACCCGCAGCATGATGAGTCGATTCGCATCATCAACGCCGCTCTCGATGCCGGCATCAACTTCATTGACACTGCGGACGTCTACTCAGCGGGCGAGTCGGAGGAAATCGTCGGCAAGGCCCTGACTGGCGGGCGCCGGGACAATGTCGTTCTCGCGACGAAGTTCCATAGTTCAATGGGGGAGGACCCCAACCAACAGGGTTCGTCCCGGCGATGGATCATCCGCGCGGTCGAAGACTCGTTGCGACGCCTGGGCACCGACTACATCGACTTGTACCAGGTTCACCGGCCACGTACAGATACGGATATCGAGGAGACCCTCGGTGCGCTCACCGACCTCGTGCATCAGGGCAAGATCCGCTATATAGGTGCTTCAACCTTCCCGGCAAGCCAAATCGTCGATGCACAGTGGGTGGCCCGTGACCGTCGTCTTCAGCGATTTGTCACTGAACAGCCGCCGTATTCGATATTCACTCGCGGCGTCGAGGCAGACGTGCTGCCTACGGCAGCGCGCTACGGCATGGGCGTCCTAACCTATAGCCCTCTGGCCGGCGGTTGGCTCTCCGGCCGCTGGCGCAAGGAGTCCGGCGGCTCTACACCCACGTCCGCAGCCCGGCAGCGGCTTGCTGCGCGGTTCGACATGTCGCTGGAAGAGAACCAACGGAAACTCGAGGTCGCCGAGGCACTTCATGAGCTGGCCGAAGACTCGGGGATGACCCTGATCGAGCTTGCCATCGCTTTCGTTGTCAATCACCCGGCGGTCACCTCTGCGATCATCGGGCCGCGAACCATGGAACAACTCGAATCCCAGTTGCCTGCAGCTGATGTCGTTCTCGAACAGGAGACCCTGGATCGAATCGATGAGCTAGTCACGCCCGGCACGACCATCAACCCCGCTGACGGCGGCTACGACAACCCAGCTTTGCAGCCGGCAGCACGACGACGCTGACGAAGTACGAAGAAGCCCTGCCCCAAGGTGTGTGGCGGGCGGGGCTTCTTCCGGAGATCGGTTAGAAGGAATGTTCGGGACCGGGGAACTGCCCCGAACGGACTTGCTCGCCATACGCTTTGGCGGCTTCGGACAGTGAGGTCCTCAGGTCCGCATACTTTTTGACGAATTTGGCCATCTTTCCGCCGCGCAGACCGGCCATGTCCGGCCACACCAGAACCTGCCCGGTCGGCGCATTCCCGGCGCCGATGCCGATCGTCGGAACCGGGACGGCGGCATCAACGGCCGCAGCGGTTGATGCCGGCACCATTTCCATCAGTACAGCGAAAGCGCCGGCCTCCGCCAAGGCCACGGCGTCCTCGATCAGCCGCTGAGCGTCGTCCCCCCGTCCCTGGACGCGGTAGCCGCCAAGTGCGTGTTCGCTTTGCGGGGTAAAGCCGATGTGTGCCATGACCGGTATGCCGGCCTGGACCATAGCCCGGACGGTCTCAGCGTAAAAGCTGCCGCCTTCAATTTTGACAGCGTGAGCGAGGCCCTCCTTCAGGAACCGGATACCCGTGGCGACCGCCTGTTGCACGGAGACCTCGTAGCTGCCGAACGGCAGGTCGGCGACCACGAGGGCGCGCTGTGCCGAACGCGCAACTGAGCGGCATAGCGGAAGCAACTCATCGACCGTGACGGGCAGGCTGTTCCCGTTTCCAAACACGTTGTTGGACGCCGAATCGCCAACCAGCAATACCTCAATGCCCGCCTGGTCAAAGATCTCCGCGCTGTACTGTTCGTACGCCGTGAGCATGGCGAAGCGCCTCCCATCGGCCTTTGCCTGTTGCAGATGAGGGATGCGGATCCTGCCCACCGGCTTCTTAGCCGCATCCGGCCCGGGAAGACCGGGCCCGGGAAGACCGGGCCCGGAAGGACCGGGGGCCGAAACCTCGGCGGTCGTGCTTGGACGAGAGCTGTTCCTTATGTCCATGATTAGTTCACCGAGCCGTAGTCGCTGGCGAAGGGCGGGCGAATCATCCCCTCGGTGACGGCTTCGGCGGGGTCGGTGCCAAGCTGGACGATCCCGTTGTGCTTGTCCACGTGGACCACTTTGGGCGCGTAGGCCCGGGCTTCTTCGGTTGTCATGCTGGCGTAGCTGATGAGGATGACGACGTCGTTTACGTCGACCAAGTGTGCGGCGGCCCCGTTGATGCCAATCACACCGGAGCCGCGTTGACCGGCGATGGTGTAGGTCTCCAGACGGTTGCCGTTGGTGACGTCAACGATCGCGACGAGCTCGCCGGCCAGGATATCGGCCGCTTCGAGCAGGTCCAGGTCCACCGTGACGGAGCCGACGTAGTGCAGGTCAGCGTGCGTGACCGTGGCACGGTGGATCTTGGACTTGAACATTGTTCGATTCATGAATTGCATTGGCACTAAATCTTCTTAAGGGCCTCAAAGACACCAAGGCCTACTTTGGGCGAGGGGCAACGGAGCGCGATCACGCTGAGGATCTCATGGCGAAGTGCCGTCTCCTCATCGCGGCCAAACCCCAAGGACGGCTATCGGTGGTCGACGTCTGTAGCTGTTTCGCTTTCCCTCGCGTCTAGTGGCCGTCCCGCTTGATCGTGGTCAGCGTACAGAGAGCGCTTGTAGGTCTCCGGGAGGAACTTGACCAGGACTATGGCGACGGCAATCATGAGGCCCATCAGGTAGTAGGCCGGCGCGAGCTTGTCTCCGGTTGCGGCGACTAGCGCAGCGGCTACCAGCGGCCCCATGCCGGCTACCGGACCGACGCCGAGGTTGTAACCAATCGCGCCCGCGGTAAGGCGAATTTTGGGTGGGAAGAATTCGACGATGGTCACCGAACTCATGACGGTGAGTAAGGACTGGGCAACGGCATAGATTCCAAGCCCGAGCAATGCGAGTCCAAACTGTCCGGACGACATCAATAGGAAGACGGGGATGACCAGAACCGCCAGTCCGGCGCAACCCAGGATGTAGCTGATGCGGCGGCCGAAACGGTCGGAGAAAGCTCCTGCCAGAGGGCAGAGGATTGCATACAGAACGAGGCTGAGCGTACTCAGAAGGATCGCCGCGGGACGTGGGAAATGTTGAGTGACGCTCAGGTAGTTATTGAAGTAGGTCGCAAAGTAGTAAAAGCCGGTGCCTGTGGCGGAGGAGAATGCGAAGGCGATCAGAATGTTGCGGATGCCGCCTTTGCCGATGTGTTTGAAGGGATTGACCCGTCCACCCGTCTTCTCGATCTCTCGGAAGACCGGAGTGTCCTCCAACTTCATTCGCATGAAGAGACCCACAATGCCGATCGGAAGGGCAAGGAGGAACGGAATCCGCCACCCAAAGGAATTCATGTCCTGCTGGCTGAGAGTATTGGAAAGTAGGAAGACCATCGCGCTTCCTGCAATGATGCCGAGTGCAGCTGTCGCGGCGATGAGGCTGGACCAGAGTCCGCGTTTTCGATCTGGAGCATACTCGACGAGGAACGTCGAGGCTCCGGTCCATTCGCCACCCACAGAGAGTCCTTGGATACAGCGGATAGCGACGAGCAGGGTTGGCGCGGCTACGCCGATGCTGGCGAATCCAGGTAGAACACCGATGACTGCTGTGGCCACGCTCATGATAACGATGGCGAGTGCAAGTGAGGTTCGTCGTCCGATCTTGTCACCGATGTATCCAAAGACCGCCCCGCCCATGGGACGGAAGAGAAACGCAACGCCGAAGACGGCCAGCGAGGAGAGCAACTGGCTCGTTGCGTCGCCGGAAGGAAAGAACGTTGCGCCAATGATGGTCGCCACGAAGCCGTAGACGGCGAAGTCGAACCACTCCATAAAGTTCCCGATGAGGGTGGCTCCGATTACTCGCCGCCTCGCTCGGGCGTCGACAACAAACGGTGCTGGTGATGAGCCCATGCTCATTGGTCCTTTCAAAATCAAGTCAGATGTCTATGCATTGCAACGACTCGTTGCTGTGGATTTCTTGTATTCGCGTTTACTCTGTGCCGGGCACAGCCTGCGGCCCCGTTGGACGTGTGCGGGTGAGATTCATCGGTCACAGTCGGTTCACGGGCTGGGGAGCCTCTGCGCGAGCCGAAGACGATCTTTCGAGCGGAGTTGGCGATGCAGACGATCACAAACGGCCGAGCAGTGCCCAGGCGTTGTGGTCGACTCAGGCTCTCATCACGAACAAGACGAGGCTGTTCAAGATCCAAAACATGTCGCGGTTTCGATTTCACCTGGCCGGCAGGCTGATTCGTCGTGGAAGGTCCCAGGTCTTCATAGAACAAGAGGTTGCGCCGCGTCCAACCGGCGGAACGATCTGCAATTGGCATCTTGGCATCCTCATTGATCCTCGCGCCTCATGATAAAAGGCGGCCAAAATCACTCTGACATGTTTGTCCGACAAGTGTCAATGTTTTCAAAATGCCGATTATGAATCATTCCGTACATTCCTGCTCGGGACCCACTCGCGGAAACGCGTTGGTCGAGGCACTCATGACTTAGAACGCCCGGAGCGCACAACGAAACCGCCCAACTGCACTTCCAGCTCGGCTGGAGGGCCCGAACTTGACCGGGAGGTCGGATTTCTGAGCCAGGCTGTTGCAGATCGAACGCGAGTCTGCAGCTTGGACGTCGCTAAGGATGGGCGGCTACGCACGCCGAGGCGAGGCGGGGTCATGAACTACGCAATATTTTGTCTTACAAGAGAAAAATTGGCCGAAGTCCTGCAAAAGCTGCTTCACCCGCGGCGAGCAGGTGCGGGTTGGGCAGCCGAGCCAAGAGCTTAGACGGGCGTCATCCCTGCCGCTCCGCTCGCGGCAGCGTGCAAGCGCAACATCTCAAGGTGTTTGCGCATTGCAGTCTCTGCAGCGGTTGTGTCCTTGTCTGCGATGGCGCGATAAAGCTGTATGTGATGAGTCACCGCGACCCGCCCGAGCTTCTCGTCGGTGCGGATGAACGCTAATGGCTGGGCAGCGCGGTGAAGGGCAGATACGAAGGCTGCAAGTACTCGATTGCCCGACGCGTTCGCGACTTCGATATGAAAACGCGCGTTCAGTTCGGGCACCAGGGGGTGGTCGTGAGTTGTCGCGGCCTCTTGGTCGATGATTGCGTGTAGCGCCTTAAGGTGCTCCTTCAGGCGGTACTCCGCGGCCAGCCTGGCGCTTGGAACTTCGAGGAGATCTCGGAAGGTCGAAACTTCATCGGCCGTGACTGAGCCTAGGCCGAGGATATTTGACAGCCGCTCGGAGATGATGCGGGAGAGCGCGTTGTGGTCGACGCTCTGTACGTAGAGCCCACTTGTCATGCCTTGGCCCTTCCCAAGGAATCCGCCTTCCACAAGTGAGCGCAGCGCTTCCCGCACGGTTGCTCGACTGACGTTGAACGCGCTGGCAAGGGCGTGCTCGCTCGGCAGTCGACCACCCTCCGTCAGTGAGCCATCCAGGATGGCTTTGCGGAGTTGGTTTTCGACCTGTTCCCGTGGAAGTAGGACGCGCACAGCGGAGAACTCGAGGGTCGCCTCTGTTGTATTGCTCGTCATCAACATTCCTTGCGGGATTGGCTTCGTCTTAACGCAATGCTGTTTGTCAGACTACGCGATGTTCGTTCATTTGTCGCCAACTTCGAGCTGAGCCTCGACCTTGGAAGAACATGCAGCGCTTAGCCTGATTCGCTCCGAATGTAAGTTTTCAAAGGGCAGGGGCCGCGCTAGATAGGCCTTCGATCCGGTAATAGTTGGTAGGGCGACCGACTCCTGGACGACGTCCTGAAAATCTGGCAGACCATGAACCTGTTTCCTCTGACGCTGGTCCCGGGTCCGCAACACCCAGTTCATAATTTGTAGATCAAAGACGGAGTTGACACTTGTCAGACAAGAGTGGCAGACTCAGAGGACAATAATCTCGAACACGAGAGGAAGGCGGGCGACGATGGCGCTGCTCACCGAAGATCAGCAGATGATGGTCGAGGCGATCGATCAGATTTGCTCAAAGCTTGTGACAGATGACTATTCTGCGGAACTAGACCGGGAAGCTCGTTATCCGCATGAGGTGATGGACGCACTTGCAGAGGCCGGCTGGGCTGCGCTTCCCGTCTCTGAGGAGGCGGGCGGTGGGGGTGCGACTGCCAGGGACCTTGTGGTTGTGCACGAGGCACTCGCCCGGCATAACCTCGTTGTCGGACAAGCATATTTTTCCCTATGGGTGCTTGGTGTAGAGGCAATCGAGCGGCTTGGTAATGAAAAGCAGAAGGCCGAGTGGCTTGAGCGGGTCCAGCAGGGTGCCCGGATCGCTTTCGCGCTCACAGAGCCGGGGTCCGGTTCGGACGCCGCCGCCCTGCGCACGTCGGCAGTGCGCGAGGGTGACGACTTCATTGTCACCGGTTCCAAGGTCTTCATCACTGGCGCGGCCGTGGCAGATGTCATCATCACAGCCGTGCGCACCTCGAAGGAGGGGCGCAAACACGATGGAATTACCCTCTTGATGATCGACCCGTCGATCCCTGGAGTCGGGGTCCGGAAGATCGCGAAGATGGGTCTAAAGGGAATCGACCTCTGCGAAGTCTTCTTCACAGACGCCCGCATCCCGGCTTCGGCCGTGTTGGGCGAGGTCGACGGCGGTTGGCAAGGCGTTATTCCAGGCCTCGCCAAGGAACGCATGCTGCTTGCCGCGCTGAGTGTCGGGGCCTTGCGCGATCTCCTGGAGCGGTGCCTCGAGTACGCGCAGGCGCGGACCACCTTCGGCAAGCCGATCGCAGGTCACCAACTCATCGCCGACAAGCTTGTTGAAATGCGTGTGGCCATCGAGGCCGCCAGGGCGCTCACTTTGCGGGCTGCCGACCTGGTCGACGAGGACGATCCGACCGCGGCGGATGTGGCTGCTATGGCGAAGTTGTTTGCTACACGGGCTTACGTGGCTGCAACGAGCGAGGCGGTGCAGATCTTCGGTGGTTACGGCTTCAGCGACGAATATCCTGTTTCACGCCACTATCGGGACTGCAAGTACCTTGAGATCGGGGGCGGTACCAGTGAGATTCAGAAGATTGTGATCGCGCGGTCAATGGGGATCCGGCTGTGAACGCGCTTGATAGCTTTCGTCTCGACGGGCGGGTGGCCGTTGTCACCGGCGCTTCGGGTGGGCTCGGTGCCGCGGCAGCACGGGCGCTTGCCGATGCAGGTGCAACGGTGGTTGTCACTGGCCGGCGCGAGAGTCACCTCGCCGCCGTGGTCGAAAGCGTCCGCGCTGCTGGTGGTACCGCCCACGCACGGGTTCTCGATATCGCTTATCCCGCTGCGGTCCGTGAGGTTTTCGCCGAAGTGGCCCAGAGCCATGGGCCCTTGGACGTCCTTGTGAACAACGCTGCGCAGGCGCACCAGGCCGATGTACTCGACGTTGGTGAAGAGGATTGGGACCGGATAGTTGACGTCAACTTGAAGGGAAGCTTTTTCGCGAGCCAGTCGTTCATCCGCCACCGCAACACAGGCCGATCAGTCTCAATCATCAACATCGCCTCGCTCGCGGCTTTCGTCGGCGTGCGCGGCCAGTCAGCCTACTCGGCGAGTAAAGCCGGCGTGGTCGGACTGACGCGCGCGCTGGCCGTGGAATTAGCTCGAAGCGATGTCCGCGTCAACGCACTGGCGCCGGGCTATTTCGCTACCGACATGCCGGGCGAAGTGCTGGCAGATGAGGCCGCCACGGCGGCGCTGCTCCGAAAGATCCCGCAGCGTCGCGTCGCCAAGGCCGATGAGATTGGGCCACCGATCTTGTTTCTAGCATCGGACGCGTCGCGGTTCATGACCGGGGCCGTCCTCAATTTTGATGGAGGGTACACAGCACAATGAATGAGCAGAAACGACCCGTAGCCCTGGTCACAGGGGCCGCGGGAGACATTGGACAGGCGACGGCCATCGGGTTTGCCCGCCGGGGATACAACGTCGCCGTCTTCGACCGCCGCGTCGATCTCCTCGACGAGACCGTTGAGTTGTGCGAACGCGAGGGCGCGAGCGTGCATGCTGCTGGCGTCGACCAAACCGACTACGACGCCGTGCAGGCCGGCGTAGCAGAAGTCGTGAGGACACTTGGCCCGATCACTGCTCTTTTCGCTAACGCGGGCTACGGGAAGTTCGGTGAGCTCGTCGAGCAGCCTCTCAAGGAATGGCGCCGACACGTCGATGTCAACCTCAACGGCACATATTTCATCACGCGTGAAGTAGCGAATTCCATGATAGAGGCCGCCCAGGGCGGCTCGATTGTCATCAATGCATCGTCGGGGGCGACGCAGTACTCTGACCTGCTGGGCGCGTATTGCGTGACCAAGTCCGCTGTGAAGATGCTTGCGATTGGTCTCGCCTCGGAACTCGGAAACCACCGAATCCGTGTGAACGCCATCGAGCCCGGGGTCATCGAGACCGGAATGACGGGCCCGATGCTCGGCGGAGAGCACGGACAGGCCCATCGGGACATTCTCCTCAGCGACACGCCAGTCGGGCGCCTCGGCGGACCCCAGGACGTTGCCGAGCTCGTGCTGTTCCTTTCGTCGAATGAGAGCGCCGGCTTTATTACCGGCATTGGGGTGCCGATCGACGGCGGGCAGACGCTGCATGGGCATCCGCGCTGGTATCGCACCGATTACCGCGAAGCAAACAAGGTGAACTGGGAGGTGTCACGATGACGGCAACGACGCGGAATTCGCGAATCGTCGGGGTCGAGGAGGCCTCGGCAAACGTCAAGGACGGGATGACCATCTCGATCGGCGGCTTCATCAATTCCGGCCATCCCATGGCCATAGTTCGCCAGCTCATCAAGGATGGTCGCAGGAACCTCACCGTTGTCGGTGCGGCGTCTGCTGGTCTGGAGACTGACCTGCTCATCGCGGCCGGTGTCGCAAGCAAGGTCGTAACCCCCTACGTGGGCGCCGAGGGTTTTGCGGGCATCGGTCCCGCTTTCCGCAAGGCTGCGCAGGACGGCGCGATTGATGTTTTTGAGCTCGACGAGGCGCATTTCTACGCCGGGCTGCGGGCCTCGGCTCAGCGGGTGCCGTTCAACCCTTGGCGGGCGGGCATCGGTACCGACTATCCGAAGATCAATCCTGAACTGAAAGAGTTCCGTGATCCGATCAGCAACGAGTTGTTGCTGGCGATTCCGGCGATCAACATTGATGTTTGCTTCCTGCACGCGGCCGTGAGTGACATCTACGGCAACGTGCAGCACAACGGCACCAGGTACGGAGACATCTCGATGTACGCCGCAGCAGACAAGACGTTTGTCACTGTGGAGAAGGTCGTCTCACCCGAGCACATCAGGGCCGATCCGCTGCGCACCAGCATTCCGGGCGCGACGGGAATTATCCGCGCACAGTTCGGGTCTCATCCTTATTCGGCGGACGGATACTACGTGCCCGATGCTGAGCACATTAATCTCTACCTGGTTGCCGCCAATAGCTGGCTGAAGACCGGCGACCGGTCGCAGCTCGACGCGTATCTTAAGGAGTTCGTCTTCGGACCGGCTGACCATGCGGCCTATCTGGAGCGCGTCGGTATTCGCAAGCTTCTTTCCCTGAATGAGTTCTGAGGACGTCATGAATGAGACTGCATATCCCAAGGAAGTAATGGCGGCCGTCATCGCGCACGGGCTGCACGACGGGCAGTGGGTAGAGGTCGGTGCGAACCTTCCAGTACCCCGCGCGGGCGCCCTGCTGGCCCATCTTTCGCACGGGCCAAATATGAATGTGATGATCGCGATGACGAAGGCATATGTCCGCGACACTCCCGTGATCGAGGAATTCGAGTTCATCACCGACGTCGGTGCGATGCGCTGGGCCGAGGCGTACTACCAGCACGACCAGCTGTTGAATAACCAGCGGCACCGCGCCAACGGTGTGTTCTTCTGTGGTGGCATCCAAATCGACCGTTTCGGTAACTCGAACCTGATCGGAATCGGGCGGGATTATAAGAACCTGAAATTCCGCGGGCCAGGAGCAATAGGCACCTGCAACGCCACAGTGCAGAACGGCACCTGGCACCTGGTGACCACATCGCATGACCCGCGCGTACTCGTTGACCGCGTCGACTTCGTTTCAGCTCTTGGTTACGGACGTGGCGAGCCGAATCTCCGTGAGGAGCTCGGGTTGCCGAATGGCGGACCGACATCGATCATCACGCCGCTGTGCGTATTCGACTTCGATGAGGAAACCCGGAGCGCACGGCTGAAGTCCATCCACCCGGGGGTGACGAAAGACGAAGTTGTCGAAAAGACCGGCTTCGAGATCATCGTCCCTGAGACGGTGCCGACCACCGCCGGACCGACACCGGAGGAGCTCGCAATGCTCCGCATCCGCATTGATGCCAGGGGGGCGCTGCGGGAATGAAAATGGTAGATCCCTCCCTGCGCACCCTCCCGGCCCTGTTGGCAAAGAATGCTCTGGAAGACGGGTCTCGTCCGTTTCTATCGGACGCCCACGGAAGTCGGACGAGGGCGCAGATCTGGGAACGCACCCAGCGCGTAGCGAGCGGTTTCCGTAGCCTCGGCCTTGAGAGTGGTGACCGTGTGGCGTTAATGCTCGATAACTCTGTCGAGTTTGTCGAGACCTGGTTTGGGCTGGCGACGGCGTCGCTTGTGCAGGTGCCGCTAAATCCCGCGATCTTGGGGGAGCGTCTCATCCACGCGATGGCACACTCGGGGGCGACCGCGCTTGTGGCCGATGTCGGTTACGTCTCCCAGTTCGAGCAGATCGCCAGCGAGCTGCCGAAGCTGCGCACGATCGTCGTCGTTGGCGGCAAGGCGAAGACGTCATTTGAGCAGGTGCCTTTTGAGCAGATTAGGTCGGCCGACATCGGCGAACTGCCGGTTGTCACCTGCGCCGACACGACTGCAATTATGTACACCTCAGGGTCGACTGGACCGGCGAAAGGTGTGGTCGTGCCGCACGGCCAGCATTACATGAACGGCTGGCAGGCAACCCGCCAAGCAGAGATTGGCCACGACGACCGTATCTTCGTCACCCTTCCGCTGCACCACAACATGGCACAGGGGTACGGCGTGATGGCGGGAGTTGTCTCGGGAGCCGAGGTCTATCTCTCCACCGGTTTCAAGAGGGCCACGTTCTGGAACGAGGTAATCTCGTCCGGTTCAACAGTCTTCCCATTCGTCGGGTCAATCCTGGCGCTCTTGGCTGCACAGAAGGGCCCCAGCGAGAACCCGCTCCGCGTCGCTTACGGTGTCCCTGTGCCACCGTCCCTGCATGAGGAGTTCGAGAAGCGGTTCGGCCTCCGGCTCATCGACGGTTACGGCTCAACGGAGGGCACCATCCCGGCCTGGGGAAGTGTTCGCGGTGACCGCGCCATTGGATCCTCAGGACGGGTTGTCCCCGAGTTTGAGGTCGAGATCCTTGATGAGCGGGATGTACCAGTGCGAACTGGGGAGATCGGTCAGATCTGTATTCGTTCCCGCGAGCCGTTCTCGATGTTCCAAGGCTACTTCAACGACTACAAGCGAACAGTCGATGCGCTCCGGAACTTTTGGTTCCACTCGGGCGACAGGGGCCGGTTTGACGAGCAAGGAAACCTTTGGTTCGAAGGGCGAATCGATGATGTCATGCGCCGCTTCGGGGAGTTCATTTCGGCCAAGGAAGTTGAGGCGGCGATTGTCAAGCACGACGCCGTTGAGCTGGTCGCTGCCTACGGTGTCGCATCAGAGGTGGCCGGCCAAGAAGTAATGGTCGCAGTAATTCTGAAGGAGGGACGCACGCTGAGCGCTGAAGAACTGCGGGCGCATTGCGAAAACTACCTTCCAGCCTTCGCCATCCCGCGATTTGTGGAGTTCTTCGATGAGCTGCCCATGACGCCCACCGGGAAGATCGAAAAGCACAAGCTGCGCGCACGGGGCGTGTCGCAAGCCAGCTTCGATGCCCGCCGTGACAAAGACAGGAGTAAATGACATGTATTTCAGCACAACAATAAGCGAAGTCAAGGAAGGCGAGGTCAACCTTCGTGGTTACTCCCTCGCCGAAATCATGCGAGAGACGACCTACGCCGACGGAGCCTTCCTGTCGATTACGGGACGCCTGCCAAGCCCAGCCGAGCGGCGACTTGTCGACGCGATCCTGAACAGCCTGCTGGACCACGGTTTCGTCGCCTCGACGATTACTGCAGCGCGCTACATTGCTTCGGGAAATCCGCAGTTCATACCCGCCGTGGCTGGCGGCATCTTGGCAGCGGGAAGCAACACGCTTTCGCCTGAGCACTCTTATCACCTGCTTGAACACACGAAAGAGCTGCGGGGCGGAGGAACGTTCGATGACGGTGCGGAACGGATCGTCGATGAATATGTGTCAAGCAAGCGGCGCCTGCCCGGGTTCGGCCACCCAACTCACAAGACAAGTGACTTCCGCGCCGACATCCTGTTTGAGTTGGCGGCCGAGCTGGGCCTCGCGGGCGACTCGGTCCAGCAGTTCCAGGCGATCCATGCTGCTTTCGTGCGCAGGACAGGGAAGACGAACATCCCGATCAACATCGACGGCGCACTTGCTGCAATCGGCTGCGACCTTGGCTGGTCGGCGAACCAGACCGTCGCTTTCGCAGTACTTTCAGTACTGCCCGGCCTGATGGCGCATGTCATCGAGGAGATCGAGACCGGCCGGCCATTGCGCTACATCCAAGACGGCGATTACATCGGCAAACCGATGACCGAACGAGTCATCGCAGAAGCAACAATCAAGGGAGAATGATATGGGACTCAACGACAATACAGTCAACTGGGACGTTGTCCAGGAAGGCTTCGAGCGAACGGGCGGGCGCATGATCTGGAAGCCGTACGGTTTCCCCGAGATCATCGATCCTGAGCACTCCCGCTTTTTCGAGGGCACTATCCAACCCAAGTGGGATGTGCCGGAGAAGATCGTCGTACAGTCAGCGATCACGGGGGCTTTCTACACGAAGACCGCCAACCCGAACCAGCCTATCGCCGTCGAGGACATCCTCTCTTCAGCGCAGGAGTGCGCTCGCGCCGGCGCGAGCGCTATCCACCTGCACGTTCGAGGTGACAACGGCTACAACTCGCTTGACCCGGAACGTTTCAAGGCCGTCGTGAACCCCCTTCGAGACGAGTTCCCCGGCATCGCAGTGGACGGCTGTTATGTGACAGCGCTCGAAGGTGAGTGGGACGAGATGAAGCGCGCGCTGAACGAGCAGATCCTTGACGGGGTTCCGATCAACACCACGGCGGTCTTCAACGGCGACGCACTCTTCGCCAAACCGGTCCCGATGATGTTCGAAAAGACTCGGTTGATCCTCGAATCAGGTGCCGCACCCATCGTCGCTGTCTACACTGACGCAGACGTCAACAACGCAGAGCGTTTCCTCTTCCGCAGCGGCCTCCTTGGCCCCGGCCAGGTCTGGTGTGTGCTGCCGTCGATCCCGGGCTCGAGCCCGATGGAAAACCCGCGCCAAATGATCGAGGGCCTTACCCGCTTCGTCGGTCTCATCAAGGATGTGGACCCGGAGGCGAAGATCCTCGTGTGTGCGGCTGGCCGTGCCTCCGTTTTCCTTGCTACCGCAGCGGCCCTTCTGGGCCTGCATGTCCGCGTGGGCATGGAAGACACCGTCTGGAAGTACCCGCACAAGGACGAGAAACTCGCTTCGAACCTCGAGGCGTTCCTTCAGATCAAGACGATCGTCGAAGCGCTCGGCCGCCAGGTCGCCACACCGTTGGAGTACCGGGAAATCATGGGCGTCAAGCCACTGGTCCGGCCGGCCACGAGCCGATGAGTCCCCGGCCGCTGCCGTACGACGACGGCAGCGGCCGTCCTAACTAACAGGAAGAAAATGAACACGCCCCTGCCCTCTGTCGAAGAGATCACGGCACTACCCGCCATCGATCGCGGGGCCGTCCAGAAGGACCATATAGACGTCAATGGCCACATGACCGTGATGCGGTACCTGGACATTCTTACCGCGGGCACAATCACCGCATGTGGCGAGTACGGGCTCGACCTCTCCTACCCGAAGGC
Organism: Arthrobacter sp. FW306-2-2C-D06B; assembly: GCF_021789175.1. Lineage (NCBI taxonomy): Bacteria > Bacillati > Actinomycetota > Actinomycetes > Micrococcales > Micrococcaceae > Arthrobacter > Arthrobacter sp. FW306-2-2C-D06B. Next base: position 1,923,706 of record NZ_CP084560.1, read on the forward strand.
ACATTGTATGGGGCTCTTCGCCGTCGACCACCACGCGCGCTACCTACGGGAGCTCCGTCTGGGCACACATTACACCGCTCATGTGCGTCTGCTGGATGCATCGGAGCAGGCGGTCCACACCATGGCATATCTCGTCGACCTTGACGGCGGGAGCGTCTCCAGCACGTTGGAGACCCTCCTGCTCAACGTCAATCTGACGACCCGTCGCGTGGCCAGGTTTACCGAAAATACGATCGCCGCACTGGCCACCGGCCTTGCCCGCAGCAAGGCGCTGCCATGGGAAGTACGAGGCTGCGGCACGATGCGCATGCCGGAAAGGAAAGGAACTCGATGAAGATCGTCGTACTTGTCAAAGAGGTGCCGGACACCAACAACGATCGTGTACTCAACCTGGAAACGGGCCTCGCCGACCGGGAGGCGAGCGAGCGGGTGCTTGACGAGATCGTCGAACGCGCAATGGAAGTCGCGCTCTCTTACGCCGATCATCAGGATGGCACCGAAATCATCGGGCTTTCGATGGCCTCGGACGCAGCGACCGCCACACTGCGGAAGGCCCTCGCGCTCGGAGCCGACCGGGCTGTGCTGGTTGCCGACGACTCACTCTTGGGCGCAGATCTGACGCTGACGGCAGAGGTGCTCGCCGCAGCGCTTCGCCGAGTTGGCTTTGATTTGGTCATCGCAGGCAACCAATCCACGGATGGATCCGGCGGGGTGCTGCCCGCGATGCTTTCTGAGCTGCTCGACGTCCCCCAAGCGACCGGACTGGAAACGGTTGAACTCACGGAGACCACAGTCGGCGGCGAGCGGTCCTCGGACTGGGGCAGGGCTCGTGTGCGCGCTACCTTGCCCGCAATCGTGTCAGTGACGGAGAACCTGCCGAACGCGCGATTCCCGAACTTCAAAGGGATCATGGCTTCGAAGAAGAGACCCCTTGAGGTGCTTTCGCTCGCCCAACTCGGCCTGGAGATGGACATAACTGCGATGCCGCGCTCGATCCTCACTGCGATCGAATCACGCCCGCCGCGGGCCGCTGGCGTGAAGATTCTTGACGAGGGCAACGCAGGCGACCGACTTGCCGAGTTCCTGATCGAAAACCGACTGGCCTGAGGGAGGAGGGGACATGACAGATAACATCCTGGTACTACTGGAAACAACCGCGACGGGAGAGCTGGCGAAGAGCACGGCGGGGCTGCTCGGCGTAGCCTCCACGCTCGGCACGGCCGTTGCGCTGCTGATCGCCGACACCGAACGCGGTGCCGAGCTTGCCGAGGCGGCGGCCGCCCTTGGTGCGGCGCGGGTATTCCTTACAGCGGTGGATGCGACCCAGCTCACCGTACCGGTGGTCGACGCACTCGCCGCCATGTCCGAAGCTGTCCGCCCGGCTGCCGTTCTTGTGTCACATTCGACCGAGGGGCGCGAAGTCGCCGCCAGATACGCCGTGCGTGCTCACTTGGCGCTGGCCGTCGATGCGATTGGCGTCTCTCGCGACGAGGAGGGAATAGTGGTGTTCCACTCGGTGTACGGCGGCGCATATGAGGTGACTTCCGCAGCGACGTTCGGTGCTCCGGTCATCACCGTTCGACAGGGAGCTGTCGAGACCCGTGCCAAGGCGCAACCTCTTGTGGTCGAATCCTTGATTGTCCCTCCCTCGGGCCGCCGCGCTGCGGTGATTGAAGCGTTTGCCGCGGTGCCAATCACATCGAACAGGCCCGAACTCCGAGGTGCGGCCAAAGTCGTCTCGGGCGGTAGAGGACTCGGTTCGGCCGAGCAGTTCGCGCTGGTTGGACAGCTTGCCGATGTGCTCGGCGCTGCGGTCGGCGCTTCCCGTGCCGCCGTTGACGCCGGCTACATCGCGCAGTCTTCGCAGGTCGGCCAGACCGGTGTGTCGATCTCGCCGCAGCTATACGTTGCCATCGGCATTTCGGGTGCGATCCAGCACAAAGCCGGCATGCAGACGGCCAAGACGATCGTGGCAATCAACAAAGACGAAAGCGCCCCGATCTTTGAGATTGCGGATTTCGGTGTCGTCGGTGATCTCTTCACTGTGGTGCCACAGCTGATTGCTACGCTCGAGAAACGGAAGGCCTGAACCATGGTGGCTGAGAGCGTCCGGCGCGGACTGCCGAGAGTCCATGGAGGAAAACCTTGGCCGCCGGTGAACGCGGCGCCTACCCTAAAAGTGGAACGAGCACCAAATGGCAACGCAGACGATGCACGAGGTGGGCCGTCCATGGAGCCGCTTGCTGCTGCGGCTGCACCTCCACCAACCTCCGGTCCGTTGACCAGCGTTACCGCTGCAACGCCGACCGCCGGAAGCACCACTCTCCGGCGGGGCCTTCCGCGTCTCGTTGGGGGAGAGCCTTGGCCAGAAGCAGGTGAGGCACCAATTTCCCTGGCCGCGACCCTTCCAGCCTCTGAATGCCCATCCACGCCGGACGCCTCCGAGATTACGGGGACCGAGTCGCTTCCGGATCCGGCGACCGCCGTATCGGAAGCCTCAGAGACCCGGCCGTTGAGCCCTGCCGCGGGGGTGATGCCGCGTCCGCGCCGTCGCTTCGCCGAGCTCCCAAAGTTGGGCCGGGCCGTCATTGCCGTAGCTGGGTCACTGGTCTTGGCGGCGCTCATCGTCTTGGTCGCCCGATGGCTGCTTAGCACCCCGGCGATGCAGGATTTCGTCGCCCAATACCCAGGGGAGACCGCACTTCCTGACGCGGCACCGCTTGGCTTGCCTGCCTGGCTCGGTTGGCAGCATTTCTTTAACGTATTCCTCATGGTTCTAATAGTCCGTTCCGGGCTCGGCGTTCGTCATGAGAAGCGACCGGCCGCATACTGGGCATCGAGGCGTACGCCCCAGCGCAAGATCAGCCTCACGCTTTGGTTCCACCAGTCGCTCGACATCCTCTGGCTCATCAACGGTGCAGTCTTTGTCGTGCTGCTCTTCGTCACTGGGCAGTGGATGCGAATCGTCCCGACGAGTTGGGAGGTGCTTCCCAACGCCCTGTCGGCCCTCCTGCAGTACGCCTCGTTCGCCTGGCCCACTGAGAATGGCTGGGCGAACTACAACAGCCTGCAAGTGCTCGCCTACTTCGTCACCGTGTTCGTCGCAGCGCCGCTCGCCGCGCTCACCGGAATTAGAATGTCCGGTCTTTGGCCTCAGCGCCCAAAGCGATTGAGTGCCGTCTTCCCCGTCGAATGGGCACGGGCAGTCCACTTTCCGACAATGTTGTATTTTTGCGGGTTCATCGTCGTACACGTAGTACTCGTTTTCGCCACCGGTTTTCTCCGCAACCTTAATCACATGTACGGAGGACAAGACACCATGGATTGGACAGGGTTCTGGATCTTCGGTGGGTCGATGGCCGTCATCGCCACAGCCTGGGTCTTGGCGCGCCCTCTGTTGCTCGCAGGGATTGCGCGCCTCTTTGGCTCGGTAACTGCGCGATGACGGACCAAAGCAAGCCTTCGACATCCGTTTGAGTATCACTTGGACGCCTCAGAGCGGTGGAGACGGCTGCCTAGCTGCCCGGCAAGGGTCCAACTTCCTGCAGATGCAGGCGAAGGGGATTACCTAATGGTCTGAGGAGAGTGCAGGTTCCGTGCCCGGCTGTTGACCAACACCGTGCGCCAACTCGTTCCTGCCATTTGCGATGGCGTGTTCGCGCAGATAGTTCAGATGTCCTTGCATGGCGTCAGCGGCACCTGCCGGATCCTGGGCCTTGATGGCCCGGTACAGCTGGATGTGGTGGGCAACAGATTCCTTTCCGAGTTGTTCATCCGTGTGAACAAACGCGAGAGGGTGTGCAGTACGGTGCAAGGCGGACACGAATGCCGCGAGGACGCGGTTGCTCGAGGCGTTGGCGATCTCGGAGTGGAACTGCGCGTTAAGTTCGGGGATGGCCGGATCGTCGAAAGTTGTGGATCGCTCCTGATCAATGATCTCGTGGAGCTTAGCGAGATTCTCGTCTGTCCGGTGTTCGGCCGCGAGCCGTGCACTGGGTACTTCTAGCAGGTCGCGGAAGTTTGACACCTCAGCCGGGGTCACTGATCCAATGTCCAGAACACTGGACAGTCGCTCAGAGACTGCGCGCGATAAAGAGTTATGATCCACAGATTGGACGTATAGGCCGCTCGTCGTTCCGGGTCCTTTCACCAGCAGACCGCTTTCGATCAGTGACCTGAGAGCCTCCCTGATCGTCGCCCGGCTGACGTTGAAGGACTGTGCCAAGCTAGTTTCGGCGGGCAGTCTGTCTCCGTCGCGAAGTGAACCCTCGAGGATGGCATGCTTGATCTGGTTCTGGACCTGCTGGCGCGGGCGCTGGATCGGCATCGCCGAAAACGGCATCGTGGTGTCCGCCACTTGTGTTCCTCCATTCACAAACACCCCACGGGCGCTTCTAGCTTCATTGTATGACTAGTTCATCTTAGACCGGCCAGGACTGGACTAGATTTAGTCTGACAGGAGTGTCCGGGCCGATTTCTTCGAACTGGCTTGCGGCGTCCACCGCGGGGCCACGCCCCTAGAATCTAGGTTTTGTGATTCCTTGCGCAATTGGGTGCCGACTTGCGGCGCGAAAGGCCGAAGACTTGCGCTTCATTGGTTTTGATTAGTGGACCATCGCAGGTCCGAACCGGAAGGACACCATGGGTAGTGCGTCGATCATCGTCACTGGGCGCAGACAAAAGGCGGCTTGGCGGGACAAGGTTCTCCCGCCCGTCGAGGTTGTCCGAAAGGGCGTGTGGTCTATCCCCGTGCCGTTCCCGAATAACCCAATGCGTTACACCCTGAGCTATTTGCTTGTCGGAGGCAGCGATGTAGTGATCGTCGATCCAGGGTGGGACAGCGATGAAGGTTGGTGGCACCTGCAAGACGGACTGCGGGAGGCTGGCTTTCTTGTGAGCGACGTAAACGGCATAGTCGCCACTCATTACCATTCTGATCACCTAGGTATGGCGACCCGTCTCCGAAACGCCTCCGGCGCCTGGGTCGCCATGGGCGAAAACGAAGTGTGCCGGCCCTTTACCGAAGGAGACAAGGCCTCTCAATTGATGGCTGATCGCGCCCAGTTCGCGCTCTGGGGTGTTCCGACAGACGATCTCGATGAGATAGCCATGAACAAAGAACGGCTATCTTTCATGTCAAAATTGGCAAACCCGGATGTCCGACTCGTTGACGGAGGGTTCGTACCTGCTGCAGGCCTGAGTCTGCGCGTCGTTGCCACCCCCGGACATTCGCCCGGACACATCTGTCTAATAGATGAAATCCGTGGACTGATATTCAGTGGGGACCATGTGCTGCCCCGTATCTCCCCACATATTCCCTATGAAGTACCGGGACCGGTCAATCCCTTGGGTGACTACTACGATTCCCTGAATTTGATCGGGTTTGAGGACGAAATGGAAGTATGTCCTGCACACGAATACCGGTTTATCGGTATGCAAACGCGCGTGAACCAACTTGTGGCCCACAATAATGATCGCTCCAGGGAAGTTCTTCAGGTGCTCGCCGAGCACAACCCGCAGACTATATGGAGCATTGCGCAGAGCCTCACATGGTCCCGAGGCTGGAGCTCATTGCGCGGTATATCCCTCCGTCTCGCTATCTCCGAAACGGCAAGCCATTTGGCCCACCTGCAAGCGCAAGGTCGTGACATAAAAGTGTCTGTTCGGGAAATAGTGGAAACCCCCGGATTCGCTTCCTGAGCATCGGAAACAAGTCTAAATTGAGGTTGATACTCCCGGTATGTCGGTCGGCGCTCATAACTCCTTCCATCAAGAGTGGCGGCGCCAGTTGACTCAGGGCCGCCAGCGTCTGGGATGTCTGCCATCAGTTGGTTCCGGATGGCCGCAAACTGGAAGTTCGAGATCAAAGCGATAGCCTGGTCGTCGGGTAGGTTTCGGCCTCGAGGATCTAGGGCCGGACGGGTTGCTGGTCAGTGTTTCCCTCCGTGGTCGGCGTCACGGGCGTAGCGGCGCGCTGGGTGCAACTGGACGGTGGCGAAGGTCATCGCGGTTGTTCGTGGGGGACGTTGATGAGTAGTCCCATACGCCAGGAACCACTCGGCCAGAAGTCCGCGCCCGCTCTGATCCCGGCGGTTGCCCCATAGTACGACACCACGCCGACGCGTCCGCCGCCCTCTGAGAAGTTGAAAATGACCAGCGCTGTTGATGAGGGCACGGCGGCGTAGGCGGCGATGCGACTGGCGACTGCGGGAACCATGACAGACCGGCATGAACGCCGGTCCGTGGACCCAAAGTCTGCAAAGGAATGTCAGCCCGCTTAGGCCTCCGGGGGTGGTGATCCCGAACGCTTCCGGCGTGATGAGGTCCGGTTCCGGTCCGCGCCTCACACCCTTGTCCAGGCCGTCGATCTCGTGCAACGGCTCGGGAGTCAGTTCGAAAGTCGGTGACGTCGAAATTTTCCGGCATGCGCTCGGCTCGAGTCGACTTAGGGATCGCCGAGCGTTCTTCCTGCACGTGCCAGCGCAACATGACCTGGGCCGGGGTCTTACCGTGCTCCGCAGCGATCGCTCCGATCACGGGATCCCTGAGTGCGCTCGGGCCGCCCGACCGATAGAACGTGATCCCCCCGATCGGCGACCAAGCCTGCGTCAAAATCGCGTGCTCTTCGTTGGTGGCCTGCACCGCCGGCTGGGTGAAGTACGGATGAAGGTCAACCTGGTTGACCGCTGGCACGACGGATGTTCGCTCCGGAAGCGTCTCAAGGTGGTGCTCACCCCGATGGCCCGGACATTCCCGTATGCGAGAAGCGTCTCCAGCGCCCGATATGCGTCCAGGGGGGTCGCATCGAAATGTGACGGCACCTCCTGGTGAAGGATGAGCAAGTCGATCTGGTCGAGGCCAAGCTTCGTCGCACTCTTCTCAAACGCGTGCAGGGTCTTCTCGTACCCGGAGTCGGAGACCCACACCTTGGTCTCGACGAACACATCGTTGCGGTCAAGGCCAGAGTTGCGGATCGCCTCGCCGACCTGCTGCTCGTTGCCGTTCGCGGCCGCGGTGTCGATGTGCCGGTAGCCGATTTGGAGGGCTTGCTCGACGGCGGCAGTGGTCTCTCGGGGCTTGCCTGAAAGACACCGATGCCCAGAGACGGGAGGCGGATGTCATTGTTCAATGTCAGGTTGGGATCGTCTTGGTTCTACCCTAGATTGAGCCTGTTCCGTTCTGGCAGGACCTGCCATAACACCCCACAGCGGGCGTTGGCATACAAGCCGGGCAAACGGAATCCTGACAGGTCCTCCGTGTTTCGGTATCGACGAGATATCGTCGATACCATGGACAACCGGGCAGAAATCCGGGACTTTTGCCCCAGCTGCCGAGTCCGCCTCACTCGGGAGCAAGCGGAGGCGTGCTGCAGAGGCTCGCAAGGAATTTGTCAAGTTCACTTCTCGGAGGGATCTCGGGCTTGACTTCCTCCAGGTAGAGTCCTTCCCAAGGAGCCGAAGAGATCTTCCCTGATACTCCGTACGGGCTTGAATCTGCACGAGCGCGGGGAGATGCGACCGTGTTCGCCTGGCCGGGTAATAGATGCTCAAACATCACTGAATCGCTCCTCGCAGAATCCGATGTGAGGGCGATCATCGCCCACCCTTGGAGAGTACTTCATCGAATATATTATATCTGAATTACTATATGGTCATCGAGTGATTGCGTCAAGACGCTAACCTTTGGTGCAACCCTTCTACTTCAACGCCAACAGCTGTCCGGCTGCCCGCTCAGGAGCCCACGGCACCGGAGGGTCAGTTTGCCACTACCCGTTATGCCGCTGATCCACCCAGCCGTTGGAGCGTTGAGCCCTTTGAGCTTTGTGGTCTTTGAGTGGGTAGTGCGGGGCGCCCGTTGCGGCATCGAAGGGCGGGGGTGTCTGGTGTTGTGGTTAGTGGGTGTGTTGTGGGGTGGCTCGGTGGTGGTTTGTGATGGATGTTGATATGGCAGAAGAGACGTTCTTGGCACGGTCGACGTAGGTGTGGATGGTGTCCAGGGTCATGTCGGCGGGGAGGTCGGAAAGGGAGAGCACGAGTGCGACGTCGCCGTCGGCGGTGAACACGGGGACTCGGATGCGCTGGACCTGGGCCGCTGTTCCTTCGTTGAGTTGGGCCAGGGCGGTGAAGTTCTCGACGCTCTTGGCGGAGGCTATCAGCTGGCGTTCGAGGGCGGGGGTGGGGCCATGGTTTTCGATTTCATCCAGCACGGCCTCGTGGGAGGGTTCCTGGGCGGAGCGCAGTGTGATGGCGAAGCCCTTGTCTCGGATGAGTGCCATTTCGGTTTCGAGCATTTCAAAGCGTTCGTCTCCGGCTTTGATGCCTTCCTTGGCGTACCAGCTCTCGCGCTGCTGCTGCTCTGCCCAGGCGAGGAAAATCGTTCCCCATGGTGGCTGGAACGGCAGTCGGCGCCCGACGCGGCGCGGGAGTCGGCCGGAATCCTGCGGTTGGGCGGAAGCGACGATGTACTGGTGATCGCCGGCAACAGCGAGTGCGGTCGTCCCGACGCCGAGGTCATCGGCCAGTCCGTCCAGATGCGCCCTTGCGCGGTCCGCGAGCTGGAGCTGTTCCATGAGCTGGGGGTTGGCTCCCATGACGAGTGCTTCGGGTGCGAACCCGCCGTAGCCTCCCTGGAAGAACAGCAGGGGCAGCGAGGGGTTTTCAACGGCGAGGTTTTTCACGGCGCCAACCACGATGAAGTGGTCGCCGGCTTCATGGATTGATTCGATGGAACACTCGATCCATGCCACAACGCCGTTCAGTATCGGGGCGCCGGATTCTGATGGCCGCCATCCTACGGCGGTGAAACGGTCTGCGTTCTTGGCCGCGAAGGCTCTGCAGACTGATTCCTGGGAGGTCGCCAGGACATTGACGCAAAAGCTTCCGGCCTGCTGGATTTTCGGGAAGGTGGAGGAGGACTTGTCCGGGAGGAAGGCCACCAGGGGCGGGTCCAGCGAGACGGAGGTGAATGAGCCCACGGCCATGCCGACGGGTTCGTTGTCTTCGGAGATGGCTGTAATGACCACCACTCCGGTTGGGAAATGTCCCAGGACATTCCGGAAGGCGCGGGGATCGAACCCGGCTTGGACTTCTGCGCCGCTCATAATCATTTCCTCCAATTGGGTTTTGGTCCGGTGCGTGTGGCCGGCGGGTCAAGAACAGGGGACGAAAGTCCCTCGCCCCTGGCCTGACAGGCCCACGCAATCGCGGGGGAGAGCCCAAATCCGGGCAAACACCACGCAACCGGCCCACAAACAGCCCACTCCGGGCCTAGTTTTCTGTTTAGTTCTTTTGGTTGGTGTCCAGCAGTTGCTGGAGGATGCCAATTGCTGTGACGGCGCTGGGCTATCCGGCGTAGAAGGCGAGGTGGGTGATGAGTTCCACGAGTTCTGTTTCCTTGACGCCGTTTTGCAGGGCGCGTTGCATGTGGAAGCCGGTTTGCTCGGGCCGGCAGGTCGCGACGAGGGCGGCGACCGTGATGAGGCTGCGGTCGCGTTTGCTCAGGTCGGTTCGTTCCCAGACGTCGCCGTAGAGCACGTCGGAGGACAGCTGGGCCATTTTGGGTGCGAGGTGTGCGTAGGGCGCGACGTGTTTTTCGGGTTCCATCAGGGGCCTCCGCGGGGTGGTCGTGTCTGGGTGTTGGTGCCGTGTTCCTGTCATCCACCAACAGATTACTGCATAATATATGAAAGGTGAACGCGGGGTTGTGATAAAGTCAACTTTGCTACATTATATATTTTACATTCCGTCTGCAGGTTAGTGGAAGGCACCTCACGAGCATGGCGAATCCGTTTCGACTGATCTTTTTTACTTCGTATACGCCTCGGTTCTGGGACCGGCTGGATGCGGAGAACGGCTATGACTGGACGCGTCCGGAGCGGTACCGCGAGATGACGCGGCTGCTGGAGCGGGGAGGGTTTGAGGCTGTGATGTTCGCTGACACGCTCTCTGTCAGTAACGTCTTCCAGGGCAAGCCTGATGTGTATGTCAAGAACGGGATCGGGGAGTCCATCCATGATGACCCTCTTCCCCTGATCGCGGCGATGTCTCAGGCGACCCAGCGGATCGGGCTGGTTGCCACAATGTCCACGACGCTGTTCCCGCCGAAACTTCTCGCGCAGGTTGCCAGTTCGCTGGATCACGTGATGAAGGGCCGGCTGGGCTGGAATATCGTGACGTCCATGGGCAAGGAGGTCGCGAAGAACTTTGGCGTGGACGACCTGCTCAGCAAGGACGAACGCTACGATATGGCGGACGAGTTCGTGGACCTTGCCGACAGGATCTGGGCCGAGGCCAAAGAGGCGTGGGCCGGCGGGGAGGGGTTGCCCGGGTCTGCGGACCGGCTCCATCTTCCCCCGATGCCGCAGGGGCGTCCGGTGATCATGCAGGCGGGCGGATCCGAGCGGGGCCGTGAGTTCGCGGCCAAGCACGCCGACATGATCATCTCGCACCGGAATTCGCCGGCGGCGATGAAGGACTTCCGGGACGACATGCGGGCGCGTATGTCCTCTATCGGCCGGGATCCTGACTCGTGCAAGATCTTCTTCACCATTCGTCCCTATATTGCGGGCTCGGTCGAGGAGGCCGAGGCAATGCGGGCCGAGGAACTGGCCCTGCCGACGAGCAACCTGGAGACGGGCCTGGCGAACTTTTCCTCAAGGATCGGCTACGACGTTTCGCGTCTTCCGATCGACGAACCCCTGCCCGCGGACCTGAAGATCGCCGGTTCTGATGGTGTGCTCCAGCAGCACACCGAGAAGGGTGCCCCCACACTCCGGGAGATCGCGATGTCCGAAATCATGAAGGACACCCACCTTGTGCAGGGGACCCCGGAGCAGATCGCCGACGAGCTGGAGGCTGTGATGGAGGAGGTCGGCGGTGACGGCTTCGCGATCCGCGGCACGATGGTTCCCTCGGTCGTGGTGCCGCTCGTAGACCAGTTGGTTCCCGTCCTGCAGTCGCGGGGGCTAACCCGCAAGGGCTACCGGTATCCGACATTCCGGGAGAACATGGCAGACCCCTATTTCAGTGAAGACATTTCCCGCGGCATCGAGACCGCCGGATCGAGGCGATAACAGTGACGGATAAGCAGATGCACATTGGATGGTTGGCAGAAATCGGAGAGCCCGTAGGAAGTGCCGGCGCGAGGGCAGCAGGGCAGGCACCGCCGTGGTGCGATCCCGACGAGTACATCAGCCGCGCACAAATGATCGAGCGGGCAGGTGTGGAGTTCCTGGTACTGGCAGAGACCGTGCGGCCCACCCTGAACCCCAGTGTCCTGGTGCCCCTGATCGCAGCGGAGACATCCTCGCTCGGCATTGTCCCGGCACTGGCAATGACCGACTACCCGCCGTTCATGATGGCCAGGCTACTGACGACCCTGGACCACATGACACAAGGCCGCGTCGGATGGGCCGTCGCGACCGACATCGACGGCTCCTACGGCAGCAGTCCAAGCCGCGATGGCAGCAAGGCAACAGCCCAGCCGCTCTCAGTCGCAAACGAATACGCCCAGGTCTGCAAGGAACTATGGGGCTCCTGGGAACCGGACGCGCTCGTCCAAGACCGCACCCGGGGCACCTTTGCAGACCCCGCGAAAGTCAGGACAATCGACCACGTCGGGGAGCACTTCCGGGTCCGTGGCCCGCTGAACACCGTGCCCTCCCGGCAGGGAACACCCCCGCTCGTCAGCGCCATGTCCTCCACGGATGAGACCGACTTCGTCAGCCGGCACGCCGAAGTCGTGCTGGTCACCGCCGACGGGCCCGAAGAATTCCGCCGCGTGCGCAACGAGATCAAAAACACCGCATCCGAGGCCGGACGCGACCCGGACGACGTCAAGGTCTACCTCGCGGTCAGTATCCAAGTCGCCGAAACACCCGATCTGCTCCCGGCCCTCCAGAACCGCGGACCGCAGCGCTCATGGCCGCCGGTAGGCACCCCCTCGGTCCACCTCACCGGCCCTACCAACACCATCGCCACCGACCTCGAAGAACTCCACGACACCTCAGGCGCCGACGGCATCGTCATTCTCGGCACCTGGCCACTCTCCGAAGTCAGCGTCATCTGCAACCGCGTCCTGGCCACCCTCCGCCGCCGCGGCCGCATACACACCACACCACACACCAACCGCTCACTCAGAGAAACACTCCGCGCCTGACGAGGCCACAGCGCCGACAACAACCCCGCCGAAACAGCCCGGCGGTGCCTCTCAGTTCGTCGAAGTACAGAGTGAGGCTCCAGGTTCGACAAGCTGAGTTGACGGGGAATGCAGAGGTTTCGCCCTGCGCCCTCCGTAAAGCTCGCGAGTCTCCGAATTCGCCGAGCAGTGTCCGGAATGGACATTGCTCGGCGAATACAGATCGGGACTTTGCTCTCGTATGTCTGTACTGGCAACTTCGGCTTGCAACCGAATTCAAGCCTGAATCAAGGAACATATGCTGGACTTGGCGGCCCGGAGCGTCCCGACGTGGAGGGCGCGTCATAAGTTGGCGCGAATCCATGGATCAGGCGGAACGCGAGGCCGGCGTCGCGCTGCGCAAGACCCTGCGGCGCACGGCAATCGTTGGTCTGAACGGATTGCGCGGTTCGAGGCCGTCGCCCGCAGTCACAAATCAAGAAGGACATCGCTGAGACTCTGTCGCACGCTTGGTAGCTTCTAACCTACCCGTCATGTGGCCGGCGTCGACTGGACCTGAGGATTCACAATGATGTGAAACACAAAGGAAACAATCGACATATAATATATAAATTACCGATGAAGGTCGCCTCTAGTGTTGGGATGACACTGTTGAAACATTTGATTCTCCATTATCTTCGTTTGTTGGGTTCGTCGTTGTTGCTCATTTTTGCTGTGGTTGTGGCGATGTTTGTTTTGCTGCAGTTGGCGCCTGGGGATCCTATTCAGGGTCTGGTGGGTGATATGCCGGTGACGGATGAGTATCGTGCTGTTCTGACGAGCACTTTTGGTCTGGACCAGCCTGTTTATGTGCGGTTCTTCACGTATGTGCAGAATGTGTTGTCGGGGAACCTGGGTTTCTCTTATGCGAATAATGAGCCGGTTCTGTCGATTATTTGGGGGCGGTTGGGTAATACCTTGCTGTTGACGATTCCCTCGTTGGTTCTTTCGGCTGTGGGCGGGATTGTGCTTGGTGCTTTGGCTGCCCGGACGAGGTCGAGGCGGTTGGACGCGGCGTTGTCGTATAGCGCTATTGCGTTGTTTTCATTGCCGGTCTTTTGGTTGGCTTTGATGCTGGTTCTCTTGTTTTCGGTGCAGCTTGGGTGGTTGCCGGCGCAGGGGATGTCGGATTTCGGTTCGGACGGGGTTTCCTTGAGCCATATGGTCCTTCCGGTTCTCACTCTGGCGTTCGGTGAGCTGGCGTTCTTCCTGCGGATCATGCGGTCGAGCATGATCGATGTGCTGGGGCAGGAATATATCGATACGGCCAGGTCGAAGGGCCTGACGCCGAATCAGGTTCTGCGCCGGCATGGTCTGTTGAATTCGATGTTGCCGATGGTCAGTGTCATTGGTTACAACCTTGGCCATGCGTTGGCGGGCGCGGTGCTGGTTGAGAGTGTTTTCGGCTGGCCGGGGATGGGGCTTTTGATGTACGAGTCCATCAAGCGCAGCGAGAACATGGTGGTGCTTGGGATTCTTCTCGTGGTGGCGATAACGGTGGTTGTCGTGAACATTTTGACTGATGTTGTTTACGGTCTTGTGGATCCGCGGGTCCGGGCACGGATGCGTCGACAGATGAGTGGTGCGTGATGCAGGGTGCAGTGCGGTCTTCTTCTGCGTGGGACGCGGCGCGTTCGGGCGGCTGGTATCGGGGTCGGCATGAGTAAGGAATTGATCGGCGTGAATGGTTCTTCTATGGTTGCGGCCGACGGCGCGACTCGGGTTTCGGGAAGGCGTTCCCTCGCGGGGCGGTTTTTCTCCAGACCTGCGGCTGTCGGCTTCTGCGGACTTCTTGTTGTTATCGCTTTGGCTTCGTTCATTGGCCCGTATTTCGCTTTGTCGCCCAGTGAGCCCAAGTTCGGTGTGTTGCTGGCGCCGAATGCGTCTCATTTGATGGGCACTGACTCGCTGGGGCGCGACGTTTTTGCCCGGGTCCTGGTCGGTGGGCAGATCAGTCTCGTGGTCGGGGTCGCTGTAGGGTTGTTGTGCCTGACGTTGGGGATTGCGTTCGGTGGTCTTGCCGGCTTCTTTGGCGGTGCCCTGGACTCGGCACTGATGAGGGTTTCGGAGTTCTTCCAGGTGGTTCCTGGCCTGGTGCTGGCTCTTGTGGCGACGGCGTTGCTGGGAAGCAGCATGCCGGTTGTGATCGTGATCCTGAGCATCACGATGTGGCCCGGAGTTGCCCGTCTGGTCCGGGTCGAAACCATGAAGCTCAGTGAACTGGGATATGTCGAATCTGCCAGGGCTGCCGGGTTCAGTCCGCTGCGGATCCTGGTCTCTGATGTGTTGCCCAACGCCTTCGCGCCGGTGCTCGTGGCGACCACGATGACAGTTGGGCGGGCGATCCTTTACGAGTCGGGTCTTTCGTTCCTGGGTCTGGGGAACGCGAACACGCCCAGCTGGGGGACGCTGTTGAACGAAGCCCAGTCCTTCATGCAGACGGCATGGTGGCTGACCGTGTTCCCGGGCCTGGCGATTTTCTTGGTTGTCTTGGCTGCCAACGTCCTGGGCGATCTGCTGAACGACACTCTCAACCCCACCCTCAGCCGAGTGAAATGAGTACGAGGATGATGAACTCTGAGATTGCGCCGGGGAAGGCCCCGGTGGTCCGCGGTGACGGCCACGGTTCGCAGTCGCTGCTGGAGGTCCGTGGTCTTGGCGTGCGGTTGCCGTCTGGTCCGAAAGCAGAAGTGCGGGCAGTCCATTCCGTGGACTTGTCCGTGGGCCGCGGTGAACGTGTGGGTATTGTCGGGGAGTCCGGTTCCGGTAAATCGGTGACAGGCCGGGCCATCGCCGGCTTGTTGCCGCAGTCCGGGCGAGTGGTGGTCGAGGGTTCCATCCGGTTCTGTGATGAAGAGTATGTCGGCGCTTCACCCAAAATGTGGAGAAATGTCCGTCGCGAGCTGGTCTCGATGATTTTCCAGGATCCATTGAGCTCGCTGAACCCGACCATGCGGATCGGCCGTCAGGTCGCCGAGTGCGGGCGGCCGTTGCTGTCGAACGAGAGAGTCTTCGAGTACCTTGAAATGGCAGGCCTGTCCGATCCGGCGGGCGTCGCACGGAAGTTTCCGTTCGAGCTCAGCGGCGGCATGAGGCAGCGGGTGTCGATAGCGATTGCCCTGGCCAAAGGCCCGGAGCTCGTGATCGCGGACGAGCCGACCACTGCCTTGGACGTCACGGTCCAGGCCAAGGTGTTGGCCACGCTGAAGCGCTCCGTGGATGAACTTGGTACTTCGTTGCTGATGATTTCGCATGATCTGGCCGTCATCGCCAAGATGTGCGACCGCGTCTATGTCATGTATAACGGTCGCGTGGTGGAGTCCGGTGATACCTATTCCGTGTTCACGCGTCCTCAGGAGAACTACACCCAGAGCCTGCTGAAAAGCGTGCGGAGTCTGTCCAGCGCGGACGATGCACTCTTCTCGTTCGAGAAAGACGAGACAAGGAAATGACCGAAGTGGAAACGATGCGTCTGAGGGCCGAATCCCTGACGAAGACATTCGGCCGGAAGCAACGGCCCGGGAAGCCGGGTCTGCAAGTGCGTGCCGTGGACTCCGTAAACGTGTCAGTGAACGCGGGGGACTTCGTCACGATCGTCGGAGAGAGCGGAAGCGGCAAGAGCACCCTGGCAAGAATGATGCTCGGACTGATCACCCCCGACGAAGGCCGTGTCAGCATCGGCGGTGTCAGCATCGCCGGCACATCACGAAAGGAGCAGTTCAAGTTCCGCTCCGCGGTCCAGGCCGTTCTCCAGGATCCTTCCGGATCCTTGAACCCGCGCAAGACAGTACGCACGGCACTGGCGGAAGTGGCCAGGCTCCACGGCGTGGCCACGAACCGCTCCGACATCGACGCCAAGGTCCGCGAAACGCTCAGCCTGGTCGGACTGACACCCGCAGGAACCTACCTCGACCGGTACCCACACGAACTCAGCGGCGGCCAACGCCAGCGCGTCCTCATCGCACGCGCGCTCATCCCCGGTCCGAAGATCATCGTCGCGGACGAAGCCGTCTCCGCCCTCGACGTGTCAGTGAAGTCCGGAATCCTGTCCCTCATGTGCGACCTCCAGAAACGCCTCGGGATCGGCTACCTCTTCATCACCCACGACCTGACCGTCGTGAAGAAAGTCGCCGACTACGTCTACGTCATGCAAAACGGCCGCGTCGTGGAAGAAGCCACACCCGCCGAACTCTTCACCAACCCCCAACACGACTGCACACGATCACTCCTCAACGCCCGACTCGAACTCGACGACGTCCTCCAAGAACGCTACACCAACCACGAACAAGTCGCCTGAGGATTCAAGTATGCCGGAGGCGACGAGGCAGGACTCCGCGGCCAATCGGGTTTGTGACCAGATTAGCCGGTGCTAGAACTATCGCGCTGCGGCGCGCAAACCCAATAGGAGATGAATCAGATGGACATGTTTGGACTATCAGGCAAGGGAGCTCTCATTATCGGCGGGGGCTGGGGAATCGGTGGCCAAACCGCCTTGGCGCTGGCCAAGGTCGGCTGCAATGTCGCCGTCGTCGACATCAACGCGGAAAAGGCCGAGGAGGTCTGCGAAAAGGCGCGGGAGTTGGGCGTAGAAGCCACAGCCCTCGTTGGCGACGTGCTCGATGATGTTCAGGCGGAGCGAATCATCGCGGAGGCAGAAGCTGCACTGGGCGGCGTGGATGTGTTGATAACGGTTGTTGGTGGCGGTTCGTGGTCCACGCTCCTGGAAACCAGCGCGGAGGGCTTCGACGCTGACCTCAATATGAATCTTCGCTATGTGTTCGTGCTCGGCAAGGCGTTTGCCGCTGCGTGCGTACGGGCTGGCCGACCAGGCGCCGCGACATTTGTGTCTTCCGTGGGTAGCATCATCGCCACGCCCGGTTTGGGACCTTACAGTGCGGCGAAAGCGGGGCTTAACCAGTTGGTCAAGTCCATGGCGATTGAATGGGCAGAACACGGTATCCGAGTCAACGCGATCGCGCCCGGCTCGACGATGACGCCCCGGCGACCGGACTCGAGTCCAGCCGAGGAGCGCGTCCGCCGTAGCACGCTTCCGATGCAGCGTCTCGGCAGGCCCGAGGAGATGGCAGGGCCTATCTTGTTCCTTTCGTCCGATCTCGCGAGCTACGTGACTGGGCAAACGCTTCCCGTCGACGGTGGTATGACGTCGGCGAACCCTATTGACTTTTCGACCCCGCTGTAGGGCGTCCAGTCAGTAGGCCAGTCACGAGCGTGACCACAAGGGTGGTTGTCGCCCAACATGGAGAACGAATGCCAGCACGGTTAGTGAGCAGTAGGCGGAAACCTTGAGGGACTGACCTCGCTTTGGCCCACTTGCCGGGGCACTCCATTCCAATTGCGCACGGGTTTGGCACCGGCTTGTTGCATCTGGTGCTACAGGACTCTTGCCGGTTCAGCCCCGAAATAGATAAAGTATATTATGTCTGTGATTGCATCCCCGTGCTGACGGTGAATGCGATCTCGCCTGATTAGACAGGCGAGAGTCCATCCGATTGAGGAGATAACTGATGGCTGGGATGAGCAGGTCTTGGGTCCAGAGCGGCCCCCGAAAGATGTCGTTGATGGAAGTTCCGCTCCCTGACACCCTGGCCGACGGCGATGCGCTTGCTCGCGTTGAAGCGTCGGGGTTGTGCGGCAGTGACTACGAGCAATACATCGGAAATTTTGACGAATCCGGCATTCTTGAATACCCATGCATCATCGGCCACGAACCGTTGCTCCGGATCGACCGTCTCACGCCGGCCGCGAAGGAGCGGTGGAACGTCGAGGAAGGTGACAGAGTGCTCACCTGGCCGCTTGGTTGCACGGTATGCCAGAACTGCGCAGCTGGAAACCGACTGGCGTGTACTTCACCCGGCCGGATCCGGCGTGGTTACGCATCGGTCGAGCGCGGTCTCTGGGGGAGTCTCTCCGAATATATGATGATCGCGGCGAACACAGTCATCCACAAGATCCCCGAAGGTGTTCCGGCTGAGGACGTATTGCTGTTCAACCCATTGGCGGCAGGATTTGACTGGGCCGTTTCGCGTGGGGGCGTCACCATCGGGGATGATGTGTTGATTCTGGGTTCCGGCCAGCGGGGGTTGGCATCGGTTGTGGCTTGCCGTGAAGCTGGTGCAAACCGGATCATCATAACGGGCACGCCCAACAGTACTGAGAAGTTGAAGATCGCCCTCAAGCTCGGAGCTACAGACGCCATAGTCGTGGACCCCAATGAGCCGAGCAGTCTCATCGATCAGATTGGTTCCGAGGTCGTGGACGTCGCACTGGATGTCACACCAAACGCCATGCAGCCGATCATGGACTCCCTCGTTGCCGTCAGGCGCTGTGGCACAGTAGTCCTGGGGGGGCTCAAGGGCATGAATAAGCTCCCCGACTTCGTGCCGGATCAGCTTGTGCTGAAGAGTCTCGACCTGCGCGGTGCGCTCGGCTATAGTGCGCGCAGTCAGAAGCGTGCAATCGATGCCATCCTCTCCGGCCGCTACGATTTCTCAGACTGGCACACACATACTCTGCCCCTCGACCGCGCCGAGGAAGCGATTCAGATTCTCGGCGGCGAGATCAAGACGGGGCGGGCTCCAATCCACGTCACAGTTATGGGGTCTTAGAGGACGACTCGAGCTGGAACAGAGATTCGGGATGAGGCACTCAGAGCAGGGAATATCAATGAATGACAGGGATGAGACATGACCTGGAGCGGTAGGTACGACCAGCTATTTATCGGCGGTGCGTGGGTGTCACCGACCTCGTCGGAGAAGATTGCGGTGGTTTCGCCTGCAACGGAAGAGGTAATCGCCTCCGTTCCTTCTTCTTCCCACGAGGACATGAATAGGGCAGTGGCCGCAGCCCGCGATGCATTCGACCGTGGACCGTGGCCACGACTCCCACTGGAGGATCGAGTTGCGGTACTTGAGCGGTTTAGGGCCATTTACGCCCTACAGCGCGAGACTTTCGCCGAGCTAATCACCAGCGAAATGGGCTGCCCAATCACGCTGTCACGCACGATTCAGGCGACGACGCCGTTGATGGTCCTCGATACATTCTTGGAGGTCGTTCGCGAGTATCCGTTTTCGGCCATTCGCCGCTCGGCGAATGGTGCGGCCCTCGTCACGAGGGAGCCCGTGGGGGTAGTCGCAGCGATTGTTCCTTGGAACGTCCCTCAGAGCATCATTATGCAGAAGCTCGTGCCGGCGCTCCTGGCAGGTTGCACCATGGTTATCAAACCTGCTCCAGAAACCCCGCTTGACGCCTACCTGCTTGCCGAGTTGCTGCAAGAGGCAGGTCTCCCGTCAGGCGTAGTGAACATAATTCCCGCCGATCGCGAGGTCAGCGAGAGTCTCGTGACTCACCCCGGAGTCGACAAGGTGTCCTTCACGGGATCGACCCTCGCCGGTCGACGGATCGCGTCTCTCTGCGGTCAAAACCTGAAGCGGGTCACTCTGGAACTCGGCGGCAAATCGGCAGCAATCATCTTGGATGATGCCGACCTGGAAATGACTGTGGAATCGCTTCGATTTGCGTCGCTTCGCAATAGCGGTCAGGTGTGCAGCCTCAAGACACGACTGGTGGTGTCGCGGCACCGTGAGCAGGAGCTCCTCGAACGTCTCGCTGCGCTGGTGGCCTCGATGCCAGTTGGTGACCCGCAGGACCCAGCCACACAAATTGGTCCAATGGTCAGCGAACGCCAGAGGGGGAACATCGAGCGATACATCGAAGCCGGGATTGCCGAAGGTGCCCGGGCGGTGGTCGGAGGTCGACCACGAGACTCCGCTCTCGGTTGGTATGTCGAGCCCACCATCTTCGCCGACGTCCGCCCGGACATGAGCATCGCACAGGAGGAGATCTTCGGCCCGGTGCTCTCGGTAATCCCGTACGTTTCGGTGGAAGAAGCGATATCGATCGCCAACGATTCGATCTACGGACTCAACGGCGCAGTGTTCACATCGGATCTTGACCATGGATTGTCTGTCGCCAGCAAGCTTCGAACGGGGACTGTCGAGCTCAACGGCAGCCCGGCAGGACTCAGAGCGCCAATGGGCGGCTTCAAGGCTAGTGGCATCGGGCGAGAGGCTGGACCCGAAGGGATTGACCCGTATGTGGAGATCCGATCCATTGGCCTTCCGAGTGGTTTCGCTACTGTGCTCGAGGATCGTGCGTCAGCCGTTACCGATAGAAAGGCAGATGTAGTGTGAATGACCCCGTAGACGCTAATCTTCACCAAAGCGGATCCGAGCTTGACTCTGTGGCGGAGGAGCCGAGGATCCTGGCGCCGCGCAACTTCGTTCTCGTCCATGGGGCCTTTCATGGTGGCTGGTGTTGGGGTCCCGTCCGTGATCGGCTTACCGCGCTGGGGCATCGTGTCTTTACGCCTTCTCTGACGGGACTCGGAGACAGATCGCATCTGCTGGGTCCGGATATTCATGTGGAAACGCATATTAGTGATGTCGTTAACGTGATCGAATACGAAGACTTGGATGACGTGGTCCTTGTTGGCCATTCGTACGGTGGCTGGGTGATCTCCGGTGTGGCAGAAAGGGTGCTTCCCCGACTGGCTTCGATAGTATTCGTCGATGCTGTCATGCCGGAAAACGGCGACAGCATTCTTGAGCAAGCTCCGGACGCTACTGGGGAGGTGCTCACGCGCCTCCGAGCGGAGGGCCGTTGGGGCCACACTCCGCCCCAGGCCGAGTACTTTGGAATCCAGACTGCGGAGAACCGGGCATGGGTCGATTCCAAGATGAGTCCGCACCCGATCAGCCACTGGGAAGACCGGATCACTTTAACTGGTGCACGAGAAGCCGTTCCCAAGAAAGCATACGTCTGGGCAAGCGAATGGAAGCACCCTGTTCCCGAGGGCTTTGCAAACAAGCACCCCGTGCTCGAAGGGTTCGCGAAGAAATTCGAGGCTACGCCGGGCTGGGTTAGATATGACGTCCCGTGTGGCCATGACGTCATGGTTGACCGACCGGAGAGGCTCGCTGGGATCCTGATCGACTGCGCCTGAACAGTACCTCGCGGCAGCCCAGTCTCTGCTCGTGAGTGGCGGGTGGGGACCCTGCGCTCTCATAATTCCCGTGTTATATCAAAGTTAAAAATATAATATTTGTTGACAGTGTGAATCGGATCCCGCTGGCCTCGGTTCATCCTGTCGGCAAGATCGTTGGGGCGTACGCGATCAACGCAAGAAGGCATGGCGAGGGCAACACATCCAAGTGGTGCCCATCATTCAATCGAGAGGGTTTTCTGACATGTTGCTTGAGGGTCGGAAGTTTGTAGTGGCGGGCGGATCAACCGGCGTTGGGGCGGGAGCCGTGCGAGCATTTGCCCGGGAGGGAGCTCGCGTGGCAATCCTCGACATCAATGTCGCTGCAGGCATTGAGCAAGCAGAAAAACTGGGCGATGCGGCGAAATTCTTCCAGTGCGACGTGGCTTCTAAGGAGAGCGTTGACAACGCTGTCGATGAGGCCGTGGCGTGGATGGGGGGTCTGGACGGAGCCATGGATACCGCGGGCAATAACGAGCGAGTCCTGGCGCATGAAATGACAGTCGAACAATGGCAACGTACGTTTTCGATCCACGTTTTGGGCACAGTTTTCGTCAACCAAGCGGCCTTTCGTCACCTGAAGGACAAAGGCGGGCGCATAATCAATTGTGGTTCTGGCGCCTCTGAGCGCGGACAACTCGTGCTTCAGAATAGCGGTAACGCCTTGTACGCCTCAGCCAAGGGGGCGCTGGAGTCATGGACGCGGGGCATCGCGCGCGAGTGGGGGCAATATGGCATCACTGCCAACGTTGTCACCCCCGCAATTGTGACACCGCTGCATGAAGAAGTCAGAGCCCGCCAGACGCAGGAAGAGCGGGATGCTTCAGACGCTCTGAACGCCCGCTTGATTCCTCTCGGTGGGAAGTTCGGCGACGCCGATCGCGACTTTGGTCCTGTCGCAGTGTTCCTCGCGAGCGACATGAGCCGGTTCGTCACCGGAAGGACTATACGAGTCGACGGTGGGTTTTGAGCCTCAATTGAGGTTGAGCGCATCTTTGAATAAGTGAGGGCATGCCGGCCATTTGCATCCGCGCCTCTGGGCACGTCGATATGCATTGAAATCGCTGGTGCCTGCCTGCCGTAATAGACCCCGATAGGGACTCCGAACGTAGGCAGAGCGGTATGCCCGCTGCGCGGAAGCGTTCAGGGCTGAGTCTCGCCCGGATCACGGTGGCTGTGGTTACACCTTGGGCTGTTGCGATCCCGGCGGCTTTTCGCCGCAGGGAGGCGGCGACCAAACCGTTGACCACATCACATTTTATATATAGTATTAGCAAAGCCCGCCTGGGGCCAAGTCGTGATAAAGGAGAATTCGCGCATGCGCAGACGTTCTATGAAATGGTTGGCTGTGGGGGTGGTCGTTGGTGCCCTTGCCCTCTCGGGATGCAGCAACAGTTCGAGTGGCGGATCGAACACCGCCGAGAAGACGCTAATTAGCGCCGTTGGCGACAATCCCCCTAACTTCAACCGGTATCTCGGTACTGGGGCCTCGACGGTCATCATCGGTTCCGGCACATTTTACGAGGGGCTGACCCAGTTGGACGCCAACTACAAGCCCGTGCCGCTCCTTGCAAAGTCGTGGACCGTCTCTGCTGATGGCCTCGTGTACACGTTTAAGCTGCAGGATGGAATTACATCCCAGGATGGCAAGCCGTTTACCTCGGCCGACGTGAAGTTCGACTTCGAAAAGCTAATGCCGCTGAGCGCTCAACTGGCGCCGATTACGAAGCAGATTAATTCAGTCGAAACACCGGACGCCACGACGGTTGTGGTGAACTTCAAAACTCCCTACGCACCGTTCCTTAGCGCCTTGGCTGGTGCATGGATGATACCAGAACACATTTTCACTACTAAGGACATTGCCACGGACCCCGCCAACATGAAGCCAATCGGCACTGGTCCGTACAAGCTCGATAGTTTCACGCCGGGCGATAAGGCAGTTCTGTCCCGCTACGACGGATATTGGGGGCAGAAGGGTGACGTCAACAAGATCATCTTCAAAGTCATGCCTGATACAAGCGCCCGCATGCTTGCCCTGCAAAGTGGTGACATCGATTATCTGTACGGCGCATATGTGGATAAGGCACAGCAGGCACAGCTCAATAAGAGTAAGTTCGATCTGCCAGACGTTTTGGGTGGAAAGGGGAGTGAAACCGTCTTCTTCAATACCGAACGTGAGGTCGTGTCCAACCCGCAGGTTCGGCGGGCGATCTACCAAGCAATCGACAAGCAGGCCATCGTCGACAAGGCACTGTTCGGTTTAGGAGACGCCGCCCGTGGCCCGATTCCCAAGGCTTTCAGTCAGCTGATCGATGGCTCTGTTGACTTCACAAAGGAGCTGCCGTATTCCTCGAGCGCAGCTGCGGCTGCTCTCGATCAGGCGGGCTACAAGGCAGACAGCAGCGGCAACCGTTTCACTCTGCGCCTGGCGTTTGATTCGACCCAAGCGGTGTACTCGGCCATCGCAAACCTGATCCAAGCCAACCTCAAGGCAGTAGGTATCACTGTTCAGTTGGAGGCCCTCGACTCGAAGGTCTGGGTAGACAAGACTTACACGAAGCGCGACTTCGACATGTCGTTGAACGGCTTCTTTACGTTCGAGGATCCGAGCATCGGAACCACCCGCCTTTATACCTGCAACGCAGGCAAGGTCCCCTACAAGAATGCGTCCGGCACCTGCGACAATGTGATCGACGATGCCTTTACGAAGGCGGGGCAAGTCACTGACCCGACAGAACGCGCCAAATACTTCGCAATCGCTGAGAAGCGCATCCTGGAAACGATGCCCAGCATGCCTCTAGTGTCATTGAATGGCTACTCGGTCGTTGACAAGAAGTTCAACATGGACGCAGCCAACGCGGTCAGTTCAACAGCCTGGGCGACTATTCGTTCGCGCTAAGTTCTGGCTTGGCGGGGGCAGAGCGATAGATGCCCCCACCACCGGCGCACCATGTAAAAGCTACTAGCGTCGATGCCCGGACAGAGGCAAGCAAACACGCGGGTCCAAGTGTTGCAGCGCAGCTACGGTGTGTAAATGGGGCCGTAGCGTCGAAGTGAGGTCGGGCAGTCATCCGAACGGTATGACTGCCCGACCTCACTTCTTTAAAGGAGGTAGCTCCACACAGCCGCCCAGAGAAACACTCAGTTTTGCGAGATGAGCCTACGCCCTGACGGCAGCTACCGACATGTTTGACGTCTCGGTCAGCCCGGCAATACGACGCGAAAGCAGATCGCCCGAAGCATCCTTTGGTTCGCGTTGTTGGCTGAAGCTGCTTTGGCGCTCGCAGTGGGGGACTCCACTTCAGATTCACGCCCAAACAGACGTCACGGCACGAGCTCATGCCGCGTGACGAGCAAAAAGGCTGAAGTCCTGTCCCGATTGCACAAGGCTGCTGCGGGCGTTGTGGACTGGTGTGGCTCGTATTTCAATGGAGTTCCGGCGAAGTTCCATACTGGGGACGGCTTGAACCGTCGCGCGCTTGGAGCCGCGGACAGCAAACCAGGTTTCACAGCCAGATGTGCCCGCTGGTGGTTAGCAAAACTGTCCGGTGTTGGCCAACAGATTTGCCCACTCTGGTTCGGCGGGATTAGCCATCGTCGTGTTTGTTAGTTCAGTTGGGTGCCTCCTTTTCCGACGAGGCCTGGGTGAGGCGGATGGAGTCGCCGCTGGTTTGGCAGACGTGGGCGTGGTGCAGGAGGCGGTCTACGGTGGCCGTGGCCAGGGTTTTGGGGATGAGCTCGTCAAAGGCCGCCAAGTGAAGGTTCGAGGAAATCGCGACGGGGCGCCTTTCGTAGGCGTCCACGACCGGGTAGAGGCCTTCGGCGGCGTCGGTGGCCACGGGCAAGAGGCCGATGTCATCGTTCACCACCAGTTCGGCGCGAAGGATCCTGGCGACGGCCCGGGTGACGCTGTCGTCGGTGCGGTGGGCGCGGATCAGGGCGCCGAGGTCCTCGAGCCTGAACCCAGGCAACCCGCATGCCGGCTTCGACGGCTTGCTGGCCGAGGGCTTCGAGGACCACGACTTTCAGGTGCCGGAGGGCCGCAAACGACGAGATTCTCTCTGCGGCCGATACATTCCAGGGTGCGCAGGGCCCGCTGGGTCGGAGCGGGGATGGAGGAGACGGTCGGGTCCCAGACGTCGAGGGTTTTGCCTGTGGGGAAACCTGACGCTTTGCGGCGGGTGGCGAGTATGGACCGGGCCCGTCCGGCTCCGGAGGCACCGGCCCAGGGCGGCGAACACGCTCGGCGCGGGGCGGTCACGCAGCGGCGTCACGATCCGGAATCTCGAGAACGCCAGCCAGGCCACGAACAGCATGGTCTTCACTCCGCCGACCCGGGGGCCGTCGCCGAAGTCGCACTGCAACCAGATCCCCGGCTCTGTAATCCACGGCCGATGGACGCGGGTGTGGCCCAGCCGCCACGCCGTCAGTGGGAATTTTCGTGGCCGCCTACGGGCAGTTTTTCATGGCCGCTAACATAAGTCCGCGCGGCAACCTGCATGGCGTGGGGCGGCACAGATCGACTCGACCGCACCGCCTCCAGCTCATCTCATAGATGAAACGGTAGGTCAGGGGCGGCGAGGGTCGAGCTCCATCGCGAAGAAGATCGAGGCCTGTTTCAGGATCTCGTTGGATTCCTTCGGGTTACGCATTTCGGTGCGCAGGCGATTGATCTCTTCCCGTTCTTCACTGCTCGGGGCCGCCTTCTCGCGGGCATCAATCTGAAGGGCGGAGGTGTCTGGTGTTGTGGTTAGTGGGTGTGTTGTGGGGTGGCTCGGTGGTGGTTTGTGATGGATGTTGATATGGCAGAAGAGACGTTCTTGGCACGGTCGACGTAGGTGTGGATGGTGTCCAGGGTCATGTCGGCGGGGAGGTCGGAAAGGGAGAGCACGAGTGCGACGTCGCCGTCGGCGGTGAACACGGGGACTCGGATGCGCTGGACCTGGGCCGCTGTTCCTTCGTTGAGTTGGGCCAGGGCGGTGAAGTTCTCGACGCTCTTGGCGGAGGCTATCAGCTGGCGTTCGAGGGCGGGGGTGGGGCCATGGTTTTCGATTTCATCCAGCACGGCCTCGTGGGAGGGTTCCTGGGCGGAGCGCAGTGTGATGGCGAAGCCCTTGTCTCGGATGAGTGCCATTTCGGTTTCGAGCATTTCAAAGCGTTCGTCTCCGGCTTTGATGCCTTCCTTGGCGTACCAGCTCTCGCGCTGCTGCTGCTCTGCCCAGGCGAGGAAAATCGTTCCCCATGGTGGCTGGAACGGCAGTCGGCGCCCGACGCGGCGCGGGAGTCGGCCGGAATCCTGCGGTTGGGCGGAAGCGACGATGTACTGGTGATCGCCGGCAACAGCGAGTGCGGTCGTCCCGACGCCGAGGTCATCGGCCAGTCCGTCCAGATGCGCCCTTGCGCGGTCCGCGAGCTGGAGCTGTTCCATGAGCTGGGGGTTGGCTCCCATGACGAGTGCTTCGGGTGCGAACCCGCCGTAGCCTCCCTGGAAGAACAGCAGGGGCAGCGAGGGGTTTTCAACGGCGAGGTTTTTCACGGCGCCAACCACGATGAAGTGGTCGCCGGCTTCATGGATTGATTCGATGGAACACTCGATCCATGCCACAACGCCGTTCAGTATCGGGGCGCCGGATTCTGATGGCCGCCATCCTACGGCGGTGAAACGGTCTGCGTTCTTGGCCGCGAAGGCTCTGCAGACTGATTCCTGGGAGGTCGCCAGGACATTGACGCAAAAGCTTCCGGCCTGCTGGATTTTCGGGAAGGTGGAGGAGGACTTGTCCGGGAGGAAGGCCACCAGGGGCGGGTCCAGCGAGACGGAGGTGAATGAGCCCACGGCCATGCCGACGGGTTCGTTGTCTTCGGAGATGGCTGTAATGACCACCACTCCGGTTGGGAAATGTCCCAGGACATTCCGGAAGGCGCGGGGATCGAACCCGGCTTGGACTTCTGCGCCGCTCATAATCATTTCCTCCAATTGGGTTTTGGTCCGGTGCGTGTGGCCGGCGGGTCAAGAACAGGGGACGAAAGTCCCTCGCCCCTGGCCTGACAGGCCCACGCAATCGCGGGGGAGAGCCGAAATCCGGGCAAACACCACGCAACCGGCCCACCACCCACACGAGGCCTCGCGTGTAAGAGTCCTAGCCCAACGGACGGCAGCCCGCTTGTGAGTTCACCATGCGCCGCGCCCCTATTAGGCGCTCGTCTCCACGGGAGCCCACAGTCCGTTCTCCTCTAGCATCGCAATCAGCCGATCTGCGCCGCTCAAAATGTGCTGCTCCATGACTGACCTGACTGTCTTATCGTCGCCCACCACCAAGGCCGCAAGGAGTTCAGCATGGAAATCCCCTGCACTCTCGACAGAGCCTTCGAGCGTCGCATAGAAGGCATTCGGGAGGTTCTTGACTACAGTTCCAAGGAGGGCAGCTAGTCGCGGGGAATCTGCAGCCAAGTTGATTTCCCTGTGAAATTGGTGACCGAGATGGACAACGGTCGGCCCGTCGCCGATAGCCAAGGCGCGGAAGTAATCGTCAACATTCTCTTGCAGACGCGCGAGATTCTCTGGGGTTATGTTTTGCGCCGCTCGTGCCGCGAGTTCACCGGCGAATTGCGACTGAACCCAAAAGAGATCACGGACATCCTGTTGCTTGAATGGTGCCACAACAAATCCTCGCCGGGGTACCAGTTCGACATAGCCTTCGCTCTCAAGTGCTCGCAAACCCTCGCGAACCGGGGTCGTGCTCACTCCCACTTCTTCCGCGATTCGTTCTAGCCGCAGATAGTCTCCCGGCCGAACGGCGCCTGAGAAGATTAGCGTCCGTATGTGAGCAGCCACCTCCTCGGGAAGCTGCTGCCTGCGGGGGCTGTTGGTGGCGGTCAACGAGGACTGCGAAGCCATGTCCATCTCCGTTCTGGGCGAATCCAATATTTCATATATTACTCGATTTTGAACTCCGCGCGGTGACCCCAGGCATCCTTAGTTTAAAAGAACCCAAGGTAGCGAATCATGGCACCGTTACCGAGGTAAGTGAATCAATCGTCGGATACTTCCACCGCAGGAAACCAAGCGGTAAACCTGTGAGGTCCGCGATCGACTCATACGAAATGTTTGAGGGATCTTGGGAGGACTTGACGGCCTCCACAGCGGCAACGATGCTCGCTACTCGCCGACTTTCCCGCTCGGCAAGAATCTGGCTCAGCGGCTTCCTATCTTTGGACCTATGCCCTCTTTGCCAATGTGTCATTGCGTGTCGCCTTCTGTATTGCTATTACCCGGCTGTCCAGGGTCATCTACTTTTGCTGGTTGGTGTCCAGCAGTTGCTGGAGGATGCCAATTGCTGTGACGGCGCTGGGCCATCCGGCGTAGAAGGCGAGGTGGGTGATGAGTTCCACGAGTTCTGTTTCCTTGACGCCGTTTTGCAGGGCGCGTTGCATGTGGAAGCCGGTTTGCTCGGGCCGGCAGGTCGCGACGAGGGCGGCGACCGTGATGAGGCTGCGGTCTCGCTTGCTCAGGTCGGTTCGTTCCCAGACGTCGCCGTAGAGCACGTCGGAGGACAGCTGGGCCATTTTGGGTGCGAGGTGTGCGTAGGGCGCGACGTGTTTTTCGGGTTCCATCAGGGGCCTCCGCGGGGTGGTCGTGTCTGGGTGTTGGTGCCGTGTTCCTGTCATCCACCAACAGATTACTGCATAATATATGAAAGGTGAATGCGGGGTTGTGATGTGACTAACATTGCTACATTATATATTTAAGACTATTCCGGCAGGTTAGTGGAAGGCACCTCAAGAGCATGGCGAATCCGTTTCGACTGATCTTTTTTACTTCGTATACGCCTCGGTTCTGGGACCGGCTGGATGCGGAGAACGGCTATGACTGGACGCGTCCGGAGCGGTACCGCGAGATGACGCGGCTGCTGGAGCGGGGAGGGTTTGAGGCTGTGATGTTCGCTGACACGCTCTCTGTCAGTAACGTCTTCCAGGGCAAGCCTGATGTGTATGTCAAGAACGGGATCGGGGAGTCCATCCATGATGACCCTCTTCCCCTGATCGCGGCGATGTCTCAGGCGACCCAGCGGATCGGGCTGGTTGCCACAATGTCCACGACGCTGTTCCCGCCGAAACTTCTCGCGCAGGTTGCCAGTTCGCTGGATCACGTGATGAAGGGCCGGCTGGGCTGGAATATCGTGACGTCCATGGGCAAGGAGGTCGCGAAGAACTTTGGCGTGGACGACCTGCTCAGCAAGGACGAACGCTACGATATGGCGGACGAGTTCGTGGACCTTGCCGACAGGATCTGGGCCGAGGCCAAAGAGGCGTGGGCCGGCGGGGAGGGGTTGCCCGGGTCTGCGGACCGGCTCCATCTTCCCCCGATGCCGCAGGGGCGTCCGGTGATCATGCAGGCGGGCGGATCCGAGCGGGGCCGTGAGTTCGCGGCCAAGCACGCCGACATGATCATCTCGCACCGGAATTCGCCGGCGGCGATGAAGGACTTCCGGGACGACATGCGGGCGCGTATGTCCTCTATCGGCCGGGATCCTGACTCGTGCAAGATCTTCTTCACCATTCGTCCCTATATTGCGGGCTCGGTCGAGGAGGCCGAGGCAATGCGGGCCGAGGAACTGGCCCTGCCGACGAGCAACCTGGAGACGGGCCTGGCGAACTTTTCCTCAAGGATCGGCTACGACGTTTCGCGTCTTCCGATCGACGAACCCCTGCCCGCGGACCTGAAGATCGCCGGTTCTGATGGTGTGCTCCAGCAGCACACCGAGAAGGGTGCCCCCACACTCCGGGAGATCGCGATGTCCGAAATCATGAAGGACACCCACCTTGTGCAGGGGACCCCGGAGCAGATCGCCGACGAGCTGGAGGCTGTGATGGAGGAGGTCGGCGGTGACGGCTTCGCGATCCGCGGCACGATGGTTCCCTCGGTCGTGGTGCCGCTCGTAGACCAGTTGGTTCCCGTCCTGCAGTCGCGGGGGCTAACCCGCAAGGGCTACCGGTATCCGACATTCCGGGAGAACATGGCAGACCCCTATTTCAGTGAAGACATTTCCCGCGGCATCGAGACCGCCGGATCGAGGCGATAACAGTGACGGATAAGCAGATGCACATTGGATGGTTGGCAGAAATCGGAGAGCCCGTAGGAAGTGCCGGCGCGAGGGCAGCAGGGCAGGCACCGCCGTGGTGCGATCCCGACGAGTACATCAGCCGCGCACAAATGATCGAGCGGGCAGGTGTGGAGTTCCTGGTACTGGCAGAGACCGTGCGGCCCACCCTGAACCCCAGTGTCCTGGTGCCCCTGATCGCAGCGGAGACATCCTCGCTCGGCATTGTCCCGGCACTGGCAATGACCGACTACCCGCCGTTCATGATGGCCAGGCTACTGACGACCCTGGACCACATGACACAAGGCCGCGTCGGATGGGCCGTCGCGACCGACATCGACGGCTCCTACGGCAGCAGTCCAAGCCGCGATGGCAGCAAGGCAACAGCCCAGCCGCTCTCAGTCGCAAACGAATACGCCCAGGTCTGCAAGGAACTATGGGGCTCCTGGGAACCGGACGCGCTCGTCCAAGACCGCACCCGGGGCACCTTTGCAGACCCCGCGAAAGTCAGGACAATCGACCACGTCGGGGAGCACTTCCGGGTCCGTGGCCCGCTGAACACCGTGCCCTCCCGGCAGGGAACACCCCCGCTCGTCAGCGCCATGTCCTCCACGGATGAGACCGACTTCGTCAGCCGGCACGCCGAAGTCGTGCTGGTCACCGCCGACGGGCCCGAAGAATTCCGCCGCGTGCGCAACGAGATCAAAAACACCGCATCCGAGGCCGGACGCGACCCGGACGACGTCAAGGTCTACCTCGCGGTCAGTATCCAAGTCGCCGAAACACCCGATCTGCTCCCGGCCCTCCAGAACCGCGGACCGCAGCGCTCATGGCCGCCGGTAGGCACCCCCTCGGTCCACCTCACCGGCCCTACCAACACCATCGCCACCGACCTCGAAGAACTCCACGACACCTCAGGCGCCGACGGCATCGTCATTCTCGGCACCTGGCCACTCTCCGAAGTCAGCGTCATCTGCAACCGCGTCCTGGCCACCCTCCGCCGCCGCGGCCGCATACACACCACACCACACACCAACCGCTCACTCAGAGAAACACTCCGCGGCCGCCTCTAGTGTTGGGATGACACTGTTGAAACATTTGATTCTCCATTATCTTCGTTTGTTGGGTTCGTCGTTGTTGCTCATTTTTGCTGTGGTTGTGGCGATGTTTGTTTTGCTGCAGTTGGCGCCTGGGGATCCTATTCAGGGTCTGGTGGGTGATATGCCGGTGACGGATGAGTATCGTGCTGTTCTGACGAGCACTTTTGGTCTGGACCAGCCTGTTTATGTGCGGTTCTTCACGTATGTGCAGAATGTGTTGTCGGGGAACCTGGGTTTCTCTTATGCGAATAATGAGCCGGTTCTGTCGATTATTTGGGGGCGGTTGGGTAATACCTTGCTGTTGACGATTCCCTCGTTGGTTCTTTCGGCTGTGGGCGGGATTGTGCTTGGTGCTTTGGCTGCCCGGACGAGGTCGAGGCGGTTGGACGCGGCGTTGTCGTATAGCGCTATTGCGTTGTTTTCATTGCCGGTCTTTTGGTTGGCTTTGATGCTGGTTCTCTTGTTTTCGGTGCAGCTTGGGTGGTTGCCGGCGCAGGGGATGTCGGATTTCGGTTCGGACGGGGTTTCCTTGAGCCATATGGTCCTTCCGGTTCTCACTCTGGCGTTCGGTGAGCTGGCGTTCTTCCTGCGGATCATGCGGTCGAGCATGATCGATGTGCTGGGGCAGGAATATATCGATACGGCCAGGTCGAAGGGCCTGACGCCGAATCAGGTTCTGCGCCGGCATGGTCTGTTGAATTCGATGTTGCCGATGGTCAGTGTCATTGGTTACAACCTTGGCCATGCGTTGGCGGGCGCGGTGCTGGTTGAGAGTGTTTTCGGCTGGCCGGGGATGGGGCTTTTGATGTACGAGTCCATCAAGCGCAGCGAGAACATGGTGGTGCTTGGGATTCTTCTCGTGGTGGCGATAACGGTGGTTGTCGTGAACATTTTGACTGATGTTGTTTACGGTCTTGTGGATCCGCGGGTCCGGGCACGGATGCGTCGACAGATGAGTGGTGCGTGATGCAGGGTGCAGTGCGGTCTTCTTCTGCGTGGGACGCGGCGCGTTCGGGCGGCTGGTATCGGGGTCGGCATGAGTAAGGAATTGATCGGCGTGAATGGTTCTTCTATGGTTGCGGCCGACGGCGCGACTCGGGTTTCGGGAAGGCGTTCCCTCGCGGGGCGGTTTTTCTCCAGACCTGCGGCTGTCGGCTTCTGCGGACTTCTTGTTGTTATCGCTTTGGCTTCGTTCATTGGCCCGTATTTCGCTTTGTCGCCCAGTGAGCCCAAGTTCGGTGTGTTGCTGGCGCCGAATGCGTCTCATTTGATGGGCACTGACTCGCTGGGGCGCGACGTTTTTGCCCGGGTCCTGGTCGGTGGGCAGATCAGTCTCGTGGTCGGGGTCGCTGTAGGGTTGTTGTGCCTGACGTTGGGGATTGCGTTCGGTGGTCTTGCCGGCTTCTTTGGCGGTGCCCTGGACTCGGCACTGATGAGGGTTTCGGAGTTCTTCCAGGTGGTTCCTGGCCTGGTGCTGGCTCTTGTGGCGACGGCGTTGCTGGGAAGCAGCATGCCGGTTGTGATCGTGATCCTGAGCATCACGATGTGGCCCGGAGTTGCCCGTCTGGTCCGGGTCGAAACCATGAAGCTCAGTGAACTGGGATATGTCGAATCTGCCAGGGCTGCCGGGTTCAGTCCGCTGCGGATCCTGGTCTCTGATGTGTTGCCCAACGCCTTCGCGCCGGTGCTCGTGGCGACCACGATGACAGTTGGGCGGGCGATCCTTTACGAGTCGGGTCTTTCGTTCCTGGGTCTGGGGAACGCGAACACGCCCAGCTGGGGGACGCTGTTGAACGAAGCCCAGTCCTTCATGCAGACGGCATGGTGGCTGACCGTGTTCCCGGGCCTGGCGATTTTCTTGGTTGTCTTGGCTGCCAACGTCCTGGGCGATCTGCTGAACGACACTCTCAACCCCACCCTCAGCCGAGTGAAATGAGTACGAGGATGATGAACTCTGAGATTGCGCCGGGGAAGGCCCCGGTGGTCCGCGGTGACGGCCACGGTTCGCAGTCGCTGCTGGAGGTCCGTGGTCTTGGCGTGCGGTTGCCGTCTGGTCCGAAAGCAGAAGTGCGGGCAGTCCATTCCGTGGACTTGTCCGTGGGCCGCGGTGAACGTGTGGGTATTGTCGGGGAGTCCGGTTCCGGTAAATCGGTGACAGGCCGGGCCATCGCCGGCTTGTTGCCGCAGTCCGGGCGAGTGGTGGTCGAGGGTTCCATCCGGTTCTGTGATGAAGAGTATGTCGGCGCTTCACCCAAAATGTGGAGAAATGTCCGTCGCGAGCTGGTCTCGATGATTTTCCAGGATCCATTGAGCTCGCTGAACCCGACCATGCGGATCGGCCGTCAGGTCGCCGAGTGCGGGCGGCCGTTGCTGTCGAACGAGAGAGTCTTCGAGTACCTTGAAATGGCAGGCCTGTCCGATCCGGCGGGCGTCGCACGGAAGTTTCCGTTCGAGCTCAGCGGCGGCATGAGGCAGCGGGTGTCGATAGCGATTGCCCTGGCCAAAGGCCCGGAGCTCGTGATCGCGGACGAGCCGACCACTGCCTTGGACGTCACGGTCCAGGCCAAGGTGTTGGCCACGCTGAAGCGCTCCGTGGATGAACTTGGTACTTCGTTGCTGATGATTTCGCATGATCTGGCCGTCATCGCCAAGATGTGCGACCGCGTCTATGTCATGTATAACGGTCGCGTGGTGGAGTCCGGTGATACCTATTCCGTGTTCACGCGTCCTCAGGAGAACTACACCCAGAGCCTGCTGAAAAGCGTGCGGAGTCTGTCCAGCGCGGACGATGCACTCTTCTCGTTCGAGAAAGACGAGACAAGGAAATGACCGAAGTGGAAACGATGCGTCTGAGGGCCGAATCCCTGACGAAGACATTCGGCCGGAAGCAACGGCCCGGGAAGCCGGGTCTGCAAGTGCGTGCCGTGGACTCCGTAAACGTGTCAGTGAACGCGGGGGACTTCGTCACGATCGTCGGAGAGAGCGGAAGCGGCAAGAGCACCCTGGCAAGAATGATGCTCGGACTGATCACCCCCGACGAAGGCCGTGTCAGCATCGGCGGTGTCAGCATCGCCGGCACATCACGAAAGGAGCAGTTCAAGTTCCGCTCCGCGGTCCAGGCCGTTCTCCAGGATCCTTCCGGATCCTTGAACCCGCGCAAGACAGTACGCACGGCACTGGCGGAAGTGGCCAGGCTCCACGGCGTGGCCACGAACCGCTCCGACATCGACGCCAAGGTCCGCGAAACGCTCAGCCTGGTCGGACTGACACCCGCAGGAACCTACCTCGACCGGTACCCACACGAACTCAGCGGCGGCCAACGCCAGCGCGTCCTCATCGCACGCGCGCTCATCCCCGGTCCGAAGATCATCGTCGCGGACGAAGCCGTCTCCGCCCTCGACGTGTCAGTGAAGTCCGGAATCCTGTCCCTCATGTGCGACCTCCAGAAACGCCTCGGGATCGGCTACCTCTTCATCACCCACGACCTGACCGTCGTGAAGAAAGTCGCCGACTACGTCTACGTCATGCAAAACGGCCGCGTCGTGGAAGAAGCCACACCCGCCGAACTCTTCACCAACCCCCAACACGACTGCACACGATCACTCCTCAACGCCCGACTCGAACTCGACGACGTCCTCCAAGAACGCTACACCAACCACGAACAAGGCCCTCCAGCCCTATCGGTGGGTCACTAGCGCAATTGGTTTGCCCAGCGGATCGTCTGCGCGGCTTCTCGACTTCGGATGAGACTTCTGAGTGGTGTTCAAGTCGTGCGGGCCACTGTGCTCGTCATGTCTCTCTACATGGGTGATGGCGCCGTGAGGGCGTCAACTGATGCGGTGCGAAGGCCCGCATTGAGGAACCACCGCCACTCGCGATGAATTTCTTGTTGGAAATTTGTGTCGCCGATGATACTTCCGTGACGGCTTACGGCTCTGAACGGTTCCGCGTCACCGCCGCCTCGACCAAATCGCACATAATATTCCATTTGGCTGCGAACGCTGGTAGTCTGACAAATGCAACGTAAGCCGTTGCGGGCCCACCGGGCCAAAAAATCTCGGTGGTGTGTGAGACACGTTGGGTGTTGCGCGCGATGGCTCGCCGTTCCTTCGTTAGCTCCCGCTGCACTTTCCAGCTGGTCTCACTTACCGTCAACATCTAATAAGTGAGAAATTGATGACGCTCAAAGTTTCGATCATTGTCGGAAACCCCAAACCCAAATCCCGCACGCTCAAAGTGGCCGAGACTCTGGTCGAGAAATTGCTTGAGGCGGGCTCGTACGAGGTTGACGTTATCGACCTGGCCGACCATACCGATGAGATATTCTCGTGGCCAAGCGAGAAGATGGCGTCACTAAACGCCAGCGTCGCCAGCAGCGACCTTGCAGTGTTCGCTTCACCGACCTACAAGGCTACGTACACGGGCCTGTTGAAGGCCTTTCTCGACCGGTACCCAGCCAACGGACTCGCGGGCGTTACGGCCATCCCGGTTCTGACCGGGGCAGACCTGACTCACTCGATGGGCCCCACCGTCAACTTAGCGCCGCTGCTCGTTGAATTAGGCGCATCGATACCTGGCCGGGGGTTCTACTTCGTGGCAAGTCAAATGGATCACCTCGAAGAACTAGTGGAAACGGCAGCAAACGAGTACGCAACGAACCTGCGCCAGCTTTCTATCGTGGCCGCCGGGCTGCCGCACGCCACCTCATCGGTAGTCTGAGATTTCGCCACATCTCTAGCCTGGGAGGCAACGCTGTATGGCACGGGCAACTATCCGCCCCTGCGAAAGCAGCCCCTTCGTCTCTGAACTCTCCCGGACGGCATCAGCAACTGTTGGTAAGCACCGCATCAGTGGTCCAGACGTCCGCACATTGTCGTACGGATCAGGTTTCCTTGTTAGCGTCGGACCTGTTTGTTGAGTTCCCCGCCCACAGCGAGTGCATCGCACTCACTAAGGGGTGTTGGACATCCTGATTCCCTTCAGTCAATGCGAATACTTTCTCAACGGCTGTACCGGCACCCCTCAGTTGTCCGGAGAAGTGCGACCCAGGCGAGGTGTCTTTGTGGTCTGGGTGGCCGGGGAAACGTGAATGCGGGACTGTCAGCGGCCGCCGAGAAGACTGGTTCTGATGACGTATCCCAGCGCTCACGCGGAGAAACTCGACAACGGTTTGCCACGAGCGGAGCCCGTTCGCAATGCGTGAAACACCAGCCAAGGGGTTCGGGGATCTACTGACACGGAGCACCAAACCGACGATCACGCACGGGCAGGCTGGAGTCCGACCTCCGCCTTCGAAAGTGAGGCGAATGCCTCACAGCGGATCACCGCTGGCGGGTATTACAGGTGCCGGTGGGTCGCGTCAACAGCCAAGTGCCCGGGCGGTTGTTCCACGCGGGCACAACATAATAACGAGAAAGAGAGCACAGTGACACGTATCGGTATCGTGGCCGAATTGGGCCACGAGACAAGGGTGGCGGCGACGCCCGTAACGGTCAGGCAACTGGCGGAGTTGGGCTACGACGTCGTAGTCGAGAAGGGCGCGGGGGAGTCATCGTCCTTCCCTGACGACGCATACGCCGAGGCCGGCGCAATGATTGTTGGCGCAGACGAGGCATGGGGCAGCGAAGTGGTGTTGCGGATCAATCCGCCCACCGAGGAAGAAATCGGCCGGCTCGCCGACGGCGCGACCCTGATCGGAACGCTGAGCCCGGCGCTGCGACCGGAACTGGTGGAGGCCCTAGCGGCACGGCCGATCACGGCGCTGGCGCTGGACGCGGTGCCACGCATCTCGCGGGCACAGTCGATGGACGTGCTGAGCTCCATGGCCAACATCGCCGGTTACCGGGCTGTCATTGAGGCGGCACACGAATTCGGGAGGTTCTTCACGGGACAGGTGACCGCGGCGGGCAAAGTCCCGCCAGCGAAAGTGCTGGTCGCGGGGGCCGGCGTCGCCGGTCTGGCAGCGATCGGTGCGGCGAGCAGCCTGGGCGCGATCGTGCGAGCGACGGACCCACGGCCCGAGGTGGCCGATCAGGTGAAGTCCATCGGCGGCGTTTACCTCAAGATCGAGGTCGAGGAGGTCATGGAGTCCTCGGACGGGTATGCGAAGGCCACATCCGAGGCGTACAACCGGCGCGCGGCCGAGATCTACTCCGAGCAGGCCCGGGACGTGGACATCATCATCACCACGGCCCTCATCCCCGGGCGCCCGGCGCCGAAACTGCTCACGGCCGAGGACGTGGCCGCCATGAAACCGGGCAGCGTGATCGTTGATATGGCCGCCGGCCAGGGCGGGAACGTGGAAGGCTCGGTCGCCGGGGAACGCCTGGTCACCGACAACGGCGTCGTGATCCTCGGTTACACAGACCTTCCTGCCCGGTTGCCGGCGCAAGCGTCGCAGCTGTACGGGACCAACATGCTGAACCTGCTCAAACTCCTCACCAAGGACAAAGACGGCCAATTGAGGATCGACTTCGACGACGTGGTGCAGCGCTCAGTGACGGTGGTGCGAGAGGGCGAGAAGACCTGGCCGCCGCCTCCGGTCCAAGTCTCCGCCGCCCCTCCGGCACAGGCGGAGATCAAACCGGCCGGAGAGTCGTCCGGCCACAAACCAGGAAAGAAGGGGATCAGCCCGGTTGGCAGGGCCGTGCTCTTCGCCGCCGGTATAGCAGCACTTTTTGGGATCAACGCCATCGCCCCGGCCCCGCTACCGCAGCACTTCACGGTCTTGCTGCTCTCGATCGTGGTCGGGTTCTACGTCATCGGGAAGGTGGCACATGCCCTGCACACCCCACTGATGTCCGTCACCAACGCGATCTCCGGGATCATCGTCGTCGGCGCCCTCCTGCAGGTCACCTCCGACAACCTCATCATGCAGGTCATTGGAGCTGTCGCGATCCTACTGGCCAGCATCAACATCTTCGGCGGCTTCGCCGTCACCCGGCGCATGCTTGCGATGTTCTCCCGGGGAGACCGGGCCCATGGATGAGCGCCGTAACCGAAGCAGCTGGAACTTTTACGAGGAGCTTAACCGTGCCTGATATTGGCTTGACCACAGAGTCCATCGCGGGGGCCGCCTATGTTGTCGCCGCCCTGCTGTTCATCCTCAGCCTCGCCGGCCTGAGCAAACACGAGAAAGCCCGCTCGGGCGTCAGCTACGGCATCACGGGCATGGTCATTGCCCTCGCCGCCACCATCTGGCTTACCGTCCAAGGTGTCTGGGGGACAGACCAGGGCCTAACCGGCCTCGTGCTCCTGGTCCTCGCAGTATTGATCGGCGGCGCCATCGGATTGTGGCGCGCCCGCGTTGTCGAAATGACCGGGATGCCGGAGCTGATCGCCCTGTTACACAGCTTCGTTGGCCTCGCCGCGGTGCTGGTCGGCTGGAACGGCCACTTGGAGGCCCCCCACCTGCCCGGGGCACTCATGGCGGTACATCATGCCGAGGTGTTCATCGGCGTCTTCATCGGAGCGGTGACCTTCACGGGCTCGATTGTCGCCTTCCTGAAACTCTCGGCCCGCATGAAGTCCTCTCCGCTGGTGCTTCCCGGGAAGAACGCCATCAACCTCGGTGCCTTGGTCGTGTTCGCCGCCCTCACGGTCTGGTATGTCCAGAACTCCCAGCTGTGGCTCCTGGTTGTCGTCACCCTTCTTGCCCTCGGATTGGGCTGGCACCTCGTCGCCTCCATCGGCGGCGGAGACATGCCCGTCGTCGTATCCATGCTCAACAGCTACTCCGGCTGGGCCGCGGCCGCGGCGGGCTTCCTGCTCAACAACGACCTCCTTATCATCACCGGTGCCCTGGTCGGATCCTCCGGCGCCTACCTTTCCTACATCATGTGCAAGGCGATGAACCGGTCCTTCATCTCCGTGATTGCCGGCGGGTTCGGGATCGCCGCCCCCACCGGAGCGGACGCGGACTACGGCGAGCACCGCGAAATCTCGGCCGAGGCAACCGCGGACCTGCTTTCCAACGCGTCCAGCGTCGTCATCACCCCCGGCTACGGCATGGCCGTCGCCCAG
Organism: Arthrobacter sp. FW306-2-2C-D06B; assembly: GCF_021789175.1. Taxonomy (NCBI): domain Bacteria; kingdom Bacillati; phylum Actinomycetota; class Actinomycetes; order Micrococcales; family Micrococcaceae; genus Arthrobacter; species Arthrobacter sp. FW306-2-2C-D06B. The sequence continues at coordinate 1,963,161 of NZ_CP084560.1, forward strand.
GCCCAGTACCCCGTCGCTGAACTCGCCCAGAAACTTCGAGAGCGGGGAGTGAACGTACGGTTCGGTATCCATCCCGTGGCCGGCCGGCTACCAGGTCACATGAATGTTCTCCTCGCGGAGGCCAAAGTCCCGTACGACATCGTGCTGGAGATGGATGAGATCAACGAGGACCTTGACGGGACCTCCGTTGTCCTTGTGATCGGGGCCAATGACACCGTGAATCCCGCTGCGGCCGAGGACCCTGGCAGCCCGATTGCCGGCATGCCGGTGTTGCGCGTCTGGGAAGCAGAAAATGTTGTGGTATTCAAACGGTCTATGGCCGCCGGATACGCCGGTGTGCAGAACCCATTGTTCTTCCGAGAAAACTCGCAGATGCTCTTTGGCGATGCCAAACAGCGAGTGGAAGATATCCTCCGCGCCTTCTAGCCCGCCCGTTGGCCTCCCGGTGTGCCGCTCTTTGCCTTGCGTCCCTACCGGGGGGCCATCTGGTTATGTGTGCCCGGCGCATCACTTGAAGCAGTGGCCACGACTTGCTAGTGGTCGTTGACGTGTAGCGGATTTCCAGGGCATTGACCGCGATTGCGCGTGAAGCAGGCAAGTGCGAGCCTGGCTTCTTAGCGCTGTCATGGATAGCGACGGCTTGTCGCAAATGTGGACGGGGTGACTTGCCCCAGTTTGAACTCCGTGTTGACCATCTCGCAGAGGGAACCTTCCACGAAAACAATCACGATAGTACGGGAGGCGCGGGAAGGGCATGCCGGAGATCGTGAATTGCCACCCCAAGGTTGAACTATGCGGCATCACACAGTCGTATGGAGTCAGTCAGCCAGCCGCAACAAAGGCTATTGCAGAAAGCAGCCCGGTCTCGGCTTCGGTACCGGGGCGCAAACTAGGGCGAAGGACCGGCCTCGATCTCGTGGAATCCGACAGCACCAGATCGATTTGGGCCGGCTGAAGAGTTGGTAGCCGGTCTGACACATTCCGCTATCTCAGCGAGCTGTCGGTGACGGTCGAAAAGTGAGCCATTGTGACGGTTGAAAACTGAGCCACTCGTTCCAAACGATTGGGTGGGTGATCACTGTGGAGGATTGGGCGCTTATTCGGCGGTTGCATCTTGCCGAGGGTGAGTCGATGAGGTCTATAGCCGCGCGGCTGGGCATATCGAGAAATACGGTTGCCAAGGCTGTCAGTGCCGAGGGGCCGCCGGTGTATGTGCGCGCGCCGCAGGACTCCGGGATCAAAGCCGTCGAGCCGGCTATCCGGGCGTTGCTGAAGGAGAACCCGCGGATGCCAGCCACCGTAATGGCAGAGCGGGTGGGGTGGACTGGGTCACCGGCTTGGTTCAGGGAGAACGTGGCCAGGATCCGGCCAGAGTACGCACCGGTCGATCCCGCGGATCGGATCAGTTACGAACCGGGCGACCAGGCCCAATGCGACTTATGGTTCCCGGAGGTGCGGATCCCGGTCGGGTCCGGGAAGCCGAAAATCCTGCCGGTGCTGGTGATGGTGTCCTCGCATTCGCGGTTCATCATGGCGCGGATGATTCCGTCCCGCATGACCGGGGATCTGCTCGCTGGCATGTGGGAGCTCCTTAGTGGTTTGGGCGCCGTTCCGCGGCGACTGATCTGGGATAACGAAACCGGCATCGGTCGCCGGAACAGCTTCGCGGCCGGTGTGTCCGCCTTTGCGGGGGTCCTCGCGACCAAGATCGTGCAGGTCAAGCCCTACGACCCGGAGTCCAAGGGAGTGGTGGAACGAGCCAACGGGTTCCTGGAAACATCATTCCTGCCGGGTCGGTCCTTCGCTTCACCCGAGGACTTCAACACCCAGCTCGGCCAGTGGCTGCCCAAAGCCAACGCCCGGCTGGTCCGACGGACCGGGGCCCGGCCCACGGAACTGCTTCCCCAGGCAAGGCGGCGATGCTGGCCCTGCCGCCGGTCCAGCCAGTGACAGGATTCGCCGCGAGAATCAGGCTCCCACGGGATTACTACGTCCGGATGGGATCGAACGACTACTCCGTCCACCCGCAGGCCATCGGCAGGTTCGTCGAGATCACCGCAGACCTGGCCAAAGTCCACATCACCCTGGACGGCAGAAGCGTCGGAGTCCACCCGCGGTCCTGGGGCACCGGACTGACCATCACCGACCCGGACCACGTCGACGCTGCCCGGACCCTGCGCAAAGCCTTCCAAAACCCCGCACCAGCCGAAGACACCGCGGGGCTGCGGGACCTTGCAGACTACGACAGTGCGTTCGGCGTCGCACTCGATGACGGGCAGGTCGCATAATGCCCGGGACCAAAGAAACCGCCGGCCAGATCGAGTACTACTCCCGGGCCATGAAGGCACCCCGAATCCGGGAAGCGGCAGCCCGGCTCGCCGAGCAGGCACGAGAGGCCGGCTGGACCCATGAAGAATACCTCGCCGCGGTCCTCTCCAGGGAAGTCGCCGCTCGCGAAGCCTCCGGAGCCGAAGCCCGTGCCAGGGCCGCCGGGTTCCCGGCCCGCAAATCGCTCGAGGACTTCAGCTTCGACCACCAGCCCGGCCTCAAACGCGACACCATCGCCCACCTTGCCACCGGGGCGTTCCTCACCGAAGCGTCCAACATCGTCTTGCTCGGCCCGCCCGGAACCGGGAAAACCCACCTCGCGACCGGGCTGGGACTGCGCGCTACACAACTGGGCCACCGGGTTTTGTTCGCTACCGCCATCGATTGGGTTGCCCGGCTTCAGGCAGCGCATCAGAACGGACGGTTACCGCAGGAGCTCATCCGGTGGCGGCGCTATGGGCTGATCATCGTCGACGAGGTCGGCTATATACCGTTCGAGCAGGACGCAGCGAACCTGTTCTTCCAACTCGTTTCCTCACGCTACGAGCACGCCTCGCTGATCCTGACCTCCAACCTGCCTTTCGCCCGCTGGGGTGATGTCTTCGGAGACCAGGTCGTGGCCTCTGCCATGATCGACAGAATCGTCCATCACGCCGAAGTCATCACCCTCAAAGGCTCCAGCTACCGGCTCAAGCACACCCAAACGGACTCATTACCCTCGACAAGACCAGAAAATACGGGAGAATAACCAACGTCAACGTGGCTCACTTTTCAACCCACGAAACGGCTCACTTTTCGACCAGCGCTGACACGAGCTCAAAGGAATTGGGCATCAGTCCGGCGATGAGGACGTCGCGGTGGCAGTGCCTGCCTCGGATTACTAGCCGAAGGCGTGTGATAGGGCCAGCGCCCTAAGGTCAGCCCATCGTGGAGGTATCGGATTCTGCGATCTGAGCCTCTAATTTAGTTCACTTTCAACCGCTGCGGGGTTCGGTTCGAGTACCACCAACCGTTGGCGGGGCAGTGCTCGCCAGTGCGAGCACTGCCGACCGTTCTTCTTGTCTCGCCGCCACGAGAACTGTTGGGAAGCGTGGTCATGTACTCTCCTCACAAATCGACGAATCAAAACGCTCGTCGGTTGATCTGAGTCATTCCCCAGGCTCAGCCAGATTGAACTAACCGATCCGTGTGCGGCCTACCAGAGCTTCGATTCAGTACGACTTGGGTAGCCCCAGGACATGCTGAGACACATAGTTCAGGACCATTTCCTGACTCACTGGGGCCAAACGTAGGATACGCGACTCACGGAAATAGCGCTCCACGTGGTATTCGCGGGCATAACCCATGCCTCCATGCGTCTGGATAGCTTGATCTGCAGCGCGGAAACCAGCCTCCGCGCACAGATATTTCGCCATGTTTGCTTCGCGTCCGCACGGAAGTCCTTGGTCGTATCGCCACGCAGCGTTCCGAGCCATCAATTCTGCCGCATCAAGATGCGTAACTGCCTCAGCTAAGGGGAAGGCGACTCCCTGATTCATGCCGATGGGGCGTCCGAACACCTCACGCTCCTTCGCATACCGGCTCGCTCGCCGGATCGCCGCGCGGCCGATTCCCAATGCCTCATGCGCCAACAGGATGCGTTCGGGGTTCAGTCCATCGAGGAGATATCTGAAGCCGTTCCCCTCTTCTCCGATGAGTGTCGATCCGGGTACACGCAAGTCGTCGAACAGGACTTCATACGACTGGACAGCATTTCGGCCCATCTTCGGAATCGCCTGGAGGTGAACTTTGTCGGAGTCGATATCAACCAGGAACAAAGACATGCCGTCCGTCGGCTTGGTTTCGTTTCGGGGAGCTGTCCGGGCAATGAGGATCATCTTTTGAGAGTCGGCCGCTTTGGTAATCCAAACCTTTCGGCCGCTGATGATGTAATCCGAGCCATCTCTGCGTGCAAACGTTGAAATCCGAGTGGTGTCCGTGCCGGCGTCCGGCTCAGTCACTCCGAAGCAGACATGGAGGCTTCCGTCAGCGGCCCGGGGAAGGATCTCTTGGCGTAGTTCTGCACTCCCGTGCTTCACGATCGTGTTCAAGCCGAAGATAGTTAAGTGCATGGTGCTGCAGCCGTTCATGCCGGCTCCCGACGCGGCAACTTCCTCTAGCAGTAGGGAAGCTTCGAGGATGCCCAGGCCACCGCCTCCGTATTCCTCGGGTATGGCAATGCCCAGCCACCCGCCCTCTGCGAATGTCTTATAGAATTCCCATGGAAATTCGTGCTTCTCGTCGCGCTCAGCCCAGTATTCGTCACTGAATGTGGCCGCGACGTCACGCACGGCTTGCCGAAGATCTTCTTGGTCCTGACTTAGAGCAAAATCCACGGTCACTTACCTCCGCTGTTTTGGGTGGGGTTGATAATGCGTCGGGCTTGAAGCAGGAGCGGCTCGTCGATCATGCGTCCTTGAAAGGCAAAGACATCTCCGCCATGTGAGTCAGCCATCGCTAGAACTTCGGCTGCCCAGGTCAGTTCAGTCTGAGTCGGGGCGAACTGTTCACGAATAATCCCAACGTTGTTGGGGTGGATGCACGCCTTGGCGTCGAAGCCCATGTCGACGGCTTCCGAAGTCTCCTTTCGGAGGCCTTCCATGTCCGTGAAGTCAACATGGATTGCATCGATCGCGAACTTCCCGGCTGCTGCTGCCGCGAGCAGTACCGAGTGCCTCGCTTGGGCAACGACTCCGTAGTACACACCTTGCGGTGATCGGCTCCGACGACCGCCGAGGTCAGCTATGAGATCCTCGCCTCCCCAGAGCAGAGCAATGCACTGGGGATGGGAGGCGATGGCCTCACTGTGAAGAACGCCGGCGGCCGTCTCGCAGATGGCGATCACATCAAAACCCTTAAGCGAGTCCAGCTGCGAAGGGGACTCAACTTTCGGAACCATGATTGTCTGCGCAGACGCCGTCCGCAGCGCTGCGACATCGTCCTCATGCCACGGCGTCCCGGGTGCGTTTACCCGCACTATGGCGTTGTCGCCGAGTTCAGGCAGGGCTGCACAGACATCCCGCCGAGCTTGAAACTTGTCACTAGCGCCTACCGCGTCCTCGAGATCGAGAATCACACTGTCTGCACGGGCGTGGGCCTTCAAAAACCGATCAGGACGATTTCCTGGGCAGAAGAGCAATGCGGGGCCTCCAAGGAACGCCTTCATGAGAGATGCTCCTGAGGTTGGACAAGCATCATCGCCGCCCGCACGGCCAACGCGACAACCTCGCCACGCTGATTCCTGGCCGTGTGCTCCAAGCGCACGATACCTGTGCCCGGTCGGGACTTCGATACGCGCTTCTCCAGCACTCGTGTCGAGGCGTAAAGGGTGTCACCGACGAAAACTGGAAGCGGGAACTCGACTTTTTCGAAACCAAGGTTCGCCACGGTAGTGCGCTGCGTCATCTGTCCCACACTCAGTCCAACCAGTGTCGAGAGTGTGAACATACTATTGACAAGGCGCATTCCGAACTCGTTAGCGGCGCTGGCGTGAGCGTCTAGGTGAATGCTGGCCGGGTTCATTGTCATGGTGGAGAAGAGGGTGTTGTCCGCTTCCGTCACTGTGCGCCCCGGGGCGTGTTCGTAGACAACGTCCAGTTCGAATTCGTCTAAGTACAGGCCTCGTTGCCGTTTTATGCTCTCCGTCATTCCCGGCTTCCTTCTTCCGCGGCCTCATCCGAGGTTGATCGGCCAATCGACAAACTGATCCGTTGATCGCCGAGGTTCCTCGTCACGCCTCGCTCCTTGTGTTGTAGTCAGATAAGTCCGCTTCTTTAGTCATTCGCCAAAAGTCAACTGTCCGCCACGGGCTATTGACCACGACCCGACCCCTCGAGTTTCGGTAATAGGTCGACATTCCTGGGTGGGTCCAGACCATGTTCTGGTGCAGGCTATCCATGGTTGCGTTGTACTCGTTGCAAACATCCTCCCGGCACTCAACCTCCGTTGTGCCGGTGTCGAACATTTTTTCCATCATGCTCATCACATAGTTGATCTGGCATTCAGTGATGAAGATAAAGCTGCCGCCATGCCCCAGCGATGTATTCGGGCCGAAGAGCATGAAGAAGTTCGGGAATCCTGGCGTAACCGTTCCCAAGAAGGCCTTGGGGTCGTCGTCGTCCCAAGCTTCCCTGATTGATATGCCTTCGCGGCCGTAGACATCGACGGGGGACAGAAAGCGGGCAACGTCGAAGCCACTAGCGACGACGATCACGTCCAGCTCTCTGTGCGTTCCATCCGCGTTTCGGATGCCGGTCGCGTCAACGCACTCGATGGGACTGTCAACGAGCTCGACGTGAGGCCTTGTGAGAGTCCGGAACCAACCATTGTCGAGCAACATTCTTTTCCCGTACGGGGGAAATTCAGGGACGACTCGGGGCGCCAAATCCTGCCGATCACCGAGTTCGTCCAAGATGTATCGCGTAAAGAAGCGCCGGTGTCCATCATTGATGGCGTTCAGTGAACGAGCCGGATCATGCCAGTCGGGATCTTTTTGCAGGGAGTCGTACACCTTGCTGTCAAAGATCCAGCTAAGCCTCAGCCGGTACCACCATTCATACAGCGGAACTTCTGCGAACAGGAACTGGACGCCATCGGGGATCTTCTTGTGCAGCTTGGCGAAGGGAGCTGCCCATTGTTTCGAACGCTGATAGACCTTTAGTGTCTTGACACGGTCCGCGATCGCAGGGACGAGTTGCATTGCGGACGCACCGTTGCCGATGACGGCAACGCGCTTACCTTCAAGGTCGAGGTCATCGTCCCAGTCGGCCGTGTGCACGATGGAGCCACGGAAATCCTTCAAACCCGCGATGTCAGGCCACTTTGGCTTACCGAACGCACCGACTGCGCTTACTACTACCCTCGAGACCGCTGTTTCGATAGAGCCGTCGGGATTCCGTAGTTCCAATCGCCAGCACTGTTCAGCCTCGTCGTATCTGGCGGCCAGAACCTCAGTGTTGAAGCGGATGCTATCGCGGATCCCAAAGTCGTCTGTGACTCTGCGGTAGTGGTCCTTAACTTCCTGGCGCGACGCGAAGTACTGCTCCCAATGCCCCTGCGTAAACGAGTAGCTATAGAGATGGCTTGGTGTATCTACACCGCAGCCCGGGTAGTGGTTCTGCTGCCACACCCCCCCAACGTCAGAGCCCTTTTCGATGACCGTGAAAGGAATCCCGGCTTCCTTTAGCCTTACCGCCAGGGCAATGCCTGACATTCCGGCTCCTACGACCAGCACCGAGAAGCCATCGGGGACGGATCCCGCAAGAGATCGTCCTTGCGGGTTCGTGTAGGAAGTCAGCTTCGCCGTCATCAACTCGGCGTAATCCTCGGGGATTTTTTCTCCGACCGATACCCTCATCATCCGCAGCACCTGAGACTTGGACGGTTCGGGAACTGCGATCGGCTTTCCCGAATGCCAATCGAGGATCGCCTGAATCGCAGCGTTGCGAATCTCATCCTGGATCTCCGCCGGGAGTCCGCCAGAGTCGTTGTCGTCGACGCCCTTGCATCGAGTCGGCTGATATGGCGGCAGCAGCCACCGTTCATCACCGGTCAGTTGCACACACAGCATCTGCAACGTCGGAACGTTGGCCTTCGCCACAGCATCTATCAACGATGCCTCGAAGTTGAGTTCTGTTATTTCAGTCAGTGGATTCGCCACGGTTCGACTGCTTCCTTCCCACGACAGACTTGCGCTCTAAACATAAAATATATTATGCAATGATAGCAGTCGAACTCGCTCAGTGACCAGTCATGAGGGAAAAAATCGTTCCAACTGACGTATATGTATTCGATATATCGTACAAGTCGAGTCCATGCTCGACCCTCGGGCGGCTCCCCATGAGGCGCTTGACTCTCGAAGATGTTCGGAATACTGTGCGTTGATATCTCATTCTGAACACTTGTGATCTTTCTCACCCCCAGCGTCTCATTCGCGGCGATTTTGCCCGGGGTGCCGGGGGATAGCTTGGGCTGTTCAGGGGAAGAGTTCACGTCTTGTGTTGGCCAAATTAAGGAGTGCCCCGATGTCGGTGATGGTGACAGGAATAGGCTTTGTCGGCGGATATGTAGTCCGCGACTTGCTGGCCGCAGGAGAGGACGTCGTACTCTTCGGATTCTTCGGCGGAAGTGGCTCAGCGGAGGACGCATTGCCCGACCTCGTGTATTTGGAACGCTTGCTTGGGGCACAAGATTCCGACCGGATTTCCGTAGTCGTCGGCGATATTTGTGATCTGCCATTGCTTCTGAAGACGATCGATCAATACGACGTTCGGTCGATCGTGCACCTAGCCTCCCTGATGTCCGAGTCCTCGGAAGCCGATATCCCGCGAGCCGTTCGGGTGAACATCGATGGAACCGTGAACATGTTTGAGGCTGCCGTTCAGCGGAAGCTGGAACGAGTGGTTTGGGCAAGCTCTATCAATGTTTTCGGCCCCCGTTCACTCTCAGACCAGGGAGTCATTAGCGATGACAGTCCTATCGATCCCAGCACCGTGTATGGCGTTTGCAAGGCCTTCTTGGAAGGTCTCGGACGGCGCTATTACAAGAATCACGGTGCCAACGTGGTTGGCTTGAGATTGAGTCGTGTCTATGGGTTTGGTGAGCACGTGAAAGCATCCAGGGGCAGCGGCAGCAGTTGGCTCTCGAACCTCCTGGAGATCCCGGCAACCGGCAGGGAACCGGCCATTGTCCCGTTCGGCGAACGCAGTATGGACTTCCAGTATGTTGAGGACGTGTCCGACGCCTTTGTGAGAGCAATCAAAAACAAAGGCGGAGGGGGCGAGACGTATCTGACCAATGGCGATTACCGTCCGATTTCCGATGCCTTCGCCTTTGTGAGGAAGCTGCTACCGGACGCCGATATCGTGCTCACAGAAGGGTCAGCAGCAGCCGGACTTGCTCCAGGAGCGCAGACGAACTGGGCTTACCACTATGACTCACGACGTGCGTCAGATGACCTTGGTATCCGGAGGCGATTCTCCATGGAGGCGGGCTTCTATCGCACAATTCGCGCATATCGTGAATTTGCCGGCTTGACAGAAGTCCGAGAGCCTGCGGAGGCGGCCATCTCCAGCTAGGCTAGGCGGCCAGCCACAAGGCGCCCCGATCAATGCGCAAGCGCTCGGGCGCCTTGCCGTCTCTCGCTCTATCCGAAGCCGGTTAGCCTGGTGTGCATGGGTGCGAGCAGAGGCGGGGTTTCAAAGCCGGCCTATTTTGGGATTTATTGCGCCGTGACGAGAAGGTCCTGACACGTTTGGCAGACCGGTTAAGGGCCATCCTCAACCATCCCGTTGCAGCTGCTTTCTCGGACCCGTTTTGCGGGCCTATTAGCCCCTCCACTCGGTGGGCGATGCCTTAGATATTTGAAAAGGCACCGCCCACCGGCCAAACGCGACTCGAGAGACCCCCGCGGAGGTCTCGGGGCGGCCTAGCGACTGCGTTTCATGACGAGGACTTCTCGTCAGCCCTGCCCCACATGAGTCCTCGCCCCCTGCTCGTCCAGGCATTAAGTTCAAACTGTCTGAGCGCCGACCGGCGTGTATCCACAAGCGCTGACATTGAGGCACGTGGTTGTTCCGCGATGCGCCCAGCAAGGATATCCGCCTGCGCGTGCAGTTCCGTCTCGTGCACCGCCCGTATGGCCACGCCCCGGGCAGCGGCCTCCGTGCCAGAGAATGCCCGCCCGGTAGCGACTACTTCCGTGGCGAAGGAATCGCCGGCCCGGGCTTGAAGCATCCACCAGAACGAACCTGAGTTGAGTCCATGGCTTACTTCAGGGGCCCGAAACTGTGCTGACTCAGTACACAACAAGAAGTCACACAGCAAGGCAAGTCGCAACCCCGCTCCCACGGCGTGCCCGTGTACCGCAGCTATCATCGGTTTCTGGATCTCCTGCGAAAGGACCATCTCAGACATCCGCCCTAAATCCCCAGTTGGCTCCGGGGGTCCTGCCGTCGGAATCTCGCGCAGGTCTGCTCCAGCGCAGAATGCCCGGCCCGCACCGGAAATCACCGCGACTCGTGCAGAGTCGTCTGCATGGAATTCATTGATCGCTGCCCGCAAGGCCCGCATCATCTCAGGATTAATGGCATTCAGAACATGTTCCCTTCGCAGCGTGATCCGCGCGATTCCCTCGCCACCTACGTCGTAGACCACGATAGGCTCCACGGGTCAGCCGTTCTCTGCGGGATTGATCTCGGGAGCTGCCCAGATTGGTATCGTGTCCGAACCAACAAAGTGCCATGGCAGCCCAGTAACGTCGTACTCGCCGAGGGCAGCGCTCTCCACTGTTTGGAAGAGTCCTGTACTCCTCAGGAACGGGTCGCTGGCGAGTTCCTGAGCGTTGAGAACCAAGGAAGCGGCGAAGCCTGCATCCAGGATCTTCTCCGCCAGTTCATGGTCATGTGTTGCGTGCAATGCGTCCAAGGGAACATCGATCAATTCACCCCGGACCTTCATTGAAGGTAATGACAAACCAATTAGCGATTCAAAGCGCAAGATCTCTTCCGCGTTGCGCAGACTTACAGCAATAAGCCGACCTAGCTGGGGTGTTCGGAGGAAGAAGTCAGCTTTGCCCGGTTGTGCCAGGTAGGCTTCCTGGGGATCCGACCCGATCAGCGACGTGAGCTGAGCTGCCATGATTTCGGCCATCGACATGTCGGCCGCCACGCTGGACGTCCGCTCGGTGGCGAGTGACCAAGCCAGAACCCAAGTTGCGATAGCCACACTTGTCAGAGGGTCCGCCCAAGGAGTTCCAACATCGTTCATCTCGCCCCGAGCATCGCGAGTGGCGGCGACAAGACCTGCGAAAGCGTGGATATTGTGGCCGTAAGCCCTGTAATGCGACCATTCCCCGATCCGACCAAACCCGCTGGACGACACTGCCAAACGTGGGACACTGTCGGCCACGGCGGTGGACAGGTCAACGCCAACGAGCTGAGCACGGCGGGGGCTAAGATTGTTGGTCACAACGTCGAAGGAACTGAGGTCGAGAGCACCGCCGTTTTCATCGACCCTTGCGATCATCTGTGTCTTGCAGAAGTTGAGCTGATTGAAGTAAGCACTTCGGTTGACCCCGGGTACCCCAAGGCTAAAGGGTCCTCGTCGCCTGTAGAGATCAAGTCGATCGGGGTCTTCGTGCTTCGTGACCCGCGCACCCATCGCCCCAAGCCAGGACGTCGCAAGGGGGACCGCCAACACGTGCCCAGCATCCAACACGCGAAGTTCCTTAAGGGGGATGACCCCAGACCGATCCTCGGCCGGTTCTTTTCCGGGCGTTTCTTCCACAATCGCCGGAAGGTTTGGTGCGTGGGCGCTCATGACATCTAGAGGTCGGCCAACTTCCCTCAACCGTTCCAGTAGTCTTTCGATCGTGTTGACGGCGGTGCACGGGACGCCTGCGGATTGAAGGATCATTTCACAGTGGGCCGCCGTTCGAGTGGAAGCCCAGGCAGCCATGGCCAAGTTGACTTCGTGGCTCCGGGTCCGTGCCTCTTCCAAGGTGACGATCGAGTCCAGCGTTGGGTGAAGGGTTGTTCGGAACGCTGCCCACTGGTGCTGCTCGAGAGTGCACACGAAGACGCTCCCGTCGGTGCACTCGAAAAATCCGGTCGGAGCACCATACCGGCCACTGCCGCCCTCATCCGGACAGTTTGCCAAGGCATGCGCCATTTCCAGTGACATTCCATTCGCCACTACGGCGCCTTGAGCGGACAAGTCGATATGAACGGGTTGACTCGTGGCCAAATGCTCATGCACTCCGTGCAGTGCAGCCATCGCCATGACGTCACCGGCCAATGAAAGACCGAGAGAACCAGCCGGCAGTGTCGGTGGTAGGTCGTCCGCGATTCTTGAGTGGCCAAGGATTCCGCCTGCGGCGAGAAGAGTCATTTCCGAGGCGAACGCATCGGCACGGCTATTAGACAGTCCGTATGCGCTTGCCGTGACCCACACAGAACGATTGTTCCTTGAAACGTAATCGAGGTAGTTTTGGGCGTTTCCTGCTGGCAAGCCAGGCAAATCAGGTGCGGCTTCGATGCGATCGACCAAGACGATATCGGGGTTACCCCATTGATCGTTGGAACTTAGGTCTGCACCATCGATGACGTTAGCGCCAAACTGCGAGAGGACCTGCCCCGCTACCTTGAGCGGCGATGAGTCACCAATCTTGACGACTCGAAGAGCGGTGAGCCAAGACGTGCCTAAGGCCGAGGGGCCATTCGCAGTGTCCACGTTGGCGGTCGAGGTACTAAGCATTCTCGTATTATCCTTCCAGCGCATCAGACCGACAGAACGCCGGATGAGGCATTACGCCTTTGCGGCTTCGCGCGCGCCCGTCCATGGGTCGGTACGGCGTTGTCGAACTTCTGGGCAACCTTCTGGGCAGGCATCGACTTCTCGCATTCCGAACAGCCACCGGCCCAGCTTGACAAACCCAGCATACGACGGAAATTCAGCATATGATATAGCCGTTCGATATTACAAACGAAATGAGGAGGCTCAGCTGGAGATCCCCGGCTCGTGCGCTCCGCTGCAACGCTCCCCGCCGGGTTGCGGATGAACGCATCCCACCGGTCCCGTTATGATTGCGCGGTAGACGAGGAGGACTTCGAGGCGCCGAAGTCCTCTTGGCGGCTAGTGTTGACGTTCAGCCACATCCAGCGGCAACGCCTTTGAGCGTTCGCCCGGGGGCACAAGCGTTATTGACATGCGAGTAGCAGCCGAACAGCGCTAACAGGCGAAGGAGAAGTGCATTATGGCACCAGGAACAGCCGGCAACGAGAGCGCATTGCCGCGCGCTGCCGAACACCGTACGGTCACCCGTGTGATGGGAATCCTGGAGGCTGTGGTCGCTGCCGAACCCAACGGTCTCAGGCTGGGCGACCTCGCCGAGGCTGTCGAGGCACCGAAGTCCTCGATACACGGACTCGCAAAAGGCCTCGTGGCTACGGGCTATTTGAGTGAACGGAGCAGCCGCTACTTCAGAGGTCCCGCCGTGACTGGCCTGCTAGGCGGAAACCTGCCCACGTTGCCGTCCGTCTACCGCCATGCTCTGGAAGACCTCTCAAAGAAGCTAAATGAGACTGCGATTCTCGCATCACTCGTGGGCGAGTCTGTCGTCCACCTTGACGCGGTCGAGGCCTCACAGATGGTTCGAGCCTCCCCGATGCTCCATCATCGACGGGACCTGTGGCCACTGAGCCACGGAAAGTGTTTCCTTGCGTACATGCCGGCGCGCCGGCTTGATCTGTACCTTCGGCGCCACTTTGCGATCGCCGATGAACGCGATCGCGTTCGAGCAGAACTTGAGATGGTCCGAGAATCCCGTGTTGCAATTAATAGGGGGGGAAGTGATGAGTATGGTGTGGCTAGTCCCATCATTATCGGTGGATCGGACGTTGTGCTGAGCATCGGCGTTGCTGGCCCCTCCTTCCGGATGGCCGACAGGATCGACGACATTGCCAAGCAGGTGCGGGCAACAGCAGAGTCATTATCGGCATGAACAGGCGGCCGACGCTGGGGTTGAGTCATCTGTCAGGCGGCAGCGTCACCCCACCACTAAGTTCCGCAGAAGATATAGGGCAACTGAAATGCCGGCGATGTCCAAGGGAAGCGAGATCCTCTTAGCGCATTTGCGACGGGCCGGTCCGAGTGGTCGTGGGTGACGTAACAGCGGGTTGCCCGGTCAAGGATCCGCCGGATGAACAGGACTGCTGCTTCCACATAGTCACTCGCGGAACTCGGTGCGAGATCGGCAATCTTGTCCACGAACCAAGAAAGCTCATAGGACTCTCGGATCACAAGGAAAGCCCTGGCTACGGCCGCCGCAGTTGCGTTCGTCCCGTCCGTGGCGCGAAAGGCGAAGGTACTCTCGCGCAAGTTGATAATGTCGCTGGCCACCACGGTGCAAATGATCTGCCTCCGAAGAGGACAGCAGCGCCGTGAGCAGTAAGCCGAACGTCTTCTAGGACCCTGCTGAGGCGTTCGGCAAGCTCGCCAGAGACTGTTTCATCCCCACGCCTTGCCGATTTCTTCGGCACTCCAAATTTCGATTCTGCCAATGGACGACCACGGCCCTTCAACGGAGCCATTCGGGGAGGGGCTGCGCTGGACGCGAAGCAACTGGTGCGAAGACGGATCGCGAAGGACTTGAAGTCGCTTATGTACGAGTATCCGCGCCGAGGTACGGCATGTGAAAGCTCCGCGATTAGAGGGGACCATGTATGGCATATCCTCCGACACCACTGCGGTAACGCTGGCATTGAATTCGTTCAGGACCTCGACCGCGGACTGCCCAAGCGGCAGTGACCCGGCAACTCGGGCGAAGATTTGCGGGACATGTCACGACGCCCCAACCCGAAAATTACGAACCGTCGAACAAGGGCTTTCCTATCATCGCCGTCATCAGGTGAAACGTCGAGTATTTCCCTTAGCGGCCGACTTTGCCTGTAAGCGAAGCGATCGGGCGCAGAAACAGCGGGCGAGCCAAGAACCATGCCGCCACCATGGCAACCAGAGTGGCTGCAAAGATCCAGAAACCCATCCAGTTCTCGTCATCCAGCCCGGCGTACATATGGTTGAGATTTCGTAAAGCCCCCGTGGCCAGGACTAGGGCAACATGCACGATAACGAAGCCGACGAAGCCAAACATCACCGGGAAGTGGATGGCGCGAGCCGCTTCGATGGGGAAGATCCTGTTTAGTTGCTTGGCCTGCTTTGGCCAGGCTGAGGACATCCTCAAGCCGGTTACAAGAGCGAGTGGGGCCGCTATGAAGACGATAGTGAAATATGCCAGAACTTGCAGGCTGTTGTAGTTAACCCAACCGTTCTCCGTAGGCCAGTTCAACGAGGCGTATTGAATTGCAGTGGAAAGTGCATTTGGGAGCACATCCCAGCTCGTCGGAACTGTGCGCATCCACTGACCGGTTATGAAGAGCAGCACGACGAAAATGATGCCGTTCAATGTCCACAAGGCATCCAGACTGAGATGAAACCAAAGGTCCAGGCTGATCTTGCTTGGCGGGTTCTTTGTCCGAATGAGTCCCTTGTTGTTCCTGGTCCAGTAGGCCTTTGGGCGCGTGGTGGTTCGAACCAGCCAACCTGAACGGACAATGAGCACAATGAAAAATGCGTTTAGGAAGTGCTGCCACCCCATCCATGCCGGAAGCCCGGTTGGTGCGCCCGAGAGGAGGTCGGAATGTCCCGGATAGTCCAGCAGGAACTCCTGAACCGGAGACAGGGTCCGCGCCCATTTTGCCAGCAGCACCACGACCAGCAGAGCCATGATCGCCAACAGGCCGAAGACCGCGGGCTTGAACCACCTGCTGCCAACGACGGCTGGTCGTTTCGATGACGTCGACATCACTAATTACTCCTTTTTAGAAAAACCGGTTTCGGCGTCAGTTGGCGCGCGCTTTTAGCGCTGCGATCAGCTGCGGGACAACCTTGAAAACATCACCTACGACGCCGAAGTCAGCTATGTCGAAGATCGGCGCGTCCTCGTCCCTGTTGACCGCTATGATCGTCTTCGCTGTCTGCATCCCGGCCCGGTGTTGGATCGCCCCGGAGATGCCCAGAGCAACATAGAGTTGCGGTGAGACTGAAATGCCAGTCTGACCAACCTGAAGCGTCTGCGGCACGTATCCAGCATCAACGGCCGCGCGGGAAGCCCCTATTGCTGCACCTAGGGCGTCGGCCAACTGCTCCACCAAGACGAAGTTTTCCTTAGACCCGAGGCCTCGGCCACCGGATACGACCCTGGAGGCGTTTCGCAGGACGGGGCGCCCAGGAGCCGCTGCTGCCTCATTGACTGCATCGATTGCTGCCGCGTTTGAGGGCTCAAGCGACAGTTGTACGGTTGTGAGATCCGGTGCAGCTGACGGTACGGACTCGTCAACAGCTCCTTCGCGAAGGGTGATCACGGGCAAGCCGCCCTCAACGACGGAATCAACACTGAATGCGCCACCGAAAACGGAGTGCGTAGCCACGATCCTGCCTCCATCAGAACGGACATACACAGCGTCGGCGATCAACCCACCACCGATGCGGACAGCCAGCCGCGCGGCGGCTTCCCTACTCTCCACCGAATTTGCGACCACGACGGCGGTCGGGTTCAGCGCTTCGACGGCCGCGTACAGGCCTTGCGTTTGGGCTGCGGCAAACAGCCTTCCAACTTGATCGCTTTCAGCGACAAAGATGCGCTTCGCGCCCAATGCACCGAGCTCGTCTACGAAAGAGGAGCCGCCGTTGGGCGAGGTCACGACCACGGCCACCGGAGTGCCAAGGCGTCCCGCAGCCGCCAACAAAGAAGGCGCCGAGTCCTTGATGGTTCCGGCGCTCGACAATTCTATAAGTGCCAGTACGTTTGCCATTTTCAGTCTCCTCAAAATCAGATTATGCGGCCGGCCACAAGGAATTCGGCTAGCTCAGCGCCTGCGTTTCCCGTATCGACAACCTTCTTGCCAACCGCTCGAGCGGGTCGTTCAATTACAGCCAAGACGACCGAACGTGCGCTGGTTGCTGGGTCTGCGGGCTCGATGTCCAGGTCGTCCAGAGACCACGTGGCCAGTGGCTTACGCTTGGCAGTCATGATGCCCTTGAAGTTTGGGAAGCGAGCCTCCGCCGACCGTTCCGTCACGGAAATAATGGCCGGAAGCGTGGCCCTTACCGTCAGAGTTCCGGTTTCGACGCTGCATTCACCCACCACGCGCTGGTCCGAGATGTCAGCCGAGTTCAGAGAACTAAGCATTGGAAGGCTCAGATACTCTGCAATCATCGCTGGCACGACTCCACCCCGCCCGTCTGTGGACTCATTGCCTGCGATCACGAGGTCAAATCCAGTCCTCGTCAACGCTGCGGCAAGGACTGCCGAGGTCCGCATAGCGTCCGACCCGGCCAACGCGTCGTCTAGGATATGAACCGCCGAGTCAGCCCCCATGGACAGCGCCTTGCGCAGGACTGGGGTCACAGACTTTGGGCCCATCGAGATGACCTTTACTTCGGTGCCCTTGTGTACATCTTTGTAACGCAGGGCAACTTCGACTGCTCGCTCATTGATCTCGTCAGCGACACCATCAGTTGCGGCCCGATCCAGAAGGCCGGTCGCTGGGTCGATCCGGCGTTCCTCCTCGGTGTCCGGCACCTGCTTCACCAATACAACGATCTTCATGACTTTCCCTTCTTGTTAACAGCAACGAACACTAAATAGGAGACTCACGACCGCATGCCTGTTGAGTCACGCAGGAACCCTGACTGCGGAAATTCCGGATTCAACACGCTCTCCAGAGCGCGGCGGATCAGACTAGGAGTTGAGCCATTCAAGTGACTTGTAAATCAGGTCCTCTTGCCCACGAACACCTCGGGGGCCATCGCCCAACGGCATAAACCGATGGGCGTCGGAACGACTCCACTCGCGAACTACCCAGCGCTCAGCGATTGCCCAGCGGCCGCTTCGCTTCTCCATACGGTCGATCTGCCGGAATCCGCTTGTAAAGTTCAGCGGGTCCGTGCGGTCGTTCATCCAATGCACGCCCATGCCATACGTTTCCGCAACGGCACGGTTCCCGTCGATGGCTGACAAGTGGTTGCTGACAATGTGCATCATCCCGTCGTAGCGTGGAATGGTCTGCTCAAGCCAGCCGACATAGTCGTCGATTGTGCCGTCGAAACCGGTGTGATGCTCCATGGCGTCTTCGTGATATGCAGCCCTCACGAGACTCATGTCCGCGCGGTCGACACCACGGCAGTACTTCAACACGACCTCGTAGATGTCCTGTTTGACGCCGTCCATAAAGAGCATTCCTCCTATTGATGTTTCGTCCGGTTTTGCTGCCGGAGTACGGGATTCTGCAAAGATGTACCCTTTGCGAAATGCCATTGTTCTGCCCGTTTATTCCCGCGGGAGATTCCTTCTGCGGGTCTCAGGATGCGGTGAACCGGGGTTCCCGTCGCTCCGCATTAGCTAAGACTCCTTCGCGGAAGTCGTTGGTCCGCCGGAGGATTCCTTGTTCCAGCCGCTCCTGGGCGAGCGCAACTGCGACATCTGCGTTCAAGCGTTCTCTCAACGTTCGCCTAATGGATGCCACAGCTAGGGGGGCTGAGGATGCAATGTCTGCCGCCAGCCGGTGTGCCTCGCGAGACACGTCGTCTGGTTCTACTAGCCTGTCGCACAGGCCGATCTCGAATGCTTCGGCTCCCGTGACTCGGCGTCCGGTGTACAGCAGTTCGGCCGCGCGCTGGGCACCTATGACTGACGGCAGGGTTGCCGACAAGGCAAAACCTTGACTAATGCCGAGCCGGGCAAAATTGGCCGCAAATCGGGCCCTTGGGGTACCGACTCGAAAATCCGCAGCCATCACCAGGCCCAAACCTCCACCAATCGTCGCACCATTGATCGCCGCAACGAGGGGTAACGTTTGTGCGAAGAGACGCGGGACTACATCGTCGTAGATGTGTGGTCCGCCGTCGTCTTCCAGATTGCGTGGTTGAAAATTCATTCCTGCGCAGAAGTGCTTGGCAGAGCTTTCGAGAACAATGGCTCGGACCCCGGTATGTGCCAACCCTTCCATGGCCGTGACGAGACGGTCCAGCAGGTCCATGTCGAAGTAGTTGTTCGTGCCCCGCCGAAACGTGATGGTTGCTACATGAGTAGCTGAGTCTTCTCGAACGTGAACGTGGGTTTCACCCTCTTCGTTCGTCAGCTCCGCAGAGTCGGAGTTCATTTGTCTACCTTTCGTTTCCAAGGCTGGACTGCTGCCTTCACGCCAAATTCAGATTCCGAAGCCTGATACAGGTCCATCGCCAGACGGTGACCGTGAGCCATCCAGTTCGCCACACCGCCGGTCCAACCAGGAAAACCACCTGCTCGAACTGATGCAACATCCGCGTCCTCGGGGAAGACCAAGGTGCCTGACGCGACGGCATCGATGCCAGCCTGCGCGATGTGATTTAGCAGCCTACAGGCCAGGCTCACATCTTCTTGGATCGACGATCGGAAGGGTTCTTGGGAGCCCGGCGGTCGACGCGACGGCAGGTCAGCCCAGGCCAGTGCTCGATCAACGGCCGCTGCGCCATAGCCGAGGCTTTCGCAGTCTTTGACGGCTTGGGCAAGAGCAGCCGCGAGGATCCGCCCGAAAGACCCCATGCCGGGGGCGACGGGAATCGCCACGACGCCGGCGGTGGCCAACGTGGAAATGGCAGCTTCTCCTGCGCGGGAAACGCCCGCGGCATACTCAGCCACACGTTGACCGTCGCCCACGAAGTCCGGAGCTAGCCACATTTCGGGCCATTCCCCCTCGGCCATCAGGGGCAGTGCGACGTTCACATCCGGACCGTTCGCGTTTCCCACCGCACAAGTAGATTCGCCCACATCGGCTACTTCACCCCATGAACCCGCCTTCAACTTGTCAGCCGCAGACTCGTCGCGGGGGATGAGAAGGAGTTTGGAGGCGGGGAGTCCTGAAAGGTTCTTCGCGCGTTTCCTTACGGCATTAGTCGCGAAAAAGTGTGTCCGGATGCTGTTCTTCGTAGCGTCGGAGACCACAACGCTCCCAAACATATCGGACTCGAAATGCAACGCCGTCTCTAAATCTGTGTGCATAGAGCGGTTGGCTACACGGACGATCGCCCGACGGGTGGGGGTGGCCGTGGGCCGCGGCAGTGGGCGAGGCGTCTTAGGCATGGATGTTGCAGAGCGGGCAGCGACACTCGGGTTCGACAGGATCCATTTTCTTGCTGCGGCGTCGGCCGCTTCTGCCGATGCCGCTACATCATCGATAAGCCCGATATCTACGGCTTCCCGGATTGGCAAACGGCGGCCAGTGAGAAGCACGCTGTCCAGAGCCTGATCTACGCCCAGACGGCGGACAGTCCTGACAATGCCGCCCGCACCTGGAATAAGGCCCAGCGTTGGTTCCGGCAGACCGACGATTGTGCTTCCACTGTCAACGCCAATGGACCTGTGGCAACAGAGTGCCAGCTCAAGCCCTCCGCCCAATGCCGGTCCATTAATGATGGCCACCACCGGGCGTTTCAGCATTTCCAACCGTTGCGTGTACGACTTGCGCACATTGAGATCGTCGACGAACTCACGAAGTCCAGTTGGGTCGACGGCCATCAGCCTATTAAGATCTCCGCCAGCCAGGAAGGACTTCTTGGCGGAGCTCAAGATGACGCCGGCAATGCGGTCTTGGACTAGCTCCAGTCGTTCAACCGAGGCAGCGAGGGCCTCGATGAATGCGCTGTTGACAGTGTTCACGCTCCGGTCCGGATCGTCTATGACGAGACTCACGATCCCGTCATGCGATTCGTGCCAGTGGATGGCTGTGTTGAGCATGCTTCGTTGTGCTCCTTCCGGCTCGCTGCTTTCAAATCGACGCGGAACCACGAATCAGATTCGACGGCGCCGATGCGCCGACTCGGCCTAGGGTGTGGTCGATTTCTCTACGGACGCGGCGGCATTCGAACAGCGCCGTCGATGCGGATCGTCTCCCCATTCAGCATCGGATTGTCAATGATGTGTTCGGCCAGGTGCGCGAATTCAGCCGGATCACCCAGTCGTTTCGGGTGTGGCACCGGCTCGTATAGACGAGCCTTGACGTCCTCCGAGAAGCGACTGAGGATCGGAGTATCAAACACGCCCGGCGCGATGCAATTGACTCGGACTGCCCGCTGAGCAAGATCCCGGGCGGCGACCAGGGTCATGGCAACGACCGCGGCCTTCGATGCAGCATAGGGCAGCTGGCCAACTTGACCCTCGTAGGCGGCCACAGATGATGTGAGCACGATGACGCCTCGGTCATCCCCGACGATGTCATTCTTGGCCATGGAGCTCGCCGCGAATCGCAGGAGGTTATAGGTGCCATTTACGTTGGTCCGAACCACTGTCTCAAAAAGTTCAGGGTCGCCAGGACCTCCTTCCCGGTCCAGCACGCGCACGGTGCCGCCGCGGCCTGCGCAGTGGATGGCTGCACGTAGCGGGCCCCGCGATTCCGCGGCGGCGATCGCAGAAGCCAATTCGTCGCCGATGGTGACATCCGCGGGTTCGAAGTGTGCGAATTTCCCCAGTTCGAGTGCCCGAGCGGCACCCTCCGACCCGGGCAAGTCCACCAAGGTGATCGAACATCCGCGTGAAACCAGGCGGCGTGCAGTTGCAAGGCCCAGACCGGATGCCCCGCCGGTGATAATTACAGATGCGTCTTTTAAGTCCACTTTCTTCTCCTGCTTTACTTAGTTGTCAGAGACGCTCAATGACCATTGCATTAGCCATCCCGCCCGCCTCGCACATGGTTTGAAGGCCGTACCTGCCGTGTGTCGATTCCAGGCTGCTGAGAAGAGACGCAAACAGGCGGATCCCAGATGCCCCAAGGGGATGACCGAGCGCGATGGCTCCTCCGTGCGCGTTGAGCCTCTGGTGGTCGAATCCAAACTCGGACTGCCACGCAAGTGGGACCGATGCGAAGGCTTCGTTCACTTCGACGTAGTCGATTTCCTTGATGGCCAGCTTCGCTCTCTCCAACACTCTGTGCGTTGCGGGGATGATCCCTGTCAGCATCAAGAAAGGATCGTCTCCGGCTACGGCAGATGCGACGAAACGCGCCCGAGGTTGAAGGCCGAGCTGGGC
This sequence comes from Arthrobacter sp. FW306-2-2C-D06B, assembly GCF_021789175.1. NCBI lineage: Bacteria > Bacillati > Actinomycetota > Actinomycetes > Micrococcales > Micrococcaceae > Arthrobacter > Arthrobacter sp. FW306-2-2C-D06B. The sequence continues at coordinate 1,985,146 of NZ_CP084560.1, forward strand.
CGCGCGTTCTTCGCTCATGATCAAGGCTGCGCCTGCTGCGTCCGCGAAAGAGGATGAGTTTCCAGCGGTGATCTTCCAATCAAGAGAAGGAAAACGGGTACGAGCTTCATCTGTTGCGAAAGCGGGCTCAAGCTGCGCAAGCACCTCAAGACTGGTGTTCGGGCGGATGGTCTCGTCCGTGGATACTGTGACGCCGTCGGGGCGGATGATGGGAATAATCTGCGAGTTCAGCAGTCCTGCCCGTGCGGCTGCGTCCGCTCTCGCATGGGAGTCAACACTCAGCGCATCCAAGGCACTGCGGGACAGGGAGAACTTTTCTGCTATCAGCTCGGCGGCAATTCCTTGCGAGACAAGTTCTGGGAACCGCGCATGCACCCCGGGTCCGGCGGGGTCGGAGTCCTTGCGATTTGTGCCCATGGGAATGCGGCTCATGGACTCAAGTCCACCGGCGATCACCATGTCGTAGGCGCCAGCCTGTACGCCCTGAACCGCAAAGTCAATCGCCTGTTGCCCGGACCCACACCTCCGTTCGATGGTGGTCGACGGCACGGACACCGGGAAGCCGGCTGAAAGCCATGCATGACGGCCCGGTGTTCCGGATTGCTCGCCAACCTGACCCACGCATCCGATTAGAACATCGTCGACCTGGCCGGGGTCTATACCGTTCCGGCCGACTAGACCGGAAAGAACCTGGGCAAGTAACTCGACTGGATGTAATGGCGACAGGAGGCCGCCAGGCTTGCCCCGTCCCATCGGGGATCGTACAACGTCTACGAGAACGGCCTGTGCCAAGAGCTATCTCCTTCGTCTGTGGTTCAAATCGGATTCAGTGTCCTCTGAGGGTCCATTGCCTTATTGGTTCGGGGGGACAACATGCAGGGAACACATCGTGTTCCCTATGGCCATCTGACCGGCACGCCCTCGTACACAAAGATGAACGTCTATTCGTATATACGACTGAAGATTACACCAGCCGGGCTCCTCTGGCAATGGTGGGTCGCGTTTTCAAGCGGTGCATTGGCGCGGAAGTCGGTCAGATAGGTGAGGGAAGCCCCTTCATTAGCGGGGCGGATCGTTCTGCTTCGCGTCATCGCGAAGGCTCGATACTGCGGAAGCGTGGTGATTCAATCAATGCGGGGGAGCGACGGCCATCAGAGGCGAAGCGGTCTGGTTGTCGCGTAGTGTCCAAACAACCGTGCACTAAATACGGGGCAATTTGTGCTCCGAGTCGCGAGCAAAAATTCCCGCTAAGGGTCTTCATGGAACGCCGCCCGCGAGAGTTGCGTCCGCTGTCCGCCAGCGAGGAGGGGAGCCAGGCCTATCGGAGTTCTTCTTTTGCAGATCTCGCTTGATGGTGCCAAAGAAGGTTCAAAGCCAGGGCCGCAGCAACGATAGCGCACCCGAGTGAACTGACCGCCAAGGTAGCATCGATGGCCTTCCCCACGGGGTGCAGGTCAGCGGCAAGGTGGGCACCGAGCACTGATCCGGAGACGGCGCTGCCAAACGAACCTCCGATTGTGCGAAGAACTTGATTGAAGCTGACCGCGCTGCCGAGTTCGGTGGCGGCAACTGTCCTGGTAATGAGTCCAGGCATCGCGGCATATGTCATGCCTGTGCCGGTGCCGAACAGGAGCATTCCGACCAAGATCTCCCATAACTCACCGTGGGCCATCCACAACAGGACCGTGGAGATCGTTACGATGCAAGCGCCGAAGGGGAGCAGGGTTGCCATGCGGAGGCGGTGCGATATTGCACGCACAAGCCGGTTCGCACCGAGACTTCCCATCGACAATGGGAGCATCACAAAACCTGCCCACGCCAAGGGCAACGCAGCACCGTATCCTGTCGACACAGGCGCCTGCGCAATCAGACTGACGATGGAGAGGGTAGCGTACATCGCGGCGCCTAGTCCGATCGCAGTGGCATTGGCCAGGAGCACTTCGCCGTTCTGTAGCACCCGGAGATTTATCAACGGGTGCGAGGCGTGCAGCTCAACGACCGACCATGCAGCTAGGACACCCGCAGAGAACACGAGGCAACAGACAGTCAATGGTGAATACCATCCCCAAATGGACCCTTCGCTGACGGCTACGAGGAATGAAGCGAGTCCGATCCCCAGCAGTATGGCACCTGTGTAATCGAACGCGACACTCGGTGCCCGCACGTCAGGGCCGGGGGGCACGAAGCGCAGCACAACAATGATGGCGGTAACTAAGAACAGGACTGCGAATATGAACGCGGACCGAAAGCCGAAAGCTCCGGCGAGGATACCTGTCAGAGGGTATCCCGCCCCGAGCCCGGTGGACACTGTCACTGACAAGCTGGAAATCCCGAAATGCACCTTGCCCTCTGTGAGATGACGCCGGGCTAGAGCAATGGTGACCGGAACGATGCCGTACGTCAAACCTTGCAGTGCTCGTCCCAGTAAGAACACGACAAAATTTGGCGCCGCCGTGGCAATGATGGAGCCGAGGAGTATACCTGCGAGAGCCACAAGTAGCAGGCGTCTCTTGTGCGGACCATCGCTCATCCGGCCCATTATCGGAGTGGCCATCGCCCCAATTAAGAGGTTGACCGTGAGCATCCATTGGGCCGTGCTGACGGAGACGTCCAACTCATGTGAGACTTCCGGCACGAGGAGCATGCCTAAGGAACTGACGATTGCACTCGTCAGTGCGGCATAGATGAGCGCGGGCAGTAACTTTGATTGCGATCGCATCGACCGGATTGCCCCTTTCGCCCATCCTCGTTGAGGCCGATTCAAGAGCAGGCTCCTGAATCGGCCTTGGTGGGCGACCCGCATACACCATTCCGCATCGCGAAACTGTGATGATCCCCAGTCACGCCGGTTCGATTCGTCCCAATGAAGAGAACGGCCGGCGCGCTGGCCAGCAAGTCGGTGACGAGCGAGACTTTTACAAGTGGTTCGCCAACGCACGCCCAAGGCTCCCCGAGACCGATCCTGATGGACACAAATCCGCGAGAACCGACAAGAGACCTATGAACGCCCCTGGTCGAGTTGCACTGAGCGCTTCCGCCTCGCTCGAGCCTCCGCCGACGTTGGCCTCGCACATCGCCTTGCCATCAGAGACTTCGAGTCCGAGCTGCCATCATTCGATAATACGACTTGATATTCGATATTTCAAACGGCCTGGCCGGACGGTCACCCAGTATTGCCCGCCGCCGCCGGAGCCATCAATCCACGGGAACTGAAAGTATGGTCAACTCCCCGTCATCGTTCGCGTGGACGTGGTCGATGGTGAAGCCTGATACGGGGCCGTTCTGCTTCGAAGCAGGGTTAGCAGAATCGAGCCACACTTCAAAGCCATCATTCTTAAGGAAGAGCGTACGAGGCTCCGCTCCGTGACCTTCTAACCACAACACGTCGGCGGCAGGTGTTACTGCGTCAACGCAGCCGGAGCGCACGACTCGGCCGTTCTTTGTGATCCGCACGGTCTGGCCTTCTAAGACGCTCCAGTCATTGACCGGCCCTGCGTCAGGCGCAGCCATTGTTGAGGTGGATCTTGTAGTCATCTTTCGAGAGCCTCAGCTAATAGTTCCCTTGGAAATGGTATATAAGCGCTCGCTACAGTGGCGAGCTCTCGCGGCTTTTCCACTATGGACTGCGTAAGCGGTTCGGGCGTTGAGAGTCCGCGTCGCTGGGCTGCCTCCCCGGCCATCGGGGTCACTTGTTGCGAAGAGTGCAGGCAGCCCAGCGGCGGGGGTTCAGGCGGCGACGAGTTCTTCCTTGGTGGCTTCCTCGCGGGCTTCGGTGAGGTAGCGGGCGTAGGCCGGGATGGTCAGGAAGGTAGGGAATTCTTCGGCGAGGGTGACTTCTTCGAAGATGCTGCGGGCATCGTTGAAGCGGTCGTCGTCGAAGCGTTCCAGGCGTGCGAACTCTTCGTCCAGGAGGTCGGTGACCCATTCGCGGGTGATGAGTTCTCCGGTGTCGGTGATGGCGTGGGAGTAGATCCATTGCCATAGCTGTGAGCGGGAGATCTCGGCGGTGGCGGCGTCTTCCATGAGGTTGTGGATGGCGACGGCGCCGTTGCCTCGGAGCCAGGACTCGATGTAGCGGATGCCCACTTCGATGTTGTTCCGGATGCCGGTCTCGGTGATCGTGCCCTCGGTGGAGGCGACGTCGATCAGGGCGCGGTCGTCGGGGGTGACGTCCTCGCGTGAGCGGTCCAGTTGGTTCGGACGCTCGCCGAGTACGCCGTCGAACACTTCGCGGCAGACCGGAACCAGGTCCGGGTGCGCAACCCAGGAACCGTCGAAACCGTCGCCGGCTTCGCGGGTCTTGTCCGCGCGGACCTTCTCGAGTGCCGCCGTGTTGGCGGCCTCGTCCTTGCGGTTGGGAACGGCGGCGGCCATGCCGCCGATTGCCATGGCGCCGCGGCGGTGGCAGGCGCGGACGAGTTGTTCGGTGTAGGAGCGCATGAACGGCTGGGTCATGGAGACCTGGGCGCGGTCCGGGAGCACAAAGCGGGGGCCGCGGGTGCGGAAGTTCTTGATGACGGAGAAGATGTAGTCCCAGCGGCCGGCGTTCAGTCCCGAGGCGTGATCGCGCAGCTCGAACAGGATCTCCTCCATTTCGAATGCCGCGGTGATGGTCTCGATCAGCACTGTGGCGCGGATGGTGCCCTGCGGGATGCCGAGCAGGTCCTGGGCCAGGATGAAGATGTCGTTCCAGAGGCGTGCCTCGAGGTGGTTCTCGATCTTGGGCAGGTAGAAGTACGGGCCCTTGCCCTGTGCCAGCAGGCGGCGTGCGTTGTGGAAGAAGAACAAACCGAAATCGACCACGCCGCCGGCAACGGGCTTCCCGTCGATGAGCATGTGCTTCTCCGGCAGGTGCCAGCCGCGGGGCCGGACCACGATGGTCGGCAAGTCCTCGGCAGCACGGAGCTTGTATTCCTTGCCCTCCGGGGAGGTGAAGTCGATCCGGCGTTCCAGTGCGTCCGTGAGGTTCAGCTGGCCCTGGATGACGTTGCGCCAGGTGGGGGTGGAGGAGTCTTCCATGTCGGCCAGCCACACCTTGGCGCCGGAGTTGAGCGCGTTGATGGTCATCTTCCGGTCCACCGGTCCGGTGATCTCGACCCTGCGGTCTTCCAGGCCCGGGGCCGGGGGAGCGACGCGCCAGTTCGGATCGTTGCGGATGTCCGCGGTCTCCGGGAGGAACCGCGGATCCTGGCCGCTGGAAATCTGCCCGCGGCGGGTATGCCGCGCCTGCATCAACTCCTGGCGGCGCTCCGCCGTCGCGCGATGCAGAGTTGCCACGAACTCCAAGGCATCCGGAGTAAGAACCTCGTTCTGCCGGTGAATGGGCTGGGCGGTCAGCGTGATGCCGTTGATCGTGTAATTGTCGGTGAAACTGTTCATGGGAGTGGCTCCTTGAATGGTTCCCAACTGGCTCGCAGTAGGTGTCGTTTTGAGGGCTCAAAACGACACCTACTGCTACCTAGTTGGGGAAAGTTTTAGTGGAACTGGCCTTCTTCGGTGGATCCCACCAGGGCCAGGGTGGATGCGTTCGGGTTGAGCGCAGTTGCAATGTCGTCGAAGTAGCCGGTGCCGACTTCGCGCTGGTGCTTGGTTGCGGTGTAGCCGCGGGACTCGGAGGCGAATTCCTTTTCCTGGAGTTCGACGTAGGCGCTCATGCCTTCGCGGGCGTAGCCGTGGGCGAGGTCGAACATCGAGTAGTTCAGGGCGTGGAAGCCGGCCAGGGTGATGAACTGGAAGGTGAAGCCCATGGCGCCGAGTTCACGCTGGAACTTCGCGATCGTGGCGTCGTCCAGGTGCTTGCGCCAGTTGAAGGACGGCGAGCAGTTGTAGGAGAGCATCTGGTCCGGGAATTCGGACTTGACGGACTCGGCGAACTTGCGGGCGAGCTCGAGGTCCGGGGTACCCGTTTCCATCCAGATGAGGTCCGAGTACGGGGCGTAGGCCTTGGCCCGGGCGATGCAGGGTTCGATGCCGTTGCGGACCTTGTAGAAGCCCTCCGCCGTGCGGACCGGCTGTCCGCCTTCGCGGAGGATGAATTCCTGGTCGCGCTCGTCGACGTCGGAGGTGATCAGGGTGGCCGCCTCGGCGTCGGTGCGGGCGATGACGACCGTCGGGGTGCCTGCGACGTCGGCCGCGAGGCGGGCGGCGTTCAGGGTCCGGACGTGCTGCTGGGTGGGAATGAGCACCTTGCCGCCGAGGTGGCCGCACTTCTTTTCCGAGGCGAGCTGGTCTTCCCAGTGCACGCCCGCGGCGCCGGCCTGGATCATGGATTTCATGAGTTCGTAGGCGTTCAGCGGGCCGCCGAAGCCGGCTTCGGCGTCGGCGACGATCGGGACCAGCCAGTCCTCGACGGTCTGGATGCCCTCGGAGAATTCGATCTGGTCGGCCCGGAGCAGGGCGTTGTTGATGCGGCGGACCACGGTGGGGACCGAGTTGGCCGGGTAGAGCGACTGGTCCGGGTAGGTGTGGCCGGAGTTGTTGGCGTCGGCGGCGACCTGCCAGCCGGACAGGTAGATGGCCCGCAGCCCGGCCTTGACCTGCTGCACGGCCTGGTTGCCGGTCAGCGCACCGAGGGCGTTGGTGTAACCGCCGGTGGCCGCTTCTTCGCTGAGTTGCTTCCACAGCTTCTCGGAGCCGCGCCTGGCCAGGGTGTGTTCTTCGGAGACGCGGCCGCGGAGGCGGACGACGTCGGTGGCCGAGTAGTCGCGGGTGACGCCTTCCCAACGCGGGTTGGCAGCCCATTCGAGCTCCAGTGCGGCGGCCTGCTCGGTTGCTGTCTGCTGAGCGGCGGGCTGTCCTGGTTCAAATGCTGCGGTCATTGTCTGTCTCCTTTGACGCTACTTTGGCGTGTTGCTGTCTATGTAGCCCCGGCCGATCTTCGCTGCGCCTTTGCAGTCCAGGCCGGCCGAGGGTTTCCGTAGTTCTTACTTTTCAGTACTTCCAAGAGGCTTTCTAGAGGAAAACCATGGAAAGAAATGCACTTCTTTAGATCCTGACAAGAAATGCGTCTTTATCCTCGGGTAGAATTTGCAAGTATCCACAATATGGACACTTTTTCAAAGAGGTTTCACATTGTGGAGCGCCTAGAACGGAGTCATCCACTGCATTGACAGGTCAGGGCAAAGCTCTCTAGCCTCAGTTCATGACTGGCGCGTCCACAAAATGGGCAGTTTGTTCGATGCGGACTAACTCGAACCACGGAGGCACCAGCCGTCAGAGGCCTTTCGATTGGTGGGGGCAGAGCCTGACTAGGACAGCAAGCGATTCCTTGATTAGCTTTTGAGCCCAAACGAGGGGCGGCAAGCGGCCTTTCGCGCGCGACGTGAAGACATCAGGCAACTACGAATATGACGAGAGTGAGGCAGGGTGACGAGTACCGAGAACCACCGGGAGCGCTACTTTGCTGGGCTGAAAACCCGGCAAAAGGTAATGGGGGCCTCGCACGTTGAGAAGTCACTTGGTCAAGCGAGTGAATTCTCGCTGCCGATTCAGGAAATCATCACGGAGTACGCCTGGGGGGAGATCTGGGGAAGACCTGGGCTGGACCTAAGAACCCGCAGCATGCTGAACCTGGCCATGCTGACGGCGCTCAATCGCTCCCATGAGCTGGCGGGGCACGTCCGCGGAGCACTGAATAACGGCGTCACCGAACAGGAAATTCAAGAAGTTCTACTTCAGACCATGATTTACTGCGGCGTCCCTGCGGCTCAAGAATCCTTTCGGATAGCCGAAGGGGTAGTCACGGAATTCACAAGAGCACGGGAGAGTGCCTCCATCTGAGTCAGGTGATGGAGGGGTTCCGCCGACACGTACCGACATTTCACCGTCAAACCGCCAAACCCGCTTTGTCGAAGACGAGCTTAGACCGACTGGGCCCGCCACGGACGCTCAACGCCAGGCGTGGGCGCGTTGTACGGGTCAAGAGCCGTCCAGCACGACTGGTCGGCAGCCGTGCTGGAACATCAGATCCTGACCCACACCACACTCGCACGGGCGCGGCCCCGAACAATCTCGAGGCAAGACGACCCGGCGAAGGCAACGAGTGGGCATGGGATGTCGCAAAGGGCTCTCTGGCGCTTGTCTTTCTGGACGCCCCGATCAGGTGCGGGAACGTGACATAGACGAGCCCACGACGTTGCGTTGGCCCGGGCCCAGCCGAGTTCGGATCTGGGTTCGCTTTCGTCGGTCGCTAGGATCACATCGACGTTGCCTCTTCCTGGGTGTGAGGCCAATGTATGAGAGGAGCGCACCCAGGAAGAGGCCCCCTAGGACGCCCGGGACCTTTGATGGAGGTCAGCGGTCGAGTAGGGCAACGACGGATTTGGCCTCAAGATACGCGTCGACTGCTTCGGGCCCGTTCGCGCATCCCCAACCCGACTGCTTGTAACCGCCCACCGGTACTTGCGCTCCGCCGGCCCGGTGCACATTGATACCTACCCGCCCGGCACGAAGCCTCCGCGCGATCGAGTGGGCTTCACCCACGTCACGGGTCCACACGCTGGCCGCCAAACCGTATTCCGAGTCGTTGGCTGCAGTCACCGCCTCATCGATATCGGAGAAAGGCAACGCGCCGATGACGGGACCGAAGATTTCCTCCTTCATCATGCGCATCGAAGGGGTGACGTTCGCAACGACGGTGGGCTCGAAGAAATATCCCTTCTCGCCGATCCGCGATCCTCCACTCACGATACGTGCACCCTCTGCAACGGCACCTTCGACGTACTCAGTGACCCGATCGAGCTGATTCTGGGAAATGAGAGGCCCCAGGTCCACGCCGGCATCGGTAGCGTAACCGGCCTTTAGCTTCCGTCCTTCTCTGGCGATTCCTTCCACGACTTCATCGAATATTTTCTCGTGTATGAGGAGCCGGGTGCCTGCCGAGCAGACCTGTCCCGTGTTCCAGAAGATGCCCGCTGCGATTCCCGAAATGGCGGAGGGAAGGTCAGCGTCGGCCAGTACGATTACCGGTGACTTCCCACCTAGTTCGAGGGTGAGTTTCTTCAGGTTGCCGGCCGACGCTTGCACAATCGATCTGCCGACCTCGGTGGAACCGGTGAATGCGACCTTGTCCACATCCTCATGTGCGGCGATCGCAGCGCCGACTACTGACCCAGACCCAGTCACGATGTTGACTACCCCGTCGGGGACACCGGCTTCTTGAAGTAGTGCTCCAAGCCGCAAGGCAGTGAGCGGCGTCTCGCTAGCCGGCTTTAGGACGCACGAACAGCCCGCTGCCAGTGCCGGCGCGAGTTTCTGGGAGGCAGCGATGAGCGGCACATTCCACGGGACGATCAGTCCCGCTACGCCAACAGGTTCGCGAAGCGTGTAGCCAAGGATGCGGCGTTCGGCGGAACCGACGTCGATTGTCTTGCCGTGGATCTTGTCCGCCCATCCGGCGAAGTAGCGGAACTGGTTGATCGCCTCGACCACCATGCCCCGTGCCTGCGGCAGGGGAATGCCTAGGTCGAGGCTCTCCAGTCGCGCCAGCTCGTCAGCATTTGCCTCAAGCAGTTCAGCGGTGCGCCAGAGAATGACCCCCCGATCTGCACCCGAGAGCCGGCGCCAACGTTCGTCTTCGAACGCGCGCCTGGCCGCCTGTACCGCCAGGTCGACATCCCTTTCGTCCGCCTTGGCTACCTTAGCGATCACTTCGCCCGTGCCGGGGTTGTAGACGTCGAAATAGTTGCCAGATATTGAAGGGATCCAGGATCCGTCCACGAGCATTTGCAGTGGGTGTTCCAGGCTGTCGATGGCGGTCGTCTGGTCCGTGGCTGTTTTAGTCATTTTCTCCTCCACAGGACGGTGGGTCACGCTGCCGTTAGTCGGCGAGGCGAAGCCGTCCTGCACCATGTTGACAACGCTCAGCGTTGAAGAATTGCAAAAGAGGTCAGCAGAATTGCGCCTGAAGTGGTCCAGGGGAGCTCCAGCGGGATGTAATTCTCGTTGGTTTCGCGAGGCATCCGCTGGAACGCGACATCGCGCGGGCTTTCTCCCTGATCGGATTCGCCCCGCTTCGGCCGCTTGGCTGATCACACAGTCAAGCTCAAGGAACAGCTTTACGCATTTTATATGATTCGTCAACGAGCCTGCTGTCGCGCAGCCTGAGCCAAACCCGGAGCCGACATGATCTACGCTCGCAAGGTCAAGTCGCACTTGGGGGGTTGACAATCCATATCTGGCACGCCCATCGCGCACCAAACCTCCTTGCGCCGCGGAGTTGCTCAAAATTGCCTAAATTGGCCATTGACAATAATCCTCTAACATTAGAGGATAGGTTCTTAAGTCTTCGGCTTACTGACTTCGCAACAACGAATCAGCCAAAGTACGTATGTTTCAAATGACCCCGCATCTGGTCCACTTCTACGTTGGGGGAGTGAAGTGGAGGCAGGGCCGGGGACACGGGGCTCGAAGTAGCCCGTCGCCGACAAAGGAGAAATAAGTTGCCGATTCCCACCCTTGGCCAGTTGTATGCCGATAGTGAGCGTACAGCTCGGATTTTGGAGATAGAACAAGAACTGCGGTCGGCGGGCGTTAAGCACGTATACCTGCAGTATGTCACCCTGCAGGGCCGAGTGCAGGCCAAGGTCGTGCCGACTGAGTACTGGGTCCAGGCCGCGTCGAAGGGCATGAACTGGGCGTATGTTGTCGCTGGAGGCAACCATATGACGCTCGATGGACGCACCGTCGGTTCAGGGGGTGCGGCGACCCAAGAGGGTCTCATGCTTCCAGACCTGGACACGCTGGCGATCCTTCCTTGGGACACGCGGATCGCACGTGTCTTCTGCACGCATTACCGACGGTTGGAAGAAGACGAGGCTCCGGGTGAAGTGGCCGACGATGACTGTCGGGCAATGCTCAAAATTGCGTTGGACGATCTGCAAACCGATCTTGGAATCGAGGCGGCAAGCGGGTGCGAGCCGGAGATGAGCTGGTTTAAGGACGCAGATTCGATGGACGCCTCCCGCAGCCACTTCCCGTCCCATGTCGGTACGTCTTATCACGTCCGTCATCTCGACGATGTGCGGGACGTCCTGACTAAGGTCACGGAGTACGCCACTGCTTTGGGATTCACGATGATTCAGGCGGACTACGAGGACCCCGGACAACTAGAGATCAACTTCCAGCATGACAACTTCCTTGCCACGGCCGATCGTCTGGTGACCTTCCGGCAGATCTGCCTGCAGGTTGCCAAGGAGCTGGGCATTATCGCCACCTTTATGCCCAAACCGGTCGCTGGGATCATGGCCAACGGCTGTCACCACCATGTCAGCTTCTGGCGTGACGGAGAGAACATCATGCTTGATCCGGACGTCTTTTCGCGGCGTAACCTCAACGATGTTGGACTCCACGCAGTCGGCGGACTTCTGGCGCATGCTCGGGGAATGATGGCGCTCCTCGCCCCGACAGTGAATTCCTACAAGCGCTTCCTTGATTCGAATTGGTCGCCGACCGAAACGAACTGGGGATATGACAACCGGGCCTGTGCCTTCCGCGTCGTTCCGGGCCGCGTCGAAGTTCGGAGCCCCGATGCGAGTACGAACCCCTACCTCTCGCACCTAGCGATTCTCGCTGCGGTACGGGATGGCTGGGAGAACAAAATCGACCCCGGGCCAGCACAAGACGGGGTATCCAGGGACGGAACGTTTGACTTCCCTGCGCTGCCTATGACGCTCGGTGAGGCGCTCGACGCGTTCGAGTCCGATGAGGTGATTTCGTCCGCATTGAGTCCGTCACTTCGTGAGAGTTTTGTTGATGCCAAGAGGGATGAGTGGATGCGCTTCTGCGGTGCGATCACAAGCTGGGACTTCGATAACTACCTCAACTACGTCCCGTAGGGCAGATGATTGCGGCTCCGCCATCGTATTTGCGGAGCCGTAATCGGGCCCTCGATTGCAGAGACTTCGATCCCGAGCAACGAAGTCAGCAAAAACTTGAAACCAGGTGTCCGGTAGGGGACCCGACTTGGCGTGGGCATCGCCGCGCGTTGCCAAAGACTATGAAGGAGCGACACATGATGACCGAAACACTGCGTACTGAATCGTTACCGACACTCCAGGCGGCCGCACATCGCCATCTCTGGATGCACTTTGCCGACATGTCCTCTTACGAGGATCGTGAGATCCCGACCGTGGTGAAAGGCGAGGGCGCCTACGTTTGGGACGATCGCGGGCGTCGTTACATCGACGGCCTTGCATCGCTTTACTGCGTCAATGCAGGACACGGAAGGCGTGAGATCGCGGATGCTGTCCATAATCAGCTCAAGGATCTCGAGTACTTCCCGGTCTGGAACTACGCGACCCCTCCGGCTGTCAAGCTGGCAGAGAGGGTCGCCGAATTAGCGCCCGGCAATCTCAACCGGGTGTTCTTTACCTCCGGCGGTTCGGAGTCTGTCGAGTCAGCGTGGAAGCTTGCACGCCAGTACCACCGTCTGCGCGGCCACGAGGGGAAGACCAAGATCATCGGCCGGACCGGTGCCTACCATGGGACGACGATGGGCGCGCTGTCGATCACCGGAATCCCGAGCATGCAGGAGCCCTTCCTCCCGCTCGTGCCGGGCGTCTTGCATGCGCCCAAGGTCGATAACTACCGGGCGACCGTCGGCCCCGAACAGCATGCCCTCGATTGCGCGAATGCGGTTGCCGACATCATCAAGGCCGAAGGAGCCAACACTATTGCCGCGATCATCGTGGAGCCGGTGCAGAACTCCGGCGGTTGCCTACCTGCAGATCCGATCTACTTCCAGCGGCTGCGCGAGATCTGCGATGCCAACGATGTGCTGCTTATCTCGGACGAGACGATCTGCGCCTGGGGACGGACAGGGGCCTTCTTCGGGTCCGCAGCTCTCGGCTACCAGCCGGACATCATCACCACCGCCAAGGCGATCACCTCCGCCTACATTCCCATGGGTGCCGTGATCGCCGGTGATCACGTAGTGGAGCCGTTCCTCAGCCGGGGTGCCGTTTTCGAACACGGCCTGACGTTTGGAGGCCATCCGGTAGCCGCGGCGGCTGGTCTCGCGAACATCGAGATCATCGAGAACGAAAACCTGTGCGGCCGCGCCACCGAGCTCGGCGCGCGCCTGCGCGCTGGACTTGAAGGACTCTATGACATCCCGATCGTCGGCGATGTCCGCGGCGCGGGCTTCTTCCAGGCGATCGAGTTGGTCAAGGACCAGAAAACGAAGGAGTCCCTCCCCGCTGAGACGTTGTTGAAGTGGTCGAGGGAGGTTCCAGGAATGCTATTTGACCGGGGTCTCGTGTGCCGTGCGATTCACCGCGGGGCACCCATCATCCAGTTCGCCCCGACGCTTGTCTCAAGCGAGCAAGACGTGGACGACATCGTTAGCATCGTGGACGACGTCCTCCGGATCAAGCTGGCAGAACTCGGCTGAGCCCGTCGGTTCGGTCCGTTCGGGGGAGCTGACTCCGGTCTGGTCTCTCAACTACGCCAGACCGCTGGATCCAAGCGGACCACATCGACACCTTTACGTTCGAAATATTTATCCAATCCCGTCGTCCGTCGAGGACGCCAGAATAAGGAGAAACTCGATGTTAAATCCGGAAGTTTCAGAGCTGAAGGAAGCCGAGCCGAAAACACAGCTCCCCAAAGGTCTAAAGGGAAATCTTGGCGTGTGGGGTGTGGTGGCGCAAGTCCTCGCGGTCATCGCACCGATGTTCGGCGCTTCAGCCGGCGTCGCGACCGTCGTCATCGCCGGCAACGGTATTGGCGCCGCGCTGACGATCTTGGTCACCGGTGCCGTGCTTGCGCTGTTCTCTGTCGGCTATTTGCAACTCGTTCGAGCGGTCAAGAACCCAGGGGCGTTCTATGCCTACATCACCGCTGGTCTCGGCCGTGAGTTCGGCCTCGCCGCGGGCATGCTTGCTTTGGTCACGTACTTCTTCGGCGTGGTCGCCGTTAGCGCATTTGCTGGCGCCCAAGTTGCCCATTACCTAGGCATTTTCCCGTGGTGGGTTTGGGCGGTCATTGCTACGCTGCTTTGCGTCGTGCTGGTCTCACGGGGCATCGACTTCTCGGCTCGCCTCCTCGGGGTCTATGTCGCCGTTGAACTCATAGTCGTCCTGGTGTTTATCGTCATCGCGCTCATCAACGGCGGTCCCAATGGGCTCACCACGGAACCGTTCACGTGGCAGGCATTTACTTCGTCCGGCTCGATCGCCGTCGGCGCCCTGTTCGCGATCAGCATGTTTCTCGGCTTCGAGGCTACCACCATATTCCGTGAAGAAGTTCGCGATCCGGAGCGCACGATCCCGCGCGCTACCTACCTTGTCGTGGTGCTGATCGCAGTGTTGTACGCTGCGGCGGCTTGGGCCACGATCGTGATGTTCGGCGTCGATAATGTTGTCCAACAGCTGACCAGCGATTTGTCGGGTTCATTCGCCACGGGACTCGCGATGCACACCAGTCCCGTGGTTGGCGAGGTCGCCACACTCTTGCTACTGGGCAGTGCGCTGGCCTCGTTGCTGGCCCTCTGCAACGTCGCCATCCGCTACGCATACTCGTTGGGTGCGGACGGGATCTTCCCGCGCAGTCTGGGTACCCCGCACGCCCGAATCGGTTCCCCGCACCGTGCGGCTGCCGCCCTCGGTGTGGTCGCGACAGTGCTTCTGCTGGTACTGGCGCCGTTCGGGTTCAGCGCTGACGATATCTACGTCTGGTTCGCGGGAGGCCTGGCGCTAGGCATCCTGACGACGATGTTCCTGGTGAACGTGGCCGTCCTCACCTACTTCCTTCGGCGTCGTGGAGGCGAGGGATGGTCGTGGCCCAAGATGGTAGTCCTGCCTGCAGTGAGTCTCGTGACCCTTGGCGTGTTGCTTTTCATGGCCAGCACGCAGTTTTCCCTGTTCGTCGGGGACAATAGCGCCGTCGTTCTAGTGATGCAGGGCACTCTCTATGTCGCCATCGTAGGAGGCCTGCTGTACGCGCTGTACCTGCGCAAAGCCAAACCGGACACGTATGCACGGATTGGTCGTCAGTAGCCGCGCGTAGGCGGCGTCCAAACGTCCTTTTTGCCCAAAGGGGTCTCGGCCCCGCCGGCTCAAAAGTTACCCAACTGAACTATTGAGTCTGAACATCTAAAATTACATGATAAATCTATAAAATCTTCGCTATATCAGGAGACACGCATGAGCTCTGCAACCACTGACGTTCCGTATTTCGACATGTTGGACCCCGACTTCGCGATCACCTCCGACGAAGTCCATCAGGCGCGTGAGCGCTCGTGGTATGCGGAAACGAACTACGGGCTGGCCATCCTCCGGTATGACGAGCTCACACGGCTCATCAAGCACCCCAAACTGCGTCAGGGCAGTGGTTCATGGATGGCGCTCAACGGCATCCATGACGGGCCGCTGGCCGAGTGGTGGGCTAGCTGGATCCTCCACCATGAGGGCGAGGCCCACCATCGACTGCGCCGGCTCCTGAACCCATCGTTCACTCAGAAGGTCGTCGCGCCCCTCGCCCCACGGTTCAGTGCCCTTGCGAATGAAGTCATTGATTCCTTCGCCGACAACGGAAGCTTCGACTTCGTTTCCGAGTTCGCCGATCCCTACGTGGCGCGGGCCATCTCGATCCTTCTGGGGATCCCCGAGGAGGAATGGCCGATCATCGCAGAGGATGCCACGACCCTCGGGCTGTCCCTGGGCGTTACGGTCAAGCAGGACCTTCCGAAGATCGAGGCCGCTCTGGGCCGCCTGCAGGGGTACGCCGACACCATCATCGCGGATCGACGGGCTAACGACCGGGGAGACTTCGTGAGTTCCCTCGTGGCATCGTCGAAGGAACCGAACGGCCTCACCGCCAACGAGCTGCGCGACGTTCTGGCGCTTCTGGTGCTGGGCGGGTACGACACGACTCGCAACCAACTCGGTCTCGCGATGCAGACCTTCTTGGAATACCCCGACCAGTGGAACCTGCTGGGCGAGCAGCCCGAGTTGGCCCGTGCGGCCGTCGAGGAGGTTATGCGCGTGAACCCGACGACCCGGTGGGTAACTCGTCAGGCGGTCGAAACCTTCGAATTCCAGGGCCTGGTCATCGAGGAAGGCACAACGATTCACATGATCAACGAGTCCGCCGGCACCGATACCCGTTCATTCGAAGAGCCGGAGTTCGACATCACCGCCGAGCGAAAGCCGCATTTCGGCTTCGGTGGCGGCGTGCACCACTGTCTGGGTCACTTCGTGGCCCGTAGCGACATGGGCGAAGCGTTGGTTGCCCTATCGAGTCGTCTGCGCGACCTGCGTCCGAAGACCGGCGACGGTTGGCTCCCCGACTCGGGCAACACTGGCCCGACGAAACTCCCCATCACATTCACCGCTGTCCGCTGACGGCAGCATCACTACAAGGAGCAATAGCATGCACGTGAAAGTTGATCTCGACCGGTGCCAGGATCATGGCCTTTGCGCGATCGCAGCGCCCGTGGTCTTCCAAATGGACGCTGACGGCAAGTTGGTTTACGAGGGAGATCCCGACGACTCGCAGTTGGATTACGTAGAAGAGGCCGCGGACGGGTGCCCCGTCGCAGCCATCCTCATTGGCGAGTAACATGACAGCACACATCGTCGTCGTAGGGGCGTCCATCGCTGGCCTGCGAGCGGCTGAGCAGTTGCGCAAGGTGGGCCACGACGGCCCGATAACTGTCCTAGGCAAAGAACCCCAGGGTCCGTACAACCGGCCGCCACTGTCCAAGGAAATGCTCGCGGCGCCGGAGAACCTGACGGTCGAGGACATTCATGCCCGTCTGGCGTTCCCGCGCAAGGCAGCCACCGCTGATGTCGATATCCGGCTGGCCTGCGCAGCAGTGATGGCCGATTTCGAAAACCGCACGGTGACCACACGCGACGGGGAATCGATCGCCTTCGACGGTCTCGTCGTCGCTACCGGTCTTCGCCCGCGCAGGATCGGCGCGGCTGGGCCAACGGCCGGCCGGCACGTGCTACGTACAATTGAGGACTGCATCGGTCTGCGATCCGAGGTCGGACCCGGTACCCGGGTCGTCGTCGTCGGCGCAGGGTTCATCGGCTGCGAGGCCGCTGTCACTCTTAGCGGCATTGGAGCCACCGTAACAGTGGTCGAACCGACCGCACGACCGATGCTTCGGGTCGTCGGCGAAGAGTTGGGCCTGGCAGTCCAACGACACCACGAGCAGGCGGGTATCGAGTTCCGTGTCGGTTCGTCGGTGGTCGCGTTCAAGGGTGACCAGCGTGTCACCGGCGTGGTGCTTGACAGTGGGGAAGTGCTTGCGGCAGATGTTGTTGTCGAGTCCGTCGGCTCGGTTCCGAACGTCGAATGGCTCGCAGGCACCGGCGCGTTGGACCTTAGCGACGGCGTATTGTGCGACAACAGCCTGCGCGTCGTCGGATTCCGGGCTGCCGTTGCCGCGGGCGACGTGGCGCGGTTCCCCAACCCGCGGTTCGGAAACATCCCGAGGCGTGTGGAGCACTGGACGATGTCGAACGACACCGCCAAGCAAGCTGCTCTGACTCTGCACCGTGAGCTCCAAGGGCTCGAACCGGACTGCGCCGACTTTGTTCCAATGCCGTCGTTCTGGAGTGACCAAGGCGAGTTGCGCATACAAAGTATCGGCGTCCCGGCGATTGCTGATCGTGTCGTGATCGAGTCCGGTGATCCTGCGAACCTTCGCGGCGGCCTACTCGCGATTTACCATGCCGGACCTCAGGTGTGCGGCAGTATCTCGATCAATCTGCCTGCGTCTCGACAGGTCGAGATGAGGGACGCCATGCAGATGGTCCCCATGGTCCGATGAGGCCGGCCCGAGCAACAGCCAGAACTACAAGAGGAACACATCAATGATTTCTGCACAGGACAGCGCCACAGCTGCGTTGCAATTTGACAACCTGATTGGCGGCACCTTCGTCCGCGCATCCAGCGGCGAGGAGGACGAGGTCCTCAATCCGGCGACCGGTGACGTGATTGCGCGGGTGCCGCGCGCTGGCCTCGCCGACCTCGACCTGGCCGTCGAAGCTGGCAGGAAGGCGTTCGAACGCTGGTCCCGCACAACCCCTCGCGAGCGGTCGATCCTCCTTCTGCGGTTGGCCGATGCGCTTGAAGAGCGGATCGAGGAGTTCGCGGCGATTGAGTCCCTCGATGTAGGCAAGACCATGGCCCAAGCCCGCGGTGAGGTGGAAGAGGCTGTGGACATTTTCCGGTTCTTCGCCGGAGTTGCGCGCAATCTCGGCGGTGTCGCTGCCGGTGACTACCGCGAGAACTACACCTCGATGTTGCGACGCGAGCCCCTCGGCGTTGTCGGCCTGATCAGCGCGTGGAACTTCCCTCTAATGATTGCGGCGTTCAAGATTGCTCCTGCCCTGGGTGCAGGCAACGTCGTCGTCTTCAAGCCGTCGGAGATCACACCACTGTCGACGCTCAAATTCGCCCAGCTTGCCAGCGAGATCTTTCCGCCCGGCGTGGTGAACGTCTTGACAGGTCTCGGTTCTCTCGGTGCGGGAATCGCCGGCCATCGTGGAATCAGCATGGTCTCGTTCACGGGAGGGAGCGAAACCGGACGCAACGTGGCCCGCGCTGCCGCCGGCAATTTGAAGCGCGTCTCGATGGAACTCGGTGGCAATGCGCCGGTGATCGTCCTCGACGACGCAGATGTCGACGCGCTTGTCGCACGGCTGCGTTTCGTCTCCTTCGTGAATTCCGGGCAGGCCTGTACGGCCGCATGCCGGGTGATCGCCCAGGAAGGCGTATTCGAGAAGGTACTTGAGGCACTCGTGCCGACCATCGAGTCCATCCGCGTGGGCGATCCGGCAAGCGGACCCGAGATCGAAATGGGGCCGTTGGTGTCGGCTGCGCATCAGCAGCGGGTGCTCGGCTACCTGGGACGCACCCGTGGCGAGATCCTGACCGGCGGTGGCGCCATCGGCGACAAGGGCTTCTTCGTCCAGCCCACGCTGGTCGCTGGTCTCGATCAGCGTGACGAAATGGTGCAGGACGAGATCTTCGGACCGGTGGTCACAGTCCAGCGCGTCTCTTCGCCAGAGCAAGCCATTACCTATGCCAACGACGTCAAATACGGATTGTCGGGCTCGATCTGGACGCGGGACATCGGTCGCGCCATGAGCGCGGTCCAGCGTCTCGACTTCGGGCAGGTGTGGGTCAACGACCACTTGTCAAGCGTCCCCGAGATGCCCAACGGCGGGTTCAAGGACTCTGGCTACGGTACAGACTCCTCGGCCTACGGTCTGGAGGAGTACACGCGGATGAAGCATGTTTGGATCGCAGTCAACTGATCCGTCACCGCCACTGTCCGGAAATGAGAAGTGGGTGGGGACTCTGCAGGTGCCCGTCCACTTCTCATTTTGGCTGTCTCGGGGCCCATCGTTGGGTTGAAGCCTTGATGTTTGTCCTGCGTTATTGGGCAGCGTTCGTGATCCGGGCTTTTAGTTGATCCGCGGATGTGGCGGTCGTTGGTTGAACAGCAGTACTGTGCTCGACGCCACGTACATCGGCGAGCCAGCCTGGGTTGTTGAGGAATGCGATCGCAATTCGCCGGAATTCGTAAATTTCAAACATAAATTTTGACATAGGAAAGGAATCACGTGGCAGGGAAACTTTTTGGAGACATGAACCTCGTACACGACGACTACCTGACGTTCGGCGGGTGTTCGGGTAGCGGGCCGACCCAACTGATCGGGAGCGATGGTGAACGCTCGGGCTTCGAGCCGGCTGTCGCGGAAGCGATCGGCCGCCAGCTCGGAGTCGGTGTGCGATGGAAGACGCTCGAATGGACTGATCTGTATCCCTCACTCGAAGACGGCCGGATTGATGGGGTCTTCTACAATCAGGCGATCACTCCCGAGCGACTTGAGAAGGCGGACTTCACCGAACCCTACGGCGTGTTCCACGAGGCGATTCTCGTGGCAAAGGATAGCCCGGTCCGGGGCCTTCCTGACCTGGTTGGCCTTCGGGTAGGAGCCGTTCGCCAGACGACAAACCTAACATTGGCCGAGGCGATTCCGGGCGCCGAGGTCGTTCCCTACGCACCCAGCGTGGAGGACTTCCACACTATGGTTGACGACGTTCTTCTTGGACGCATCGATGCGCTCGTCGACGACGAGCTATTCCTCGAGCAATATGTGGCGAAGGGCTACCGAATCGCCTTCACGGTCAAGACCCACAACCCCTACGGAATCGCAGTGCGCAAGGATTCGGCGCTGAGGTCCGCGCTCAACGGGGCACTGCGAACCGTCCGTGAGTCCGGTGAACTTGAGCAAATCTGGAATAGTGCTTTCCCGCACACCCCATATGAGCAGCCCACACCGAAGCCCGATAACGACCACGCCAGCCTGCGCGCGATCCTGGCCGGTCCGGATGCTATCCGGGTACGGGACTGACACAACTGCGACGGGCGTGGACGCCCCGCTCGCTCATATCGTTCGACACACAGACAGGTTTCCAAACAAATTGAGTCATTCAGCCGTCGCCGACGACGCTCGTGAGGAGGGATGCGATGTCATCCCAGAACGGATAAAGGTTATGTCGAATCAACAACCGCGCGCAGATTCCGGGAAAACGATCCTCGGACTTGTACACAAAGAAGGGGCGAGCCCGGGCTACTTCGCCAACGTTGTGAATGATCACGGATATGAATTCGAGATCGCCAACTTCACAGTCGGCGATCTTCCTGACCGCCCCCTCGAGACCTACGCCGCACTGATCGTCTTCGGCGGATCCCCCCAGGTCGATGAGGAGGATATCCACCCTTGGCTTGTCGACGAGAAGTCGTACATGCGCCAGGCGCTGGCCCTTGACCTGCCGCTCATGGGTGTGTGTCTCGGGGCCCAACTGCTCGCTGAGATCACCGGCGGCAAGGTCGGCCCGGCTGCGGTGCGCCGCCGCGGTTGGGGCGATGTCGGGGTCGACGATGAAGCATGCGACGATCCCATCTTCAGCCGTCTGCCCAAGACCTTTCGCACGCTCGTCTGGCACGCGTACGAGTTCGGATGCCCGCCGGACGCAACTCCTCTGGGTCGGAGCACAACCGCGCTTCAGGCATTCCGGATGAACGACAAGCGCGCTTGGGGCGTACAGTTCCATCCGGAAGTTGACCCCGCTGAGATGGACGAGTGGTTGGGGCTGCTGCGCGAGTCCGGCCCCGCGGCCGCGAGCGAGGCGGAATTGAAGCGCTGGGCCAGCGAGGCGTCTCTCTATGCTGACGATCAGCAGGAACTCTCACGCGTCATCTGCGGAGGTTTCATCAAAACGGCCGTCGAGGGCGGTTCTGCACGATAGTAACTTGACAACGTCGTGGCCATCGCCGGTCGTGTCACGACATCCGAGCTACTGAGGTCCCCGCCTACAGTCGGTGCGCTGCTGGCTCGCCGGACCGAACACTGCATGTTGTCGCGCGGCGAGTGCACCGGTCAGGGCGGCGATGACCTGTGCGTATGGTTTGGGCTGGTCGGCTCTTGGAGCGGCCGAGAACTGTTGGCGCAGAAGCACGATCCCCGCCGCCGTGCTTGGGAAGAGCCACATCAAGGGTCACGCCGATGTGGTTGATGTCCAGGTGGTGGAAACCCAGGCGTTCCTGCGGCCAGAAGCCGAGGGTGTGGCCGATGAAACTGAGGACATCGACAGGGTTTTTATCGTGAGGGTTTCCAGGTCTTTCTCTTTCAGTCATGGCCGACGTTGGCCGTGGCAGTTAGGTTCCTGCATCGTTCTGATACGGGGACCGCTGCTGGGCATGAGGGGCCGGAGTGCAACTTGGGGAACCGGAAACAATCCAAAAATTCGCGAGGAAATAAGTGACGAAGGAGCGCCGACCGAAGTTTTGGATTGGGTCCGGCGCGTGGCGGCCTGGTTGCGCGCAGGACCAGCCCAGCAATAATCGAGCATCAGAAATGACAAACAGCGAAGATTCTTCTGGCTATTAATGGCAGTGTCGTGGCGCGGCATGACGCAACACTTCCTGCGTGGTTCGGGCGGAACGACACCAACTAGTCCTCGGTCGGAAGGGTGCCCACATGTGCGCACGGCGCTGATACTTACCCGCAGTTGCCGACGTCGCCCGGCACGCCGGGGTGTCGCAGGCTGCGGTCTCAAAGGTCCTTAACGATGGATACGGTCTCAGCGACGCGATGCGTGCCAAGGTCGAGGCTGCGATGGAGGCCTTGGGCTATCGCCCTTCCGCGATGGCCCGGGGAATGCGCGGGCGCGGCTACACCCTCGGAGTATTTCTCGTGGACCTGCGTAACACCTTCTTCAGCGTGCTCATTGACGGCATCCGCGATACCGCCGAAGCCCAGGGATACCAGGTCTTCATCGGCCAGGCCCGGTCCGGACTCGACGCCCAGCGACGGTTGATCGAGGCCATGGTGGACCGCCGCATGGACGGCTTGGTCCTCATCGCCCCTTTCGGTCCGGCAGAGTGGCTTGAGGAAGTCGGCAGGACAACGCCCACCGTCGTCCTCGTGCGCCATGGTCCGGGCAGGAACTACGACACGGTGGCCAGTGATGACATCGCCGGCAGCGGGCACATCGTGGACCATCTGGTTTCCCTCGGCCACCGCAGGATCGCCCACCTGAAACACCTCGGGGACGAGAAGAACCAGCCGGGCATGCCGCAGGAAGTCCGGGCGCAGGGCTACATCGAAGCGATGGTTCGGAACGGACTTCAAGACGACATCGACGTAATTGAGGCCAGATGGAGCCGGGAAGGAGGCCAGCGGGCAGCGGAATTGATCCTCGACTACCCGCAGGCACCCACCGCCATCCATGCGGGATCCGACATGCCGGCATTGGGGGCAATGGAGGATTTCTCCCGCGCCAACTGGAGTGTTCCGGGCGATATCTCAATAGTGGGCTACGACAACATACCCATGTCATCCATGCATCCGCTCTCCCTGACCACCATCGACCAGGCCGGCACGGAAATGGGGTCCCTGGCCGCAACACTGCTCCTGGAACGCATCAAAGGCAGAACCTGGCCGGTGTCCACCCTGGTCACGCCCCGGCTGGTGCTTCGATCAACCACTGCCCCGCCACCAGCTCATGGGACCGCGGGCGCGGATCGGCAGAAGGAACTCGGGGCGTCCCTGAATGAAGGCACGCCCCCGCCATCACCTGAAGGAATAATCAACCGAATTCCATGGAAACGCACCCCTTCGACGTCAAGGGCTGATGAATTGCCTCCGGTGGTCAGCGACCGTTGTATTCGTCGTCGGTGATGCGCTCAGCCCAGGTGGTGGTCTTGGATGGGTCTTCGCCGTTTTGGAGCATGGCGATGTGTTCCATGAAGCAGCCTGGGGCGGCGGCGTGCCAGTGCTCCTCACCGGGCGGGGTGTAGAGCGTCTGGCCGGGGTGGACCTCGATGATCTTCCCGTCCCGGGTACCGAAACGGCCGACGCCCTGGGTGACGCGGAGGTATTGGCCGTGTTCGTGGGAGTGCCAGGCGGTGCGGGCACCGGGCGCGAACCGGACGGTCGCGACGACCATCGGCTGGTCGCTTTCATGTGGCAGTGCGATCGGGTCGAGCCAGACGTCGCCGGCGAACTGGGCGGCCGGGTTCTTGGTGGTCGGCACGGTGGGTTCGATGTTCATGGTCGTCCTTAGTTGTTGTCTGTGAAGAGTTGCTTAGCGACGCCCATCGCGGACATGCCCTTGGGCCAGCCTGCGTAGAACGTGACGTGGGTGATGGCTTCGATGAGTTCCTCCTGGGTCACGCGGTTCTCGAGGGCGCGGCCGAGGTGGAATCCCAGTTGCCCGGTGTTCCCTCCGGCGGTGAGCACGGCCACGGTGATGAGGCTGCGGTCGCGTGCGCTCAGTTCGGGCCGGTTCCAGACGTCCTCGAAGAGCACGTCGTCGGTGAGTTCGGCGAGCTTGGGGGCGAAGTCGCCGAACATCTTCCGGCCACCTCCGATTTGCTTGGGTTGGTCAGTCATGGTGTTCCTTCTCTTGATTGGTCATGGACGTGGTTGGTTGTTCGGAAGACTGTCAGTCGATGTCTTCGACGCCGGTGGGGCGTTGTTCTTCGACGTCGGGCCTGGTTTGAAGTCGCCGGGCGACCGTGTCATCGACCGTGCCGGCGAGGCGGAGGTCCAGGAGCACTTCTCGCTTCCTGTCGAGCACGGCCTGGCGGAGCGCTGTTTCTTCCTGGTGCCACTGGGTAGTTGCCGCCGGATCGGAACTGGCTTTCAGTGCCTGTGAGACCGCCAGGTGGGATCGATACTCGTCTGCGAGGCGGCCGTGCACATCTGAGCTGGTCCGGAGCTCGTGGGCGAGTTCGTCGACGGCGGAGACGGCGGCGGAAGCGATGGCCAGTTCGGCCAGGCGGAGTTCCTCCTCCTCGGGCTCCTCGGGAAGCCTGGCCCAACGGACTACCGCGGGCAACAGGGGTCCTTGGACGAGCATGGTCAACACGATCACGCCGGCGCTGATGAAGATGATGTCGTCGCGTCCCGGGAGCGGGCTGCCGTCGTTGAGCGCCGACGGCACGGACAAAGCGATCGCGAGGGACACTGCCCCGCGGAAGCCGGCAATGGAGCTGACGACCCGGGCCCGGTAGCTCATTCGGCGCTGGCGTTGGGAGGGGCGCCGGTCCAGGGCCCGGATGGCGGTGATGCTGAGGGTTTGGAACACGAACCGGATGATGATGAGCGCCAGCCACACGGCCACGGTGGACAGCACCAGGCTGCCCACATCGCGGGGGTCGATCTCGTGGACCGCGGCCTGCACTTGGAGGCCGATGAGGACGAACAGGGCACCATTCAAAAGGTAGGAACCGAGCGGCCACGCCGACTCGGTCTGGCGGCGTGATGCTGCCGTGCTGATGCGGCTGGAGGTGAAGGAGATGATCAACCCGGCGACAACAACTGCCAGCACGCCTGAGGCTCCAACTCCTTCAGCGAGCAGGAACGCAGCAAACGGAGTGATCAGCAGGCCGATGTTGATGATGAGCGGATCGCGCACCCGGACCAGCAAAAGGTAGGCGGCGCCGGCGACCAAGATGCCAGCGACCGCCCCGCCAACATAGGAGAGGGCGAACAGGCCAGCGATGTCGGCCGGCGTGTAGCTGCCGCCAAGTGTCGCACCCAGGGCGATGGCGTACAGCACCAAGGCTGTTCCGTCATTGGTGAGGCTCTCGGCCTTGAGCAGCATGAAGTTCCGACGCGGCAGCATCCGACCCAGAGCCGAGACGGCTGTCGCGTCCGGAGGAGCCAGCGCCGCCCCGAGGATCAAGGCAGCATTCCATGGCAGACCGAGGAGGTGAGCCACGCCCGCCACGGCGAGAGCGGAGGCAACGACCAGCAGAGTGCTGAGCAGAACGATGCCGCGCAGGTCCCGCCGGATGGAGCGGAGCGAGGTGGTCAGGCTCTCCCAGAACAGCATGACCGGCAGGAAGATCAGCAGCACCGTCTCCGGTGGAAGCTTGATCTGTCGCAGCTGGGGGATGAAGCCAAGGGCAAGGCCCAAGACCAGCAGCAGCAAGGGCGCGGCGAGACGGAGCCGAGGAGCCAGGATCGCGCCCGCGAGCACTGCGATACCCAGGAGGACGACGGTCTCCAGGCCCTCCATCACACTTCCTCTCTATATATGTGTTCGTTGGCTCCCGTCCGAAGGCGGTCTGCCGGTGTCTTGTTACCATGTTGATGCGACGGTGCGGGCTATGACCCAGTCGTCTCCGCGGGGGTCGAACCAGGAGCGCAGCGTCAGGCGCCACGTTGCCCTGGAACCCCAGATCGTGGCGTCGGTAAGGGTTCTGGCGGTCAGTGCGGGCATGGTCCCCTCGGTGCCGAGGGTGGCCTCGACCGTGTCCGTCCGGTGGTACTGCATCTCGCCGGACCCGATCGCCTCAAGCCATTCCGCTTTCGACTGCACGTATCCGGTCATGTGCTTAAGGGTGAAGTCTTCGGAGAGGATGCTGTCCAGTTCGGCCAGGTCTCCGGCCACCATCGCCTCACACAGGGCTTCATGGAGCATTTTTAGCTCCGCCTCCGCCGTCACGGCTGCCGCCGTCGTCGGGCCTGCGGCGTGAGTTCGTGGGTTCCGTAGCTGTTGTCGTCGGTGTTGACGGTGACTCCGGGTGCGACGAGTTGGTCGATGCGGTCCAGCACGTCTGTGCTCAGGGTGATGTCCGCGGCGGGCAGGTAGGACTCGAGCTGTTCCATGGTGCGTGGGCCGACGATGGCGGCCGTGACGCCGGGGTGGTTGATCACGAACGCGATGGCCAGCTCGATGAGCGTCATACCGGCTTGTTCGGCGAGCTGGGCCAAGTCTTCGACGATGTCGAGTTTTCGCTGGTTGGCCAGGCTGCCCATGTCGAACCGGGCGCTAGGGCGGGCTGCAGAGGTGGGTGCGGACGCGGAGTTTTTGCGCCAGCGTCCGGAGAGCCAGCCGCCGCTGAGCGGGCTGTAGGTGAGGGTGCCCATGCCGTGTCGTTGGACAGTGGGAAGGATGTCTTCTTCGATGCCGCGGACCAGGATCGAATACGGCGGCTGCTCGGTGACGAACCGCTCCAGGTTCCGTTCCCTCGATGCCCACTGGGCTTCGACGATCTGGGATCCGGAGTAGGAGGAGGAGCCGATGTACCGGACTTTGCCTTGGCGGACGAGGTCGGTGAGGGCTCCGAGGGTTTCTTCGACGTCGGTGTCGGGGCTGGGCCGGTGGACCTGGTAGAGGTCGATGTAGTCGGTGTCCAGGCGTCGAAGGGAGTTCTCGACCTCACGGATGATCCAGCGGCGGGATCCGCCGCGCTGGTTGGGATCGCGTTCGTTCATGGGCATGAAGAACTTCGTGGCAAGGAACACGCCATCACGCCGGCCGTCCAGTGCCTGCCCGACGATTTCCTCGGATGCCCCGCCTGAATAGACGTCTGCGGTGTCGATGAAGTTGATGCCCGCGTCAAGGGCGCGGTGGATGATGCGGACGGAATCGGCGATGTCGTTGTTGCCCCAGGGGCCGAACATCATCGCACCGAGACACAAAGGGCTGACTTGCACGCCGGTGCGGCCGAGGGGACGGTATTCCATGGTGTTCCTTCTCTTGGTCTTAGGTCTTGGGGTCTCAGGCTTCGGGGATGACCACGGCAAAGCGCTCCGGCCGCCAGTGCGGCCTAGACGGCCGCCGCCGTCTGCTCCGGGGCACTTCGGAAGACACCCAGGCCGGGGGCGGCATTGTTGTCGTTAGGGGCGGACGAGTACTTTGAGCGCTTCGCGGTCGGCCATGGCCTTGTAGCCAGCAGGAACGTCGTCCATGCCGATGGTGCGATCGAAGACCTTGCCAGGGTTGATGGTGCCGTCGAGCACGAGCGGCAGCAGTTCCTCGATGTATGCCCTTGCGGGTGCGACGCCACCGGTGAGCGTGATGTTGCGCATGAACTCGGGGAAGCCGAGCGGTACCTCGGAGAACTGAGGGGCACCGACCCGGCTGATGACGCCGCCGTCACGGACGACGCCGATCGCCATCTCGATCGCCGGCTTGAGGCCGACGGCTTCGAGGACGGCGTGGGTTCCGTCGCCGTTGGTGAGTTCCTTGACCTTGGCGATGCCCTCTTCGCCGCGTCCGGCGACGACGTCGGTCGCACCGAATTCGCGGCCGAGTTCGGTGCGGGCCTCGTGCCGGCCCATGAGGATGATGCGCGAGGCGCCCATGAGCTTGGCGGAGAGAACGGCGCAGAGGCCAACTGCGCCGTCGCCGATCACGGTGACTGTCTCGCCCGGCTGGATTCCGGCCTTCTTGGCCGCGTGGTATCCGGTTGACATGACATCGGAAAGGCTCAGCAGTGACGGGATCAGCTTCTCATCGAAGCCGGACGGGACGACGACGAGGGTGCCCGCTGCCTGGGGGACCCGGGCGAATTCGCCCTGGCCGCCGTCGTCGTGCCCGCCCCAGTGGGCGCCGTGGCGGCAGGATGTCTGCAGGCCTTCCTTGCAGAAGTCGCAGGTGCCGTCGGAGGCGACGAACGGTGCAATGACAAAATCACCGATCGCCAGACCGGTCACCCCGGAGCCGAGTTCCTCGACGATGCCGACGAACTCGTGGCCCATGCGGGATCCTTCGGCCGAGTCCGGCCTGGAGGCGTAGGGCCACAGGTCGCTGCCGCAGATGCAGCCGGCGACGATGCGCACGATGGCGTCGGTGGGCTCCTGGATGGTGGGGTTGGGGACGGTTTCGACGCGTACGTCTCCGGCGCCATACATCAGTGTTGCTCGCATGTTGGGATTCCTTACTGGGTAGTCGGCCGGTTTCCAGTCAACACCGGTCACGGACCTTGTGGGAGTGCATGTCAGTACCCCGTTGAAGTGCGGGGTTGATGGGTCAGTGCGTGGTCTCGGCCAGGGCCATGGGCTGCGCCGCTGGAAGTGTTCTGGTGCGGCGGGCTGCCAGGTCGGCGGGCAGGATGAGGGCCGCGGTGACGGCCAGTGCCAGGAGCAGGAGGATGCTGCCTGTCGTGAGTGCGGTGCTGGCCTGGGCGGCCAGGTGCGCGACGGCGGAACCCGCCGCCGGGACGGTGGCTGCGGCGGCGACCGCGATGCCGAGCCCGAGGCAGGTGCCCACCTGATGGAAGGTGTTCACGAGCCCGGATGCGGCGCCGGCGTCGGACGCGGGGGCTCCCGTGATGCCGAAGGAGGTCAGGGGCGCGAACGCGAGGCCCTGCCCGGCTCCGATGAGGATCATCGGCAGGGCCACCCCGGTCAGATAGCTGGAGTCGGTGCCGGCCCGGCTGAGCCAGAACATCCCGGCGAGGGTGATCAGTATCCCGGCCAGGAGCGGGAGCGAGCCCGGCATCTTGCCAACGAGCCGGGGGATGCTCATCGCGACGGCGAAGTTCACTGCTGTCATGGGCAGGAATCCGAGTCCGGCCTGTAGGGGGTCGAAGCCGAGTACTTCCTGCATGAACTGGGTGGTGAAGAAGAAGAACGCGATCATGGCTCCGAGGTACAGGAAGCGGGCGACGTAGGCGCCGGTGCGGCGGCGGCTCCGGAACAGGCGCAGCGGCATGATCGGCTGGGCCGCTCTGCGTTCGATCAGCACGAACACGACCAGGAGCACGACGCCGGCGGTGACGGCGGTGAGCGTGACCGGCGGGTTCCAGCCGGCGTCGGCGGTGTTGATGATGCCGAACACGAGCGCGCCGACACCGAGGGTCGCGCTGAGCGCGCCGAATGCGTCGAAGCGGCCGCGGGCCCGGCCTGATTCCGGGATGAACCGGGGAGCGAGGGCGATCATCGCGGCGCCGATCGGTACGTTGACGAAGAACCCGGCCCGCCAGGAGATCCAGTGGGCCAGGGCACCGCCGATGACCAGCCCCAGGCTGGCGCCGATCCCCGCGGTCGCGCCGTACAGGGCCACGGCCCGGGTGCGCTCACGTCCTTCCGGGAAGCTCGCGGTGAGCAGGGACAGTGAGGCGGGTGCGACGATCGCCGCCCCGATACCCTGGACCGCGCGGCCGGCGATCGCCCACCAGCCCTCCGGTGCGACGCCGATCAGCAGCGAGGCGATCGAGAACACCACGAGCCCGAACACGAACACCCGACGGCGCCCGAGCAGGTCTCCTGCCCGGGAGCCGAGGAGCAGCAGGCCGCCGAAGACCAGCGTGTACGCGTCCTGGACCCAGGAGAGCTCGCCGGTGCTCAGCCGCAGTTCTGCCTGCAGGCTCGGCAGGGCAGTGAAGATGACAGAGTTGTCCAGGAGGATCATGAAGTAGCTGGCGAGGATGATCGCCAGGATCGCTCCCGGGTGGGAGGCTGTTGCGCGTTCAGGTTTCATGCTTTCCATGCAACCGTGATTCCGTGCGGGCCGGGAGTCACGGCCGTTCCGGGTAACGCCAGTGCCTCCCTCGTCCCGTCGACCGCGCGTAGCGTGGATGCCATGACACACAGCGAGGACGTGCGGAAGTTCCTGACCTCCCGCCGCGCAAGGATCACCCCCGATGAGGCCGGGCTGCCGGTCTACGGCGGCAACCGGCGGGTTAGCGGGCTGCGCCGGGAGGAAGTGGCGATGCTCGCAGGGATGAGCATCGACTACTACATCCGCCTCGAGCGCGGAAACCTCTCCGGCGCCTCGGACAGTGTCCTCGAAGCCCTCGGCCGTGCGTTGAAGCTCGACGACGCCGAAACGGCCCACCTCTTTGACCTGGCCCGCGCAGCCTCCGCTTCGCCCCGGGTCCGGCGCCGGCACAGCCCGCAGACGGTGCGGCCGAGCGTGCAACGGGTCATCGAGGCGATCACGGCGGCACCGGCCTGGGTCCGCAACGACCGCGGGGATGTCCTCGCCGCCAACGAACTGGGCCGTGCCCTGTATCTGGACATGATGGCAGAGGTGACTGCCCCGCCGAACAGCGCGCGCTTCACCTTCCTGAACCCGAAAGCGCGGGAGTTCTTCGCCGACTGGGAACGCGCAGCGGACGACATCGTCGCTGTCCTGCGCTCCACCGCCGGGAAAAACCCGTACGACAAGGACCTCACGGACCTGATCGGTGAACTCTCCACCCGCAGCGAAGAGTTCCGCACCCGGTGGGCCCGTCACGACGTGAAGTACCACCGCGCCGGCCGCAAACGCCTGCACCACCCGATCGTCGGGGACCTGGACCTTAGCTTTGAAGCTCTGGAACTCCCCGCGGACCCTGGACTGCGTATCAACGTCTACACGGCGGACCCCGGGACCCCCTCCGAGGACGCCCTGAAAGTCCTCGCCAGCTGGGCCGCCACCCAGCGGGAGACCACGCACAATGCGGTCAAGGAGAAACAATGAACGGCCGTCCCTCCACTGTCCTGATCGTCGGTGCCACGGGCAGCATCGGCCGCCATGCCGTGGCGGAGGCGCTGAGTCAGGGTTACGCGGTCCGTGCGCTCGTGCGTGACCAGGCCCGCGCCGCCCGCCTTCTTCCCGAAGGGGTGGACCTGGTGATCGGGGATCTGACCCGTCCGGACACCCTCGGCCCGGCCGTCGAGGGAGTCGACGCGATCGTGTTCACCCACGGATCCACGACCAGTGAACAGGACGTGCGGGACAACGACTACGCCGGCGTCGCCAACGTCCTCCGCGCCGTGGACGGCCGCCGGGCACGCATTGCCCTGATGACCGCTATCGGCACCACCCGACCCGGCGTCGCCTACGCCCAATGGAAACTGCGCAGCGAGCGGCTCGTCCGCGCCAGCGGCAACCCCTACACGATCGTGCGGCCCGGCTGGTTCGACTACAACCAAGCCGGCCAGCGGACGATCGTCATGCTCCAGGGGGATCGGCGACAGACCGGCTCACCCAAAGACGGCGTCATCGCCCGGGACCAGATCGCCCGCGTCCTCATCGACAGCCTGCACCTCGATGCCGCCGACCACAAAACCTTCGAACTCATCGCAGACTACGGACCCGCACAAGACGACCTCACCACAGTCTTCCACTCCTTGACGCCGGACTCAGCAGGGTCTCTCGACGCGCCCGAAGACGTAATCAACCTCCCTCTGGACCGTGAACCCGAAACGTTCCGTCATGACCTCGCCACGATTTCGGCAGGGAACGACACCGCCGAAGGCTAGCGGCTGGCCTCCTCACAGGGTTGGGCTGCCGGGCTTGGCGTCACTTTCGCCGGACGGAACAGGAAACTCCGGGACGAGCCCGCCACACGCACATCTTGCCATCGCCCCATCCACGACAAAGAAACAGGGGATCACCATGAGCGAGGTCATCGTTGTCATCGGGGCCGGGTCGATCGGCGAGGCCATCGCCCGCCGCGTGAGCGCGGGCAAGCACGTTGTGTTGGCGGACCTGAACCAGGACAACGCCGACGCGGCGGCCGAAGTGTTGGGCAATGCCGGGTTCGACGTCAGCACGATGACCGTTGATGTGTCCTCCCACGAGTCCGTCCGCGCCGTGGTCCAGGCGGCCACAGCACTCGGCAACGTCACCGGGCTCATCCACGCGGCAGGTGTCTCACCCAGCCAGGCCTCGCCGGCCGCCATCCTCGCCGTGGACCTCTACGGGACCGCGGTGCTGCTCGAGGAATTCGGGAACGTCATCGCACCCGGCGGAGCCGGCGTCGTCATCGCCTCACAATCAGGGCACCGCCTCGGCGCGCTGACCGCCGAAGAGAACGCCGCCCTCGCCACGACACCGGCCGATGCTCTGCTGATCCTGCCCATGCTTCGGCCGGACCAAGTCACGGATTCCCTCCACGCCTATCAACTGGCCAAGCGCGGCAACTCGCTACGCGTCAAGGCCGAAGCCGTACAGTGGGGTAAACGCGGCGCGCGGATCAACACCATCAGCCCGAGCATCATCTTCACGCCCCTGGCCAAAGACGAGCTGACCGAGCCCCGCGGAGAGGGGTACCGGTACATGATCGAACTCTCCCCAGTGGGACGGGGCGGAACCCCTGACGAGGTCGGCACCGTGGGAGCGCTCCTGATGGGCGCCGACCGTGCTTTCATCACAGGCAGCGACTTCCTCATGGACGGTGGCGTCACGGCATCCTTTTTCTACGGTGAGCTCGCCCACCACTGAGCAAGGCCCTGGGCGGGCCGGCGACTTCCGAAATAGCAATACTCAGCGACAGCCCGCTCAACATCTCGTGTACCGTCGGGTACCGGTTCCTCTTCGGGCCCAACAATCCGGCTACACGGGTTGCTCTCTTAGGCAAGCTGAAGACTGCTTAGACGAGCGTCTGCGGGTTCGAATATAGCCCTGAAGTTGTAGAACCCGTGGGGAATATCATGGATTCGGTGTGGATTGTTGACGTACGGCTTGCGGAGCCGTGGTCGCTCGGAGTTACGGATCTTGTTCGCCTTTGACCCGGAGCCGAATGCGATCTTGCTCGTCGCAGGAGACAAGGCCGGTAACTGGAGCAAGTGGTACAAAACAAATATCCCGATTGCGGATCAGCTGTTCGATGATCATGTGAGGATTCTGAAAGGAGGATCGTAATCGCAAAGATTATCGAGGAAATCTTGGCCAAGCGGCCTGTTGACCGGGTGGCTGTGGACGCCCACAAGAAGCTCCTGCTCGATGAGGCCCGGGCCGATCGGCTTCGCGGAGCTCCGGGAGGCATCCGACCTGACGCAGGTCGAGCTGGCTGCGCGTCTGCACGTCAGCCAGAACAGGGTGTCCCGTATCGAGCACGGTGACATGGACCGCGCCGCCCAGGTCGATACGCTGCGGTTGCCCGCCCGCTGGCGAACTCCAGGGGCTTGGAGTCGGAGATCGAATATGGGATCGCCCCAATGCGCTCAATCTTCACGGGTGCCTTCTGGGGACGGCAAAGTTGCCGGCGAAGGTGATGCCTTCCCCTAATTTCCTTGCGTTGAATTTCCGTGCGTGAAAATGCGAGAAACCATTGGCCAGGGTAAAGCTATCTGCCCTTCCGGGGTAAGGAAATCCTTCATACTCTGCTCATAAACAACGTGAAAGGAGAACGTCCGATGGCCCATCCCAGGAAGCACGACCGGATGTTTCTGACCTGCTATGCCGACACATTCGGCTACGGCTGGCACCATGTGGACCTGTTCGTCCACGACGAGAACGACCTGGAGGTGAACTGGGTGCACTGGCAGGCGGACCAAGACGGACCGGAGGCAGCCGATGCCGTCACTGCCCGGATTGAACCGCAGCTCAAGCGTATGACTGAGTGGAAGCATGGAATCAGCGCGAACGGTTCCGAATACTGGACCGCCGACGCTGCTTGGGCATGAAACGGATTGCCGCAAGCCGGCGCTGACGCACGAAGGAAGGTCCCGTTTGAAGATCCAAACGGGACCTTCCTTCGTGCGTTGGATCTGCCTTGCTATTTCGCTCAGAAACCTGCAGTTTGGAAGTCTCGGGCTAAGGTTCGTCCCACCGCGATCATCTCGGGCGCAAGCCGCGCGACGTCGATTCTGCTGATTGGGCCGACTACCGTCAGTGTGGCAGCCGCCAGGTCCCCGATCATGATTGGCACTGAGACAGCGCCGAAGCCGACCACAAGTTCTTGCCGATCGACGGCGAAGCCCTGTCGGCGCGTCTTCTCAAGCTCCGCGCGAAGTTGTGCGGCATCGGTGATTGTCCATGGGGTCTTTCGCCGCAATGGCGCGGCGAGTATCCGCTCACGGAGTTCGGCGTCACCGAATGCCAATAGCGCCTTGCCGGAGGCTCCGCAGTGAAACGGGACCCGGCCCTCCACCTGGGTCACGGTGACGCCTCCGCCTCGCCGGCTGAAATACTTCTCCAGGAAGAGCACTTCGTTGTCACCGGCATACGCCAGCACGACGGTTTCCCCCGTGCTACGAGCGAGGTCCTCGAGGTACCTCGCCGCGATCAGGCGGAGCTGGCGGGTGCGCTGGACACGCTGTCCGAGTTCGAAGAGCAGTGGACCGAGCTCGTAGCGTCGCCCCCGCCGGTTCAAGAATCCGACCTGGACCATCTCCGTCACCAAGCGCAGAACCGTGGTCTTCGCGAGCTGGGTTCGCCGTGCGAGCTCGGATAAACCCAGTACGGGGGACTCCGCGTCGAAAGCGCCGAGGATTAGGCGGGCTTTCCCCAGCACTGACTCTTTGTCAACACGAGCCACGATCGTTCACCGCCCTTCGCCCAGGCAAGCCGCTGTCCCTGCAGCCAGCATGACATGCCTGGGGGGCGCCCAGGGAGGAAACTCATCGCGTCCTCACGTGACGGCCGAGAGCGCTGCTGAAGCGGACTCCATTTCAGTGACCTGCCAGCAGGCGCGCAGTCCGGCGATGTGGAAGCCGAAGGCTTCGACCATCGAGAATTTCGATGGATCAATCAGCCACTGTTGCTGCAGTCCATCTAGGACTGCGATCGTGGTTCGGACCAGGTGATCAACCGGGGCATCAGAGACGATCTCGCCTCGCACCTGACCGAAGCGGACAGCGTCGGTCAGCCATTCCTTCATTGCCGCGTAGCGATTCTCGAGCCACTCGTGGGCCGGATGGTCCTCCTCGACGGCCTCAGCGGCCATCTTCACGTAGAGGCCGACAAATTGTGGACGGGAGGAGTTGCGGGCAACCAGGGCCTGGAGGGCGTCGAAGGCTTCCCAACCCATCGGCGCCTCACCATGTTCGGTGTTAAGGAACTCCCCATCTTCAGCATCACGTGCTTCCAGGACGGCCGACAGCAATTTGGCCTTGCTCGGGAAGTGGTGCAGAAGCCCTGATTGTGACAATCCCGTGCCCGCAGCCAATCTTGCGATGGTGGTCCCCTTGAACCCTGAGGTGGCGAAGAGTGCCAGTGCTTCACGCACTGCCTTTGCACGTGAGGCTTCTCCGGTGATCCGCCGGGACTTCGGAGCCATATGGTAGCGAGGCGGAAAGGACATTTCGGCCCCTGTTCTAACCGGCTGCCGGCATTGTGAGGCGTACGTCACCGAGCCCACGGGCGAGCAGCACCTCACCCGTGAGTGGCAATGGCTGCCATCCGCCATCATGCCAGCGCCTCTGGGTCCAGTGTTCGACCGGCACTTCAACCAGAGCCTTCTGGCCTGGCTCTAGGCAGACCCCGGACCAACCGATGAGCCGAACCGGTTCATTTTCGGGCCGCCAGTATACCTGCACGACTTCGCGGCCAGCCCGCGAACCGACATTGGCGACCTCGACGCGTACCGAGCGGATGGTGTCATCGGCGATGACCTCGGCGTCGGCGTAGCTCCACTCCGTGTAACCGAGCCCGTGCCCGAACCAGAACAGCGGCTCGGTCTGCCACCCCCGGTAGCCGACCGCGATTCCCTCGTCGTAGCGCATTTCACCGTTCACAGGGATGGGCGACCAAGTAGGGGCGTCACCCTCCCGCGCCGGAAACGTCGTGACAAGCCGGCCGGCGGGTTCCACCTCTCCCGTCAGGGCGGCAGCTACAGCCGCGCCTGCTTCCTGCCCGGGCAGGCCGGCCCACAGGACGGCGTCCACCTGGTCGAGCCAGGGCATCAGGACGGGAGTGGCGGCGTTGACGACGACGACGGTGCGCTTGGCTGCAGCGGCGACCGCGGAGACCATGGCATCTTGCTCCCCTGGTAGCGCAAGGGTGATCTTGTCGACTTCCTCGCTCTCTTGCTCCGGGGTCAGACCAACGACGACTACCGCGATATCGGCCTCGCGTGCTGCCCGTGCCGCAGCGGCGATTGCGACGGCGGGGGGCTTGGGTGCCACCCGGGCCGCCAGGGCCAGGATTCGGTGGCCGGGTTGTGCGTCCGTGACCGCGGTTAACGTGGCACCGGGCTGTAGGGCCATGGAGACCGTTCGGTACGGCAGCCTCAGGACTTCACCGGCATCGTCTACACGGTCGAGACGGACGCGCTCGTAGTGGTCGGGTACCGAGAAAGTCCAGTCCCCACGACCGCGCACCCCTACCTGCAGGCGCGTCTCCTTTTCCACAGCGAGCTCGGCTTTCAGCTCGATTGTTGCCGCGGACTCCAGCCACGGGCTTTCCCGCGTCGATACTTCGGTCCAGGAGACGTGCCGGGATTCGATCAGCGCGCCGTGCGCGTCGCTGGTTGTTACCCGCATGCCGGGTTGCCCCGTTTCGGGGTCGCGCAGCAGGGCGAGGTCGGCGACCAGCGGGTCGGTGCGTACCTCGACGCCGTCAACGACGATCACCCTGTCCGCGCCGAGCGCCTGCTTGATCCCGTCCTCGATACTGACGACATGTGGGGGGCGTACCTGCGCGGAGCCGGCACCTTGCGCCACGGTCTCGCGGGCGTGGCGCCCAATGACCGCGACCGTGCCCACGTCCGTGAGGGGAAGGGTTGATTCCCGATTGACGAGCACGGTCATTCCCCCGGCGGCTAGTTTCTTGAGCTTGGTGCGCCGCTGCAGGTCATCGGGCGCGAGGACTTCCCGCGGCCACTGCCGATGGGCTCCGAAAGCACCGACTCGACCCGCTAGCCTCAGGAAGCGTCGCACGTGCTCGTCGATGGTGGTTTCGGCCACCTCACCTCGTCGTACTGCGGCGACGAGCTTGTCGCCCCACGGCCCCTCGGGGCCAGGCATCGTCAGATCCAGACCAGAGTTGGCGCTCTCAGCGGTGGATTCGGTTGCATACCAGTCGGACATGACTAGACCGTCGTATCCCCACTCCTCCTTGAGGACGCCGCTGATCAGCTCTGCGTTGTCTGTAGCCGGAACTCCATTGACACGGTTGTAGGCGGCCATGATGGTCCACGGGTTGGCGCCTGCCACCGCCATCTCGAATGGCAGCAGATAGACCTCCCTGAGGGTCCGTTCATCCACGACCGCGTTCACCGTCTTCCGGTCGGTCTCTACCTCGTTGGCGACGAAGTGTTTCACTGTCGCCGCTATGCCGCGGTCCTGCAACCCTTTTACGTATGCGGTGGCAAGTGCTCCGGTCAGGAGCGGGTCTTCGCTGAACGACTCGTAGAGGCGCCCACTGAGAGCGGTGCGGTGGAGGTTGACGGTCGGGCCGAGTACGACGTGGACATGTTGGCTGGCTGCCTCCTCGGCCAGTAATGCTCCGACCTGCGCGGCCACCTCAGTGTCCCAGTGCTGGGCCACCAGAGTGGCGTTCGGCAGCAGGCAGGCCTTGCGACCGCCGGTGAAGATGGGGCCGCGTACCCCGGTCGGGCCATCGGAGAACACCACTTCGGCGAGATTGATCGCCGGCTCTTCATGGAGGGTGAAGCCGGAGGCGCCGGTCAACAGCCGAATTTTGCCTTCCAAGTCCAGAGCATTGATGGCCTTGTTGATGAGCGTCTCGGGTTCCTCCCCTTCTCTGGCAGATGCGACCCCGAGTCGGGTCTTGTCTTCATTAGCCGTCATCGTCATCCCTTAACGCACCTTCTTGATGGGGAGGATGAGCAGAGCACCCGCCACGCTAACTGCGGCCGCGGTACCCAGGAGCAGATCGTAGTTGTGACCGCCGCCCACTCCGATAAGGACAGCACCAATTCCTGGCGCGATGGATTGAGGGAGTACCTGAGCCATGTTCAGTACTCCCAGGTTCTTCGCCGAATCATTCAGGCCGGGAAGGACATCGATGACCAAGGCTAAGTCGACAGCGATGTAGATTCCGAATCCCAGGCCAAGCACGAGTTCGGCTAGGTAGAAGTCTCCGGCACTGCTGGCTTGGGCGAGCATCCACATGCCGACTCCAAAGATCGCAGCGGCGCCGATGACAAACAGCTTGCGTCGGCCCACCCTGTCGGACAGCCAGCCGGCCGCCTGTCCGGCCAGTGCGAGAGTTACCGTGTAGATCAACACTCCCGTGGCCAGTACGGCTGTCGCGTCAGCGGTGGACAATTTGAGTTCGTGCTGCATGTAGAGCAGGCGGTATGTCATGAACATGTACAACGCGGTGGTGAGGAGGAATCGGGAACCCCAAGCGAGGGCGAAATCGGGGTGTCGGCGCGGTGACAGCCAGAACGTCTGCAGGACCTCCCGGAAGCCCTCAGCCCGGGGAGGCTGGACAAGCCGTCGGTCCGGAAGCATCATCAGGAATGGCAACAGAAGAAGAACTCCTGCGAATGCTGGAAGCGCGAACATCAACAGGAGGTTCCCGACGAGGAACTGGGCAATGTACGCCGAACCAAGCTTGCTGCCCTGCTGCATGAGGCCGATAAGACCACTCACCCTTCCTCTCTGCTCGGGCGGAATCTGGTCAGCGATGGTGGCAAGAAGAGCAGCCTGTGCGGCGTTGGCGAACGCCTGGGCGGCGAACCAAGCGATCGCGATCCCAAGCACATCCGGCATGAGGACAAGGACGATCTCACTCACCGCGAGACCGACGACACCCAGTAGGAGCCAAGGCCGCCGTCGACCGAAACGGGAGGTAGTCCTGTCGCTGATCCGGCCGAAGATGGGATTGGCAAGGAACGCAGCAAGCGCTCCGATAGTGCTGACGATGCCGAACACAGCAACTACGTTGTCCTGGCCGACGACCGACTGGACCTTGATGGTCAGGCTTGCGGTGACTGGCGTAAGCAACGCGACGGAAAGACCGAATTGGGCCATCGCCATTGCTGCTATTAGCTTGGCTGAGGCCTTCTTCGTAGGGGCCGAGACGGCCGATTCGGCGGGTAGTACCGCTCCTGTGGTGGTCATGGGTCCTCCTTTTGGCCCGTGCAGTAGCGCGGGCCCAATGTCAATTACACCAACAGACCGAGCACTTGGTCTGTTTGGTTAACAGATCTCAGTATCGTGTGGTGTATTAGTGGTGGGCGGTGGTCAGCTGGGCGTCGCCGATGTTGCGGTCGGATCGGGCATCAAGCGGGAGCTTCAACAGGACCGGTTGCCAAGGATTCTGGAAGACTACATATCCGATTAAGCGAATCCAATAGGAACGGTCCGCTCTGCGGACCAGTTCCCCCAACGCCTACTTGTTCTGCAACAGTCAGGCGACATTAGCATTGAAGGGATTTCCCAAAAGAGCCTGTTGTGAGGATTCAAGACAGCGGCCGAACACGGCTGTGAACCTGGGCGGCCCTAGCGTGGAGTAGTGCCGGGGCCGCTCGAGCGGCTCCTGCTCCGATCCAAGGCCCTAATGAAGAAAGGAGCCAAGTGGTGAGTTTTAGCCGTGGTGAGTTCCGGAAAATAATCGAGTTGATGGATCACGCTGTGTTCCTCCAAGATGTCGCGGCCGAAAAGATCCTGTGGGCAAACGACGCGGCATGTGAGCTTCTGAGTGTCGAACCAAAAGACGTTTCCAAAGTCGCCCCGACTTCATTGGATTTCTTTGACATGGACACCAGGGAACGTATCCACCCATTTGGGAAACAATATTTAGGGGCGGCCAGTGGAAGAATTGGCTGGGACCGACGAACCCCGGCAGGGCGTCATATTATGACGCCGGGAACCGCGAAGCTGATAAGCATCGAGAGTTCTGAATTCATAATGTTTCAGTTCGCCGATGTAGAGCATGAGCGGAATGCTTCCACGTCCTTGGCCAGGGCGCAGGCTGAACTAGCATCTCTCACTCAAAAAATTTCGACCGGCCTCATTGTGTTTAATCGATCAGGAATTATCACAAATGCTAACTCCGCGGCGATAAATATCGTCGGGCTCTCGCGGCAGGAGGTTATCGGAATGCATATTTCGCTCGTCGCTGAGCCCAGGTTGAGGGCTTCATTTCAGGAGGACATTACAAGGCGTTTGCGTCAGGGTGCGGGCCCAACCTTTCGCACGAAGGCGGTTCATCCGGATGGCCGGGAAGTGTGGATCGAAGGTACTGCCGAAGAAATCCTCATTGACAACGACTTCTACGGCAATCTTTTGACACTGATGAACATTTCTCAGCGTGTAAAGCTCGAGAACGAACTGGAGCGTAAAGAGGACCACCTTAGCTACCTTGGACGATACAACGCCATGGGGGACATGGCGATGACCATAGCTCATGAGCTCGGACAGCCCCTCGCGGCTGCGACCAACTTCTTGGCTGGTCTAAGTACGCGCATGGTCGGGAAGGAAATCCCGCGCGCGCAGATCCAGTTCGGACTGGAAAACGCGATGGCTCAGATAACAAGAGCCAACCAAATAGTCTCAAGCGTCCGTGGTTATGTCACCAAATTGGAACAAGTGGCAGAAGATGTTGATCTCAATACGATCTTTGACGAAGCCCTATATTTCATCCGGCTGCGGGCCGAAACCCAACGCGTCCGTGTTGATGTCCACAGAACGGACCTACCGCTCGTCGTCCGTTGCGAGAAGATCATGATCTCTCAGGTGATCCTGAATCTTTCAAATAACGCTATCGATGAGATGGCGCGTTGGCCGGAGGCGGACCGGGCAATCTGCATCCGGTCATTCGCCAAAGACGGCACCGGATTTGTTGAAATCGTCGACAAGGGTCGAGGCCTGGAACACATTCCCGAGGGCAGGGTTTTTGACGGGGCATTCACATCCAAAGCCGACGGCAATGGCATCGGACTTGCGCTCTGCCACCGCATTGTTACCCGGCACATGGGTGTCATCACGGCCGAGGAGACCGTTCCTCACGGCTCTACAATGCGGTTCGGCTTGCCTCTGGTGGTGGCGAATTGACGGTCTCGCGGAATCTTGGGTCAAACGGCAACTTGTGGAGCCAAGGATTCTTCGATTCGCTGCGCGATGGAGAAAAGGCGGCGTTCGCGGCCAGGGATACCGATCAGCTGAAGTCCGAGCGGCATGCCGGCGGGGTCGCGCAGGCCAGGGATCGTGATGACGGGGAGGCCCAACGCCTGCCACGGGCGGCTGAGTAGGGGCGTACCTGTGGCTTCAAGCCCTTGGGGAGCGGCTCCCAAGGCGGCAGGCCCCAGTATCGCGTCGAACTTGTCCAGCCGGGCTTGAATGAACTTTCGGGCGCCGGCAATACGGGCAACTGCTGCCACATACTCTGCCTCGGGTGCGACCGCGCCAGCAGCCAGCAGTTCCGCCAGGGGTACACTCACTTGGTCCAGGTGCTGCAGCTCCCAGGAGCGCTCGCGGGCTGCCTCGAACGCCATGATTGTGGCGTGGTCGTCCGCGAGCTGCCGAACAACGCTGTGGCTTGACCATTCGGCGCAAGGGGCACCGCTATGCCTCATCGCCGCGGCGGCACGTTCCACGGCGGCTGCCATGTCTGCGGACACCTCACCAAGGCCGCTGCCGTTCCACAGCAGGATGCGCGGAGCGCCGTCGTCGGGCAGATCGAGAAGCCCTGCATCCGAGCCCATGAGCGTGCTCCAGACAAGGCGAAGGTCCGCCACTGTCCGGGCCAGAAAGCCAAGGGAGTCCAATGAGGGGCTTAGCCCTGTAATGCCGGTGGTCGAGAACTGACCTTTGGCGGCGACGAACCCTGCGACCCCGCAGAATGAAGCGGGTCGCGTGAGTGATCCTGCTGTCTGCGTTCCAATTGCCAGTGGGACCATTCCGGCGGCGACGGCGGCTGCCGATCCGCTGGATGAGCCGCCGGGTGTGTGGGCCGGATTGACAGGGTTGCGCGTGGGGCCAGGGGCGAAGTAGCCGAACTCGGTGGTGACGGTCTTGCCCATGACCACGGCGCCCGCCTGCCGGAGAAGCTTCACACAGTCGGCATCTGTGGCAGCCGGTTCTCCGCCGGAAAGAACGCTGCCACAGCGGGTTGGAAGGCCCTGGACGTCGATCAGGTCCTTGATGCCTACGGGCATTCCCCAAAGCACCCCGCGGGCGTCGGCCGAGCGCTCAAGTTCCGAGGCGGCGCTGCGGGCAGCGCCGGCGTCGATCTCCACCCAAGCTTGGATCTCGGGTTCAGCTGATTTTATAGCCTGCAGAGAGTGTTCGACGGCGGAGCCTGGCGTCTCAGCGCCGGAAGCCAAGGCTTCGGACAGCCCGCGAAGGGTACCAAGGGAGCTCAAGCGACTAGTTCCGGAGTCGCGGAAAGGCGATGAAAGTGGATCTCAAAACTTACGATCGCGGGTCGGGAATCTTTCTGGATTTGTGTAAGGTCGGACATTTCTGTTCTCCAAGCGTCGTAACCGGTATTCAGGTAATCCCATGAATCCTTGTATAAGAAATTTATGTCGGTCCAGATCTGATGGGTATTCCGATTAGTCCCACTCCATTTCAGAATTCGCTTCAGTTGTATAAGTAGTTTCCTTACGGCGTTATCGATTGACTGCCATGCTTGGAGTCGATACCGTCAAGTTCCACCCTCTTTTCGTCCAAGCAATGCAAGGTCCCCACATGGATTCCCCCGAAGCCCTCGTTTACATCGTCGATGACGACCAGGAGTTGTGTGCTTCCCTTGCCTGGCTTCTGGAGTCCGTCAGTATTCAGTCGCGGAGTTTCTACGACGTTGCGTCGTTCCTGGCTGGGTACGATCCCAATATCCCTTCCTGCCTTGTCTTGGATGTGAGGATGCCTAGGACCGGTGGCTTCCAGCTGCAGGAGACCCTGAACCAGATCGCTTCGCCGATCCCCGTCATCTTTGTTTCCGCGCACGGAGACATCCGCATGTCCGTGAAGGCATTGCGCCAAGGCGCAGTCAATTTCCTTGAGAAGCCCTATGATCCCCAGCACATGCTCGACGTCGTGCAGGAAACGCTTGAGCTCGCCAGAACACGTTTTGAGTCCAGCCGTGGACGCCGGGAAATCGAGGAACGGATCGCCAGCCTGACGCCGCGCGAACGCGAAATCCTCGCCCTCGTTATCGACGGCCTTCCGAGCCAGAACATTGCCCGGAAGCTAGGAACGAGCGTGAAAACAGTTGACGTCCACCGGACCCGTATCAAAGCGAAGACGGGTGCAGACAGCATAGCCACCCTGGTGCGGGACATCCTGCAGAACAACGTCACGGTGGGCTGAAGGCTAACTAGCTAAACCCGTGGTTGATTCCTGTGAATCAACCACGGGTTTAGGTGCTTTTGGGTACCGTCAGGACTCCGCTGGCGGATTTCAGAAAAGCTCCAGTACCAGCCTTGGAGACTTCGACCGGGAGACGCAGGCGGCGATCTGGTCGTTGGCGCTCTTTTCGCTACTGGACATGCACTGATCGCGGTGATCGGGTTCGCCCCTCAGCACGCCCATGATGCATGTGCCACAGATGCCTTCCCGGCAGGTGGTGTCCACCTCGATGCCGTTGTCTCCGAGG
Source organism: Arthrobacter sp. FW306-2-2C-D06B (assembly GCF_021789175.1). Classification (NCBI taxonomy): domain Bacteria; kingdom Bacillati; phylum Actinomycetota; class Actinomycetes; order Micrococcales; family Micrococcaceae; genus Arthrobacter; species Arthrobacter sp. FW306-2-2C-D06B. Next base: position 2,028,643 of record NZ_CP084560.1, read on the forward strand.
ACCTGGACGATGGACCTACCGACGGGGACCTCGTAAACCTCGTCGTCCAGCTCAATTTCGAAGGGAGCATCAGAATCGGTGTCAACGGGCTCGCCGGCCTGGAAGTGCTCGATATGTACGTTGTCCTTGGGAATGACCGACGACGCTCGCTCTAGAACACCGTCCATGAAGCCCTGGGGTCCGCACGTATAGACATGCGAGGCGCTGCTGAGGTCCGCGAAGGCGCCATCCAACACATCGGGCTGATCTTCGCGCTGCAGCCCGAAATGGAAGTGGACGCGCTCGCCAAAACCACTCCGTTCGCCCAGGAGGTCACGGAAGGCGGCCTCCTTAGCCGAACGGGCAAAGTAGTGCAGCTCGAATTCCTCGCCGGCCCGGTGAAGGTGGTACGCGATGCTGATCATCGGCGTGACGCCGATGCCTGCCCCCACCAGGATGTGCCGATCGGCGTCCTCCGCGACGGACAGGAGGTTGCGCGGGGCGCTGATCTCCAGTTCATGGCCTACCTCGACGTGGTCGTGGAGGGCCTGGGAACCACCGCGTGACCCCGGCTCAAGCTTGACCGCCACAACGTACTCGTCCAGGTCGTGCGGCGGGCTGCACAGCGAGTACTGCCTGACGACAGCGGTGGGGCCGACGACGTCAATATGCGCGCCCGCAGGATAGGGATCGAACAGTGCCCCGTCCACGCGCTTCAGGCGGAAGGACTTGATGTTGCTGGTCTCCTCCAGCACTTCGGCTACGCGTACTTTGAACATACCCATGTTGTTGTTCATGGTGATCCTAGAGGAGGAAACCGGAAGCGTTGACGGCGGAGTCGGAATTGACCAGGCGGATGACTTTCAGTTCAATCCGAGCATCGTCGCCAGCCAATCGGATGCGGTGAGTCAGATCGGCCCCGAGCATCTGGAACGTGTCCCGCTTGAAACCAACCAAGACTTGGGCCGAGCGCAGGGTGACGGTGTCCTCAGTGGTCTCTTCCACCGTGAAGCGCGAGATGGTCCGGGACGTACGCGCCGCGGCGACGGCGGACATCGAGTACCCCTGCACCAGGCGGGTGACGCGCATGTGGCGCATCCGCGCGTCGTCGTACACCATGTTCAGCGAAGACTCAAAGTCCTCCGTATCCGGGTCGACGGGGATGACGTACTTGGCGTCCTCCGTGTAGAGGGTCTGCCAGGACTCATAGTCCTTGTCGTCCAGGAGCTGTGCTTCGCGCCAGATCAGTTCGATCGCTCGCCCGACCCGCGGATCGGCGAGCCTGCCGAGTCCCAGTTCGAACGATTCGCACGCAGGCCGGTTGTCGATGGGGGCCACTTCTTCGACTGTCTCAGTTTTCATCGCTCATCATCCTTTTCCACATTGCGTAGGATTCGCGCATGCCGGTTTCGTCGGTCACATGCGAGGTCTTCCAGCCTTCATCTACGGTCACCTCACGTCCCAGGCCACGGTTGACCAGGATCGGCATGTCCGGGTTGGCTACGGCGCCGCGCTGAACACGGTCCCAGGCCTCGGAGTCATCCGAGGTGCCGAAGCCGAACGGCCCCTGGAAGTGCTCGTGGATCCGCAGGCGCTCGCGGTTCACGCTCTCGGGACCGCCGTCGAGGCCAATCGCCATGTGCTGGATTTCCGTCTCGTCGACGGAGATCGGGCGCAGGACCCGGAAGAAGGACATGGACAGTGAAAGGTTGGGGAACAGGTTCAGGTTGTAGCCCGCGCCGTGCATGGAGCGAACGATCCGGCGGACCTGGTCCTGCGGCATGGTCTCGGAGAGCTCATCGATGATGTGGCGGAAGCGCTCCTGCAGTTCCTCAGTGCCGTCGTCCTCCTCCAGGTCCACGTGCTCGGGGACCATGATGGCGACGCTGTGCCCGTTGCCGAGGGCATGGGTGACCGCGCTCTCATCGGTCATGAAGGACAGCATGTCCGCGGTTTCAGCATCTACGGACGCCATCCAGGAGCGGTGGACGATGGGGAAATGGTAGCCATCGGTGGTGTTTTCCAGCTGGATCTTCCAGTTGCCGTTGAAGCGGAACTTGTGCTCTCCCTGGACCTTGACCGGGAAGCCGGCACCCTGTTTCATGAAGCGGTCGATCCAGGTTTTCGCATCGCCGAGGAAGTCCTCGAGCGGTTCGATGTCGGTCTTGAAGCTGGCGAAAATGAGGCCGTTGTAGCTCTCAACGCGCAGGCCCTGCAGGGGGAGGTCGCGCTTCTCGGTGACGCCCTCGTAGCCGTCCGGGTAGGGGATGCCGCGCAGGTTGCCTTCCAGGGAGTAGGACCAGGAGTGGTAGGGGCAGGTGAAGCCGTTCGCCTTGCCCTTGGGGACCTCGCAGACACTGGCGCCGCGGTGGCGGCAGCGGTTGAGCAGGACGTTGAAGTTGCCTTTGCGGTCGCGGTTGACGATGACCGGCTGGAGGCCGATGTGCGACATCTTGAAGCTGCCGGCCTCCGGGATCTCGCTCTCGTGCGCTACCCAGACCCAGGTGCTGTAGAAGATCCTTTCCATTTCCCAGTCGAAGATCTCGGGGTCGGTGTAGAGCCGGGCGGCGACGCGGTCGCCTTCGGCAAGGCCCGCGAATCCAGCGGCTCTTTCTGATGTTGGTAAACTCATGGGGTACTCCTTGGTTTCTTTCTCGGGGCTATGCGTGGACTGGCTTGACGAGCGCGGCGGTAAACAGCTTTTCGGTGCGGAAATGTGAGATGCGGATCGTTCCGTCGCTGAGCTCGAAATCGACCGTGAGGCGGGCCGAGATCAGTTCGGTCCCGCCGCCGTCGTACTCCGAAATCTGCTGCATGATCCACTGGCCGCTGGCGGTGCCGCCAGTCGCAGCGACACGACCGTTACCGAGTAGATGGACGTTGCGCTTGAAGTGCGGCGACGGCGGAAGAAAGTCCGCAAGCATCGCGAGGATCGCTGACCGGCCTCCCAGACGTCCGAACTTCCCGGTGTATTCGGGGCCGACGCCTTCCCAGACCGCATGCTCGGTAAACAGCGAAGCCATGTCCTCCCACGGGAAGGAATGCCGCGGGACGTCGCACAGGTCCATGTAGCGGGCGAGCGTGGCCCGTGCCGATTCCTGGAGTTCCAGCACGGACAGACGCTCGGCCAAGGTAACTGCCGTGTCGCGTTCCATGTGGCTAGCCAGCCGTTTCGACGTCGTGGCGCATGGCCGAGGCCCGGCCGATGCGCGCCTCGACTGCGCGGGAAACAGACGGCCGGCGAGCTACACATTCGGTCCGTCGGCGTACGGCGCGGGCTGCGCATCGGAGAGGAGGAACGTCCAACACAACGGTCATCGAAATGCTCCAATCAATACAGTCAACAAATTGGTCTGTGTCAAAAGTATTTGCGCTTCTTGTTGCATTCAATTGGGTTTTCTTCCCCAATGACCAAGGAAAATCAAGCGAGAGGTAAGGGAAATGCTTATGTGGAAAATGCGGGGCGGCGGCTGAAACTGTCCGTGCATATTCTGATGCCCGCAACCCTTGAACATCCACGACGCCGGCAGTCAGTGGATGATGAACGACTCGCCCAGCCTCTGACCCGATACATCCTCATTAACGACGCCGCGGACATCCTGCCAACCATGCGGGCCCTTCGCGGATGAGCGTGGTTAGGGCCGTTTGAGGCCGGCCAGGATCCTGGCCCGGTGCTGCTCCGGCGTGGTGCGGGAGGTCGGGGCCGCTTTGGATTGGTAGAGACCAGGCTCCAAAGTCAAAGAGACTGTCGATCCCCGGCCTTTGCCCAGAAAGCCGGGGACGCTATGAGGGAAGCGTCGTACTATGTGTCGAAACCCTGTGGTTGAGTTCCGTCCGCCGCAGGCTTACTCCACGGAAACGATGAAGACGCAGACATGTCGCCGGTCTTGCGCCGCATATGAATCCGCTAGATTCTGCGGATTTTCAAGCAAACACCAACCTTTGGCAGACAACGAAATATGCCGTCCCATGGGAAGAAGTCGGGAGTTCGGATCTCCTCAGCTTCACGGGTAAGACACGCGACGGGAGGGTCGATGAGGCCGTCTCTTCGGTCTCTGACGGGCTACAGGCCCATTCTCGACTCCCTGAGGCTTAGAATCTCCCTTACGGGGACGAACGCATCCTCGTGTTTGCCTATTTTTGGGGGTGCGAGTTGGGGTTTCGTTACCGCAAGTCGAAGAGTTTCGGGCCTGTGAGGATCACGGCGTCCAAGCGCGGGGTGAGTGCGAGCATTGGGGCAGGCCCGTTCCGGGTGACGAAGTCCACGACAGGCCGGACGACGAGCACAGTGCGGGTCCCCGGAACGGGGGTCTCGTATGTGACCTCCAGCTCGAACCGCCGATCGACACGAAAGGCCGCCGCCCGGGCGCCTCAACCGGCCCGCCGACAGGTCGTGCATCAGATCATCAGCGACGAGGCCTGGCGGAAGCTCCTCGCTGCCGATGGGACGGCCCCGGCATCGAAGTTCCAGCGCGACTTCGTTCGCGCGGCCGTGGCGCGGGCGACGGGCAAGCGCCCGAGCCTGCTGCACCTGACTTTGGGACAGGCGGCACGCGTCCTGGAACGTGTCGGTCAGAGTCCGGCTAAGCTGACCGCCGGCGGCCGCGGCGTTCCGGGGCTGGAGAAGGCCGGGACGTATGCGCAGTGGACTTTGTTCGGGTTGCTGGTGTTGATGGTGACGGTATCCTCGCCGGCAGGGTTCCTGCTGGCCGCGGGGATCGTCGGGCTGATGTTCCTGTTGCGGAAGCGCCGCCGTGACCGGCAGGCGTGGGAGGACGCGACATGGTCGGCGAGTCCGGCCGGCACCGTGCAAGGAGTCGCAGTTCCTGACGCCCGGATAGGGGCAACGGCAAATCTTGCCGCGCCAGGGCCGGCTGCTGTTGAGGGGCAGATGCCACTTTCGTCAGTCACCCGGCCCGTTTCCTCAAACCGGGGGCTGTACCGCGTGTCGCTCGGCCGTTCTGAATGGCCGAACGTAGAAGTCGTCGGCGAGCACGCGTACAGCCAGGCGATCAAAGCCGCGCTCCGCGCCAGTAAAGCGCCGACCACTGTAGGTCGCGACAGTGAAGCTGAAGGCGTCCAGGTGGAACTCGTGGCCGAGCCGGACAACCCCTACGACGTGAATGCCATCAGCGTTCGGTGGCGGAACCAGGTCCTGGGCTATCTCAGCCGCGAAGACGCAATCCGCTACACGCAACCGATCAGGAGAATCATTGCCAGTGGGCTTACTGCGGCTACGACGGCCCGCATCTGGGCGTACGACGCCGGCGATCGGCTCCAGGCCCGGGTCACCGTCGCCCTGCCCGAGCCGGAACTGATCGCCCCGCTCAACGAGGCCCCGGCGGGCGTCACCACTCTTGTCCCGTGGGGATCGGCGATCCAAGTCCTCAAGGAAGAGAACCATTTCGACATCCTTTGTAACCACGTGCCAACGGACGGGGCCGGCCTCCTGCTCGTCAGTCTCCACAAGGCGACACGCACTCTAAAAAACGCTACGGAGCGTCCGTTTGTCGAAGTCCGGCTCGACGGCCGACGCGTCGGTGAACTCAGCAACGTCACCTCCGCACACCTGTTGCCCCTTCTCGAGCACACCGAGACTATCGGCGAAACCGCTCTCGCTTACGCAAAGATCACCGGTTCTGCCCTCGCTGCCCAGCTCGTTCTGCACGCCGCCAAGGCCACAGAGATCAGCAACGACTGGTTATCCGAAGGGCCGCACCCCGCACCAAAGCTCCTCCCGCGGGCGGCGGGATATGACGTCCCACCCGCTTACGCCACATAGGAGACACTCCAGACAGATCCCTCCCGACAGAAGTGGGCACTGATACCGCCTATGAGATGTCGTAAGGCCTAAAATAGGTTGGCCTGCGACGATTCAGTGCCATGATCGTCAGTGTGACTGAAATGGAAGCGGGAGCTGAGGCGTCCGCTGTATCGCCCAAGACTGGTAAGCCCGGAGTGATAGCGTTTGTGACTGGGCATGGCACAGCTCGTGGAATCCCGGAAGTCCATCAAGTTTCACTCCAAATGGATGACGGCTCCGTTCTCGAGACGCGTATGCCGACCCCGCAAGGCGTAAAGGTCTCGGGTGGATTGCTGCCGGTTGATGTCGAATACTTCAACTTCGGCGAGTGCCCAATTTGTCTGGTACCGGGCCCGTTAAGCCGAGAACACGTTCCGCCGCATTCTATCGGCGGCAATGTGCGGACGCTCACCTGCGAACGATGCAACAACGAGGTCGGAAGTCGGTTCGAGCCGCACCTTCAGGCCTGGTACGAACGGTCACTCGGTCGGGTTCTCATCTCAGGCGGAGATGTCCCCGGTCGCCGCAACGGCGGAGAATATCTCTATCGAGAAACGCCGACGGGCGAATTTGTCCTCTTTCAGACTGGGCGTTCCGACCCAAACTTCGACCGCATGATTCAAAGCGGCAAGATCGAAATCACGTTCCCGGCATTCAACGATAAGGCGTTCCGGCTCGCGGCGCTCAAAACAGGGTACGTGGCGGCCTGCCTCATCATGAAGGAGGTTCCTCGCACCGAACGCGCGACTGCGATCCGCGCCGAGCTGATGGCCGCACGGGACCGTGATCGAGGCGAGGACTACGAGTTGAGCGCCCTCGCCCAATCGATCCAGGTGAGTCGCGCCGCGGCCGATCCGGTGCCCGGCGAGATCGCCCTCGTCGAGATGACGGCAGCCGACGGTTCGAGGTTCTTCGCCGTCAGCTTCAACCGTGTCTTCGCCGTCGATTGGCCCCTTGACCCGATCTTCATCTTGGAGCCAGAATCTCCAGATCTTTCAGGGACGCAGCCGTAATGGGACAACGGCTTGGTTCTTCTGCCGGAGTACGGGCCCGCTCACACGGGAAGATGTAACTGGGTCCCAAGCTCAACAGTCATGTTGTGGATCTGGGGCTCCGCCAAGTCACCTTCGCCTGCAGGAATTGCACACCTTTCTCTGGGCCGACCAGGTATCTGTTTCGACTCACTGTTCCGTCCAGGTTCGGGGTTTGGGGCCCCGGTGAGGTTGGGTGTGTCTGTGCGGGTCGTGCCGGGGCTGTGGCTGGTTTTGTGGATTGTTTCGGCGAAGTCCAGGAGGGTGGTGCTGAGGGTGGGAAGCTCGTTGGGTTGCAGGCCGTATTTGGTGAATTCGGTGGTGGGGAGCGTCCGGTGCCTGGAGATGGCAGCCGCGAACATTGGCAGGTCCAGGGTCGGGTCCCGGCGTTGGCAGAGGGTGAGCAGTTGTTGGTGGGTGAAGCGGTGGCTGGTGATGATGGAGTAGGCGTCGAGGTAGTCGCGGGCGTATCCGCGTGAGTAGACGGCGAGCAGCTTGGACGCGACGGAGTCTTTCAGGGAGAGGACGGGGCCGATGTCGATAATGGCGGGGGAGTTCTCCCACCAGTCCAGTCCGAGGTCGATGACGACGGCTTGTTCATTGTGTCCTACGGTGACGCTGGCGAATTCCTCGTACTGTCGGGTGATCTCGACGGTGTATCCGGCCGCTTCGAGGGCGGCGGTCATTTTCTGCACCGATGCGGCGAAGGTTGCCGGGGTGTGGCGTCGGTGCAGGGCGAAGAGGTCGATGTCGTCCGAGAGACGTTCGGTGATGCCGTGTTCGATCAGGGCCTGGCCGCCGGCGAGGAGGAAGCCGTCAGCTGCCAGGATGGCAAGTGCGATCTTGGCTGCTACGCGCTGAGCGTCGTCCATGATGGGTGTTCCTTCGCTTCGCGGGTGGCGGGGAGCTGGGGGAAGGTGGTTTCCCAGAGCTGCCTGCATCGTGCGGGCAGGATCATGGTCGGCCAGAGGGCGGTCAGCCGTACTGCGTTGACGATGCGGCAGATTTCTTCGATGGATCCGGAGTTCTGCAGGGTGAGTTGGTACAGCACGGAGCAGCTGCCGTCGTCGTCCACGTTGTAGGTTCTTTCCGGACCCCAGTCCAGGTGCAGGGGGAGTTCCACGGTTCCCGCGGCGGGCCCGTGCAGGTCGTCCAAATCGTCCGGCACGAGGTACACGAGGGAGTCGGCGATGGTGTGGCGGTGCTTGTCCGGGGCTGCGACGTACTCGTGGAGCCGGGTACGGATGAGTTCGGACACGGACGTGCCTTCGCGCAGGGCTTTGCGGTGCGCTTCGTTCCACAGTTCGTCGCTGATGCGGATGGTGTGCCGTGGTGTCCCTGCCGACATGGCGCGCTCCTCTCAAAGGTTTGACCTTCACGACCAAGTCTACGCGGTGTCATGACACCCGAAGGAGAGTTTCGTGACACGGTAAGAGGCGGGTGTTCGACGCTGCCAGGAAGGCCCGAACCGTCGTGGCCACCTGCTGACGAGGCGTTGAAGCGCGATCGCCGCGGAAAGCTCCACGCCTGAAGGTTGTATGTTGAGCGGCCGATGGGGGAAGATCTGCGGGTGTTGACAGTGTCAACACATTTGGCTCCGGACTGCGCCGTACATCGGCCGGACTGGACCGTACTGGCCATGTTTTCAGGAGTTCCCCCTGTTTCCAAGGCCTGGAACCCGGTTCGAGTCCCACCTCGGGCACTGCATGACCCCTCGTCAGAGGGGTTTTTGCTTTAACGTGTGTACAAAGCTTGTGATGGCGTCCCTCTGACGCTAAGTTCGCGGGCCTTGGCCTGGCCGCCGAGGTGGCCTATTCAGGTGTGTGGGTGACGGGTTCAGGGCCCTGGCTGGTGGGCCCTCCGCTTGCTCTGTACTGGAGTCATGCGTTCCTCTCTTGGTGCGTTCGGTAGGTCGTGGTTGGCCTACACCTCTTCATGGGTAGGAGGACTGAGCACAACATGACTTCGAGATCCTGCGTCAAAGATCCTTGGTTCGGCTCGTTCCTGGAGCGATGAGACCTGGCTGGGGGATGCGTTGTCAGGCCAAAGGGGGTGTGGACATTGTCCACACTTAAATCTCCTTTACTGTCACTGATTGCAGCCATGTGCTTGTCGCTTGTCCCTCCGTCGGCCTACATCTACTCATGCATATGAGTGGCCATAGCGACATGACGTCGACTCGCCAGCGCAACAAGCAGGTCACTCCCGGCCTGAGAGTCCAGTCAGTATGTTCGACCGGGTGCTTCGAGCTGGTCTCGTCCGTGTCGTCAAGCGACACTTCGAATGAGAGGGGTCCCAACACAGATGACTACTGCTTTGGGTGCCTCCGGAGTCTTGGCAGCACAAACAATCTTCGGCTGACCATGCAAAGCCGACCAGCCTGCCGATATGTGCCCTTCTGTCGTCGGGGTTGACGGAAGGTCTTGTCATGATGCTCGGTGTCGTCTCGGCCATGAAGGGGGTGCAGCCACTGCCCGAGGCACCATTCGCGGCGTGTCTGTCGTTTGGGCCGAACCGAAGCTCCGGTAGTCTCGTGTTATCGGGTTTGCGAGTAACCGTTGACGGCACCCTCCGACTGGGGTTGCCTGTTAAGAAGAAGCACGGCTTTTACTCGTTCTTAACCATCACCCGTTTTGACAGACACGCGTCCTGTTTTCTGAGTCGGCAGGAAATCTGGAGGACCTCCGTGCCTACGTCAATACCGCCCCGCCTCGCCCGGCTCCGCGCTCACGCAACCGGCGAAAGCTATCAGATCGCACTCCGGGCAATCGAACGCACCACGGCAGACGAACCCGTAGTTCCAGCGCCCGCCCCTGGGCAAGAGCAGCTAGAGGGCTGGATTGTCAAAAGACTCCACAACCTCTCCTGGTACTCATCCCGGCCGGGCTCATCACACTTTAGTATTCAGCGGATCACGCCCGGATTCGACCAGCTCATCATCGAATTAGAGGAGGGGTCGTCCATCAGAGAATTCGTCGGCCATGTGATGCCGGTGGTCCTGCCGGCAGCCGATGAGCTGGTCGGAGTCCCGGGGCTTCGCGCCCGTCCTCACCTCGCAGGCGTCAGCCTGTGCCGCCCTGGACTACAAGGAGAGGTCATCGTCCGCGGCACTACGGCGGATCAGTGGGAGGCAATTCATGAAGCGTCCTACCACGGCCCAGATGGGATGGATGGGTGTGCGGCAAGGGTAAGCCCCTGAAGTGGACCCGAGCTGAGCGAGACTTCGATCCCTGGCGCAGGGACCAGTTCGGCGATCCGGTTCTCCAGCGTGAGGCGGAGGGCCACATCCTGCGGAGTGCCCTGTTACGGAGGATCGGCCTATTCAACGGGCTGCGGCCCGCATCAATCAGTACATGGCGCAGCATCGACCGAAAAGGCATTGTCGTCGAAGTCTTTCAGCCCGACTGCAGTGCACTCGACCGTGACGTATTCATTCGAGCCCTGACCTCCCCGAGGTTCTTTCCTCACCTCGAACTGGTGAAGGCACGCCCTGCCGACCCGTACGGCTACCTAAGACTGGGGACGACGGCTTTGGCCAGCATGATCGAGCTACGCCTGGTCACCTTGTCCTGATACACGTAAGACCGAGAGGCGGCCAGGATGATCTTGGCCGCCCTCCCTTCCAACTTGCAATTCTCAATGGCAGCCGGCGAAACACCAGCCTGACGCAGAACGCAGGAGAACCGGCCACGAAAGGCATCATGACCATCACCCCTACGAGAAACTTCTCCGCGTTGTTAACGGCACTCCGCCTGGCGACCGCACTGAAACCGGCACGATCTTCTGCGGTGGGCAAATCTGCATGTTCTGCCGCTCGTTCGCGTGCATGGCGCCCTAAATTTCATGCTGGTAACACGCGCCGAATGCCGGTGACGGTCAGCGGCTCTGAACGGCTGGCCTGGTTTTCTCGCGGACCTGGAACCACTGAACGGGCGCCTCGGCTTAGCAGGCGCAAACGCTTATTGGCATTATTTTCGCCTAACAGACCTACGACTGTCAGTGCGTCATGGAAGGATCTGTTGCTATGACGGATCCTCAAGACTCTTCGATGCCAAATGCCATTGGCTTGTCAGGCAGCTACGGCCCCTTCGCCTATCTCAGCACGCCCAATGCGCCGCTGTACCGGCGCGTCATGCGTGCGTTGATGGCGGAGAAGGAGCGGTTCACAGTCCACGTCCGCCCGGAGCAGGTCTGCCTGGCACTCAGGGCCGACGGCGGGGAGTCGGTCGAGGAGGGCGCGGTCACCGAGGCCCTGGAGCGATTGGCCCAGCCCAGCTGGGCTAATCTGCTTGCCTTTCCCGACTCGAGCCGGGTCACAGCGCTGGAGGATTTCTACCGACGGCGGATGCTGTACCAGATGTCGCGTGAGGGTGAGGCAGCCGAGCGTGCGCTCGCGCAGTATGACTTCGCGCTGGGCAGTCGCGGCGCGTTGCAGTCGGTGGCGTTGGAGGACATCGTGGTGCTGCTCACGAACCTTTGTGACACTGTTGCCGCTCACAGCGCGGGCGAGTCCGTGGACGCGGCCCTGACCCACCAGACCCTGCGCAGCCTGCGCGAACGTTTCGCCGAGTTGGCCGAGAACGCGGTGGCGTTTATGGGATCGGTCCAGCGCACCCTCGACCTCCATGACGCCGACGTGGGCGCCGTCCTGGCCTACAAGGAGCAGCTCATCGACTATTTGGAGCGGTTCATCAACGACTTGCTCACCCGCGGGGCCTCGATCGCCGACCGTCTCGGCAGAATCCCGGAGGACGGAGTGCTGTTCCTAGCGGCCACCGCCGCCGAGCGTGAGGCCCTTGACGCGGCCCCGGGTGAGGCAGACACAGCGTTCACGAGAGCGAGGGAGGTCTGGCTGCGGCAGTGGTCGGGCCTGACCAACTGGTTCATAAGCACGCCTGGCCGCGAGAGTGAGTCTAAACTTTTGCGGGCGCGGGCGCGGGCGGCGATCCCCGCGCTCCTCGCCGTCGTACGCGCGTTGCACGAGAAGGCTGGCGGCCGCACGGATCGCACGCAGGACTTCCTCACCCTGGCGAGGTGGTTCGCAGAACTTCCCACCGACGGCGACCGTCACCGGCTGTGGCGCTCGGCCTTCGGATTGGCACCTGTGCGGCATTTGAGCGTCACCGCCGCAACCGAGGACGCCTGGGCCGCGGCAGATCTTGGGAACACAACATCGTGGGCCGAGGCGCCACCGCTTCAGATCAGCCCCCAGCTGCGCCGGAGTGGATCGTACGAGCGCCGCGGCAAATCGGTTAGGGTCACAGACCGGACCGGAGCGAAGGCCCTGCTGGCCGAGCGCGCTCGGCGCGAATTGGAGCAGACGGAGGCAGCGCGGCGTCGGATCCTGACCAATGGGCCACGGCCCCTCTCCGCGTTCAACCAGCTGGACCCGGAGGCCTTCCAACTTTTCCTCGGCCTGCTAGGCGATGCGCTGGCTGCCATGGGGCCGCAGGGGACTACTTCGCAGGTGCACACTTCCGACGGAGAGCTCACTGTGACCCTCACCCGGATCCCAGGAAAGAGGACCGCGGTCATCAGAACGCCCGATGGGGAGCTGTCGGGGCCTGATCATCTGGTCGACATCGTGTCGGCTATTGATACCCCAGAGACAGGTCCTGCTCTCGAGCAGCTTTCGGAGGCGCACGCGTGAGGCCGGCCGATCTGGCCCCGAGCGTCTCGGGGGCGCTGGAGATCCGCGAGGCGGAGGGCCGGGCTCGGGCACTGCGGGCGCTGCTGGCGCACGCGACGCTGAGTGCGCAGGCTGACGGCGAGCTGTTCCGCCTGGCTCGGCGCCATGTCGACGGGCTACGCGATTGGTTCGATCGGGAGACGGGCTGGCGCCTGGTCGTGGAGTCGGAGACAGTGCGTCTGCTGACGTCGTACGTCCCGCACGGCCCCACGGCAACTGCCATCGCCGAGCGACATCCGGCCCGCGGACGCAGGGGCGATCCCCCCTTCACCCGTCGTCGCTACGTTCTCCTGTGCCTGTCCCTGGCTGTGCTGGAGCGGTCGGACCCGCAGATTTCGCTCGGTCGACTGGCCGAAGAGGTCGTGCTTGCCGCCCGTCAGCCAGGTCTGGAGGGAGTGGAGTTCACCCTTCATGGTCGGGAGGAGCGCTCCGACTTGGTCGCGGCGATCCGGCTGCTGCTGGGCTACGGGGTACTTGTCCGGGTGGCGGGCGATGAGGAGTCGTACGTGTCGGCTGATGGGGATGCCTTGTACGATGTCCACGGGCGGGTGCTGGCCACGATGCTGTCGACCGTCCATGGGCCCGGTCTGGTCGGTTCCGCGCTGGGCCCGGGTCCAGCGATCGGCCGGATCGAGGCAGCCCTACACGAGGCGCCGCCGGCTTACACCGAGGAGGAGTCCACCAGGCGGCTGCGGCATGCGGTCTCGCGGCGTCTGCTGTGTGATCCGGTGGTCTACTACGACGAACTGTCCGACGACGAGCGGAGCTACCTCATCGGCCAGCGGGTGCAGTTGACCCGTCGCCTTGCCGAGGCCACCGGGCTGGTGCCCGAGCTGCGAGCCGAAGGTGTCGCCCTGGTGGACCCGGAAGACCAGCTCACCGATGTGCGGATGCCGGACCAGGGCACCGACGGGCACGCTACGCTGCTGCTGGCCGAGCATCTGGCGGCCACGGGTTCCGCTGATGTGGCGGCTCTTCGACATCGTGTACGAGAGTTGGCCGAGGACAATGCGGCTTACTGGCGTAAGACGACCCGGGAGCCGGGAGCGGAGAATGCGATCGTTGCTGAGGCACTCGACCGTCTGGTAGGTCTTGGCTTGGTACGGGTTACCGGTGACGGGCCGCGCGCTGTCGCAAACCCGCTGCCGGCACTTCGACGCTTCGCTGTGACCGTCCCGACCATCATGCAGAGGAGGGCACGATGAGCAGCCTGGATGGAGCAGTGGAGCAGGCATTTGCGCACGGGGTGGGGTCAGAAGGCGTTCTACCTCGTCCCAGCAACCAGCGCTGGCAGCCCCTACGACTCGGTTTGGTGGACCTGTTCTACTACGACGACGAGCAGTTCTGGTTCCACGACGGGCGCCTGCTCCTGCGCGGCAACAACGGAACCGGAAAGTCTAAGGTGCTGGCCCTGACACTACCGTTCTTGCTGGACGGCTCGATCGCGCCGCGACGTGTGGAGCCGGACGCCGACCCCAAAAAGCGCATGGAGTGGAACTTGCTGCTGGGGGGCACCCACAAGAGCCCGGAGCGAACCGGCTACTCGTGGATCGAGTTCGGGCGCGTGGACGCCGACGGAACGGAGTCTTTCACCACGCTCGGTATCGGCCTCAAGGCGGCTGCGGGCCGGGGGATCGTCAAGACGTGGTACTTCACCACTACGCGCAGGATCGGGGATCTGCGCCTCTTGGACGATAGCCGTATGGTGCTGAGTCAGGAACGCCTCCGTGACGAGCTGACGTCCACCGGGTCCGGGCAAGTCCACATTACCCAGGAGGCCTACCGTCGCGCAGTAGACGAGATGTTGTTCCGGCTGGGTAAGGAGCGGTATGCCGCCCTCATCGACCTGCTAATTCAGCTGCGCCAGCCTCAGCTGTCCAAAAGGCTTGACGAAGAGGCGCTGTCGGCGGCACTGACAGAAGCGCTCGCACCACTTGATCAGGCTGTGGTCGCTGACGTCGCCGAGTCTTTCCGGTCCCTGGAGGAAGAGCGCAATGGTATTGCGGAAGCCAAGGACACGCTCGCAGCGGCAGAGGGCTTCCTGCGGCACTATCGCGTTTACGCCAAGGTGGCGTCCCGGCGGCACACGACGGCAGTAAGGCTGGCCAACTCCGCTTACGAGCATGCGGGCCGTGACCTTCGCGAGGCGGAGGAGCAGTTGGCTGCCGCTGTGGAGGAGGTGGAGCGGCTAGCCGGGCTGCAGGAGGACACCGAGGAGCGGCAGAGTACGCTGCAGGGGCAGGAGCAGGCGCTGCGGGCAAGTCCCGAGATGCGTGATGCCGACCGCCTGGACTTGGCCGAGCGCGAGGCAACAAACATGGAGCGCCAGGCTACGGCCACAGGCACCGAGGCAGAGCAGGCGTCTATCAAGGCCCGGAGGGAGAGCGAAGTCAGTGCCGATGCGGCTCGCCGACATGAGCAGGCGGATGCTGAGGCCAAGAGGCAGGATTTGGAGGCGGCCGAACTAGCGGTCGCGGCGGGGCTGCGGGCCGAACACGCGGTGATCGCCGTCGATGCCGAAGCTGCTCATCGGGCGGTGACTCGGCGGCGTGATCATGTAACGCACGTTCGTCGGCTGGTGGAGGCGGCAGAACGCGCCGCGTTAACTGCTACTGGTCAGCGGCAGTTGCTCGATGTGGCCGAGGCTGAGGCGGCAGGGCGTACCGAGGATCTGCAGGCCGCGCACGAGACGGTCGAGTCGACAGTGCAAGCCTATAGCCACAGCGCAAGGGCCCATGCGGACGGGCTTTCCGCCATTGTCCTGGACAAAGCGGTGGACGAGCTCGCTGGCCTATCCGAGGGGTGGGCGCGGAGCATGTCCGGGCAATCACCCATGCGGGCCGCGGTGGAGGCCGCAGCCACGGAGGCGCTCGAGCGAGTCGGGCGGGAGCGGGCCACCGCCGAGCACGAGGAGGAGCAGCTCGCCGATGAGCTGGCCAAGACTCGCACAGAGATTGCTGCCTTGGAGGATGGCCGCGATCCGGAGCCGCCGTCAGCTCCGGGGCGGGATCATAGGGCCCGAGCAGCCCGGCAAGGCGCACCCCTGTGGCGGCTGACTGACTTCCCCGACTCCGTTTCTGATGCCGATCGAGCCGGCATCGAGGCGGCCCTGCAGTCGGCAGGAGTGCTGGACGCCTGGATCTTCCCCGACGGCACCGTGCAGATCGATGGCGACGTGGTGCTCGGCCCGAACGGAGCAAAAACGGTTACGTCACTGGCGGCGGTGGTGATACCAGCCACCGGGCCGGACAGTGCGGTCGGTACCGACGTTGTCATGGCCGTCCTCGACCGGATCGGGTGGGGCGAGGCGTCAGAGGCTGCCCTGTGGGTGGACCACCGTGGGCGCTGGGGATCAGGCCCTGCACGTGGGTCCTGGTCCAAAGAGCGGGCCGAGTTCATCGGAGCCGGCGCTCGGGAGGCTTACCGGCGCAAGCTGCTCGCGTCCCTGCATGCCTGGGTCGGGGAGATAGAGGCCAAGCGTGCGGCTGCCCAGGAGCGGGTCACCGATGCCGCCCGGAAAGCCGAGGACGTACGAGCCGAACGTGCGGGCTATCCAGTGCAGCTTGAGCGCGCGCTCGCGTCCGCGCACAATCGCGTCGCCACCGCCCAGCTGGAAGTGGAGCGGGCACAGCAGAAAGTCACTGAGGCTCGCGAGGTGTGGGAGCGTGCAGACGAGGCAGCGAATCAGGCCAACGACGAGCTCGCCGAACAGGCCGCGCAACTCGGGGTCAGCACCACAGTCGCCGGGATCGATGCCACCGTAGTAGCCGTCTCGGCATATGCCGAGGCACTGGCGGAAGTGCGGAGCGCAGCCCGCGCCCTGTCCGACGCGGCGACTGCCCGGGATCAGGCCGCCGAGCGTGCCGCCGAGGCGAATGAATTTCGGGAACGGAAAGAGTCCGAGCACCGCGACCTAAGAGCCCAGGCCGCCAGCCTGCGGGCGAAGTACGAGGCGCTTAAGGATACCGTCGGAGCATCAGTCGCCGAGCTTCAAGGGCGGCTAGGCGAGATCACAGCCGCCATCAGGGACGTGGCCGAAAAGCTCAAGCAGATTGTCAAGGAACAACTCACCAGCGCAGCGGAACACGGACGATCGAAGGAGACGGTTCGCGAGCTGGAACGTCGACGCGAGGAGACCGCGACTGGACGCGAGGAGAAGATCGGCTGTCTAAGGGACTTCACCGCGACGGGGCTACTTCGGGTCGCGCTGCCCGAGTTCACCGTTCCGGCACCCGATGCGCCCGAGGAATGGAACGTCACAGCGGCCGTGAGCCTGTCCCGCAACGCCGAGCAGCAGCTGCACGAGGTCGATGAGTCCGACGATTCCTGGGGCCGTGCCCAGCAGCGCGTTTCCAGCGCCTCGACGGAGCTGGCAGCGCAGATGAGTCGTCACGGGCACACCGCCTTCGTCGAGCAACGCGGCGAGGTGCTGGTGGCACGCGTACGCTACCTGCTCGACGAGGTCGACGTCGACAGACTGGCGAACAGGCTGGCGGAAGACCTCGCGGACCGTGAGCGCCTGCTCAGCGCTCGCGAGCGGGAGATCCTCGAAAACCACCTGGTCAACGAAGTGGCCGGTCATCTGCATGAACTGCTACTAACGGCAGAGTCGCAGATCGACCGAATGAACCGCGAGTTGGTCGAGCGAAAGACCTCGACAGGTATGCAGCTACGTGTCCTATGGCGTGCGCGTGCGGATGGTCCGGCCGGACTGACGGCGGCCAGGGACCTGATGATCCGCTCAGACGCCGCTTGGACCCCCGAGGACCGCGATGCGATAGGAGACTTCCTGCAAGAACAGATCGCGGAGGTCCGTGCGGCCGACCCGACCGGAGGCTGGCAGGAGCACCTGGAGCAAGCCCTCGACTACCGGCAGTGGCATACCTTCGTGGTCGAGCGGCGGCAGAACGGGCAGTGGAGGTTAGCATCCGGCCCGGCCTCGACCGGCGAGAAGGCGCTGGCGGTCTCGGTGCCGCTGTTCGCAGCCGCATCGGCGCACTATAACTCGGCCAGCGCGCATGCCCCCCGCCTCATCCTGCTCGATGAAGCATTTGCTGGTGTGGATGATGATGCCCGAGCCAAATCACTTGGGCTGCTGGCCGCCTTCGATCTCGACGTGGTGATGACCAGCGAGCGTGAATGGGCCTGCTATCCGCAGGTGCCCGGACTCTCGATCGCACAACTATCCCGCGTCGAGGGAGTCGACGCCGTGGGCGTCACCCGCTGGCGGTGGGACGGTCGGCGACGACATCGAATCGCGGAAGTGGATGGAAACGCACAAGCCGGGGGCCTCTCCCCGGTTCCGTCAGATGAGGCGGCATTGTTCGGATGACCGCGCAACAGCCTGCTGGAGACCGTGCCGCGTTGGACCGACTCCTCGGTGTCCCCGAGATGGGCTGGCTCCTCGACAGGGTGCGCGGGCGGATCCTCGGCTCCGGTGGAGAGCCGCTCAAAGGCGTCGTCCAACTGAACGAGTCGACTGCCGAGCAGCGCTTGGCTGCCGTGAAGCTCGTGGGACGGCCGAAGCGAGCCGGGATGGCGCTGCGGGTGGACCTCAACGTTGTTGAAGAGATCCTACGCCGAGGGCCATGGCCGGCTGGCCTGGCCGACGCCGTCGAGACGCTGACCGGACCGGTGGTCGATCGCAGGGCCGAACGGGAACGGGAAGCAGCCGCGTGGGACGTTGCTCGCGATGGCCTGGCTCCGGCGGCCGCCCGCTTCCCTCGGCTCCCCGACTGGTGGGACGGCTGGTGCTCAGCCGGTGGACTCAAGCGAGCCGCGAGGGCCGAAGCGGCGAGGACCGGCACGAAGCCATCGCCTGCGGTGGGTGCGGCCCTAGTGAGTACGTTATTAGCGGTGCTCGAGTTGCTTCCGGCGCACGGGGACCCGCTGGCCATCCTCGCTCGAAGAGCGGTGGGTGACGCTCACGCTCTGGACGCGTCGAGGCCGCTCGGCCGGCTGTCTGTTTCCGTGATCCGGGCGGCGTTCCTGCCTGACGAGGCGGTCTCGGATGGAGAGTCGTCTCCCCGCGATGTGTGGGCTGCTGCAGGAGTCGTGCTGTCGAACCTGGCCTCAACCGTCCTGTGCCTGGGCGTCCCAGGAGTGAGTCCTGATTCGGAGATTGTCAGTCACCCATCGCAAACTGCGACGGCGAGCTCCTTGGAGGGCATGCGGGCAGCCCGCATGCCCGTGCTCCTGACGCTCGACCAAGTGCGCTCCGGGGGAGTACAAGCGCTCCCGCACGGTAGCGTCATTCACATCTGCGAGAACCCGACGGTCGTCGAAGTCGTGGCCGACCGCTGGGCGCGAATTACAGCAGTGGCCGGTACGTCCGGCGCTGGAGGACCAGTCCTTGTGTGCACGTCCGGCCAGCCGAGCACGGCGGTAGTCGAGCTGCTGAGGAGACTCACCGGAGAAGGGGCGGAATGCCGGTATCACGGTGACTTCGACTGGGCAGGTCTACGGATCGCCCGCTCCCTCAGCGCACACGTGAAGTGGATGCCGTGGCGCTACAAGGCCACCGACTACCGTGCCGCTTTGCGGGACGGCAAGCCTTCGCTTCGTCTGGCGGGAAGCCCAGCGGGATCCCCGTGGGATCCGAACCTGGCGGTCGCCATGGCCGAATGCGGCCTCGCACTCGAGGAGGAGGCCGTGGCGAACCTGCTAGCCGGGGACGTGTTGGCGGCAAGGCTCTCTTGAGTTGGCCGTAACCACGAGAGGGACGGGGCGTGCCGTCTAACGATCTCAGCCGTGACGCCTGTGGTCGAGCACTTCGCCCACCTTTTCACGGACTCGCTCGCGGGCCTTTTCCCGCGGCACGCCCGCCGTGAGCAGTGCCGTAGTCAGTGTTTGGTGGAGAATGAAGGCCACGACGGCGAACTCAGCAGCTGTTGGTCAGGGCGTCGGCAGTGCGGCTGACCCGCTGCGCGCTGACCTGGTGCCCGGCGCCTCAAAGTGGTGCGGCACGTAGGTCAAGGCGTGGAGGGTCGCGCCTTCTGTCCGCGTGATGCAGGGGAGGGTCGCGCAGTGAGGGAGGCGCTGATGCGCTCTGTGCTTGTGAACCACGAGAGTAGCTGCGGGTCGATGGAGCCGATGACGGTTCGCATGTTGACGAGTTGGGCTGGGACGTTGCTGCTGATGATGGGTTCCAGGTGAGCTATCCGGTTCCGGAGATGATAGACGCCTTCGACTGCGCGTTCGAGCTCTCGGGGAGTCCGGCGTAGATGGGGAAATCCCTTGCAGAGCGCTTCGTCCCAGAGGCGTTGTTTTCCGGCGTCGTGGCGCCCGGGCAGGATGAATCGCCAGGTTCCGAGGGACATTGCGGCAAGGATGTCTTCGTGTAGAGGTTCACGTTGGCCCTGTGGCCTGCGTGTGGTGGATTTGAGTGCGCGACGTCGGGCATCGGGGATGTCGCGGCCGGCGATGCGGAGCAGCAGTGCACTTGGATCGAGGAGCCAGTCGGAAGAATGCAGTCGTCCGCTCTCAGGTTCGGGCTGGGTGGCGTTCCAACTACAGAGCTGCTCGTCGATGGCGTTGCGTAGGACGACTTCGAAAACGTGTAGGGCTTCGTAGACGGCGCCTGAGAGATCTATGTTCCACCTGTAGAGCCGAATGGCTTCATGCAGGGTTGGTGTTTCTCGGATGTAGGGTGCGAGGCGCTCCGGGCTGATCCTATGCTGGAGGACCCGTTCGATCGGTGTTTGGTGCGCTGCGGCCATAGGACTAAACTGTAGAGGAAGACAGGGGCAGGTTCCCTGTTATGGATTACTGAGGGTCCCGCGGCCAAGCGCTGCGGGGCCCTCAGCCGTTAACCGCATTTGCAGCATCTCGGCTTGCGATGCTTGTCGATATTTCGCCCCTAGAGGCCGGTCGCCCGACCGCCTGCCGCCCGAATGGGAGATTCGTTGACTGCGGCGACGGTCATGTGATCGTGGGCCGATCAGGCCATGGAAAGGCTGAAGGGAGTGAACCGCCGTGAAGACCTTGGAGACCATAAGTGCGCCAGATTCCCTAAGCCAACGCGTCATTCTCTCGGGAGAGGTGTGCTTACAAGCGCGGTTGAACACTTCCAGCACTCCAATCCATGTCGGCGCAAAGAAGGACCGCACCCCTTCGTTGCGGGGTGCGGTCGGTGGTTGGAAAGCTGAAGCGGCGAATTTGGGGACGTTGACAGTGTCAACACTTTTGGCTTCGGACTGGGCCGTACATCGGTCGGATCGGGCCGGATTCCGCATGATTCCCGGAGATCCCAATGATTGCAGGGGCGGGAATGCAGTTCGAGTCCCACCTCGGGCACAGCATTCCCCCTCGTCAGAGGGGTTTTTGCTTTAGCGTGTGTACATTCTCGTGGGTCAGCTCCCTCTGACGCTGGTTCGCGGCTGTGGCCTGGCCGCCGCGGTGGCCTATTCAGGTGTGTGGGTGGCGGGTTCAGGGCCCTGGCTGGTGGGCCTCCGCTTGCTCTGGGCTGGGGTTATGCGGTTCCTCGCTCCGGTTCGGTCGGGTTGGTCGTGGATGGCCAATACCGTTCATGTATTGGGGGAGCGAGGACGACATGACTTCGGAGATCTCGCCAAAGAGCGCCCCGGGAGTCGGTCTTACGGCGTGCCCACAAGAGTCGCGCCCCGAGGTATGTCCTGCCAAAGAGGGTGTGTGGACAGTGTCCACACCTACGTCTGCTTTATCGAAGGCCGAGTGAACTTGAGTCCGAAGTCAGGTGGGGCCCCAACACGTCGTCTTCGGATGCCCCTCCGCGGGTGCAAGAGGCAGTCAGGCCAGCTCTCGCCTGCCTCTATGCCTCGAAACGCTAGGGATTCGAGGCATTGAGGTTTCGGGACACATCACGTCGATTTATGCGATGCTCTTCGTGTCCGCAAGGGGATCCTTCACCGCTCCTCTCGGCCAGGAACGTATGCCCGTGCTGCCTTAAAGCCCGGTGACGGTTCCGTCAATAGATAGTGATGCTGGGTCTGGTTCGTTCACATACATTTGCGGCGGGGTCCATGTCGCTTGAAGGCGGCGTGCACCTTGGTGCGCAGGACCGAGTGCAAACGAATCGACCCGCGATGCGGATCCGTCGGTAATCAGTTGTTCGGCGATTAGCAGACGTGCGATCGGACGCAGAACGCTGTCGTCAAGACCAGATCCCCGTAACGGGGCCAAGGGATCAGTTGGACGTGCGAGCCACCCAGCTTGCTCGCCGAGCGTAGAGGTTCCGAAGAGGCCATCAGACAGTGTGCGACGTGCCACTTCATCGGCAGAAATGCCATTGAGTGCAGCCCGCATGTGCAACGTTCGCCGTTCCTGAGCTACCAGCGTCAGACGCTCCTCGTGTGCGATGGTCGAGATTGTTCGTGTTGATAGGTCCGTCAACTGCACCGACAGAGCTTCAGTCGGAGAGGCAAAGGCGACGCCGCTAGCCCGGCCGTCGCGCAGACGCACCAACTCGGCATGCACTGCATCACTTCGCACGACGGCCGTGATCGAGATCCTCCTGCCGTCACTGGTGATCTCACGTGCCCGAAAGAGTGCTCGCCCTACGCGCACCCATGGTGCTAGCTCCTCACCTGCCAGATCCTTTAGCCGCCGAATTACGCGCTGTTGTAGATCTGCTGAATCGCTCCAAGAACTGGTCGTATACAGGTTGCGCGCGCCCTGAATGAGATCCCGTTGTGCACCGTCCATCTCGCCCGATGACTCGCCATGCACGAACAGGCAGAGCCTCAGTCCGTTGCGTTCGGCCTCTCGATACTCGGCATGGGTCGCCGAGTATCCGTCGGGCATGCGTACGCCATAGCGTGGTCCCCACATGCCCACGTAAACCTCGGAGCTGCGGACCCCTGCCAGGTAAGCCTGATCTGCGGACACATCCAAAGGACCTAAATCCTCGAACATCACAGGTGTCGCGCCGATACTCTCGATTGCTGCGCGAACTGCAGATCGTTCCTGAGGCATGTCGGTAATAAGACTGGAAACGAACACACGTCTTCCGCTCGCCCACGCCCTCACATCTTGCTCCGAAGCGGTTAAAGATGCCGAGCGTTGATCAACCAGCAAGGAGGCGTCAGTCATGCTCCAAGTCCACCACAGAGGCACGACATTTACACTTCGGCCAGCAGGATTCCGGTCGTGCTGTATCGCAATGTGTCGCCGAGAAAGTCAATTTATAGGGGGGAAGTGGCCCTGTCCTCGGGTTATAAGCCTGTCCCGGAAAAGATCTTTGACGCCCCCTGGCTACCATTTATTCACGAATGAGAACGTGTCCGCGGCGTTTGCTTTCCTGGAAAGCATCACGCAACTCGCGCTGCACCACGTCGCTCAAATTGGCCGGAACTGTGCAGCCACCCCCGCCTCCGGGCACGTAGCCTTGGCCAGCGTCCGGCGTGCAACGAAGCTCAGGCGGTACCTGGCGTTCAATGCTGACGCAAAGCTCGTGCTGGTGCCCGCTCCTGCAGCTGAAAATCACGCGGACTCGTCGATCAGGTGCGCTCATAATTGTCCCCATAAGTTTCATATCGGTCCTTTGAACCGTATGGAAAGAATGTATCGCCCCTCCCTGACATTTGGAGGGCCAAAGGTTCAAGGCGGCGGAGCAGTAGTACGCCTGTAGGCGGTCGTCTAGCGCGCAGCCATACATGGGTTCTCCCTTTTGCCGCCGCTGCTAGCCTCTAAACCACACGTTTACCCCGCACGGTGAAATGTACGGTGAATGTGCCTTAACCGGTCCGGTCCTTCCTGGCGTTCAGCGGGAGTAGCCTGCAGCGGAACATGTCGGGGAGACGTCGGGGTCGCAGGGATCGAACGCCTAAGGCAGCACCGCCTTGACGACGGCGCCGCAAAGGGCCTTCTTGTACTCCATAGGGTGCTCACAGAACTGCGGCTCTCTGTAGATCTTTGGGCTGGAAAAGAAAGTCCTTGATGGCGTCGACCTTGCCGATATTCAGTGGAAGCACCGTCTGTGGGACGCCTCGGCCGCCAGGGCGCGGCTTGTCGAACCTATCCAGACTCGCGATGAGCTGCTTACCGGACAAAGGCGGCCTGTCCCCTTGGTGGCGAGGTCATCCAGGAGGGCGTCAAACAGCCGGGAGTGGTCGCCGCTGAGCGCGTGGTTGTACCTGGGCATTGGTATCACAATAGGCTCGTGCCCGTCGGCGTCCACGGTGAAGCTGATGACGTCCGGGCCTCCGTCGCCGTGCTCGCCGAAGCTGTCCACGTCATGCAGCGTGACTGCTTTGATGTTGCTGCGGGGAATTACTGCGACGCCACGACGATTCATTGGACTTGAGCAGGTGCTCGTGGATCGCCTTGACCTGGTCAGTTTGCTCCTGCGTCACTGCTTCCCCCGCTGGGTTGATGCGGTCGGCACACATTGCACCAGACACCTCTTCCAGCATAGGGACGCGGTACGACAACGGCGGGGCGCCTAGCGTTAAAGGGTTGCCAGAGGGACGTTTCGCCAAGGGGCGCGAACGTAAATAACCGCTACGCTCCGGACTGTCTCGAAACTCTTGGGAAACGAGACGCCTCGACGAGCGAATAGTCGTCTGACCTGCACAGTTGCAGATTTTCTGCGGAATCTTGCATGCGCGAGGGCAAGGATGATTCTCGTAACTATGTCTCATAACTTCGTAGCCAAAATCTGGTACTGATCCTTGGTTATGAGGCAGGTG
Source organism: Arthrobacter sp. FW306-2-2C-D06B (assembly GCF_021789175.1). NCBI lineage: Bacteria > Bacillati > Actinomycetota > Actinomycetes > Micrococcales > Micrococcaceae > Arthrobacter > Arthrobacter sp. FW306-2-2C-D06B. The sequence goes on from NZ_CP084560.1 coordinate 2,052,811, forward strand.
AGCGCGCGTCGGCTCGAGGGGGACTAGAGCGAGGCCGGAAGTAAACACACTTCTGGATCCAGCAGCCTAGCTTCTTGAAAAACTTTCCACGACACCGCGGCCCTGCTCGGGTGCGTCTGGTCCCTTTAGCGGGACGTGCAGTCCAGTCAAGAACGGGTACCGCTTTGGTACCATAGTGACATGGCTATGAATCTCCGTGTCCCTGAAGACCTCGATCGACGGCTGGAAAGGTTGGCTGCCGAGCAACACACGTCCAAGTCCGCGCTTCTGTTGCAGGGCGCGGAGTTGGTTCTGCAGCGCCACGCGCGCCGGCGTGAAATCAGCGATGGCCTTGATTTTGTTATGAGTCATGACGCTGAGCTGCTGAAGCGCCTTGAGGACGCGTGACAGCGTACCTGGACATTGAGGATGCACTTCAGGTAGTTGATCGGTACGGCTTCCATATTCGTGATGTCGGGTTGTTGGCCTCGGCTTTGGCCAGGCCGGCTACGACTGTCATGGGCGCGGAGACTTATCCGGAACTGGCGGTGAAGGCGGCAGCGTTGTTGGAGTCCGTCGCACGGTTCCATCCACTCATTGATGGCAACAAACGGACGGCGTGGACGCTGATGGTGCTGCTGCTCTGGATCAACGGTTACCGGCATGCCTTCACGACGGATGAAGGCTTCGACCTCGTCGTCGGAGTCGCCGCGGGCACTGTCGACTTGCTGGACTCTGCCGCCGAGATTTCCAGGCATCTGGTGCCCCGGTAGTCCTCCAGCGGCCCCTGAAAGGGGGTGTGGACAGTGCCCACACTTTCCGCCTCTTACGGGCTCGCACAGCCCTCGGACTGTCCCGGATTCCGCACGTTCTCGCGGCTTCCCAGTGTTTTCAAGGCCTAGAAGACAGTTCGAGTCCCACCTCGGACACAGTGTTTCCGCAGGTCAGAGGCGTTTTCTCCTTTTAGTATTGACAAAACTTGACTTTTCGGAAGTCTTCGGATTACAGGGACGCAGCCTCTGTTGCAATTGCGCCGATACTCGGCAAGTTCTCCCGCACGTAGCAACCGAGATGTTCTCTCTAAGGGGCCTCATCCCGTTCCGTCGCCGAGGGATAGCCGGGACAGGGCGGGTCATGCGGTATATGCGCTGGGGCGACACGGGCCAGTCCGGACTCCGTTGCCGCACGCGCGCAGAGTTCACCGCATATGCTGTGTCCTGGATTGGGGGAGGGAGCCGTTTGGATTTCTATGAGCGTCTTTCGATGCGGGGCGTGCTCTGGGCGCATCTGCATGACCTGCACGGGAACGCATTCGAGGCATTTTTCACGATGTGATGACGCTCTGCGTCCCGGGCTTGTCGAAGTGCGCACGCACGGAAACCTCGGTGATCTGGCCAGCGATGGGCTGGACCTGCATGCGGGCAGGCTCTACGCCTGTTATGCCCCGGAGACTTTGAACGCTGCCTCAACTGTCGAGAAGTTCAAGTCTGACCTGGCTGGCGTCATTGAGAAACGGTCAGTGCAATTCTCGACCTTCGTGTTCGTCCACAATGACGTTCGTGGCTGCGGACCAGCCATCTCTTCAGCACCGCGATTTCCTCGTTCTTCTGGCCGAGTTTGCGGTGGATGATTGCTGCCTGCTCCGTATACGCCGGCGCGGGCATTCCACGTCCGGCGTCACCCTCTGCCCCCTTTGATCGCTTTGTAGCAGAGGACGAGTGCTTCTTCGAGGCGTCCTTCACGTTTCAGCTGCTTGATCGGCTCAATGAGCTCGAGGTAATGGACACCGTCGACCATGCCGCACTGCTTTTATCATTTAGCGGTCCTTCCGCAGTGACTCGCCGCTAACAGTCCAGGTTGTCTGTCAGTCTCGGGCGGCGTTCAGATAGCGGGAGCACGGCTGGGTCGAGGGGCCGGAGTGCAATTTGGGGAACCGGGCACGATCCAAAAGTTCGCGAGGAATGAAGCGACACCGGTGCGCCGAACGAAGTTTTGGATCGGGACCGGCGCGTGGCGCCCTGGATGCGCCGGAGGACCCGCCCAGCGACGATGGAGCATCAGAACGACAAACAGCCAGGCTCCTTCTGGTCCTTCATGGTCGCTCGGGAAGGACGAGGCATGCCGTGCTCCGTGCTCGCACCCGTGAGACCCGTGAGACCCGTGGCCCGGGAGTTCGCCAAGGGCTCGGATGAGAACCTCAGCCTGACCGGCCGCGCCAGCTGATCCCAGGTAGCCGTGCAGGTCTGTAGTTAGTGCCATGATGGCCGTGCAGCGGCAGGTGGCATGATCGGTGGCCGCGGGCAGCCTCGACAGAGGACCTAACAAACGACTACGACACGAGTTACTACACGCTGGGGTTGCCTGCCGCGGGTGCCGGGGTCTGGATCCGTTTCGCCGTTGCACGGAATACGGATGCGGCTTGCTGGCCGGCGGGGCTGAGCCTGCGGTTGGCAAGGTGGGCGAGGAGGATCCTCCGTGTCGGGGAGCTGGCGAGTGGAACGGCGATGATGTCGGGACGAAGCGCGCTCAGGGCGAGCTGCGGGGCAAGGGCGATGCCGATGCCCGCGGCGACCATGCCCTGGGTCTCTTGGTAGTCGTTGGCGGCGAAGGCGATGCGCGGTTCGAAGCCGGCATCGCGGCAGACCCGTCGGAGGACGTCGGCCACGGGGTGTTCGTCGCGGACGATCCATTCCTGGTCGCGGAGCGTGCCGATCCCCACCGACCGGCGCGCCGCGACAGGGTGGTCGCGGGGTACGAGCAGCATGGTGGGGTCGTTCATGAGCCGAACGACGGTCAGGTCTTCGTCCTCGATGCGCTCCCATGGGTAGTCCCACAGCAGCGTGAGCTCAATGTCTCTCCGCCGCAGCCGCTCAAGGAGGCCGTCGCGACGGGCGCTGACTACCGTGACGGCGACCTCCGGATGGCGGGCGCGGAAGGCGAGCACGACGTCGGGCATGAGGGATGCGCCGACGGTGGGGAACGTCCCCATTCGCAGTTGGCCTCGCCTCAGCCCGGCGAACTCGCCCATCTCGGCCCGGGCGGCCTCGATTGTCCTGTCGATATCGTCCGCATATCGCAGTAGGGCCTGACCTGCATCGGTGAGCACGACGCCTCGTGGATGGCGGTCGATCAGGGCGACCCCCACTTCGTGTTCGAGCTTCGCGATCTGCTGGGAGACGGCTGACGTCGTGAAGGAGAGGGCCGTCGCGGCGGACGTCAAGGAGCCGGAACGGCTTACTTCGCGGAGCAGATGGAGTCGGTGCAGGTCAAGGTCGGCCATGGATTGAGTTTAGCAAAAGTGAAGTCCTGTGGAGAATCCTGTGATTGTGCTGAACTGTCGGAGAGTGGATCGTAGAAGGAGCAGGCGCCCCGAGGCGCGATCACGACACTTGAAGGAAGAAGACCATGCAACTCCGCGGTCATTGGTACCGGGGCGGCACGAGCAAGTGCTGGCTCTTCAACGCCGAAGACGTGGCACCTCACGCCGGCAGCCGCGAGGAGATCCGCAACCTGCTGGCGGATGCCTTCGGCGCAGCGGATGCCCGCCAGCTCGACGGCGTCGGCGGCGGCACCTCAACGACGTCCAAGGCTGCAGTTATCCGCGCCACTCCCGAGGGACCGGCGGACCTCGACTACCTCTTCGCCCAAGTCGGGATCGGTGATCCCACCGTGGAACTCGGTTCCAATTGCGGTAACTGCGCCACCGCGATCGCCCTGTACGCCGTCCAGTCGGGTGTCGTTCCTCCGCGGGCGGGAACAACGCGGGTCAGCATGCGCAACCTCAACACGGGAGCCGTACTGAGCGGCACGATCGCGACCCCAGGCGGCCACATCCCGACGTCGGGCATGGCGAAGGTTCCGGGCAGCAGCGCGCTGGGCGTTCCCGTCAGCCTCTCGTTCCACGCCCCGTGGGGGCGGACCACGGGCGCGGTTCTGCCGTCCGGAACCGTGACCGACGAAATCTCTGCCGGCGGGACCACTCTTACGGCGACCCTGGTTGACGCGGGGGCACCGGCGGTGCTGATTCCGGCTGACGAGGCAGGCATCGACCTTTCCTCGATGACCGGCAATCTGTCTGAGCACCTACCCACGCTTGTGGCTGCCCGCGCCTCGGCAGGTCTGATGATGGGGCTGAGGAAGCCTGAAGATCCTCCGCAGAATGCTGTGCCGAAGGTCGGCGTCGTTGCAGGGCCGGGCGACTACACCGCGGCCGACGGAACGAGGATCGCGGCGGATACCCATGACCTGAGGGTGCGCATGCTCTCGATGCTCGCACCCCACCCCGCCATCGGCCTTACCTCAGCCGTTGCGGTCTCCCTCGCTGCTGCCCTGCCCGGATCGGTAGTGGCCAAAGCGCTGCGCACGGCAGACAGCGCTCACCAACGGCGCCGGCTTCTGCGCATCGGAACGCCTGCCGGTGTCATCACCACCGAGGTCGTCGCCGACGACAACGGTTACGTCAGCGAGGTCGCCCTCGACAGGGCGGCCCGCCAACTCGCCGTCGCCGACATCGACGTCGCACAGCCTGTGGCACAGACGGCCTAGCCCCTTCAATCTGCCCCTGCCATCATTAGATGGGGCACTCACCCAGGAAGTTGTTCAATGAAGATCAAATCCATCCTCGGACACCTCTATGTCCAGGTGCTCATCGGCGTCGCGCTCGGCATCCTCGTCGGCGCGCTGTGGCCTGACCTCGGTTCCTCCCTCAAGCCGCTCGGCGACGGCTTCGTGAAGCTCGTCAAGTTCATGATCGCGCCGATTGTCTTTTGCACCATCGTCAGCGGCATCACCTCCCTGACCGACACCAAGAAGGTCGGTCCGACCCTGCTGCGTTCGCTGGGCCTGTTCTACGTGCTCACCTTGGTGGCCCTGGCCATCGGCTTGGGCGCGGTCATGCTGTTCCAGCCGGGCGCCGGAATGCATATCAACCCAGCCCACCTCGATACCTCTGTCGCCTCGAAGTACACAACCCAGCTACCCAGCAGCAACCCGGTGGACTTCCTGCTGAGCATCATCCCCACCAGCTTCGTCGGGGCCTTCGCCAACGGCGAAGTCCTGCCCGTGCTCGTCATCGCCCTGCTCTGCGGGTTCGCCTTCAGCAAGCTCGGCGCACCCGGCCAGCTGGCGCTGAACCTGGTCAACAGCTTCAACAAGCTGCTGTTCGTCGTGTTCGGCTTCCTCATGAAGGTCGCCCCCATCGGGGCGTTCGGCGCCATGGCGTTCACGGTCGGCAAGTACGGAGCCCACTCGATCGGCAACCTCGGGATGCTGATCCTCGCCTTCTACGCCGCGTGCATCGTCTTCGTGGTTGTCGTCCTCGGCATCCTGGCTAAACTGACCGGTTTCAGCCTGTGGCGGATCCTGCGCTACTTCCGCGATGAGTTCCTGATCGTCCTCGCCACGTCCTCAAGCGAACCTGTCCTTCCGCGCCTGCTCTCCAAGCTTGAACGCATCGGCTGCGACCGCGGCGTGGTTGGCCTCGTGGTCCCGACCGGCTACTCCTTCAACCTCACCGGCACCGCCGTCTACCTGACGCTCTCCTCGATGTTCATCGCCCAGGCCTGCGACATCCACCTGAGCTGGGACCAGATCCTGCTCATGCTCGGCATGATGCTGTTGACCTCCAAAGGTGCGGCGGGCGTCACAGGCAGCGGCTTCGTCGCCCTTGTCGCGACCCTGACGGTCATGCCCACGCTTCCGGTTGCGGGCGTGGCCCTCATCGTCGGCATCGACCGCTTCATGAGCGAAGCCCGCGCCCTCACCAGCACCGTGGCCAACATCGTCTCGTGCGTCGCCATAGCCAAGTGGCAGCACGCGCTCGACACCGACAAGCTCCAATCCGAGCTAAAAGCAGGTTTCGTGCCTGCCGAGGCGGAAAAGCACCAGCTGGGCGAACCCGCTCTGGCCCACTGAGAGAGCCCACCACGAATCAGGCTCCTACCCCTGCCCGGGGCCTGACGCGGAGGAATGCCAGACACACCGACACATCTCCGCGCAGCCGCCCCAGGGACCCTTCGAAACCGAATCAGAGACTGAGAGATTGCCTCCAAAAGGCCGCATCGGATACCAGGCCCTGCATATTCCATCGCAACAGGTAACCCGAAAGTCGGGCGCAGGAGCCGGGTCCGATGCCAACGGGGCGGGGAGCAGACACACTGTTCCCCGCCCCGTCCCCACGTGGCCAAGTTCATCCGCGGAACCGGGCACGGACGTTACCTCGATGTGTGTAGGCAACTGTGCGGGTAAGCGGTGCGGGGTCAATCGCTGCCCGCTGGGAGAGGGCGGACTGAGTTAGGGGAAGAGGTTCCGAGCTCCTTCAAAGATCTCAGCCATGGTCCAGGCATCGAAGGAGAGCAGCCTCAGGGTGCCCTCGGCGGCGATGCTCACGTGCTTACCGGCCAAGGTCGGGTAAACGCGGGCATTCATTATGGGTGTAGAAATGGGGCCGGTCCGATTCCAAGCCGAGGCTACGTCAATTCACGCGGTGCCGTTCGATTCGGGCGTCAAGATTTGGAGCTGGGCCGACCAGGAATATGGCTGAGAATAGACTTAGAGAAACCACCATCAACGCAGATGTCTTGGCCGGTTACATAGCCCGATAGCGGACTTACAAGGAATTCGATCACGTTGGCGATGTCCATGGGATCGCCAATTCTTGACAACGGGATAATGTCTTCCCTTGCCTTTTTGATTTTGGGATCTTCATACATTTTTTCAGTCATCCGAGTATGAGTCATACCCGGGGAGACTACATTTACACGAATCCCGTCAGGTGCCCATTCCAGCGCAAGTGTTTGGGCCAGCATCGTCAACGCAGCTTTACTGGGACTGTAAGCACCTGATCCGGCGTGTGGTAGCTGACCAGACATTGAAGAGGTGAAACAAGCGGAGCCGCGGCTCTGCTTCAAATGTGGGTAGCTTGCTTTGGCAAGAAGCCACGGCCCGCGGAGGTTGACCGAGAACATGCTCTCCCAGTCCTCCACGGATAGGTCACAGATCGCAGCGGGGCTCGCGATACCGGCATTCGCTACCAACGCGTCCAAGCCGCCGAACTCCGCTACCGCAGCTTCTACCAGTTGATTTGGCACGTCAGGATCTCCGAGGTCGCCTGCCAATGCGATGGCGGTGCCCCCCATTGACTGGATGGAACGAACTACTTGCTCCTGGCCGCTGTTCGATTCGTGGCCACACACCGCAATCATCGGGTGCGCGCCCCGACCAAGAGCCGCCTCTGCGAGTCTCAGGCACGTAGACGCGCCTATGCCGCTACTTCCGCCACTCACCAAAGCTCTCACCGTACATACTCCTTTTTGATAGGGGTTCATAGGAAAATTATCGCGATCTCGAATGCAGTGCTTAATTCTCTAGTTCCCAGCCTTGATTTTTAAGATCCTGCATTGCCTTCTTAAATTCCTGTACGGGGTTCTCTTCGCGAATTATCTCAAGAACAACGTTATTGATTCCGCAGGTTGTCTTGACGGCCTTACCCAACCCGTCCCAGTCGATCACTCCAGTGCCGATTGGATCATGACCCCAGGTTTCCCTGCCGGTATCGGAGATATGCACTAGCCCTATTGATTCGTGATTGGAGAGCAAACTCGCTACGGGATCCTCCCCTATGTAGGCAGCATTGGCGACATCGTAGACGATCTTGACTGAATCATCGTTGATCTCGTTTACGACGCCGACCAGCTCCTGGATGGTGGGGGTGAAGCAGTACGGGGTGTTTTCGAAAAGCAACCTCGTTCCGGCCTGTTTGGCGAGCGGAATGAGGCTTTCCAGACTCTCGTACATCCACCCGTACGTCTTTTCGAGTGAGGGTGAGATCATGGGGCGTCTTGTGCCGGGGGATATCACGACCTCGCGGACGTCCCAAGCTGCAGCCAGGTCGATCACCGACTGGATGTGCTCAATGCTCTTGCGGCGCATGTTGGCGCCAGGGCTGGCCAAATTGATGTCATATCCGCCGGCATTCAGCGACCTGATTTTTGCGCCGTAGTCGTTGAGCCGTGGACTGATTGCAGAACGCTCCGAGCCGGATATGTCATCGGGCCAACAGTGTGGAGAGCTCACCGGAACTTCAAAAGTTCGGTAGCCATTCTCGGTTAGTTCGGCGATCGCATCAATGGCTGTAGATGACCATAGATAGGAAAACGTATTAATAATCATAAATTGCTCCTTCTCAGTCCTGCGCCTATGGAAAGGGTTACTTCATCTCAATTCAAATGTAAATTTCGACCCTGACGCCGGGGAATCGTCCGCTGTATGCGCCGGGCGGCTCGACAGGCCCCGGGGCTGATACACCCACTTGCCCAATCGAGCCGCCACGGATTTACCGGGACTAAGCGTGCCTAACGCAAGCGCTTCTCGTCGGTTGCCGGCGATGGGGCCGCCAGTAGGTGCTCGCCTTCAAGTACCTCGGCGTCAGCAAGCGCAACGGTGGCGCGGCCGGCCTGGCTGCCGGTCTCCGGGAGGGTGAAGTAGACGATGAGGCAGAGGGCGACGACGACAATCATGTAGACCGCGACAAGCATGGGCTGTCCGGCGCCAACGAACGCAGCGGCGATCAGTGGTGCGGTGCCGCCGAAGACGGCGATGACGATCTGGTGTGCAAACCCGATGCCGGAGACCCGCACCGCGGCGGGAAACAGCTCGGCCTGAATGGTCGGGTAGACGGCCTGCCAGATACCGAGAACCACCCACCCGGACGCCGATACCAGAACGTAGACGCCAAAGCCCGGCTGGTTCAACAGGAGGAGGAGGGGGTAGAAGAGTACGATCATGCCGATGGCACCGATGATGGGGAAGATTTTGCGTCGGCCGAGTCGATCGGACAGTGCGCCGCAGATCGGCACAATCACAACGAGCAAGGCCAGTCCGATAACGTTCCCGGTCAGCGTGGATCCAAGGTCCCGGCCGCTGGTCAGCTTGGCGTAGGTGGGGAGGAAGGTGGCCCAGGTGTAGTAGGCGACGGCCGGGGCGGAGAGGGCTGCCGCCTGCAGCAGCGCCTTGGGGTGTTCGCGAAGCAGGTCCATCAGGCGGGCCGCCGCGGACTTTTGATCGACGAGGGCGGTCGCCTCGAATTCGGGGGTCTCTTCTGCCCGGGCCCTCAAGATGAGGCCGACGACGCCGAGGATGCCGCCCGCGACGAACGGGATGCGCCAACCCCAGGCGGCGAGGTCCGCCGGGGCAAAGGCTGATGTCACCATGGCTGCGGCGCCGGTCGCCGCAAGGGTCGCGAGACCGCTCGCCGTGTTGGAAAAGGAACCAAACAGACCCCTGCGGTTCGCGGGAGCGTGTTCGACCATGAATGCGATGGCGCTCTGCGCTTCACTGCCAGCCGAGATTCCCTGGAGGATGCGTGCCACCAGGAAAAGAATCGGCGCCCCATAGCCGATGGTCGCAAATGAGGGTGTGAGGCCGATGATCAGAGCACCGAGCGCCATTCCGGAGATGGACAGTGTCAGGATGCGCCGGCGGCCGAAACGGTCGGCGAGAGGAGAAATGATGACTCCGCTCAGCGGGCGCACAACAAATCCGACCGCGTAGGTGAGCAGTGCTGCGATAAGGGAGGCGAACTGGGAACCGCTGGGAAATATCTGGGTTGAGAACACCGCTGCGAGCAGCCCGTAAATGTACCAGTCGTACCACTCGACGAAGTGGCCGATCGTTCCGGCCACCATATTCACGTTGCGGCGAGGTCGCGCGGATACTTCCGCAAATCCCGAAGCGCCAGGACTGCCGAAGGCTTCTTGTGAGGTCTTCATTGAACTCTCCATATTTTCACATTTGCTGCGGAGGGGTATTGGAATTCCCGGACACCTGAAACGGTGTGGGGTTCTGGTCCGGCTGTAACTCGGCTCGACCGCACAGCCGACTCCAAAGCCGAGTGACGGCGCAACACATAGGCGCTGCCTGACTTGCAGTTGGGAAAGAACCTGATCCTGCCTCTCTCCCGTGAGATCGATTGCAACAGCCTCATAAATGAGATCGGTTGCTGAGATCGGTTGCAGACAACAATACGTAGGCTTGCCCGCTCTGTCAACGGTCATTTTCGATTCAGCGAACGGAGGTCCAAACCTGTCGCCAGCACATAACGGGAGGACAAGCGGGGGCCTATCCACACGAGCCGGACCTGAACAGTCATCCCTGACTTGGCAGGGACTCCTCATTGTTGAGATCAAGGAAACGGACTCCGGACCAGGTGCAGTCCAAGCTGCCGTACGTTGCCCAGTACTCGTCCCAATGGGCAAGTTTCCAGCGGTCCCTCTCCAGGCCCCGCTGAATGAGTCGGCCCCGGAGAGTATCCTGGGGGACCTGCACCCGCACCACCGTGGTCTCCGTGGGAGGCCAGTGGAATTCTTCCGCGGCCCGCGTCAGGTAGTCCGGCACGGCGAAGTACGCACCGAAGGGCGCGTCGAGTACGACCGATCGTCCCAGTCGCAGATTCGCTCCGGCTATATCCATGAGCGTCTCGTACTCCAGGGGCAGAACATTCTCCCGGTAAAACCCATTGGATTCCCGATCGCTGGGGTCGTGTCCGGCTGCCTTCAAGGCAAACTCGACAAGGCGGCCACAGACCCGGTCCTTGTCCAGATACGCAGCTCCGTGCTCCTTTGCTGTTTGCTGGGCAATGGTTGTCTTTCCGGATCCTGCAGGGCCGATGACAATGAAGACTTTGGGGACCATCACTTGCGTGCCTCTGCCACTGCCGACAGGAACTCCCTGGCGGCCTCGGTGACACGGGAGAAGTCGCCGTCGGACTGCCATGCTTTGGTCACGGCGCTGCCGACCCCAACGCAGGCGACTCCGGCGGCGAACCATTCGGAGACATTCCCCGGGGTGACGCCGCCTGCCGGCATGACCGGCAGGTGCGCCAGCGGGGCGAGGACCGACTTCACGTAGGGGATGCCGCCGGCTTCGGTGGGAAAGACCTTGAGAATGTCCGCGCCGGCTTCGGCGGACTCGACAAGTTCCGTCGGTGTATACGCCCCGCTGATTGTCGGCACCTGGTACCGGTTGGCCATCCGGATCATCGCCGGGTTCAGTTGGGGACTGACCAGGAAATCAGCACCGGCGCGGATGCACTCATAGGCTGAGTGCTCGTCCAGAACCGTTCCGGCTCCGATCGCTACTCCACTGGGCCCGTGCTTGGCAGAGAGTCGTCGGATCACGTCCACCGCACCCGGGATCGAAAGCGTGATTTCAAGGGCGCGAAAACCTCCGGCGATCGCCGCTTCGGCGACGCGTTCTGCCACGTCAGCGTTCTCGAGGCGGACGATGAGGACGGCACCGGATTCGTCGATGGTCTGCAGGGTGCGAAGTTTCTTGTACATTTCTGGCCTTTCTTCCGGCCCAGGCAGCTTCCTAATTCCGGAGCATTCCTGGGCCGCTGTTGAAGTGTCGTTGACAAACTCTCCCACCATCCATAGTGTTATTGCAACCGATCTCAGCAATCGATCTCATACTTAGCAAAGGGGCTCGCAGATGAGTGGACCACGCACGATCATCCTTGGTGCTTCGCACTGGCACGTCCCGCTCTGTGCGCGGGCGATCGGCGAAGAACACGAGGTGGTCGGCATCAGTGACGAGGATGTATCGTTCGTCCGGGGACTTGCGGAGGCGTGGAGCGCTCCGGTGGAGGTTGACTGGCGGAGCCTGGTGGATCTGCCGGATCTCGGGCTTGCCTATGTCTTCGGCCCGCACAATGGCATGGCGGAAAAGTGTCTTGCGCTGATCGAGCGCGGCATTCCGTTCGTGGTGGAGAAGCCTCTAGGCACGTCCCTTGCGGAACTTGTCCAGGTGCGCAAGGCCGCGGAAGCGGCCGGCGTGCCGGCGACAGTCCCGTTCGTTCAGCGGGGCGGCCCCGCCGCCCGTTGGCTGGCCAAGGCCGGTCGTCCGACGTACCAAAGAATGTCCTTTATTGCCGGGCCGCCCTCGCGGTACCTGGATAACGGTAATCCTTGGATGCTGGACCCCGCTGCTGCAGGTGGTGGTTGCTTGGCGAATCTGGCACCCCATTTTGTCGATCTCTTCCTGCAGGGCAGTAACGAGTCAGCGGAGAACGTCGATTCCCGGCTCTCTTCCGTTCTGCACGGTGCGGGCGTTGAGGACCATGCCAGCCTCATCATTACCACCCCGAGCGGGCGTGAAGCCATCATCGAGGTGGGGTACGCATTCCCGGGTTCGCCGTTGAAGCGATACTGCAGCTACACGTCCGCAGGCGAGGCGGGATTCGCCTCTGTCGACTCAGACGGTTCTGCCGCGTTCACCACGCTGGACGGGGCGACGGAGTCCGCCGTGATCGATCTGGACAGTGACCCTCTCTATGATCCGTTTGTACGCCGTGTCGCGAAGACACTGGAAGATGGATTCCGAGGGCTGCCAACACTGGCCCAGCTTGAAGATGCGATGCGCCCGATTTGGGAGGCATATGACGACCACGGAGGAAGAGAAGATGGCAGACCTTAGTATTGACGTTGTCGCGAAGGCGGCCGGCGTCCACCGGTCTACGGTTTCCCGGGCATTCTCCCGGCCGGAAGCGGTAAAAAGCGAAACCCGGGAGCACATTCTCCGCATCGCCGAGGGGCTCGGCTACACGATGAGCCCGCTCGCCCAGGCGTTGCGTCGAAAGACCAGCACCTTCGTCCCGCTGATCGTGCCTGACATCACCAACCCGTTCTTCGCAGAACTTGCCAAGACCATGACGCAGGCCGCTGACGAGCGCGGCTACCAGCTGCTGCTGTGTGTCACGAACGGAGACCCTGCAAAGACCGAGGGGTACTTCACCGCGATGCAGGCCATGTACGCCCCCTTCGGAATCGTCGCGCCCTCGACGAAAGTCGATACCGACGCACTCAAGCGCTTCGATTTTGGCCACCGGGTGGTAGTGATCGACCGCGTGGAAGGCGACTCCTCCGTTCCAACCGTCACTGTCGACAGCCGCCGCGGAATAGTCCTCGCCCTAGAGCACCTGCGTTCCCTGGGGCACACCTCGATCGGCTACGTTTCCGGTATCTCCGGGACCCACACTGCGCAGGACCGGATGGACGCGTATCTGGAGCTGTCAGCGGAAGGCAATAGCACGCCCCTTGTACTCGACAGCGGCTCCGATCCGGACGCAGGGGCGCGCGCGGCAAAGCACTTTCTTGAGATGGAGAATTCCCCGACGGCGATTATCGCCGCCAATGACATGGTCGCCTTCGCGGTGATCTCGGCCCTTGGCCAAAGCGGTATCCGCGTGCCGGAGGACGTATCGGTCATGGGCTTTGACGGCCTGGCATTGGGCGCCCGGTTCAACCCGCCTCTGACCACAGTGCGGCAGCCGATTGCTGACATGGGAAACATCGCGATCGAGCTGGCGGAGAAGCAGAACCTGAACGGATCAGTGGACCACGTTGTTCTGGAACCTGAACTTCTGGTGCGCGCCTCCACCTCAGGGCCGCGCAAATGACCGGGGCCAACGCAAGGACGCTGCGCCGGCTGCCCGGGCTGCGGCACACCGACCACGTCGGTCTGACAGTTCCGAACCTCGAGGACGCAATCAGGTTCTTCGTCGGGGTACTCGGTGCCGAGGAGTTGTACCGCTCCGACCGCGGACCCGACCCCGAGTTCATGCCCACGAACTTCGATGTCCCTGCTGATGCCCGGCTCACCCTCGCCATGCTGCGACTGCCTCCGAACCTGAACATCGAGCTTTTCGAATGGAGCAGCGCTGAACGGCGGGAAACCCCGCCACGGCATTGCGACGCAGGCGGCCACCACCTGTGCTTCGTTGTGGACGACGTAGACGAAGCGGTCGCCGTGCTGCAGGAAACCCCTGGAGTACGCGTGCTCGGGGAGCGCAAGGAAGTCGCCGGCGACAGTCCCCGGGTGGCGGGCAACCGCTGGACTTACTTCATCACACCCTGGGGGCTACTGATGGAAATCGTCGACCGATCCCGGGTCGCAACCCCACCGCGGCTGGTCGGTCCTGCGGACTGGGCGGCAACTCAAGACACTTTCAGGAAGGACGTTTAAAATGCGACTGGCAGGCCACACGCTAGGCACCCCGAACCATACGGTCCCCCAGGCAATCAGGCTTTTCCGAGCCGCAGGGCTCGATGCCGCAGAAGTCATTTACCAGGACGGCTACACTTCGGGTCTCCCTCAGGGGGACCGGCGCGCCGCAATGGAGGCATTGAGGGCAGCGGAAGATGAAGGCGTGCCCATCATTGGCCTTACCCCCTACACCACGGCCATCAACGCTCTGGACGAGAGTGAATGGCGCGGGGGAGTAGACGAATTCCGTGGCGCGATTGAGACCGCGCATCTGCTCGGGGCCGACCGGGTGCGCGTGTACGCGGGATCCTGGCATCCGGGGGACGCCGATCATGCCGGGCGATGGGCGAGACTGCGGGAGGCCCTGCAGACCCTGGCACCTGAGGCTGAACAGGCCGGAGTGCGTCTGTGCGTGGAGAACCATTTCGGCACCATGACCCAGACTGCGGCCGAAACCGCAGCGCTCGTCCGGGAGGTTGCGCACCCAGCCGTTCGTGTTCTCTACGACCAGGCCAACCTGACCTTCACCCACGACGAGACGTTCGAACAGGCCTTTGATGTTCAAGGCGATCTGGTCGGTCACGTACACGTCAAGGACCTCGTTTTCACCGATCCCTCCGCTGCCTTCCGCGCAACGGAAACCGCCCGCGTCAACTCGTCCGAGCGCGCCGTCCGATCACGGGTCGTCGGCACCGGCGTCCTTCCCTGGCCCCAGATCCTCGCGGCGCTGCTGCGCTACGGCTACGATGACCTGCTGAGCATCGAGTACGAGTACCGCTGGCACCCGCAAGACCTCCCAACCCCCGAGGACGGATTCCGGAAATCCGCGGCCGCCCTGCGCGGAATGCTCACTGATCTCGCTGAAATGGAGAAGGCCCGATGAGTGGGCAGCGCCTCCGCGTCGGCGTCATCGGCGCAGGCAACATCGCCACCATCGCCCAGTTGCCCACACTCGTCCAGCGCGATGATGTTGACCTGGCTGCCTTGGTGTCCCGCCGCGAGGACCCGGGAAACCTGGTCCGGCGCTGGGGTTTCGGCGCCGCCTACCGGTCAGTAGAGGACATGCTGGCTTCCCAGGACCTGGATGCCGTCTTCGTCCTCACGCCGCGGTCCGAGCACGCGCACGCCGTCCAGCTGTGCCTGGACTATGACGTCGACGTGTTCTGCGAAAAACCCCTGGCCCCGGCCACCGAGGAGGCGGGACGTCTGGCGGACCTCGCCGAGGAGCGTGGCCGCATCCTGATGGTCGACTTCAACCGCCGCTACGCACCTGTCTACATTGCAGGGCGCGAGGCCTTCGGCGAGAAGGGCGCTACCTTCTGCGTCGCCCAAAAGAACCGCCCCGGTTCGGAATACCGCGCAACGTTCGAGAACGCCATCCACATGGTCGATCTCCTCCGCTGGTACTGCGGCGGCGAACCCGTGGACGTGGCCGCGCACGCAGCCGGCGATGACCCTTGGCAAGAAGACGGCGTCGCGGCCATCATACGCTTCAGCACCGGCAACACCGGAGTGCTGATGGCAGCTCGAACCGCAGGTGCCTGGAACGAAAAACTGGATGCTTACGGCGACGGAAAGACCGTGGAAGTACGTGCACCCGAAACGGTATCGACCACTGTCAACGGAGTCACCACATCACGCGAGCTCAGCGCCGAGGCCTACGGCTGGGCAACAGCAACCGACACACTCGGATTCTCCGCCGCCGTCCACCACTTCCTCGACCGCGTGGCCGACAGGGCGCAGCCGCTCACCTCGGGTCGCGAGGCCGTTCATACCCAGCGATTGCTCGATCGGATCCTCGCAGCCTCCGGACTACCCGCGGAGGAACAACATGGCCGGCAGTGGGAAAGCCATGCCACGAGTGCCAACAGCTAAACCGTAAAGGCATCACGTGCGTCAACAGGCCGTCCGGAAGCGGACCCTTGTACAAACACCCCAAGTAAGGAACCAGGCAGATGAAAAGAGCAGCCCAGAAACCAACCGCAGGGACGCTGCGGATCAGCCAGCCCATGAGCGGAAATGACAAATGAGCCTGAAAGACCACGTCGTTCTGGTAACCGGATCGAGCGGCGGAATCGGCGACGCAGTCATCGATGCGCTTAGAGCCGAAGGGGCCCTCATCATAGGAGCCGACCGAGCCCCCAAAGACGGCCAGGAGATAGCCGCTTTCTTCCCGCTCGACGTCACCTCCGAAGAGCAATGCGCCGCCGTCGTCCGCGACATTACGAGCAAATACGGGCGCATCGACGCCCTCATTCACGCCGCCGGTGTCTTGGGCACCACCCCTGACATCATGGAAACCACGACGGAAGAATACGAATCCGTCATGCGGATCAACTCCTCCGGCACATTCTCAATGGTCCGGGAAACGGCACAGTCAATGATTGAGGCCGGCACTGCCGGTGCCATCGTCATCCTCTCCTCCGTCGCCGCTAAGGAAGCCCGCCGCAACTACCTGCCCTACAACGCAAGCAAACTCGCCGTGCTTCACATCATGTGGTCCTTCGCCGAGATACTCGGACCCCGCGGCATCTCCGTCAACGCCATTGCGCCCGGTCCCGTGAACACCCCTATGTGGGCGCAGTTCGCAAAAGACTCCGGCCCGGATGCGATCGCCAACCGGGCCAAACGCGCCGCGGAACTCCCAATGCGCCGGTTCGCCGAACCCGACGAAGTCGCCCGCGCCATCCTTTTCCTTGCCGACCCCGACAACCGCTACATCACCGGCGTAACGCTCGACGTGGCAGGCGGAGCACACCTCGGCATGGGCACATGAACCGCGTTCGGTAGGGCACCTCGGGCGATACCGGCGTCAGTCTGCTTCGAAAAGGAACTTGAGGGCTGAGTCCCCTGAATCAGCCGGCAAAAGCCGGGCGCAAACCTTGGCAAGAGAACGACGGCGGGATGTGCCGCCGTCGTCCTCGGTTCGGTTTTTGTGGTTACTGGCCGGACGCCGGGTCGGTACCCGCGCTTGACACAAGCGGTCCCAGTAACAGACTTCCTGGCGTGAACTCCTCACCGCATTCCGCACACAACACCACCGGTTTCAGGTCCGCCCCGCAACTGTGCCGGTAAGAAGCGCGGGGCGTCTCGTCCCGCATCCATGTGCTGCTCCACGCCGCGAGTGAAATGAGGATGGGCGCGACTTCCGCTCCGGAGGTTGTGAGGTGGTACTCGTAGCGCGCGGGGCGCTCGGAGTACTGGACACGCTCAATCACGCCACGGTTTTCGAGCATGCGCAGCCGGTCCGTCAGGATGTCGCGGGACGCGCCGGTATTGCGCGCAATCTGATCGAACCGGTGAACGCCCAACGACATCTCGCGAAGGGCGAGCAGGGCCCACCGTTCGCCTAAAACGTCGAGGCCTGCCGCAATGAAACACGCCCTCGGCGCATTTACTGCCTTCTCGGCCAGCTTATTCATCGTTCACCTGCTTTCAGTACTCTCGCCAAGTATACAGGTTAGTTGGAAAATCCAACTCACTCGGCTAATCTGATGTTCTGAGACCGCGACAACCGCGTCGCCGCCCCATCCGACAGTAGGAGAATCCATGCCACAGCTATCTGGTGCCGTCGTCCTTGTCACCGGCGCGAACGGAGGACTGGGCCGCGAGCTCGTGGAGCAGGCCCTCGCCCGGGGTGCTGCAAAGGTGTACGCGACCGCCCGCCGCCCGCAAGAGTGGAACGATGCCCGGGTCGTCCCTCTCACTCTCGATGTCACCGACGCTGACTCGGTCCGGGCCGCCGTCGCCCAGGCCCAGGACGTCACGGTCCTGATCAACAACGCCGGTACGAGCGTCGAATCCGACACTCTGTTGGCACTCTCCGACGAGGAGATCCGCGACGTCATGGAGGCCAACTTCTTCGGACCCGTCGCCATGACCAGGGCATTCGCGCCGGTGCTTGCCGTGAGCGAGACATCAGCGGTCCTCAACATCCACTCGGTGCTCAGTTGGATCGCACTCACCGGCGCCTACAGCGCATCAAAGGCCGCGTTGTGGTCGGCGACCAACTCCTTCCGCGTGGAACTGGCACCTCAAGGCACCCAGGTGACCGGTGTTCACGTCGGCTACATCGACACGGCCATGGCCAGGGGGGTGGATGCCCCGAAGACCTCCCCCGGGGAAGTCGCACGGAAGTCATTCGATGGGCTCGAGCACGGTGATTACGAGATCATCGTGGACGAGATCAGCGCCCGCGTGAAGCTCGGCCTGTCCGGTCCGATCTCGGGTCTGTACCCGGTCCTGGCATCCAATTCCCCGGCATGACCGCGGCAACGCCTGAAGACTTGCAGAGAACCTAAGGAGGGCACCTGGTGTCACCGAACGCCTCCGCGCAACGCTCGGAAACCTTCACCTGGACGGATCCGGCAATCGCGCTCGAACAGCTGCCACGGCTGTCGGGTCTGGACTACTTTTCCGGCCTCCGCGACGGCAGTATCGCGCCGCCGCCGATTGCTTCCCTCATGAATTTCGATCTCGTCGATGCGAAATACGGGCACGTCGAGTTCCAGTGCCGGCCGGGAGAAGCGCACTACAACCCCCTCGGAATGGTGCACGGCGGCCTGGCCTGCACGCTCCTTGACACGGTGCTCGGTTGCGCAGCACACAGTACCTTGGAAGCAGGGATCGGTTACACCTCCATTGACCTGGCGGTCAAGTATCTGCGACCCATCACACTCCAGAAGGGTGCTCTTCGCGCAGTGGGGTCAGTCGTGAAGACCGGCTCGCGCGTGATATTCACCGAAGGCAGGCTCAGCACCGCTGGGGGAGAACTCCTCGCCACCGCGACGAGCACGCTGCTCATCTTCACCCACCAACCAGGCGCTCTGACAAGATGACTGATACCGGTACCGCTGTTGCGCTGACGCCGGCCCCTACGGATCGCGTCTTGTCCCGGGCCACCCTGTCGGGAATACCGGCGTTGAGCCGCTTCGGCATTCCCTTGGGGCTTGCCGGTCTTGGCGGCGGATGGTCCGCCGCGAGGAGCTCTCTCGGATCCCCGATGTGGCCCGAAGAAATCCTTTACGGGGCATCAGGCTCCCTGTGGTTGATCCTGTCCGCCGTCTACGTGGTCCGGGGCCTTCGCCGAAAAGGAACATTCCGGGCCGACTTGCGACACGAAGTGGCAGGGCCCTTTGCGTCCTTCATCCCACTCATCGGGATCCTGCTTTCGTCCCACTACAGCCAGTATCTGCCGCCATGGGGCGCCTGGCCGTGTGTGGCTTTCATCGCCGGCCTTGCCGTCGTCGCTGCCCAGCTCCTCGCCCACTGGGTCACCGGCGGGGTATCCATGCAATCCATCCATCCCGGCTACCTGCTGCCCGTCGCGGCCGGATCCTTCGTTGCCAGCATCGGGTTCTCAAGCATCCACGCCCATAGTGCGGCCATGGCAGCGTTCGGCGTTGGAGTGTTCTTCTGGCTGGTGATGGGAACTGTCGTCACCGTCCGCCTGATGACCGGCGGCGAGGTGCTACCGGCCGCCAAGGTCGGACTGTCCGCCTATCTGGCTGCGCCGGCAACGGCCAACATCGCGTGGATGGTGTCACATCCAGGACCCATGGGAGCGATTCAGCTCGGACTTACAGGCATCCTGTTGATCATGGTGCTGATGCAGGTCATGCTCCTCCCCGAATACCGCAAACTTCCCTTCACGCAAATGTTTTGGGTATTCACCTTTCCCGTGGGCGCGACCACGAACTATGCCATCCGCTGGCTTGCAACAACCGACCTCCCCGGCCGGGAGATCTACGCCTGGGCGATTCTCGGCCTTGCAACAGCCTTCACCTTGGTCATCGCCGCTCGCACCGTGCCGACGCCCATCGCCCCAAAGGCAGCGAGACTGGCCGCACCACGGAGCACGGAAGTGCACTGAAGCTCCCGCTTCCTGCTTTTCCTGCTCGACCTTCGACGACATAGACACATCGGATTGGGGCGTTCTGCCCCCTTCAGCAAGTCCTCTATGCGGTGCCCGCAGACCCCAGCGGCATCCTGGGCCCTGCGATGGAAACCGGCCCTCAACACCTTCGCCATCACCTTCGAAGGAAGAATCAACTAAATGCCAATCCCGAATCCACCGTTAAACGGACAGTCCCCGTGACAACTGGAGGTTGGTGTCAGCGGGGCAGGAGCAGGCGGATCTGGGTGCTGATGTCCTGCACAATGTCCTCGGTGCGAAGAGCGGGATTTGCATTGACTGCCATGCTGAGGAACATGATCGCCGAGACGATGCGTGCGGTTGTTGCGGCATCATCGGCATTGAGAAGTTCATCGCGGCCCAGGACGGCGGCGATGGCTTCCTGGGTCTGAGCGACGATGGAGAGAGCCTGGCTGTGTTGCGGCTCGGCCGGGTCGCCGAAGACCATTTCCCGCAGATAAGTGCGTCCGTTATCGACTTGGATACGGTTGCACTCCACGATCGGCCGCACGATGGCCATCACTGCGTCCAGTGGATTCGGGATGGTTTCAGCATCGGCCCGGCCCCGTTCGAGCGCTTCAGCGTAGTGGGCGTTCTGCACGAGCAGGAGGAGTTCTCCCTTGGTCTTGGCGTAGAGGAACAGGGTTCCGGTGCCGATGTCAGCCTTATCGGCGATCTGCTGGGTGGTGACATCCTCCACGCCGTGCTTGGCGAACAGCTCGCTGGCTGCGGCGGTGATGCGGTCCAGCTTCTGCTGCTTGTTCCGCTCACGCCGTCCTAGCGGCTGGGATGCGACAGGCATGCAGGCCCCTCTCTCTTCTCCAGTTAACTGACTGGGCTCAGTTAGGAGTGTAGTCCTCCAGGAGCGGCATTTTCTGGTCAGGTGGCCAGGAAGTCGACGACGGCTGGAGCGAATGTGGCGTGGTGCTGGAAGATGCCGCCGTGGCCGGAGTCTGGGTAGATGATCAGCTCCGATCCTTGGATGCGCCGGTGCAGGTCTTCGGAGAGGACGGATGGCACCATGCGGTCGTTGTCGCCGTTGGCGATGAGGGTGGGGTGCGTGAGTGTGGACAGGTCTGACGGGGCGGAGCGGCCGAAGGCCTGGATTGCCTTCAACTGGGTTTGGAATGCGTGGGTGCTGATCGGCTTGTCACGGTCGGCGCTGCGCTCCTGGAGGCGCTTGATGAACGCTTTCGCTGCGGGCTTGCCGGTGGTGTTGCGGTTGAAGAACAGGAACTCCTTGGGATCGGACCTTGTCAGGATTGCGCGGAGGATGTCCCAGTAGGTGGTGCCGACGACCTTGTCGATATCCTTGCCGCCGCGAGGGCCGGTTCCGGTGAGCACGAGCTTGCGGACAAGGTCGGGATGTTTGAGGGCCAGGTCCTGGGCGATCATGCCCCCCAATGAGAAGGAGAAGACATCGATTTTGTCGAACCCGAGAGCCTTGATGAAGGTGTAGGAGTCGTCGGCCATTGCCTCGATGTTGCGGGGAACTTGCCCGGTGGAAGCGCCGACACCGGGCTGGTCGAAGGCGATGACGTGGCGGTTCTTCGCGATCGGGTCGATGATCCGGGGATCCCAGTTATCCAGTGTGGCGGCTAGGTGCACGAAGAACAGGACGGGGATGCCGCCCTTCGGCCCCAGCTCCCGGTAGGCGTAGGTGACACCTTCGGCTGTGATGGCTTTGGTAGGTGCTATCGCGTACGAGGTAACGACAGAGTCCTGCGGGGTTCCGGTGTTGTCCATGACGGTTGTTCTCCTGCGTGGTTTGTGAGGTGGAAAGATGGCGGTTCAGTTGGTCAGGGCGACGACTGCTTTGCCGCGGATGGCGCCCTCGGCCAGGTACTGCAGCGCCTCTGGGGTCTGGTCGAAGCTGAAGACCTTCCCTACGACGGGGCGCAGCACGCCGTCGTCGACCAGCGATGCGATCTGGCGAAGTTGGTCGCCGCTTGCGCGCATGAAGAGAAACTCGTAGCTGACGCCAAGCTTCCTGGCATGCCGGCGAATTTTGGTGCTGAGTACAGTGATTGCCAGGCGAAGCGCAGGATTCAGCCCGGCTTCGCGGGCGAATGCCGGATCCGGCGGTCCGGAGATACCGATGGCCTTGCCGCCGGGTTTGAGGATGCGCAGTGACTTCTCGAGGTTCTCCCCGCCGAGGCTGTCGAGCACGAGGTCGTAGCCGCTGAGGAGTTGCTCGAAGTCCTGGGTGCGGTAGTCGATCACGATGTCGGCTCCGAGGTCGCGCAGGAAGCCGGCGTTGGAGCCGCTCGCGGTGGTTGCAACGGTCGCGCCGAGGTGCTTCGCGAGCTGGACGGCGATAGAGCCGACCCCACCGGCTCCCGCGTGAATGAGAACCTTCTGTCCGGGACGCACATTGCCCCGCTCAACGAGGGCCTGCCATGCGGTCAGCGCCACCAGCGGCAGCGAGCCGGCCTCCTCCATGCTGGCCGATGCAGGCTTCAACGCAAGATCGTCCTCGGCGACCGCGATGCGCTCGGCGAACGTGCCGATGCGGTCCTTATCGGGGCGGCCGTAAACCTCATCACCGGGCTTGAACCCGCGCACTCTAGACCCGACCTTCAGGACGGTGCCGGCCACGTCATTGCCGAGGATCAGCTGGAGCTTGTAGGGGAGGATTTGCTTGAACTCGCCCAGCCGGATCTTCTCGTCCAACTGGTTCAGGCCTGCCGCTTGAACCTCCACGAGCACGTCGCTCTCGCCGACAGTCGGCTCAGCAACCTCCGCTTCGCGCAGCGGCTCCTTGTACTTGGTGACGACGAATGCCCGCATGCTGTAATGCTCCTTCTGGGGGTTTTGGTTAGTAGCGATATCTCGGGGCGTTGCCCTGCCGCGCCGGGCACTCTTGTCAGTACCGGCATATTTGGACGAGCCACGAAGAGAGTGATTACAATCAATTATGACTGCACTCAGATATTTGTCAAGACCGGGCCTCGTTGATTGCGAGCAGGGGAGTGCGGCGAACCGCGGCGAACCAAATTGAGAAAGGATGGACGGGACACAGCTCGCCCAATTTAGTTGAAGCTTCAAATATTTTACTGATAGCGGTGCACATTCGCTCTCGAACTATTGACTGCTTTGCGTCCTGTAACCTGCGGGCGGGTTGGTATTGAGAGATTCACAGGATTCATAAGATTCATCGACATTCACAGCACCGGTGTTGAGAACCCATTTCGACCGACGGCTGGGGCGACGCCGCCGGATCTTATCGGGCGCGGCGGAGTGCTCGACGAGTTCGCTTATGGTCTGCGGATCGGGTCGGGGGCGCCGGGGCTCCTGACGATCTTTACCGGGGCGAGGGGGTCGGCAAGACCGTCATGCTCGGTGCCGCC
This sequence comes from Arthrobacter sp. FW306-2-2C-D06B, assembly GCF_021789175.1. Taxonomy (NCBI): domain Bacteria; kingdom Bacillati; phylum Actinomycetota; class Actinomycetes; order Micrococcales; family Micrococcaceae; genus Arthrobacter; species Arthrobacter sp. FW306-2-2C-D06B. The sequence continues at coordinate 2,076,094 of NZ_CP084560.1, forward strand.
GAGGACCTGGCCGTGGCCGGTGGCTGGGCGGTGGTGTCCGGGACCGCGACCGGCGGATTCCTGGGCCGTATCGGGGAGGCGATGCGCAGGCTGACGAATGAACTGGGGGATGCGCCGACGGGCCGCCGGGTGACGGGGGTGTCGGTGGCTCCCGGTTCTCGGTCACGACCCAGCTTGCGCCCGAGGAGCAGGTCGATTGGCGGGGGCGGGGAGCGGTGCTTTTGCGTTTGCTGGCGGAGCGGGGGGGACGGGGTTGGTCACCACGGTGGATGAGATTCATGCGGCGGACCGGGTCGAGTTGTCCCAGCTGGCCGCGGATGTCCAGCATTTATTCGCGAGGGCCTGCCGATCGGGCTGATTTTCGCGGGTTTACCTGCGGCTGTTTCCGATTTGCTGAACGAGGGAGTAGCTACGTTCCTGCGGCGCGCTGACCGGATCGATCTGCATGCGGCCTCGAGGCGTACCGGGATGCGGCCGAACGCCGTCGGTAACTACCGGACGCGTTTGATGGATGCGGGTCTGATCGAACCGGCAGGTTACGGGCTCGTGGACTTCGCCATCCCTGGGCTGCGCGAATACATGACCGCCGGTCCGGCCAGGAAATAAGCCGCGCGCCCGGCGGAACCTCGGACCGATCTCCCTAGTCCATAAAGCTGGCATTCCCAGTGTGTTGACAGTGTCAACACTTTTGCCTTCGGACTGGGTCGTACATCGGTCGGTTTGGCTCGGATTGGCTATGTTTTCGGGAGTTCCCAGTGTTTCCGCAGCCTGGAATGCCGTTCGGTCCCACCTCGGGCACAGTGTTTCCGCAGTTCAGGGGCCTATTGGCCCCGGACTGTTGACAAAGCTTGACTTTTTGCATTGGTTGGTCTTCCCACCCAATCGCAATCGTATCGGTAGGCGGGAAGATTGATGTGGCAGGACTTGCCATTCCGCTTTCCTAGGCGGGGCCGAAAATGGCGGCGGCCCGCACCCGCCGTAATCGTGACCGCCCGAGCATCTCGATGACACTGTCAAAGCCGCCGAGCTGATCCTGGACCGGGAGATCCTGGATCGAATCACGGCGCGCTGGCCGACGTCATTGAGCGGACCCCCGCGAAAGTCGAATCCTTCCCGGAACGCGTCTAACTCCGGCCTCCATGGTCCAGGACCTGGTCCTGGTGACTAGTGAACGGGAAATTGTCCTCGATTCCCCACTTGATCGAGCGGGAGACCCGCTCTTTGCGCCTTCGCCGGGTGCCCGAGTTGATCGGGCACCCGGCTTTGTTGGGCTTGGTGGGCGCGGATCAGTCGTTGAGGGCTTTCCGGACTGCGGTTGCCAGTTCGACGGAATTTGACTGGTCGGAGTGGATGCAGATGGTGTCCGCCCTGACTCTGACGGTTTCGCCCGTGACGGAAGCTATCGTGCCTTCCTCCAGGTACCTGTGGGTGCGTTGAACGGCTTGTGCTATCCCGGATACATGGCTTGAGCGGTTGACGATGACGGTGCCGTCGGCGTTGTAGTCGAGGTCGACATACAGTTCGCCGATGAAGGGGATTCCCCGGCGTGCCGCGGTTGTTTCGTGGCAGGTTGCCGGAAGTCCGTAGACCGGCACATTGAATTGCTCTGCCACGTCGCAGAGGGCGTCCATGAGTTCCTCGCTTCTGGACAGCATGGCGAACAGGGCACCGTGGGGCTTGATGTGGTTAAGGGGAACCCCCGCGGAGTCGAGGAATCCCCACAATGCACCAACCTGATACCGGACCAGGTCGCGGACCTCGTCTTTCCGCAAGACCATTTCGCGTCGTCCGAAGCCGACAGGATCCGGCAGGCCGGGGTGGGCGCCGACGCGGACACCGGCGGAGGCTGCCGCAGCGACGATGCGGTTCATCGTGCTCGGATCACCGGCATGCATGCCGCAGGCGACGTTGATGGAATCGACGAGGGGCAGCAGTGCTTCGTCGTTTCCGAAGGAATGGATCCCGTAGGACTCGCCCATGTCCGAGTTGAGTGTCAGCTGGGGGATCAAGGTCTTGCCTTTCATGCTTTCACCCGGGACAGGCTGGGTGCCCTGCGGGCCGCGGTGGCCTTCTCGACCCCGTGTGCCAGTCCGAGCAGTTGCGGTTCGGAGTAGGGCAGCGCCATGATTTCCAGCCCGACGGGCAGTCCGCGGCTGGTGAATCCGGCGGGAACGGTGATGGCGGGGAACAATAGCTGGGAGGCGATGACGGTGTTGGTCGGGTAAGTCAGGCATGTCCAGCGGTCCGCGAAGATGTCTTCCTGGCTCGGGGCTGCGAGTTTCACGTCCGGGAGGCAGATGGCGTCTAGCTTTTGTTCGGCCATGATTCCTGCCACCAGTCGTTGGAAGTCGCCTTGGAGGGCAACCCGGTCGGGGTACGTTGGGTCGTCTTTTGCCGTCGCCGGACCGGTCGCAATCCCGACGAACAGATCCAGCTTCTCGTGAAACTTGCCCTCCGCGTGAAGCTGTTCGATCGAGTCGATGCCGAGTTGGGGCCGTTTGGCGATGAAGGCGTTCATGTCCTGGCGGGACCGTGAGAAGTACACCGAAGTGTCGGCGACGTAGTCGTTCAGGTTCGGTACTTCCACATCAACGAGCTGGGCTCCTGCCGCTTCCACGGCAGCCAGGGCCTGGCGGATGACGTCGTTGACTTCCGCCGATTCTGCGTCCGACTCGGGGCCGAAGGCCTGGCGCAGCACACCGATGCGTTTGCCGGCGAGCCCGTTCTTGGCCACGGCTTCGGCGTAGGTACCGGAGTGGCGGGCAATGGCGTACGCCGCGGTGTAAGGGTCTTTCCGGTCGAAGCCGACAAGTGCATCCAAGACGACGGCGGCATCCGTGACGGTTCGGGTGATGGGCCCGGCCGTGTCCTGCGGCACGACGAGGGAGGACATCCCGGTCCGGCTGATCAGGCCCGGCGTTACGCGGAGTCCCACGACGTTGCAGAAGGAAGAGGGCAGCCGGATGGAACCGCCGGTGTCTTCGCCGATGCCCACGAGGGCGAGGTTGGCGGCGACAGCGGCTGCGGAGCCGCTGCTGGATCCGCCCGGGTCGCGGGCAAGGTCGTAGGGGTTACGGGTGATCCCGCTCCTGGAGGAAGTGGAGAACCAAGATGTGGCGAAGTCCGGCATGGTGGTCTTGGCGAGGATGATCGCGCCGGCGACACGCAGCTGGGCGATCGCGGTTGCGTCCTGGGCGGCTGTGTAGGCGCCGGTCGCGGCGCTGCCGAAGCTCGTGGGTATTCCGGCAGTTTCGATCTGGTCTTTGACTACGACAGGGACCCCGTGGAGCGGTCCGGAGAGCTTGCCGTTCGCGGCGAGGTAGGCGTCCTGCGCGTCGGCTTCTTCGAGGGCGGTGCTGGAGACGGTGACGATGGAGTTCAGTGCCGGCCCCTCGGCGTCGAGGGTGCGGATGCGTTCCAGGTACGCCTCGACGAGCTCCCGCACGGTGAAGGTTCCTGCGAGGAGTGCATCGTGGACATCGGCGATGGTCAGTTCTTCGATGGTTGTGATGGTCATGGTGAGTCCTTGGGTGGGTTCTGGTTCTTATTTGGAGGAGTTGGGGCGGCGCAGTCTGCGCGCGGGCCGCATTCCGGAGAGCCGGGTCAGGGCGGCGATGATGATGATGCCCTTGATGATGTTCTGGTAGTACGAATCGATGTCCAGGAGGTTGAAGCCGTTCTGGAGGGTGGCCAGGATTGCCACGCCGACGGCGGTCCGCCAGATGGCGCCTTTTCCTCCAGTCAACGACGTGCCGCCGACGATGACAACGGTCAGGACATCGAAGACCAGGTTCGGGTTGAGGTTGGGCTGTGCCGATCCCAGTTGCGAGGCCGTGACGACCCCGGCGATGCTGGCACACAGCCCTGAGAGCGTGTAGGTGCTGGCCACGACGCCGCGGGTTCGGATACCCGCGAGTCGGCTGGCTTCCTGGTTCCCTCCGACCGCGTAGACGGATTGCCCGTAGGGCGTGAATGCCAGGATGCAGCCGGCCATCAGAAGCAGCGCGACCAGGAGCATTCCCGAATACGGGATGCCGGCGAGCCGCCCGCTGCCGAGTTCCTGGAACGGGGCGAAGCTGACGACGACGGCCCGGTTTCCCGTGATGACCAGCGTGGTGCCTGAGATGATCAGGGAACTGCCGAGGGTGGCGATGAACGGGTTGACCTTCAGCCCGGTGACGATCCACCCGTTGACGAGCCCGGCTACGATACCGGCTCCGGCCGCTGCGGCGAACGCGACGATCGGGGCCTCTGTCCGGCCGACGGTTGCCGCGATGACGGCGGTAAGGGAATAGATGGCCCCGACCGAGAGGTCAAAACCGCTCGTGATGACCACGTACGTCATGCCGATTCCCATGATGGCCACAGGGGCCCATTGGCTGACGATGTTCATCAGGTTCCCGCCGGCGAGGAAGCCGGGCTGAGCGATACTGATGAGGGCGACCAGAACCAGCAAGGCTGCCAGGACGCCGAAACGGCGCAGGGTTGGACCTATCCGTGGCGTCCGCGCGGGCACGGACATCCGGGTGTTCTGAAGGGTTGTCGTGCTCATGACGTTGCCATATCTGTTGTTGTGGGCCCGATGCTTCCGGGCGCCGGTGCGGTGTAGGTGTGGGTGAGGATGTCCTGGACGGTGGACCGTGCCGGTAGTTCGGCCACCGCCCGGCCGGAGGCCAGGACGATGGTTCTGTCGCTGTACCGGGTGACCTCGTCCAGATCACTGCTGCACCAGATGACGCAGAGCCCCTCGTCGGCGAGCTGGCGGACCGTGGCAAAGATCTGGGCTTTGGCGCCGATGTCAATGCCCCGTGTTGGTTCATCCAGGAGCAGGCAACCGAGTCCGCGGTCCAGCCATCGGGCCAGCACGAGTTTCTGTTGGTTTCCGCCCGACAGGGTCCCTGCGGGCCCGTTCAGCCGGCTCGGGTCGAACCCCATCCGTCCAGCGCCGGGACTTGCCCATCCGGCCAGCGCGCCGTTCCGGAAGGGACGGCGGCCCGATGCCTTGGCGAATTGGCCCAGGGCCACGTTCCAGGCCGCGCTCCGGTCCAGAACCAGGGCCTGGTCTTTCCGGTCCTCCGGGGCCAGCGCGATCCCGCGTCGGATGGCGTCCCGGGGGGAACGAGGCCATGGAACCTGCTTTCCATCGAGTGTGAGGGTTCCGGTTGTTTGGCGGTTCGCGCCGGCCAGGGTCCGCAGCAGCCTGGTGCGTCCCGAACCGACGAGTCCGGCCAGGCCGATGATCTCGCCTTCGCGGATGTCCAGCGTCGGAAGATCGACACCTGGGGCCGTCAGCCCGCGGACGCTCAGGGCGATCCGGCCCTTGGTGTGCGCCGGGGCGGTGGGCTGGACCTCGGCCGGGTTGCCGCCGAGCATCGCGACGATCAGGGAGGGTTTATCCCAGTCGACTGTTGCTCTGCTGTCGATCACGGCGCCTTCGCGCAGCACGGTGATGCTGTCGGCGATGTCCAGGACGTCGTCGAGATTGTGGGAAATGTAGACAATCGAGCATCCGGCGGAGGTGAGTTCCCTAATGGCTTTGTGGAGCGAACGGCTGTCTTCCGGGCCGAGCGAGGCCGTGGGCTCATCCATGACGATCAGGCGGCGGTGACTGGCCAAGGCCCGCATGATTTCTAGCATCTGCTGGTTGGCCGTGGACAGGTCCCCGGCCCGGGTGCCTGCGGGTATGGAGGTGCCGGCTGCTGCAGCAGCCTCCCGGTACCGAGCCAAGGCCGCCGGGCGGTCGATGAAACCAAACCTCCGCGGTGACCTGCCGAGCAACACGTTGGCCAGAGCTGTCATTTCCGGGACGATGGTCAGCTCCTGGTAGATCACCGCAAGCCCCGCGGCGGCAGCCTTGCCGGGCTGCCCTCCGTCGAGCTCCTGGCCCCAGATGCTGACCGTTCCGCTGTCCTGCCCGACGGCGCCGGCCACGGTTTTGATCAGCGTTGACTTTCCAGCCCCGTTTTCCCCGACGAGAGCATGTACTTCACCTGCCCTGACTGTGAGGGAAACGTTCCTCAGGACCGGGATGTCCCCGTACTGCTTGTTCATGCCACGGACGACGAGTGCGTCGGCAGCGGGGGATGGATCGTGGGTGCGCATGTCAGTACTCCGGGTGGAATTTGCTTGCATTGGCTGCTGTGATGAAGATCGAGCCGGGGCCCAGGGTGACGGCGGGTGCCTGGGCCAAGTACGCGAAGCCGGGCGTGTTTTCACCGCTGGAAAGTGCACGGACCAGTTGGGCAACACCGTAGGAGGATTCCTCGTACGGAAGCAGGACCGATGTTGAGGTCCACGCCCCGCCGGTTACCTTGGCCACGCCTGCATTGGTGCCTCCCACGCTGTAGATGCGGACGTCCTTCCCCGGGGTCTTCCCGGCATCGCGAACCGCCTGCTCCACACCGCGGGTCATGTCGTCCCAAGAGGAAAGCACGACGTCGATCTTGCTGTTCGCGCTGATCGCGTCCTGGACCACCGAGAGGGCTTTGGCGGGGTCGAAGTTTCCTGGCTGGTCGGAGACAACTTTGACGTTGGGGTATTTCGCGGCCGCTGTCTTGACGGCGGTCTCCCAGCGGGTGAACAAGTCGGATCCGACGAAGCCTCCGACGGCGACCGCATTGCAGGAAGCCGTGCAGGACTTGAAGGCGTTTTCGACGTGCTCGGTGAAGAACTGGGTGGTCTGCATGCCGACGAATCCGGCAGTCTCCGGGGTGTAGTCGGGGTTGCCGCACATGGGGCTGTTGATGGTGGTGACGGGCTTGCCGCTGGCCTGCAGCAGGTGGAAGTCCGAGCATCCAGGGGCGTCGGCCACGGGCGAGAAGATGTATCCGTCGAACCCTCGCTGCACGGCGTCCTGGACTTGCTGCAACTGGGCGGCCGTGTCGAAGTTCGCGTCAAAAACGGTCACCTCGACACCCATTTTGGCTGCCGTCTCCTGAGCGCCCTTCAGCCGGGTCTGGCAGTAGGCATTGGCGGCTGCGCATTCTGCCAGATAGGCCACCTTCTTGCCCGCGGGCGCCTTGGTCCCGGCATCGACAAACTTCAGGGTATTGCCCATGGCTTCGGTGCTGGCCGCGGCCGTGGATGTCGTGGCGGTGGCCGGGGAATCGCTTGCAGCTTTGGGAGGTGCGGTGCAGGCGCTGAGGGCGATTGCGGACACGAGTGCAGCGATCCCCAACGCTGTGCTGATCTTCAGAGTCATCGGTTTCTCCAAGTGTTGGATGGGGTGGCTCCCGCAACGAATGTTGAGGGAAAAGTGAATGTCTAACTTTGGACATTATGCAAGGAGTATCCTTTACTTGTAAAGGGGTTTCCACCGATGTGAAGGCAGGGTGCGTTTAGCGATGCCAGAAGAGTTCGTGCCTGTTCAGCTGGGCCGCAAGGACGCGTCCGGGCAGATTGCCCGCCAACTGCGGAGGGCGATCAGCATCGGCCAATGGCTGCCGGGCGAACGGCTGCCCTCCGAGGTTGAGCTGGCGGAATCGTTCGATGTGGCACGCGCAACCGCCCGGGAAGCCCTGAAGATCCTGGCCGCAACCGGACTCGTGGTCTCGTCCCGCGGCAGCAGGGGAGGGACTTATGTCGCCGTGCCCGATGCTGAGACCGTCGCCGAACAGCTCAGCGACGCCATCCGATTGTGGTACCGGGCAGGCAACGTCTCCCTGCATGACGTCGACGAGGCGCGCTGGGTGCTGGAAATGCAATGCGTCGATCTGGCCGCAAGGCGGCGCACGGAGGAAGACCTTGAGGCGATCTACCAGCCGATACAGCTCGCGTCGAACCCCGACCTCGACCTCGCGGAATGGCTTCAGCTCGACATCGAGTTCCATACTGCGATCACCAGGGCCGCAAAGAACCAGATTCTCGAACTCGCGATGATGTCCGTGCATCTCATGCGGCCGGCCACCAACACCGTCTTCGTGGATCTGCTGGACCGCGAAGCCGTCTGGGCGCAACACGCGGTCATCTACCAGGCCATTGCGGACCAAGACCCGGGAGCCGCCCGGGCGGCATTCCAAAGCCACGTCGGATACCTCGACGACACCCGGCGCAAGGCACTGGCGGACATCAGCGCGACGGACATTTTCGTGGCAACACTGCCCGACTCGAGCCGACTCGCGGCCTCGAGACCCCGCACCGAATAACTGCATGCACTGGCCCGCGACGGGAGCTGTGGGTCTTTGACGCGCCGCTCCCTCAAGGCAGTCGGCCTAGCATCTCGCGCCACTTCTCCCGACCCAGAAAAGGGCGCTTCCTATCCAAGACCGCGTCGCCCTTTTGGCGCGGGGTGCCGACTGAATGATGATCTCGGTTTGGCTTTTGCGGTCCGCGACCGGGACGGCGACGCATTCTGCCCGGCTAGAGTCGATGAGGCTTCGTTCACGAACCGTCAGGGCCGACTGCCCTTTGGGCGATTAGCGCTGGAGCCCGCCCCTGGTGGCGCGCGCCAAGGTCGGACGAGACGTCCCGCACCGCAGTCGCCGACGCTGAACCATGAACAAACGCCTCGGCCCATCCGGATGGAGCCTCAGGGGAGGCGGATGGGCTTGAGTTCTTCGAAGCGGTCGCCGGGGCCGGGGTTCTCCGCCGGGGATGAGCCGCCCAGCTGGTTCATGACGCCCCACACCGCGTTCAGGCCTGTGGTGACGGCTCCGTCGGCCCAGCCTCCGGTCCAGGAAACGTCATCGCCTGCGAGGAAGATGCCGCGGTGTTCCGGCGGGTGGCCTTCCTGCATGAAGTGGGTGTAGAGCCGTTCCTGGTAGCGGTAGTGGCCGGGGAGGTTGTCGCTGAAGGCGCCCATGAAGTTGGGGTCGTCCTCCCAGGAGACAGTGATGGGGTCGCCGATGATGTGCGAGGCGATGTCCACCGTGGGGTAGATCTGCTTGAGGGAGTGCAGCATGAGCCGCACCCGCTCGTCGGCATCCAAGGGGAGCCACTTGAGGGCGTCGTCGTTCCAGGTGTAGGACAGGCAGATCAGCGCGGGCTGGTCCGGGCCGTTGTCCAGGAGGTAGGTTCCGCGGGTGAGCCTGTCTGTAAGGGTGGTGCTCATGACCTGCCGTCCTGTTTCGGGGTCGATGTCCTTCCAGAAGGGCCGGTCCACCACCACGAAGGTCTTGGACGACTGCATGTAGTGGCTGCGTTCGATCGCCGTCCAGAGTTTGTGGCTGAAGAGTGATTCGTCGACGTCGATGCGCGCCGAGAGTAGCCAGCTCTGGCACGTGGCGATGACTGCCGGGTATTCGGCAGTTCGTCCCCAGCGGTCCGTGACGGCGATGTCGCCGGGGGCGCCGCCGTCGTTCTTCACGCGCGCGACGGCGGCAACGGCGCCGCGGGGGTGGCCGCCATGTAGCGACGCCAGGCTAGTGCCGGTGGGCCAGTGCGTAAGGTTTTCCGGTGCGTGCTGCCACAGGCATTCGGGGACTAGTTGCGCTCCTCCGATGATCCGATGCTGGTCTGCGTCTGCGTCGACGTAAACCACCCTGAGGATTTCCAGGAATGAGTCGGGGAAGTTGGTGTCCCAGCCGCCGGTGCCGAAGCCGACCTGGCCGAAGGCTTCGCGGTATTCGAAAGGCAGAGCGGAGAAGGCTTTGGAAGTGGCGAGGTAGCCGGAGAAGGAAACATCGTCGAACTTCGGGACCAGTTCGTTCCAGAGTCTCTTGATGGTGGCCAGGTCGCGGTTGCGGATGGCTTCCTGCATGGCGGCGAAGTGGGCGTGTTCTTCGAGGCAGTCGTCCCATGCGTTGGAGACTTCGGTGAAGAACTGGGGGAGGTCCGCCGTGGTTTCGGCGTAGTGGGCCTTGCCGCCGAGTTCGATCACGGTGCTGCCCGCCGCCTGCGTCAGCGGGTTGGGGAACGGCTGGGTTTCGATCCCGAGCTTATCGGCATAGTGGAAGAACGACCTGCCCGAGCGGGGGAAGCGCATGCCGCCCAGGTCCGCCACAGGTCCGGCCTGACCTTCAGGACGGCCGGCACGGAGGCGGCCGCCGATCCTTGACGATTCGTAGATGACCGGTTTGAGGCCCATCTTCATGAGCTCGTACGCTGCCACCAGCCCGGACAATCCGGCCCCGATGACGGCGATCTCAGTGCCGTGCATATGTTCCGGCACCGCCCCGAGGCCGGCCGGGTGCGTGAGGTAGTCGTCGTAGGGGAACGGGAAGTCCGGGTTGAGCATGGTGATGGGGGCCGCCGCCGGGACGGACCCTGCTGCGGGGGTTGTTGCTGCGATGGTCACTGCTGTCCTTACAGGTGTGAAGAGGGGATGGATTGCGTGAAGCGGGCCAGGTAGTCGGTATCCCTTCGGGCCTCAACCAGGGTCTGCAGGTCGATGTCGGCGACGATGAGTTCGCCGTCATCGGCTGCTTCCGAGAGCTGCCGGCCGTAAGGGTCGGCGATGGTGCTAAGGCCTGCGAAGTTTGGTCCTGCGTGGTTGGCGTAGGCGATGAAGAGCTGGCTTTCGAGGGCGCGGGTTGGGACCACCATGGCGGGGATCAGCCGCGTGTCAAAGGGCTGACCGCCGGCGTCGTCCGCGGCACGCAGCGGAACCGCCGTCGGCACGCACAACAGCTCGGCGCCCGCCAGTGCGGTGGAGCGCACGAACTCGGGGAACTCGACGTCGAAACAGATCCCCAAAGCGATCTTGAAGCCGCTGAATTCGACGACGGCGGGCGGCTCGGTTCCGGGCGTGAACACCGATTTCTCGTCGGCGCCAAACAGGTTCTGCTTGCGGTAGCGGGTCAGTTCCGCGCCGTCGGGGCCGAACAGGGAGGCGCTGATGTAGTGCCTGCCAGCCTCGTGTTCGACCGTGGAGGCCACCAGCGCGATGCCGTGGCCCGCGGCGACAGCCGCGAGGTGCTGCCGGTGCGTGGTGCCGTCCGTGCCGTGGACCAGGGTCGGGGCGTAGCCGCTGGCGAACAGCTCGGGAGTGACGAGCAGGTTTGCGCCGCGTTGCCGGGCTTCCTGCGCCCGGGCGGCGATGCGCCGTATGTTCTCCGCTGCCGAGTTGACCAGGCCGGTGGCCTGCAGGACCGCTACACGCAAGCCAGGCTGGCGCGCTGCTGTCATTTCGCCCCGTCGAGTTCGCCGCGGCAGAGGCGGGCGACGACTTCGGTGAGCATGTCCACCCCGGCGCAGGCGTCGTCGTCGTGCGTGAACTCGCGCTCGTTGTGGGAGATGCCGTCCACGCTGGGGACGAAGAGCATCACGGTGGGGACGATGTCTTTCATGTTGATCGAGTCATGGCCGGCGAGGGTGAAGACGGGTGCGTGGCTGAGCTCGAGTTTGTCGGCGCATTCGCGGGCGAGGTCGACGCCGGCGGGCTGGTACGGGTTGAGGCCCCAGGCATGTGATTGTTGGACGTCGATGGTGACGTTGGCGTCGGACTCGATCCGCGTGATGCCCTCGTGGAGCAGCTTCTGGGCGGCGGCGAGGACTTCCTCGTCGGCGCTGCGCAGGTCCATCACCAGGTCCACCCTGGAGGGAACCACCACGGGTGAGTTGGGGTAGACATCGAGTTGGCCGACGGAGGTGTGCAACACGGCGCCGGGGAAGGCATGGGTGGTTTCCCGCAGCAGCACCACCAGCATCGAAGCGCCGAGCAGGGCGTCCTTGCGGTCGGCGATGACCGCCGAACCGGTGTGGGCCTGCTCGCCGTGGACGGTGACGCTGTATTTGGCCGCAGCCCAGCAGGAGTGGACCAGGCCGATGGTGGTTCCGGTGTCTTCCAGGGACCGGCCTTGTTCGATGTGGATCTCGGCGTACGCTGCCGCGGTGGGGCCTGTGCCCGCGCCCAGGTGGCCGATGGCTTCCAGTGCCTGGGCCACAGTGGTGCCTTGTTTGTCCTGGACGGCGAGGGCCTCCTCGACCGGGAGTTTGCCGGTGTACACGGAGCTGCCCATCATGGACGGGGCGAAGCGGCAACCTTCCTCGTTGAACCAGTCCACCACCGCCAGATTGTATTTTGGCTCCTCGCCCGGAACGGTGGATTCCGCAAGGCGCCGTCCGGCATGCAGAGCGGCCGCGACCCCGTAGGCGCCGTCATACTTGCCGGCGGTCGGCTGGCTGTCCAGGTGGGAACCGACCAGCACAGAGGGCGCACCGGGCGTCCACTCGAGGAGGGCGAAGACATTGCCGGTCCGGTCGACTTCGGTCCTGAACCCGTACTGGGCGGCCAGGGAGGTGAACCAGGCTCGGGCCTGCGCGTCGGCCGCGGTGGCTGCCTGGCGGTCCACGCCGTGCCCGGGGGTTTCTCCGATGACGGACAAGCTCCGGAAATCGCGCAGGAACGCCTGCGCGTCGGCTGTCGTGGTGGTGCTTTCAACGGTACTCATGGTGATCAGCTTTCCTTCGGGTCGTTCTTAACAGGACTGGAGAGGAGAGGAAGCACATGGCTTCCCGGGTTGACGAGAGCAAGTTCGTTGACGCGTTTCCTGACGGCGAACCAGCCGATCACCAGTGCAGGGATGAAGATGACAAGAGCTGCCACCGTGTAGGTGCCCACCGGGAAGTCGAACAGCATGAGGACCAAGACTCCGCCCAGGAAGGACAGCGTCAAGTAGGACGTCCAAGGAGCACCCAGCATCCGGAACGACGGGCGCTGGATGAGTCCTTTCTTGGACAGCTTGTAGAGCTTGAGCTGGCAGAGGACGATGGTTCCCCAGGTGCACAGGATGGCAAGGGCCGTTGCATTCAGGGCGATTTCGAAGGCCATGGCAGGGACCACTGCGTTCAGTCCGACCCCGAGCAGGGTGATGGCGGCGGTGAAGAGGATTCCGCCGTAGGGGACGCCGCCGCGGCTCATGCGCTCCATGAATTTGGGGGCTGCGCCGGTTTGTGCCATCGAGCGGTAGATGCGGCCCGTTGAGTAGAGACCGGCGTTGAGGCTGGAGAGGGCGGCAGTGAGGACCACGAAGTTCATCACGTCGCCCGCGCCGGGAACCCCAATGGCCGCAAAGAATGTGACAAACGGTGATTCGCCGGCTTTGTAGGCGCTGAATGGCAGCAGCATCCCCAGCAGGGCCGAGGATCCTACATAGAAGATGGCGATACGGAAGATGACGGCGTTGACGGCTTTGGGCATGACCTTGTGTGGGTTTTTCGCCTCGCCGGCGGCGACGCCAATGAGGTCGATACCGGCGTAGGCGAAGACGATGCCCTGGACGATCACGATGGCGGGGAGCAGGCCGTTCGGCAGTAGTCCGCCGTTGTTTGCGATCAGGGAGAGACCGGGGCTGTGTCCCGCTACCGGGAAGTTCCCGGCGAAGAAGATGCCACCGACGAGGAGGAAGGTGACCAGGGCGCCGACTTTGATGACTGAGAACCAGAATTCGAGTTCGCCGAACAGCTTCACTGAGATGAGGTTTACCGCGGTGACGACACCCAATGCGGCCAACGCCAGGACCCACTGGGGGAAGCTGCTGAATGCGGTCCAATAATGGAAGTACACGGCTATGGCTGTGATGTCCACGATGGCCGTGAGAGCCCAGGAAATGGCGTACACCCAGCCGGAAACATAGGCAGCCTTCTCCCCGTAAAATTCCCGCGCATAGGAAACGAAAGAACCGGACGAGGGCCGGTGCAGCACCAGCTCGCCAAGAGCCCGCAGGACAAAGAAAGCGAAGACGCCACAAATGGCGTAGATGATGGGGAGGACCGGGCCCGCGGAAGCCAAGCGGCCGCCGGCACCGAGGAACAAACCTGTTCCGATGGCACCGCCGATGCCTATCATCTGGATCTGCCTGTTGGAAAGGCCCTTCTTATAGCCTGCTTGTTCGTCCACGCGGACCGCCGTTGGCCGCTCCTGGACTGGATCTGCTGTGCTCATGGAAACTCCTGGATGTGATTGCCGCCACTGGGCGACAGGAATCGATCATTCCAGCGGATTCGACTCCCGCCAATGACAGGGAGCAGGAGAATGGGGAGCAAAAATTGGATGAAAGTACAGTGCTTTTTGCGCGAGCCAGAGCCATGCTATTTGTACGTCACACGTGGAGGGGAAGAACTTGATCGAAGACGCACAGTGGCAGCAGATCATCGAACGTTTGGCCGGTCAGGTGCCTGAACTTGCGGAGAATTTCCTGGGCCGGATTCTCCTGGATCCGGCCTACTCGGAATCCGGGCTCACTTTGGAAGACTTGAGGAGCAGCAGCGAAAAGTGCTTCAACGCAATGCTTGAGTCCTTGGCCAAGGGCGGCACGGACATGACTTCATTGGAGTCGCTGGCTGCTGAGCTGGGCGCCAAGCGCGCACAGCAGGGGATCCCCTTGGAGAGTCTGGTGCGGGCTATCCGGACTGACTTCTCGGTGCTCTGGGAGGCGCTCTCGGCACCGTCCCTTGGCGTCAATCCGGGGCTGCTGGTCCGCAAGACAGAACTGGTCTGGCAAGTAGTGGACACCTTTGCGGTCCGCGTCAAGGAAAGCTATGTCGCAGAGACGGAGGATCTTGAGACAGCGACCGCGGATTTGCAGCATCAGTACCTTACGAAGCTCCTGGCAGCTGCCGAACCGTCGCCGTCGGACATGCTGCGCATAGCGGGTGCCCTCAAGATAGACCCTGGCGCCGAATTCCTGGTGGCCGCCATCAGCAGGGACGACAGCCTCATGTTACGCCGGCGGCTGGGCAGTTTGTCTGCACCGCGGGCCGCCGCGAGGTTCGCCTTCGACCAAGGGCACCACACGATCGTGATTCTGCAGCGAAAGCAAGGCCTGCGTCTCGACCTGGCGTTTGACGAGCGCGCTCTCTTCGAAGGACTCGCCGCCGGCGTCGCCCCCATTGCCCAGGGCATCGCTGGCGTCCGCATGGCGGTCCTTGCCGCACGGGAAATCATGGCCGACCTTGCCGTGGGTGAAACCGGTGTTTTTCGGCTCGAGGATCGTTGGGAGTCGGTGACGCGTTATCGTCTGGCGCAAGTAGGGTGTGATCCGGCCTTTCTTGTGGACCCGTATCTTCGCCGCTGCTCACCGGGGGAGCGGGGTCGATTGTTGGAAACGGTCACGGTCTTCCTGGACTCCGGTAGCCTCTTGGAGACATCCGCGATCCTCGGATGTCATCGGAATACGATCGTGAATCGCTTGGCGTCCTTCGAAAAGTACACCGGGCTTGACCTTCAGAAGCCCCGCGGGGCGGCTACTGCGTTTCTGGCGCTGTCCAAGCTGCGGAGTCCTGATTCAGGCCGGCAATGAGATGGCGCCATCACGTCACAAAGGGCCGGGTAGGGCCAACGGCTCAGGAGCAGGACCGGGTTTAGGGCCTTCCGGGACCGTATCCTCCAGGGCGAGGATCGTATCGAGTAACTCGCCGGCGGAGATGCGCGCCAGGATTGCCGGTTCGGCCGCATCCGAGGCTGCGGCCAGGTCCACGACGGCGCTGGCGGCTTCCCCGCTCAGCACCAGAACGCCGTTGCTGTCCGCGAGCACGAAGTCACCGGGATTGACTGTGACGCCGCCGCACTGGACCGGTACGTTCACGGCCGAACCAGTGCCGTAGACACGCTTCGTGGTAAGGGACGAGGTACCGCGGGCAAAGACGGGGAGCGCCGTCTGCCGCAGTTCCAGCAGATCGGTCGCCACACCATCCACGACGACGCCGGCGGCGCCTTGCGCTTTCGCCGCGGCGGCCGTGACGGCCCCCACCGGTGCATGGCGGTGGTCGCCGGACATGTCCACCACCAGCACGCTGCCCGGAGTCAGGGCGAGCAGCGCGCGGTTCATGGCGATGGCGTCGTTGTCGACGATCCGGACGGTGACGGCGGTGCCGGCGATCTTGACGGCGTCAAACCCGTCCTCCGTCAGCGACGAGTCCAGTAGCGATTGGATGGCTGGATCGACAAATCCGTCCTCCAGGAAGTGACCGATCGTGGGGTAGCTGACCTCGGCAAGCCGGGCCAACAGGCCTGCCGAGGACAGAAGCTCCGCCGTGGAAGCCTGGCTCATGCGAGCACCGCCACGCATTCAATCTCAAGGGAGACTCCCCAGAGGCTCACGCACACCGAAGTGCGCGCGGGCTTCGCCGGGCCGAAGTACTCCGTGTAGACGCGGTTGTACTCCTCGAGTTGGTCCTGGCTGGTCAAGTAGGTGTTGACCTTGACCACGTGCGCCAGGCTGGAACCGGCTGCTTCAAGGACCGCACGCAGGTTTTCGATGGTCTGCCGGACTTGCCCTTCGAAGGTCTTCGGTTGATCGTCCAGGCCCGTGATGGCCGGGATTTGTCCGGAGGTGAACACGAAACCGTTGGCGATCACCACGGGGGAGAACGGTCCGACGGCGGCCGCCTGGCCGGGGATCTCGGCGAGCCGCGTGATGGTGGCCGGGTTGGTGGTGATCCCGGCCGCGTTAGTCGCCAGGGAATCGCTCATTTGGCGGCCGCTTCCACGGCATCCACGGGGGCCTCGTCGACGGCGTCGATGTTGCCGTGACGGGTTTCCGTCAGGACCAACAGCGCCGCCAGGGAGATCAGGGCAGCGGCCGTGATGTACCAGGCAATGGAGGAGCTCTGGTGCGTCAGGCCCAGGAGCCAGGTGGTGATGAACGGGGTGGCGGCGCTGCCGAGGAGACCGGAGAGCATGTAGGCCACTGACAGTCCCGAGTAGCGGACCTTGGAACCGAAGAGTTCGGCCAGGAACGTGGCGATGGGACCGTAGTTGGCTGCGAAGGCCGTCATCATTCCGAGGTAGGCGACGAACAGCAGGGGTACGGACTTGGTGTCCATGAGCCAGAACATCGGGAAGGCGAAGAGAGCCTCCGCCGCGACGCCGGCGTAGATGATCGGCTTGCGGCCGTACTTGTCCGAGAGCTTGCCGAAGAAGGGGATGAGCACAAAGCACAGTGCGCAGGAAGCCAGGACAACCCAGAGCATGAGGCTCTCCGAGTGGCCGAGGTCCTTCTTGCCGTAGGAAACACCGGAAGCAACCAACAGGGTAAAGGTGCTGCCGGTAGACAGGGTGGCGATGCCGCCGAGGACAACTTGCTTCCAGTACTTGGCCATAAGGGCGGCAAAGGGCATTTTCGCCTTGGCGCCGGCGGTCTTGACGGCCTGGAACGACGGGGTTTCCTCGATGTGGAGACGGATGTAGATGCCGACAGCCACCAGCAGGCAGGAGGCCAGGAACGGGATGCGCCAACCCCAGCTGAGCAGCGCGTCCGAGCTGACGGTGGAAGCGACGATCAGGAACGCGACGTTGGCGATCAAGGTGCCGGCAGGAACGCCTACCTGGACCAGGGAGCCGTAGAAGCCACGGCGGGCGGAGGGAGCATGCTCAACGGTCATGAGTACCGCGCCGCCCCATTCGCCGCCCAAAGCCAGGCCTTGGATGACGCGTAGCAAGAGCAGCAACAGTGGCGCCATGATGCCGATGCTGTTGTAGTCAGGCAGCAAGCCGATGGCGAAGGTTGCCGCTCCCATGGTGAGCAGGGAGATCAGGAGCATGGACTTGCGGCCGAGCCGGTCACCGAAGTGGCCGAAGATGATGGCGCCCACCATGCGCGCAATGTAGGCGGAGGCGAAGGTGCCGAAGGCCAGCATGGTGCCGACGATCGGGTCGAAGCTGGGGAAGAAGATCTTGTTGAAGACCAAGGCGGACGCTGTTCCGAACACGAACAGGTCGTACCACTCGACAGTGGTGCCGATGACGCTGGCGAGGGCAATTTTGCGCATCTTGGCCAGGTCAAGCCTGGCTGCGGACGCGGAGGCGGCATTTACCGTTTGGGCCATGAGAAGCTCCAGATGAGTGTGGGGGCGAGTGCCCGGGTGAGGATGCAGATAACTATCCTGTGTTGCGTAACACACTTCAATGGCTGAATTTCCAGCAAAAAAAGGCAGAAAATGTGTGTTCACACAATGGCTGCTTTCCTGTGTTGCAGTCCTCAGCCTGAAGCCCGGCCCAGCATCAGGCCCAGGCCACCACCAGCCGGGCCGCTTGCGCCGGCACGGCCAGATCGATGCCCGTGAGCTCCTGGAAACGGTTCAGCCGGTTGAGGATGGTGTTCCGGTGGCAAAACAATTCCTGCGCCGTGGTGGTGATGTTGCCCGTGTGGAGGAAATTGCGCACCGTCTCGGTCAGCCGCTCGCGCTCGCCGTCGCGGCACTCCGAGAGGGCGGACTCAAGATCGGCCCAAAGATCCAGGCCCGCGTCCTGGAGTTGCTGCTTGGCGAGCCGGGCCCACGCTGCTGCGGCGGTCAACGGACCTCGGTCCGCCGGGTGGAGCAGCAAAGCGAGGCGCTCTGCCGTCCGGGCTGCGGACGGGAGGGAGCGCAGGCCCGAAAATCCTTCGACATAACCGCAAGGTATTCCGGTGATGGCAGCTGGAATGTAGGCAGGTCCTGCCCCGCCAGAACCTGCGCCTTGGGCCCGGGGCAATGCCCAGAACACGTAGGTGCTGCCGCCGAATTCGTGGACGTAGAGCCGTTGGGACGGTTGGAGCCAGCCCCCTTGGGTGGCGATCGTCCGCAGTTTCGAAGCTGCGTCCCCACTCGCTGCCACGATGGAGAACCTTGCTTCCGGGTCCGTGACGAGGGCCGCCGCGGCCTGGCTGATGGTGTCTGCCGATAGCTCGGACTTGCTGAACAGCCGGGCGATGAACTCCCGGCGGATGTTTGATTCCTCCTGGGCCATGCGGACCCGCTCGCTCGAATAGCTGGAATGGGTTTGGGTGGCAAACTCATCCACCACGCGCCACACCTGGTCCACATGGGACGTCAGGAGCACTGCGTCCTCCGCATCGGCGATTTGCAGGAGATCTGCCCAGAGAATGCTGAAATCCAGGCGTACAGCTGAAATCAGGGCCTCTGGCGAAATGCCGGCACGCGCCCGTTTGGCACCCAGTTCCGAGGCGAAGCGCGCCAGCGAATCCTGGCTGCCGTGGGAGTTCGAATGGCGGAACTTCTCGTCCCGCAGTCCGTCGATGAGGCGCCGGAAAGTTTCACGTGCCGTGTTCCGCAACTCCGGCAAGCTCACCCTGTTGTCGGCATATTCGGGGATCTCCTGGACGCGCGTCACGAAGAGCTCGACAAGTTCCTCCAGCCGCCCGTGCAGCCCTTCCACGAGCTCTCCCCAGCGTGAGGCGTCACCAGCCCTCTCTGTATTGTGCATTCACACATTCTAAGGGCAATATTCCGTGGCGCGGAGCTAGTTTTTTTGGGCGGATCTACTGGCACTATGGGAGTAGTCACTGCCGAGTGAGGCCAATCACAACCGGCGGTTCCCCAGTTTTCACGGTATCGTTCGAATCTTTTGGAGTAATCATGGCCAGCAGAGCAGGCAGCGCCCCCACGCATCTGACTCCCGGGACGCCCCGCACAGTCGACGAGAGGGTCACCAGGAAGGTCGCCCTCGCCGCCCTCGTAGGCACAGCGCTGGAGTGGTACGACTTCTTCCTCTTCACCACCGCAGCGGCCTTGGTGTTCAACGCCCAATTCTTTGTCTCGCAGGATCCATTCGTGGCGGCGATGGGCTCTTTCGCCACCCTCGCCGTCGGGTTCGTCGCCCGTCCCATCGGTGGATTCATCTTCGGCGCCCTCGGCGACAAAGTAGGCCGGAAGAAGATCCTGATGGTCACCATCGTCGGAATCGGCGTCGTCACCGGCCTGATCGGCTTGCTGCCGAACTACATGACGATTGGCCTGGCCGCCCCCATCCTCCTGGTGGCCCTGCGGATCGTCCAAGGGCTCGCCGTCGGTGGCGAATGGAGTGGCGCGGTGATCATCGCCGTCGAAAACGCGCCAGTTGCCAAGCGGGCCCGTTACGCGGCGCTGCCGCAGATCGGCTCTCCGATCGGGACCATCCTGTCCTCGGGAGGCTTCTTCGGCATGCTCTTCCTGGTGGGCCAGAATAGCTTCGATGCGTGGGGCTGGCGCATCCCGTTCATTGCAGCCATCCCGCTCCTGGCCATCTCCATGTGGATCCGCAGCAGGCTCAGCGAGTCGCCCGAATTCGAAGCACTCATGGAATCCGGCGAGACCGAGCATGCCCCTATTCGCGGCGTGCTGAGGAACAGCTGGCGCCAAATCCTGGTGGGCATGTGTTCGGCACTGCTCGGCATCGGCGGCTTTTACCTCATCACCAGCTTCGTGGTCTTCTACGGCACCAAGGTCCTGAAACTCCCGTCCGAGCTGCTTCTCCTGGGCACCCTCCTCGCGGCCGCGCTCGAAATCGGGGCCCTGGTCTGGGCCGGCAGAATGGGCGAAAAGTTCGGTGCCAGCAAAGTCATCTTGTGGGGTGGCGTGGCCTCGGCCATCATTGCGGTCCCTGTCTTCCTTGCCATTGACAGCCGCAACCCCGTCCTGGTGGTCGTCGGCATGATGATCGGCGTCGCCGTCCTCTCCATCCCGTATGCCGTCTCGGGCACGGCGTTGACGGCACTGTTCGCCACCAGGGTCCGCTACACCGGCGTCGCCATCACTTCCAATACCGCAGGCGTCATCTCCGGTTTTGTGCCGCTGATCGCCACGGCGCTGGTGGCCGCCAATGGCAACTCGTATTGGCCGGGCGCCATCATTCTCCTGGTTGTTTCCGTACTGACCGCACTGTCCGGCATCTTCCTGCCCGGACTGAGCATCAAAGAAGAAGGAATGAAGCATTGAGCACCATTACAGCAGGCCACCTCATCGTCGAGCAGCTTGAACGCGCAGACATCAAACGGGTCTACGGCGTCCCCGGCGAGAGCTATCTGGACGTCCTGGACGGACTCCACGACTCGTCGATCGAGACCATCGTGACCCGCCACGAAGGCGGAGCAGGTTTCATGGCGCTGGCCGAGGGCCGCCTCACCGAACTCCCCGGCGTCGCCATGGTGACGCGCGGCCCCGGCGCCGCCAACGCGTTCATCGCCATCCATACGGCGCACCAGGACGCGACACCCATGATCCTGTTCGTGGGCCTCATCCCCGTGGCGGACCGCGGCCGGGAATCCTTCCAGGAATTCGACATCAACGCCTGGTTCGGCAGCACCGCCAAGAAAGTCGTGACTCTCGACGACGCCGCGTCCGCCGCACGCGTAGTGGATGATGCCATCTTCACCGCCTTGAGCGGACGCCCGGGCCCTGTAGTCATCGGGCTGCCGGAGGACGTCTTGGTTCACGCGATCAACGAAGACACAGTGGAGCCGCGTCGCGTCTCGCGTTCCGGTCCCTCAGTGGCGGCCTTGGCCGAACTGGAAACGCGTCTCGCCGGAGCCGCCAAGCCGCTCATCGTGGTGGGTGGCGAAGGTTGGACCCAGGAATCCGGGGCCGCGCTGGCCGCCTGGGCGGCACGCCACAGCGTCCCGGTCGTGGCGGATTTCCGCGCCTACGACGCCGTCCCGCACAGCAGCGAGTCTTACGCCGGCTTCCTGGGATACGGCCGCAGCGACGCCACCGCGGCACTTCTGGACGACGCGGATC
This sequence comes from Arthrobacter sp. FW306-2-2C-D06B, assembly GCF_021789175.1. Classification (NCBI taxonomy): domain Bacteria; kingdom Bacillati; phylum Actinomycetota; class Actinomycetes; order Micrococcales; family Micrococcaceae; genus Arthrobacter; species Arthrobacter sp. FW306-2-2C-D06B. The sequence continues at coordinate 2,097,466 of NZ_CP084560.1, forward strand.
TCCTCATTTTCCTCGGTTGTGTCCGCGGCGACGTCCTCTCCGATGGCTACACCCGCGGCCTCAAGGCCACCACGGTGGTGATCAACCCGGACCCAGATCTCCTCGGCCACTTCGGCCAAGTTGATCAGCACATGACCGCCGACGTCTCGGCCTTCTCGCTTGCCATCGCGGACACGGACTCGGCCGTGCGGCCCGTCGCAGGCTGGTTCCAGGATGCCCGGGCAAATTACCTCAAGTTCTCCTCGGCCCAAGCTGACGGGGTCCTCGGAGTGGACACAAACACAGTGGATCTCGGCGTCGTGATGGAGATCCTCAAACAAGAGATGGACGACGACGCCGTCCTCACCTTCGGCGCGGGCAACCACGCCCTGTGGCCGGCCCGCTACCTGAAGCACAACAGCGCCAACTCCCTGGCCGCTCCCCGCAACGGAGCCATGGGCATGGGAATCCCGGCCGCCGTTGCTGCGTCCCTGGCCTACCCTGGCCGACAGGTCATCTCGGTGGCCGGCGACGGCTGCTTCATGATGAACGGTCAGGAAATCGCCACGGCCATGGGCCACGGCGCGCAGTTCGTCGTACTGGTGGTGGACAACGGCATCTTCGCCACCATCCGCGAGCACCAGGAAGCCCACTACCCGGGCCGCCCGTCCGGCACGCACATGACCAACCCGGACTTCGCGGCCCTGGCCCGCTCATACGGCGGCTACGGCGAGCGCGTGGACAGGGCGGAGGACTTCGCTGCAGCGTTCCGCCGCGCGGTCGACTCCGGCCTCCCGGCCGTATTGCACCTCCCGCAGGACCCGACCACCCGTTCCCCCAAGAGCAACTGACTGGAGCCCCACGTGATCACGCTCAAGAACATCATCAATGGCCAAGCGGTGGACGCCCCGGCGAGCCTGCCCTTCTTCGATCCCAGGACAGGTAACCAGATCGGCACGGCCCCGGATAGTGACGCAGCCGCCGTCGACCTCGCCTTCCAATCCGCAGCCGCAGCTTTCAAGAGTTACAAGCGCACGACGCCGGGCGAGCGCCAGGGCCTTGTGTTGCAGCTCGCGGACCTCATTGAAGCCAACGTGGACCGGCTCCTGGACGCCGAAGTGGCGTGCACGGGAAAGCCGCGTGCCGTGACCCGCGAACTGGAGATCCTGCGCGGCGCCGACCAATTGCGCTTCTTCGCCGGAGCTTGCCGCGTGGTGTCCGGTACCGCGTCCACAGAGTACGTGCAGGGCTTCACGTCCACAGTCCGACGCGAACCGCTGGGGGTGGTCGCGCAGATTACTCCGTGGAACTACCCGTTCATGATGGCCATCTGGAAGATCGGGCCGGCGTTGGCGGCGGGAAACACGCTGGTTTTGAAGCCAGCGGACACCACCCCTTGGTCCACCGTGATCCTGGGCGAGTTGGCCCAGCAAGTGTACCCGGCCGGCGTCGTGAACATCGTCTGCGGAGGCCGTGAAGCCGGTGCCGCGATGGTGGACCACGAGATCCCCGAGATGGTGTCGATCACTGGTTCCACCCGGGCGGGCGCCCAGGTCATGTCCGCTGCGTCCAAGACGCTGAAGGATGTCCACTTGGAGCTGGGCGGAAAGGCGCCGGCGATCGTTTTCGCCGACGTCGATATCGCCCGCACTGCGCAGGAAATTGCCCTGAGCGCATTCTTCAACGCAGGCCAGGACTGCACCGCCGTGACCAGGGTGCTCGTTCACGCGGACATTCACGCCGAGTTCGCCAAGGCCCTCGGCGCTGCGGCCGCCGCGCTGGCCCTCGGGGATGACGCCTCGGACCTCGGGCCGCTGAACAGTGCCGCGCAGCTTGAGCGCGTGGAAGGCTTCATGACCCGGCTTCCGGCCAACGCCACCGTCCTGTCGGGCGGCAAGCGCACCGGCGCGGGGTACTACTTCGAACCGACAGTGATCGACGGCGTCTTCCAGACTGATGAGGTGGTGTGCGACGAGATCTTCGGCCCCGTGCTCACAGTCCAGCCTTTCACCACCGAGGAAGAAGCGCTTGAGTTGGCGAACGGAACCAAGTACGCGCTGGCTTCCAGCGTTTGGTCCGAAAACCACGGAGTGGTCACCCGCGTGTCCAATGAGCTCGACTTCGGCGCGGTGTGGATCAATTGCCATCAAGTCATTCCGGCCGAGGCGCCGCATGGTGGTTTCAAGCACTCCGGCACGGGCAAGGACCTCTCCGTCTTCGGGCTGGAGGACTACACCCGGATCAAGTCCGTCACCACCTCGCACCGCTAGGCCATTGGTATGAAACTCGATCTGCTCCTGCGCAATGCGGACATCATCACCATGGACCCGGACCGTCCCAGCGCCCGCACGCTGGGAGTCTGGCGGGGCCTCGTGGTGGGACTCGATGAAGACGTGGATGACCTCGCAGCCGCAGAGATCCTCGACCTCGGCGGCGCCACCGTCACGCCCGGCTTCATCGACGCCCACTGCCACACCACGTGGTTCGGGCTGGGACTGGCCGAGCTGGATGTGTCGAAGGCGCGGGGGCTGGAGGAGTTGTACGCGCTGCTGGAGGGTGCCGGCCCGGCTTCCGGCGCCGACGCCGGGGCTGGCGTCGAGGCGGAGTCGTGGCTCATGGCCACGGGCTTCAGCCAGCAGCGGCACGGCGGCGAGTTCCCGGACATCCGGGAACTTGACCGCATCACGGGCGACCGGCCGCTTTTCATGCGGCACAACTCCGGGCACATGGCCGTCGTCAACACAGCCGCACTGCGGCTGGCAGGTGCTGAATCGCCGTCGTACGCAGATCCTGACGGCGGCGTGATCGTCCGCGACGCGGCGGGACGTCCCACGGGACTCGTGCAGGAAACGGCACAGGCACTGATCCAGCAGTTGATCCTGCCGTATTCGGTCAGCGAGATCGAGGCGGCGCTGGAGCGTGCCACGCGCCACTACGCCTCCGAAGGCATCACGAGCTTCACCGAGGCGGGCGTGGGCGGCGGCTGGATCGGGCACAGCCCGGTGGAGCTAGCCGCCTACCAACGGGCCGCGGCAAACGGTAAGCTCCATGCGCGCGCCCAGGTGATGCCCGTGCTGGACGTTTTTCACCGGCTAGACGGCCATGGCGACGACGGTTCCGGTCCCGGTGCCATTGGCCTGGATTTGGGCATGACCAGCGGATTCGGCGACGAATACCTCTCCCTGGGCCCAGCCAAGGTCTTCCTGGACGGCTCGCTCCTCGGCGAAACCGCCGCGGTCAGCCATGAATTCTGCAGCCACGGGCAGAAGGACAACAGCGGCAACAGGGGCTACTTCCAAGCCGAACCCGCGCTCCTGCGGGAACGGATCGAGGCTGCCTACGCTGCCGGATGGTCGATTGCGGCGCATGCCATCGGAGACCGGGCTGTTGATCTCGCGATCGACATTCTTGCGGATTGCGACGCCACGTACGGCCCGCGCACCATGCCGAACCGGATCGAGCACGCCTCCATGACCAGGCCGGAACAGCTCGGGCGGCTCGCCGCTGCGGGGATCGCAGTGACTCCTCAGTCCAGCTTCTTCCACGACGGCGGCGACGGCATGGCCGCGTCGCTCGGTCCGGAGCGACTGCCCTGGGCCTACCGCGCGTCGTCGTTCCTGTCCGCAGGCGTGACGCTGGCCGGAAGCTCCGACCGCCCCGTCGCGGACGGAAACGTTCTGCGCGGCATGCAAGCCTTCGTGGACCGGAAAACCTCCTCCGGCGCGGTGTTCGGCAACCCGTCAGAACGGCTCACTCCCTCCGAGGCACTAGCCGCCTACACTACGGGAGCGGCCGCCGCCACGGGAACGTCGGCCGTGAAGGGCTCCCTGGCTCCGGGCAAACTTGCCGACTTCACCGTCCTGTCAGGCTCGCCGCTTCGTGCCGACAGAATCGCGGAGCTGGACGTCCTGGCCACCGTCGTCGGCGGACGCTTCACCCACAACACTTTGACCGCACTTCAACACAGTTCATAGATTCAGCACATTTCTTGGATCCAACACAGTTCATAGGGGAACCAATGACGTCCACCACCAGCTTTACCGCCCAGGACACCGCATTTGTCCGGGACTTCCAGACCATGAGCGCGTTCGGGGCCACCGCGAACGGCGGCGTGGACCGGCAGGCCGCCAGCCATCCCGACGGCGAACAGCGCCACTGGCTCACCGGCTTGCTGGAAGCCCGCGGCCTCACCGTCCGCTTCGACCGCGTCGGCAACCAGTGGGGTCTCTATGAGGCCGTGCCCGGAGCTCCCTATGTTGTGGTTGGCTCGCACATGGATTCCCAGCCGACTGCGGGACGTTACGACGGCGCATACGGTGTCCTGGCCGCCGCGCACGCCGCATTCCGGCTGGTTGAGCGGTGGAACGCGCCCGGAGCTGAGGCACCGAAGTTCAACATCGCCGTCGTGAACTGGTTCAACGAGGAAGGCAGCCGCTTCAAGCCCTCCATGATGGGGTCTTCCGTTTACACCGGAAAGCTCCCGCTGGACACGGCGCTGGCCACCACCGATGCCGCCGGGATTTCCGTGCAGGACGCCCTGGACGACATCGCTTGCCGCGGTTCATTCGACGGACCCGAGCCGGCATACTGCGCGGAAATCCATATCGAACAGGGTCGAAGCATGGAACGGGAAGGCATCACGATCGGCCTGGTGTCGTCCAACTGGGCAGCCAACAAGTACGAATTCGTGGTCCACGGCGAGCAGGCACACACGGGCTCCACAATCATCGCGGACCGCAGGGACGCCCTGCTGGGAGCCTCGATGCTGGTGGTTGCCGCCCGGGAGATCGCCAACCGCTTCCCCGGAGTGCTGCACACCTCGGTGGGACAGCTGAACGTCTACCCGAATTCGCCCGTTGTGGTGCCATCCCGCGTCAACTTGCTGCTGGACCTGCGCAGTGCCGACGAAGCCGTGCTCGCCCAAGCCGATGCCCTGCTGCACGAGCGCATCGCGGAAATCGAGACGCTGGCCAATGTTTCCGTGGAACAGCACCATTCGCACTCGTGGCCGGTCACTCCTTACCAGCCCGAGGGCGTGGAACTCGCCGCAAAAGTTGCCGCCGACCTGAGGCTGTCCAACAAGAAAGTCATGACCCTGGCCGGGCACGACTCCACCAACATGAAGGACATCGTTCCCACCGTGATGCTCTTTGTTCCCAGCGTGGACGGCATTTCCCACAACGAGCACGAATACACCAAGGACGAGGACATCGTCGCCGGCCTGGCGATGCTCACCGAGGTGGTCAATCGGCTCTGCAACGGAGCGCTGGAGGTTTAGGGCCCACACCGGGCGCACCGAGTTCTCCCCTCCAGAGGTCCTCTGCGGTGACCATCCGCGAAAAGTGGGGGGAGCTCGTCCCGCACCGCTGGGAAGAGGGTTTCGCGCCGAGCGCCTGGACCTGACGACCGCGGAGAACTCGGAGTTCCTGGGCACACGGGTGGCGAAGCGCAGTGCTGTGCCGGAGTCTCTGTAATGGTGGAAAAGGGGTGTATGGGCTTCCCGCTTGACCTTGAACAGGGCCGGACTCAGGCGTTTTCTGTCAGCAGGGTCAGGCTGGGAGGTTCCGGGAAGGCTGCTGCGCGACCGCTAGCGTCTGGGCAATGGCCATGACGCGCTGTTCCACGCTGGCATTGGGCGGCGCTGCCACCTTGATCGCCCGGAACCCTGTTTCGGACAGGGGGCCGGCAGCCCGCAGGCACTCTTCTATCCGCCCAATGGTCAGTAGCGAGCCAGGCTCAAGGAGTCCATCTGAACGGATGGTCGGGTCGGAAGCCCCGGACCGGGCTGATTCTGGCGGGGCGGGCGGTACGTGGACATCAGCCCAGGCAGGACCATACCTTGTGTCAATGCTGGAGCACCCGGAAAGTACTACCCCGCCCAGAAGTCCACGTTCACGAAGGTAGGTTATGTGTTCGTGCCCGGCCTCTGGTCGCCGCTGCTCGATGACCGACCGCCCCCAGTTGATCACCATGCCGAAAGGATGACCTGTGGCGTCACCTGCCCGCTGGACAGCCTCTGCCTCCGCTTCAAGGGTAAGGAAGCCTTTGGCGGGGGCCTGGTCTGGTATTAGGGCGTCGCAGTGTTCCAGTACGAGGCGGGCGCCGGCCGTGTCCCGGCCAGCCAGTTCGGTCAGCGAGGCTTCAAGCGCCGCAGCCGACGCGGCATCTCTGGCGGCTACCGGGGCAGCATGCAGCTCGAGGGCGACGACGGCGGGCCTCCCCAACTGCCGGTTCAGGCGCTTCACCGACTCCAGCGCATCCTGGACAAAATCCAGTGCCGACCTCCGGCCGGAGGCGGACGTTGAAGCGAGGCCGAAGCTCTGGTCGGCCTGCACCCTGGCCATGGTCCCGGGGATCGTCGTCACAACGAAGCACGCATCTTCGGGGAGCTGTCGCAGGAACCAGGCTTCATCCTCTTTATGCAGCTTTCCCGAGAAGGGAATTTCCAGGCCGGCCACATCGTCCAAGGCAAACACGGAAGCCAGGAATTTTCCTTCAGCAACGGGATCCCATCCCGTGAGGCTTGGTGCGGCGGCATAAGCGCCAATGAAGTAGGGAGTTCTTTCCGGGCTTGTCAAAGGCACCATGGTCTCCATGGGTTTGTGGCCGTTAGCGGCTGACGGGCTCGCGTGTCTGCAGCATCGGCAGCTCGTGTCGGCGGGGGAGGCCTTCCCAGTCACCAGGAACGAGGCAAGCAAATGCGCCTGTTGTCGTGGCGGTAATGAGCCTGTCCTGTGGTTCCCGAGCTGCCACGAGTTCAGCCAGGTATCCGGCGACGAATGCGTCGCCGGCGCCAACTGTGTCCACGGTGTCGACGGCTACTGCCGCTTGGCGGAATATTGTGCCGTCGATGAGGGCCAGCGAGCCATCCGCGCCGAGCTTAATGACGGCCTGGCTTGGACCGAGCGCAGAGATGCGCCGGGCGAGCTCCTCCGGGTCGCCCGCGCCGACCGCGATCGCGGCTTCATCGTCGCCCGCGAACACGATGTCGGCGAGCGGGATGATGTCCCGGTAGACACTTCGTGCAGCTTCCGGTGACCACAGGTTTCCGCGGTAATTCAGGTCAAAGGAGACGGTCACGCCGTGGGCACGCGCTGCGTTCACCGCATACCTGAGGGTTGATTCCGCCTGCGTGGAAAGCGCGGGTGTGATACCGGTGACGTGCAGCAAGGCAGCTCCGGACACCAGTTGTTCGTTGATGTCCTCCGGCGTGATCCTGGATCCGGCGCTGCCGGACCGGTAGTAGCTGACGCGTTGGGTGGCGGGCGTCCGGCGTTCCTTGATCATTAGCCCGGTAGGGGCGAAAGGGTCGACGGCGGCCCGGACGTCAACGCCTTCGGCTCGGATCTCCCGCTCCACCAAGGCGCCCAATGAGTCAGCTCCCACGCGTCCGCACCAGACAGCCTGTACGCCGAGCCGTTGGAGCCCGATGGCGACGTTGGATTCCGAGCCGCCGATGCCCAGGCTCAGAGTGGATGCGTGGGCGAGTGGCCCCACCTGGTCAGTGCGCATCAGCGCCATGGTTTCGCCGAAGGTGAGAACGTATGGGGCGTCGTTCATCGGGCGGCTCCGAGCTCGGCTGCTGTCTGGTCCACCAGGTCGCGGACGCGCCGGGCCCGGGCTGTAAGTTCCTGGAGGTCGCCGCCTTTGAAGGCATCACCCAGCAGTGGGCCGCCCAGGCTGACCGCAAGTGCTCCTGCCCGGATCCAGGCGGGGACGTCGTCGATGTCCACGCCGCCGGAAGGGATGACCTGGATGTCTGGGAAGGGTCCGCGCAGCTGTGAGACATAGCCGGCACCCACGGTGGAGGCGGGGAACACCTTGACAGCTGTGGCGCCCAGTTTCCATCCGGCGTGGAGTTCGGTGGGGGTAAGGCCGCCCGGGTAGACGGCCACGCCGCGACGGACGCAGGCGGAAATAATGTCCGGAGTGGTGACGGGAGTCACGATGTAGGCGGCGCCGAGGTCCAGGGCGGTTTCTGCTTCGGCGGCCGTGGTGATGGTTCCGACGCCGACTTCCAAGGCGTCGCCGAACCTTTCTTGAAGGCGAGGAAGTTCGTCCCATACACCTGGCGTGCTCAAGGTCAGTTCGATGCTCCGTACCCCGCCCAGCTGGAGGGCTTCGATGATCGGGGCGTACTCGGAAGCATGGCTGGCACGGAGGACGGCCACAACCCGGGTTGCGCTAAGGATGGCTGATGGGGCCGGGCGGAGAAGAGTGCCCTGGTCATCGAGGCGCTGCATTGAATTTCCTTCTGGTCAGGTGTGCGATGGTGACGTTCCCGACGGCGGCGCGTGCCGCCGTCGGGTGTCAAGGGTTCTATTTGGCGTGCTGGGCTGCCGTCGCGTCGGCGCCCGCACCGGCCGCTGCCGTGATCATTTCGCTGTGGTGCCGGGCGTCTTCGGGGTCGGTGAGGTCGCGGTTGAGCGTTTCCGGCGTGAGCCGGGTCGCGATGAAGCTGACCACCATGGTCAGCGACATGTAGATGGCGACCGGGATCCAGGAGTTGCTGAAGAGCCCCAGCAGCCCGGCGCAGATCATTGGTGCGACACCGCCGCCGATGATCGAGGAGAATTCGCGACCCAGGGTGACGCCGGCGTAGCGGTAGCGGCTGCCGAAGATTTCGGGGAAGTAGCTCATGTGGACGCCGACGACGCCCTGGCAGGCCAGCATGAAGCCAACGATAATCACCAGGACAATGGCCACGGGGGACCCGGTGGTGAGGAGCATGAAGGCCGGTGCCGGAAAGAGGATCAGTGCCCCGGTGATGAGCGAGACGACGCGGCGGCGGCCGATCTTGTCCGACAGGATTCCGAAGGAGACGGCCGCGACCCCGCCGCACAGTGCACCAATGAGGAGGACCGGGGGGATGAACTTGGGGTCGGTTCCGACGACGGTGATCAGGTAGGAGGCCATGAACACCTGGATGGTGTAGGACTGGGTGCTGACGCCGAAGTTCATGAGGATGACCCGCAGGACGTTGGCCTTGCCGTTGTTGGCAACTTCCTTCAGCGGGGCCGGGGGGACGGTGCGGGCCTGCTTGATTTCTTCGAAGACGGGGGACTCGTCGAGCTTGCGCCGGATGACCAGCGCAGCAATCGTCACGAAGATGCTGGACAGGAACACCAGCCGCCAGCCCCAGGTCAGCATGTCGTTCGGGGCGAGGGATTGGGCCGCGATCCACACGAGAGCGCCGAGGGCGGTCCCGGCAGCGGCGCCGACCATGATGAGTGAGGCGATCTTCCCGCGGGTGCCAGGCGCGGCGGATTCGGTGAGCAGCGTGGCGCCGCCGGACTGCTCGGCGCCGGCGCCGAAGCCTTGGGCTGCGCGGCAGACGCAGAGCAGGACGGGGGCGACGATGCCGATCTGGCCAAAGGTCGGCAGGAGCCCGATAGCCAGCGTGGCGCCGCCCATGAGCAGCAGGGTGACCACCAGAACCCACTTGCGGCCGAGCCGGTCGCCGAAATGGGAGAAGAAGATCCCGCCGAGGGGACGGAACAGGAACCCTACGGCGAAGGTGGTGAAGCTGGCGATGAGGGCCGCCGCGGGGGAGACGTTAGGGAAGAACAGTTTGCTGAAGACCAGGGCGGAGGCGGTGCCGTAGATGACGAAGTCATACAGTTCGAGGGTTGTGCCGATGAGGCCGGCGACGGCGGCCTTCCGGACCTTGCTTTGGTCAACGTTCCCCGGGGGAACGTGCGCTGCTGTGGTCATTTCCATACTCCTTTGAATGGATGCCTGCTGTGTTTTTTGTTTGTGGTGAATCAGTAGGTGATGAGGACTTTGAGGTTGGTCGGGTCGACCACCGGTGCCGTGAGGGCGGCGGCGGCGTCTTCGAGTGGGTAGGTGCTGGTGATGATGGACTGCAGGTCCACCACGCCGGAGGCGGCGAGGTCGATCGCCGTCGGGAACGCGTTGGCGTACCGGAACGCGGTGACGAGGTCGATCTCGTAGCGCTGGAGGAATCCGAGCGGAATCCCGTCCACGGTGGGTTTGGCCTGGCCGACGACGGTGGCGCGGGTTGCCGGTGCCAGGGTCTGGATGCCGTCGGCGAGGGCACGCGCGTTCCCGGAGCATTCGATCAGCCGATCCATGCCTGCAAGATCCAGGGGTGTGGTGGCGGTGTTGATGGTGCGGGTGGCGCTGAATTTTGTGGCGACGGCGAGGCGGTCGTCGTTCACGTCCGTCACTACGATTTCGGCGGCGCCTCGGGATGCCGCGACACGGGCGACGAGCAGTCCGATGGGTCCGGCGCCGGTGATCAGGACCCGGTGGCCTTTGCGGACCTGCGCCCGTTCGACGGCCCAGACGGCGACGGCGAGCGGTTCGATCGCGGCGCCGATTTCGGCCGGGATGGTGTCCGGCAAGGGGTGGACGGCGGCTTCGGGGACCACCACGTGGCGCGCGAAAAGCCCATCGGTCGGGGGAGATCCGAAGCAGGTTCCGGTGGGGCAGAGGTTGTAGCGTCCGGACAGGCAGGTGGCGCATTCCCGGCAGGGCAGTGCGGGTTCAATGACGACGGCGGTGCCGGGGGCCACTTTCGCGTTGGGTCCCGCAGCGATGACCACGCCGGCGCCTTCGTGTCCCAGGACCGTGGGCTGGCGCAGCACGTTGGTGCCGTTTCGTCCCTCGGCGAAGTAGTGCATGTCCGAGCCGCAGATTCCGCCGGAGCGCATTTCGACCAGGAGGTCATCCGGGCCTAGGGGTGTCAGTACCTTGTGCTCGATGCGCAGATCGCGGGCGCCGTGCAGCACGGCGGCCTGGGTGCCGGTGGGAAGCGCAGGCGTGTTCGTTTCGTGGATCGCTTGGGTGGTCATGGTGTGCTCCGTGTGGGTTGGAGGGCCGGGGCTGAAGCGAGGGAAACGGGTGTTCCGGCTTCTGTGATGGCGGCCATTGGTCCCGCTGTGTGAATAATGTCGATGAACTCGCCGGTGCGCAGGATGAAGGCGTCGCGTTCGGCAAGTTCCTCGCCAAGGAGGTGGTGGTCGCCGATGACCTTGCGGGCGAGGTCGTGCCCGGAGCGGGATCCTGCTGCGAGGCCTGCCAGCAGTGCGCGTGCCGGGTCCTCCATGGCGTGGGCCTGTGGTCCGGGATCGAAGCCTGGCAGCGGGGCAATGCATGCGAGATACGCGGCGGTGGTGAGGGCCAGGAGCTGGGGCATTCCGCCGTCGTCGAGCAGCCGCAGTGCAGGCAGCGGGATTCGCTGGCGGAGTTTGACGGATCCGTCGGATCCCACCTGGCTGGTGCGGTGACCGAGGGCAGTGTTGCGCCAGCGGGTGAAGAGCTCTTCCTCGTAGGCGTCCACGTCGACATCGCGCGGCACCGAAACGGTGGGCAGGTACTCGTGGCGGAGCACGGAGCGGGCAGCCAGTTCGATGGAAGGGTGCGAAATGGATTCGGGGATGGTGACGGCGCCGGTCAGGGCCCCGAGGTAGGCGATGAGGGAGTGCGTGCCGTTCAGGAGCCGGACCTTCAGTTGCTCGTACGCGGCCACCTCGTCGGAAAACACTGCTCCGCCGTCCTCCCAGGTGGGGCGACCGGAAATGAAGTTGTCCTCGATGATCCACATGCTGAACGGTTCAGCGGGGACCGGGATCCGGTCGTCGTAGCCGCGGTGGGATGCGACCATCCTCCGGTAGTGGTCCGTGGTGGCCGGCACGATGCGGTCCACCATGGAGGAGGGGAAGCTGGTGCGGGCGTCGATGAAGGCAAGGGCTTCGGCGGCTTCGGCGGCCGGGAGCAGGGACGCGAATTCACGGACCAAACGCTGTGTGTGGTGGCCGTTGTCGGCCAGGTTGTCGCAGCTGAGGATGGCGACGGGTTCGCCGTGGGACCGGGACCGGTGCTGCAGGCCCCGGACAATCTGCCCGATCGGAGTCTGCGGTGAGCCGGGGTGGGCCAGATCGCGCCGGATTGCCGGGTCCTGGAGGTTGAGTGAGCCGGTGGCGGGGGTGTAGTTATAGCCGTTCTCGGTGACGGTGAGGGACACGATCCTGGTACCGGCGTCGCCGATTGCCTTTGTTACGCGGTCCGGGTCGGCGGCGGCCGTGAAGGCGTCCGTGTGTACGCGGGGAACAGTGAAAGCTGAGCCCGTGGGTGATATTTCCACCACGGTGTAGAGCATGTCCTGGGTGTGCATAGCGTCCGGGATGGTGGTGGAGCGGCTGGCGACGCCGATGATGCCCCAGTCACCGCCGTTAGCGGTGATGGCGGCGTCGGTGTAGACGGCCTGGTGTGCGCGGTGGAAGTTGCCGAGGCCCAGATGGACAATCCCCGGGGCCGGTGCTGCCGGCCGCCGCAGGATTCCAGGGATGGCCGCGGTCAGTGGCGAGGTGGCCATGGTTCACCAGTCCTTCATGGAGCCGTCGAGCTCCCGTGCGATGGGTAGGTAGGCCTGCTTGTAGGGGAACCGGGCTGCCGCTGCTTCGTCGATGTGGACGCCGAGGCCGGGTTCTTCGCCGGGGTGGAGATAGCCGTCCTCGAACCGGAAACTGGACTGGAAAACCTCCGACACCAGGGGGTCGTAGCCCATGTATTCCTGGATGGCGAAGTTGGTGGTCGCCAGGCCGAGGTGCAGCGATGCCGACAGGTTGATCGGGGAGACATCGGAGGGGCCATGGGGTGCGCCCTTGATCTGGTACACCTCGGCCAGCGCCAGGATTTTGCGGACGTGGGAGATGCCTCCGGCGTGGACGACGGCGGTTCGGATGAAGTCGATGAGGCGTTCTGTGATGAGTTGCTCACAGTCCCAGATGGTGTTGAAGACCTCGCCGATGGCCAGCGGGATGGTGGTCTGCTGGCGAAGGGTGCGCAGGAGACGCTGGTTTTCGGCCGGGGTGACGTCTTCGAGCCAGAACAGGTCTACGTCTTCGAGGGACCGGGCCAGGCGGGCGGCTTCGGTGGGGTTGAGGCGGTGGTGGACGTCGTGGAGCAGCTTCAGTTCGGGCCCGACGTGCTCGCGGACGGCGGTCAGGACTTTCGGGGCGTGGCGGAGGTAGGCGGAAGTGTCCCAGTCCTCTTCGACCGGTCCGGCGCCGCGGCCGGCGGGCTCATAGCCGGCAGCTCCCTTGGTGACACCGTAGACCTTGTCCAGGCCCGGTACACCTGACTGGGCGCGGACGGCACGGAAGCCTTGTTCGCGGCGGCGGTCAACGGAGTCGAGGAGTTCGGGGAGGTCCCAGCCGGTCGCGTGGGTGTAGGTGAGGATCTTGTCCCTGGCGGCTCCGCCGAGCAGCTGGTAGACGGGTACGTCCAGTGCCTTGCCCTTGATGTCCCAGAGGGCGAGGTCGATCGCTCCGATGGCTGCCATGGTGACGGGTCCGCGGCGCCAGTAGGCGCCCCGGTAAAAGTACTGCCAGGTGTCTTCGATGCGGTCGGGGTCCCGTCCGAGCAAGGCGGGGGCGAGGTGGTCGCGGAGGTAGCTGGCTACGGAGAGTTCCCGGCCGTTCAGGGTGGCGTCGCCCCAGCCTATGATGCCGTCGTCGGTGGTGATTTTGAGGGTGACGAAGTTGCGGCTTGGGCTGGTGACTATGACGTCGACGTCGACGATTTTTCGGGTCATCGGGAGATCACTACATTCTTCAGGGGCTGGTTCGTGGACAGTCGGGTGATGTTTTCAGCGATTTCGATTGCGCGGCCGCGGAAGGTTTCGGCGGTGACGCCGGAGGAGTGTGGGGTCATGATGATGTTGTCCAGGCGGCCGAAGGGCAGGGCTGACGGTTCCCCGCGTCCCTCCGGGCCGGGGTACTGGTACCAAACGTCGATGGCGGCGCCGGCGATCCGGCGGTCCCTCAGCGCATCGTAGAGCGCGGTTTCGTCGACGACGGGCCCGCGGGCGACGTTGACGATCTGCCCGTCGGGGCCGAGGTCGTCCAGTTCCGCCGCGCCGATCAGGGAGGTGGTTCCGGCGTCGAGCGGGATGCTGACCACCAGCACGTCGGATTCGCTGAGGGCCTCGCCCAGGCGCTCCGTGGTCCCGGTCCACCGCAGGGAGTGTTCTTCGGCGCTGACGGAGCCGCTGCGGGTGATGGCAATGCCTTCCGCGCCGAAGGCCTGCAGCAGGTTCCAGGCGGCGCTGCCGATGTGGCCGAATCCGAGGAAGGTCACCACCGCTCCGCGCAGCGTTTCTGGCTGGCGGATGTCGGAGGAGTAGACGGACGAAGACCAGACGCCGGTGCGCAGGGCGGCATCCTGGCCCAGCAGGTTGCGTCGCAGAGCCACGAGCACGGTGGCGATGTGCTCGGCGATGGAGCCCTCATGGTGGAAGGTGTTGGCGCAGACGGTCCCGGCTGGCAGCGCGTCGGCATCGATCCCGTCATAGCCGGCCCCGGCGACGTGGACCAGCCGGAGGTTCCGGGCGTCGGCGCCCATGGCAGCGGTGAACTTCGGTCCAACATAGACGTCGGCGTCTTTCAGGTCTGTCAGGACCGAGTGTTCGTTCCAACTCTCGTGCCAGGAGGTGACGGTGCCGTTCGGCAATGCCGCTTCGAAGGTGGCACGTTGCGGCATCAGGTTGGAGTCTGCGATGACGATTCTCATGGTTACTTTCCCTGGAGGGTATGGTCTGCGTTGCGGGCGGCGAAGGTTGATCCGCGCACGATGAGCTGGGAGTTGAGGTGGACCGCCTCGGTGGCGGTCGGTTTGCCGGCGATCTGTTCGAGCAGGAGTTCCAGCGCCAAGGAGCCGCTTCGGCTAATAGGTACACGGACCGAGGTCAGCCCTGGCTCGGCCGCCGCAGCGATGTCAAGATCGTCGATGCCCACAACACTGATGTCCTCAGGGCAGTGGTAACCGAGGGTCCGCGCGCCGGCGAGCACGCCGATGCCCACCAAGTCGTTGTAGGCGATGACGGCCGTGGCACCGCTCGCGACCACCGAAGCGGAGGCGGCCAGTCCGCCGTCGACCGTCGCGTTCTGGTTACCAACGGTGACCAGTTCGATGCCCCACTCATCACAAAGCCGGGTGACCGCGGCGAGGCGCTGGCTGTTGGCCCAAGAGGACGCCGGGCCGGGAACGTAGGCCAGCTTCCGGTGCCCCAACGCATAAAGGTGCTCCACCGCCTGGCGGAGTCCCTCGCCGACTTCCATCAACACCCGCGCTGCGTGCTCGGCTTCGCCGTTGATCACCACGAGCGGTGCGTTGCCGGCAAGGTTGTGGATGTCCTTGGAGGGGAGCCGGGGGGAGCACAGGATGATGCCGTCTACCCCGGATGCAAAAGCGGACAGGTGCTCACGTTCACGGGTGGATGACTCGGAGGTATCAGCCAGGACCATGCGGTGCCGACCGTGCCAGGCTTGATCCTGGATGGCCTTGATCAGGGCCGCGAAGACGGCGTTGGAGATGTCCGGGACGATGACACCGAACGTCCGGCTGCCCGAGAGCCCCGGGACGTCGTAGCCAAGTTGAACGGCCGCGTCCATGACCTTCTGTCGGGTTTCAGCGGCAAGCCGGCCCGGATCGCCAAAGGCCCGTGACGCCGTTGCGAGCGACACTCCCGCGAGTTTTGCGACGTCAGTCAGTTTTGCGGCCATCGGCCCTCCAGTTGCTTCGTTGAAACCTTGCCTCATCAGTATGGAAATACTTGTACAAGTTTGTCAAGGAGTTTCCATGACGTGCATCACGGAGTTTTGGAGATCGCGAGCCAGATCGATCTGCATGCGGCCTCGATCACGGAGTTGGAGCGTTCGTTCGCCGAAACCTTCGCCGGGGCGGGCGTGGCCCTGGACGGTGAGCTGGCCAGGGTCGCGGCGGAGGGCATGGGCGGTTATCCGTTGACGGGCTCGTGGACTTCGCCATCCCTGGACTGCGCGAATACATGACCGCCGGTCCGGCCAGGCAATAAGCCGCGCGCCCGGCAGAAGTTCGGATCTCCCTAGTCCATAAAGCTCGCATTCCCGGTGTGTTAACGCTGTCAACACCTTTGCCGTCGGTCTGGGCCGTACATCGGCCGAGCTGGCCCGTACTCGGCATGTTTTCGGGAGTTCCCTATGTTTCAAGGGTTGGAATGCGGTTCGCGTCCCACCTCGGGCACAGCATTCCCCCTCGCCAGAGGGGGTTTTTGCTATAACGTGCGTACAAAGCTTGTGATGGCGTCCCTCTGCCGCTAAGTTCGCGGGCTTTGGCCTGGCCGCCGCGGTGGCCTATTCAGGTGTGTGGGTGACGGCTTCAGGGCCCTGGCTGGTGGGCCTCCCGCCCGCTGTGGGTGGGGTAATGCGGTTCCTCGTTCCGGTTCGCTCGCGTTGGTCGTGGATGGCCAACACCCGTTCATGGTTCGGGGTTCCGGGCACAACGTGATGAAACCGGGCTTGGCGCGGAAGTCTCCTGGAGAGCTACTTCGAGTCCTACGGGGGAGTGCTGTGCCTGTGGGTTTGACCTGCCAAAGTGGGTGTGGACAGTGTCCAAACTTACGTCTGCTTTATGGAGGAGCCGATGGCGTCCGCTCTGAGCCTTCGACGTACATGCCGTCAATGCATGCGCGGGCTCGGAGCTAGATGCGGGACTACTCGGGTTTTGTTGACTGCTTGACCTAGCGAGCGGATACTCGTGAAACGATTCTGAGAGGCCAGTGGCTTGCCCGAGCAGTACTCCTACGACGCCACGCTTCGCGGCGACGCCTCCGACTGGCCGCGGGGGTCGCCGGGATCGGCGAACAGATGGCGGCGTTTTTGCTCGCGGCTGCGATGGCTTCAGCCAGCGGACTGTGCACCCGTGAGGTCTAAACCCGCCGGCTCCTAGACAAGCTATTCCGACACTCTGGAGAGCTCGGGCCCGGGTCCGTGGCCTGGACAGTTCGCCAAGAAGCCGTCGCGGTACTGGGTGATACCGGTTGCCGACGGCGGGCATCGATCGCGGTTATTCGGAGTCTTCGAGAATTATGGTGAGGTCCAGCGTACAGACGCTGAAATCCATTTCGACTTGCGCCTCGAGTAGCTTCCTCTCTCCTCTGGTTGGCCGGCTGGTAGTTGAGTGGGGCGTCAATACCCAGGCCTGGTACCGGTACGGCGAAACGGCGGCGAAACTGCCTGTTTTGGAGATCGCCGACCGGGACAAGGACGCCCTGATGACACGTAAGTTCGGCCTCAACAGGAACTGATCGAGCCAGCTATCACCACTCTGACCGCGTGCGACGATGACCGCAGAATGCCTCGACCCCCGCGGAAAACCGCTAAGGTCCGCGGACAGTCAGGACGTCATACGCCGGTGGCGGACAGTGAAATACACCGTCCCATGAGAAGAGGTCAGGAGTTCGAATCTCCTTAGCTCCACAATGAAGGCCCTCTGACCTGCGGAAACGTGGGAGTGGGGGGCCTTTTTCGCGTTTAGTTTTGAACCCACCCCACGTTTACCCCACGTTTTGGGACGAAGACGCGCGCCGGGCTGGACCGCACCGCGACACTAGATCAACACCAATTAGTGCTTGCTAAAGCACCAGGCGGAAGGCATTGCCGCAGGTCAGAGCCCTGCTGCATCGAAAACTAGGCCCGTGAGTCAAGTCAGGTGGGATGGGGTCTTTTTCACCGCGAGTTCTGAACCCACCCCACGTTTACCCCACGTTTTGGATGAAAACGCTGCCAGCGTGGAGGGTCTGGCCGTGTGTTGCGGCCGCTACCGGGCGATTCGGGGTGGGTCTCCCGAAGGCGGCGAAGAGCGAATCTATGGAGCGTAGAGGATGTCAGTCGCAAGGGACGGAAGCTGGTCGAAATGATGACAGGGATCCACGCGGTCGGCCAGAGGCTCGCACTTCTTCATGACGGACACCCGTGATCTTGCCCTCCCTGCCGGCTACCCAGAGCTCCTCGTCGAGCTCAAGAACCGGGTCCGGGAATCGCGCACCAAGGCGCTGCGAACAACAACATCCAGCTTGTCGAGTTGTATTGGTCCATTGGGCGGGCGATCCTGGAGCGCCAGGAAGTCGAGAGCAGGGGGAGCGGGGTCATTGGACGACTGGCAGAGGACCTAAGGGCGGAGTTCCCGGAGATGGAGGGACTGCCGCGCCAATCGCTCACCGTAAAGGCGTGATTACGCCCCTGGACAAATTGGGATCGAAATTCATCTCTGAAGCCTACGAAAAGTTCTGGAAGGCCGCGAGTCAGCTGACCAACGCAGATCCGAGTGCACTGGCGGCCCCGCTGTTCTCGAAAGCCCGGTGGCAAAGGAAGTTATCCCGCCGCTATGATGGCTATCTTGGGCTAGTTAAGCGAGCTTGGCATTGGACGTCGATCAGATCAAGCACGCTCTGGGCGGCTGGGAGGAAGACAGATCGCTTCCGGGCTCCACGCGCGTCAGCTGGCGCTGGCCATCGCCGACGAACAGCTAGGGTCCGGGCGGGACGTCTTTGTCGGGCGGTACCTCACCCGCACGGACTTCATCGAAGTCCTCGAGGGCCTTGCCGAACGTCGATCAGCTCCCTTTCACGAATTTATCCTCGACGTCGGCTCCGAGCACCTTGCGGCCCGGCTGGGTGGCCGCGCGGACTCCCCGTCCCGCACCGAGCATGTGATCAACGGCCGACTCGTCGGACCGCGCGACGCCACACGCCTCGTTCATTCCCTGTCCGACTTGCGTCCGAGCCCCCACCCAGGGCGGATCTGGGGTCGACGCCAACGGAACGCTGGAGGAAACGCTAACGTCGGTTGTCGCTGCTTCTATTGAAGAGGCACCCTAGACTCGTCAGTCCGGGGAGCTGGAAGCATGTTGTTGAGACGACCAAATAATTTGCCAAAGCGCAGTATGTCTTCGTCTGTTAGTTTGTCGATGAAGGTCGGGTTGCGGCTGAGGAAGCTGGCGGGGTGGTAGTGGTCGAATCTCCCGCCCAAAAGGCGCTCGATCTGGGGCATGACGCGACCTGGATTGAGGCTGTCCAAGGAGAAACTGCCGATGCCGGATTCGTCCAAGAGTTCCAAGTACCATGTGCGGTCAAAGAGGTCTTCTACGTCTGCTTCTCGGGTGTTTGTGAATTCGGTCAGTCGAATGATGGCTGAATGCTCGATGAGACCTCTGTTGATGATGTCGTCGATGCGCTGGTTTCCCTTTGCCGCGACGTCGATCATGGCGGCAATGTTGAGATTGCTGCCAGTGAACAGACTGATGAACGCGGGCATTTTCTCGATCCCGCCGGCAGGGACGACGCTCCATCGGGGGTCTAGCCCCGCCGTAGGATCATCTGTTCGCGTCTTCACGGCTTCGGACATGATGGCGAGGTACATAAGATCGCTCGGGCCTTCGACGAGCAGTTGGTGTGGGCCGATGAGAAGTGTCTGTGCCAGATCAACGCCGATTGCGGCGAGCAGTGGAAACATCGTTTCTTGTCCGGCGCGTAGAACGTCGGCGGTGATCCTTGTGCCCTCGTGCTGTCGGTCCTCCACGGTCCGGCATCGTTCGATGTGGGAGGCATCGATCATGAAGGGTGAGTGTGTGGTGTAGATGACCTGGTGGTGCGGGGCCAGTTCATCTTCGATGTATCGAAGCAGGTCGGCCTGGGCCGTTGCATGGAGGCTTAGGCCTGGCTCGTCAAGCAGGATGATCTTCGGTGTCTTGTCGCGGGCGTATTCACTGAAGGCGGCTAGGAAGGAGAAGAACCAGAGAAACCCTCGGGATCGCTGGCCGATGTCGAGGGTGACTTGGTGGCGATTGTTGAACACGCCTATCTTCAAGTAGGGATCAAAGTCGAACTGGGGCACGCTGAGGCCCTGCTGGCTCACAATGGGCTCGATCGCGGTCTTGCGCATGTCGACATCCAGAGTGATGCGAAGGTCCTGGTTCTGGCTCCAGTACTTGAAGAGTTTTCGGGTGAGGCTGTTTGCGGCTCCCTCCATGGAGGCCTTCCGCATAGTGTAGTTCTCCTCAGTGAATCGCCCGGCGTCGGCTTTGGCGACCCTGAGCAATGACAGTGCCGTGCGTTCAGAGGGAGTCAAATCCGATTCGTCGTCTAGGAGACGGTTGACGGGGATGTCATCGCCGATCGTCCCCCACTCGTCAAAATAGACAAACTTAGGGATCAGGGGCCGGAGGAAGGTTCTGACTTCCTGTTTGAAGTCCATTTCTGCTAGTTTTTCGCCGAGCGCGATGACGGCAGGCGCCTCATTTTCGCCTTGGAGCCGGTCAATAATGGCCTTCAGAGACGTTCCAGCGGCGTACTTGTTTTCATCGAGACCGGCGGCGGCCACAAAATGCTTGGCCATTGCAAGTTCATCGATTTCCACAGTCATGAACATCGTGTCGTCGTCGTAGTGACGACTGACTGTGATCGCATCACCTGTGAATGTCTTGGACCCAAATTGTCCAGCGATGGCGTCTTTGTCGTCGTCGTCCAAGGAGAAGACCGCTGTGACAGGCGACGACTTGGCGATGTTTCCATCGGCCTCATCCTCGTTGTAGTCCCCGCGAGGATAGTCCCTGAGCGCGTCGAACCCGCGGGCGTAGCCGGAAGCGACCGGGTTGACTCGGTACAGGGCCTGGAGTGCCGCTGTCTTTCCGGATTCATTCTTCCCCACCAATGCGGTTACATCGGGTTCAAGGTCGAATTTTCCGGAATCATCGACGCTCTTGAACCTCTTAATATGAACAGATGTAAGCCTCATTGGTGCCCCCGCCTAGGTTGAACGACGAAAGTAAGTCTTGCATACCGGACCGACCTGCCGGAGGCAAGAAACGGGACCGGCTCCGGCGCGAATGGCGAAAAGCAACGCCAGGTGACGCCGTTGTCGAATTGGGTAGGTTGTGTCCAGCATCGTCTTCGACACCAACAATGGCACGTCCTCGAGCCGGAAGCGGCTGTTCGAAGAAATCTATCGACAAGTCGAAAGTGATCGACCGCCGATGCAGGTTGGGTGTTAGCTCAGCGAGATCCGAAGCCGCTCCACGCCCGGCGCCCCCTCCGGCACGAGCTCCAAGAGTTGCGGGCCATTGGCCAAATGGCCGAGCATATTGGCCAGGTGGTCGCGTTCTGCGGGCTGGTACCTGACGCCCCGAAGGTCCCCGGCACCAACGACAGCCGCGAGTGTAAGAAAGTCGGTGATGTGTCGTTCCCGGTTCGGGTCGTCCAAGATTTTCAAGGCGGCGGCCTTGCCTATCAGGCAACCGAGCAGCGTGGGTCTATTGACGCTTCCCGCCGCGGTCCCGGCGATGACGTCCACGGTTTCTCCCCGGTCAAGGGCTTGCTGGCTTGCCGGGCCTGCAATGGTGGTGCCGCCGGTGACCCCTCGGCGGCTGTTTGCCCGTTCCCCCAGATGCCGGGGGATGAGGACATCCACAATGGCCTCGCCGCGCAGCCAGCGATGCTGGTGCCCTTCGAGTGATTCGCCGGCCGATTCGAAACCGAGGCTCACGAGCAATGCAGTGAAGTCATGAAGCATCCTCGGGTACGCGCGGATGTCCAGAGCCATGTCGGCGTCTTTGGTGGGCCGGACAAGCGGGGCGCTGCGCTCAATCGCGTGGAGATAAACGGCCTGGCCGCCGACAAGGACCCATCCGTGGGACATGGCCTTGTGGATCTCGAAGACAGCATTCCAGGCTTCCTGCTGTTCGATGAGCATTGCGGGCAGTTCAATCGGCACGGATGCTCCTGATGATGTCGAGGGCGGCATTGCGTTCACGGACACCTGGCCGTTCGGCCAGATCGGCGGCCACCAACAGGCGAGGGAGTTCCTCGGGTACATCGTCGGCGATGTGGAGGACGATGTTGGCCCGTTGGCCGATGGCCGCATTTACGAGGAACCAGTCCCGGACGAGACCGTTGAAGTCCTTGCGGCTCACGTATGCCTCGAGCTCGGATCCGGATAGCAGCCCGGAATCCGGATGGGAGACTCCGGAAAGCCGGAGGCGCGGGTCCTCGCGCAGTTCTGAAAGGTCTGCGGGGTTGGAGTAGAACTCCTGCTTCTCGGCGCGCTTGGCCAGCAACGCGTTGAGGAGAGTCAACGGGTCCGGTGATTCCTGCAACCGCTGCAATCGTTGGTTTAGTCGGTGCCTTTCGACTGGTGACAGGTCGGGATCATCTGCCTTGTGAACCGCGTGATTGCGTGCGTGCTTGAGAAGCTGCCAGGCGCTGCGCTCGGATAAGGGCCGCCCCGAGGGTCCACCGGCCCTGTATTTGGCAGCGTCTGCTTCATCGATGATCCATTGTCCGCCGACCATCTGGGCAGGGATGCGGCCTGACCTCACGAGAAGGCGTGCCCGGCTTTCGTTGACGTGGAGGCGTTTCGCCAGTTCTGGAACACTCAAGGCCATTACGTAATTATATCGGAGTCGATACGAATATGTAACCCGGGTTAGTTGAACCGCAAGGCCGGTGGCTTTAGTTCCAGGAAGCGTTGATCATGACGTCATCCTGCTCGTTAATGTCCCGGGGAAATGAGATCGTGAACCACGGGACCGATTCCGGAGGCCGCTTTAACTGGTGTCGGCGGTATCCAACGCGTCTCATAAGCCCAGTCAATCCCCTCGGCACCACGCTGCGAACCAATGATCCGGCCGGACTCATCACGTGCGGCGACCCGAACACGCTGGTAGTGAGCTCGACGGATGTGAGGTGGCATCCGCCAGCTGCCGGAGTCGTCAGGTCTTTCCGTTGCCTTGTGGCCACGGATTTGACGAAACGCCTGTCCGACCCGCCAGCCGAGGTTCCCGATCTGCGCGTCCCGCATATGGTGGGGTCGGGCTACACTGGCGGGCGGAACCCAGTCCACGTCACGGTCAGAAGCGCCCAGATACAACATGAGTTGCAACGACAGAGATGTCATGAACGCCCCGACCGCCTTGTCCCCACCGAAATCCTGACGCCGTGCTGCTTCTGCGATGTAGTCGCCCAGGGTTTGTCCTGCGATCAATTCCCCGCGAGTCATGAAAATGACCGGCTGCAGGCCAGGAATGGGAAGGTCGTCCACCGAGTAAGTCCAAAGGCAAAGAATGCCCGCCGCTTCTCCGATCGGTCCGTAGGTAGTGGTGGTGCCGGTCAGGGTGATTCCGCAGGCCACTAAACCGTTGTAGCGGTAGATATGGTTGCTGCGGGACAGGACCAGTGGATCCGGGAACGAGAAGCCAACAGCGCCATACGCTTGTTTGTCCAGCCAGTCACCGGTTATTTCGACGTTGGCGTCCGTGTCAGCAAGTGCAATGGCGAAGTCGTGGTCGACACGGAGCATGACCGGACTTTGGGCCCACTGGTTCAGTGTGCCGTAAGCGCCCGCCGCAGCTGCCGCATCGTTCTGCAGCCGCGCCGCTGTTTCCAGCGCGCTGATGACAGCGGAAGCATCGTGGATCTTGATGCTGCGCGCAGCTTTCTGGGTGCCTTGCCGGCTTGCTTTGCCCATGCCGAAAGCCTAGTCGGTTGATGTCTAGGTTCCCTGCGGCAGAGGCTGTGCCCGGTGATGGCCGTCAGGAAATGACGCGGCAATTAATTCTGCGTGTGACTGGCTGCAGAAACCGATGCCCGTATCTCTACACATGTGTGTGGCATGCAAAGAGTGGGCTTCAAGGGGATCGGAGCCGCCTCTGGGAGGACGTATTCAGCCAGTTCCGGAGTTCCCGGAGATGAAGGGACTGTCGCGCCGCAATCTTTTCTATATGCGTGGATTCGCAGCCGCATGGCCGGATCCAATTGTGCAACAGCCTGTTGCACAATTGCCGTGGGGTCACATCACCGTCTTGTTGGACAAAGCGGAAACCTCGGCGCAACGGGCCTGGTACGCGTCGGCGGCCGTCGAATACGGCTGGTCCAGGAACGTACTCCTGAACATGATGATGAGCAAATCCATGGAACGCACCGGGGCAGCGCCGTCGAACTTTGTGCAACAGCTTGTTGCACCAGATTCGGAGCTCGCCCAACAAGTCGCCAAAGACCCTTACAACTTCGAGTTCCTTGGCCTGTCCGGTGAAGTCGCCGAACGGGACCTCGAGAATGCACTAACGAACAGAATCACCGAAACCCTGCGGGAGCTCGGGCCGGGCTTTTCCTTCGTCGGGCGGCAAGTACATTTTGACGTCGACGGTGACGACTACTACGTCGATTTGCTGTTCTTTCACATCGAACAGCTTCGGTACGTCGTCATCGAACTTAAGACAGGTAAGTTTCAGCCGGAATGGGAGGGCAAGTTGAACTTCTATGTAGCCCTCGTCGACGACACGCTCCGCCGGGACCATCACAATGAAACAATCGGGATCCTGATTTGTGGTACGAAGAATGACCGCAGCTTCCGTTACAGCCTGGGCCGCTCCACCTCCCCCATGGCAGTCGCCGCCTACACCTACGACAAACTCCCCGTTGCAGAACGAGACGCTCTCCCGGCCGAAGACAATCTTGTCGCCGCACTCGAATGGGCCGAACCCAATGAGCACACGGACTTTGATTCGGAGGATGTCTAGCGAAATAGTTTCTGTCCAGGCACCCGACACCTCCGGCGTCGAAACGTAATATGCGCTGTTATCGGCGTTTCATCGGTCGTCGAATCTCGGAACCCGTCCGCATCTGACACACTTCCTGTATGACACCGATGGAAATCTTGATGGAAGAAGCCCGTGCTCAAAGGACAGTACTCATAACCGCCGCTGAATCCGATGGTTCCGTAGAAACGCGCGAAATTGAGCCCTACAGTCTCCGCCCCGGCAAGCCGGGCACGGAGCCTCGTCTCTTCGGCTGGTGCATGACGCGAAACGCAATAAGGAGCTGGAGCGTTTCGAATATTCGGTTATCGGTGCCCACGGGGAACTCCTTCAGCCCTCGCTGGCCGGTCGAGTTTTAAGGCTAACCAACCACCTGCACTAGGCCGCGATGTTGAGCTACGTCCTTAGCTTGGATCAGGTTTTATGAAATATCGTCGGTGCCTTGTGCAAGACTTTTCGAATAATGGTGAAGGGAGGAAGCTTTGCAATGGATGCAATGCGGACGCGGGTACGTCACGAGGAAGCGCCCGCGCCCAACGGCTGCAGGCGATGTGGTCATGAATCGCGCGGGCATGGTTATCAATTCTGTCGGGCCACGGGGCTGCATCCTTGGGAGCCGCCGACCGACGAGCAGCGCAAGGCCCGGATGCTAGCCCGAGCGCGACGGGTCAGTTCGTAACGCTTTGTCTAATTGTCACGTCGCACGGGCTTGTAACTGTTCGAATACGGCCCGGAGATCTTCTGGGACATCATCGGGCGTAGTGAGGCTCATGGCCATTTCCATGGTTAGCTGCTGCTTTCGCATAGGGCCGGACAAGCTTTCCGTCTTGAACATGGACAGTAGTTCATCGCTGAACTTCTTCGACTTCCTCAGATCGCTGATATGTGTTTCAGCCCACGGCGTCTTGTCAACCCGCGGCCATTTGGAGTTGGCAACTCTGACCCACTGAGCATCAGAAAAGACATCTTCAAATTCTTTGGGATTACCAATGTAAAGTGCATGCTTATTCGGATCGAGCCCCTTGGCCGCTAGGCGCTTGTCTGACATAGCGTTATTGCTGGCAGACTTGGAATCGGCATCAATGACGAAAGCAACTTCTCTGTCGTGCTCGACCAGGAACTTCGCAAAGTCAGTTGCTCCCTCATTGTTGCGGCAGGCCCACAGCGCGATCCCACATGATTCCAAATGCCTTCCCATCGACAATCTGAATAGAACGGGGAAGGCGCCTTGCTCGGACACGCCTTCCACTCCGACGAACAACCGCTCGTGTAGGAGGACGGTGTTCCTCAGCCCGAGAGAAGCCGCGACGGATCCCAAGTGGCGACCAACATCGGATTCATCGGCAATCCGGTCGATTACTGTTCGGTGACCCTCATGTCTGACATGTACAACATCGCTGATATCGACGCCATCGATAAGGTTCATCGAGTGCGTCGCTATGACCATTTGGATATTCGGGAGTTCGCATTGCTCCCGGAAGAGTCTCATCAGGTCTCGCTGATGCGAATAATCGAGATGAGTATCGGGCTCGTCATACAGGAGAACGACATTTCCGACGCCTGGGCCCGCGAGCAAGCCACGGGTGTATTCCCAGACCGCCAAGGCTAACCGTCGAGCTCTCCCGGCGCCCGCTTCGCCGAGCCTGACGCCTTCTCCTTCTTTGGCAGTCACGCTGACCTGCGTTGCTTTGAGACCAGAGGTGAAGCTGACATCCGGAACGATGGTTACCTGGCCGATGTCACTGCATCTGTCCATGATGTGCTGGCGAATCTGGGCAGCGTCTTTGGCAAGCTTTTCCTGTAGCTCGACTTCTAGTGCGCCGAGCTTACCCTTTAGGTCTGGTTGACCGGCGTGCGCTTCGTATGCCGCTTGCAATGCGGCTTTAATGGTCTGCTCGGCGTCGTTCTGGCCGGCTTGATCGAAGCTGAGGACCTTTGGAAGTGCTTTGATCAGGCCGGCCGAGACCGGCTCCCATTGCCATATTTTGTCGGCAAGCCCAGCGGCCATCTCAAGGGCCGTTAGTAGCATGGGCTTGGTTTGCCCCTCCGGGATTAGTGCGAGCTCAGCGATAAGCTCCTTCAGACCATCGACTTTCAGGGTTGAGAAAGACCGAAGTCGAGAGTCAATGGGGACTTCACAAAACCTCTCGTACACGGCGGGTCCGTCGGCTTGAAAGCGTCGCCGGATTCGAACTGTTTCTGGGAGACTTAGCTCTTCTTGTTCCTCAGCATCAAGTAGAAACTGCCCTTCGACGCACGTCAGCGGGACCCTGGTGGTCTGTTGGGCTGAAGTTTTCTCACCCGTCCCGTTTTCGGTGGGCGCTGCTTCTTCTTCGGCTTCGGAGAGGTACGTTCTATCTCTGTCATTTGGAGGATAGGCGTTTAGTAAAAAACGAATAGCGTCGAGAGAAGCGGACTTTCCTGCATCGTTGTGTCCGGTCAGAAGCGTCGGAGTCCCGATTTTCAGATGTTCCAGGCTTTCGATAGAACGAAATCCTGTGATGGAAATGTGCTCAAGCCGCACGGCCGCCTCCTGTGTATGTACCTCAAGTTTGTCGGAAAATAGTTCCGTCTACCCGGAGGCGGGGCCCGGCACGCCTCTAACAAATTTAGGTTATCGGCATTGACCATTTCAGGATTCATAGGTAGTTGCGGGGTCCGGTACACGAGGCTTCTGGCGACCTTGAACAGTTCGGCGATCTCGGCGGTAGCGTGTTGTCCTCCTGAGCCAAATACCGCTTCGACCGCTAAGTTGTCCCCCGAACTGGACACATTAAGGGATTCGATGAAGCCGTTCTGCCAGGGTGATCATGGTCGATGGACGCGGTGTCCACCCCGGTATTGCTGCACGGCTCAATGAGCGCCCGCGATGAATTCCGGCCGCCGGGTCGCACTCGACATAGGCAAGGGCGATCCGGGTTTCGGCGATCTGCTGTGAAGTGCTTCTGTTCCGGGCCTCGGGAACGGTGCGTTGTCCGACTCCTTGATCGACGCCGAAATCCACCCCACGTTTACCCCACGAAAACGATGAAAAACGTTGACATGTCATGCCCTCGGCCTAGCACTAAAAACCGCGAGATTCCGCGAATCTTCGAGCCAACACAAGCCCTTGGAAGACAACGAAATATGCCCTCCCGTGAGAAGAGGTCAGGAGTTCGAATCTCCCTAGCTCCATAGTGAAGGCCCTCCCACCTGCGGAAACGCTGGGTGGGAGGGCCTTCGTCTTGCCTGTTTGGGGCTAGCCCGACGATTTGAGACTAAAACCGACGGCAGTCGTCTTTGAACGTGGCTTTGGCGACGCTGATCGGCTTAGCCTCGGTCCTTGTTCCCGTTGCCGCCTTGTTGGTGTGAATCGGAGCGTGGCCGCTGGAGCGTGAAGGATTCGAAGGATGCGAGCTGTCCTTGGGGACCGGTGACGTTGTAGTAGGTGACCTCCATCTTCGTCGTGCCTCCGGGTTCGGTGCCGGGGTCGACGCTGAAGGCCGCGAAACCATAGGAGTTCGCGGCATCGCGCTGTGCCGACCAGGGTGCGTCTTCCTGGACGTAGACCGGTGGCCGCTTATGCGTTGTGGGGTCGGGTGCGCCAACGCTCGTGATGACACGGCACGCGGGAGGGTTGTAGAACAACTGATTCGACGGCACGGACGTTCCGCCCCCGCCCAATACCATGTGTACCGTCCCTTTGGTGGTATCGATGACGTCGGTGCGGGTGTCTGCCGGAATGGGGGTCAGCGTTGCGTTGGCTTGTTGACCGCGGATCGGGTGGGAGCGTTCGTAGTGGTGCTCGTGCCCGCAGACAACCAGGTCCACGCCATACTTGTCGAACAGCGGCACCCATTCCTGCCGTATGCCCAGATCGGCTCCGTTGAAAGATCCTGCCGTGCTGATGACAACCTGGTGCATGCAGACGACCACCCAGTCGATGTTCCTATCCGACCTTGCCGCACTGAGTTCATTTTCGAGCCAGGTTTTCTGGGCGCCCTTCGAATAGCCCCTGACGTAGCTGTTGCCGCCGTCCTGGTAGCAGACGTCGTCGTTGGCGAGGCTGATGACCCGTACTGAACCTGCGGTGAAGGAGTACCAGAGGCCGCGGGTGAGGTCGGTCTGCCCCGGCTGCGGCGGGACGGAGAAGTACGTCTGGTAGGCGGCATATCCGATCGGGCCGTTGCCCAGTTCGTTTTCGTGGTTTCCTGCGGCGGGCATCCACGGCCGGTGACGGGCGCTGCGTGAGTTGTTGTCCCAGAAGTCGGTCCAGGTCCGCACCCGGTTCTCCGAGATATTGGCGTAGCAGAGATCGCCGTTGAACAGGTGGAACAGAGGCTGGACGCGTTCGACGCCGGCCGGCATGTCACCGGCAGCAGGGGAACCGAGGTTGTCGTTGACCCACTGCTGCGTTCCTGACCCGGAGCTGGACTTCTTTCCGAGCGTGGGGGTGCCTTGGTCGCCGAAGCTTGTGAAGGTGAATTTTCCGCGTCCGCGCGGAGCCGTACGGAAAGAACCAAACTCTGGCTGCGCGCCGTCGTGAATGGCTGCATATACGTAGTCATGGGATGGACCGAGCTCGGTGAGTTTCGCGTGGTACGCGTACACCTTCTGGCCGGATTTGGCGTCGACGTAGCTGGTCTCTACCGCGTCCTGGCTTCGTCCGTAACTTCCGTCGGTTTCGCCGAGCATCGCCCGGGCGTGCTTGACGGGCTGCAAGGTGTGCCACGACACCACAACTTCGCTGGATGCATCGGTACCGAACTGCAGATGCAGTCCGTTCACCGCCGGGGTGGTCAGTGGGTCGCCGACGGCGGAGGGCAGTGTTGTCCTTGCGCCGGCAGCTGATGCCGGGGTTGCGCCTGCCAAAACGGCGCCGGCGCTGGCGGCTCCGGCGGCCGTGAAGAAGCCGCGGCGCGAGAATCCGGTCCTAAAGATTTCCTTGTCATCAGTCATGGATTCAGCGTGGTGCGGCGCCGAGGCGAGACAGTGAAAACCGTCCAAGCGGCCAGCCACCGACAAGTTAATTCTTGGTAACCCCCTTCACTTAGTGAGTATCCCCGTTGCTGTCGCTGTCGCGGCCGGGAAGTCCGGAAGATGGCGGATACACAACTCGTCGACCACCCGCTATCGGTCAAGGCGAGGACGCTGAGCTGTTCACCCGTCTTGAGGATGCGTGAATTCGTACCTCGAAATCGAGGACGAACTGCAGGTGATCGACCGGTACGGATTCCACCTCCGCGACATCGGGCTGCTCGCCTCCGCCTTGGCGCGCCCCGCGACGACGGTCACGGGCACGGAAGCCTATCCTCAACTGGCCCTGAAGGCTGCAGCCCTGCTCGAGTCCGTGGCAAGGTTTCATCCTCTCATCGACGGCAACAAACGCACCGCCTGGACGCCGTACTCGCCATGTTTTCGGGACTTCCCTGTGTTTTCAAGGGTTGGAATGCGGTTCGGGTCACACCTCGGGCAGAGTGTTTCTGCAGGTCAGGGACTTATTTTGCCCCGGACCCTGCGCAAAATCAGCCTTTAATCGGCCCTTCGGGGCCGTTGTTGTTGGCGGCGGGTTGGTGCCCTTGCTTCCTCATACGGATGGGCTTCCCCATCGCCGATGGCTGGCCTCGCGACGCCCGCCCGCGGGGGTCGCCGGCTAGCGGCTCGCACAACGGCATCTTTGGATCCGGGGTCAAAGCTACCAACGGCCCTGACCCCGGCGTTCGGTAAAGGACCGACCTCCGGGACGCAGGTCTGCACTAGTCGTGGTATCCGGCGCTTTTGAGGATCGCCGCTACCACGTCCGCTTTGTGCGCTGTGTACGCGCCCCAGTCTTTGGTACCGGCGGCTGCCTCCCGCTTGACGCTCAGATACCGTTCCCTTGCTTGAATATCCTTCCGCAAGATGTCGCGGAACACTATGCGCCGGTGCCACTGGCGTCCATGGATCTGGACAAGGTGGACGACGATTTGTCTGTTACTCCTGTCGGGCAGGCTGAACCAGGCGTGTCCTTCGCTGTGGCCCTCGCAGTCGAATCCATCCGAGCTGAGCAGGTCGATTGCGGGCGACCATCGGTGTAAATTCACGCCCACCAATACGTCGACAACGTCCTTGGCAGGAAGATCCGGAATGGAGGTCGAACCTATGTGCTCGACCTCCGCGTCCGGTAACAGGGAAGCCAGCCTTTCGCCCACGACATCAAATCTTTCTGCCCATCCCTGTGGGTCAGCAGGGACAAGTTCGATGCTGTCCGATTCCATAATCCCTACCGTGGCTGCTTTGAAGATGCCTCAAGGCCCTGGGGACTGGCTGCTCCGACGAAGCCAAATGCGGCATTTCCCCTGATGCTAATACACGCCGCCGCTAGGCTACGCAGATGAATTGGGTGTGCGTTATGTGGCCGGGAAACGGACAGTCGTGATCCCTTGGCCGGCGCTCCTAATCCTTGGGGCGTGATTACCGCCCGTTTGCGGGCGCCAGCCGCGCGGCGGCGTTCGGCGCCTTAGGCCCGGTCATGGAGGGTGACATGGTAGCCGTCGGGGTCGGAGAAGGTGAAGGTGCGACCGAATGGGCCGTCGATCGGGGACGAGATGATCGTGTGGCCGTCGGCGACGAGAGCGTCGTGGATGGCTTGGACGTCGGTGGCGTGGAGCCAGATCGCGGCCCCGATGCCGGGCTGAGCGACGGACGCGAGATCGGTGCCTGGAACGATGTCTCGAAGTGCGAATGTGATAGGTGTCGTCTCGAAGACGACGGCGTGCGGCGGGCCCGCCTGGGAGCGGACGAGGCCGAGATACTGCTCGTAGAACGCCTGTGACGCGTCAAGATTGCGAGCTTGGAGTGAGATGAAGTCGGGACCGGTGGCGGGCATGGGATGCTTCTTTCCTTTATGTCAGTTATCTGACATGGACTAAGCTATGTCAGAATGTTGACATGAGTCAAGACGGAGTCGACCTGGAAACGTCCCTGGGCTACTTGCTGAAAGAGGCGTCGAGCGCCCTCCGCGCCGCCATGGAGGCAGCGCTGCGCCCACTCGGGATGACCGTGACGCACTATTCCTGCCTGGAATTGCTCGCACAGCGCCCGGGCATGTCCAGCTCCGAGCTTGCGCGAGGAGCGTTCGTGACACGGCAATCCATGAGCGTTCTGCTGCAAGCCCTGGAACGAGACGGATACGTGACCCGGCCGGCGGAGGCGCCCGTTGGGAAAGTTCTTCCCACGCAGCTCACGCCACGCGGTCGACGCAGCCTCGCGAGGGCGACCGTTGCGGTCCGATCCGTCGAGGTCAGGATGCTGGGCGGTCTGACCCAGGAAAAGCAGTCCGATGCGTACCAAATCCTGCAGAGCATGATCCAGTCTCTGCGCAACGAGGACGAGGGTGGGTCGCGGCGGTAAGTGGCAGCCTAGCTGCCCGTAGGCCGGTCGATCAGCGTGCCGCGGAAGCCCGTCGCCATGCTCGCTTGGAGTTCCCCGATCGTTGGGAGGTCCGCCCCGGGCCTACCGACGGTGATGGCGGCGGCTGTTGACGCGGACTGCCCGAGCTGTTCCAGGGCGCGGGGCGTGAGGCGATCGGCCCCGTGGGTGAGTAGTCCTAGGATCAGGGCTGCCATGTACGAGTCGCCGGCCCCGATCGTGTCGGCGACCTCGGACTTCACTGAGGGGATGGCCAGACGCGTCGTGGGTGTGGCGAGCAGCGGACCCCGGGAGCCTTTGGTGATGGCTGTCAGCCCTGCTCCCAATCCCAGGATGTGTGACGCCGTGTCGTCCAAGTTCTTCCGCGGGTAGAGCCAATGTGCGTCTTCATCACTGAGTTTGACGACGTCGGTCAACTGAACCAGTTCTTCAAAATGGCTCTTGCCTCGGCATGGCTGCCGGGGACAGAGGGCCTGATGTTGGGATCGTAGGTGACTACGCATGCGCGGTGGGATTGCTGCAGGAGCTCTTTGACGGCGTTGGCTCCGGGTGCGAGAAAGGTGGCGACCGAACCAGTGTGGAGCACCTTCGGGACATAAGCGGGAGCGCCCGAGTCCAGGTGCCAGTCGATGTCGAATTCGTAGCTGGCCGAGCCATCGGCGGCGAGATTTGCTGTTGCCGAGCCGGTCCTGTCCAAGGACCATGAGCCCGGCAGGATCGTCATGCCGGCGCTGCTCAGGTGCGCTTCGATGGCGGCGCCGCGTTCGTCGTCGCCGAGGGCGGTCAGCAGCTCCGTGGTAACGTCGAGCCGGCACAGCCCGTAGGCGACGTTTGCCGGTGACCCCCTGGGTGTTCGCTCGTGCCCTCGGGCGACGTGACGACGTCCATGAGGGCTTCACCGACAACGATGACGTCCGGGATCTTTGGGTCCCCGTATTTGGCGTCGGGGTTTTGCATGTCAGGTCTTTCTTCGCGTTGTGCGGTCATGCCAGTTGAGTGACTTTCAAGCTGTTAATGGTTGCCGTGCCGCCGCACGCGTAGACGGACACGTCCGTGCTGGTGCTGGCCGGGAAGATCAGCTCGGACAGGGTGATCTGGCCCCCCTGGGCGAAGACCTCGACGGAGCAATGGTCCACGTAGATGGTGACTTCATAAGAATTCCCTGTTGGCTGGATGGGGGCTGCGTCGGTCGAAGCGAACGATTCGTGGAAGCCTGTTTGACCGGATTCCCGGCGGTCGACGACGATGCGGCCTTCAGCGGGCCTGATGCCGATTCGGGTGCCCCGGGTTCCTTCTCCGCGGACGATGACTCCGAATTCTTCGGCTGTTCCAGTGGAGAGGCTTGCCTCTATCCTTTGGACGCTGCCTGCGGCACTGTCCAGGAGGTGTTTGCCTTCGGCAATCTCGGTGTCATCGGCCGTGAATGGCGGGTGCACGGAAGGGAGGGACGCGAGCTCTCGTGCAACGTGTTGCACGAGTCGAGGAGTTCCGTCCACGCTCTGCAGGGACACCTCCCGGATAAGGGACATGGGGCTGCGCCAGGGCGAGGTGGGAATCTCGTTGGCGTACTGCCAGTTATTCATCCAAGCGATCATGAGCCGCCGGCCGTCGGGGACGTCGCTGAATGAAACTGCCGCGTAGTAGTCGCGACCCCAATCGAGCCATTGATAGTCGCCCAGTCTGTCCGGGGCTTGCAGGCCTTCGGTGACGGTGGAGGAGGAGGTGAAGGTGACGCCGTCGAAATCTCCGACGAAGTACTGCCCGGCGGAACCGCTGTTGGGCCCCCCGGGGTTGAGGTTTATTGTCAGGACCCATTTCAGGTTTTCGGGATCACCGTCAACCGGCAGTGGAAAGAGATCGGGGCATTCCCATACTCCACCGGTCGCGTTCGCGGGGCCGAAACTGCTCAGCAGTTCCCATTTTTTGAGGTCGAGAGAGCTGTAGAAAACGACTTTGAAGTCCAGGGCCTCTACGGCCACCATGATCCAGTAGCTTTCGGCGTCCGATTCGAAGCGGAAGACCTTCGGGTCGCGAAATTCGGATGATCCCCGGTTCAGGACCGGGTTGCCGGCGTATTTGGTCCAGGTGTAGCCGCCGTCCAGGCTGTAGGCCAGTGACTGGGCCTGTACGCCGCTAAGCTCCGAGGCGGGTTTGAAGGCGCTGGTGTAGACGGCCACGAGCGGAGGCCTCGCCTCGGTGCCGAATCCGCTGGTGTTGTACCGGTCAAACACGATGCTGCCGGAATAGATGTCTTCCAGTTCGTCGTACGCAATCGCAACTGGTTGCTCCACCCATGTCACAAGGTCCGTGGATGTGGCGTGGCCCCAGGACATGTTTCCCCAGACATTACCTTCCGGGTTGTTCTGGTAATACAGGTGGTAAATGCCCTCGTGGAAAATCAGGCCGTTGGGGTCGTTCAGCCAAGTACTGCGGGCGGCGTAATGCATGGCAGGCCGGAAAGCATCGGGTGTCGTGGCGGTCACGGCGGTCATGTGGTCTGAATCTCGTTTCTGTTTTGGGTGCGGGGTGCCGACTTGCGTTCAGGATTCCGACGGCGGGAGGTTGGCCACCCTTGGGTGCTGAGAATTTCAAGGCGCACGCGAAGGCGGCCGGCGCTCCTGCCAGTCTCAGGGGGCGGTTGAGACCATTGAGACTGGCAGGAGCAGGGCTCCTCGGCTTGAGAATTCCATGCTTAGCCTTTGACGCCGCTTGAGGCGATGCTGTTCACGAACGAGCGTTGGAACGCGATGAACAAGGCGACTACCGGCAGGGTGATCATGGACGAGTAGGCCATGACCTGGCCCCAAGAGACATTGAGCTGGAAGAAGTACTGGACACCGATCATGACCGGGCGCAGCTCTTCGCTCTGGACGACCATGAGGGGCCACAGGTAGGAGTTCCATGCCGGGAGGAAGGTCAAGATCGAGACCGTGGCGATGGCCGGCCCGGACAGCGGCATGACAATCTTGCGGTAGATCTTGAACCAACTGGCCCCGTCCACGCGCGCTGCTTCGTCCAGTTCCTTGGGAATCGAGTCGAAGTACTGGTGGAAGAGGTAGATGGAGAACGCGTTGGCCACAAACGGAATGATCTGCACCTGGTAGGTGTCCAGCCATCCGGTGGTCAGCGACAGGTTGAAGCCGTCGAGCTCGAGCGAAGGCAACTGGTTGACCCACCAGACCAGGGGCAGGGCCAGTGTTTCGAACGGCACTATGAGTGTGGCGATGATAAGGGTCAGGATGATTCCTTTGCCTCGGACCCTCATCCGCGAGAGGGCGAACGCCGCGAGGCTGTTGATCAGGACTCCCAAAATAACGGTCACAGCGGAGATCCCGATGGAGTTGATCAGGAACCGGGCAGCGGGAACCCGGTCAAAGACGGCGCCGTAGTTGTCGAACGAGAGGTTGCCCACCGGCAGGAAGGCGGCAATCGAGGACAGATCCCCGAAGATCTGCTGGTCCGGCTTCATTGAGGACACGAACATGAACAACAACGGGAAAGCGAAGACGACGCCGAGAAGGATCCGCGCGATCCAGCCGCCGGTGCCGCGCAGCCGCCGGGGTTTTGGTGAGGTTGAACGGGCCCCGGCGCGGCCGCCGGAGCTCTCAAGGATGGTGGCCATGTTAGGACTTCTCTCGGGTGAGGTAGCGCTGTACTGCGGAGATGATGAGGACCAGCCCGAAGAAAACGAGGGAAATCGCGGAGGCGTAGGAGGTTTCCTGCTGCTTGAACCCGGCACGGACAGCCTGGTAGACGATCGTCGTCGTCGAATCCAGCGGCCCGCCTTGGGTCATCACGTTGATCTGCGTGAACAGGCTCAGTGCCTGGATCGTGATGGTGATCAGGATCAGACTCCGGGTGGAGGAAAGCCCCGGCCAGGTGATGTACCGGAACCGCTGCCACCGGCTGACGCCGTCGATGTCGGCTGCTTCGTATAGTTCAGCCGAAATGGTCTGGAGCCCTGAAAGCCAGATGATCATATGGAAACCGGCGCCCTGCCACACCGACATCAGGATGATGGCCGGCATTGCCGTGGCCGTGTTATTCAACCAGTCCGGGCCATGGACCGTGCCGAAGGTCAGCCTGGTGATGATTTCGTTGAGCAGACCGTCCTGACGGTAGATGAACAACCACAGGAGGGAGACGACCACCATGGAGGTGACCACGGGCAGAAAATACACGGTGCGGAAGAAGTTGACCCCGCGGACCTTCGCATTGACCAGCAGCGCCATGACCAGCGCCACACCGGCCTGCAGCGGCACCACGACGACTGCGAAGTACGCCACGTTCAGGAGCGACCGGTAGAACCCGTCATCTCCGAAGAGGCGTACGAAGTTGTCCAGGCCGACGAATGTCGGCGGGTTTGGTGAGATCAAGCGTGCGTTGGTGAACGCCAGGCCAAAGGCGAGCATGGCAGGCACGAACACGAAAAGCAGTAGCAGGAGAAGTGCCGGGCTCAGCATGGCCCACCCGGCTCGCTGCTCGCGCCGGTGGTATTTCCTGAGCTGACGTGGTTTCTGAAGAGATGGTGTTGAAGGGATGACACGGGTGGTTGCCGGCAAAGCTGCCGGGGCTGAAGAGGAGTTCATCGTGAGTGGTCCTGAGTGGTCCGGTCCGGGGTGCCGCGCTGCTAGCTCGCATCGCGGCACCTCGGAGGCTGGCTAGCTCTTGTAGCCGTTGTTGGACTTGATGTTTGAATCGATGTTCTTGACGGCTTTGTCGAGGACCTGCTTCGGCTCAGCACCGGAAATGATGTCCTGGGCGGCCTTGCCGAACTCGGTAGCAATGAACGGATAGGCAGGCGTTTCGGGTCGCAGCACCGCAGACTTCTTGGAGAAGTCAAGGAAGACTCGGTTCTTGCCCGTCGGCTCGTAACCGGGCACCAGGGCGGCGGCGGCATCGGTAGCCGGAATCGTCCCGGTGGCCTTGGCAACCTTGGCGATGTTCTCCGGCTTGAGGGAGAAGGAGAGGTAGTCCATCGCTGCGTCCGGGTTCTTGCAGCCTGTGGTCACACCCCACTGCCAGGATCCGCCGCCGATCTTCGGTCCGTTGCCGAGGTCGACTGAGGGCATGACGACAAGGTCGTCGCCCAGCGCGGTGCGGGCCTTATCGGCGGCCCAGCTGCCCGTGTAGACAATGGCGCTCTTGTTGTTCAGGAAATCTGCCGTGGAATCCTTTCCGCTCTTCTGCGCGGCGTAGCCTTTGGCGATGAGGCCATGGAACCAGTCTGCCCACTCGACTGCCTTGTCACCGTTAAGCGCGCCGTCTGCGCTCTGGAAGTC
This sequence comes from Arthrobacter sp. FW306-2-2C-D06B, assembly GCF_021789175.1. NCBI lineage: Bacteria > Bacillati > Actinomycetota > Actinomycetes > Micrococcales > Micrococcaceae > Arthrobacter > Arthrobacter sp. FW306-2-2C-D06B. The sequence continues at coordinate 2,134,491 of NZ_CP084560.1, forward strand.
CTTACGGTTGATCAGGTCCCCGCCGAAGGACTGCAGGAACGGTGAGTAGGCGTAGGGGAGCCACTCACCTGTGCCCGCCGTCCCGAGGTCCAGCGGGTTGTCCCATTTGCCCAGCTTTTTCAGCGCGGCCAGGGCGGATTCAAATTCATCTTTGGTCCACGGCTTGTCCACGGTAGCCACGCGGACACCGGCAGCTTTCAGGTCCGATGCGCGGGCAAGCATTGCCAAAGCGACATCGTAGTATCCGAACGAGTAAGTTTGGCCGTTCCATTTACCCAAGGTGCTGGGCAAATCCTGGGACAGATCTGCCGAGAGCTTCAGTGGCGTAAGGTATTTCGACCACGCCCAGTTGGGGACGTTCGGTCCGTCAATGTCGACGATGCAGGGCAGTTTGTTCGCCGAGGCAGCAGCGACGACAGAGTCGTTGTAGGAGTCCTGCGGGAAAGCCTGAACCTTGACCTTCACCTTGCTCTGGCTCTGGTTGTAGGCGTCTACAACCGACTGGATGGATGCAAGTTCGTCCGGGTTTCCGGCGTTGTGGGTCCAGAGGGTGAGTTCGCCGTTGGCCCCGTCCTTCGAGTTTCCACCGCCTGTGCCGCAGGCTGCCATGCTGCCCACAAGGGCGGCGGCGGTTAGACTTGCGGTTAGGAACCGCTTGAAATGAGTGTTCATTACCGGTGAATCTTTCTGTTGGATTCTTGCGTTGATGGTTTCGGTTCCGCCCAGGGAGCGTGGCCGTTGCAGCGGCCACGCTCCCATTTCTGGGCGAAGCGGGGGGTTTACTTGCAGTGTGCTGCCACTTCAGGTCTGCGGCGGCGGTGCGACTGACCCGCGCTGGACCAGCGGGCAGTCGAACATCATCTGGACGGGTTCCACATCGTCCCGGTTTTCGATCTCGTTCAAAAGCTGGGTCACGGCCCAGCGCCCCATGTCGTAGTGAGGCAAGGCCATCGTTGTCAGGCCGGGCCACAAGGCTCCAGCGATCAATTCGAGATTGTCAATCCCAATGACTGACAGATCCTGCGGGATCCTCAGGCCCAGGGCACCGGCCGCTTGGTAGGCGCCCATGGCCATCTGGTCGTTGAAGCAAAACAACGCCGTAGGCCTCGAAGGCCGGGACAGCAGCTCCATCCCCGCCTCCCTGCCGCCGTTGGCTACGGGGACTGCTGCGGCAACCAAGGCGGGATCAAATTCAATCCCGCTCCCCTTCAGCGCTTCCTGATAGCCGGCCAGGCGTCCGTGGGTGGCCGGAATGTCATCGACATTGTTGATGAATCCGATGCTCCGGTGCCCGGCGCCGATCAGGAACCGCACGGCATTCCGTGCGGCTTCCACCTCGTCCGGGACCACTGAGGACACTTCTCCGTCGTCCGAGAGGGCATCCAGGAGGACCGTCGGCGTTCCGGCCAGTTCAGCCGGGAGCCCAATCCGCTGATGGTACATCCTCGCGTAGACGATGCCATCGACCTGGTGTTGAAGGAAAGTGCTGACCTGCCGCTTTTCCAGTTCACTGTCGCGGGCGCTGTCCAACATCATCAGGACACACCCGCGCTCGTACGCGGCATCCTGTGCACCCAGGATCATGTCGCCGGCAAATGGAGTCGTCGCAACCTCATCGCTCACCAAGCCGATCAGGTATGAGCGATTGTTGCGCAGCCCGCTCGCCAGCCGGTTCGGTGCATAGCCCAGTTCCTCGGCAACAGAGCGGACATGCTCCCTCGTCGCGGCGCTGATGCGGGAGCCCCTCCGGTTATTCAGAGCATGCGACACTGTCGTAACGGAAACCTGTGCGGCTTTCGCTACGTCGCGGATGCCTACTCTTGCCACGGCCCTGCCCCTTTGCAAAACGTTTTTTCACTTGTTGTGCAAGTCACATTAGCTAAAACGGTTTTTCATGTCAATACTCCAAGCTCAGAGCTCCCCCCGGCCTAGTACACAGCAATGACGCCCTCGTCTTCGACACCGTCCACTCCGGGGAATGCCGATGCGGTAAGCATCGGCACCGTTTTAGGTTGCGGAACCCAGGGACGGCCGCTCGGCCGAGTTTGCGACCCGTCATTGGGAGAGCATTGCGTCCACCGCATCGCGGGTCATTCGCGGGCCCATCGCTGACCGGTCGCCGACAATGACGGGGGATGGTGGTCGGTAACCGTCAGCCGATCTTGCGCGGATCGTTGGCGTTTCGGGAGTGCTGCGTCCTATGCTCCCAGGGAGAGCGCATTGAGTTGACCTTGCCTGCGTCGATGTTCAACTTCTACAACTCCGGTGAGCCGATCTTCACGCGGCGGAGCATCGCCAACGGCCAGAACGGTCCGCGAGGCTCTGGGCCCAATCGTTCCAGCGGTGCCTGCGTCAATGATTCCCGTCTCCGGAGAGAGCGCGGCTCGCAACGACCAGAGGATCGGACCGAAGGAAACATGGATACTATCGACGCTCGCGTTGGGCGCCAGCTGATCATTGATGACTACCTACTCGATCAACGCTCTCTGGCACGTAAGTGGCTGCCGCCCATTCCCCACGCCGAAAACCCGGTGCTGGCCCCAACCACGGACCGGGACATGAATGGAGGCCGTTGTCCGGTGGCTGCACCGTTCGATGACGGTATCCTCTACGACCCCGATAAAGGGGAGTGGCGAGTCTGGTACATGTCGGGATGGTTTGACCGGACCTCCCTGCGCATCTCGGCCGACGGCATCGCCTGGAATGACGCTGAGCCACTGGAACTCACAGGGCTCGAGTATGAGATCCAGGGAAGCATATTGCAGCGGGACGGCGTCAGCATTTGCCGCGATTACTTCGAGCCTGAATCCCCCTTCCGCATGTTGCGGTGGGTCCGCCGGCGGTCCCCGGAATTCGGCCCTGACGATCTGGCCGCCCATTCAACGCCCGTCATCTCCGAGTGCGGCGAAATCTACTCAAGCGAAGATGGCGAGCACTGGATCCACGAAGGACCGTCTGGACCGTGCGGGGACAACACGACCTTCTTTTACGACCCTTTTCGACGGAAGTGGGTGTTCAGCCTCCGCACACACCTCGGGCCATATGGGCGTGGACGGGGCTGGCATGAAGCAGACCACTTCCATGATGCGGCACGCTGGTCCGGGGATGACGTCATTCCCTGGGTGGGGAGTCATGGCTTCGGGACCGCTGCCGCCATCGGGGATCTGCGCGCGTCCGAAATCTATAAGGTAACTTGCATGCCCTATGAAAGCGCCATGCTCGGGGTGTTTGCCGTATACCGGGGTCCATCCAACAACTATGCCGAAGCGAATGGCATGCCGAAAATCATCGACCTGCACCTCGGCATCTCAAGGGATGGCTTTCACTACACCGTGGCTCCTGAACCATTCCTGGCGTCTTCCCTGGCCCGGGATGCCTGGGACTACGGGTACCTGCACCTGGTCAACGGCGGCATAGTCCCGTACGGGGACGATACGAGGATCTATTACACAGGGTTCTCCGGACTCTCCCCGGCTCTCGGTCACCACATGTACGCCGGCGGTTCGATGGGCCTCGCCACCCTACGGCGGGACGGATTCTGCGCCTTGACTCCAGGTTCTGAAGGAACGGGAATGGTGCGTACGAAACCCCTCCTTGTGCAGGGAAGCCACCTGTTCGTCAATATCCGTACGGGCAGGGGCGAAGGCAAAGCAGCCGTGACGAATCTAGACACGGGTGAAACGGAAACCCATGCTATCCCGTCCGGCATCGACAGCACCCGTCACGGGATCCCCCTGGTTTGCGGGAACAGCCGTGACACACGCCGCGTCACCGTAACCATCAGCGTCTCCGCCGACGCGCACTTGTACTCGTTCTGGTTCTCCGACGAATCGGGTCGCAGCGGCGGATACAGTGCCGCGGGCCCCATCAAATGAAGTTGAACGGATGACTTGATGTGAACATGTGGCACTGTCTGAACTGCCGCAGACTGCGAACGCGATTCTCCTCAGCGCCGCGCCACCCTGCGTGGACAGCGTCAGCATAGTCCGAAGCACTCTCTCGCGTTCAGTGGGTGGCGGGGCTGGCTCACTCGGATTGGGCTTCTCCACAGCGGAATCACCATGGTGGGGCTAGTGACCCTCCTGCCGTCCTGAGCGGCGTGACGATAAGCTGAAAATGCTCAGTTCTCTTCCTCGATGATGCCCTTCAATACGCTCATCGCTCGTGTAGTGGACCATTCCGGGCGCGAAGTCGCCGAAGGCGTTCTTCCCACCGGTCCAGCCGGTGTTCTGCTCTTTGGTGCTCATGGTCTTACTCCTTCGTCCTTGATTGGACGAGTCCAGTCCATCGCAAAGGCGGCAGGGGGAGTCTCCAGTGAAGGGTGTACCAGTGGGGACTCCCTCCGAAGCGGTCGCCGAAATAACGTTGTCTGCATGGATACCAGAGACGAAGCACGGGAGTTCCTTATGTCCCGTCGGGCCAATCTCGGCCCCGAACAGGCCGGTCTGGCGGTCTCAGGGCCCCGTCGCGTGGCGGGCTTGAGGCGGGGCGAGGTCGCGATGCTCGCGGACGTGAGCCCGGAGTATTACGCCAAGATCGAGCGGGGGAACCTCGTAGGAGTGTCAGACTCTGTGCTGGAGTCGGTGGCACGAGCTCTGCAGCTCGACGACGCCGAGCGCGAGCACCTTTTTGACCTCGCGCGAGCGGCAAACGGGGGCGCGCAGCCCGTGCGCCGGCGCAAGCCGAAGACGTGGGTGGCCCGGGATGGCCTGACCCGTGCGCTGGACGTCATCGTGAACGGCCCGGCATTCGTACGCAACGGGCGGATGGACATCCTGGCGACCAATGCCCTGGGCCGCGCGTTCTACGATGAAGTCTTCGACGGGCCCGGGCAGGGGAACCTCGCCCGGTATTGCTTCCTTGACGAGCGCGCCAAGTCCTTCTACCCGGACTGGGAGGCGGCCGCAGACGTCACCGTGGCGATCTTGCGCACGGAAGCCGGTCATGATCCTCGTGACAAGCAGTTGCAGGACCTTGTCGGTGAACTCTCCACCTGCAGCGACGCTTTCCGTACGCGATGGGGTGCGCACAACGTCCGCCGCCACGGCTCGGGTACAAAGGATTTTCACCATCACGAGGTCGGCGACCTCACCCTGACGTATGAGGGTTTGGAGCTGACTGCTGAGCCCGGGCTTTCGTTCCTCATTTACACCGCTGAGTCCGGTTCGCCGAGCGAGCAGCGGCTCCAGCTGTTGGCGAGCCTCGCCGCCACTGTGACCGCGTCGCCGTCGCGCCACGTCCTCGATGACACTACGACTACTACGAAGGACTGATCATGCACATCAGAACACTTGGCCAGGGCCTTGAGGTCTCCGCGATCGGGCTCGGCGCAATGGGCATGTCCCAGAGCTACGGACCCAACCCCGGCGATCGCGACGAGATGATTTCCGTGCTGCGCTCGGCCGTCGACGATGGCGTGACATTTTTCGACACGGCAGAGGTGTACGGGCCGTACGCCAACGAGGAGCTCGTCGGGGAGGCGCTTGAGCCGATTCGCGACCGGGTCGTAATTGCCACCAAGTTCGGCTGGGACATCCAGGATGGCCAGAGTGTCGGGCTGGACAGCCGGCCCGAGCAGATCCGACGCGTCGCCGAGGCGTCGCTGAAACGGTTGCGTACGGATGTGATCGACTTGTTCTATCAGCATCGCGTCGATCCCGACGTGCCGATTGACGATGTCGCCGGGGCTGTTGGCGAGCTGATCGCCGAAGGCAAGGTGAAGCACTTCGGCCTCTCTGAGGCCTCCGCCACCACGATCCGCCGCGCTCATGCCGTGCACCCGGTCACCGCGGTCCAGAGCGAGTACTCGCTCTGGACACGGGATCCCGAGGCTGAGGTGCTGCCGACCCTGGCGGAGCTCGGCATCGGCTTCGTACCGTTCAGCCCGCTCGGCAAGGGCTTCCTTACCGGCACCGTCGAGGCATCCACCGCCTTCGCCGAGGGAGACATCCGTCGGCGTGTTCCGCGGTTCGAGGCAGAGAATCTCGCCGCGAACCAGAAACTCCTTGACCACGTCAAGAGCCTGGCGGAGGCAAAGCGTTCGACGCCGGGCCAGATCGCCTTGGCCTGGTTGCTGGCGCAGCAGCCGTGGATCGTACCGATTCCTGGCACTCGACGTACCGAGCGCATCCGGGAGAATGCGACGGCCACGCAGCTCGCCCTCTCCGCGGACGAGCGCGCCGACCTCGACAGCCTCGCCCAGAGCATCGGAATACGCGGCGACCGCTACAACGCCGAGCACATGGCGTACGTCAACCACTGACCAAGACAAAAGGAAAATCAGAATGACCGACAACAACTTCCAGCAGATCTTCCCGCTCGGAGCTCCCAACGACGCCTTCGCGCAGTACTTCATCGGCCAGAGCTACCTGGCCCCGCTAGCCGGCGGGAAGGTTCCCGTCAACAACGTCTCCTTCGAACCGGGATGCCGCAACAACTGGCACATCCACCACGGCACCGGTGGGGGCGGTGACCAGATCCTGCTCTGCACGGCGGGCAGCGGCTGGTACCAGGCCGAGGGTCAGGACCCCGTCAGCCTGGAGCCGGGAACGGTGATCCACGTCCAGGCCGGGACGAAACACTGGCACGGCGCGAAGGTCGACTCGTGGTTCTCCCACCTGGCCTTCATCACCCCGGGCGACAACGTCAGTAACGAATGGCTCGAGCCCGTCACCGACGAGGTGTACGGAGAACTGCAGAAGAACTGAGAAGGCATGAGCATCCTGAACGAGAAACAGGCCATCCGAGGAGGCAGAATGCGACAGTCCGCTGGCGGCGCCAGGGCTTCCACAGTCCGTTGGGCACGCACGCTACCCGCAGCGTTGCTCCGGGCGAAATTGCGACGCCGATGACGGGCAACAGCGACAAGGACCCCACAGCCATTGAGCTCCCGTGGTGCCGCTGGGCCAGCCGCGGGTGCCCGTGAGGTCGCAGCGGTGATTGCCTTCCCGGCTATACCGGCGTCGTCGACGGAGGGATGCTTCAGATGGGCCCTCGCGCCGGATCGTACATCGTTGGCAACGAGTGGCGGGAGGGGTATTCGCCTTGGCTTAGCTCTGACCGGATGCGTGCTCTATGCAATACGGAGTCCAAGGCCTTGCCTCCAGGCGGCCCTCCGCGATGGGCTTGCCGCACACGGCGCACAGTCCGTAACTCCCGTTGGCAATCCGCAGCAAAGCGGCCTCGATCTGTTCCAGGCCCACCCGGCTCTGCTCCATGAGTGCGGAAGCCTGGGAGAGTTCGAAGGCGATCGTGCTCCCTTCCGGATCGTGTTCGTCGTCGACGTTGGCGTCCTGCCTGGCGACGTTTACCGAAGTGATGTCCCCACGGAGGGCTCTCAAGAGCGCAACCTTGCGGTCACGTTCCTCCTCAAGGAGTACCCGGAATCGCTTCGCATCGACCATGGGTCGAAAGGCTACCGCACAGGACCGCTCTGACAACTGGGAGCACCGCGACTCGGCTGCGCACAGCCGCCCAGGAATGCCCAACGTGTGGTCGATTGTAGGCCGTGCCGCCTACTGCGCGCTGCGCCGGACTTCAGCTGGGGTCCATCCCAGGGCTGGACCGAGTTTGCTGGCGATGTCGGTGAGGATCTGGATGTAATCCTCGTGGTCGAAGCTGAAGGGCAGCGCAAACGCCACCTCGTCGACTTCCTGAAATCCTGCGTGTGCATATAGCTGTTCGGCGATCTCGTCGCTGGTACCGATCAGGTCCGCGGCAAACAGCATGCCCCTTGCCCCCTGCGGCGCCCGTGTGCGGGGAGTGCGTTCATCAACATACCGCTGGTATTTCTCCCGCTGACCCGGCGAAGCCGAATCAGTTGGGATCACCACCAGGCCCTGCGACACACGGGCCTGTCCGTGCGCCTGGGCTGACGTTTCAGAGGCTTCACGGAAGGCACGAATCTGCGACTGCTGGATTCGGGCAAAGTCCGGTTCCTGATCCGCTTCCGGAAAGATGACGCTGCTGGAGAGGAGATTGAAGCCGTTTGCCCCGGCCCAGACGGCCGACTTCCTGCTGGCCGCCCCATACCAAAGGCGATCCCGGAGCCCGGCAGAATGCGGCTCGACGCGGTTGGAGAATTCCTCGACTACACCTTGCCTGCCGGAAAAGTCCCGCACCTTTTCCCCCGCGATCAGACGGGCAAGTCGGTTCAGGCGCCCGTAGCTGAAATCCTCTGACTCGGAGGAATCCGGGTACAGCTCGTGCTTCACCGTGTCGTAATGCATCGGTTCACCCACGCTCAGCCCCGGATTGATGCGTCCCCCGGCGAGCAGATCCACCGTGCCCAGGTCTTCCGCAAGGCGCAAGGGGTTTTCCCAGCCCAGCGGTGTTACAGCGGTTCCAAGCTCGATCCGTGAGGTGCGCTGGCTGGCGGCGGCCATCATCGCGATGGGGGAGGAGATTCCGAACTGCAAATGACGGTGCCGCAGCCACGCGCTGTCGAATCCGAGGCCTTCGCCGAGTTCGATGATCTGCAAAGTGGATTCGTGGCCCGGGGCGGGATCCGCCGGATCGAACAGGCCGATAGTGAGGAATCCAAGTTTGCGTAAGGGACGTGAGGGGTCGGGCATGGCTTCCTTCAGGATCGGATACGGCTGGTCTCAGAATATGCGCCGGGACCTGCAGGCTCTTCTGACCGTTGCGGGAAGTTACCCTTCGTGTCGGCTCATCGTCACGGCCGTGGTCTTGAGGTCAGTGCTGGCGTGGACTTCGTGCTGCGCCACGATGCTGGGTTGTTGAAGCGCTTTGAGGAGCCCTGAGTTGGCTCGGCCCGGCTCCGGAACGGAATGGAGAAGAGGCATAGTGGCGGCGGAGTCATTAGGAACTCTTGGCCAAGCGGCCTGTTGACCGGCTTGCTGTGGATGCCCGTAAGAAGCACCTGCAATCGGGCCTCGGCCGGGGGGGGGGGCGGCGCCGAGGGCATCGCCGAGTACACAACCACCCAATACATCGGCATCGCCGATCCCTACGCTAACCAGGAAGGCCAGGCATTGTGATTAGTGGAGCGAAAGGTCACTTAGTCGTGATCGACATGCAGCGTGCCTTCCGCCAAGCGGGGGAGTGGCACGTCCCGCGGTACGACGAAGAGGCCCGAAGCATCACGCGCCTGGTGGCCTCCGGATGGGAACCTATCCTCACGCGATTCATCCCTGACCCTGCGGAGGAAGGCTCGTGGTCCGCGTACTACGAGCGCTGGCAAAGCATGCGCCGGGCTCCCGCCGATCCCATTTGGCACATCGAACTCCCGGGCGTTGAGGTCCGCGACTCGATTGACCTTCTCACACTCTCCAATGGGGGAAGCGCGGGCGGACCGGATTCCCGTCGGGGAAGAGATAATCCTCACTGGTGTCGCAACCGACTTCTGCATCCTGGCGACCGCACTCGGGGCCTCGGACGCGGGCCGGTATGTGACCGTGGTCGAAGACGCCTGCTCGGGGAGTCGCCGGCCCGTTTAGCCGGCTAACGGACGTTTCTCTGCCTGCCCAATGGGCCAGCGGCGGCTGTGGCCTGGCCGTCGCGGTGGCCTTTCGACCTCGCCCTCGCCGATGCTTCCCGATTGGCCCCGGTCCCGTGATTTTGCGGGCGGGGCGAGCACTCGACAGCGTGTGCCCGCGGCGTTACTTTGGGCGAGTGAATGACGAGCGCGCAAGAGCGCACCACACTCGCGGTGCGCACCTAGCACCGCAGAACATCGCAGCTCTTTGCCAGCCGACGCCAACACTGTCAACCCACCGCTAGGCGGAGGTTTTCAAATGAAGGAATGTATCCGCTATTGGGAGGTTTTCTATGAGTCCACGCGAGACGCTTCCCATGGCCGAGGCAACCGATATGGGTGAGGGTTCCGTTGCGTCCCCTTATCTGAGCCCGGACGCCGCTCGGCGAACGGTGTGGTGTCTCCGGCCGTTGCGGCCCGGGTTCAGCTGTTCGATTCGGAGGGGGCCAGGTCGTGAGCACCCGTAGTTACACTTCCCCGGTTAATAGCACTCGGGTTCGGCTGGCGGTGATGGCAGCCGGCGGGCTGGCCGTGGCCGTTGCAGTGGGGTTTCTGGGCTCCTGGGCCTATGCCCCGGCTCTAGGGTGGGCGGCCGCGTCGCTGATCTACCTGGTCTGGGTCTGGTCCGTGATCGGGCGCCTTGATGCGTCGGAGACCTCTGCCCATGCGGTCCGGGAGGATCCCGGCCGGTTCGCCTCCGACATTCTCGTCCTGGCGGCCACGATGGGTAGCTTCGGGGGCGTCGCCCTCATCCTGCTGGAGGCAGCTCCTGCGGAGGGGGGAACGAAAGCACTCATCATTGGCGTTGCCCTGGGCAGCGTCGCACTCTCCTGGCTCCTGGTCCACACCCTCTTCACACTTCGCTACGCCACTCTTTATTACTTGGCTAAGGACGGTGTGGACTTCAACAAGAAGAATCCGCCCAAATACGCGGACTTCGCGTATCTATCCTTCACCATTGGCATGACATATCAGGTCTCCGACACCGACCTGACCACGGACGCCATCCGGTATGCCGCATTGCGCCAGGCCCTGCTTTCCTATGTGTTGGGAGCCATCGTGCTGGCCACGGCGATCAATCTCGTCGCGGGCCTCGTCCACTGATCGGCGCCAGGTCGGAAACCGAGCGCCCTGGCTGGGTTCCCGATATTCGGCAGGGGCCTTTGGCGGCACCCGGCGTTGGCGTGAGCCCGCCCAGCGGCGCATCCGGATTATTCGCCTGCATCCATCGACTGGCGACGATGACGTTCTCGTTGGCCGTAGGCCGCCCGAAGAATGTCGTCCTTTGACTCGAATCCCGAGCCTAACGCACCACCGATGAGCGCTGCCGATGTCGTCATCCAGGCGACGTCCACAAAATCCCAAACAGTCACGGGATGCTGCAGGGTCAGCGCCAATAGGCCTGCGTCGATGGTGAACGCCGCGGCCAGCAGCACGGCCACGAGTAGCAGGACGTAGCTCATCACGACGCCGATCATCAACGACCACACTGTAGAAGTGTTGTACAAGGAAGCCTTGTATCGTTCGAGGGGATCGTCGCGCCGGGGGCTTTCCCACAGATCGTGTTGGCTGATGATCCAGAACACCATCGAGCTGATCGAAAGGATCATCAACACCGTCAATCTCGGCGCCCCCAGGAGGTCTGCGAGTTGCCAGATTGTGTTCGTGACAAGCGCGAACGCGCCCGTGGCGATCGCGGCGGCCATTGCGCTTCTCAAGCCGAAGACCAGCCGCCAAGGACGGTTTGCCCGGAGCATGCCTGCCAGCAACCGTCCGCGGCCGAGGCGGGATGCTGAGACGTAGCGGAACCCAATCGACCCGCCGTCAAGAACAGCGGTCTCGATACGCCGCGATCGGTGCAGCGAGGGAGGACCGAATTCGCCGGCGTCATCCTCGGGATCGAAGTGGCGGTGCATCGCCCAGCCGAGGTCGGCGACTGCAGCGCGGACCCGGCGGTCGATGTTGACGGCGCCGAGCGCAGGCAAGGAAACCAGGGAGACCGGCTCCCCGAGCGCAACTTCCGCGACCACCGTCCGGTCCTCGAAACGGATCGGAAGATCGGTCAGGCAGACCATGACATCCCACGCGCGGCGGATCCGGTGCTTGGCCATGGAGTCCAGCATCGGCGTCAGTCCGTTGCCAGCGTTAAAATCCTGGTACTCGATCACCACGGACCAGTCGTGGCGCTCATCGGCAAGGTTGAGCAGCTGCCCCACGTCGCGGCCGTTGCGCTCGGCAAACTCGGCGGTGACTTCCGGTTCGGCGAGCACACCCAGCGTACGGGATCCGGTGCGGTTCACGTCGCCCGAACTTTCCGGCACGTCCGGCCTCCTATGCTTCAGTGTTTATGACCTGCGGGTCAACCGGCACTGTGCTGACTGCGGCGATTCGGTCGGTTGAGGGCTGGCTACGGGACGTGAAAAGGGGCGCCGTGCGGGTGAAGGCGCCATGCGCGCGTTGCGACGTGCAGGTTTAGTCGGGTTTCGGGATCGGCGAGGTTGAAGCCGGTGATCTGCCGGATGGACTTCAAGCGGTAACGCAGAGTGCTTCGATGGATGGTCAGGCTCTCGGCCGTACTGTCATAGTTGCCGCCGCGGTCCAGGTACTGGGCCAGGGTTTGCACGAGGTCAGACCCCCGGCTTTCGTCGGCGCGTTGAAGGGTTCCGAGCCACTCGTCGACATAGCCCGCCAGGTCCGGTTCGCCTCCAGCTGTGTCCAAGATGCGGTAGATCCCCAGTTGATCAAAGCGGGTGACACCGTAGTGATCGATTGAACCGGCCCGAATGTGCAGCGCGTGCAGGGCTTCCGAGAAGGAGCGCGGAATCTGGGCGACCTCCAGGCTTGGACCGCCGATGCCCACTGCCCCGGTGGCACTTCGTAGGGTCCTGGCGACAACGGAAAAGACCTCGGCGCCCAACGGATGTCCACGTACTACGGCAACGGCCATGTCCGCGCGCCGTGAAACGAGCGCGGATGAATGGAGTTCCAGCAACGTCCTGCGCAACGCAAGCACGAGAGTATCGTCGGTTCGCGGCGGCTGCCACTCCGCCACAATCACGTGCTGCGGACCACTGATGTCATATCCCAATGCCTCGGCACGAACGCCTGCGGCCGCGCTATCCATTCCGGACACGAGTTCGTCCACGAGGTCGCGCCCCAGCCTCAGTTCCAGCCGGGCCATGCTGCGGCGGTGCGACAACTCGACCTCCAAGAGCCGCGTCGCGTACTTCAAAGCGAAGAGGTTGCTGGCTGTGACCGGCCTGTCGGTTTCCAGCATGCAAATAGCCCCCAACACCTCGCCGTGCGACAGGGCAACGGCAACGAGCCTTCGCGGTTCGGGAACCGGTGAACCGGAGGCAAGCCAGAGCTGCGCAGTCCGCGACCTGGCCGCCGGACCAGGCCTGGGGTAGGGGCGTCTGGACCCGGTCCCAGCCGCCGCGCTAATGTGCCCGAACGCGTCCTCAATACAGATGGGCCGCCCCGTCAGTCGTGAAAGGACCTCCGCGAGGAGTCCCTCCCTGGAGTCACTGTCCCCAAGGTCGGGACTCGTGCCCTGGTCAAGGGCATCCCGGATCTTGGCGTTTTCTTCAAGCTCAAATACCGTCGCCGAGAGGGATAGGAGACGCTGGTTCATATCGTCACGGCGGGGCAGCTGGCCGAATGGGTCATTCCGGAATTCCCCGGGGGTTTCCCTGGCATGAGTCGTTCCGGCCGTCCCCGCAGCTGTCCGGAGCTGGATCAGTTGGGGGAAATCCGGAGGGTCGGCGGCGGACAGCACCAGACATCCGTTCAGATCGCCATCGTCGCCAACGGTGAACAACGCATATCGCCAGCCCGGCCTGGCGGACGGGAGGACGGAGTCCCTGCCCTTGAGGCACCGGACGTCCAGATCCTGAGGCAACGCCGCGCGTTCAGGGACGGGATCCAACCGGCCATTCACCGCGAGGTAGCGGTCCTCGACCTCGCAGAACGACATCTCCGACACCGTCCGCGCGGCCGTGTTGAGGATTTCCTCTGCCATACGTCGATCGAACATAATGATTCTCGTCTCTGTCCACCGCAACGGGGGTCTTACCGGAAATACGAGCCTGGCAGACCGCAGTCCGTTGCCCGCTGTGGTCGAGATCCGGCTTGAGCCGCTTGTCCCCATCACGGAGTCGAGAGTCGATCATTTTCGGGCCCGACGGTTTGCCGTCGTGAACCTTAACCCTCGGCGCAGGCCATCCGACGCCGTACTTGGCTGGGATACCCATGGTCGCCTCTTGCGGGCCCGGCACATTCTGCGGCCGATGCGGCTAGGCCGGGATCGGCGCTCCAATACCATCCAAGCTACGCCCGTATGTCGCCGTTGTTAAGCTCTTGCCATGCACCTTCGGATTGCCGTCAGTGACGGACGCTCAACGGCATTTCGGGAGGCACACGAGGCAGATAGCAGTAAAAGGAAGAACCTTTCTTGGCCTCCAGGAGGCCGGCTCGGTCCTGTTGGACTTCACTGTCCCTCATTCCAACGCGCACCGGACGGTCCATCCCGGAGGAGGCGCAGGTGCTCGTGGATCATTGCCACTGCTGTTGAGCCTTCACCGGCGGCAGCCGTTACGCGTTTCACCGAGCCATGCCGAACATCGCCGGCCGCGAACATCCCGGGGACGCTGGTTTCAAGCGGCATTCGTCTGCGGCCCAGATTGCTGAACTCAGGAGGAAAGTCCTCGAGATCAGCCCCGGTGAGGATATAGCCATCGTCATCCAGGGCGAGCTTGCCCTGCAGCCATTCTGTGTGTGGCTTGGCTCCAATGAAAATGAAGAGGTACCTGGACTCGAAGATGCGTTGTTCGCCCGTGGCTCCCAGATCGACGACTATCCGTTCAAGGGCGCCTGAACCGTCCACGCCCACGATGTTGGCCCGCAGCAGCACCTCTATGCCTTGGTGCTCCTGGATCCGTTCCGCGAGGTACCTGGACATGCCCGCCCGGAGGTCCGCCCCGCGCAGAACCAGCCGCACTGGTGCTCCCGTGCCAGCAAGGAAAAGAGCGGCCTGTCCCGCGGAGTTTCCACCGCCGACGACGGTCACCGGCTGAAATCCGCAGAGCCTGGCCTCATGGACAGTGGCGGCGTGGAAGACACTGATCCCCTCGAATTCCTCCAGCCCGGGGACCGGCAGCCGGCGGTAACGAACCCCGGTGGCGAGCAGCGCAGCCCGTGAGGAGGCAGGGCCGCTCTCGTTGAACTCGGCGCGGAACTCGCCGTCCCTGAACTCGATGGTGCTTGCCCGGCAGGCGACGTTGATCTGGACTCTGAACTTGCGGGCCTGAATGGCCGCTCTTTCAGTGAGTTCCCCGCCGGAGATCCCGGCGGGAAAGCCGAGAAAGTTCTCGATCCGCGGAGACGTGCCGGCCTGCCCCCCTATCGCGAAGCCTTCCTTAAGGAGGACCGACAACCCGTCGGACGCTGCGTAGACGGCGGCCGCCAGGCCAGCCGGCCCGGCCCCGATCACCATGAGATCGTAGGAGGCCGAGTGCTCTTTCGCCACCCGTAGGCCCATGGCAACGGCCAGAACTCCGTTTGAAGGGTTTCTGAGGACCCGCGAGGCGCTAAGTACCACTGCCGGCAGGTCGTTCGCGAGGATCCCGGCCCGGTCCAGGATGGCCTGCGTCTGCTCGTCATTTTCCAGATCGACCAGCCGGTGGGGCAGGCGGTTGGCGGCCGCAAATTCCAGGAGGCGAATCGTGTCACGGCTGAAGCGGGATCCAACGATGCGAATGCCCGCGCCCGAGCTGATCATCAGGATCCGGCGCTGAAGATAAGCCCGCAGGATGGTCTCGCCCACCGCGGCGTGCGTCAGGACCACGCGGCGTAGATCGTCCCCGCTGATCTGGAGCACTTCCCCTGCCTCGGCGGATACCGTGCTGGTAAAGGCCGGTTGCCCTTCGACCAGGCCCAATTCCCCGAGGAACCGCCCCGGACCGTGAATTTCGAGGATCCGCGTGCCGGGGCCCGGATCAGCAGGCTGTTTGCTCCCGGCGACATGCGGCCCCTCCAGGACCAGTACCGTGCCCTGGAGGATGACGAAGAAGTCGGTGTCGAAGTCTCCCTCCTGAATGAGGACTTCTCCGGCCGACGTAGCCCGGCTGGTGCCGGCACGGCCCAACAATTCGATCTGGGCTTGGCCGAGCGTGGGATAGGCGCCGGAGACGTCCGGCGTCTCGATCATCCTCGAGCCCTCGACAGGTTCCATCAGCTGGTTGCGCCGCCGGTACCTTAGACGAATGCCTCATGGAGATAGCACCAGCGCCAGTCTTCGCCTGAAATCATGTTGGCTCCTATGTCAATCCGGTCACGGGGCCGGCATCGGCGCGACAGCCGGCGTAAGCGTTGTGTTCCGCACTGGTTGGCAGGCTATTAGCCCATCGAGAGGCGGGTAAAAGGGCTTTTTCCCAGCCTGCGCAGTGCAGCTCCGGATGCGATGAGAAGTATTCCGACGAGAACTGCGAAGGACGAGAGCAGCCCCAGGAGACTGAGTATGCCTGGGCCCGGAAGAACGACCAGGAAGAGCCCGAAGACAGTGGTGACGATACCTGTGATGAGCCAGAGCCACCATGACCCGACAGTCTTTTTGACTTCAAAGGCCAGCGCCATCTGGGAGACACCGAGAATGAGCGCCCACAGGCCGATGACGAGCGCCAGTGAAAGGGCGGTGATGCCCGGCCAGACGAACGCGACGAGACCCGCGAGCACGGAGATGATGCCGCCCAATAGTTGCGAGACGGACCGGCGCCGCTTGCGCGTGACGTAGTGCGCGATGTTGGTGACGCCGTCAAAGACGGCGTAGACACCGAAGAGGATCACCATTGCGAGTACGGAAACACCGGGCCAGACGACAACCAAAATGCCGAATAGAACGGCCGCAATGCCCCGGATAATCAACGCAGTTCCTGATCCCTTAAACAATTGTTGTGCCAGTGGGTCAGTCATGGCCACACCTCGTTTCTGGAAACGGTTCATCGTAATCTTTACTGGTCAGGCCCCAGGATCAGGTCTATTCCTTTGCAGTGCTCCCCAAGGTGACTTTCACTGACTTTGTGTCTTGCCCGCGCTGAAGCCCGACGTCGGACTGCTGGCCCGGCTCTTTCTTGCGGACAGCGGCAAGAAGGTCGGTCACACTGGCGATCTTCTGTCCGTCGAACTGGGTGATGATGTCCCCTGGCTGCAATCCCGCTTTGGCTGCCGGTCCGCCCTGGGCAACTTCGATGACCAGCGCGCCCGACATTGTAGGCAGGCCAAAGCGATTTGCGAGCTCAGGAGAGATGTCGGTCGGGACGATTCCAAGGACCGGGTGTGTGGCCACTCCGCTCTTCAGTATCTGGTCCGCCACGTCGCTCACCGTGGTTGCGGGGGTCACGAACCCGATCGACACGGCACCCGAACTGGGCGGCAGATACGCTTCGGAGAGTCCAATGATCTCCGAACTGCTATTGACCACGGCGCCACCGGAGTTGCCCGGGGAGATGGGCGCGTCTGTCTGGATAAGGTCGATAAGCCCCTGCGGCGATTCCCCGGACGGTGGCATATTACGGTGAAGTGCGGAAACAATGCCCGCCGTGACGGTCTGCTCGAGTCCGAGCGGACTGCCAATCACAACCGCCAGCTGCCCGACTTCGAGAAGCGCCGTCGAGAATTTGGCGGCAGGCAGGTTGCCCCTGTCAGCCTTCACCACTGCCACATCGGTTGGGTCGTCGACACCCAGCACGGTGGCCGACGCCTGGGATCCGTCCGCGAAGTGGATCCGGACGCTCTTCAACGGCTTCTTTTGTGGGTCCTCCACCACGTGGGCGTCCGTGACGATGGTGCCGTCGCTGCGGTAGACCACCCCGCTGCCGATGCCGCTTGACGTCTCGATCGTGACCACGGAGGGCTCGACTTCCCTGACTATTCCAGGAACGGCTGAAAGGTCTCCTGTGGAACTCGAACCTCCCGCGCTTGCGGATTGTGATGCCGGCGCCGGAGGCGACCCTGTACACGCCGACCCGAATATGAGTAGCCCCGCGCCGAGAACGGCGGTCCACCTGCCCCTGCATCCTAGCGACAGGAGTGAGGCTGTCCCCTCGGCGGCCGCTGGTCTGCTCTTACTCATGGGATTCCCACTGCCTTCCCTGGCTTTCTAGGAAACAGGTGACAGGTTGAGTCTCCTCCGCTGCCCTCTCGTCCGCATTGCCCCGGGACGCCTAAAAACGGTCCGCATATGAATCCCCCAGGTCAACCAGCGGCCGCGGACGTAGGCGCGAGACGTGCGCGGCAACGCGCAGGCTGAGTCGGATCCCGAGGTAGCGCGGATGCGGCTGTGGATCCTAGCCCTGATAGGTCAATTCCCTGGAGCATATTTGGACCCTGGAGGGTCATGCCGTCGTTCCTGCCTAAGGGGCAGACTCAACCGTATAAGGCCCCATGACAAAGCCCGTTGAGCTTCATGGCCCAACAGGGCGTGAGTCATGCGGTGCAATCTCGGGCGGACGCCGCCACCGGACCGGTCGCGCCCTCTAAGACCGGAGTGAGTCATGGCCAAAGCAGTAGGAATCGATCTCGGAACAACCAACTCGGTGATCGCCGTCTGGGAAGGCGGGGAGGCCCGGGTCATAGCCAATGCGGAAGGTGCCCGGACCACTCCGTCAGTTGTGGCGTACACCGACACCGGGGAGCGGCTTGTGGGGCAACTGGCCCGCAGGCAGGCGATTCTCAACCCCAAGGGAACCATCACGTCGGCCAAGCGGTTTATCGGCCGACACTATGACGAGATCACGGATGAGGCCAAGGCCGTGAGCTTCGACGTCGTAGCGGACGACAACGGGGTGGCGCGTTTCCAGGTTCAGGGCAAGAAAGTCGCACCCGAAGAGGTGAGCGCGCTCGTTCTCCGCAAGCTAGTGGACGACGCCGCGAAGCAGCTGGGCGAAAAGGTGACGGAGGCCGTCATCACGGTTCCCGCGTACTTCAACGACGCACAGCGCACCGCGACCAAGGACGCGGGCAGAATTGCGGGGCTCGAGGTCCTGCGCATCATCAACGAACCTACTGCAGCGGCCCTGGCCTACGGCATCGACAAACGTCAGCATGAGACGGTTTTGGTCTTCGACCTTGGCGGCGGAACCTTTGACGTGAGCCTGCTGGACGTGGGGGACGGCGTTGTGGAGGTCCGCTCCACGGCCGGTGACACGCACCTCGGCGGAGACGATTTTGACCGCCGCCTTGTGGACTACTTGGCCGAGGACTTCCAGAAGGAGGTGGGCATCGACCTCCGGTCCGACGCCCAGGCGCTGCAACGCCTGTTTGAGGCGGCCGAGAAAGCGAAGGTCGAACTGAGTTCTGTGACCCAGACCCAGGTCAACCTTCCCTTCATCACTGCCGACGCCACGGGGCCCAAGCATCTGACGGCCACTGTTCGGCGCTCCGTTTTTGAAGACATCACCCATGACCTGGTAGAGCGCACCATGGATCCGGTCAAGCAGGCGATGGCGGACGCCAAGGTTACCGCCGACGACATCGATGAAGTGATTTTGGTTGGCGGCTCCACTCGCATTCCCGCAGTACAGAACGTCGTCCGGCGCCTGACCGGCGGCAAAGATCCCAACATGAGCGTCAATCCAGACGAAGTCGTGGCTATCGGTGCGGCCATCCAGGCCGGCGTGCTTAAAGGAGAGGTCTCGGACGTCCTGCTACTAGACGTTGTGCCGCTTTCCCTCGGTGTCGAGACCCGCGGCGGCGTGATGACCAAAATCATCGAGCGCAACACGACCATCCCCGCAAGGCGCAGCGAAGTGTTCTCCACCGCTGACGATAACCAGCCCGCCGTGGACGTGGTGGTCTTGCAGGGGGAGCGGGAACTGGCGGCGGATAACCGGGTGCTGGGCCGGTTCCAGCTGACCGATATCCGGCAGGCGCCTCGCGGGGAACCGCAGATCGAGGTCACGTTCGACGTGGACGCCAACGGCATTCTGAACGTCACCGCCCGCGACAAGGACACGGGCAAGGAACAAGGCATCACCATCAGCGAAGGCTCCAACCTCGACGCCAAGGAAGTCGAGCGCATGATTGCCGAGGCGGAGTCTCACCGAAGCGAGGACCTGCAGAACCGGGAGCGGATCGACACCCTCAACGAACTCGACGCGGTGGCCTATCGCGTTGAGCGGGCCGTCAATGAGCTTGGTGGCGCAGCCCCGGTGCATGACAAAGCCCGGGCGGAACTGCTGATCGGCCAGGCACGGGACGCCGTCAGCAGCCAGGCGGACGTTGGCACCGCGAGGGAACTGATTTCCGAGCTTCAGCAGATGCAGTCGGCGCTAAGTGCCTCCGCAGCCACTGCAGGGGCGGGCCAGGGGTCCGGAGCTCAGCCCGGTGCGTCCAACGATGCAGATGACGCTGACATTGTCGATGCAGAATTCGATCGTGGCTAGGAACGGCCATGAGCGACCAGGCAGGGCGGGCCGGCCGGGCCAATCCGGAAAATGACGAGGCACGGGCCGCCGCACCTGATGAAAGGGAAACCGAACCGGCTTCACAGGCGGACGCGCTGGCCAAAATGGAGGATCTGTGGCGCCGTGCGCTGGCTGACGCAGATAATGTTCGGAAGCGCGCCGCCCGGGACGGCGCACAGCTAAGGGCACAGGAGCGCGCAGCGGTCTCGTTGGCGTGGCTGCCCGTCTTGGACAATCTGGAATTGGCCCTAGCCCACGCCCCGTCTGCCGGGGACCCGCTCGTCGAAGGCATAGCCGCTATCCGTTCCCAAGCTATCGATACCCTGGCCCGCCTGGGCTACCCGCGGATCGACGTCGAGAATGTCCCCTTCGACCCGCGGATTCACGAGGTGGTCAGTGTGTCGGAAACGGACGAGGCGGCCCCCGGGACTGTGCTGACCGTGCTGCGCCCGGGCTACGGCGGCACGGACACCATCCTCAGGCCAGCCGCCGTCGTTGTGAGCCGGGCGGTGAACGCTGACCGTGGCTAGGGACCCATATTCCGTTCTCGGCGTCTCCCGGACGGCGGACGCCGACCAGATCCAGCGCGCCTACCGCAAGCTGGCGCGAAAATATCATCCGGACGTCAATCGCGATCCGGACGCCGCCGACCGGTTCAAGGAAATCGGCGAGGCCTACAGCACCCTTTCGGATGCCGAAACGAAGGCCCGCTATGACCGATTCGGCGCCGATTACCGGCAGTACGCCGGCAGCGGAGCCGGTCCGGCTGGAGGAACTCCGCGATGGGGGTCCGGCGGCCCTCGACCAAGTCCGCCGTCGGGACGAGGCGGGTACGGCAACGTTGACCTCAATATGGGCGGCGACCTCGATTGGGAGGATCTGCTCGGTGGCTGGCTCCGTCAGCAGGGGGCAGGCCCGGCGCAGGGATCGGACCACGAGGCCGAGCTTAGGCTGACCCTCGAAGAAGCGATCCGCGGCGGACGGCGCACGGTCCGCCTGGCCCAGCCGGGTGGCGAAACCCGGAACTATGACGTCGACGTACCCGCCGGTGTGGTGGAAGGCCAGCGCATCCGCCTCGCGGGGGAGGGCGCCGGGGGCCGCGACGGCGGCCCGCCCGGGGATTTGTTCCTGACCGTACGCATCCAGCCGGACACCAGATACCGCCTCAAGGGCCGGGACATCCATTTCGACCTTCCGGTCACGCCGTCGGAAGCCGCTCTCGGGGCCAAGATCAAGGTCAACGCGCCTGCGGGACCGGTCACCATCACCGTTCCCGCAGGGTCTTCCAGCGGGCGCAGACTTCGGCTTCGCGGCCAGGGCGTGCCCGATCCGAAGGGCCACCCCGGGAATCTCTACGCGGAGATCCGCGTCATGGTGCCCGCGCGACTGAGCAGTGAGGTGCGCAAGCTATACGAGCAGCTTGCCGCCGTGTCCGACTTTCACCCTCGGGAGGGAATTCTATGAGCCGAGAATATCCGCTCGCCTATCCGTGGCGCCTGAATCTCGAGGCAGTGGCACGCAGCAGCGGCGTCCACCCCGACGTCGTCATGCGGTTCGTAGATCTGGACCTGATTCGGCCGCTGGGTGATGCGCCGGGCGGACCCTGGTTCAGCCCGAAGGCCCCGGAACTCATAGCGCGTGTCATGAGACTCCATTCGGAGCTGTCGCTGAACTACGCGGCAATCCCGCTGGTACTCGATCTGTTGATGCGGGTTGACTCGCTTGAACGACGTTTGGTTGAAATCACGCAGGTCGAAGGGACTGCTTCACGATGAACATGGAGAGTTTGACGCAAAAATCGCAGGAGGCCTTGGCAGAGGCTCAACGGATAGCCGAACGCAATGGGCACACTGAGACCGATGGCGAACACCTGCTTCTGGCCCTGCTGGAGCAGGAAAATGGCCTTGTCCCGCGCCTGCTCACGGGCATGCAGGTGGATGTGGATGAGCTGAGGGCTGCCGTCGAAGCCGAGCTGAGGCGCAAGCCGAAGGTCACTGGCCCGGGGGCGGCCCCTGGCCAGGTGTATGTGAGCCGCAGGCTGGGCGCACTCTTGGACGCCGCCGAACGTGAGGCCAAGCGACTCAAAGACGAGTATGTCTCGGTGGAGCACCTGTTCGTGGCCTTGGCGGAGGAGGGACGGTCGACTGCGGCCGGGAGGGTGCTGGCTGAACACCGGATCACCCGTGAGGCATTCCTGTCCGTCCTGACCCAGGTACGGGGAAATCAGCGCGTCACTTCGGCAACACCGGAGCAGACTTACGAGGCGCTGGAGAAGTACGGCCGCGATCTGGTGGCGGACGCCCGCACCGGAAAGCTGGATCCGGTCATCGGCCGCGACGCGGAAATCCGGCGGGTCGTCCAGATACTTTCACGCAAGACTAAAAACAATCCGGTGCTCATCGGCGAGCCTGGAGTCGGCAAGACCGCCATTGTGGAGGGACTGGCCCAGCGGATCGTCCGGCAGGATGTGCCGGAAGGGCTGAAGAACAAGACCATCTTCTCGCTCGACATGAGCGCGCTCGTGGCCGGTGCCAAGTACCGCGGCGAGTTCGAGGAGCGGCTGAAGGCGGTGCTGGCCGAGGTGCTGGCGGCAGAAGGCAGGATCCTGCTCTTCGTCGACGAGCTGCACACCGTTGTCGGAGCTGGCGCGTCCGAGGGGTCGATGGACGCCGGGAACATGCTGAAGCCAATGCTTGCTCGCGGGGAACTGCACATGATCGGCGCCACCACCCTCGACGAATACCGCAAACACATTGAGTCGGATGCGGCTTTGGAACGCCGCTTCCAGCCAGTCACGGTTGACGAGCCCGACGTCGAGGATGCCATTTCGATTCTTCGCGGGCTGCGGGAGCGGCTTGAGGTCTTCCACGGCGTACGGATCCAGGACAGCGCCCTGGTGGCTGCGGCCACTCTTTCCCACCGGTACATCACTGATCGGTTCCTTCCGGACAAGGCCATTGACCTCGTGGATGAGGCGTGCGCCAGGCTGCGGACGGAAATTGATTCGATGCCGGCGGAACTCGATGAACTCACCCGGAAGGTCACGCGGCTCGAAATCGAGGAGGCGGCACTCTCCAAGGAGACCGATCCGGCCAGCAAGACCCGGCTCGAGGAGTTGCGGCGCGAATTGGCGGACCTGCGGGCCGATGCTGATGCGAAAAGGGCCCAATGGGAAGCCGAGCGCCAAGCGATTCACAAACTGCAGGAAATCCGCAGCGAACTGGAGCGGGTGCGGCAGGACGCGGAGGAAGCCGAGCGGAACTATGACCTCAACCGGGCCGCGGAGCTCCGATACGGCAGGCTTGCCGACCTCGAACGGCGGCTGGCCGCCGAGGAGGAACGGCTGACCGCGAAACAAGGTGAAAAACGCCTGCTCCGCGAGGTGGTGACGGAGGACGAGATCGCCGACATCGTCGCGGCCTGGACAGGTATACCGGTCGCACGGCTGAAGGAGGGCGAACGTGAAAAAGTCCTGCACATGGATGAAATCCTGCGCGCCCGCGTCGTGGGGCAAGAAGAAGCGATTAGCGCGGTGTCGGACGCCATCATCCGCGCCCGTTCCGGTATCCGCGATCCCCGCCGGCCCATCGGCTCCTTCATCTTTCTCGGCCCGACGGGCGTCGGGAAGACCGAGCTTGCAAAGGCTCTGGCTGCGGCGCTCTTCGACAGTGAGAACGCAATGATCCGGCTGGATATGAGTGAGTACCAGGAGCGCCACACCGTGAGCCGACTGCTGGGGGCGCCTCCTGGTTACATCGGTTATGACGAAGGAGGACAGCTCACGGAAGCGGTACGCCGGAAGCCGTACTCGGTGGTGCTGTTCGATGAGGTGGAAAAGGCCCATCCGGACATTTTCAACACGTTGCTGCAGGTGCTCGACGATGGAAGGATTACGGACTCGCAGGGCCGCACCGTCGATTTCCGCAACACCGTCATCATTATGACCTCCAATATCGGCTCCCAGTATCTTCTGGAGGGTTCGGCCGAAGGCGGGGCGATCACCGAGGAGGCGCGCGGCAGGGTGATGAGTGAGCTCCGGGCGTACTTCCGTCCCGAGTTCCTCAACCGGGTGGACGATACGGTCCTGTTCGCGCCCTTGGGGCTGCCGCAAATCGAACGCATCGTTGATCTGCAGTTCCAGCAGCTGCGGCAGCGGCTGTCCGAGCAGCAAATAGAGCTGCACCTCAGCGAGGAGGCGCGCCTTCTGATAGCCGAACGCGGCTTTGATCCGGTCTACGGAGCTAGGCCTTTGCGCCGCTATATTTCCCATGTGGTGGAAACGCAGGTAGGCCGGGCCCTGCTGCGTGGCAGCATCGCGGAGGGAGGGGTGGTCACGGTGACTGCATCCGGAGGGGAATTAGTGGTTGACTACAGCACGATGGAGCTGGAAGGGGCCGGAGCCGCATGAACCAGGCCATCATCCAATGTCCGCATTGCGGCAAATCCAACCGCGTGCCGGCCGTCGCCGACGGCCGGCCACGCTGCGGGAGTTGCCATCGGGAGTTGCCTTGGGTTGTTGTGGCGGGCGACGACGACTTCGGCGAGATCGCGGAACGGTCCGGCGTTCCGGTATTGGTGGACTTTTGGGCGGTGTGGTGCGGACCCTGCCGAATGGTGAGCCCCGTGCTGGACCAGTTGGCACACGAGCGCGCGGGGCAGATCAAACTTGTAAAGGTCGATGTGGACCACTCACCGCAACTCTCCGCCAGATTTGCCATTCAGGCAGTGCCAACGTTAATGATCATCGTGGACGGCAAGATCGTCGCGAGGCAGGCCGGCGCAGCTCCCGCCCCTGTGCTGAGGTCCTGGCTGGAGGGGGCACTCACGACGTGATAAAAACAGCAGGCGGCGGTTTCCCGCCACCGTCCACACAGGCCCTGGGATCCCGGTCGCGTGCTCGCCGTGATTGGCAATGCGTGGGCATTATCGGGTGAGCAGGGCTCCGGGCTCGCTAATGGGACCGGCGCGAAGAGGAAAGCGAGGCAGGCCGACGGGAGTCGACGAGGTTCGGGACGCCTCCGAAGGAGGCCAGAGTCCGGGAGGTCTCGACGAACTCGCGTGCCAGCTTGTCGTTGACGTCAGTGCGCCAGGCGGCGTCGTATAGTAAGTAGGGTGACTAATACGATCAGCCCGTCCGAAGCATGGCATCGCCTACGTGAAGGCAACGCGCGTTTCGTCTCCGGAGGCGCGCTTCACCCGAACCAGGGCGCGTCGCGGCGCAGCGAACTGGTGAACACCCAAAACCCCTTCGCGGTGATCTTCGGCTGCTCGGACTCCCGTCTCGCCGCGGAGATCATCTTCGACCTCGGCCTAGGTGACGCATTCGTGGTCCGCACGGCCGGCCATGTCCTCGACGATGCGGTCCTGGGCTCCCTCGAGTACAGCGTTTCCATGCTCAATGTCCCGCTGATCGTTGTCCTGGGACACGACAGCTGCGGCGCCGTGACGGCCACCAAGGACGCAGTGGAGACCGGACAGATGCCTCCGCGCTTTATCCGGGATCTCGTCGAACGCATTACCCCCTCGGTGCTGACGTCGCTGCGGGAGGGTAAAGCGGAGGTCAACGACATGGTCGTCGAGCACGCCAAGCAGACCGTGGACCGGTTGCTGGAAAGCTCCCAGGTGATTGCCTCCGCTGTGAACGATTCCTCCACCGCCGTGATCGCCGTTGCGTACCAACTCGAAGAAGGCCGCGCCCAGCTCATCTCGGAATCCAGCCTGGTCTAGAATCCAGCCTGGTCTAAAGGGAGGGGCACCAGGCTGGCATCACTGCCCTCAACGACTACGCTGGCCGGGGCGCGTAGCTCAGTTGGCAACCGTCCTGGTGCCTTTGCCAACTCCGGTGAGTCATTAGGGCGGAGCGTAGGAATATTCCGGGTGGAGTTAGTCGATGTAGTCCTCCTCGTCCGCGCGTCGTATAACCATGGTTCCGTTGGAGGTTTCCTCGCGGATGGAGCGCACGATCTGTGCCCGTGCCTCTTCGACTTGCGAGGCCCGCACGGGCCCCGAATTGGCCATTTCGAATTCCAGGATTTCTCTGTTCCGATCGGAGATATTGTTTCGGACGGCTTCAAGGACTACGGCCGCGGCGCCCTTGAGGGCGGTCGCCAGCAATTCCGGGCTGACGCCACGCAGGATCTGCTGGAGATCGCGCCGTTCGAGCCTGACGATGTCCTTGAACGTCAGCATTTGGGCGCGGACCTCGCCGGCGAGTTCGGAATCAAGGTTATCCAGCCCGTCCAGGACCGTACGCTCAGTCCGGGTATCAGAGCGGGTGAGGATGTCCACAAGTGGTTGGATGCCGCCGACGTTTTCGGTGGACTTTCCTGGCGATACCACCGAACCGGCGCGCTGTTTCAGGACTTCGGCCACGATGGACACGACTTCGGGTGCTACCGGCCCCATCGTGGCGATGCAGCGCGCCACTTCGCTGGCTTGCCCGTCGTCTAGGCCGGCCAGAACGGCTGAGGCCTTGCTGGGCCGCAGGTGCGCGAGGATCAGGGCCATGGTTTGTGAAAGCTCCCCGTCAACCAACGCCAATATTTGTTCGGGGGACATGGGTTCGAGGAAGTCGAACGACTTTCCCGCCATGGTCGATGCAAGCCGGTCCAATAGGCCTGCGGCCTTGTCGGCGCCGAAGGATGCTTCCAGAAGCCCGGCAGCGAAGTCGCGTCCACCACGTGCCGTCCTTCGGCCGCTGGCGACATATTCATGGAACTCGTTGACCGCTGTGCTCGCCACGGAGGAAGAAACTCGGCGGAGCCGCACGATTTCTGCGGCGATTTCCTCGGCCTCGGACTCAGAAAACTGTGCAAACAGGGAAGCGGCGCTGGTAGGACTCAGCTGCATGAGAACCACGGCAACTTTTTGCGCACCGCTCAAAGCCGGGACTGCTGGGGAGAGGCCAGTATTCACCTGAGCCACCCGCTCCGCAGAGGGGCGCGGTCTGGCGTGCAATCCCCGGAGGACCCCATCGCAACGAATTCCACTTCAGTTTTCCAATCCACATTGCGCCCTGGATCGGGAGGGCGCCGTTGAGCGAGGGCCGAAGAGCCGGTCGGGGTAGGGCTGGCGTTCATTTCACTATTCAAACTCAGGGTTCTGTTTTGGGCGATCAGTCCTGCCCAATTCGCTCCTTTGTGCACGCATTGGTCGAGTTATCGCCTAAGTCTGCACGGAATGGACCTCCTGGCCAGGTTCACCGAACGTAGCCGGCCGTAGGATTTGCTACGAAGCTGATCTTCAGAGCCCCCAAAACGGATGGAAACGGGAATCGTTGCACTTCCTCGGGTTCACGTGGAATCCGATCTATGAGTGTTCTGAATACAGGCTCGACCGATAACAGTTTTTAGGTGTCATCGGCCCCTTCCGGGCAGCACTGCCCCGGATACGGAGAGCCCTCGAAACCACGCAAATTTGTTGAAGCCCAACTTGGGTGCCGGAATCCAGTCGAGAGAGCGGTACGACGGGCGGATCCCAAGAACCAGAGAAAGCAGGAACGGCAGAGTGATCACGA
Organism: Arthrobacter sp. FW306-2-2C-D06B; assembly: GCF_021789175.1. Taxonomy (NCBI): domain Bacteria; kingdom Bacillati; phylum Actinomycetota; class Actinomycetes; order Micrococcales; family Micrococcaceae; genus Arthrobacter; species Arthrobacter sp. FW306-2-2C-D06B. The sequence goes on from NZ_CP084560.1 coordinate 2,161,963, forward strand.
CGACCGAGACCGGGCGTATTTATCGCGTCACGGGAGACAAGGTTCGTATCGTAAACGCGGACCTGAACGCTGCCGTCGAGTTAACCCAACAACGCGCCATAGGGGAGGGCAAGCATGGTGTCCTCGTGGAGCACGATAGTGACGCCGTGCAGGAGGGATGCGGCACCGGAGGCAGGCAGCGCCTCGGTACGACAAATTTTGGTCGAATCAGGAATCAACTCCGGAAGGAGCGCTGACATGCCGTCATCAGTCGGCCACGGAGCCGCCCGGACGGTGCGTTGATGCGGAAGACGGTGCGTTGATGCGGAAGTTAAACGGCGCAGGGGAAGAATTTACCCGCCGGTATCCGAAGGGGGTACGCCGGGCTTCAATGGATCACGTCAATCGCTGTCCGTTGTCTCCGGCCGGTTTGTGGCTGCTCGTTGTCGTGTACGTCGACGCTGCGTTCGCTCTGTCCATTTGGCTGCTGCCGATGGTGTTCGGCCAAGAACCCTGGGAGGGTGTCGACGGACCGGCCCTTGTCCCCGCTCTTGGGACCGTACTGCTGGTTCCGGTGGTCTTGCATGCTGTTTGGCGTCTTCTGCGGAAACAACATGATGAACGGGCGCAGGCTGGAATAGGTCGCCCAGGGGACTGCCGTGCAGCAGGCAGCCTTGCGGCTGATGAAGTCAGGGAGCGCGTCGAAGGCGTACTGACCGAGCGGACCTTGATGACGGCGTTCCAGCCGATCCGTTGCCTTGGCACGGGCGCCGTTATCGGGGCCGAAGCCCTCACGCGTTTTGTCACTTCACCGGTGAGATCGGCGGAGACATGGTTCGCCGACGCGGCCTCCATCGGGCGTGGTCCGGATCTCGAATTCCTGGCGATGGAAACTGCGCTCGTGGCCGCGGCCAAGCTCCCGCCCCACCTTTACATCGCCATCAACCTTTCACCCGCTGCGTGCCTCGACTCCCGGTTAAGCGAGATCCTGCAACGCTCCGGCGTGCCCGCGGGACGCATTGTGGTGGAGGTGACCGAACGCTCCGCTGTTGACGACTACGAGCCCCTCGCCGCAGCGCTGGCGCGCCTTCGACGCTCCGGGCTGCGCGTCGCCGTCGACGATGCGGGCGCTGGCTTCGCCTCCATGCGCCACATCCTTCAACTCCGGCCCGAGGTGATCAAACTGGACCGGACCATCATCGCCGGTATCGACGCCGACCCCGGCCAGAGAGCCCTTGGCATGGCCATGGTCAGCTTCGCAACAGGAATCGGCGCCGCACTGATCGCCGAAGGAATCGAGACAGACACAGAACTCACCACAGTCACTGAGCTCGGTATGAACGTTGGCCAAGGCTATCTCCTCGGCAGGCCCGCCGTCCGTCCCGAAGACTGGGCCCACTGGCATAACTCGTCGCGGCGGGATGTCCGGGCCAACGTCCAAGACACCTAGATCCTGGAATTCGGTGGGGCGAAGTACCTTCCGGCTGCACTTGCGCAGTTTCCGCTATGGTCCGCCCTCCAAGCTGCAAGGCTGCAAGAAGCAAGGACGCTCTCTGTCGAGCACTTGAACTCTCTTCCGTATAACGTAGATGAGTCTTTATGTCGCATATATGCGACGCATTAATCGCTTTTCATCCGGCCGAAGGGTCCCAGATCCCATGGAATTCACGCCTCCCGCCAGCACCGACGCACCGGATGCAGTACCGCATGATCGGACAACACGCTACAGCGTTCCTCCCGGACTGAGCCCCGAGGAAAAATTCGAACATTGGCGTACTTGGTACGGCAGCGCCATCGACACTCCCGTACGGTTGGAAAAAATCGAGAAACCAGTGCGTCCGAGTTTCAATCCAACTGCTTTAAGCCTGGACGGTCCTGGATTCAGCCTTGTTGACGTCACGAATGAGCCCGCTACTTGCTACTGGAACGGCGATACGTCTGCCGGGGACTGGCTGGTACATTTCCGAAGTCCATGTCCCGAGTTCAGTTTCTCGAGATGTTCCGAAGAAATTTCTGCTGGCACCGTCAGGTTTCTTGACCTTTCTTCCCCCGGTAGCTTCCATGCTCCGGCCGGGTTAAGCGCGGTGCGGCTCCAACTGGATCGGTGCCTGCTGGGTCTGGACGATAGGACAGTGAAACAGTTGCAGGGACTGGCCGACATCAGGGAAAACCCTCTGGTGCGAGGGTTGATCCTTCCGGCGCTGTCCGGCTGGCAGCGGACGGGAATTGGCCGGGAGGCGCCGCGTCTCCAGCCGATCTTCCGGTCCATGATGACCGCCCTGGTCAGCTCGCTGCTCGAAGCCCCCGCCGAACCCGGTGACCTGAAACTGGCCCGCGTCATGGAGATCAAGAGGTTCATACGCAGGAACTACCGGAACCGGGCCCTTGATGTGGACGAGGTTGTGGCCTACTCGTTTCTTTCACGCCGTGCCCTTTACTACCTCTTCGAGGAAGAAGAGTTCCAAGTCAGCGGATACATTCGCGCGCTGAGGACCCTGGAGGCCCTTGAGCTCCTCAGCAACGCAAACCCGTGGAAACGCTCCCTGACGGACATAGCGAACGCCAGCGGATTCACAAGCCTGCCAGCGATGCGGCGCGCTGTCAGAGAGTCAACCGGTATCTCTCTTAGAGATGTGCAGGAGAACCCGGAAGTACTTCGAATTCGAGCAGCCGAACTCAGAAAGCTGATCGGGCTGTAAATACGCGGGGTCGGATCTGGCCTAGCCAAGCCGAAGGGGAGATCGCCAGGCGATGCCGTGCCTTGCCGGTAGGCCGCTGGGGTGAATTCCTCCACGTTTGGCCGGTCTCGCCTCTTTCGTTTACCTGTCCAGTGGCGAGGAGAATGTTTGAGCTTATGGGCCGACGGGCAGGCAGGCCGGACCGATTCACACTTTTCCCGTCGGACTGGGCCCACCTCGGGCACAGCGTTTCCACTGGTCAGGGGGTCTGGCCCTCTGACTGTTGACGGAGCTCGGCCGGGCATGAGGGTTGGATGGCAAGCTGCGTAAAGCGGCCTGGTCGCGCGGAGAACCCGCCCAGCGACCATGGAGCGTCGGAACGACAAACAATGAAGGTCCTCCGTGACGCCCATGAATGGCCGGGCTCCGGGCTACCGCCTCCCGAACACAACCTGGAGGCGGTAGGCCTCGCCTAACAGTTGGAAACGTTGCACGGAATACCGCCTAGCCGGCTTGATTCTCGTGACCCTCTGCGCGGCGCAGGACGGCTCGTGCTTCCCAGAGTGCGGCGTGCCGTGGTCCGCCAGGCCACATACCGGCTAGCTGTTCGGCCTGGGCGAGACGGCGGCGACGAGGACTACACCGTGGCGAAGCTTGACGGCATGCTCCCCGCAACCAGGTCAGGGACGCCAAGAGCCGCACACCTGCGGACAACCAGACCGTCCGCAACGTGTTCGTCATCGGGCCGGACGAGAACCAAGCCGAACATTCGGATCGTTCCGCAGCCGGTGTGATCGCGCACAAGTGAGGACACTGACATGACCTTAGACCGGTCTCCGCTGGCTGGCCGGTCGGATGCCGAGCGGGGACCGCTTGTCGTCGGTGTGTTGTTCGCCTTCCCGAAGCAGGGCTCCCCAGACTGTCGAACGTGTCCGCGCCGTTTCCCCCGCGACGTCATGGAAACACAACCTAGGGCCGATGCAGCGGCATTCATGACATGCCCGCGGAGCGATCGAAGAACTCAGTCGGGACCCGCAGCGAATCCACGCTGCGCCCGTTAATCAAGTCGACGAGCCCCGCGACTCCGAGCCGTCCGATGGTTGCCGCATCGTTTCTAACCGCGCTGATCGCCGGCGACGCGAACTCGAACCAGTCGAGGTCATCGAAGGAAACGATTGCGATGTTCGCCGCCCAGTCGGCGCCGAGGCGTTGACGAAGCGCGCGAACCACTCCCAAAGTCGTTGGGCCGTTCGCGCCGAACACCGCGGTTGGGCGCATGCCCCTGTCGAGAATTCGGTGCATTGCCTTCGCAGCGCCGCCGGGCAGGAAGTCGCCGGTGTCGATGAGTGCGTCGTCCATGCTGATTCCATGGGATTCGCGCCCCGCCCGGTATGCGGCGAGGCGCTCGGCACCAGTGGAAATAGTCGACGGGCCGCCGACAAATGCGACATCTCGGTGCCCACGCCGCTGCAGCCAGTCGAGCACACTAGCGACGCCCCCGGCGTTGTCGGTTCCGAACATCGGTGCGTCGAGACCGTCCACGGTACGGTTTAAGAGCACCAGTGGTAGCCCCGTCGCCCGAAGCAATTCAAGTTGCGGTGAGTGCCCGCCCTGTGGAGACAGCAGAAGTCCATCGATGCGCTGCGAAGCGAAAATGCGCAAGTAGTCATCGACCTTCGCCTGGTCTTCGTTGGCGTTCGCAAGGAGCACGGTGTACCCGAGCCTTCCGGCCTCTTGCTCAGCGGCATGGGCAAGGTCCGAGAAGAAGGGATTCCGGATGTCTGACACCAGCAGGCCGAGCACGTCGGTCCTGGAGCGGCGCAATGAGCGTGCCGGCCCGTTGGCGATGTAATTCAGCTCTGCGGCGGCCGCCAGCACGCGTGAGCGAGAATCAGCCGAGGTCTGGCTGCTTCCCGAGAGCACGCGCGATGCCGTTCCGAGCGCGACTCCGGCGCGCGCTGCAACGTCTTTGATGGTTGCCACTTACCTACCCCTTCATGGAAACGTTCCCGAGTATACATCCCTTTCGGGGGTGCGACGGCGCACGGCCGCCCCCTTCGCCGATTGCCCGCAGACTGGTTGCAGCTTGCAAGAACCCATCCCGTCATGCACTATTGAACCCATCACATCCATGGAAACGGTTCCATGGATTTTTTACGAGGAGGTGAAATGATGAACGGAACGGTTGTTGTCTTCGGCAGCATCAATGCCGACACGAGCTACAGAATGACGGCGCTCCCGACTCCCGGCGAAACGGTCATCGCCTCGACCGCGAGTGCGTCCCCTGGCGGCAAAGGGGCCAATCAGGCCATCGCCGCGGCGGCAGCCGGCGCAGTGACGCGCATGATCGGAATGGTCGGTGATGATTCCGAAGCCGCCGCTCAGCTTGCGGCACTCGTCTTGCGCGGCGTCGACACCAGTTCGGTCGCGACGCGCCGCGGAATCGCGACCGGCCGAGCGATCGTCTTCGTCGATGACTCGGGTGAGAACTCCATCGTCGTACTCCCGGGGGCCAATGACTTGCTCGACGGGGACGTGGCGGCGACCGGCCTCGCTTGGATCTCGACGGGTGATGTGCTCGTGCTGCAGAACGAAGTTCCGGCCGACGCAAACCGTGCCGCTGCCCGCCTGGCACGGTCCCGTGGCGCTACGGTCATTTGGAATGCAGCTCCTGCACCCACCGCGGCCGCAGATCTCGTGGACGACGTCGATCTCCTCGTCGTCAATGAACACGAGCTCAAGCAGATCAGTGTAATCCTCGGAATCGAGACCATCAGGGAGGGCTCGGGCAGTTCCGCGCTTGGCGCTCTGCTGGCCGAATGCGCACGCGCGCTGGATGCCGACGCCATCTGCACGCTCGGCTCTGACGGGGCGATGTTTTTCGCGGACGGACTGTTGGGTAGCGTCCCTGCTCCGAAGGTGCGAGCGGTCGATACCACCGCTGCTGGCGACACCGTCGTCGGCTATCTTGCCGCGCACGCGGGACTCCCGTTGGAGGAACGGCTTCGCCTGGCGGTCGCCGCGGGGGCCCTCGCCGTCACCGTCGTGGGAGCATCCTCATCCATCCCGCACCTCGGCGACGTCGAGCCTTTGCCCGTCGTCGCCACCGAAAGGACACCAGCATGATCGTTGCCGTGGGAGCAGACCACGCCGGATTTCCCATCAAACAGCGCGTGATCGAAGCCATTGAGCAACTCGGCCACACCGTGATCGAACGAGGCGCCATCAGCACAGAGCCCGTTGATTTCCCCGACGTGACACAGGAGACCTGCGCGCCCGTGCTTGACGGCAGCGCGGAGCGCGCAGTCCTGGTATGCGGAACGGGTGCCGGCGCCATTATGGCAGCCAACAAGATTCCCGGCATCCGGTGTGGTCTAGCCAACGAGTCATACTCCGCCCATCAAATGGTCGAACACGACGACGCAAATGCCCTTGCCTTGGGCGCCTGGCTGGTTCCACCCGCCTTCATCGAGGCGATCGTGGAACAGTTCCTTGCCGCAACATTCGACGACGACGACGACACGCGCCGCCGCGTTGAGAAGTTGAACGCCCTCGACAATCTCCGGCCAGCATTCGCCGGCTAAACACAGGCTCCGCACCACCACAGATCAAAGGAGATCCACCCATGACGACAACGACCTCGATTCCGCAGAAATCTGCGCTCGGATCGAAAGACCGCAACAAGACTGCATTCGCCGCCGCTCTGGGGACGAGCGTAGAGAACTACGACTTCATTGCCTATGGCACGGCCTCCGCACTGTATTTCAGCGCGGTCTTCTTTCCCCAGAGTGACCGTTTCATTGGAACGCTCCTCTCCTTCGCCACACTCGCGGTCGGCTTCCTCATGCGGCCCCTCGGCGGCGCGGTCGGCGGTTACCTCGCCGACAAGTTCGGCCGCAAGCCGGTTCTCGTCGGCGCGATGCTGGTGATGGGAGGGGCAACCTGCCTCATCGGGCTCCTGCCCACCTACGCCCAGGTCGGTGTCATTGCACCGGTGCTCTTGGTCATCATCCGGATGATCCAGGGCCTCGCGTTTGGAGCCGAATGGGGCGGTGCCATCACGATGACATATGAGCATGCGCCATGGAACCGCCGTGGCATGTACGCCGCTATTCCTCAGGCCGGAAACCCTCTTGGCATCGCACTCGCGAGCGCGATGTTCCTCATCAGCGCGCGCCTTGAAGGAGACATGGCTTGGCGGGTGCCGTTCCTCTTCAGCGCCGTCCTCGTCGTCGTTGCCCTGGTCGTCCGTTCACGATTGTCGGAGTCGCCCGAATTCGAAGCGGCCAAGGCTGAGGGAAAGATCGAAAAGAACCCGTTCCTCACAACACTTCGTCGTGACTGGCACAGCATCCTCCGCGTGATCGCCCTGCGCATGGTGGAGTCGTTTGCCTATTACTCGACTGCCACCTTCCTGCTCAGCTACCTTTCCCAGCGCTTCCCCGACATTCGCCCCACAGCACTCGGCTCCATCACCGCGGCCAGCATCGTGGCGATCGTCGTCACATTCGCCATGGGGGCGCTCACTGACAAGGTGGGCCGTCGGCCGATCTACATCGTGGCTTGCCTCGCGGCAATCCTGTTCGCGTTCCCGATGTACCTGCTCACAAATGACGGCACACCGGCACTTGTCATCGCCGTGTTCATCTTCGGCATCGGTATCGTGCACGCTTCGCTCACCGGCGTGCAGGGCTCGCTGCTCACTGAACAGTTCGGCACCTCGACGCGCACGTCCGGTGCTTCGCTCGGCTATCAGATCGCCGCTGCGATCGGCGGGTTCGCGCCACTTCTCGCAACTCTGCTCGTCGGCCGGATTGGCTGGCCTGGAGCTTCATTGCTCTACATGCTGGCAGCCATCATCGGGCTGATCGGCATTCTGGTGACCAAAGAGACGTACAGCCGCGCAGAGCGGGCCCGCGTCACCGCCCTAGTCGCCGCGGAGAAACGACAGGGGGCCTGACTCAATTCGAAGGCGGGTTGAAGAAGCTCGGGTCGCTGAAGCCTGAGCAGGGGCGCGGCCTGGTGGTTCCCGAGCAGAAGATCCAGGAAGTCGTTGAGCTGACGCAGAAATCAAGGCCCGAGGCACAGACCCGTTTGTCCCTTTGGACGAAGATGTGTAACGAGGGTGGCCGGACGTCCCCCGCCGAAAGGCGGGCGTCCGGCCGACCTCTGCAGTTTGGTGCTTATGCTTCCCGGGTGGCGGGTGAGGAATCTTTGGTCCGGGCGGGGTCGCGTTCGGCGAGGGAGCCGATTGCGGTGTCGATTTTGTCCATGATCTCCTGATCCAGTTTCACTCCGGATGCGTCCACGTTGGCCGCGACCTGCTCGGGCCGGGACGCGCCGATGATGGCCGAGGCCACGTTCTGGTTCTGCAGGACCCAGGCGATGCTGAGCTGGGCCATGGTCAGTCCGGCCTCTTCCGCGATCGGTTTGAGCTTCTGGACGCCGGTCAGGACCTCGTTGGACATCCAACGCTTGATCATCTGCGCTCCGCCCTTGGCGTCGGTGGCGCGGCTGCCCTCGGGAGCAGGTTTTCCGGGCTGGTATTTGCCGCTCAGGACGCCCTGGGCCATGGGGGACCACACGATCTGGGAGAGTCCGAGTTCTTCCGACGCCGGGACCACTTCGGACTCGATGACCCTCCAGAGCATCGAGTACTGCGGCTGGTTGGATATCAGCTGGAATCCCAGATCTTTGGCCAGTGAGTGGCCGTCACGGATCTGCTCCACTGTCCATTCGCTCACGCCGATGTACAGGGCTTTGCCTTGCCGCACGATGTCCGCGAAGGCCTGCATGGTTTCTTCCAGCGGGGTCTCGAAATCGTAGCGGTGGGCCTGGTAGAGGTCCACGTAATCAGTCTGCAGGCGCCTGAGGGAGCCGTTGATGGATTCCATGATGTGCTTGCGGGAGAGCCCGAGATCGTTGTGGCCCTTGGGCCCGGTGGGACCGAATACCTTCGTGAAGATCTCCAGGGATTCCCGGCGTTCGCCGTTCAGGGCGTTGCCGAGGACGGTCTCGGCCGCAGTGTTGGCATAGACATCGGCCGTGTCGAAGGTGCTGATTCCGGCGTCGAGCGCTGCCCGGACGCATGCGGTGGCGGTGTCGTTCTCGACCTGGGAGCCGTGGGTCAGCCAGTTGCCGAACGTGATTTCCGAGATCTTGAAGCCGGAGTTGCCAAGGTACCTGAATTCCATTTTTACTGACGCGCTTTCTCTTGTTCGTGAAGTCGGTCGTGTGGCGGCAACCCGGGCCCTGACCACGTCGTTCCATGAGCGGACCCTGTGCCGGTAGCCGTTTCGAGACTACGCGTCCGACAGCCTCTTTCGACCCGGCGTGGCTGGCCCTGCGGGTCCTAGGATCAGCTAGCCCCCTTCCATGCGGACGGGGCCGTTGTGCCGTGGTTATAGTCGAACGATGAAGCAGCGAGTATTGGGCAAGACAGGGCGGTCTGTCTCCGTTGTGGGGCTGGGCACATGGCAGCTAGGTGCCGACTGGGGAAACGTGGATCCGAAGGAAGCCAACGACATCCTGGAAGCCGCAGTGGACTCCGGGGTGACGTTTTTTGATACGGCGGATGTCTACGGCGACGGACAAAGCGAGCAAACCATCGGGGCGTACCTCGCTGCCAACCGTGGACTGGACATCATGGTCGCCACCAAAATCGGGCGGCGGATGGAACAGAAACCGGAGAACTACACACTGGCCAACTTCCGGCAGTGGGTTGACCGTTCCCGGCGGAACCTCCAGACGGAGTGCCTGGACCTCGTCCAGCTGCATTGTCCTCCCACCCCGGTTTACAGCCGCCCGGAAGTCTACGATGCGCTGGAGACGCTCGTCAGTGAAGGCGCGATCAAGGACTACGGTGTCAGCGTTGAGCGGACCGATGAAGCACTCGAGGCCATCAAGCACGGCGCGGTCACCGTCCAGATCATTCTGAACGCCTTCAGACTCAAACCCCTGGATGAGGTCCTGCCCGCGGCCAAGGACGCAGGAGTCGGCATCATCGCCAGGGTCCCTCTGGCCTCCGGCCTGCTCTCGGGCAAGTACTCCAAGGACACAGTATTTGCCGAAAATGACCACCGGAAATACAACCGGAACGGTGCAGCATTCGACGTCGGAGAGACCTTCTCTGGAGTCGACTTTGAACAGGGCCTCAAAGCGGTTGAAGAATTCAAAAAGCTTGTCCCGCCCGGAGCAACGACGGCCCAAGCGGCCATCGCCTGGATCGCGGCACAAGACGGGGTCAGCACTGTCATACCAGGGGCCCGAAACCCCGAACAAGCCCGCTCCAACGCCGCCACCACCCAAATACTGGACCACCTGGGCCCGGACTTTGAGAACAGCGTCAGGGAAATCTACGACACGTACTTCCGCGAGACGATCCATCCTCTCTGGTAAACCCCGGAAAGCCATGTCCTTTCGGCCCACCCCCGAAGGGCCGCGGCCGCGCCCGCCGGCTGATCGTTCAACGGTCCTGCGTCGGAATGCTCGGGGCAAGTTACCGGTAGTCAGGGACGACGATAGGGTTGGTGAATGAGCGCACCGGACACCACACACGACTGGCGGCCCCTGTGGGCACGGCTCAACGAAGGCGAGGAAACACTTCCCGTCGGCGTCCTGATGACCGCCCCGCCGGGCGAGGTCAACAGCGCGCCGCCGCTGGAGTCCGAGTTCGGCGTGTTCGAGGCGCCCTTGGAGGATTACGACGTCGTGGAGCTGACCCGCTTCGACCGCCCCATGGCGCGGGGCCGGGTGGCGTTCGGCAATGGATTCGCTGTGGTGGGCCCGGTGCGTGCGGTGGACGGCGACGCTGTGGCGCCCGATCACGAGGCCGTGGTTCTGGCCCGCCTGGCGGAGGAAGCCTTCGTCGAGGGCGCGGATGTTGTCTATGCGCCCGTGGACGCCGGGGCGGCGGACCGGTACGAGGCCGTCGGCTGGACTCGGGCGGGCGAACTGGCCCCCTAAGAGGGTGCCTCTTTCCTAGGTGTTGGGCAAGATGCGACTCGCAAAAGGGCTTGGCCGGGCATTGTCAATTGTTGGCTGCGGCATAGAAGTTCAGGCTGGCCGAGAACACGATCCAGGAAATATAGGGCAGCATGAGCAGTCCGGCTGTTGTGTTTATGGGACCGAAGAGGATGACGGTGGCTGCCACGGTCATCGCCAGTGCGGCGATGAGGAGGAGGGCCAGCCATAGTGCGGTGTCGCCCCATACGGGGTACATGCCGAAGAAGGTGGGTGCCCACGCCAGATTGAGCGCCATTTGGATACCGTACGCCGTCATGGCTGCGCGGGTTTTGGCTGACCTTTGGCGCCAGACCAGCCAGGAAGCGACAGCCATCGCGGTGTACAGCATCGTCCAGACCGAACCAAAAACCCAGCCCGGCGGCGTCCAGGGCGCTTTGTTTGCCGTCGCGTACCAGCCGGAGGCGTTGCCAAGGATGGCCGCGGACCCCAGCAAAGAGACCGTGCAGGAGAGAGCTAGAAATCCCAAAAGTGCCGTGACTTCGCGCGCGAAACCCATCCGGGCGGTCGTAGGCGGCCCGCTCGTCTGTTGGGGTTCAGCCGACACTTGGTCCACTTGGTTACGCCTGTGCCAGGTCCCGGCTTTCGAGGCGAAGTTCCAGTTCGCTGGTAACCAGCCCAGCCAGGTCCTCCAGGGTTGCCCGGTCAGCCGCGGACATTGTTCGCGGGACTGTGTCGAGTATGCACATGGTTCCGAGGTTGTACCCCTCGCGGGTCTTCAGGGGAGCCCCGGCGTAGAATCCGAGGCCCAAATCTCCGGCGACGAGGGGATTGGAGAGTGTCCGGGGGTCTTCCGGGGCATTCTCCACGACCCAGACCTCTCCCTGCAGGATGGCTGAGGCGCACAGGCCCGGGTCCCTGGGAATTTCCTCGGCTGCGATGCCGTGGTGGGACTTGAACCAGATGCGGTCGTGGTCGACGATGCTGACGATTGCTATCGGTACGTTGAATAGCCTGGCTGCCAAGGCGGTGATTCTGTCGAACGCGCCGTCGGGCGGCGTGTCCAGTATCCGGTATTGGTGCACGTTGGCCATACGGGCGGTTTCGTCGTCGGGAATGATGGAGGGGTTCACTTTGTGTCTGCCCCGGCGTGCGGAGGCCTGATCGAATAATGCCTTGGATGCTTCGCGAGCTGTGGGTCGTTTCAGTGGGTCGGCGGCGGTCATGGCAGCCAGGAGTGTCTTCCAGTCCTGATCCATGTCTTCCGGCATGGGAGGATCCCGGATCAGCCGGGCCACGGCGCTCTGGATCGGGTCCCCGGGAAAGGCGACCTGTCCGGTCAGGCTCTCAAGCAGGACCAGGCCGAGGGAGTAGACATCGCTGGCGGAAGTGACGGGTTCGGCCCGGGCTTGTTCCGGGCTGAGGTAGGCTGCGGTCCCCAGGAACCCGCCGTCGGTGTCTTCCGGGGTTTCCGAGATCTGCGCGATACCGAAATCGGTGAGCTTCGCGCGTATCCTCGCGGCGTCCTGATGGTAGTCAAGGATCATGATGTTGCCCGGTTTGACGTCCCGGTGGACCACGCCGTTGCCGTGGATGTAGGCCAAAGCGTCCGCGATGTCGTGCCCGATCTGCGCCGTGTGGCGCGGCCCGAGGGCTCCCTTGATCAGATACTCCTTCAAGTCCGGGCCTTCGATGAGTTCCATCACCAGATAGACACGTGGCTCCCCGGATCCGTTGCGGTCAACCCCGGCATCGAGGAGGGTGACCAAGCCGGGGTGGTTCATGCGGGCAAGGATCTTTACTTCATCGTCATCCATGGACGCCGTCCCGCCGTCGCGGGCCGGTTTCCTGATGATTTTGACTGCCACATCGCGCCCAAGAAAGTCATCCGCGGCCCGGTAGACGATGGCCATCGCCCCGGACCCGATGCGCTCGATCAGGCGGTATCTGCCCCCGAGGTATGCATCACCGTCGGTCTGTTGTTTCATGCAGCAACCCTTACTTTCCTGGACCGCAGGAGACGGGGCCCCGAACCGGGGCATTGAGGAAGATTCCGGTTCCGTTGGCGTTAGCGCCGTCGGACACCGACTGGAAAGCCATATCGGTCGCGGGAGCGAACCCGGCCTCAGGCTGAAAGTTGGCAAAGCCTTCACAGTCCTCCGCGATATCCCGGAGGGCTGTGAGGTGCGCGTCTAACGACTCGCCTTATATGGCTTGGCGGTTGGACCTTTATACGCGTGACCTGCCGCGGATGAAGTGGAAGATCAGAACGACGACGGCGACGACCAGAAGCAGGTGAATGAGCCCGCCGCCGATATTGCCGATAAAGCCGAGAAGCCAGAGAACGGCGATAATGATGGCTATCCAAAGCAACATGTGAGTCTCCTTGTTTGTGTGTGTGCCCTGGCCGACGGCCTGAGGCATTCATTGATAAGCATACTTACTAGTTGGTGGATCGGTGCGGTTTTTCCATTTGGAAGCCGCACCGGCACCGCAGAACCGGGTTCTGAGGTAGGCCTCGAGATGGCGCTCATCGGATCAGGCCAGGGCCGGGCAGCTTGCCAGAATGTAGTCGGCGGCGGCCGGTCCCGTCATGGCCAGCCCGTTGCCGGCGGGATGGATGCCTTTGGTCCTCAGTGCTGCCCAAAAAAGGCTCTCGGGGTGCGGTGCCGACTGTTGCAGCCAACACCAGCTCGTGTACAGGCCGTAAAGGCAATCCCGACCGAGAGCCGAGTCCGACCGGTCGTTGGTGTCGATGGTGGCTTCTGCAAGGAATTGGTCGAAGTGGAAATTTGCCGTTTTAGCCATGGTGGGCCCTTTGTCGCGAGTGCGCTGTGTGCTGCCATGTGGCTATAGCAGCTGAGCCCCAATGCGTGCACGTGGCACTGAAGCGGCCACCCGGTTCTGTGGAACTCTGCGGTTCGGGCGGCCTGTGCGTTGTGCGCAGCCACGGGTTTCCGAAACGGGGTGCACGGCCCGTGGCCGTGCACCCAAATCCGCTTCGTGAACCCTGTGTAGAAACTTGCCTACGATGTAGACTTTACGCGTAGACTACAAAGTAAGCAAGGTTTTCCCGCAGGAACCAGCGATGACGCGATCAGATCAGGATGGAATCCCGTGCCGCCCCCAAAGAGTCCCATGAGTTCTTCCCCCGCCGGCGAGAACGCCGCCGGGCAGAAATCCAAGCTGAGCCGCGACCTCGTCCTCACCGCCGCCCTTGCACTCGTCGATGCGGAAGGACTCGACGCGCTCACCATGCGCCGCCTAGGTCAGGAACTAGGCCGGGACCCGATGAGTCTCTACCGGTACGCCGCCAATCGTGCCGCGCTCCTGGACGGAGTGACAGAGCTGGTCCTGAAGGAGCTTTCCATCTTCCCGGACCGCCCGGACTGGCAGGCACAGCTCCGGCAGATTGCCCATGACCTGCGCCTGCTGGCGCTGCGGCACCCCAACGTCGTGCCATTGCTCGTGACCCGCCCGCTGTCGACGCCCTTGGGCCTGCGCCCCCTGGGCACACTGCGCCCGCTTGAGCAGATCCTCTCGTTGCTGATCGACGCCGGCTTCGCTCCGGCCGACGCGCTGCACATCTACCGGGCCTACTACGGGTTCCTCTACGGCCACATACTCAATGAGCTCCAGGAATTCATCGTGGATCCGGACGAAAACGAAGCACTGCTCCGCCTTGGCCTGCACCGCCTGCCCGCGAAGGAATTTCCCCGCCTCCGCGCGCTAGGCCCGGTTCTTGCGGACTACGACGGCGAGGCCGAACTGGACCAGGGCATCAGCATCCTGCTCGCCGGACTCGCAGCACCCCTCATCGGCGAGAAGGCCACCCCAAAGCAGTGACCAGGAGACAGCCGCAGGATGAGATGCCTGGATCCGGCACGGCTGGACCGAGGGGCAGGCTCGACGGCGCCAGGTAGCCAGACAGCCCGGCCTTGATCAGCGGAAACTCCCTGTCAACAGGCCAACCCAGGACGAGCTACGTAGTTGCGACTCACCCTGGATTCGGATTGTTGTGTGTTTTTCGAATTTTCCGCGCATCGGACCGGAGCTGAATGATCCGTGCTGCACCGGCCGCGGCTACGAGGACGCCTCCGGCTACTGCGGCGATGAACAACGCCATGCCCAGGGGGACCGTGGCCGCCAGCCCGAGGAAAAAGACGTTGACCGGCTGCTGGTTCTGCAGGATGAAGATGATCAGCAATATCAGCGCGAGCAAGCCCACGACGACTGCGGCCCAAACGACGCCGGCACGTGTGGTTCTCGGCTTTGGGGCGGCGAAATCGCCCTGCGCCGCGCCGGCTGGCGGTGAGGTGGATCCGGACAAGGGGGGACTGCCGGGCTGCGGATCAGGTATTTCGGGTATCGCATGGTTCGAGGTCATGGCGGGTCGTCCTTTTGTCGATTTGTTGGCTGTCTATCAAGCATCGCCCGGGCGGGTCCAGAAGATACGTCGTGCGATTGAGTCCTTGTCCGGTCCCGGGACAGGTCAGTCCGCCTCCCGGTTGTGCTGCCCGCTAAGCCTCTCGCCGTCGACGATGTCTTCTTCTTTGTGTTTCTCGAGTTTCTCGCTGCGCTTGGTTCCGCGGGGCGGGAGCTGGATGGTTTCTTCGGCGTCGAGTCCTGCCTGCAGTTCCCTCCCGCGTTCCATTTCGGCGTCGAACTCTGCGCCGAACAGGAGGGACATGTTCAATATCCATAACCACAGGAGCATCACGATGACACCGCCTATTGCACCGTAGGTCTTGTTGTAGCTGCTGAAGTTTGCCACGTAGAAGCCAAAGCCCAGCGATGCCAGGATGAATGCCAGCAAAGCGATGAAGGAACCGATGCTCATCCAACGGAACCGCGGCTGCTTCACATTAGGGGTGACGTAGTACAAGACCGCGATGATCAAGACCACCAACAGGACGACGACGGGCCATTTTGCGATGCTCCACACCGTCAGGAGGTCCCCGCCAAGGTTGACTGCCCTTCCCACGGCGTCGGCGACGGGTCCGCTGAGCACGAGCATGCCGGCGATGAGGGCCACGACCATCACCGCGAATACGGTGACACCGAGCATGGTTGCCCGGAGTTTGATGAATCCGCGCCCTTCGTCCACTTCGTAGACGCGGTTCATGGCCCTGCTGAAGGCTCCCACGTATCCCGACGCCGACCACAGCGCAGCGACGAGACCGAGTACCAGGGCGAAACCGGCCGACGTCGAGGTGGTGAGCTCCTCGATGGGCTGGCGGATGGTGTCGATAGTGGATCCCGGGGCGATGCCTTGGAGAAGGTCCAGGAGGGCGGACGTGCTCTTTCCTGCCTGCCCGAAAATGCCGAGGAGGGAGACGAGCGCAAGCAGCGCAGGGAAAAGGGAGAGCACGGCGTAGTAGGTCAGCCCGGCGGCGGCGTCGGGGCACTGGTCCTTGCCGAACTCTCGGAAGGTCCTCTTGGCTATGTAGGTCCAGGTCGGCTTGGCGATGTCGGAGGGCCTGTCCGGTTTTCTCGCATCATCGGCATCCGGGGCTGTTGCTGCCTTGGCCTTGCTGCTTTCGGCAGGGCTGTTCGTCGTCATGGATGTCCCTCATTCCAAAGCGGGCCGGAGGCGCGCTGTCCTTTATGCCGTATTGGCCGGCCAGCACGCCTCCGTGTGGATCCGTGTGGATCAGGCGGGCTGGATCCTGTCCCTGGCCGCTGTGGTGCTGTCCGTTACGTCCGAGACGGCGGTCTGGGATTCTTCCTTGACGTTTTCGACTGCCTCAGTGGCCGCGGACTTCACGTTTTCAAGCGCTTCCTGGGCCGGCTCCTGGAGATCCCGGGCCACGTCGTGAGCCGCCGCGGCAAGTTCGGCGGTCAGGGGTTCGGCCGCTTCCTTCAGTGCCGCGGCTGCCTCCTTTTCCTTCTCGCTTGCCGGGATCAGGGAAGCCGCAAGCAGCCCGGCCCCGAAGGCTATCAGTCCGGCAGCCAACGGGCTGCCTTGGGTCTTGCCGGCCAGGCGGTGGGGCACGTCGCCGATGGCCGCACCGGCGTCGTCGATCGCTGATCGCCCGCCGTCTGCCAGCTCATCCGCGGCGCCCATGACGTTCTCCTTCACACCGAAGACGGCGTCTTTGACTTTTTCGGTTTGGCGTCGGACTACGTGAGACGGCGTCACTTTATCTGCCACCGCGTCAACGTTGGTGCCAAGGCGTCGGCGGGTTTCCTCTATCTCGGAACGGATATCATCCGGATTTTCACTCATCGTTGCTCCTCGCGTGGTTTGAGTGTTTCTGGGATTTCCTGGATTGTTTCCGCCGTCTGGGGCATCCCTTTGACGGCTTTGAGTTCCTTACGGCCTATCGATGCCAGGACGGCCGCCGCGATCGCCCAGAGGACAGCCACGACGACGGCGGACCAGCCCAAGCCCATCAGCTCGCCCAGCGCGTACCAAAGGGCGAGGGAGAGGAAAAGGAGGACGAAATGCCCGGCAACGCCGGCGCCTGCCAGCATTCCGGCGCCCTTCCCTGCCTGCGCCGTGGACTGCTTCAGTTCAGCCTTGGCCAGCTCCACTTCCTGGCGCATCAGCGTGGAAATGTCCCGCGTGACCTCGCCCAGAAGGTCTCCCAGCGATGTCGATTCCGCTTTGGCGTGTGCGGGCGTCGTCGGGATTTGGTTCTCGGTCATCGCGACTCACCGCTGGCGGGGTCGACGCCGGGGCTGCTTTCGCCGTCGATCTCGTCATTTCCCGTCAAGGGAGCAGGAGAACCGAGACGATGCGAACGGTCACGGGTAAATGGATCCTCGGTCACCCCGCCGTTAGGCCAGGGATCGGCTTCCGGCTCGCTGACCGGTGCGGGTTGAGGCAGGGTGCCATGCGCGCCGGTGGGCTCATCGGTCCTGTTCCCAGAGAGGGTGTCGGGGTTCGAATATCCAGCGGTCGTGGCGGTTGGGCCGGGGAGCTGGACCGGGGGAGGGGGCACTGTCATCCCTGGACCGGGGGCGAAAGGTCGAGCGTCGTCCCGGGCGGGGTGGACGTCGTCGGCGGGTTGGACGGGTTGGATCGGCGCAGGTCCGGTGGCCGTTCCGCGTGAGGAGGCGTCAGCGCCGGCGCTCAGTCCGCGGCTCAGGCGGCCGGCCAGGACGCCTGCTCCGGCGGCCAAGAGGAGAAACGCCCCAGGACGCTGCCGCGCGAAGGTCTTCACTTCGTTCAGCAGGGAGCCCGGATCCCGGTCCTCCAGCCAGGTCGCCACGGATGAAGACCGTCCGGCGGCTTGCCGCACCAAATCCGTTGCAACGCCGGGGTGCTCCGAGGCGCTGGCCATGGATTGCAGTTCCTCCGAGATGGACCGAAGGCCTGCTGCGACCTTTTGCTGCTGCTTTCCGGCCTGGTCCGTGAGGTCCAGCCTGGCCTGCTCCAGCAGATCCCTTGCGCTTGAGTTCACTTCAGAGGCAACGTTCGCGACTTCGGATTTCGCGGTTTCGACGACGTTCTTCGCAGAGTCCCCGGCCTGCTCGGCCACGTTCCCTGCTTCGTCCTTGATGGTTTCCGTCGTCGGCATGCCGCTGTTGTGGGCTTGCGGCGGGTGAACTTGGGCATCCGCTCGTTGCTCGGTGGCCGGCGGGGGCGTGTAATTCCCGTCCCATTGGTTCTCTGTCATCTTCGCTCTCTTTCCAAGAAGGTCTGCTGCGGATCAAGAACCAGAAATACTGGCAGTTAAGATAGTAAGCATGCTTACCATCAGAGCGAAACCCCCTTTCGCGAATGTAGCCGGAGACGTCGGCTAACTGCACGAGGGATAGTAAGTATACTTACTGAAATGACCGCCAGGCGTCATTGGACATAACCGATGTAATCCGACCGCGAGCTCAGGGCGCGGACACGTCGATCAGGATTTTTCCGACGGAGCCTTGCTCCACGGCATCGTGCGCTGCCGCGGTTTCATCGAGTTGAAAGCGGATCAGCGGGAGCCCGTGTTCATTGCCGACACGCAATGCCCCTGCTTTGAGTGCTTCGGTGACGGCGGCAACGGCCGCCGTCTTTTGCTGATCCGTAACGGTGTACGTGAGGACGAACTGGTATTGAACGTTTTTTGCCATACTCTCGCGAACGGGAATGGCCAAGGACTCACCGGGCGCAGCAGCATAAATGGAAATGGTTCCGCCTGGCTTCAGCACCGCGAGGTCAGCGCCGATGTTCGCCGGAGCGTCGACATCGACGATCGTATCAACGCCAGTGGGGGCCACTCGTGATACTGCCTGCGAAACGTTGTCGGTGCGGTAGTTGATCACGTAATGCGCGCCCGCCTGACGGGCAAGTTCACCTTTCTGCTCCCCGCTTACGGTGGTGATGACGGTTGCCCCCGCCCAGCGGGCGAGCTGAATGGCGGCATGCCCGACCGCCCCCGCGCCTCCGGTGACAAGCACCACCTGTCCTTCCAAAGATCCCGGGGAGAGCCTGGCCGGTCCGTTTTGCTTGGAGGTCAGCGCACGATGCGCGGTCAACGCCGGGATCCCCAGGGATGCGCCGGTGTCGAAGGATTCCGTGTCCGGGAGCGCAACGGCCTGCGCGGCGGGGACCACCACATACTCCTGGGCTGTGCCCTCGGTGCTGCCCCAGGCCACGTCCCAAAGCCAAACGCGATCTGCGATGGACAGTCCCGTCACGCCGGGTCCGAGCTCATCGATAACGCCGGCGCCATCCTGGTTGGGCACCTTTGGTGCCTCCAGCTTGCTTCCAGTCCCGCTGCCGGCGCGGGACTTCCAATCGGTGGGATTGACTCCCGACACCACCACCCGGACCCTGACCTGGCCCGGTCCCGGTGATGGTATTGGCCTGTCTTGCAGAACCAGCACCGACGACGGTCCTGTCCTTTCGTACACGATGGCTTTCACTGTGACTCCTGTTCTTTGGACCTTAATAGGGGAAGAGCGTGCGTCGCGAGAACCAGAGGCACCCCTTCCGCCATTATGGCCGTGACGCTCTTCATGATGACAAGTACATCGACTGCAACATCCGCAGCACTAGACTGGGATCACCCGGGCCGAGGCAAGGTGACCGGCTGTCGAGGGAGGTCCGTGATGGCGGGTCCATTGCTCGAGACCAAACTGCACATCCCCGGACTACGACGCGCGCTCGTGGCGCGCCCCAGGCTCAGCGACCGTCTCAGCCAGGCCGACGCGCAAACGCTGATCCTCGTCTCGGCCCCCGCCGGCTTCGGGAAAACGACGGTGCTTACCGAGTGGCTGGCAGAAGCACCTGCCAACGGCCACTCGCCCGCCTGGCTCTCGCTCGACCAGCGGGACAACGATCCCACGCTGTTCTGGACCTACTTTGTAGCTGCGCTGGACAGGGCATCGAACCGTCTTGGCGCCAGGGCGCTCGCAATACTCCGATCCCGGCAATCGGGCACTGAAGACTTCCTGACCACCCTGATCAACGAGTTGCAGGTGGTCCCGAACAGATTTGTCTTGGTGCTCGACGATTATCACGTCATTGAGAGTCAGGATGTGCAGGAGGGGCTGGCCTTTCTCGTCGAGAACCTGCCCGCGCAGCTGCAGCTGGTCATCGCGAGCCGTGCCGATCCAGCTTTGCCACTCCCGCGACTCAGGGCACGTGGCAGGCTCCTCGAGATCCGTGCCGCCGATCTCCGCTTCACCCCGGAGGAAGCTGCCACCTACTTCAACGGCGTGATGGGACTGAGTCTCAACGCGCAGGATATCGCCGCCCTCGAAGCTCGGGCCGAGGGCTGGATCGCCGCGCTCCAATTGGCGGCGCTCTCGATGCAGGGAAGGGAGGACGTCGCCGGCTTCATCGCAGGCTTCGCAGGTGATGACCGCTACATCGTCGATTACCTCGCGGAAGAGGTGCTTCAGCGCCAGCCCGACGACGTCCGGAACTTCCTGCTGCAAACCTCCATCCTGAACCGGCTCAACGGCCCACTCTGCGACGCAGTGACCGGCCGAAACACCGGAAAAGCAATGCTCGAGTCGATCGATCGAGGGAACCTGTTTGTGGTTCCACTGGATGACCGTCGATGGTGGTACCGCTATCACCACCTCTTCGCCGACGTGCTACGGGCGCGACTCATGGACGAGCAGCCCGGCCGCGTTATCGAACTGCACGAGCGCGCAAGCCTCTGGCACGAACAAGACGGCGACTTTCCGGAAGCTATCCACCACTCAATGGCCGGCAAGGACTTCGAGCGGGCCGCGGACCTGATCGAGCTCGCGATCCCCGCCATGCGCAAGGACCGCCAGGAAGCCACGCTGAGCCGCTGGTTCCAGGCGCTCCCCGCCGAACTGATACAAGCGCGGCCCGGGCTGGGCGTTGCCTACGCCGGGGCGCTCCTCGCAAGCGGCGAGCTCACCGGCGTCGACGCCCGCCTCGAGGAGGCGGAGCAGTGGGTAAGTACGACGGCGGGTGGCGGCGACGAGGGGAAGCTCACCGGTTCGATCGCGATCTACCGTGCAGCGCAGGCGCTCGCAGTCGGGGACACTGCCGGGGCAATGACGCACGCGACTACCGCGCTCGGTCTTGTCGGGAAGGACGATCATCTCGAGCGCGGAGCGGCATCCGGACTGTTGGCGATCGGTCACTGGACGAACGGCGAACTGGGCGTAGCGTACGGACTGTGGTCCGATTCCTATTCCAACCTGGAACGGGCCGGGCACCACTCGGACATGCTCGGTTGTTCCATCGCCTTGGCCGACATCCGGATTACCCAAGGCCGGCTCCGCGACGCAATGGCCATCTACGAGCGGGGTCTCGAAGTCGCGGGCCGGCACCCGACGCAAATGCTCCGGGGAACCGCCGACATGCACGTAGGAATGGGCATGCTCCTTCTTGAGCGTGGCGAACGTGACGTCGCAAGGCAGCACTTGCTGACCAGCCAGAAGCTCGGCGAGGGTGCCGCGCTGCCCCAAAACCCGTATCGCTCGCGGGTCGCGATGGCCCGGGTCCTCCACGCGGCAGGGGACGTGGGCGGCGCGCTTGAGCAACTCGACGAGGCGGAGCGCCTCTACGTCGGCGACTTCTTTCCCGAGGTGCATCCGGTCGCGGCCGTGCGGGCGCGGATGTGGATCTCGCGCGGAAGGACGTCCGACGCTCTTCGCTGGGCGCGTGAGCGAGGCATTTCCGACGAAGATGAACTCTCCTACGTGAACGAGTTCGAGCACATCACCTTGGCCAAGGCACTCCTCGCCCAGCACAGGGCGGAGCCGTCGGATGACTCTGCCGGACGGGCGATCGCGCTGCTTGGCCGTCTTCTTCGGGCCGCGGAAGACGGTGGCAGGACGGGGACCGTCGTCGAACTTCTGGTTCTCATGTCGCTTGCCCGCCAAAGAGTAGCGGACGACGGCGGGGCGCTGGCAGCGATGCAACGTGCGGTAGCGCTCGCCGAACCAGAGGGCTACGTCTCAGTGTTCGTCGATGAGGGTAAGGCGATGGCCGACTTGCTGGAAACGCTCGCGAAACAGGGGAGCGCCTCGGACTATGTAGACCGCCTCTTGGAGTCGGTCGGGACCGAAACGCACCAGACCGGGGCCCGAGGTGCTCGGACCCGCAGTACCCGAGGCCACAGCACCCCAGCACAGCAACGCCTCATCGTGCCCCTGAGCGAACGCGAGCTGCAAGTGCTTCGGCTTCTTTCCTCGGAGCTGGACGGCCCGGACATCGCGCGCGAGTTGCTCGTCTCCCTCAACACCCTCCGGACACACACCAAGAACATCTACGCCAAACTCGGCGCGAACAACCGCCGCTCGGCCGTCCGCCGGGCCGAAGAGCTGGGTCTCTTAAAAGATCACCACATCAATCACCAGATGTGGTGATCCCCGCTCACCACATCTCCTTCTACCTTCAAGGCATCAAGGAAGTCATCCGCAAGGCGGCTGAAATCCACTAAGGCAGAAGGAGGGGCGATGAACGCGAGACCGGTAAGCCGGGACGACACGCCGGCCGAATACGAAGTCCGTGTCAAAGGCCATCTTGATTCCCGCTGGACTGCTTGGTTCGAAGGACTGAGCCTCACCAACGAACACGACGGAACCACCGTCATCCGCATCCGCGACGTCGATCAAGCCGCGCTCTACGGTCTGCTGCAAAAGCTCCAAGACTTGGCACTACCGCTCTTGGCAATCAACCAAGCCGGGGCCACGCAACCCAGCCAACCGGCGTCGAACACTCGCATCTTCACCCCCAAGAAGGACCACACCATGAAAACCACAATCCAAACCCTGGCAACCGATCGTGTCCGGATGGACCCGCTGCGGAAGACCGCGATGGTCGCAGGCATCCTGTACCTGGTCACCTTCGTCAGTTCGATCCCGGCGCTGTTCCTGATTTCGCCCGTCCTGAACGATCCGCGCTACATCACGGGCCCCGGCGCCGACTCAACCGTCATCTTCGGCTGCCTCCTCGATCTCGTCAACGCGGTTTCCGCCGTGGGCACCGCCGTCGCGCTGTTTCCTGTCGTCAAACGGCAGAACGAGGGCATCGCGCTCGGCTTCGTCACCGCCCGGATGTTTGAAGCCGCGGTCATCGTGATCGGCGTCGTCAGTCTCCTGGCTGTGGTCACTTTGCGACAGAAGGGCGGAGCGGACCCGGCCTTGGTTCCCGTGGGCCAGGCGCTCGTGGCGGTCCGCGACTGGACGTTCATTCTCGGGCCGAGCCTGGTTCCGGGGGTGAGCGGGCTGCTGCTCGGATACCTGATGTACCGTTCGGGGCTCGTGCCGCGCGTCATTCCCCTGCTTGGACTGATCGGCGGCCCGTTGCTGCTTGCGTCGACGATCGCAACGATGTTCGGTGTCAACCAGGGGATCTCGGTGTGGTCGGGACTCGCAACCTTGCCGATCTTCGTTTGGGAGTTGTCCCTGGGCGTGTGGATGGCGGTCAAGGGCTTCAGGCCGTCGCCCATCACCACCGGGCAAGTACGCACCGCTTGAGGAACCACCCACAAACCCCCGGCGTATGTCCCGCGGCCAGCCCGGCCGCGGGACGCATCGCGTTGAACAGTCCGCGTGATTGACCTTGCAGTCCGGGTGTTGTCCAGCACGGTATTCAGGGCTGGGTTCCGTAGATGAACTCTTTTGCGTGAGCGACGGCTTTTCGGAATGCGTCGTTGCGCAGGGTGGCTTGCTCAGCATTCCTGATGTCGGTTTCGAGGTAGTTCGTGTAGCCGGGCCTCAGGACCCAGATGTCACCGGCCGGGGGCAGGTAGAAGACCCCGAACGAGCGGTGCTGGGGGTCCTCGGTCCAGATGGGCACGACCGCCACGGCGGCGCCGGTGTCCGCGTTGATCCATTGGGCCCGGGGCATGGGTTGTTCGTGGGTTTCGGGGTCCAGGAAGGGCGCTGTTCCTTTGCCCCATCGTTTTTCGAAGCGTTCGTAGAACGCCGGCATCAATTGGTTGTCGTACGGGCGCCAGGCGCTCATGGAGGCTCCTTGCGATTGCGTGGTTTTCAGCTCTCAGCGCTAGATCCAGCGGATCAGCGTGTAGCCGGTTGGAGGATATGAACCTTGCCGGTCCGGCATTCGAGGGGATCGTCCGTCGGGCGACTCCCAGATGACCGGTCCGATCAGGAGCGAGGCGGCGGGAAGCAGCTGCGCCGCTGTCCTGGAGGGGGAGCCCTCCGGCCGCGGGGGCTTGGGGCGTGCGGCCGGATGCGGATGCTCCCGGTCGTAGGCCGCCCGCTTTTCCGGGTTGCCGAGGATGGCGTACGCGGCCATGATGTCGCGGAGCTCCTGGAGCTCTTCCTGCAGCTCCGGCGCCGCCGTGCCGGGGTCGGCGTGGTGTTCGCGGGTAGGCCGGGTGTCGGGGTGCCGGCCGCGGATGCGCGTGCGGTAGGCGTGGGCCACCTCACGCGCGGTGGCGGTCGTGGCGATGTGCAGGATGTCGTAAGGATCGGGGCCGTTGCTCTTCATCGTGGCCGTGCCGTGTTCTGGTGGGTGGGGGACGGGGATGGTCCCCGGTCCGTTCAACCGGGGACCATCGTTGCGGGAGTCATCCTCGGGGCCTCGTCATTCTGCGCTGGCTGCGCTGTGGCGTGGTCTGTGAACTCGACCGCCCTCTCTGCACGACGGGCCGCTGAGGTGCTCCCGGTCCGGGAGGCTGCGCCGATGGTCAGGCGCTGATTTCCTGGCGCTGTTTTCCGGTGGTTTCGATTTCGATGCGCCGCGGCTTTGCTTTTTCCGCCACCGGAATCCGCAGGGTGAGGACTCCGGCGTCGTAGCTTGCCTTGACCCCGTTCGTGTCCAGCGCATCCCCGAGGATGAGCTGGCGGCTGAAGACGCCGCGGGGGCGTTCGGAAGCAATCATTTCCGTGCCCTCGCCGACGGGGTCCGGGCGCTCGGCCTTGACGGTCAGCACGTTGCGTTCGACGTCGATGTCCACCGAGTCGACGGTGACTCCGGGGAGGTCGAAGGCGACCACGAAGTCCTCGCCTTCCCGCCAGGCGTCCATCGGCATGGCCGCCGGCCTCGCCGTGGTGCCGAGCACTTGTTCGGCCAGCCGATCGAATTCACGGAACGGATCGGTTCGCATCAGCATGGTGTGTCACTCCTTGCAGATCGCAGCTTTTTTGTTGTCAACCCAGCCGATCTATGGTGGCTGGTATATATTTCTTATAGCACTGAGACTAGGTAAGGGCAAGCCTGATTTTGGCTGGATTTGGAGGGACCCGATGGGCCAGGCCGAGGACCGGGGGAGGGGTGTATACGCGATTTCCGTTGCGGCCGAGCTGGTGGGGACGGGACAGCAGAACCTGCGCCTGTATGAACGCAAGGGCTTGCTGGAACCGGGCAGGACCCTGGGCGGCACCCGTCAGTACAGCGAGGACGATCTGGTGACATTGCGCCGGATCGGAGAGCTTCTGGACTTGGGATTGAACCTCGCGGGCATCCGGATGGTCCTGGTCCTCGAGGCCGACAACCGGCGTCTCGAAGGCGAACTCAGGTCCGCGAACTCCCCGCGGGACACCGCGCGGCATCCGGTCAGGAGAGGATGACTCTTCCCCTGGAAAGGGTGCATCCGGCGGGTGTGGCTCCGAGCATGGCGGACTTTGACTCACTCCCCATGTCGGAAAGAGAGAGGCCCGGCGGACCGCGCCTCAGCCGCTATGCGGGCTTGGGCCGGGCGCGTACGTGCATCCGTTCGCCCTGCTGTCCGAACAAACTGATGAATTCGACGGGTTTCCCGTCGGCGCTGGCGAACCAGTGCGGTGTGCGGGTGTCGAATTCCGCGGCTTCGCCCGCACGGAGTTCAAAGTCATTGTCGCCCAGCACCAGTCGCAGCCGTCCGTTGAGGATGTAGAGCCATTCGTAGCCTTCGTGAACGCGCGGATCGGGCTCGGCACCGCGGGCATCACCGGCGAGCACCATCTTGAAGGCCTGCAAACCACCCGGCCGGCGCGTGAGGGGAACAGCCGTCATGCCGCCATGGGTGATCGGACGCAGGTGAATTCTCGGATCCCCGGTGGGCGGGGCGCCCACCAGATCATCAAGAGGAACACCGTACAACCTCGCTAGGGGCAGCAGAATTTCGAGGTTTGGCCTGCGTTGGCCGGATTCCAGGCGGGACAGGGTACTCACCGACACTCCGGATGCAGAGGACACCTCTCCGAGGGTGAGATCCCGCTCCGTGCGGAGTGCCCGAAGTCGGGGCCCGACAGCCCCGAGAACATCATCAAGCGCATTTGCCATGCCCCCAGTTTGCCATAACAGCAAACTAATTTGCCAGTTCTGCGGACGGGATGAAAGCTGGTGGTACCACCCAAGGACACTGACGGCGGACTTTCAGGACACGACGAAGGGCAAATCATTATGGACAACACACGGTATGACGTTGTGATTATCGGGGGCGGCGCTGCGGGGCTCAGCGCGGCCACGACGCTGAGCCGCGCACTGCGCTCGGTGCTGGTCATAGATTCCGGAGCACCACGAAACGCACCCGCGACGGGGGTGCACGGTTATCTTTCGAGGGACGGTGTGAGCCCCGGGGAACTCCTCTCCATCGGACGTAGCGAAGTCCTCTCCTACGGAGCAAAGATCATTGACGGCGAATCCGTTTCGGCACGGCGGACCACCGATGGATTCGAGGTGATCCTGGAGACGCGCGCCGGTTCTCCGGACGGCGCCTGCTGGTGACCACTGGTTTGACTGACGGGCTGCCTCCCATCGACGGCCTGCAGGAGCAATGGGGAAGGGGTGTTGTGCACTGCCCCTACTGCCACGGCTGGGAAATCCGCGGGAAAAGGATTGGAGTGCTGGGCACCGGTCCGATGTCCGTCCATCAGGCACTGTTGTTCAGACAGTGGTCCCCGGATATCACCCTCTTCCGCAATGACACCGTGGAACCCACCGAGGAAGAGTGGGACAAGCTCAGCGCCCGGTCCGTAACAGTCGTCGACGGCGCAGTGGCCTCGGTGGACTCAATCAACGGGGTCCTCACGGGGCTCACGCTCCGCCAGGGCTCCTCGTTCGACATGCAGGCCCTGGCTGTCGGTACACGGATGGAGGCCAGGTCCGCGCTGCTGGAATCACTCGGGCTAAGTACCCAGGTGCACCCCATGGGGGTGGGGCGGCTTATCGAGACCGATGCTACGGGTGCGACTGCCGTCCAGGGCGTGTATGCGGCGGGCAATGTCTCAAATTTGATGGCCCAAGTAATCACCGCGGCGGCCGAGGGCGTGATGACCGGCGCACGGATCAACGCCGACTTGATAGAAGAAGAAACCCGGTGGGCCGTCGAGGGGCGGTTCGGCCCCTTCTCGGCGGCCTCTGAAGCAGCCGTTTCTACGATCGTGCAGGGTCATGCACATCACCGTCGTAGTGCCAGTGGTGTCAGTTCGTGGGCTCCATAGCTATTGTCGTCAGGATTGACGGTCACGCCGGGTGCGACGAGTTGGTCGATGCGGTCCAGCACATCGGTGCTCAGTGTCATGTCAGCGGCAGGCAGGTAGGACTCGAGCTGTTCCATGGTGCGCGGTCCGACGATCGCGGCCGTGACGCCTGGGTGGTTGATCACGAACGCGATGGCCAGCTCGATGAGCGTCATACCGGATTGTTCAGCGAGCTGGGCGAGTTCTTCGACGATGTCGAGTTTTCGCTGGTTGGCCGGACTGCTCATGTCGAAGCGCGCGTTCGGACGCGCGGATGATGTGGGGGTGGAATCGGAATTTTTGCGCCAGCGTCCTGAAAGCCAACCGCCGCTGAGCGGACTGTAGGTCAGGGTGCCCATGCCGTGGCGTTGCGCTGTTGGAAGGATGTCTTCTTCGATGCCGCGGACCAGGATCGAATAGGGCGGCTGCTCGGTCACGAACCGCTCCAGGTTCCGTTCCCTCGATGCCCACTGGGCTTCCACGATCTGGGATCCGGAGTATGAGGAGGAGCCGATGTACCGGACTTTGCCTTGGCGGACGAGGTCGGTGAGGGCGCCGAGGGTCTCCTCGACGTCGGTGTCCGGGCTGGGCCGATGGACCTGGTAGAGGTCGATGTAGTCGGTGTCCAGGCGGCGGAGGGAGTTCTCGACCTCGCGGATGATCCAGCGGCGGGAGCCGCCGCGCTGGTTGGGATCCTCGCTCATGGGCATGAAGAACTTCGTGGCAAGGAACACGTTCTCACGGCGGCCTTCCGGTGCCTGCCCGACGATTTCCTCGGATGCCCCGCCGGAGTAGACGTCGGCGGTGTCGATGAAGTTGATGCCGGCGTCGATGGCGCGGTGGATGATGCGAATGGAGTCGGCGGTGTCGTTGTTGCCCCAGGGGCCGAACATCATCGCGCCAAGGCACAAGGGACTGAGCTGCACGCCTGTGCGGCCAAGGGATCGGTATTCCATGCTGTTCCTTCTCTTTGTCTCGGGTCTTGGGGTCTCAGGCTTCGGGGATGACCATGGCAAAGCGCTCCGGCCGCGCTTGGTCCGGGTCCGGCCCGTTGCGATTGCCGCTGTCGAGCGAGTCGATCGCGGCGAGTTCGTCGGTGCTGAGCTCGAAGTCAAAGACGTCGAAGTTTTCTGCGATCCGGGCCGGGTTGGTCGATTTCGGGATGGCTGATCGGCCCTGCTGGAGGTGCCATCGGAGCATGACCTGGGCCGGACTTTTGCCCTGGGTCCCTGCGATGGCGGCAATGGCCGGATCTTCCATGACGTTCCGCCGCTCTTCGCCCCAGCCGGGGTAGAAGGTGATCCCTCCGATCGGCGACCAGGCCTGGGTGAGGATCCCGTGTTCGGCGTCGGCAGTCTGGACGTCCGGCTGGGTGAAGTAGGGGTGCAGTTCGATCTGGTTCACGGCCGGGACGATGTCGCTCGCGTTGAGCAGTTGCGTCAGGTGGTGCGGCATGAAGTTGCTGACGCCGATCGCCCGCACCCGCCCGTCGACGAGCAGGGCCTCCAGCGCCTTGTATGCCGCGATGGTTTTTTCGAAGCGGTCCGGGGCTGGCTGGTGGAGGATGAGCAGGTCAAGGTAGTCGACGCCGAGCTTGCCTGTCGCTTTGTCCCAGGCGTGCAGCGCCTGGTCGTAGCCGTAGTCGCTGACCCAGACCTTGGTCTCGATGAAGACCTCGGAGCGGTCCAGGCCGGAACGGCGGATGCCGTCGCCGACTTCCCGCTCGTTACCGTACGCGGCGGCTGTGTCGATGTGCCGGTAGCCGGTGGCAAGCGCGGCCTCGACGGCCGCCGTAGTCTGCTCGGGGGCGCTTTGGAAGACGCCGAGCCCGATGGCGGGCATTGTGACGCCGTTATTGAGTGTTAGTTCCATGTCCATGCCTTTCACGGTATGCAGATGTGTGGAGTTGTGGGAGTGCACGTCAGTACCCCCCCTGAAGTGCGGGGTTGGTGGGTCAGTGCGGGGCCTCGGCCAGGGGCCGCGTCGCTGGAAGTGTTCTGGTGCGGCGGGCTGCCAGGTCGGCGGGCAGGATGAGGGCCGCGGTGACGGCCAGTGCCAGGAGCAGGAGGATGCTGCCGGTCGTGAGTGCGGTGCTGACCTGGGCGGCCAGGTGCGCAACGGCGGAGCCCGCCGCCGGGACGGTGGCTGCGGCGGCGACCGCGATGCCGAGCCCGAGGCAGGTGCCGACCTGGTGGAAGGTGTTCACGAGACCCGATGCGGCGCCGCCGTCGGACGCGGGGGCTCCGGTGATGCCGAAGGAGGTCAGGGGCGCAAACGCGAGGCCCTGCCCGGCGCCGATGAGGATCATCGGCAGGGCCACCCCGGTCAGATAGCTGGAGTCGGTGCCGGCGCGGCTGAGCCAGAACATCCCGGCGAGGGTGAGCAGTATCCCGGCCAGGAGCGGAAGCGAGCCCGGGAACCGGCCAACGAACCGAGGGATGCTCATCGCGACGGCGAAGTTCACTGCCGTCATGGGCAGGAATCCGAGACCGGCCTGCAACGGGTCGAAGCCGAGCACTTCCTGAAGGAACTGGGTGGTGAAGAAGAAGAACGCGATCATCGCCCCCAGATACAGGAAGCGGGCGACGTAGGCCCCGGTGCGGCGGCGGCTCCGGAACAGCCACAGCGGCATGATCGGCTGGGCCGCCGTGCGCTCGATCAACACGAACGCGATGAGGAGTACGACGCCGGCACTGACGGCGGTGAGCGTGACCGGGGACTCCCAGCCGGCGTCGGCGGTGTTGATGATCCCGAAGACGAGCGCGCCGACCCCCAGGGTCGCGCTGAGCGCGCCGAATGCATCGAAGCGTCCGCGGGCGCGGCCGGTCTCCGGGATGAATCGCGGCACGAGGGCGATCATCGCGGCGCCGATGGGTACGTTGACGAAGAACCCGGCCCGCCAGAAGATCCAGTGGGCCAGGGCACCGCCGATGACCAGGCCCAGGCTGGCGCCGATCCCTGCGGTCGCGCCGTACAAGGCCACTGCCCGGGTGCGCTCACGTCCTTCCGGGAAGCTCGCGGTGAGCAGGGACAGTGAGGCGGGTGCGACGATCGCCGCCCCGATACCCTGGACCGCGCGGCCGGCGATCGCCCACCAGCCCTCCGGTGCGACGCCGATCAGCAGCGAGGCGATCGAGAACACCACGAGCCCGAACACGAACACCCGACGGCGCCCGAGCAGGTCTCCTGCCCGGGAGTCGAGGAGCAGCAGGCCGCCGAAGACCAGCGTGTACGCGTCCTGGACCCAGGAGAGCTCGCCGGTGCTCAGCCGCAGTTCTGCCTGCAGGCTCGGCAGGGCAGTGAAGATGACAGAGTTGTCCAGGAGGATCATGAAGTAGCTGGCGAGGATGATCGCCAGGATCGCTCCCGGGTGGGAGGCTGTGGCGGGTTCAGGTTTCATGCTTTCCATGCAACCGTGATTCCGTACGGGCCGGGAGTCATGGCCGTTCCGGGTAACGCCAGTGCCTCCCTCCTCCGGTCGACCGGGCGTAGCGTGGATGCCATGACACACAGCGAGGACGTGCGGAAGTTCCTGACCTCCCGCCGGGCAAGGATCACGCCGGACGAGGCCGGACTGCCGGTCTACGGCGGCAATCGGCGGGTCACCGGGCTGCGCCGGGAGGAAGTGGCGATGCTCGCAGGGATGAGCATCGACTACTACGTACGCCTCGAGCGCGGAAACCTCTCCGGCGCCTCGGACAGTGTCCTCGAAGCCCTCGGCCGTGCGTTGAAGCTCGACGACGCCGAAACGGCCCACCTTTTCGATCTGGCCCGCGCCGCCACTGCCTCTCCCCGGGTGCGGCGCCGGCACAGCCCGCAGACGGTGCGGCCGAGCGTGCAACGGGTCATCGACGCGATCACGGCCGCTCCGGCGTGGGTCCGCAACGACCGCGGGGATGTCCTCGCCGCCAACGAACTGGGCCGTGCCCTGTATCTGGACATGATGGCAGAGGTGACTGCCCCGCCGAACAGCGCGCGCTTCACCTTCCTGAACCCGAAAGCGCGGGAGTTCTTCGCCGACTGGGAACGCGCAGCGGACGACATCGTCGCTGTCCTGCGCTCCACCGCCGGGAAAAACCCGTACGACAAGGACCTCACGGACCTGATCGGTGAACTGTCCACCCGCAGCGAAGAATTCCGTACCCGGTGGGCCCGTCACGACGTGAAATACCATCGCGCCGGCCGCAAACGCCTGCACCACCCCATTGTCGGGGACCTTGACCTGAGCTTCGAGGCGCTGGAACTCCCGGCCGACCCTGGACTGCGTATCAACGTCTACACGGCGGACCCCGGGACCCCCTCCGAGGACGCCCTGAAAGTCCTCGCCAGCTGGGCCGCAACCCAGCGCGACACGACACAAGTCGCAGTCAAGGAAAAGAATTAGACGACGAACCCACCCGGTTATCGACCTAAGCAGTTGTGGATGATACCGTCGTCGCTGGCTAGACATTTGGGATTTCAGCACGCAATCGCAGGGGGATTTATGTCCCCACCATTCACGTGAATTCTGTAATTCGTCTCAGGGGGGACAAATGAAGAAGTCTATTGCAGCGCTTGCACTTGCAGGAACAATCGCACTGGCTGGCACTGCGCCGGCCGTAGCATCCACCACCTACCCGGCGCCGGGAAATGAATACGGAACCGTTTCCGACGGAACCATAGCTCGCGGCGAATCCATCACTTTCTCCGGCAGCGGCTACATCGCCGGCGAAACCGTCAACATCACGTTCCAGCGGACCGGCGGCAAGAAGGCTCCGGACGGCGGGCGGCCCGCTCCGTCGAACTTCAGCGTCATCGCTGACGGTACCGGCGCTTTCTCCACCTCCATTACTTTCATGGACGGCGGCAACTACATGATCGGCGCCGTCGGAGCCACGTCCGGCAACAAGCGCTGGGCAGCCGTGGTTGTGAATTCCGGAAACGGCGGAGGCAAAAACGACGGCGGCGGCAACCACGGCGGCGGCAACGGCAAGGCCAACAAGGGCAATTCCGGTCTTGCCGCTGTTTCCAGCGTCACCGCCGCCGGCACCGCAAGCGGCGACGCCAGCACGAATGCCGAGTCCAACCTGGTCCTCTGGTCGCTGGTCGGCGCAGGCGCTCTGGCCGCCAGCGCAGCATCGACAGCGGTCATTCGCCGCCGCGCCAAGAGGTAGCACGTCTTCACAGGGGGCAAGTGCTTCTCCGGGAAACCGGTGAGCACCTGCCCTTTGTGGGCTGTGGATGTAAGGATCGGTTATGACCCACCGCCTGATGCTCCTCGATACGGCCTCCCTGTACTTTCGCGCCTTCTACGGCGTGCCCGATTCGATCCGGCGCGCCGACGGCACCCCGGTGAACGCCGTCCGCGGCCTGCTGGACATGATCGCGCGGCTCACTACCGACTATGGGGCCACGCATTTGGTGGCGTGCTGGGACGAGGACTGGCGCCCGCAGTGGCGGGTGGACCTCATCCCGACGTACAAGTCGCATCGGGTCGCGGAGGCGGTACCTGATGCTCCCGACGTCGAAGTGGTGCCGGACGCGCTGGAGGTGCAGGTTCCTATGATCCGGCAGGTCCTCCGACTTGCGGGGATCGCCGTGGTCGGGGCTGCCGCACACGAAGCTGACGATGTTATTGGAAGCTACGCGAGCCACGCGGAGCTTCCTGTCGACGTCGTGACAGGCGACCGCGATCTGTTCCAGGTGGTTGAGGACGCCCGTCAGGTGCGGGTCATCTACACGGCGAGAGGCATGAAGAACCTCGAGATCGTGACCGACGCCGTCGTCGTCGGAAAGTATCGTGTGTTGCCCGAGCAGTACGCCGACTTTGCTACGCTGCGCGGTGACGCCTCCGACGGGCTGCCGGGCGTCGCGGGGATCGGCGAAAAGACGGCGGCGTCGTTGCTCGCGGAGTACGGCACACTCGACGCGTTGCTCGCGGCCGCGGTCGATCCGGGCAGCGGACTGTCCGCACCCGTGAGGTCGAAACTCGCCGCCGCCGCCGAGTACCTCGCGGTTGCGCCCGTAGTTGTGAACGTCGTGCGCGACCTCGCGCTGCCCACTCTCGACGAGGCGGGAGCGCTATTGCGTCCTGTCGCCGGAGATTCACGCATTGAACTCGAGCGTCTCGCTACCGACTGGAACCTCGGCGGCTCGGTGAAGCGATTGCTCGACGCTCTCGAAACTCCGTCTGTGAGGGATAGAAGCCCCGCGACATGATCGGCGCTTCTGACGAGTCAGCGGACTGGTGAAACTGGACCGGGCACTGGTGCTGCTCGCACCTTGAGCATGAGCGCGGCGAGGGCGAGCATTTCGAGTCCGGTCCATGCGAGCGTCCCGCCCCAAATTTCAGGGGCGAAGCTGAGTGCCCCGTCGCGGAGCGCCACGCCGGTGAAGTACGGGGCCCAGAACACGACGGGGGAGAGAGCTATCGCGGTCATGAGCCTTGCGGGACGGTCCGGTTTGGGTCGGACTAGCGCCCACACCACTCCGACGAGGACGGCACCGACGACGGCCACGGGCACGAGCCAGGCGTCCCGCAGAGCGACCATGATCTGCAGGGCAACGGAGGGGAGCAGCGCCATGGCCGCGGGCACTGCGGCGTGCAGGCGCCAGCGCAACGACAGCAAGAGGACGGGCACGAAGATCACGGCCGTCGAGACGAAGAACGACGCCAACGAGACCATGATGCTCGACGACGTCGGAACCGCCACCGCAGGCGCGCCGGCAGCGCCGCTGTATGTCTGGATGAGTCCATGGCGGGCGAAGACCGCGAACTCCTGCAGGATGAACGCCGCAACCATGCCGGAGAGCATGGCGCTCACGACGGCGGGCATCAGCCGCGGCCATGACCGCTGGGGTGAGTGCCATGCAGAGGAGAAGGGCGCGCTGAGGATGAGGAAACCGCCGGTGGCGAGCCCCAGATGGGACGGGCTGAAGAGGGCCTTGAGGCCCTGCTCAATGCCGAACACCGAATGCCAGGCGAAGTCCGCCGCCCCGGAGATGACGAAGAGGAGGACCCCGGCTGCCGCGGCCCCATAGCCGGCGGGGATCGCTTCGGTCCACCGCGTGCCGGGGGCGTGCCGGCGCAAGGTCAGGGCGGCGATCCAGACGGCGCAAGCCGCGAAGCCCGAGTAGAGGATCGCGTGCCACGGAGTGAAGAACGTCTCGAGGTCGCGGAGGTTATTGTGCGCCCAGCCGTCAACATAAGTTCCGGTGAGGAGCCAGACGCCGGCCGCGAGGGTGATGATGTCTTCAACGGCAGTGGTGGGGCGGTGGAGTGATACCGGCGGAGTCGCAAAGGCGTGGGCTGCTGTCGCGTCCATAACTCCACAGTAAGTCTCGCCGCCTTCCGCGGCGAGTAGCAACGTGACGCTTTCCTTGAGGGTGATACGAGTCCCGCCAGCGATTGCACGTTTTCTCATTATGTGAGCACGCTATTGCAACCCGCCAGTAAGTTACTTCAAAGTAGCTAGGGATGCCGTGGACATAGGGGTTCGCGGCCAGGAGAAAGGCAAGGCCATGCGCCGATTCCGACTCACCGCCGGGCTCGCCGTCGCAGCGCTCACGATTGGACTCTTCGCCGCACCCGCGGCTCAGGCCGACTCGATCTCACCGGACCCGCCCGGAGCCAATGATTGGACGTGCAGGCCGTCAATTGTGCATCCGTACCCGGTGGTCCTCGTCCCGGGAACCTTCGAGACGATGTACAAGAACTGGGCGCTGCTTTCACCCGTGCTGAAGGACCAGGGGTACTGTGTCTTTTCGCTCAACTACGGGGTAGTCAATGGTGTCCCCGCCAGCGGGGCAATTCGGGACTCCGCAGCTGAGCTCGCGACTTTCGTGAAATCAGTTCTCGGAGTGACCGGTGCAAAGAAAGTCGACCTCGTCGGGCACAGCCAAGGCGGGATGATGCCGCGGTACTACATCGGCTTCCTCGGCGGTGCCAAGTACGTGCACCAACTCGTCGGCATTGCGCCGTCGAACCACGGAACTCAAGGCCTCATCGCGCCGTCGCCCGCGGGGATGATTCTCGACACGACCGCAACCAGCACGCTGTGCCAGGCCTGCGCGGACCAGCATGCCGGGTCGGCGTTCATGGCCGAGCTCAACTCGATCGGCGACGCCGTACCGGGCCCGTTCTACACCGTCATCTCGACCCGTTACGACGAGGTCGTTACCCCTTATGCGAGCCAGGCTCTCCTTGGACCGGTGAAGCAAGTGTCCAACCTTGTGCTCCAGGACTACTGCCCCCTCGACACGTTCGAGCACGACCAATCTCCCAACGATCCAAATGTCTGGGCCCTTGTCTCCAACGCGCTTCTCCAGAGCGGCCCCGCAGATCCGACGTATCGCCCGGAGTGCGTGTAGCGGGCAGGGGCAGCCGCTAAAGCGACAGCGTGGTCTTTGGGCTGCCGGCAGGCGTTACGGCCGAATTGACGGAACCGCTGAAGCCCTGGCTTCGGTAAGGAGCAGCAGCATATACGCCGAGAACCCTGACCTCATCGGTGAAGAATTCCAGCTCCTCGAGCGCATGGCGCACGGGGGTGTCGGTTGGGTGCCCTTCAACGTCCGCCATGAACGTGGTCGCAGCAAACTCGTTACCCACCATGTAGCTTTCCAGGCGCGTCATGTTCACACCGTTCGTCGCAAAACCGCCCAGAGCTTTGTACAGGGCCGAGGGTACATTCCGAACCCGGAAGACGAAGCTGGTGATGACAGGCCCGGGCAGCTCGTCGCGGGTTTGCTGCGGCCGCTCCCTGGACAGGGCGACGAACCTTGTGGTGTTGGTGGCGTCGTCCTCGACGTCTTCTGCCAAGACATCCAGCCCGTACATCTGGGCGGCGAGCGGAGGCGCCAGCGAGACCTTGGACGCGTCATTCCAGTCGCGGACTTCCCGTGCGGAACCGGCCGTGTCGCCGGCGACAACTGGTTTCAGCCCAAGTGAGCGGATCAGCTTTCTACACTGGCCGAGGGCATGAATGTGGCTGTGCACTTCCTGCGCCTGTTCGAGGGTGCTTCCGGGAATTCCCAGCAAGTGGAATCGGATCCTGAGAAAATGTTCGCCCACAATCTGCAATCCGGATTCGGGCAGGAGGACATGGATGTCCGCAACGCGCCCGGCGATGGAGTTCTCAATGGGAATCATGGCGAGGTCCGCATCGCCGGATTTCACCAGGTCGAACGCATCTTCGAAGCTGGGGCAAGGTACTGGCTCCATGCCCGGGAACATTTGTAGGCAGGCGATGTTGGAGTTGGCGCCGGGCTCTCCTTGGTATGCAACTTTACGAACCATGGAGCAAATGGTGTCACATTTTGCGGGGCCCCGAGGCCAGGGGCTTCGGCGCTCTTCGAGGTGCTGTAGCCACGAGCAATGTGGAACGGCCGGAAAGTCTTCCTTCAGCTGCGAAACGGCGGCACCATGAAGGAGAGCAGAACCCGTCCAACGATGGAAGGGAGAGGGCAGCGTGGATGAGCAGAGGTCCCGTCGACGTCCCAGATTCCCGGGGTGGGAAGTAGGACCGGCGGCGGTCGGACTGGGCCTGGTCGCCCACCTCGTCTCGGGTGGTGTGTCTCCCGGGGTCCCGGTGCTGATCGCGCTGACGGCTCTGTTGAGTATGTGCGCTTCGCTGCTCGCCCGGGTAAACCTGCCGAGTTGGTTATTGCTCGTTCTCTGTGGCGTGGCCCAGCAGGTCCTGCATCTGGCCTTCGACCGGCTCTCCGGGACCTTCTCGGTTGTTGCGCCAGCCCAACATCAGCATGCGGGGTCAGGATGGCAGCCTGGGCAGCTGGCCGCGACGCCATCCGTCGCGGCCGGGCACTCACCGGATTTGATGCTGGACACGCACGTTGCGGCAGCCTTGCTGACGGCCCTACTCGTCGCCCGGGCGGACATATCGCTTACGCGGGCGTTGGCCCTGCTTCATCGCACGACTCCGGGCGGTCCATCCATAGCCCGTCCGGGGACTCCTTATCCAGTCCCCAACACGGTGTCCGGAGGCGTGGCCAAAGCGTCGCCCAAGCCACAGAGGTAACCGGCGAAGCCATGGGGTGCCCGGCCTTGGAGGCGGCTGGAGGTGACGACCCTCAGGGTGTCCGTTGCGACCACGGCACTTCCAGCACGCCGGAGGCGCTCCGCCAGGATTCGGTCTTCGTGGATCCGCACGGGCTCAAACCCACCGACGCGGAGGTAATGCGAAGCACGGACGCCGAAGTTCGCCCCGAACACGTGGGGATGGTCCTCGGCGAAGCGATGCTTGCGCGCCCACGCCTGAAACAGGCTCCCGTCCAGCTCGCCGGGATCCGGTTCAACGGTGCCCAGTACAGCGTCGGCCCCGGACTCGGCGAGTTCCACCTGGCCGCAAAGCCAATGCGGTGGAACCATGGAGTCGGCGTCGGTATTGGCCAGCCAGACCTGCTCAGGGGTGGCGGTTGTAGCGGCGAGCGCGGCGCGGATGCCGGCCGCCCTGCTGGCCCCTGCACTGTGGAGCCGGACGTCGAGGACGCTGAGAAACCCGGCAGGAGCGGCGGCGTCGACGGCGGCTTCTCCTGTACCGTCGTCGCACGCGTCCAACACCACCACTACGCGGATGTCTACGCCGGGCCGCACCGAGCGCAACTCGGTGGCGGCGCGGCATATAGCGCGGATCGCCGGGGCGATGCGCTCGGCCTCGTTACGGGCCGGAACCACGACGGCGACATGGGTGATGTTGCCCTCTGATGGTCCAACGGGTGCGGGCAGAATTCCATCGAGGGGCCGGCTTCTGCCCTCAAGGCTAAGGGCGGGCATCGGAGATTCCAGGCGCGGCCGAGACGAACGTCTCAAGAATGAAGGCCTTCTCCCGGTAGACCGCGTCGGAAGTCCACCGCAGGCGCGCCCGCGCGGCCGCATGGACGCTGTCCCCATCCAGCGACCAGCCCGAAATCGGCCGGCGCCAATGGCACATCACCAACGTCCCGCCCGGCAAGAGGGAATCCTCCGATTTGTCGAGCACGGCGTCCAACTCGGCGGGGCTCAAATAATAGCCCACCTCGGAGATGACAATGAGGTCGAACCGGCCATCGGGCCATTGGGCGGGCGCCGTCATGTGCGCCGTCGTGACGCCGGGGCTGTCTGCGAGTCGTGCCTTTGCCGACGCGAGGGCCTGGCCGCTGGCATCCACGCAGACGAGTTGCTCGCAGCGCTGGGCGAGTTCGACGCTCAGCACTCCAGTGGAACAGCCCAGTTCGAGGCCCCGGGCGTAGCGCGGGTTAGGTAGCGCCGCCATGGTCAACGCGCGTTTTCGCTTCTCGTACCAACTGCTTGCATAGTCCCAGGGGTCGCTGGATGCGAGGTGTACGGCGTCGAATACCCGCTCGGCATCCGCCGCTGTGTTGCTGCCTGACGGAGGAGTCCACGCAAATGTTTCCCACGTCCGGCGGAAGTGATCGACGAAGCGCTCCTGCAGGAGTGCTTCGTCACCAGGCTGTCCTGAAAGCGGTTCCGTCTGTGACCGGTGGGCCTGGAATGCCGCGAACTTGGCTTCCCGGCCGCGCGCCGTCAGTTCCGACCGCACCCAGCCGCGCCATCGCGCGTCGGCTACGCTGGCCCAAAGCCAGTACCAGATGGGGTATTCGAGGAGCCCATAACCCCCTGCTTCGGCCAGCTGCGCGGCAACCGAACCGGCGGCATCATGATCGCTGTGGCCGTCCGCTCGCAGTGGGGCAACCAGCACGACGTCCGAGGGTTGGGTGCCGACGGCAGGGTCCCGGACGGCCGCATCCCTGACAGCGGCCCGCAGGCCGTCGCGGATTGCAGGACGGTGATGTCCAAGCTGACCGTCGGGGAGCCGAAGGAATGTCCAGTGGCCGCCCAGGCCCAACGCCGCCATCGCCTCCTCGAACTCCTGTAGCCTCCGCGTTGCCAACTCGCCAGGCGTGGTGGTCGGGGAGTGCGGGTGCGAGGCCTCACCTGCGCTGCACAGCACCACTCGGACAGCGGCCCCTAAGTCCACCAGCCGGGAGATGAGGCCACCGGCACCGAGCGTCTCGTCGTCGGGATGGGCGGCGAGCACGACGACGGTCCGCCCGGCCAGTTCGGCGTCGTCCAATGGAAGTTCGGGAAGCAAGTCCACCCCGGCCTGCAGCCATTCGTCCTCGGCCGTGCCTGCATCGGCATGTACGAAAGTCACCATGTGCTTGCCCCCCTCAAGACCAAGGAACCGAGTTGGGCGTCGTCGCGCCGGCCGTGGTGTTGCCGGACGTAGAGGCGAAGATCGGAAACCCGCTTGGCATGCCGCTCCTCCCGGGCAAGCGGGCCCGGACCCAGGTTCTCGCCGACGGTTTCCTGAATTCTTTCCACGATGGCAGCCACGTTTCCCCTGACCCGCAACGCGTGCGCCCACGCGTCATTGTTGCCTTCGCGATCGACCAGCGTGCCGTCGTCAATCCCGGCCGCCGCGCCGCGGAGCAGCTCGAATCCGGAAGCGAGCAAACGGTCCGCTTCGCCAAGGCCGGAAAGCGCGATCTGGTCCGGCTCCCGCCGCGAAAGGGCGTCCTTGAACGTGCGCAACAGGCCGACGGCGCCACCCAGCCAGCAAGCAGCGACGCCGATGCCTCCCCAGGCAAAACCGGGTCGCTCAAAATACCAGCCCGGCTCGCCGACGGGGACAGCAGGGACAGCAGTGAAATGCACCGTCCCGCTGGGAATTTCGCGTAGCCCGTGGCTAATCCAGAGCGGTTCTTCCACCTGCACTCCCGGGGAGCGCAAGTCGACGGCGAATGCCTGGCGACTGCCCGACTGCGACTTCGCGGTGACGATTGCATGGTCGAGATGGCCCGCCAAGGAGCACCACGGCTTCGAGCCGGAAAGCGTCACACCGGCCTCTGGGGGCGCGGATTGCCCGCAGTCGCGCGCCTCGAGAAGGTGACCCGGCCCCTCGGCGGCGAACACTCCCCATGTTCCGTGGAAAAGGGCCTGCTGTCCCGCTTGCTTCAGAATTGCGCCGGCGTCCAGGTGCGGTTCGAAGACGCGCGCAGCAGCGACGTCGACTGCCGCCAGCGACGCCAGCATCTCCCACAGCCGGACCGTCCCTCTTTCGCCGGGGTCCGGCGCCGTCCGGCCTGTCACCTCGGCCAGCGCCAGCAACGCCGGGACGTCGCCGATCCGCTCTTCGGCCTGAGACAACAGGCGCTCGACGTCGTCAGCCGGCGCATCCCTCCCAAACTGCACGGCTTTGCTCGCCTTGAAATCATCCAGGCGGTGCATGCTCATTTCTTCCTCCGCATCGCCTCGACTAATCACTTCCCTGCGGCTAATAGTAAGCAGCCTTATCATCAACTGGCCAGCCTATGCCCCGGCGCGCGCTCAGATGGACTCGGTTGAGGTCTGCAAGTGCTCGTGCAGAAGGCCGTGGAGGCCTTCGGCGGCTTGGGTGTGCTGGTCAACAATGCGGGGAGCGAAACCCGAGCCTCCCTGTTGGAGACCTCGGAAGAGCAATACCAGCGTATGGCGTCGTTGCCGTCGGGGAGCTCTCCGTTTCAATCATGCGTTCTCCTCAGCTCTAGCCGTAGCAAGCTTCGATCGGACCCGCACGAGGGGTGCGTTCGGATCCTGCGGTTGGGGGATGGCGGTGAGAGCGAACTGGTCGATAACACCGGGTCGGAAGACGAGGCACTCGGTCGACCCGCCGAACTGGAAGTACCCCAGCTCGTCTCCCTTGTTCACGTGGTGGCCCGGGACGATCTCCGGATCGATGACGCAGGATGAGACTTCGACCATGCCTACCGGGATCACCGCCATGAGACCGATGACGGGGTCGTCGGCCTGGATCAGGATGATCGCGCGGGCAGCGACATGGGCCAGATATGACTGGGAGAGGATCGGCTCGACGGCGTCGGCCCCCTCGGAGTCTGCCTCGGAGAAGTACGTGCCGTCCTTGACGTAGGCCCGCACGATCGTTCCGGCGACGGGAGCGTGCCACCGGTGATAATTGAGCGCGCTCAGGAACGCCTGGTACACAGTTCCGCCCACAAAGTGATCCACCGCCTCGTCTCGCGCGAGCAGGTCCTCGAGGGAGTAGGGCTGGTTCTTGACCCAGAACCGGCTCTGGCGTTGAACATCGGAGCTTATTTTGTATGGGGTCGACTCGCAGGCGCTGACGATGATTTTGTCGTCATCGGGTGCAGCGACCGGTCTGGAGGTCGAAGTGAGTCGGCGGGTGAAGAAATCGTTCCACGACGTGAAGCCCCAGTGCTCGGCAAGGGGATCGTGTTCATAGTCGTCCATCCCGACAACTTGCCGCGCATTCTCCGACATCCACCCGGACGGCGAGTCGTTGAGTACGTAAAGCGAGTCCTCGCTGCTCAGGAACTCGGACCAAGCATTCAGTATTTTGCGGAACATCGCGATGATCCGGGGATCGCGGTGAGCCGCGAACCCGGCCTCGGTTCCCATGGTCCAATCGAGGATCGCTGTCAACGGCGTGGTGACCATGCCGCCTTCGCTGAATTCGGGGGCAGTCGTCAGGACCTCGTTGATGAGCCGAAGCATCTGGTCAACGCTCGTAAGATGCCGTTTGCGGTAGGGCTTCGATTTAGGAACCTGCTCGATCATCTCCGTCATGTAAAGGCGGACAACCGGATCGCTGG
The DNA here is from genome assembly GCF_021789175.1 of Arthrobacter sp. FW306-2-2C-D06B. Lineage (NCBI taxonomy): Bacteria > Bacillati > Actinomycetota > Actinomycetes > Micrococcales > Micrococcaceae > Arthrobacter > Arthrobacter sp. FW306-2-2C-D06B. The sequence goes on from NZ_CP084560.1 coordinate 2,204,028, forward strand.
CGATCAGTTCCTTGAACTCCACGATCACGGGATGCAGAGCAGCTTCTTCGCCCCGCGCCTCCACTCGTTCCCGGTGGCCGGCAATCCATTCCTCAAGGTCGTCTTGCCGCTCGGGTAGCCAGCCGCCCAGTCGTCGGACACGGTCGGATGAAGCGTTGATTGTCATAGTGCCGAGCCTACGCGCCTCCGACGTCGGGACGGCGACCCCGGCGGTTCTGGCGCTAAGGTGGCAGAATTGTCAGATGGCTCACCCTGGATGGCCACGGCTTCGGGTTGATGATTGGACCCCGACCCGGGAGACCGTGCACATGTGGACCCAGATCGTCGGAAAAATCCGCATGGCGCACGCCCCGATGCTTAACCACTGGTGGCAGGTGACGCTTTACGTCACGCCGCGCGGGCTGACGACATCAATGATCCCGTATGCCCGCGGTGCCTACGACATCGAATTCGATTTCCTTGAACACCGGCTCCATATACGCTCCAGCAATGGAACCTCAGCATTCGTCATTCTCGGAGCCAAGTCGGTGGCCGAATTCCACTCCGAGGTATTCGAAGCATTGGGCCGGCTCGGTATCGAGGCGTCTATCCGCGGCATTCCGAACGAGGTGGACCCGGCCATCCCGTTCGCCGAGGACCATCAGCACGCCTCCTACGACCCGGAGGCCATCGGGCTGTTTTGGCGGCAATTGGTCCAGTCGGACCGCGTCCTGAACGAATTCAGATCCCGTTTCAGGGGCAAGGCCAGCCCTGTGCACTTCTTCTGGGGAGGCATGGACCTCGCGTACTCCCGCTTCTCCGGACGGGACGCGCCCACCCACCCCGGGGGAATCCCGAACTGCGCCGACTGGGTGATGGTGGAGGGTTACTCCCACGAGCTAAGCAGCTGCGGGTTTTGGCCCGGGGGAGGGGACGAAGGAGCCTTCTATGCCTACTGCTACCCCGAGCCCGCCGGCTACGCCGAATATGTCACCGACGCCGATGGTGCCGCCTACAACAGTGACGGCAGGCTGTACCTCCTCCCGTATGAGAACGTCCGCACTGCCCCGGACCCCGACAAGATGCTGTTGCGGTTCCTGCAGTCGACCTACGAGGCGGCCGCGGAGACAGGACGTTGGGACCGGACCGCGCTGGAGGCGGATCCGGCCCGCTGGCCGCACTCACGACGAGGTCAACATTCCTTCGGCGTGAAATAGCCGGGGGCGTAAAGTAGTGGGTGGTCCAAAGGCACTCCAATACGAGGGAAAGCCACATGAATGCAAATCATGGAATCGACGTTTCGATTCCACCCAGCGGACCTGGTTGCGTCGAATGCGAGACCAACGGTGGCTGGTGGCTCCACCTGCGGCGGTGCGCCCAGTGCGGGCACATCGGTTGCTGCGACAACTCGCCGGGGCAACACGCCACAGCCCATGCACAATCCAGCGGCCACCCGGTCATCCGCAGCTTCGAACCGGGCGAGGACTGGTTCTTCAACTATCCCGACTCCGCATTTTTCGCCGGTCCGGAACTTGAACCGCCGGCGCATCACCCGCTTGATCAAACCGTTCCGGGCCCAGCCTCACGCGTCCCGGCCGACTGGCAGCAGCGACTGCACTGACGGGGACCCGGCCGGACGCGTCGGTGATGTCGGCCAGGAACCAGCTCGCGGATCCCGGACTCCGCTGCAGATGGAATGTGAGCAATGCGGAGGCTGAGTTGAGGCGAGCCTGTAACCGCCAGTTTTCAACGGATTCGAGGTGTTCGCTGTCTGTGGCGGCCGGGTCGCTGCCATCCCGCCCGCTTCCGCGCCCGAACCAGTGCGCGGCGCCGGCGTCGGGATCCACGGCCCAGATGCCGCCGTCATATCGGACGGCCAACGGGGCGCCGTCGGGGCTGAAGCGGACGGCGATCTCTTCCAGTGTCTGAATGGCCTCGGCAGTGAGTGTCATTGATGTGTTCTTTCCCGGGTTGTACGGCGCGCCGTTGTCACGCAGCCTTCGCGAGGGTTAGCTCGGTATTGTCCTCACTCTTTTAATCGTTTGTGTCCACGGAATAGGTACGCTCGCTTCAAAAGTCTCTACCGACATTTCGCCGTCCCCATTTGATTGCCGGCCCGCGGTCCCCGTAACGACTACTTCCTGGGAGGCGATGAAATGGTTGCGGACATCATTGCCCAGGTGGTGGCAGCGCTGATCGAGGGGTGGTTCGATTGGCGGCCGACGCCTCGCATCTTGGAGCTGGGCACGTACTGGCAGTCCTGGTAGTCATGCCGAAACGGTTACGTTCGACGCCGGGTTAGAAGCTGGGCCGCCAGGTCTCGACCGCGTCGTCGCTGACTGCGACAACCTCGCGCCAGCGGTCGAACACCGAGCAGGGGTGGGAGATGCCAAGGTCCACGACGTCGCCGACCTGCAGGCCGTCGGCGTCCTCCACGATGGCATGGTGGTCGAAGAGTCGAGTCAGCGTGGCGCCGGCGCCGGCAGACAGGAGGGCCCCGTCACGGTACCGGGAAACGATCACGGGCATACCGGCGTCGTACGCCAACTCGCGCTTGCCCGCGTTCAGGACCACGCGCCCGGCTTCGGGGGCGGAGATGACAAGCGCCCGCACTACGACTGCCGCAGTGAGGCCGGGGACTGGCGAGACGCCCTGGTAGGTGCCGTGATCGTGCACCACGTAGCAGCCTGAACGGAGCACGTTGGCGGAGGCGCTGTTGGGCAGGAACGCGGCCGCACGATCCTGAAACGCAGAGCCGCCGTTGCTGAAGACCGGCAGCTCCACCTCGAAAGCGGGGTGCAGTTCATCGAAGACATCGCGGGCCAAGCGGCAGTGCGAATCGATTCCGGCCAGGTTTTCATCCGTCCGGGTGTTCGGTGCGACGCCCTCGTAGGCGCTGACGCCGGCCAGCAGCAGCCCTCTCGCCACACGGATCTCCTCGGCCAACGGCCCGGCCTCGGGGCCGCTGCGGATCCCGGTGCGGCCGCGGGGGGTTCCGACGTCGATCATGACGTTCAGCCGCCGGGGCGAGTCCTCGAACACCTCCGCCATGGCCCGGACGCCCGCCGCCGAATCAGCCAGGCAGTAGATCTCCAGTTCCGGCGAGGCCGCCAGCCATGCACGCAACTGCTCAAGGTGGCCGCGGAACAGCACCTCGTTCACGATGAGGATCCGGGTGGCACCCCACTCGATGGCGTGGGCGGCCTGCGCGGTGGTCGCCACGGTCACGCCCCAGGATCCGGGCAATTGCCGGCGGACAATCTCGCGGGTCATGGTGGTCTTGATGTGCGGGGCCAGCACCATGCCGTGCTCCCGCGCCCAGGCCTCTTTGATCCCGATATTGCGCTCGACGGCGGCAACGTCCAGGAGCATCTGCGGCAAGGTGTGGAGCGGGAGGGCGGGATCAAGGTGCGGCATGCGGTGCGAATCTTTCAGGACCGTTGGGGAAGCTGGCTACCCGGAAATCCTATCCGGGCTCAGTAACTAGAGAACTCACCGACGAACCCGGCAAATGACAAGTAGTGGCCACTCGGGCGGTAACCGGGTGGAGTGAGTATGGTCTTTCAGGTGTCAGACCGTTCAGGCGCATCGTTGTGTGCCCGGCTGCCACGAGCTGGGTTGAGGCCATAGGAGGTCAAATGTCCGTCATCACTGCAGCCAAGATTTCCGGTGACACGAGTGTGTTCGCCAAGTCGCTCGAGGAGCGCGCCGACGAGTATCGCAAGTGGGGCGAGCGCGGCCGGGCGGCGGGCGCGATCCACCATCAGTTCGCGATCGGCGACGGGTTTGTCCTCGTGGTCGATGAATGGGAATCGACAGAGGCATTCCAGAAATTCTTCGGTGATCCCGAGATCCAGGCGTTCATCGGTTCGGTCGGCGGCGATCCCAGTGTGGCTCCTGAAGTCACCGTGGGGGAATCCGTGGACTCCGCGGATAAGTACTAGCTGAAGACCCGGTCCGGGCATGTCGGTCCCCGTCAACCTACAGACTGTTCGCCCGCGCATGCTGGCCGCCGTCCGCCGCGAGCTCGCGCCGGGCGAAGTCGGCTCGGCATGGGGGCCTGCGGTGGGCAAGGTCTGGGACTTCATTCGCGGTCAACCGGGTCTGTGGACGGACGGCCACAACATCTTCGTCTACCACCACCCGAACCAACCCGATGCGCCCCTTCTGTGCGACTTCGGCGTAGAAGTCACCCGCACCTTTGAAACGGCGGGCGAGGTCTACGCAACCGAAACCCCCGCGGGCCAGGCTGCCATAGCGGTCCACCGTGGGCCGTACCACCGCATGGACGAGGCATACAAGGCGATCGAGAAGTGGATGGCTGCGAATCATAGGGAATCTGCCGGTCACTCCTGGGAGATCTATGGAGATCCGACACCCGATCCCGCCGACACTGAAACGACGCTCGTGCACCTGCTGAAGTAGGGGCAACACTTCACCGGCACCACAGTTCGTCGAGCAGCTGTTGCACTCGATCGGGATGCTCGATGTGGGCAAAGTGGCCGCAGTGCGGGATTGTCGCCAGCCGGGTGTGAGGGACAATGACCGCCAGCCTGGCCAGATCGGGCTCCGGCGTGAACACGTCGCTGTCGCCGCTGCTGCGTGGGGACGCTTGCTTGCTGAACACTCATGGTTACCTTTGGACCTGCTCTCTGCCATTGCTTCGTAGCCGCGGAGGTACCCGATGGGATTTGTCCGTTCCGGCGTCGGAATCCAGCGAGGCAGTATGCCGGGCAGGTCAGGGGGTGAGGGGGCCTTGAAGAACGTGGACCGCAAGGGCTTTGTCGCCTTCGATGAATGCTGTTTCCGCGAGATTGGAGCGTCCCCAGAGACCAACGTACATCCCCTGCAGCGGGGCGGTAATCGAGGCATCGGCTGCCCCTTGGCCGACCCTCCAGCTACGGGTCCCGGGTACCCGGAAGGTCACCGCCCCTTCCGGCTCCGGCATCCGTCCCAGCCGAAGTTGTCGCGGGGTGAACATTGTCAGGATTTCGTCTATTCCGTCGAGCATGAAGTCAGCCGCGAAAGCTGGGACCGCCACCCCTGAAGCTTGGCACGCGTCGATGAGGTGGACGGCGTGTTCATGCGCCTGGCGCTGGCGCCAGAAACCGGCTTTGCGCGGCGGTGGGCCGAAGTTCCAGCACGGTTCTTCGGGATCGAGCGCCGACATTGTCCCGAGAAAGGCGTCCGCGCCTTCGAGGAACCACGTGACGGCTCCGGTGGCCGGCGGTGGCGGTGCCTCGACGAGCTAGCCCGAAACGACTATTTCGGCCGCCCAGCGTTCGATTGACCCAAGATGCCCGAAGAGATCCTTAAGCGTCCAGCCCGGACAGGCCGGCACGGGTCGAGTCAGAATGTCCTCGGGCTGGCGAGCCAGGACGCTGAGGTGGTCCAGGCTGCTGGCTAGCTCAGTAAGGTAGCGATCCGGCGTCATATGCCGAGCATAATGTGCCAGCCGAACATGGTCATGGGTCCACCCATTGCGCCGAGGCATCGCGCATTTAGGAAGCAGGCTTACTATGGTGGGAACATGCCGGACTTAAACGACTGGACGACTCCACGGTTGCTCTCAACGGCAGCGCGATTGGTCGAGCATGCCTGGAATGAGGAGCTTGCCGTCCTGGGCCTGACCCATGCGGGGGTCATAGCGCTGGAAGTTCTCGACGCGGAAGGGTCCATGGTGCAGGCCCGGCTTTCAGCCAAAGTCCGGGTGCAGGCGCAAACCATGGGACAGACACTTTCGAGGCTCGAGGCGCACGGGCACATTACCCGGGAACGAAATCGCTTGGACGGGCGCTCGCAGCGCGTGGCAGTTTCCGAGTTGGGCAAAACGGCCCTTGCCCAGGCACGTACGCTTGCCCGGAATCTGGCTCCCGGCGTCGAAACGGGCGTGGAGGACCTACGCGACAAGCTGGTGACCGTCATCCGCCGGCTCGGGTCTGCCCGCTGGGGCGAAGAGATGCCGGAGGCCGCGTCGACGGCAACAAACAAGGATCTGCCGGAGCAGGGCTAGTGGACCAGCTTGGGGTTACACCAGAAGCGCAGCACCGCCTCGCCCGACTACCTGTTTGCATGTTGCCGCCGTCGCCTCGCCACCGTGGCAACCGCCAGGATCACGACGACGGCGCCCAGCCCGAGTCGCGCGGCCAGCGGGCCGTAGGGTTCGGCGCCGGTGAAATACATCAGGGCCAGCACGGGCGCGATCGCGGTGAACTCGTAGCGATCGCTCAGCACCACGAACGGCAGAAGCAGCAGTGCGTACCAGGGGTAGCTGGGCGAAACGATCAGCAGCATTCCTCCGACCATCAAGACCTGCCCGTCCCATGGCCGTGAGTCATCGGTGGTCCGCCACACGTAAATGGCGAGAGCTAGCAGCAACACGAGTGAGGCCGGCCCCGCCCAGCTCGCCGGGAGTACCAGCTTCAACAAGGTGAAGCGCGGGCTGTCCTGCCCGTCGTACCCCTCCGAGCGAAGGTATTCGGGCAGATAGCCCAATACTGCCCAGCCGCTGGCGAGGACATACGGCACGTACGCCACGGCAAACGTGGCCATGGCCGCGGCGATAAAGCGGACCGGCCGCCGGTACAGCAGGGCCGGGGCGCTGATGACCGGGATGAGTTTGGTGGCCACCGCCGCGCCGAAGGCCACCCCGGAACCCAGGGTTCGCCCGCCCACCAGCAGCAGTGCCGCCGCCAAAGCCAGGGCGGCGCCCAATGCGTCCACGTGTGCACCGTTGATGGCTTCAAAGGCCACCAGCGGAGACCAGGCCCACCACACGGCTTGATGCGCGGGCCTCCCGGTGCGGCGCAGGAACGACAGCAACGCCACCGTGATGACGAGGCTGAGCAGGAGTCCGGACAGCTGGAACGCGATGAACCCCACCTCGGAACCCGGGACGAGTCGCACCGCCAGGAAATACAGCTCGGCCACCGCAGGATAGACCGTGGGCACGGCGGGCCTGTTGATGGCTGTGCACAGGGTGCCGCCGCCGGGAAGGTTGGTGGTGGTCTCGGTACCCGTCGGGAAGGGATTGCTACGGCAGCTTCCGTCCGGGCCGGCGTCCTGGAACAGCCAGGCCGGCCGCAGCGGCCGCAGCGCTTCGTCCGCCGGAACGTGGGCATAGGGAGAGATTCCGGCGTTCTGGACGATGCCGTCCCACGCGTACCGTGCGGAATCGTTGCTGGTGGCCGGCGGTGCGGCGATAGCTGCGGCTCCCACCAGCAGGGACCCCAGGAGGACGACGGCGGCCGCGTGGCGCGCCGGGATGCGGCGCGCCACCAGTGCCGCCGGGACGAAGACGGTCCAGGCCGCCAGCGTGCCAAGGGGGGACACCCACTCCGCGGACGGATCGGTGGTGACTGTCCACAAGACGATAACGGCGAGCAAAGCCACCAGGGCCAGCGCTGCCACGGCAGCCGAAGTGCCAGGCGCGCGCCGGGGTGTTGATTCGCTCACCCTTTGATCCTGCATCACCCACGGGCCGGTAGGCCATGAACCCAAGAGACCGTTTGCCTTTCGTAAGGTCTGGACCGGGACGACGGACGGGTCTTGGTGGTGTGATCTAGGTATGGACAGATTGACCACTTTCCTCCAACAGCGGATGGAAGCGGTGAACGGACGGGTCTCGTCGCCCTTGCGCAGCAAACGGCTGACAGTGGTGCTGGGCCGTTGGCTCGGCATTGCCTTCACTGTGTGCTTCTTGACCGGACTGTTCAGCCACCTTCTGCAGGATCCGCCGGCTTGGATGCTTCTCCTCACCCGTCCCGCGTGGCTGTACGTGGCTACCCAGGGCATCCACGTCACCACCGGGATAGCCTCCATCCCGCTCCTGGCGGCGAAGCTTTGGTCCGTGTACCCCGAACTCTTGCGCTGGCCTCCGCTTAAATCGGTGGTGCATGCATTCGAAAGGGCCTCGATTGCGCTCTTCGTGGCCGCTTCACTGGTGGAAGTCACCATCGGATTGCTCAACACTTTCCAGTGGTACCCCTGGCCGTTTTCCTTCAAGGATGTCCACTATTGGCTGGCCTGGGTCATCATCGGATCCTTGGCGCTCCACATCGCTGTCAAGATGCCCCTCATCCTGGCCCATTGGAGCCGTCGATCGGACGCGGCCGCCATCGCCGCCAACACTGAAGGGTCAGTGCCGGACAGCACAACGGTTCCGGCCGCCGTAAAGCGTGGAACCGGGCACGGCTGGAGCCGCAGGGGGTTCCTCGCGGCACTCACCGCAGGGACCGGCGTCGTCGTCTTGACGACGGCGGGCCAGTCCTTCGCCTGGCTGTCGGGCCTGAACCTCTTCGCGCCGCGCCGCATGGATACCGGCCCGCAGGGCGTACCCATCAACAGGACCGCAGCCCAAGCCGGTGTGGCGGACGCTGCGCTGGCCCCTGACTGGGTGCTGACCGTGTCTTCGGGATCGGTGCAGAGGACGTTCACGCTGGCACAGCTGGCGGCCATGCCGCAATACAGTTATGGATTGCCCATCGCCTGTGTGGAGGGCTGGAGCCAAGGGGCGCAATGGCGCGGCGTCCGGATCCGGGACCTGATGGCAACGGTGGGCGCGCCTTCTGGTGCAGAGTTGCAGATTTCCAGCATGGAGAAGGGTGGCGTCTACGGACGTTCCTTCATGCCCGCCGCATACAGCCAGGACGAGCAGACACTGCTGGCGCTCGAGCTGAACGGCGAACCGCTGGACCTCGACCATGGCTATCCGGCGCGGATCATCGCACCAGGTCGCCCGGGGGTCCTGCAGACCAAATGGGTGCACAAAGTGGAGGTGATCTGATGCAGCCACCGTTGGTGCGTCCGTCGGCGCCGGCGGGACACAGGACCGTCTGGTGGGTGAGGGCGGCGTTGGGCGCCCTGGGCCTTGCGGCACTCGGTTATGCGCTCTTCGGATTCCTGGCCAATGTGCCACCCGCCCAGCTGATCGGAGTGGCGGCCTGGCTTGCCGTGGCGTTGTTGGTGCACGACGGCGTGCTGGTTCCGCTGACGACGTTGGCCGGCGGCGGATTGTCGCGGCTGACGTATGGGCTGGGTCCCGTTCAACAGGGGATAGTGCGTGGCGCACTGCTGGTGGGGGCGCTAGTGACCTTGGTGGGAGCCCCGGTGATCCGTGCCCAGCAGGTGCTCCAGCCAAGCGGTCCGGGCAGCGGCGCCAACGGCACCGTCCTACAGGGGGATTATGTGCTGGCCTTGGGGATCTTCTGGGTGGTCCTGGTGGTGGCCGCGGCTGCGGTCGTGGTCGCCGTCGGGCTTTACGGCCGCCGTTCCAAGGTCAGGAAGACCCGGCCCTGAACGGTCCGGGTGGCTACGGCATTCAGCCCCGCCCGGACGGCATGGGAAGCTAACGCTTTCGCGCCGGCGCGGGCCCAAGGAAAGGCTGCGCTGGCGCGTCCGTCTGAATCTTCCAGCACCGCCGGATAGGCCACATCGAGAAGATCCGGGGCTTCGGCCTCTGCCAGCACTTGACCGCCCGGGGCCAGCAGTGAGGCAACACGTTCCAGAAGCAACCGGATGTTCCCGCCGATGCCGATGTTCCCATCCAGCAACAGGGCCGAACCCCAACTTCCCTCGTGCGGGACGGGGTCAAAGATGGAGCCAAGGATCGCCGCGCCCCCACGGTCGGTGGCCAGCCGCACGGCGGCGGCGCTCGAATCGACGCCCATGGACGCCAGCCCCAGTTCCCGGGCGGCCTCCAGCATCCGGCCGGGGCCGCAGCCGACGTCGAGGACGGGCCCGCGGAGGGTGCGAAGCAGCTCGCGCTCGCCGGTCGTGGCCGGGCCGGACCAACTGAGCATGTTGAAGTGGACCGGCCCGATGGTTTCGCGGCAGGCAGGTTCCGGACGCAGCGTCAGGTAGCCCAGGCCGCGGGGCAGGCTACGGGCATAAGGTTCGTGTCCTCCCTGTCCGAAGAGGGCTTGGCCAAACAGGGCCTGTCCAGAGAGGCCAAGCGGGTCGGTGCCCGCAGAAAAAGAGTCAGCCCGGGTGCTGGAACCCTTGGAGACTGCCTGGATGCTCATCGCAGGGCACCCCACGTGGGCACGGCGCCGGACGGCACCACAAGCGGCATGGCCGCCGCCGGCAGTCCCCTGCGCAGGCGCTCGACTGCGCGGGCAAAGGGGGTCCCGATGCATTGTTGCGCGGCAGCCAGGGCGTCGGCGAAATAGTCCACATCCGTCAAGACGGGCAACAGCCCCACGTCCACGCCGGCGCGGGCCAGCCGGTCCAATTGCTGCGCCCCGGTCTGCGGGGTGGACATTTCCACTCCGCGGAGCAGGCCGCCGTCGGGCCTGTGCAGGCCCAACGCCCAGAAGCCGCCGTCCGACGCCGAGCCGAACCATGCGCCGCGATGCGGTGCCGGAGCGGGGGTTGCCCAGTCAGCCAGCAGCGGGGCCAACTGGTCCCGGCATAGCTGGGGCGTGTCCATGCCCAGGATCAGCAACGGTCCGTCGGCGAGCGCACAGATGGCCGCCAGCCGCTCGTCCAGGCTACCGGCACCCTGGGCGAATACTTCGAAACCCGCGGCGTCCCCTGGTTGCGGCGTGCCCTCGAACACCAGCAAACGCCTGGCCGCGGGAAGGGACCGGACTGTCTCCAGCGTCTGGCTCAGGCTGGTCTGGGCCAGGGCTGCGGCCTGCTCCGGGATGAGCGGGGGAGTGAGGCGCGTCTTGACCCTGCCGGGGACGCACTGTTTGGCAATGACGGCCACGGTGAGCTTCACGGCGTCGCTCCTTGAGTATCGGCCGGTGGTCGTTCGGCTCGCCTGCCGCGCTCTGTCTCCGGCGTCTGCAGCGACGCGGCGGCCAATTGCGTCGCCATGTCTTTGAGGGCCGTGACAGTTCCGCGGAGTGTCCCTGTGACCTTGGACTTCCCCATGCGGGGCGCATAGTCGACCGGGATCTCAGCCACGCGCCAGCCGTCGCGGTGGGCCTTGAGGAACATCTCCAGCGGGTAGCCGCTGCGACGGTCCTTGAGGTCCAGTCCCAGAAGTGCGCTGCGCCGGGCAAGGCGAAGGGGGCCAAGATCCGTGACAGGAATGCCGGTGAGCCGGCGCAACCGCCGGCTCAGGGCCATATTCGCCAGGCGGGCGTGGATCGGCCAGGCACCGCGGGCCGGCCGCCGCGCGCCCAGCACCAGATCGGCACGACCGGTGCGGACGAGGTCCAGCATCGGGGCCAGTTGGGCGGGGTCCAGTGAGCCATCGCAATCGCAGAAGGCGACGAACTCGGCCGTGGCTGCGAGCAATCCGGCATGCGCCGCCGCGCCAAAGCCGCGCCTCGGCTCGACGACGACGGTGGCCCCCAGACTGGTGGCCAGGGCACCGGAGCCGTCGGTCGACCCGTTGTCTACGACGATCGCGCGGTATCCGGATGGCAAGGCTCCGAGCACCGTGGGAAGGGCCGAACGCTCGTTGAGACACGGCAGCACCACGTCCACGAGCGCTGCGGGTTGACCGCCGTCGTCGTCAGCCGGTCCGTTGGGGATGCCGGCCGTGCCGATTCCATCGTGCGGACCGCGTGAACCGCTTTGCTCTTTCTCCACCCTTTGACCGTAGGATCCACAGGCCCCGCGCGACAGGCGGAAATCCTTACGGAACCGGGACGTTTGCCCTCCGGCGGCCTAGCTTGGATCGCCGCGCAGCGGTGCGGTGGCGAATTCGTGCATTCCGTCCTCAAAACCGTGCTTGGGGATCCAACCCAGCTCGGCCCGGGCCCGCGCCGAGCTGGCGGTGATATGCCGGACGTCGCCCAGCCGGAATTCGCCGGTGACCACAGGGTCAGGCGCCCCGGCAAAAGAACTCAGGACCGCCGCCATCTGTCCAATGGTGTGGACCTCCGAGGCGCCGATGTTGTACGCACTCACCCGGCCGTGCGCAATCCGGCCTGCCACCAACGCGTCAATGGACGACAGATTCGCCTCCGCAACGTCCCGGACATGGACGAAACTGCGCCGCTGCCCGCCATCCTCGAACACCCGCACGGCCTCTCCACGTGCAAGTGCTGAGCGGAACAGGCTGGCCACGCCCGCGTAGGGGGTGTTTTTGGGCATCCGAGGGCCGTAGACGTTGTGGTACCGGAGTGCGACGGCGGTGCCTCCGGTTGAGCGCGCCCACGCGGAAGCCAGGTTCTCCTGGGCCAACTTGGAGGCAGCATAGACGTTCCGCGGATCCATGGCCGCGTCTTCGCTGACCAGCGCCGGGAGCAGCAGCTCACCGGTGGCAGGATCGCGGGGGTCAAAGACTCCGTGCTCCAGATCCTCGACCCGGCGCGGGCCGGGGCGGACCGGCTTGCCAGTTGAATCGGTGTAAGCGCCCTCACCGTAGACCACCATCGAGGAAGCCAGGACAAGATTGTCGACGCCTGAGGCCGCCATGCCTGCCAGGAGGACGGCCGTGGCCAGGTCATTGTTGCGGATGTAGTCCGAAGCATCGGAGAAGTCCACGCCGAGGCCCACTTTGGCGCTCTGGTGCACGACGACGTCCACTCCCGCGAGCGCTGCTGCCACGGCGGCCGGGTCTCCGACGTCGCCCACCTGCAGGGGCACGCCGCGAATTCCCGGCGGTCGATCCGGGTGCACAGCCGGATCCAATGAGTCCAGGATCCGGACTTCCCAGCCGCGCGCCACGGCGGCGTCGACGATATGGCTGCCGATGAAGCCGGCTCCGCCGGTGACCAGAATCCTCATGGCCCTGTTCGTGTCGTACCATGGCCGGCCGGGCCGGCGGCTCCCATCACGGTGGCCACCGCGGCGGGCGGCATGAGCGCCATCCGCCACATTCCGCCGTCGTTCGCTGGCTCAGCGCCGGCCAACCCAGCGGATACTGTCCGCACCGCGTCGGACAACACCGCGAGGATCCGCGGCTGCGCGGCCGCCAGTCGGCCCAGAACCAGTTCAGCCGTCACGGGTTCGGAACCGTCATGCCCCGTGTCGGCATCCGTAATGAATGCCAGCGCGGCGAAATGCATGTTCAACTCCGCCGCGAGCATCGGCTCCGGGTACTGGGTCATGCTGATCAGCTGCGCGCCGGACTGAACCAGGGCTGCGGACTCGGCCTTAGTCGAGAAACGCGGACCATTGATGACCGCCACGGTTCCCGCCCCGGCGAAGTCTTCGCTCCGGCGCTCCAGGGCCGCGATGAGGGCTGCGCGCAACGGGGCGCTGAAGGGCTCGGCGGCGGGCAAGTGCTGGACCCCGGTGGGCAGCGAGCCGTCATAGAAGGTGTCCGCGCGGCCCCAGGTCTTGTCCAGGACCTGATCCGGTACCGCAAAAGTGCCGGTTCCGTGGCTGGAAACCAATCCGCCCACGGCCGCGGAGGAGATAACAGCCTCTACGCCGAGGCTCCTGAGGGCCCAGAGGTTGGCGCGGTAGTTGATTTGCTGCGGGGCAACGCTGTGCCTGCGGCCGTGCCGGCTTAGGAATGCGACCACCGGGCCGTCGTCGCCGCCGCCGGGGCCGTCCGGCGCGGCCAGCCTGGCGACCGTCACGGCACCGGAGGGAGAACCGAACGGGGTCGGGATGTCCAGTGTGTCGAGCACGACGGCCCCGGGCAGCTTGTACAGGCCGGTGCCGCCTACTATTGCAATCCGTGCCCGGGGTTCTGCGTGGTCTTCGGGGAGCAGTGACATGACCCCATCATCCCAACGCCGGCCCTCGCCGTCGCGGGTGAATCCTTACGGATCCCGAACGCACACGCTGGGACACCGGGGCCAAAACCTTAAACCTCTCGGTCGATTTGCAGATAGCTGAGTCCGCTCACATCGAGCCAGTACCGTGTGGGCGTCTCCACGAGGCGCAGCAGCACGCCCTCACAGGAAGCGCAGCGCACGACGATTCCCGGAGCGTCAACGTACACCATCGTCTCCCCGAAGGCGCGGACCGCGCCGCAATGCCTGCACCGTCCGATCGCGGCAACGATATCGAAGCGGAACAGTTCCCAGAGCGGTCCTGCCACCGCGTTTCCGTCCAGGTGGGGTATTGCATTGGCTACGCGTCCGGCGATGTCCTGATCCTCGAGGCCCGGATCCGTAGCGTCCGGGGAATCGGAGCCGTTGTTGCCACTCACCGGGTTCCTCCTGTTCCGCCGAAGCGCTCGGTCTTGATCGAGGCGGCGGGGTATTCCGCTCGCACGAGCCATTCCGCGACTGTTTCCACGAAGACGGTCTGGCCACAGATGAAGATGTCCGGGGTGGGGTCCTTCGGCAAGATGTTGGCCAGCAGGGTTTCCGCCGTGAGCCTTTGCGGAGCAGTCGGCCAATCCTTCGGCGCCTTCCGTGTGTAGGCGTAGTCGATGACGAGCTTGTGGGATTCTTGGCCCAAGGTTTGGAGTTCTTCCCGATAGAAGCCCGCTTCGGGCGACTTGAGCGAATAGAGCAGCCGGAACTGCGATGGATTTTCCGATGCCTGGTGCGCTCGGATCATGGACATGAGCGGCACGATGCCGGACCCTCCGGCAATTAGCTGAACGGGGTTCTTGTCGGTCGGTTTCCAGACGAACCAGCCGCCCACAGGCCCGCGGATCTCCAACTGGTCCCCGACCGCCAGTTCCCGGACCAAATAGGGGGAGACTTCTCCGTTGGCCAATTCGTCAACGGTAATCTCCAGGGTTTCGTCCATGCCTGCCCTTGCCACAGAGTACGAGCGCACGGCCGAGTACCCGTCGTCGGCGGTGAGGCGTATGTCGATGTGCTGTCCGGCGAGGTTGCCGTTCAGGCCGTTCACCCGCAGCCCTATTGTCCTGGCGGTTTCCGTTTCGGGCATGATGCTGACGACGTCGGCCACGCGCCATAGCGTGCTCATCCGACGCACCTCATGAGTAGCGCTCCTCCCGCCACGGGTCGCCGTGGAGGTGGTAGCCGTTGGATTCCCAGAAACCAGGAACGTCATCCTGCGTCAGCTCGATGCCGTTGATCCATTTTGCGCTCTTCCAAAAGTACAAATGCGGCACCAGGAGACGGGCAGGTCCGCCGTGGGCGCGTTCAAGCGGTTCGCCGTCGAATTCCCAGGCCACCCACGCCCGGCCGCCAAGAAGGTCCGCGAGCGCGACATTGGTCGTGTATCCGCCGTAGGAATGGGCCATCGTGAACCTGCAGTTTGTTTCCACGTTCTCAAAAAGAGAATCCAGGGACACTCCCCGCCACCTCGTGCCCAGCTTGGACCAGCTGGTCACGCAGTGGATGTCCGTTTCGATGTCCATTTGGGGCAACGCCATGAAGGCGGCCCAGGACCACGCATGGCGTTGCCCTGCCTCAGTGGTGATGAAGAATTCCCAGTCGTCAGTGGGGATCCGGGGAGCGGGGCCGGCGGTAAGGACCGGGAAGCTGCCGGTCTCATATTGGCCCGGTGGCAACGCCGGATTTCCGCTCTGCCGTCTTCCATGAAATCCAGAAGAGATGATGCCCACCATGTACCTCCGATGCGGAGACTCAAGCCGGCTGTGCCCGGTTCCCCCACGATAGGGCAAGGGCCGGGCCGGGTCTAGACACTAAGCAAAGCCTGACCGGGTCACGCTCGTTGGTAGGTGCGCACCGCTTAGGGAAGTGAACGACGGCCTCACCAGCCGCCGCGCGTGGGCGTATGTCCCTTTCGGGCATCGTCCGGCATTGCCATTTCGGCACGCAGGCCCAGAAGTCGGATCGGGCGGCCCGCCTCGATTCCGGCCACGAGCTCCAAGGCCCGCGCGAGGATTTCGCTCCGATCAAAGGTCTCTGGAATCTTCTTCCCCTGGGTCGTAGTCAAGAACGGCGCGTACCGGACCTTCAGGGTCAGCCCAACGACGGGCCTGCCCTCGGCCACAACATCCTCGAGGACATGCGCTGCCAGTTCCCGTACAGCGTCCTCCACCTGGGCCGGATCGCTGAGGTCCTGCTGGAAGGTGGTCTCGCGGCTATGCCCGCGGGCAACCCAGGGGGTGTCGTCCACTACGCTGGTGCCGTCGCCTCGTCCGAGCTGCGCGTACCAAGGACCCATTTTGGGGCCGAATTCAGGGACCAGGGCCTGGGGGTCGGACGCAGCGAGCTCGGCGACTGTGTTGATGCCGAGTTTGGCCAGCCGGGCCGACACCCTGCTTCCGACACCCCACAGCTCCTTGGTGGGCAGGTTGCCCATGACATCGAGCCAATTCCCGGCGGTGAGCCGGAAGACGCCGGCCGGCTTTCCGAACCCGGTGGCGACCTTGGCCCGGACCAGGGTGTCGCCAATGCCGACGCTGCAATGCAACTGCGTTCGCGCCAGGACGGCGGCCTGCACCTGCCGGGCGTAGGCTTCCGGATCCTGCGTCTCAACCCCTACAAAGGCTTCATCCCAACCCAGCACCTGCACCGTGGCGCCAGGCTGCGCGCGCAGGGTAGCCATCACCGTTTCGGACGCCATGAGGTAGGCCTCCTGATCGACGGGCAGGATCACGGCGTCGGGCACTTTCCGCGCCGCAATCCGTAAGGGCATTCCGGAACCCACGCCGAACGCCCGGGCTTCGTATGACGCGGTCGACACCACAGCCCGTTCCGTGGGGTCGCCGCGACCTCCGACAATGATCGGTTTGCCCGCAAGCTCCGGCCGCCGGAGCACTTCGACCGCTGCGATGAACTGGTCGAGATCAACGTGCAGCACCCACGGGTTTCCGCCCACACCACCGGTTGTCATGTCTGCGCGCGCTCCGCCTCGATGTCGACGCCCGTGACCAGGTCGCCCGCGCGCTCGTAGACGAGCCAAACCGCGCCCTTCGGGAAGGCCCGGGGCTGCTGGGTGACCGCGAAGGCGGCTGGAATCGTACCGTCCCGGAAGATCCGCTTGCCCGTGCCGAAGGTCACCGGGTACAGCCAGAGATTCAACCGGTCGACGAGATCCGCGGTGAGGAGGGTCTGAAGGAGGTCGCCGCTGCCGATGACGTGCGTCTCGTCATGGCGTTCGCGGATCCCACGGACCTCGGATGCGACATCCGTCAGCACCGTTGTCCCGGTCCAAAGGGGGTCGGTCAGTGTGTGTGATGCGACATATTTCGGCACGGTGTTGAAGCGGGTCGCGATCGGGTCATCGGCCGGTGCGGTTGGCCAGAACCCGGCGAAGATGTCGTACGTCTTCCGGCCGAGGAGAAGTGCGTCGAGGCGTTCGATGCCCGCGCCGATCGCCTCGCCGGACTCTTTGTCGAAGTATGGTGCCTGCCAGCCGCCGAACTCGAAGCCGCCCTCGCGATCTTCGTCTGGTCCGCCGGGCGCCTGGTAGACACCGTCAAGGGTGCTGAACAAGTCGACCACGATGATTCCCATGGTGCGCTCCCTTTCATGAGGGCGGGCAGGACATCGCGGAATCGACATCCACACGGCCCATTTTTCGGCGAGCGCGACGGGAAGGCAAGAGCCTGTAGGGAAGTCACGAATTCAATGGATTGACTCGTGCTTGTCCTTTGAGTGGGAAATCGTTGCTCAGTCCAGCTCATCGAACAAGCGCGACAAGCAGTCCGTGTAGTTGGTCATGGTGTCCGCGAAAGTGAGAAGTTGGACTCCGCTCTTGGTGACGGCCCCTGCCCTTCCCGTGTCTGTTTCGTTGGCATGGCAGAGTAGTGGTTCGCAACTGGTTCCGTTCGCGGTGAGTCTTGCGATTCCCCAAGGATGGCTGGGTTCGGTCACTGCGATGCCCGCTGCGTCGAAAGTGTCGCGGAGGACGTATCTCGTGACTGTCCTCCATGACTGCAGAAACTGTGGCTGCAGCTGTTCAATGAGTTCGTCGTCGTTGCTGTCGTAAGCGCGCCTCAAGTCAGTGGATAGCTTGTCCCACTCCTGGGCGTCGCGGACCATGAGGTGTCCGGCCCGGAGACGGGCAATGGTTTCGTTCAACGTCATGGTCAGTCCCCAAACTTTCTGTCGTGTATGTTCCCGCCGGCGTAAGCAGGTCATCAACGGAGAGAACGGACGGGAACCCGGCATGATTCCCGCATGCGCTCAGCTGATTGGAAGCGCCCATCCGAATTTGCTCGTGCCGCCGCCCCTTGAACGTCTGATCGCTCCAGGGCTAGCATTGCCGCCACGGGACCCTGGTGTCCTTGGCCGCGGGGCCCAGCGGACACTGACATCGATCAAATTCGAGGAGACGCCCATGGGCGGGACAGCGGCGCAGGCGGCATCAGCAGACCTGATGATCGACCTGATCATATCTTTGGACGGGTATGCCTCCGCCGTAGGATGGCCCGGCTGGTGGGGCCTGGAAGGGCCGGAATACCTGGCGTGGCTCGATCAGGAGGGGCAGAAGGGCTACACCTTCCTTCTCGGGGCGAGAACCTACCGGCTGATGTCCAGGATGTCGGAGGAGGCAGCGGCCCAAGGCTCGGGATTCTCCGAGGATGAGGGCGCCACCCTGACCGGCCTTGCTGCCGTGCCGAAGGTCGTCTTTTCGTCCACGCTGCAGGCACCCTTGACGTGGCCGAACTCGGAGCTGGTCACGGGGGACGCGGTCCAGGCCGTGGCGGAGATGAAGCGGACCAGGACCGGGCCGTTGAGCACTCTCGGGAGCCTGAGCCTGTGCCGGTCGTTGCTGACCGCAGGACTCGTGGATAGATTCCGGGTGGTCGTTTTCCCGGTGATCACGGGCAGCACCGGGCGGGAGCGGATCTACGACGGCTATCCGGACGTCTCGCTTGAGATGGTGGAGAACAGGACCTTCGACGGTCGACTCCAGCTGCTCGAGTACATCCCCACGGTGCTCAGCGGTCCGCCGGGGACCGGTCGGGTGCCCGGTGACGTCCGGAGGTGACACCACCGGGTCAGGCTCAACTTCCCGAATCGTCAGCGACCGGCGGGTGCAGTGCGGCGTGCCTGGCCCGCGCCGCCGGCTCAATGGAGTCCACAGCATAGGGTTTGGTGGCCGAGCGCTGCAGCGGAAGACGCAATCGCACCTGATAGGCGCCGCTCCGGAACTTGGCGCGGGGATCCATCTGGATAACCAGGAGTGGCTCCTGGCGGGAGGCGTCCACCCGCAGCAACATTCCGTGCCGAAGACCATCGACGAGCAGCGGGGTGGCCGGCTCTACCGCGGTCTGCTTGAGCAGATGCTGATATTTCGGCCCAGCCGCGAGAAACAGGACTCCATGGGAGAAGCCGACGACTCGCAAAGGGATGACCATGTCAGGCTGCCGAGCGGGCCTGGGTTGCTTTTCGTGTTCCCCGGTTAAGGGTTCCGTGACCGTCTTCAACGAGCGATCGCATTCCTGGCACCTGGCCCGCGTGCCGACGTCGGCCAAGAGGGTCACAAGCAGCCCTCGCGGGGCGCTCCTCCATTTGTCGGCCACAACGGGGCACCACGCCGGGTGGTACTCCTTGCCGTTCTTCATTACATAGACCTGATCCTCGCCGAGGAGGGGCTTGCCCTCCCGCCGGGCGGCAGGCTCGACAGGTTTGAGAGGGCCGAGGCCTTTGGCGTTCGCGCTGCCTGCGTCGCCGCCCTTGAGGTACGTGCGGATCCATGGAGTGAGTGGTCGTTTCGGGCTAGGAATTGCGGGGCCTTCCTGTGCGGAGGGAGTGTTCCTTCCCTCGGTTCCCCCTACCTAGCTTGATGGCTTATCCCGCAAGTCGCTAGTCCGGCCCCAGTGCCCATCACAAGAATCTGCCCCTTGACATTTCCCTTAGGGGAGAGTGCGAGGGTGGAAGACATTCAAGGAGGTGAAGGCATGTCAAGAACCAAAGAAGTCACTGACGCGTCCTTCGACGCCGAAGTGCTGAAGTCGGCCAAACCCGTCGTCGTGGAATTCTGGGCGGTTTGGTCGGGACCCTGCACCAGGCTTACGCCTGTCCTTGAACAGCTCGCGGTCGAATACGCTGACAAAATCGACGTTGTCAAAGTCAATGTCGATGAGAATCCCGAAACCGCGGGTGCCTTCGGGATCAGCTCTGTTCCGTCGGTGTTCTTGTTCAAGGACGGCGAACGAAGAATCTCCGTGATCGGCGTCGGGGCGAAGCGGTACTTCGAGATGGAATTCGCTGAATACTTGCGCTAGTCCTGCTTCACCCCATGGGCGCCTTCCCCTACAGTGGGAGGTCAATGGGGGATGACGGGGTGCATGGTGCGAATCGGTGAAGCCGCCCAAGCGGCGGGTATGACGAGCAAGGCCTTGAGGTTCTACGAAGAGCATGGGCTGTTGCCGGCTGCGAAACGGTCTGCCAACGGATATCGCGATTACACAAGCGAAACCATCAACAGGCTCGACTTCATTCGCCGCGGTCGCGCCGCGGGACTGGCCTTGTCACAGATCCGCGAAATCCTGCTTCTCCGGGATGCGGGCCGCGCCCCTTGCACCCATGTGCGCGACCTCTTGGCCGGTCAGTTGGCCGACCTCGACGCACAGATCGCCGAACTCGTCGCGCTGCGCGCCACCGTGGCCGATTTCCACGCCGTCGCCGCTGCTGCGGACCCGGATGCGTGCGACGCCGAACGGATCTGCAGCTACCTCTGACCCACCTATGATTGTCCCAAGGGCACGGATCGATCCCATTCATCCGGCTCCCTGATTCGACACACATTGGTGAGTGAAGTGAAGCGATTCCTCGTGACCCTGCTGGCCGCGGCCCTGTGGTTGTGCGGATGCGCCGGTCCGGGAGATCCGGACGCGGGGCATACCGGTGTTGTCACCGGCGTTGTCCTGACCGCACCGGTATGTCCCGTCGAACGTGTCGGTCAGGAGTGTCCGCCGCGCCCCGTCCCAGGCGCCGCGGTTGTCGCCTTGGCGGGGGACGCTGCCCGGGGCTCGACACGGACCGACGGCACCGGTGCCTTCCATCTCACGCTGCCTGACGGTCGTTACGTGATCAAGGCGAGCAACATCGGCGGTTACCTTTCAATGGCGACCCAGCCGGTGGTCATCTCGGAGATCCCCGTTCATGTCACGCTGGTTGTGGACAGCGGGATTCGCTAAGCGAGCTACTCGGCGGACGGTCGTTTCCGTTGTTGTTTCGTCGCCGCCCGGTGTTCCTTTGCGACCCGGTGCCGGCGCTTCGAGCTCCGGGTGGGTTTGCTCGCCCGTCGGGCAGCCGCTTCGGGAGCAAGACCCTCCGCCACGAGGCGCGAGAGCTTGGCCAGTGCGATTTCGCGATTCCGCAACTGGGACCGCTGCTCGGAGGCGGCCACTGTGATCACCCCGGCGATGAGACGGGGTCCAAGACGCGTGACCAACAGCAGCCGTTGGTCATCGGAAAGCGCTACCGAGTCGGCGACATTCCATGACAGTTCGACGCGGCTGTCCGAGGTGTTGACGTGTTGACCGCCAGGCCCTGACGAGCGGGAGAACCGCCAGCCGAGTTCCGACGTCGGAATCGTGAGCGCAGGTGACACTTCGAGATCCATGCTGCAAGCGTTTCACGATATCGGCGGGAACAAAGCCCGCCGCGTGCGTCTCAGCTCCCGGAAGCCTTCGCCGCTTTGATCGCGGCTTTGGCAGCCTGCTTGTTGGCGCGAACTTTTCTCAGCGACTCCGGATCCACGATGTCGGCGACAGAAAGAAAAGCGCTCTCCTGGCCGTATGCGCCGGCAGCCTCGCGCCAACCTTGCGCCTGGAGTCCGCGCTGCTTCCCGAGCAGTGCCAGGAAGATTTTTGCCTTCTGCTCTCCGAAGCCGGGCAATTCCTTCAACCTGCGGAGCACCTCCTTGCCATCTGGGTTGTCCTGGGTCCAGATGGCCGTTGCGTCTCCATTCCAATCGTGCTGAACGGTCGCGGCGAGATCCTGGACGCGGCCGGCCATCGAGCCGGGGAAACGGTGGACGGACGGACGCTCCTTGAAGACCTCAACGAAGCCTGCAGGGTCATATTCAGCGATTGCGGCAGGGGACATGGATCCGATCCGCGTCCGGATCTTTTCGGGTCCGGCAAACGCAGACTCCATGGTCACCTGTTGGTCTAGCAGCATCCCGATGAGAAGTGCGAACGCGTCATCGCTGAGCAGTTGGTCGGCGGCGGGGTCGCCCGTAATGTGCAGTTCCATGCGCCCATCCTCCCACCTGCTTTGATTCGCGTCATGGTGGCCGACTCGGCACTCTGATTCCGTCTTCGTCTGTCAGCTCCCCGGCAACTCGCGCCGTTCGAGTGTCTGCCCATAGGGTACGTCCCGGCTGATTGCGACGGTGTACCTGGTGAATCCGTGCTGCGTCACGAGGATCCCGTGACGGTGCTCCCTGACGGCGTGTTCGCGGGCGATTTCGACGGCGGTGTTCAGGTCGTTCTCGATGGTGTCAGGGTCGTGGGCGGTGATTTCCAGGACGACGTCCGAGTGGCGTTTGATCATCGTGGGCTCTTTCTCGGTGGGAAGTACCGGGCTCTCAGCGGTCACGGGCTTCCGGGCCGGGCGCGCCCGGGGAGGCGGAAGGCGGTGGTTCGAGAGGGGCTGCCCGGCATTCTGTGATGGGGCGGTTGCTGGCCGTAGAATCCGGCGGGCTTGATCGGCGGAAGGATTTTCCTGCGGATCTGTAGCCAGTGTGGATGATCGGCGGCTCGGGCACAAGTTGAAATGCCGAAAAAAGTTGGCCGTGTCGGCGAATTGCATTCGCGGAGGTCATCCCGCGGGAGCGGGTGTCTGGCTGTCCTAGGACCGGGAGGGCCACGCGCCGGAGCAGGTTTGTGCCCTAGTGTCGATTTGAGACCGCCGAGCTATTTCGAAGGAGTACCGATGAGAATTGCAGTGACGGGTGGAAGCGGAAAGCTGGGCCGGCATGTCGTGCGCCGGCTCAGCGGGGACGGCCACCAGGTGTTGAACCTGGACCGTGCGGGCGAGCGAAGCCCGGGTCTGGCGATCGTCGACCTGCGTGACTATGGCCAGGTGCTGGATGTGTTCCTGGGCCTGGACGACCGGCACAGTGGCTTCGACGCCGTCGTGCATCTGGGGGCCATTCCAGCCCCCGGCATCGTCCCGGATGTGGCGACGTTCGAGAACAACATGCTTTCGACGTACAACGTGTTTCAGGCGGCCCGCCGGGCCGGCATCAAGAAGGTTGTCTACGCCTCAAGTGAGACGGTGCTGGGACTGCCGTTCGACGTCGACCCTCCGTACATCCCGGTGGATGAGGAATACCCGGCGCGGCCGGAAAGCACCTATTCGCTCGTGAAGCATTTGGAAGAGCAGATGGCCATCGAGTTGACGCGCTGGGACCCCGAGCTGAGCATCGTGGGGCTGCGGTTCTCCAACGTCATGGACGCGGAAGACTACGAACGGTTTCCGTCCTTCGACTCCGACGCCAGGCTGCGCAAGTGGAACCTTTGGGGTTACATCGATGGCCGCGACGGGGCACAGGCTGTGGCCCGGGCCCTTGAAAACGGCAAGCCGGGGTTCGAAGCATTCATCATCGCGAACGCGGACACGGTCATGAGCCGGTCCAGTGCCAGCCTGGCCGCAGAGGTATTCCCCGATGTGAAGGTGACCAAGGACCTGGAAGAGCACGAGACCATGCTCTCCATCGATAAGGCCAGGCGACTCCTGGGCTTCGAGCCTGAACACACTTGGCGCACCTACCATTCGAACCGCACCACCCCCGTCGAGGATTGAGGAACAGCATGCAATACCGCACTTTGGGCAACAGCGGCGCAGTGGTTTCGAACTACGCGCTCGGAACGATGACATTCGGTGCCGAAGCTACCGAGGAAACGTCCCACGCCATCCTGGACAGCTACGTCGCCGCCGGCGGCAACTTCATTGACACCGCCGATGTTTACAGCGCCGGTGCATCGGAAGAGATCATCGGCCGTTGGCTGGCCGAACGGCCCGATGCGCGGGACCGCGTGGTGCTGGCCACCAAGGGCCGCTTCCCTATGGGGACGGCGCCGAACGACGTCGGCACCTCCCGACGCCACCTCACGCGGGCGTTGGACGACTCGCTCCGCCGCCTGGGCGTGGAGCAGATCGACCTCTACCAAATGCACGCGTGGGACCCCATCACACCGTTGGAGGAGACGCTGCGCTTCCTGCACGACTCCGTCAGCAGCGGCAAGATCGCCTACTACGGTTTTTCCAACTTTCTGGGGTGGCAATTGACCAAGGCCGTCCACGTCGCCAAGGCCTTTGGATGGAGCGCACCGGTGACCTTGCAGCCGCAGTACAGCCTGCTGGTGCGTGAGATCGAATCGGAGATCGTTCCGGCATCCCTGGATGCTGGAATCGGGCTGCTGCCGTGGTCTCCCTTGGGCGGGGGTTGGCTCTCCGGCAAGTACAAGCGCAATGTGCCGCCAACCGGCGCGACCCGCCTTGGTGAAAACCCGGAACGCGGCATGGAAGCCTGGCAGGCCCGCAACGACGACCCCCGCACCTGGGACGTCATCGGGACAGTGGAAAAGATTGCAGCGGACCACGGCGTCAGCGCCTCCCAGGTTGCACTGGCCTGGCTGACGGACCGGCCCGCCGTGACCTCCGTGATCCTCGGCGCCCGCACAACGGATCAGCTGGCGGACAACCTGGCCGCGGCAGACCTGGAACTCAGCCCCGAGGAAACCGGCCGGCTCACCGAGGCCAGCCAACCGCGCGTCGGCGTCTATCCGTACGGTCCGATGGCGCAGAACCAGCGCAGCCGGAAGATCGAGGGCGGAAGATAGTTAGAGGTCCATTGCCCGCGGGGCAGGACAGGCGTTGAATGTGGCTTATGGTCGACTGGGTCCTGATCTCCAACCTCGGCACCGCTCTCGGTACGACCGTTCTCGCCGTCGCGACGTTCATTTCCACGCGCTCGGCCAACCGGTCGGCGCGGCTGGCCGAGCGTGCCCTGCTGAATGGATTGCGCCCCATCCTGCTGCCTTCCAATTGGTCTGACGCCCCGCAGAAGGTGCGCTTCATGGAAGGCAAATGGATGGTGGTGCGCGGTGGCCATGCCGCTCTCGAGATCAGCGACGACGCTGTGTATCTGTTGATGTCTGTGCGCAACGCCGGTGCGGGAGTGGCGATCCTGCACGGCTGGCACCTTCCCCCGGACTCCAGGGCACCGTTGTCGCCAGTTGAGGAGTTCCACCGGCTCACCCGGGACATCTACGTGCCTGCCAACGACGCCGGATTCTGCCAGGTCGCCATCCGGGACCCGGAGTCGGCCGACTTCCGCAACGCAACCGCCGGAGCGGCCGGCGAAGGGTTCGCCGTCGACGTGCTCTACGGAGACGCTGAAGGCTCGCAGCGCGTTGTCTCCCGCTTCTTCATCACCTCTGGACCCGCGGGCGCGGGGCACGACGACGACGTCGACTGGCTGCTGATGGTCTCGCGCCACTGGAACCTGGACTTGCCGGCACCGCGCGGCTGAGTCCGGTTACGGCGCCAGACTTGTTCCGGCGGTCCTAGCCGGCCTCGCTTTGGATGCGGTCCTTGACGCTTTGGGGCATGGTGGAGCAGGCGTCGTTATCGGTGCGCTGGCCGGCATGGCTGTCGGCGGTGTCTGTGATGCCGATTGTCGCGACGGCCCCCTGCCATCCGCCCAGGCCAGCGAGCTGCCGGGGTACCCAGACGTTGGCGGCTCCATTCACAAGGTTCCACACGGCGGGGTCGACGCCCGTGCCGAGGTAGATGCCCCCGCTGGGGTCTCTCTTGACCAGATCCGGTAGTGGGAGGACGCCCATGAGCTGCGCCGACTGGTAATCGGTCATGTTCCACGGCGGTGTTCCGAAGTAGTACCAGCTGGCGGCGCAAACGCCGTAGAGGTGGGGTCCGAACTGGGCATAGTTCAGATAGAGCTCCAAGGTGCGCTGAGGGCTCAACGTGTAGCTGAACTGGGTTGCGAGGACAGCTTCAATGCCCTTGCGCACGGCGTTTTGGTCGTCCCAGAGGAAAATGTTCTTGACCAGCTGCTGGGGGATCGTGGAACCGCTGGGGTCGGGCTTTCCCTGGAAGTACGCCTGTGCCCTTGCCTGGAGGTCGCCGACGTCGAAGGCCCCGCTGCGTGTGCCGAGCTGTTCGTCTTCATGGGCGATGGTCGCGGCCAGCAAGTGCCGGCTCATGTGGTTGATCGAGACGAACTGATAGACGTTGGGCTCACCCGCCTCCAGCATGTAAGCGGTACGTGTCGGGGTCACGCCCATACTGAACATGAAGGCAATAATTTGGACCAGGACAAGCGGGGCGATCAGCGCCAGGAGGAGCTTGCGCCGCCACTTCCGTTTGGACCGCTTGGCCTTCTTGGCGCCTTTAGGAACTGGGGGCTGGGCCTGATCCGGCTCCGTTACAGACTGCACCCAGTTTTGCGCAGCCCTCTCCGGCTCGGAAGGGACAGGCACCGGGTAGCTGATGACTTTTGCACGCGCCGGTTCTGGGTGCCCCGCTGAAGGGCGGCGCCCAGGCTGCGGACGCCGAGGAGAGGTCGGTGGTGTTGGGGTGTCCATCGGTCTGCCTTCGCTTCTCGTCCCGCGCGGTTACCCCGGGAGGGGTAGAGGATGGCACGAAAGTCTACCGGGCCTTGCTGGTTGATCCCTTCAGCCAAGTAGTCCGGTCCCCGTCCCTTAGGGTGCGGGGGAAGATTGTAAGTACACTTACCGAAGTCATCACGAGCAAATATCGGAGCGGCAATGACTTCTGCACGGACCTTTGAATCGATCGTCATCATTTTCAATCCCAACAGCACCGGGGATGCACGCAGACTGGCTGAGGGTCTCCACGGCGAGCTGGAGGGTCTTCTTAGCTACCCGGTGGACATCAGGCTGCAGCCGACCGCCCATGCCGGTCATGCAGTGGAGCTCGCGCGGGACGCTGTGAGCGGCGGCGGGGACGTGTTGGTGGTTTCCGTCAGCGGCGACGGGGGCTACAACGAAGTTGTCAACGGTGTGATGCAAGGCGGCAATCCCAGGGCGGTGTGCGCGGTGCTGGGTGCGGGCAATGCCAATGACCACCGGCGGAGTACCGGCACCCAGCCGCTCGGGGAAGCAATCGCCGGGGGCAAGGTGCGGAGCATCGACTTGCTGCGCGTCCACACGGGCGAGGGATCGGACTCGCCCGGGGAGTACGCGCACTCCTACGTCGGTTTCGGGCTGACGCCGGTGGTGGCCATGGACTTGGAAAAGGGCGGCAAGGGGGCCCTGAAGGAAATGGTCTCGGTGGTGCGGACCTTTTCGAAGTTTGAGCCCTTCGAAATACGCCAGGCCGACGGCGCGCGCCGCAGCCTTGACAGCCTCGTGCTCGCCAATATTCCGGAGATGGCGAAGTACGCCACGCTTAGCGACGCGGACGACAAGCTTGCTGACGGAAAGTTCGAAGTGATCGTCTTTGCCCACATGCCAAAGTGGAAGGTCCTCTTGACCGCGCTGCGGGCAGCTACGAAGGGCCTGGGGGAGCAGCCCAGCGTGAGCAGCTACTCGTTCACCACCCTCAAGCCCCTGACTTACCAGATTGACGGTGAAGTGAAATCCGTTGACGCGAACATGCCGGTCAGGATCGAGTGCGTTCCGGCGGCCCTCTCCACCCTGGGATAACAAAGCCCGCCCTGTGAATGAATCTCATGGCGGAGTGATCCGGGATATAGTAAGCACCCTTAGTACTTGCCGGAATTTGCTGTTCAGCAGAACCGGGGACAAAAGTACCCTGCCGACGCATGACCCTGCCGGACAAAATGGTTGGACAACATAATAGGAGCACGAATGGAAATCTGGCCCGGATCGGCGTACCCCCTTGGCGCCACCTTCGATGGAACCGGAACCAACTTCGCCTTGTTCAGTGAGAGGGCTGAGAAAGTCGAGCTTTGCTTGTTTCAGGATGACGGCTCCGAAACCAAAGTCGATGTCGTGGAAGTCGATGGTTATGTTTGGCACTGTTACCTGCCGCACGTCCAGCCCGGACAGAAGTATGGCTACCGCGTGCACGGTCCGTATGACCCTGCCAACGGGCAGCGCTTCAATCCCAACAAGCTCCTCCTGGACCCTTACGCCAAGGCCATCCACCGGCAGATCGACTGGGATCCGGCGCTTTTCTCGTACAACATGGGGGATCCGGACTCCCGCAATGACAAGGATTCCGCGCCGCACATGATGATGGGCGTGGTCATCAACCCGTTCTTCGATTGGGACGGGGACCACCTTCCGCGGATCCCGTACCACCGTTCCGTGATTTACGAGGCGCACGTCAAGGGCCTGACCCAGCTCCACCCCGAGGTTCCGGAGGAGCAGCGCGGCACCTATGCCGGGGTCGCCCACCCGTCGGTCATTTCCCACTTGCAGAAGCTCGGCGTCACGGCCATCGAACTCATGCCCGTCCACCAGTTCGTCAATGACGGCACCCTGCAGGACAAGGGGCTGAACAACTACTGGGGCTACAACACGATCGGGTTCTTTGCCCCGCACAACAGCTACAGCTCCGCTGGGGACGCCGGCCAGCAGGTGCAAGACTTCAAGGCCATGGTCCGGTCCCTCCACCGGGCCGGGATCGAGGTCATTCTCGATGTCGTGTACAACCACACCGCCGAAGGCAACCACCTTGGCCCGACGCTGTCCTTCAAGGGCATCGACAACTCCGCGTACTACCGGCTGATGGAGGGCGACGAGAAGCACTACATGGACTACACGGGCACCGGCAACTCGCTGAACGTGCGCAGCCCGCATTCCTTGCAGTTGCTCATGGATTCCCTGCGGTATTGGGTCACCGAAATGCATGTGGACGGTTTCCGCTTCGACCTCGCGTCCACGCTGGCCCGTGAGTTCTATGACGTGGACAAGCTGTCGACCTTTTTCGAGCTCATCCAGCAGGATCCGGTGGTTTCGCAGGTCAAGCTGATCGCGGAGCCGTGGGACGTCGGCCCGGGCGGCTACCAGGTGGGCAATTTCCCGCCGCAGTGGACGGAATGGAACGGCAAGTACCGGGACACGGTCCGCGATTTCTGGCGTGGCGAGCCTTCCACCCTGGGCGAGTTCGCGTCCCGGTTGACCGGGTCGGCGGATCTTTACGAGCACTCGGGGCGCCGCCCGGTGGCTTCCATCAACTTCGTCACGGCCCACGACGGCTTCACTTTGGCCGATCTGGTGTCCTACAACGAGAAGCACAACGAGGCGAACGGCGAGGGCAACAACGACGGCGAATCCCACAACCGTTCCTGGAACTGCGGCGTCGAGGGGCCCACGGAGGATCCCAAGGTCCTGGGCCTTCGTGCCCGCCAGCAGCGGAACTTCATCGCCTCCATGCTTCTGTCCCAGGGTGTCCCGATGCTGCTGCACGGTGACGAGCTGGGCCGGACGCAGCGGGGCAACAACAACGGCTACTGCCAGGACTCCGAGCTGACCTGGATCAACTGGGATAGCGTGGACCAGCCGCTCGTGGAGTTCACGGCCGCGGTCAGCGCTTTGCGCGCCAAGCACCCCACCTTCCGCCGCAGCCGTTTCTTCGACGGACGCCCGGTGCTGCGCGGCGAAGGCGAGAGGCTTCCGGACATCGAATGGCTGGATCCGGATGGAAGCACCATGCAGCCCGAGGACTGGGACAACGGCTTCGGCCGCTCCGTGGGCGTGTTCCTCAACGGCGACGGCATCCAAGGAAAGGACAACCAGGGACGGCGCATCACGGACGTCAACTTCCTGCTCTACTTCAACGCCCACGACGACGAAGTCAAGTTCAGGCTGCCCTCCGACGAATACGCGCCGGCCTGGGACATCCTGATCGACACCGCGGGGGAGAGCGCCGACTCCGAGCCCGTCGAAGCAGACGGCATGATGTCGCTCGCGGCGAAGTCACTCGTAGTGCTTCGTGCGCACAGCGCCCCCGAGGAGGTGCCCGACCACTCGGTGGCCGCGTCGCTCGCAGCGCTGACGCATACGGCGACCGCCGAAACCGCGGCGCTCACGTCACCGACCGTTCCGGAGCCGAAGAAGACGAAGAAACCGGTGTCCCGGCGGCAGGCGAGCAAGCGGGACACTCCGTGAACGGTTGGCGAATTCTCGATCGGGACCTTGCCCGCCAGTAAGCATGCTGATTGACTCAGAGGCGAAGCGCCGGACCGGCGCTGGTCTTCGTTGCAAAGGAGATGCACCATGGGACTTCTCGCTTTTCTTCTGCTCGGCCTGATCGCCGGCGCCATCGCAAAGGCCATTCTTCCTGGAAGGCAAGGCGGCGGCTTGCTGATCACCATGCTTCTGGGAGTTGTCGGGGCGTTTCTCGGCGGCTGGATCGGATCCCTCGCCTTCGGTGGCGGACTGGGAGACTTCTTCGATCTGAGGACCTGGCTGCTCTCCATCCTGGGAGCCGTCATCGTATTGCTGATCTTCGGCGCGCTCAGAGGACGCCGAAGCAGGGTCTAAACGTTGGTGCTTGCGACGCCGTCGATCTCGGCGGCTAGTAAGCGACGAGCCGCCGTCGAAGGGACACGGTCCCCAAAACGAGTCCGACGGCGGCCGTCGCCAGCAGCACGGCCAGGTCCCGGCCGAGGTTTTCGGTCGACTGGTAGAAGATCGCTGCCTCGAGCGCGTCCACTCCGTAAAAGGTTGGTGTGAAGTGCGCTATGGCCTGGATCCAATCCGGCAAGAACGCCGCAACACTGATTCCTCCGCTGAGGAAAAACAGGTAGATCGACAGATTGATGCCAGCCCCGGCAACGGCTGAGAAGCGCCGCAGCGCACCTCCCAAAGCCGTCCCGAGCCCAGCGGCCGCCAGCGCGATCAGTCCGATCGCGGCCAGCGCCGGCAACCAATACCAGCCGGCAGGCCGGAGGACCCCAAAGGCGTACGACAAGACCAGGACCACTGCAGCCACGAGCATGGTTGTTACCCAGCACGCCAGGATCTTGCCGGCGATCAGCGACCCGCGGCCGATCGGGGAGAGCAACAGCGCTTTGATGGTAAGTTCTTCGAACTCGCGGGCGGCTGCCAACCCGCCGTTGACGATCCCCATGATCGTGAGCAGGAGCACGAGAATAGGCACGAGCTGAAACTGGACCAGGTCGACGTCGTGGGGCCTCAGGTCCGATTCGGCGACGCCGACCATAATCGGTGTGTCCGGCTGTCCGACATAAAAGTTGGTGATGGCCGCTGGCACTGAACGGCGCAAATCGTTGGTGAAGTCGAGATTCAGGTTGTTGATCTGCACGCTGACGGGGTCGGGCCGCCGCGCCCGGTAGTCGTCGTCGAACGTGGCGGGTACGGTTATGACCGCCGCGACTTGGAGCGCGTCCAGGAGGTGGGTGGCTTCAACAGGGTCGGCCCGTTGGATGCGGAAGGCGTCCGAGCCCTCAAGGATCGAGACGAGTCGCTGCGCCTGCGGCCCGCTGTCCTCAACCACCAGGGCGACCGGGTTCCGGCCGACCGCCCCCGCCACCACGAAAATGATCAGCAGGAACGCGACGGGCGGCAACAAGCTGGCCAGAATCGCCGACGGTGTCCGGAACCAGGTCAGGATGTCTTTCGCCGCAATGGCGAGCACGGCACGTCCGGCGGCCATCAGTGCCTCGCGCCCCGCCGGCCGAACACGGATGCTGCGCACCCGATGGCCGCCACGCTGAAGGCTGCGAGCACGATGGCGTCCACAGTCAGGCCTTGCGGAGCCGTCTGGTAGCCGTGGAAGGCGTGCTGGAAGGCGGCGATCGCATAGGTGAGGGGCGATATCGCGGCGATCCCCCCGGGGATGGTGCCCAGCCAGTTCGCCGGTCCGAACGGTCCGCTCAAGAAAAACAGAGGAAGAACGGCCGCGATGGACAGGGGGATTGCCTGCTGCCTCCGACGGACCAGAATCCCGACGAGGACGCCGAGGGCGAGGAACGCGGCCAGAATCACGAGCCCGAAGCCCAACACTTCGAGTGGATAGACCGGATGGACCCCGATAAAGAGGACCACGACGGCGAGTAGCAGCAGCGCGGACGCCACCGCGAGGACTGCGGCCCCCAATACTTTGCCCACTCCGATGGTCAAACGGCCCACAGGCGCCAGTGCGAGTTCCTTGATGGTCCCGAGTTCGTAGTCCCGCGCGGTATTGACGCTGCCCTGCAGTTGGGACGCGAGCATCAGGCCGGCAACCATGATGCTCACGGCGAGGTACGGAATGTACCCGGTGTCCTGGGCCTGCACGTCGGATTCGCGGGCTGTCACCACCACCTGGTCGGGGAAGGCGTTGGCGTAGAAGGACGTGATGGACAGGGGCACCGCCCTACGGATGTCGTTGGTGAAGTCGACGTTGAGGTTGTTGACTTCCACCGGAATCTCGATTCGCGCTCGGGCGGCAAGGGCGGCGTCGAACTCTTGTGGCACGGTGACGACGGCGACAATGCTGCCGGAGCGGATCTCCCGTTCTGCATCAGCCGGGGTCGCGGTGTGGATGATGAACGAATGTGCGCCGTCCATGGCCTGGACGAAACGTTCGGCCAACGGTCCGTGGTCCTTCATCACGACGGCGATCGGTGCCTGGCCGCCGCTGAGCGCGAAGAGCAGGAACAGAAGCAAAAAGTTGATCGGGATGAGGACGCCGATGATGGCGAACAACGGCTCCCGGAGGGTGAGGCGGATGTCCGTCGCCGCCACGGCGCGGACCACACGCAGGTCATGGCGGAGGCTCATTCCCGGAGTTCCTTGCCCGTCAAGCTCAGGAAGACCTCGTCGAGGCTCGGTTCCCGGCTCTGGATCTCCTCCAGGCTCGTGGATCCGACGACGGCGGTGACGACCTTGCCGGTGACGTCGGCACCGCCCTCCACACTGACCTTCAGTGAGCCGTCGGAAGCAATTGCCGAGACAACGCCGGGGAGCGCAAGGACCTTTCGAATGATGTCCTCCCCGGGGGCCGGATGGGTGCGCATTTCAAGCATGGTGTCACCAAAGCTGCGCCGCAGCTTGGATGGCGAATCGAGTGCCACCAGCCGTCCGCGGTCGATGATGGCCAAACGATCGCACAAGGCGTTGGCTTCCTCAAGGTAGTTGCTGGTGATGAGTACGGTGGTGCCGTGATCCTTGAGTTCGAGGATCCGGTCCCAGAGGGCATGCCTGCTTTGCACGTCGACACCGAGGGTCGGTTCGTCGAAGTAGAGCAGTTCGGGTTCGTGGAGGAGCGCCCGGACCAGGGCCAGGCGTCGTTTCATGCCGCCGGAGAAGGTGGAAACGCGGCTCTTCCGGCGCTCCTCAAGCTGCGCTAGCTCGAGCAGCGAGGTGATCCGTTTGTCGAGGCCCTGCCGGGGAACGTCGAAGAGATCGGCATGAAACCGGAGGTTGGCTTCTGCTGTGAGCTCTTCGTAAAGTGCGTTCTCCTGCGGTACCGTCCCGAGCGAGCGACGGATTCCGCGCGGATCCTTCAGCAGGTCGATGCCCAGGACCCTGACCGCGCCGGAGCTTGGGCGGCTGAGGCCGCTGATCATGTCGATGGTGGTCGTCTTGCCTGAGCCGTTGGGGCCGAGAAGGCCGAAAATCTCCCCGCGCTCCACCTGCAGGCTGAGATCGTCGACGGCGGTCAGGGAGCCGAATCGCTTGGTCACGCCTATGAGCTCAATGGCCGTTTCAGTCATGCCTTTCCTCCCCTGCTGTCGGTTGCACTGCCTGCTTCTTTGTCGGGCGTGGCCGCTGGGCGCGAATGGCGGCTGTGGCTTCCGTCAAAGCGGCGTAGCTGTGCCCACTGACGAAGGCGTCGCAGTAGGGCAGCGCTGCGGCCATTCCGCCCGCCAACGGTTGGTAGTCCGTGCCGGCCTTCCTCGGATTGACCCAGATGATCCGGTAAGCAAGCCGCCGTAGCCGCGCCATCTGGGAGTCCACGAGTTCCGGGGCATCCTGTGCCCAACCGTCGGAGAGCACCACAATGACCGCACCCCGGGCCAGCCCGCGGCGTCCATAGCCATCGATGAAGCGCCGGAGGCTCTCCGCCAGACGCGTGCCACCCGCCCAGTCGGGGGCGGCCGCGGCTCCCAGGGCCAAGGCTTTGTCTGCGTTCCGGTTCGAAAGCTGCCGGGTCAGCCTGGTCAGCCGGGTGGAAAACACGAACGCCTCGGCCTGTGCGCCGGCCACCGCGCCCTGCAGCAGGGAAAGAAAGACTTGTGAGTACGGTTCCATGGAGCCGGATACATCGCATAGGAACACGAGGCGGCGCGGACGCGGACGACGGCGGGAATAGACCAAGGAGCTTGCGTCGCCACCGGTGCGCAGAGCCGCGCGGATGGTGCGCCGGAGGTCGAGCCGTGCGCCACTATGCGCCCCTTGGCGTGTCCGGCGGCTTCGGCGCTCCGGGGTAGCCAGCACGATGCGCCGCACCAGCTGGCGCACCTGTGCAGCTTCTTCGGGTGTCAGCTCGGCAAAGGACTTCCCATGCAGGTGCTCGTCAGGGGAGGCCATGGCCAGGATTGCCTCGAACTCCGGTGCATTGGATTCGTGGTTCTCTACCCCGGGAGTGGAGACGGGTGCCCGCGACGCCGGGACGCGACCGTCGGCCTGGGCCACGCGTCGTTCGCTTGGAGCGGTCCGGGTGTGCTCGGCCGCGCCGATTGCCGGCGGACTATTGGTATCGCCGCGGGTGTCAGCCGGATCGAGCATCCCGTCGAATGCGGCCGAAAAGACGGCGTCGAATACCGGTAGTTGTTCGTGTGAGGAGACGAGCGCCACCCGGCACGTCCAGTACAGCGGCTCACGGGCAGTAGGGGGAACGATCCTGAGCGCCCGGGCAAGCCAGGCAGCGCGGTCAGGGGAACCCGGCAACCCTGCACGGCGCAGCGCCGTGCTGAACCCCACCGCCAAAGCCGCAGCGTCCACGCCGGCCAAGCCATCCCTGAGTACAGGCTCAGTCATGGCCGCCGGCCACCCATGCCGGTCCGCGGGCCCAGGCGATGTCCAGATCGTCGCGATTCTTCAGGACCGAACCCCAGGTCTGTTTCACCGCCGGCGGGTTCAGTCGTTCCACGCCGAGCACCGTCAGGGCGGACACCCAGTCGATCGCCTCCGCGATACCCGGGGGTTTGGCCATGTCCAGGGACCGCAGCCTCGTGATGGCCGCCGCGGCATCCAGGACGAGCGGCTCGGCGCTCCCGGGCACCCTGCGGCGGACGATCGCGGCGATGCGCTCCGGCCGGGGGTAGTCAATCCAGTGGTACAGGCAGCGCCGGGTCAACGCGTCGTGCAGGTCCCGGGTCCGGTTGGAGGTGAGGACGACGACGGGCGGGTGCGTCGCGCGAATGGTGCCCAGCTCGGGAATCGTCACCGCGGCCTCAGCCAACAGCTCAAAAGTGAAGGCCTCGAACTCAGCGTCGGCCCGGTCGATCTCGTCCAGCAGCAGGACGGCCGGACGCGGGCCGGGATGCTCGATCGCCTTCAGCAGCGGGCGGCGAAGCAGGTACTGTTCCCCGAAAAGGTCGGACTCGTCCACGCGGACGTCCCGGACTTCAGCCAAGCGGATGCCCAGAAGTTGGCGTTGATGGTTCCACTCGTACAGGGCCTCGCCCACGTCGATGCCCTCATAGCACTGCAAGCGATACAAGGGCGTGTCGAGCACCTTGGCCAGCGCCTTTGCAGCCTCGGTCTTCCCGACGCCGGCCTCACCCTCAAGCAGGATGGGTTGCGGCAAGCGGATAGCCAGGAACAACGCGGTCGCCAGTCCGACGTCGGCAAGGTAGTCGCCGTCGTCGAGTGCGGTCATGAGCGCGGAAACGTCCGGGACAAGACGCCGGACATCGTCTTCCGCACCCGCCCGCACCGGCCCGGTCATCGTTCACGTCCCAGCCGGGGCTCACGACGCGGTGGCATAGCGTTCCGGTTCGGCGAGGAACGCCCTCCTGCATCCAGGGGAACAGAAGTAGTATGTCGTTCCGGCGTACTCGGCGTGCAGCGTAGACTCAACAGCCGCGACGCTCATGCCGCAGACGGGGTCCACGGCGCTCGCCGGCTCGGTGCTCGGGGGCGCCGGATCCGCCGTCGTGGTGTCTGCCGTCGTGGTGTCTGCAGCCCCGCCAGGGTGGCGCACGGACACAAGCTCGGCCAGGATCGACAGTGCGATCTCGGCAGGCGTCCGGCCGCCCAGCAGCAGTCCGGCCGGGCTGTGCACCCGTGCACGCTGGCCGTCGTCGACGTCGAGCGAGGCCAGGACGGCGGCGCCGCGCGTGCGGCTGGCGACGAGGGCGACGTATGGCACCCCTAGCCGGAGCGCCGCCTCCAACGCGGGCTCCTCGTCCCGGCCCTGGGAAGCGACAATCAGGGCGGCGTCGTCGGCACGCGGTTCCGCGGCGGCTCCGTCGCTGAGTTCCATGTCCAGGTCGAGGATGGCACCCAAGGCGCCCAACGCCTGTGCCACGGGGGTCGCGCCGACCACCACCACCCGGGGAGCAGGCATGTGCGGCTCAAGGAAGATCTCCACCGCGCCGCCGCTGAGGCAGGGGTTTGCGACCTCGACGGCGCCCTCCTCGCGGGTGCGGGACGGCTCGCCGGCGACGACGCGCAGCAGCAGGGGTTCATGCTTGGACAGCGTCTGCAGGCCGTATTCGCGCACGGAGGCCTCGACGCAGGTGCCGCCAAGGAACCCGTCGATGTCCCCGTTGGCCAGCACCAGGGCGGTGTCCCCGGCGTGGGCGCTGGTGGGGTGCTGCGCGCGAACTACCGTGGCACGCACAAACGGTTCCCGGCGCTCCACAAGTTCCTGTGCCCTCGCCGCCAGGGCTTCTCCATGCAGGGGCATGTCACACCGGTGGCCTGGCCCGGCCCTGCATGGCCTCCCACACCCGGGCCGGCGTGCACGGCATATCCATGTGCGTCACTCCATATGGCGTCAACGCATCCACGATGGCGTTGACGATGGCCGGCGGGGACCCGACCGTGGCGGATTCGCCGATGCCTTTGGCTCCGATGGGGTGGTGCGGCGACGGCGTGACGGTAAACCCGGTCTCCCAGTCCGGGACTTCCATTGCCGTGGGGATGAGGTAGTCCATGAAGGATCCGCTGAGGCAGTTGCCGTCCTCGTCGAACGCGATGATTTCCATGAGGGCCATCCCGACGCCGTCGGTCAGCCCGCCGTGGACCTGGCCTTCGATGATCATCGGGTTGATCCGGGTCCCGCAGTCGTCCACCGCGATGAAGCGCCGGACCTTGACGTGGCCGGTCCCGGCGTCGACGTCCACCACGCAGATGTAGGCGCCGAACGGGAACGTCAGGTTGGGAGGGTCATAGGTCACCTCCGCGTCCAGGTTGCCGTCGATGCCCTCCGGGAGAGCCACGGTGCCGTGGGCGCCGAAGGCGATCTCCGCGATCGTCTTGCCGGCACTTGGATCGCCCTTGACGAACCAGCGGCCCTTTTCCCACTCGAGGTCCTCGGGCCGGGTCTCAAGCATGGCGGCCGCAATGAACTTCGCCTTTTCCCGGACCTTCCGCGCCACTAGCGCCACTGCGCCGCCGCTGACCGGCGTCGAGCGGCTCCCATAGGTGCCCAGGCCGAAAGGCGTTTGGTCGGTGTCGCCGTGCACGACGTCGATGCTCTCCGGCGGGATGCCGAGCTCCTCGGCCACGATCTGGGCGAACGTGGTCTCGTGGCCCTGGCCCTGGCTCTGCACCGAAATCCTGACGACGGCCTTGCCCGTGGGATGGACGCGGAGTTCGGCGCCGTCGGCCATGCCGAGCCCAACGATGTCGAAGTGCTTGCGCGGCCCGGCGCCGACGGTCTCGGTGAAGAAGGAGACGCCGATGCCCATCAGCTCGCCGCGCTCCCGCTTTTCGAGCTGTTCGCGTCGGAGGTCCTCGTACCCGGCCATTTGCATGGACAGTCGCATGGCGGGCTCGTAGTTGCCGGAGTCGTAGACCCAGCCGGTCTTGTTGGCGTACGGGAATTGTTCCGGCTTGATGAAGTTCTTCAGCCGCAGCTCTGCTGGATCCATCTCCAGTTTCTTGGCCAGGATGTCCACCATGCGCTCCACCAGGTAGACCGCCTCCGTCACGCGGAACGAACAGGCGTAGGCCACGCCTCCGGGGGCCTTGTTGGTGTAGACACCCGTGACCTTGCAGTAAGCCGCCTTCAGGTCATAGCTCCCGGTGAAGATGGAGAAGAATCCAGCCGGGTTCTTGGTGGGTTGCGCAGTGGCATTGAAGGCGCCGTGGTCTGCCAGCACGTTGGTCCGGACCGCCAGGATCTTGCCTTCCTTGGTGGCCGCGATCTCGCCCTGCATGATGTAGTCGCGGGCGAACGACGTCGACATCAGGTTCTCCGAGCGGTCCTCCACCCACTTCACCGGCTTGCCGGTGACAATCGAGCCGACGACGGCCAAGACGTAACCGGGATAGATGCCCACCTTGTTGCCGAAACCTCCGCCGATATCGGGGGAGACGATCCGGATCTTGTGTTCCGGGATGCCGGCGACGATCGCATACAGTGTCCGGTGGGCGTGCGGGGCCTGGGTTGTTTCGTAGAGGGTCAGCCTGCCGTCGATCGAATCGAAGTCCGCGACGGCGCCGCAGGTTTCCATGGGTGCCGGGTGGACGCGCGGATATACGACCTCCTGGGCGACGACGACGTCCGCGGCGGCGAACACCGCCTCGGTTTCAGCGGCGTCGCCGATCTCCCAATCGAAGATCCGGTTGTCCGTCCGGCCCTCGACATCGTCCCGGATGACCGGCGCGCCGGGGTCGAGGGCGTGGCGGGCATCAATCACCGGCGGCAACATGTCGTATTCGACGTCGATCAGCTCCAGCGCGTCGCGCGCGGCGTAGCGGTCCTCGGCGACGACGAAAGCGACCTCCTGGCCCTGGAATCGGACCTTGTCTGTGACCAGGACCGCCTGGACGTCCGCCGACAGGGTGGGCGCCCACGCGAGGTTGAGCGCCTGCAGGTCTTTGCCCGTGATGACCGCGCGGACCCCGGGATGCGCCAACGCCTCGCTGATGTCTAGCGAAACGAGCCGGGCATGCGCAACGGGGGCGCGCAGGATGGCTCCGTGCAGCATGCCGGGCAGCACGATGTCGTCGAGGTAATGGCCCTTGCCGCGGACGAACCGCGGGTCCTCTTTGCGCTGGAGGCGGCCGAATCCGATCGGGCGGCCCGGGTCTCCGGCCGCCGGGTTGGGTGCATGCTCCTGGATGGTGGTCACGCCGTCACCTCTTCTTCGATGGTCCCTTCGGAGCCACCGCCTTCCGTCCCAGTGTCCGTCCCAGTGTCCCGACCGGGCGGGTGGGCGGCGGCCCACAGCACCGAGCGGACGATCGTCGCGTAACCGGTGCACCGGCAAATCTGGCCGGAAATGGCTTGGCGGATCTCGGCGTCGTCCGGATGCGGGTTGCGGTCCAGAAGGGCCCTGGCCGTGAGCATCATGCCCGGAGTGCAGAATCCGCATTGCAGGCCGTGTTCCTCCATGAACCCCTGCTGCACCGGATCGAGCGTACCGTCGACGGCCAGCCCCTCGACGGTCCGGATGTCGTGTCCATCGGCCATGGCTGCCAGCACGGTGCACGATTTCACCGGCTGGCCGTCCATCAACACGACGCAGGTTCCGCAGTTGCTCGTGTCGCATCCCCAGTGTGTGCCGGTCAATCCAAGGTTTTCGCGGATGAAGTGGACCAGCAACACGCGGGGTTCGGTCTCCCGGGTCACCTTGTCCCCGTTGACCGTCATGCTGATCTGCATTGCTTCAGCCTTCCTGTGCACCTGCGGCGCGCGCACACGCACGCCGCAGGACCCTGCGGGTGAGTTCGTCGGCCAGATGCCGTTTATAGTCGACCGGTCCACGCTGGTCGTCCACCGGGTGGCAGGCGGCGGCTGCGATGCGGGCCGCCTCGACAAACAGGTCTTCATGCGGCCGTTGTCCGCGAAGCACGGCTTCGGCCTCGGGGACAGTGCCGTCCAGCCCGACCGCCGTGAGCCCGATGGCGGCCTCTTCCACAGTCCCGTCTTCGGAG
Source organism: Arthrobacter sp. FW306-2-2C-D06B (assembly GCF_021789175.1). Taxonomy (NCBI): domain Bacteria; kingdom Bacillati; phylum Actinomycetota; class Actinomycetes; order Micrococcales; family Micrococcaceae; genus Arthrobacter; species Arthrobacter sp. FW306-2-2C-D06B. Next base: position 2,243,740 of record NZ_CP084560.1, read on the forward strand.
AGCCCGACGGCGGCCCCGGCCGCGACGATCGCCCAGTCACCCACCCGGCGTTCCACCTTTTCATAGGCGCTGCCCGAGCGCGGGCGGATCGTGAAGCGGACTTCGTACAACAGTTCGTTCTGCGCCACCGCGGTTTCGTAGGGGCCGCGGTGGAAGTCCGACATGGCGACGATCCGCTCGCCGTCGGGCCCGCGGATCACGGCCTGGGCGCGCAGGACATCGCACACACTAGAAAGGTCTTCGGCCGGATCGGCTTGGCAGAGCGAGCCGCCGATCGTGCCGCGGTTGCGGACCACAGGGTCCGCGATCACCTGCTCAGCGTCACGGATTATCGGAAAGAGTTCAGCGACGTCGGTGGACTCGAGGAGCGCTGTGTGGCGGGTTAGGGCACCCACACGCAACTGCTCACCTTCCCGGCGGATGAATTCCAGTTCCGTCAGGTCGTTGATGTCGATCAGCCATTCCGGCCGCGCCAGGCGCAGCTTCATCATCGGCAGCAAGCTGTGTCCGCCTGCGATGATGCGCGACTCGGGACCGTGGCGTTCGAGGAGGGCCAGCGCGTTTGCGACGTCGCTCGCGCGCTCGTAATCAAATGGAGCCGGAATCTGCATTGTCCACCCCTTTGGGGGCCAGACGTCCTGCACCTCGTAGGACGCGGACCTATGATCAGTCTTGCCCGCGTCATTGTGAGTGTCAACATGGTCAAGGGGGCAAGCTCACGGCCATTTTGGCTTGCAAAAGAATTTCCCGAAGCAGTGTCCTTTTCGGGCCGTCCCGCTCGTCGTCATGGTGTATCAACCGATAAGAAGGAGTCATCGTGGAGTACATGCTTTTCATTTGCAACGACCCGGCAGCGCCGGAATATGTTGCCGCCGAGGACAATATCGTGGAATGGGTGGCCGAGATGGAAGCCCGGGGAGTGAGCCGTCACGGTGACCGGCTGCGTCCTGTCGAGGACGCGACCACCGTCGCGGTGCGGGCGGGCGAGGTAGTTGTCTCGGACGGACCGTTTGCGGAGACGAAGGAATGGATCGCCGGGTATGACATCATCGCGTGTGCCGATCTCGATGAGGCCATCGAAGTGGCGTCCAAGCATCCGATGGCGAGATTCGGCAAGATCGAGATCAGGCCAGTGTGGCCGCTCGGGCTGTAGCGGTTCGCGGGGTGGCCGGCGTCGATGATCGTGGGAGGGAAGACGTGACACCAGCACTGACGGACGCCCGGACCGCCGTCGAGGCCGCCTCGGCCGAAGAGACCGCCCGCATCACCGCAACCCTCATCCGTGTGACGGGCGACTGGAACCTGGCAGAGGATTGCGTCCAGGACGCGTTCGCAAAGGCGTTGGTCGACTGGCCGGAGCACGGCATTCCGAGGAATCCCGGGGCGTGGCTGACCACCGTGTCCAGGAACAGGGCGATCGACCGCATGCGGAGTGCGGCCAGCGAAAAGAGGGCGGTCCGTGAACTCGCGATCATCGCTCAACTCGAAAGCCTCCAAGAAGCGGTCAGCAGTGATCCGGCCGCGGAGGACGACCGCTTGCGGCTGATCTTCACATGTTGCCACCCGGCTCTCCCGCTCGACGCGAGGGTTGCGTTGACCTTGCGCACGGTCGCGGGGCTCACCACAGGCGAGATTGCGCGTGCGTTCCTCGTCTCGGAAGCAACCATGTCAAAGAGGCTCGTCCGCGCGCGGGCCAAGATACGGGACGCAGGAATCCCATATCGGGTGCCGCCGCCGGAGCTGAGGGCTGAACGCACGGCCGGAGTCCTGGCCGTGCTCTACCTCATGTTCAACGAAGGCTATTCGGCCACCGGGGGCGAATCATTGCTCCGCGAGCCCCTTGCCAGGGAAGCGATACGCCTGAATCGCTTGCTTGTTTCGCTGCTCGCCGGCTCCCCGCAAGAGCCGGAGGCCGTGGGCCTCCTGGCGCTCATGCTGTTCCACCACGCCAGGCGAAACTCGCGAACGGACGCCGCAGGGGACTTGGTGACGTTGGAGGAGCAGGACCGCGAATCCTGGGATCAGGCTGAGATTGCGGAGGCCGTCGCGCTCCTAGCGGCTGCCGAGCGTCTCGGCCTTTCACGCCGCTCCCGGCCGGGGAGCTACCGGGTCCAGGCCGCGATTGCGGCGTGCCACATGACCGCCCGTACCCCCGGCGGCACAGACTTCGCCAAGGTGGCCTTGCTGTATGACTCCCTTGCGCAGATCGCTCCGTCTCCGGTCGTCGAGCTCAACCGGGCTGTCGCAGTCGCAATGTCCCAGGGGCCGGAGGCCGGCCTTGCCCTCATCGAGCACCTTGACCGAACCCGCTCGTTGGAAGGGTACTACCTCCTGCCTGCCGCGAAAGCGGACCTCCTGCGCCGCCTGGGCAGAAGCTCGGAGGCCCGGGATGAATACCAGAGGGCGCGGGAACTCGCACCATCCGAGGCCGAACGGCGTTACCTTGGCAAACGTCTTGCGGAGACAAATTCTGCGTCCTCGTCCTTGTCGGAAGCCAAGCGGAACAGCCCCACACCCGCCGTTAAGGAGCAAAAATGAAACACCTCTTGCTGATTCAAAACAATTTCGACACCTGGAACGCCCTGCCCGCGGACGAGATCGAGGCGATCATGCAGGCGCATACTTCGTTGCAGCAGGAACTCAGGGCCTCGGGAGAGTTCGTGGAGGCACACGAGCTGGGTGAGGAAGCGAAGTTCGTAAGAAGCAACGGCGACGGGCCTACGGTGACGGACGGCCCGTTCATCGAGACGAAGGAAATCGTGGCCGGCTATTACGTGGTCGACTGCGTGGACATGGACCGCGCTGTGGAAATCGCCGGCAAATTCGGAGAGGCCAGGCTGTGGCCGATCGAGGTGCGACCCATGGACCCGTGAGCGATGCTGAGAGCGTTGACACTGTTCCGGGCCGCGAGGAGACTTTTTTCTGGGGATGCCTCGTCGAAAGGAGCCCCAAATGCCGTGGCACGTCGAGGGTACGTATTTTGAGAATTGCAACTGCGACATGGTCTGCCCGTGTTCCACTTCCGGGCTGACCGCACCGGCGGATAACGATCGCTGCAACGTGGCCTTGGCCTTTCATGTGGACACCGGTGAGGTAAACGGCGTCGACGTCGGTGGCCTGACGGTCTGCGTCGTCGCCGATACGCCTGCCCTCATGAGCGACGGGGGATGGAAGCTCGGTGTCCTGATGGACGCTGCCGCCTCGCCCGAGCAAGCGGAAGCGCTTGGCGCTGTTTTCGGTGGCCAGCTCGGCGGCCCGATGGAGGGCCTGACACCCTTGATCGGTGAAATGGCGGGAATGGAGTCACTGGATATCGCCTATACCGAGGACGGGCGCATGCATCAGGTCCGCGTTGGCAGCGCAGTCGACATGGCCGTGGAAGACTTCGTGTCTCCGATGGATGCCACGGGACTCGGAGTGAAAGTTAGCGGGGTCGGGTTCCCCGCGGACACCCTGGCGGCCGGCACGTCCAGCACGGCCCGCGTGGACGTGTTCGGGATGAGCTGGGACAACGCCGGAAAGAACTCCTTCTCCGCTCCCTTTGCCTGGTCGGGCTAAGTGCGGGTTCCTGGTCTTCGCATGACCGCGGTCGTGTGAAGGCCAGGAAGGTGCAGAAGCCGGGGGTTGCCCAGCCACTTACACCGTGAACGGCAGGACGAGCCGCGATTGGTGAGTTGCGTCGCGGTAGATCTTGTGTGTGACGGGGCGGCCCACCGGCAGGTGGAAGGCGTCCGGCGGGAGCAGCGCATTGTGCTCGTCGGCAAGAGGCTCGCCGTTGGACAGTTCAACCGTGAGGCGATGACCCGGCTTGAACGTGTTTGCGAACGGGTAGAGGCGCAGTACATACTCCTCGATCGCCCCGGGCTCAACGGGCACGGATCGGGTGTGCGGGTGGTAGGGGTTGCCCTCGGTGGTCCGCTCGTCCAATTCGCGGTGCGAGGCCTTGAGGTAGCCGGTGGTGATCAGCTGGCGTTGTCCGTTCGGGGCGGAGTCCCAGAGGCGCAGGATGAAGTTGGTGTCCAGCTGGTCGATTTCCGCGAAGAGATGCGCCGCCCCGGCACCGATCAGCTCGGTGTCCTCCTCGAACAGAGCGGTGTTCCAGCTCAGGATCTCCACCTTGTCCGTCACCGTCAAGGGTGCCTGATAGAAACCGTCCGGAGCGGCGTACTCCGCACCCATTGGCTCCGGCTCTTCTGACAGCTTGTGGCGCGGGCGGAGGTAGAGGGACTTGTATTCGATGTCCTTCGGCGGCCACTGCTCGGCCATCACGACCTCGCGCGAGCCCTCGACGAAGACGCTGACGGGAGGTTCGTCCATGACCCCGTTGTCGATGCCCTTGATCCAGTAGTCATACCACCGGAACATTTTGTCGTGCTCCTCGATGAAGGGGCGCGATTGCATGGGCGGGTAGGGGCCGATGGTCAGCTTTTTCGGGCCCTTCAGTGCGTTGTACAACTCGATGGTCCCGTCGAGGGTCCATCCGCGGCCCTGGTCGAGCTGCAGCCAGACCGGGATGTCGATGGTTGGGGCCAGCGTGATCGGGTTGCGCTCCTCGTACCAGTCACCGTCCAGCTCGTTCATGACGATGTCGAACCAGGCCTCGTGGTTCCTGGGATAGTTCAGTACGTGGACCAGGTTCGGCCAAGCGGCAATGTCCGGATCTTCGAGGCGCATGGCGACGAGCTTCTTCAGTTCCTCGGGAGAATGCTTCTCGATCATGCGGGACTTGACGTTGTCGGTGAACGCCCAGCCCGAGTCCCCTCCGCGGCCTTCGCGGGCGGCACGCGGCATGAACCACATGATGCCCCCGTGGTAGGTGGTCTCGTAGAAGTCGTAGTGGCCGCCGGAAACGAAGATCGCCTTGAGGTGCGGCGGTCGCTCGGCGGCGGCCAGCACCTGCATGGAACCGAAGTAGGAGATGCCCACCATCCCGACGTTGCCGTCGCACCACGGCTGCGCGGCAACCCACTCGATGAAATCGTAGGCATCCTGGCCGAGGGAAACACCGCCGGCGTTGTAGTTGCCGATGTGCTCGCCGCCCGAGAAGCCGGAGCCGCGGAGGTCACCGATGACGTGGACGTAGTCCTCCTTGACGATCCTGGCAATGTCCCCGGCCTCGATGCAGCCGTCCCACATCGGGCTGGGCCGCCGCTGCGGGGGAGTGGTGAGGGCGAGGGCCTGCAGCTCCTTACCGTAGGGGCTGAGCGCGACCAACGCCGGCCGCGGCTTGTCTTCGGGGCCATGGTAGGCGTCGGCGGCAAGCTCGATTCCGTCCCGCATCGGAACCCGGAGGTCCTTGCGGACAGCAATGGTCTGCCCGCTGGCATTCAGCAACTGAAAGTCATCCATGAGTGTTTACTCCTCATTTTCGATCGAATGGTCCAACGTGGTGCGGTACGCGTGGAGGGTGGTGAAGAACGGGGAGGGCTCCAGCGTTGGATCCCCTTCGTAACCGAGGTCCTCGGCCACGCTGGCGAAGGGAGAGTAAGGCGAGTCCGTATCCTGCAGGCCGGAGGTCAAGCAACCGCAAGCCACATTGCTGACACGGGCCTCGATTTCCAGGCTCCCGTCGAGCGCTTCCCTGGCCTGTCCGGCGTCGAGCGCCACGCCGTAGGGTGTGCCGTCCGCGCGGCGGTACGGGTGCCCCAGGTACAGGTTCCGGGGACGGACTTCATCACGCAGGTACTCAAGGCTTGAACGGTAGGCGGCCGGATCCACGAACCCGGGGAAGCCGTTGGCCGCGCCGTGGACCTGGACCGCGTCGCCGACGAACACGTCATTCTGCCCGTCGATGACGTATGCGACCGAGCCCGGTGTGTGGCCCGGAATCGAACGGACCGAAACCGTGACGCCCCCGCCCAGCGAGATGGTCTCGCCGCCCCGCACCAACAGCGTCGGCTCCATCTCGCCCGAGATCACGGTATTCGTGGCCTCTGTGAGTTTTGCCTCGCCGTCGGGATCCTGCACATACTGCGCCCGGCCCGAGAGGTATTCGTCCACATGGGCCCGGCGCGAGCGCAGCAACGGTGCGTCGGCCTCATGGATGACCACCCGGGCGCGCCGTCCGGTGAGCTCCCACAGTGCGTATGCGCCGCCGATGTGGTCGATGTGTCCATGCGTCAGCAGGATCCAGCGGACATCCTCGATCCGGCGTCCGACCACCTCCAGCGCAGGCACCATGCCTTCGGCGGGGGATGAAGCGATCCCGGTGTCGACGATGGCCGGTTCGGCGGCGTCGATGTAGAAGCTATAGAGGCCGAACCGGCCCCACGGCGAGACGAGGGGATGCACAGCTACCGGCTTCGTCATTGCCCGGCCCCCGCGTTCAGGAATTCACTTGTCTCCTCGAATGCCCGGTAGAGCTCCGGGATCCAGGAAAAGTGCTGGACAAAACCATGGTTGGCGCCGCGGTACCGTGTCACTTTTGTCTCGACGCCGGCATCCGCCAGGCGCCGGCCATAGAGTTCGCCCTCATCCCGGAGGGGGTCGTGCCCGGCGGTGATGACCAGCGCCGGCGGCAGGCCGGCGAGATCTTCGCGCTTGATGGGGGAGACTCGCGGGTCCGCAGGGTCGGCCCCGCTCTCGAGGTAGAACGAGTTGAACGGCTTGAGGCCCGCCGTCTCCAGTCCGCATCCTTCGGCGTTTTCGCGCAGTGAGGGGTAACGCTCGACGTCGAAATCCAGGTCCAGCGACGGGTAGAACAGGATCTGGTGGGTGATCCGGTTGAACCCATCGTCATGGGCTTTCGCGGCGACGGCGGCAGCGAAGTTGCCACCGGAGCTGTCGCCGGCGATGGCGAGGTTCTTCCCGTCCCACTTCAGGCTTCCGCCCTTCCCGGCGGCCCAGCGGACCACACCGTAGCAGTCATCAAGGCCTGCCGGGAACGCCGCTTCGGGAGCCAGTCGATAGCCCACCGAGATGACCTTGTGGCCGGTTTCCTTTGCCAGGGCCCGTGCCACATGGTCGTGGGTGTCCAGGCTGCCCAGGAAGAATGCGCCGCCGTGGAAGTACACCAGCAGGCCATAGGAGTCCGCCTCCATAGGCGAGTAGATCCGCACCGGCACCTCGCCCGACGCCGTCACAGCGGTGGCGTCCTCGACGGAGTACAGCGGTAGCCGCTCCGCCGGCGGCGGGACCTGGGCGGCCTCTCCGGCGCGCATGGCGCCGGGGTCCAAGGGGGAACCGTCGGGTTCGGGCAAGCTTGCCAGGATCTTGGCGATTTCCGGATGGATGGTCATGGCGGTCAGGCCCTCGCTTCTGCTGCTGTTGCGGTGGTGGACTGCCCGGACGTGGGCTTTTGGCCAGGGAAGACATCGTTGACCTCTTCCTCGCTCCAGCCTTGCCGGGAAATGCGCTGCAGCTCGTCCGTCACTGGCTTCCTGGTTGCTTGGAACAGGGCCAGCGCCTCCTTGACGGTGCCGGCCTGGGCGAGTGCGTCGGCGAGTCCGCCGGCGTCCTCGATGGCGGAGTTTGCACCCTGTCCTTGGTGATGCAACATGGAGTGCGCCGCGTCGCCCATGAGCACCACGGAGTCGGTGTGCCACGAGTCGATCGGGTCGATGTCGTAGACGGCGCGGATGTTGACCGTGTTCATGTCGAGGCCCCGGGTGATGTTCACAATGCGCTCGTCGAATCCGCTGACGGTTTCCAGGAGGCTTTCCTTGCTTACCTCGGGCGCCCAGGTACCGTCCGGATTCAAGGCGGTGATGTCGAAGGAGACCTGGTTCCGGTGGCGAAGCGGCAACAGATAGACCTTGGTGCCCTTGCCGATGTACATCCGTAGGTTGTCGTCGACCACCAGGCCGTGGGCGTCGTCGGCGGAAATCACTACACGGTAGGCGTGTTCTCCGGAGAACACGGGGCCTTTGTCGCTGAAGAATTGCTCGCGCACCACGGATTTGATGCCGTCGGCGCCTACCACGAGGTCTGCCTCGACTGTGGTGCCGTTCGTGAAGGCCAGCACGGAGCCGCCATCCTTCTCCTCGATCTTCTCCAGCTTGTGGCCCAGGTGCACCATTCCCTCCGGCAGAATGCCCAGCAAGGCTTCGATGAAGTCGCCGCGGTGGATGAGGTAGGTGTGGACCTGCCCGCCGAACTTCGGCCAGGTGTCCTTCATGATCGGAACACCTCCGGCCGTGAGGATTTCGAAGTAGTCGCTCGGCGAACTGACCTTGGCGATCTCATCGAAGATCCCCCACTTGCTGAAACGGTCCATGGTGGCGGGACGCAGTCCAATGCCGGCACCGACCTCGCGTATCCGGGAGGCCTGCTCGTACACGTTGACGTTCGCACCGAGCAGGCTCAGCGCCTTGGCTGCAGCTGCGCCGCCGTACCCCGCGCCGACGATGGCGATGTCGAGGTTCCTGATGTCTTCAGCTTTCATTGCTTGGATCACTTTCTTGACCCCTCCTTGGCCCGGGCCAAGTCTGGGGAAACGGGTAGGTTATGCTGCCAGTCCGGAAGTCAGGCATCCAGAGACAGGAAGTCGGCCGGGTTGTCCTCGAGCAGGAGTTTGAGCGTGGCGTCGTCGATTCCCGCTGCGCGCATGTCGGGGATCATGTCTTCGAAGATGTAGTTGATGGTGTGGCCCTTGACGCCCGGCCAGCCCAGCGGGCTGCAATTCGCGTCCGCCGAAACGAGTAGCTTGTGGGCGTAGCCCTTGTTCACGAGGCTCACGAAGTGCTGCATGCGTTCGGCGCGCTTGCGGCCCCAAAACGGGGGATCCGGAAGCTCGAGGTCGTAGCCGAAGGTATCGAAGCCGATACGTCCGCCCTGCTCATAGATCCAGTCGTGCGGGGTGACCGGAGCGTTCAGTCCGTCGTCGGCGTGCCCGAAGAGCACGCGGTCCAGCGATAGGCCCTCTTCGTTGAAGATGGACACCGCCGGTTCGGGGTCGATAGCCAGGTGGGTCAGGATCGGTGCCCCGGTGACGACGGCGGCGCGGGCCGCAGCCCGGTAGATGCGTTTGTCCAGGTCTGTCATTCGTCCACCGCGGCTCACGCCGACCTTGATGACACCGGCCTTGGCGCCAGTGCTTCCGATGCCGACGGTGATCTCGTGGATGAACACCTTCGCGAGGTAGTCCACGGTGGCGCGGGAGAAGTGCGGCAGGGCAGTGTCGCCGCCGACGAACCCGGTGCAGGCCACTATGTGCACGCCGGTCTTCCGGGACAGGGACTTGTAGTAGTCGACGTCGCGGCCGTTGCAGATACCTGTGGCGTCTACGAAGGTGCCGCCGCCGTGTTCGCGAAACTTCCGAAGCTTCGGCACGGTTTCTTCATAGGCCTGTTCCGGGGACTTCCACCATGTGGTATCGAGTTCCGAACCCGGCATGCCGTAGCCGATGTGTTCGTGGACCGCCACGATTTCCAGTTCTTCGGCCGGAATGGTTCCCAGCACTGTATTGACCTTGGTCATTCGTTCACCTCTGGGGTTCTAAAGCTTGTTGCGGGTGGGCGGGGCGTGATTAGCGCACGGTCAAAAGCCTGCGCGGGTTGTGCACGAGGATGCGATGGGCATCCTCCGCGCTGAGGCCGTGGGCCTTGAGATAGGGCACGAACCTGGACACGACGTGGCTGTACGGCAGCATGTACTCCGGGAGCCCCTTGGCTACTCCGATTGAGTTGCCCGACAGGATGATCTTGTCGGCGTGGCCGGCCTGCACGAGCCCGAGCACCAGTTCGGTGCGTTCGTGGTCGGTGAGGTAGCCCGGATGGTCGTTCAAGCCCACGTGGTCGACCCCGACGAATGCTCCGCGGCGGGCCACCCCCAGGGCGGACCCGGCGGCGTCCTTGCGGTCCAGGCCTCCGACGAGCACCCGGTCGGCCCCGATCTGCTCGTCCAGGACGATGTCCAAGTCGTGCAAGGCGTCGGCGCCGAAGCGGATGGAGACCGGAACCCCGGTGCCCCTGGCGGCGCGGGCGGAGCCGCGAAAGAGGCTTTCTTCAGTCGCGGTCATGCCGGAGCGGCTGGCGAAGGTGGCGACTATGCCGGCGGCAGCCCGACGCTCGACCCGGGGAACCACCATCCCTTCAGTGACCTCCTTGCCGAAGAGATCGGCGAACTTCTCGGCGGGCCACGGAGTGGGTGGATTGGTCTGTGGGGTCAGGAAGTACCCGCCGAGTTCTTCCTCGGGGCCCAGGCCCGTGGAGGCGACGATGTGGACGCCGGTGGAGCGGGAGAGTGCCTCGTAGAGTTTGAGGTCGCGTCCGTGGAACATTCCGGTGCTGTCGACGATCGTTTGCCCGCCGTGCTCGCGGAACTCCGTGAGTTTCGCAGCCAAGTCTTCGAAGATCTCGGCCCGGTCCATGGAGATGTCGGGCGCGTACTGGGCGCCGGGGCGCACCGACAACAAGGCTTCGTGGACCGCGACGACGCCCAGCTCAGAAGCAGGTACGGGACCCAGGACCGTGTTGACAGTTTGCCCGGCGGGGGCATCAATCGCGTCGGCGGTGCCGACGAGGGTGTTGTGACGCACGGGGCTTCTCCCTAAAGGTCGGGGTCTGAATGCAGGGACGCCGCGGAGTGTGACCATGCCGTCGCTCCGTTGCGGTGCAGTCAGCATCACATTTTTCTTTACATGATGTCAAGGAAATTAGATTCCCGAATTTTCCTTGACATGCTGTAAACATTGGCTTCAAACTGACTCATACAGTCCCCAAGAACCAGATCGAACGGAACAAAGGAGTTTCATCGATGAGTCAGACCATTTCCTTACAGAGCCGCGGCTCTGTAAGAGCCACTTTCCTGGCCGCCTACAGCGCGGTCACCCTCGCGCAGATCACCAACGCATTGCCTGGGGCCCTGAGCGGCACCTTTGCTGTGGAATTCCACACCTCGGGCGCTGGCCTGACCTGGATCGCGGGTATGTTCCTGATTGGCATTGTTGTGTTCGAGCTCAGCTGGGGACTCCTCGGCGACATGTTCGGACGCAAGAAGCTGCTCTACGTCGGCGCTGTGGTCAGCATCGTCGGTTCCGTTATGGCTGCGATGGCACCCACCACCGGCATCATGATCGTGGCGCAGGCCATCGGCGGCATCGGGGCGGGCATCCTCTTTCCCATCTCGCTTTCCATGATCGCGGCGATCACCCCCGACCACCGTGCACGGGCGAAGGTCATCGCCACCTGGGCAGGGTTCCTGTCACTGGGCGCGGTGATTTCCCCGATGCTCGCCGGGTTTACGGCGCAGTTCTTCACGGTGCCGGGCGGCGCGCCAGGCGCCCCGAACGCCTTCAGCGGCTGGCGCGCGGCCTATTTGATTGCGGCCTCCGTTGCCGTAGTCGTGCTCCTCATCGCGGTCCGGGCGAAGGATTCCGCAGCCGCAGAGGGGCGCAAGCTGGACCTGTCCGGCCAGCTCACTCTCGCCGTCGGCCTCATTGCCGTCCTCTACGCCACGGTGACGGCGGTCGACGCCGGCTTCGGCAGCGCGCCGGTGATCGCAAGCTACATCGCGGGAGGAGCCCTGCTGCTCGCCTTCGTTGTCATCGAGTCACGCACCGCGCAGCCGCTGATCCACCTCTCGCTGTTCAAGAACAGCTCCTACTCGATCACCGGCGTTGTGGCAGTCACCGGGATGTTCGCCTTCCTCGCCATCTGCTTCAGCACGAGCGTCGCCGTCAGCGGCCTGGCCTTGGCCGAGACCTGGAAGGTCGGAGTGCTGTTCGTCTTCATCCAAGGCCCGGCGTTCGCCTTCATCCCGGTTGTCGGGTGGCTCATTCACCACGTCGCTCCACGCTGGGTCCTCACGGCAGGGTTCGCTTTCATGGCCGTCTCCGGTTTCTGGCTCTCCACGTTCGCCCTCGGCACTCCAGAGACCTTCGGTGGCACCCCGTGGACGGCATTCATCCCGCCGCTGCTCTTGTTGGGTATCGGCTTCGCCCTCACGGTCGGTTCCGTGACGGCCGTGGCCATCAACACCGTCCCGGCCGGGCAAATCGGCATGGCCTCCGCCACCACGAATCTCCTGCGCGACCTTGGCTTCGCCCTTGGCCCGGTCATCGGCTCGGCCATCGCCTTCGGCATCGGAGCCACGGTCTTCGCGGGTCCCCTTGCCAGTATCCTCGGGGCGGCAGGCTTGCCCGCAGATGCCGTGGCGGGACTGGCGCACGTTCCGCCCTTGGGTTTCCTCTCAGGCTGGGACGGCGTCGTCGCCCAATTCTCCGGCCAAGCAGCGGCGGGCGGCGCACCCGCGCAGGCGGTCGACGGCATGGTCAAGGCCCTAACCGCCGCCAAGCCGCACATCCAAGGGGTCGCAGGGACGTCCCTCGGCCAAGGCTTCCAGACCGTCTACCTCTGCGCGGGCATCGCGGCGACGCTCTCCGCAGTTCTCACACTCTTCATCTCCGCGCGGTCCTCGGCGCCTGCTGCCGACGCCATGGCGGAGACCACCGAAGCAAGCGCCGAGGCCGCCGTCTAAGTCCTCCGGCGCTGACCCGACCACTTACGAACCGCAAGGAGAACACCATGAATGCACCCATCGAGTCAGACATCGACATTTGGGACGACGACATCCTCGTAGACCCCTATCCCAGCTACGCTGCGCTCCGCGAGCAGGCTTCCGTAATCCACCTTCCTCAGAACGATCTCTACGTCCTGACGCGCTACGACGCCATCCGCAATGCGCTCGGCGATCCGGAGGCCTTCTCGTCCACCAGCATCGGATTCAACCCCATGGTGAACGAGGCACTTCAGGGCACCTCCCTGGCCTCCGACCCACCGATCCACACGCAGCTCCGCGCCACGCTGTCGCAGAACCTCACCCCGCGGGCCCTCCGCGGCCTCAAAGTCGTCATCGACGAAAAGGCGGACAAACTCGTCGCCGAACTGGCCGCGAGCGGTAGCTTCGAGGCCATCGATGCCCTGGCCCGGGCATTCCCGATCGAAATCGTCGCCGACCTCATTGGCTTCAGCGGTCATGTCAAGGAGAACATGCTGCGCTGGGGCCAGGCAGCGATGCAGGTCATCGGTCCGTTGAACCAGCGCACCCAGGAGAGCTTCCCGATCGCCGGCGAGCTCTACGGTTGGTGCTCATCCGTTACCGCGGACGACCTTACTCCCGGCTCCATCGGCCGCGGCATCTTCGACGCCGAGACCCGCGGCGACATCCCCAAAGGCTCGGCGGGGCACATCATCCACCAGTACCTCGGAGCCGGCGTCGACACGACCATCGCCTCCATCGGCAACATCGTCGCGCTGTTCGGCCGCCACCCCGATCAGTTTGAGCTGGTCCGGGAGAACCCGGAACTGGTTCCCGCCGCCTTCGCCGAAGTGCTGCGCTACTGGGCACCCGTCCACATCTGGGGACGCAAGGCAACCCGCGACATTGAAATCGATGGAGTCACGATTCCTTCAGGCGCCCAGGTCGGCATCCTCTTCGGTGCCGGCAACCGGGACCCGCGCCACTACGCGAATCCCGACACCTTCGATGTGAAACGCAACCCCGTGGACCACCTCTCCTTCGGCTACGGACCGCATGGATGCGCTGGCCAGGGACTCGCGAAACTCGAGGCGCACGCGATCATCGAAGCCCTTGCCCGCAGGGTGAAGAACCTGGCCCTCTCCAAAGAGGTCCGCGAGCCGAGCAATATTACGCGGAGCTTCGAGCTGCTCCATGTTGAAAAGGTGGTGGCAGCGTGAGGATTGAACTGGACCGTCCCCGCTGCGAAGGCCACGGCTTGTGCCAGGAAGCCGCGCCCGCGCTGATGCACCTGGATGACGACGGCGAATTGGTCATCGACGTGCCGGACGTGGATGGGGCCGGGCTTGATGCCGCAAAGGCTGCGGTCAGGGTTTGCCCGGTCGCTGCGCTCAGATTGGCTGCGGCATGACCATGCGCAGAATTGTGGTGGTGGGCAACGGCATCGCCGGGCTCACGGCCTGCGACTCGTTGCGTTCGGCGGGCTTCGACGGCGAGTTGACGGTGGTCGGCGCCGAGCGCCACCAACCCTACAGCCGTCCGGCCCTGTCGAAGGCGCTGCTGCACGGGGTTGACTTGCAGGCCCACCGACTTCCCGAGCCGGGCCACGAAGCCACCGAGCTGCTGGGCGTCAGCGCGACGGGATTGGACGTCGACGCCAGGCTGGTTCATCTGGACGGCGGCGATGAACTGCCGTATGACGGCCTCGTCATCGCCTCCGGTTCGCGGGCGAAGCGCCTCACGGCCGGAGTGCAAGGGCATGGCTCCTCCCGGGAGCTCACCCTGCGTACCATCGATGATGCGATCCTGCTCAAGGAACGCCTCGCATCGCGTCCATCGGTGGTTGTGATCGGCGGCGGGCCGCTGGGAATGGAAGTCGCCTCGGGTTGCCTGCACGTTGGCTGCGAAGTCACCCTCGTCGCCGACGCCAAGCCCCTCTCGCGCCAGCTTGGCGGACATCTGGCGGACATGTTCACCTCCGCCGCCATCCGGCGCGGATTACGGGTGGTTGCAGGCGGGCGGGCCCGCCTGATCGACGACGACGCCGGGACACGCGTTGTCCTGGCCGACGGCACCGAGCTCCGGGCTGACCTGGTGGTCACCGCCGTCGGCGATGAGCCGAACACCGACTGGTTGGCCGGAACCCGGCTTCTCGTCGACGGTTCGCTGCGGGTCGACTCCCGCGGCAGGCTCCGGCCGGATATCGTCGCCGCTGGCGACGTGGCGTTCTTCCCGAGCAGTCGCGGGATAAGGCGGGTGCCCCTCTGGACGAGTGCCATCGACCAGGCGAGGTCCGCCGCCGTCGGACTGCTCAAGGGCGACGCGGCGCCCGAGTTCACCTTCCAGCCGTACTTCTGGACCGAGGGCTTTGGCTTGTCGCTCAAGTCAGTCGGTCTTACGCCCGTGGTCGGCGCACCGGACTACTGCCAGCCGGGGGATCACAGGGACTCGATGCTCCTGCGCTGGGAGGACCAGGACGGCTCCGGGACCGCCGTGGCGATCAACTACCGGATCCCTCTTCCGAAATTGCGTCGACTGGCCGACTCGGGCACTGGAGCGCTCCGTCCGGCGCAGGCCTTGAAGCTCTGAACCGGTCCCGGCACGTCAACCCAGACGCTCGCTCACATATATGGCCAAACACGACGACGCTAGCTAGGATATACGGCTAAACACCAGGACGCTCGCTCAGATCATGTGAGCGAGCGTCTGCCGGAAATGCCTCAGAGGTGAGCGGGCGTCTGCCGGAAATGCCTCAAGGGTGAGCGGGCGTCCGGGTTGGAACGGCGCAAAGGCACGACGACGGCGCAACGGGATTGCCGCCGTCGGGCACTGACGGACGGGTCCCGGCACGTCAACCCAGACGCTCGCTCGGATATATGGCGAAACACAAGGACCCTCGCTCGGATATATGGCCAAACACCACGACGCGTGTCTCCTTTACGGCATGTCAGGCCGCTTGGCGACGCGCATCCTTTGCTCTTCCTCCGCACGATTGCCACACACCACGGTTAGGATTGACCTATGTCGTCGTTGCGAGAAGCCCAGAAGCAGCTGACACGCGACATGATCGTGGAACGGGCGCTCGAACTCTTCACCGAGAAGGGCTACGCTGCCACCACGATCGACGAGATCGCCGCTGCCGCCGGCACCACTCGCGTGACTTTTTACGCGTACTACCCTTCGCGCAGCGATCTGATGAGGGACTTCATGGCCCGCGTCAACGCGGTGCTAGACCGTGCGGATGGCCCCGACAAGGCGTCGACCGCCGTCGAACTCGTCGACGTGGTAAGGGAGGGCAAGCTGCCGGGTATCCTTGCCTGGCTCGAGTCGCGCGCTGCGCTCTGGCCGGTCTTCCGGCCGTACCTTGACGTACTCGACGAGGCCGCTGCGGTCGATCGTGAAGTGCGGACGTTGGTGGAGGGCTGGCATGAGGAAGTCATTTCCGACATCGTCCGCGGCATGCAGTTGGCCGGCCGTTTCCCCGAAGAAACGCACCACATCCGCGGAACACTCGCCTTCACCCAGCTGGACTACGTCGCGACGCTCTGGACGCGCCGCAAGTTCGAACCAAACCGCGACCACGCGCTCGAAGTGCTCGCGGACAGCTGGTACCACTTGCTCTGCGACGAAGGATAATCGAGCTAGGAGTCCATATGAGCTACAAATATCGAACCGTCAGGGTTCGCGGCACCGAGTTGGTAGGAACCATCGCCCGAAAACACGGCAGCGCGCCGGAGATCTACGAAACCTCGAAGGACGCGAACACATCGGTTGTTCCCGTGTTTTTCCAGGCAACCGGCGAGATCCGATTCTTCGACAGGTCAGTTCTGGAAGACGTCGTGACGCCGGCCAGCTAGCGGCAGTTGCACGTCCCGGAACTGACCAGCGACGTTTGATTTTGGAGGTCCTGCGACTTGTGGTCGTTGGGGGTCGCGTTTGTGGCCCACACTTGGCAAGTGCGTACTTTTGGTGTTGAAGAAGAATTCCTGATCGTAGATCCTGACAACGGCAGTCCCGTGCCCCTCGCCGGCGATATCTTACGCCTTCATAGCGCCGGTCCGCACGGGGTGGCTCCTCCTTTCGGCCCGACGTTGGCGATCGAGCTTCAGCAGGAGCAAATCGAAGTCATCACCTCCCCGCACAGCAGCCTGAGTGCGCTCGGCGCTGAAATACGTGCCGGACGCTCTTACGCCGATTCGCTCGCTCGGAAGGCGGGCGCAAGAATTGCCGCCCTCGCGACGTCGCCGGTGGCGGTCACTCCGCATGCAACAAACACCGAGCGCTACGACGCCCTCCTGGAAAAGTTCGCGATGACTGCCAGAGAGCAGCTGACCTGCGGATATCACGTCCATGTTTCAGTTAACTCGGACGAGGAAGGCGTCGCAGTGCTGGACCGGATCAGGTCCTGGCTTCCGGTGCTCACCGCACTGAGCTCAAATTCACCGTTCTGGAAGGGGGCCGACAGCGGTTACGCCAGTTTCCGGACCCAAGCTTGGAACCGGTGGTCCAGCGCCGGTCCCACCGAGGTCTTCGGATCTGCCGCGGCCTATCACTCTTTGGTGGCGGACCTGTCGGAAACCGGTGTGATCATGAGCCCGGATTTCGACGCTCGGCTATCCGCCCGGCACCCTACGGTCGAGATCCGTGTCTCGGACGTTTGCCTTGATGCCCGGGATACCGTGCTGATCGCGGCCTTGGTGCGTGCCTTGGTGGATACAGCCGCCAGGGAATGGAAATCCGGACAGCGTCCGGACATGGTTCCTGCCGCCGTCCTGCGCCAAGCCACGTGGCGGGCCAGCCGGTTCGGCCTGCAGGGGGAGCTGCTCGACTCGAAAACGCACAGGCCAGACACCGCAAAGCATGTCCTCGCCGCACTCCACTCCCACGTCCGTGATGCCCTCGAAGCGACCGGGGACGCACTCTACGCCAAGGAGGGATTGCAAAGGATCCTCAGCCAAGGCACGGGAGCCGCGCGGCAACGGCAAGCCCACCAACGCGCTGGCAGTCTCGCCGGAGTCGTCGCATATGCAACGGGCGTCACCCACCTCGAACCCGTTGATCACCAACACACCGGCGAACCATACCTTTCGACGGACGCAGGGACTGCCGTGCTGGTTGCGAGCTAGCGGTCGGGCGAAATTGCGGCTCCATTGGAGTGCGCCGTTAGGGTGAGGCATGAGCGATAAGGGAAAGACCTGGCACGAAAGCCATAAGGAGTCACTGACGAAGGGCCAACGCGCCGCGGATGTCATGCGGAACGGGATGGGCAGTTGGCCATTCGTCGGCGGCTTTGTCGGGTTCATGATCCTCTGGGCAGCCATCAACAGCTGGGCGTTGGCGAACAACGCCTGGGATCCCTATCCGTACATTTTGTTGAATCTTTTCCTCTCGATGCTGGCAGGGCTGCAAGGAGCCATCCTTCTCATCGCCGCCAAGCGCCAGGATGCGATTGCCGCGGTGATGTCCCGGCACGATCATGACACCAACGTGAAATCCAAAGAGGAGATCGATCTGCTCATGGCCATCAACAGTCAGCAACTGGAGATCCTTCGGGAACTGCAGCTACTCGCAGCGGCAGGAAACGTCAGGATCGATACGGCCTCGGCCAATGGCCCGGACCGTTCTTAGCGCATCACGCCTGAAGGCACGACGGCGTGGCGGTGCCGGCCGGAACCGCCACCAGGAAGGAATCCAATGACCGAAAGCAACAACTCGCCGACCAAACCCACGATGTCAGCGATGTGGTCCGACGGCCTTGGCCGGGCAGGGATCCGTTCAGGGCAGATGCTCCTGGTCATCACCCTGGTGTCGGTGATTCTGTGGGCGATGACCAGCGTGCCGCTCGTCATGATCCCGGTCACTATCGCGCTCATTCTTGCCTCGGCAATCTCGCCTCTTGTGCGTTGGCTGACCGCCCACCGGTGGCCCCAGGCCCTCGCCGTCGCAGCATCGTTCGTGGGGATCCTTGCGGTCTTCGGCGGAGTCATCACCGGAATCGTCTTTCTTATCAGGGCGCAATCCAAGGAGCTTTCGGTGAAATTCACTGCCGGCATCGAGCAATTGCACCAATTCCTGAACAACGGCCCCTTCAAGGTCAGCGACGAGCAACTCCGCTCCGTCGCCGATTCCATCCAGCGCTTCTTCACGAGCAGTACGTTCGGTGCCGAAGCGCTGACCGGCGCGCGGACGGTCGGTGAAATCCTGGCCGGCTTGGTTCTCATGGTGGTGATCTTGTTCTTCTTCCTCAAGGACGGCGAGAAGATCAGGGCTTTCCTTTTCGGGTTCCTGCCGGCGGTTCACCGCGGAAAGGCCCACCTGGCCGCGGAACGAAGCGCCACTGTTCTGGGAGGCTATGTCCGGGGCACGGCTCTGATCGCGGCGGTGAACGGCTTGATCATCGGGACCGTCCTGGCCATCCTCGGTGTCCCGCTTGCACTGCCCCTTGGCGTTTTTGTGTTTATCGGCGGGTTCATTCCCATCATTGGTTCCACCGCAGCCGGTACCCTCGCCGTGGGTGTCGCTTTGATCTCGAACGGTCCGGTGACGTCCCTCATCGTCCTGGCCGTCCTCGTCGCGGCCAACCAGCTTGAGCACCATTTCCTCCAACCCGTTTTGATGGGCAAGGTCCTGAGTATCCATGGACTGGCCATTTTGCTCGCCTTGGCCATTGGCACGATGCTCGCAGGCGTTATCGGGGCCTTGTTAGCCGTACCGAGCGCCGCCGTCGCGTGGACTGCCATCAAGACGTGGACCGGGCGCGGAGACGCGGCGCCAGCCGGCATCGGCCCCGCCGACGAAACCGCGGCATGAACGGTCTCACAAGCAAACCTCGACCCTAGGGTTGCGCTAGGAGCTCGTCGCGCAATTGCTCCAGGTGGGACGGCTGTTCCGCCAACGCCCGTGTGGTCGGCGGGGGAGTGGGTGCCTGAACCCCCGCGAGGGGGTCGTCGGTCCGCGGGACGGCGAGGCTCAAGGCCCCGCCGACGTCGGGCGCCACTGCATCACGGCGGGTGAGTGCCGGCAGATTCCAGCGATGTTCGATGGTGGCAAGGATGCTTGTGTGATCGAGCGGCACAGAACCTGAAGCTCGAAACACGGTGCCGGCGGGGATGAGCGGACTGATGAGCACCGTTGGTACCCGTAGCCCGAAACGGGTGAAATCGAAGCCGAATTCCCCCGGGGCGCCGTCCGGCGGCGTCGCGCCCCAAGGCGGGGCGACGTGGTCGTAGCATCCCCCGTGTTCGTCATACGTGATCATGAGCAGAGTGGAGTCCCAGGCCGGCCCATCGCGGACGGCGCGATAGACGTCGAGCAGGAACTGCTCACCGAGAGCGACGTTGTAGTTGGGGTGTTCGCTGTTGCCCGTCGAGGACCAGGACGGCTCAAGGAAAGCGTATGCGGGGAGCTTCCCGGCTGCCGCGTCGGCCTGGAAGTCCGTGAACAGGCCAATGTTCGACGCCGGAGCGTGCCGGGTGTCGTCGAAGTCGAGTTTCGTCAGGGGCTGCTTGGTTTCGCCATAGATCTTCCAGGGGATGCCATGGCTGCCCAGGTGCCCGAAGATGCTCGGCACGGTGAACCGCTTGGCCTTGTCATCCAAGTTGCCCTGGCTGGTGCCGGCGCAGGCGAAGGCCCGATTGGGCATCGTCATGGTGGGAGCCGATGCGAACCAGGCGTCGCACACGGCGAATCCCTTCGCCATCGCCGACAACACGGGCAGTGTCTGAGGGGTGAAGCAGCCCATGATCATGTACTCGGCTGTTCCCGGCACCACATGCCAGCCCTTGGATCGGTTGTCCTGGATGGCGCCGGCATAGTTGGTCACAAAACCGGTCATGGAGGGAATTGTCCCGGCTTTCGGGGCGCCGGCGCTGCCATAGAGCTGCTCGTTCGTTGCCTGGTACCCCTCTCCGGGGTCGGCGCCCGGCATGAAGTAGACGTCGGGGGTCGAGGGAGTCAGCTGATAGACGTCAACCGGACTGCCATCGGAGCCGGGGCAGGACTCGGCGCCGGTCAGGCCCTCGAACGGGTCCCCCACGGGAGATACATTGGCGGAATCGGCGTAGAGGTATCCGAGCATGTGATCGAACGATCGGTTTTCAAGCATCAAGACGACGATGTGCTGGACGGCGTTGAGACCTGTTACCGCCACGGTGACCATCCCCTTCGAAGACTTCCTGTCAGTGCTGAACAGTCTCCCACGCCGCTGTCTTGGTGGATATGCCTCGGGCTTGGTGCCGCTCAGCCGGGAATGATAGCCAGGACGGGTTCACCATTGAAGTATTCGAGTTGCCAGCCGTCAATGGCATGGTGGTGGGCGAGGTTGAGAACGGCGTTGTCGATGCTCTCCAGAGTGCGGCCGATGGCGCGGCCGAGGCTCACTCGGAGGAGCGTTCCGTGGGCGACAACAAGGACCCGGCGGCCGCGGAACTCTTCGGCCAGCGCCTCCAGCGCGGCAAGACCGCGGGAGGCTGCCTCCTCCTCGCTTTCCGCCCCTTGGAAGCCGCCGGGAATGCGAAGTGCGTCCAGTTCAGGTCCTGCTTGCAGGCCCTCGGCAGGTCCAAAGCGGCGCTCGGTGAGCTCCGGCACGTGCCGGTCCACGCTGAGCCCCAGCCCTGCGGCGATCAGCTCGGCGGTCTCCGCGGCCCGGCTCAGCGGTGACGAAACAACGACGTCCCACTCGTAACCGGACAGCACGGCGACGGCGTCGCGCGCTTGGCCACGGCCGACGTCGTTCAGCGGGATGTCGGTCGATCCCTGCAGCCGGCGCTGGGCATTCCATTCTGTCTGGCCGTGGCGGACGAGGGCGAACGTAGTAAGGGGCATGCCCTCCATTCTGCCTTGATCAATGCGGCTTCGATCAATCCCGGAATCCTTGATTCCACCGAAAATTGTTCAGTTAACCGCCAATAACTCTCCTTGGAATCCGGTTCGGGATTCCCAAGCCCTCGGTCGGGATGTGGCGGAACCGGGAATTCTGGCCCTAGGTCTCAAATCGGCCGGCAAGTGAACGTGGCATGAAGGTTCGGTCAATAGGTTTTGCGAAACCCGAAAACCGGCCCGGGAGACCGTCCGGTCTCTATACGGTGGACGCATGAAAGCCTCCCTCAAACGTCGCAGTGCCCTCACCGGCGGGCTCGTTCTGGCCGTCTTTTCAGCGCTCCTCAGCCCTGTGGGCCCCACCCATGCGGACGATGTCCGGACAAGTGGCAAGAGCACTGATCACGGCGCCCACCTCAACCTTGGCGCGGCTGATCTCCCCGAGACCCGGACAATGACAGCCCTCGCCCCCGGCGTCACTCTCACCAAAATCAACCGGGGCGGAGCCGACTCCTCGCTGTTCTGGACAGCCGAAGTGGCGATTCCCTCTGATTCGCCGGACCCGGATGCTCCGACGTCGGCGCTCTCAAGCCAGGCCACTGCGCAGCGCACAGCCGACAAGCTGAAGGCCGCCGGCGTCGATGCCCGCGTTGAACATGTCCAGTCGCCGCAGCTTGCGGACGCCGGCGGCGACTTGGGCTACAGGGTCCGCGCCGGTCACGTTGCTGCGCAGGCCGACGGCGCTTCCATCGTCGCGAAGATCAAAGCCGCCGGTTTCGCGTCCTCAGTGATCTACACCGGTTGGGACGGCGACGCCGAAACCAGCACCACGACCCGCGGACCGTGGAATCTTGACGTCATCACGATCGACCCTGGGACGTACCAGGGCCAGCTCGCCGCCTCCTTCGGCCCGGACCTGGAGAAGCGGGAGACGACCAGCCAGCTGGCATCGGACGCCCACGCCCTCGCCGCTGTGAATGCAGGCTTCTTCGTCTTCGACCCGAAGGCCGGCGCTGAAGGCGACCCCGCCGGAGTTGGCGTGTACGGAGGCAGGATTCTCAGCGAAGCCGTGGCGGACCGACCGGCCCTCGTCATTGATGGAAAGAAGAACGCCAGCAGTATCCAGCGGCTCACCTGGTCAGGGAAGATCTCGGCTCCTTCCGGTGAAGCGACTTTGGACGGCATCGACCGCGTGCCGGGCCTGATCCGCAACTGCGGCGGTGCCAATGACCTGCCTACCTCACGCCCGCTCCAGGACGTCACTTGCACGAACTCCAACGAGATCGTCACCTTCACTCCGGAATTCGGGCCGACCACGCCCACGGGCCCGGGGGTTGAAGTGGTGGTGGACAGCCACGACACTGTCACATCCGTCGCCGAAACCCGTGGCGCGGCTATCCCTGCGGGCGGACACACCATCCAGGCCACTGGAACCGACGTCGCACGGCTCCGCGCACTCGCCCCCGTGGGCGCGAAGCTGAAGATCGACGCCGGATTGCTCGGCCAGGACGGGAAGCCCCTGCACACCAACAAGGCCACGAGCGTCGTCAACGGCGGACCGTTGCTCGTCAAGGACGGCAGCGTGGATGTTACCGCCGGGCACGACGGCATGGTGCATCCCAACGATGGAAACAGCTTCTACTACGGCTGGGTCCACAAGCGGAATCCCCGGACCTTCGCCGGGACCGATGCCCAGGGCAGGACCATGCTTGTCACCGCGGACGGACGCTCAACTTCATCGCTTGGGCTGAGCCTGAAGGAAGAGGCTGACGTCGCGGTGTCACTCGGCATGGTCCAGGCCATGAACCTCGACGGCGGCGGCTCAACAACAGCCGTTGCCGCCGGGAAAGTCCAGAACACCCCGTCGGGCGGTTCGGAACGCGCGGTCGGAGATGCGCTCTTGGTGCTTCCAACCCGAAAGGACGATCAGTAGGACAGAGACCCGAGCTGCGCTGTGGGGCTTCTGGCTAGATCCAGTCCCGCTTCTTGAACGCGAGGTACAGGAAGATTGAACCGCCGGCCATGAGAGCGCAGGACAGCCAGAGGCCGTAGTCGCTCTGGAAGCCGAAAAAGGGCACATTCTGCCCGAAGAAGCCGGTGACGGCAGTGGGGACGGCGATGATCGCAGCCCAGCTGGTGACCTTCTTCATGACGAGGTTCATCTGGTTCCCCTGGATGCTGATGTGGGTTTCCAAGATGGTCGTGACCAGGTCACGGAGCGATTCCGTCCACTCCGTGGCACGCAGCACGTGGTCGTAGACGTCCTGCAGGAAGGGCTGCATCGCCGGGCTGCAGCCGACCAGGTCATCCCGCCGGAGGAGGGTGTTGAGGACTTCGCGCATAGGCAGGACAACGCGGCGGAGCCGGACAAGGTTCTTGCGGAGTTCAAACGTCTTCCGCTGCAGGTCGTGGTCTGGGGAGTGGTCGTCGAAAAGCGACTCTTCGAGGGCGTCAATGTAACCGTCGAGTTCCTGGACGGCGTCGAAATGCCCGTCGACGATCATGTCCAGGAGGCCCCAGAAGAGGAAGGGCACTCCGTGTTGCGCCAGCTCGGTTTCGGCGTCCCAGTGCGCCGTCAGGGCGTCGGTGTCGAACTCCGGCCCGTGTACCGTCACCAGGGCGTTGTGGGTCACGAATGCCGAGATCTCGGCGACAGCCAGTTCCCCGGTGCCAGGCCGTAACGCCGCCTGGTAGGCCGAGAGGAACAGGTGGTTCGGGTAGCGGTCCAGTTTGGGCCGCTGAAAGTCGTGAACGGCGTCCTCGACGGCGAGCCGGTGAAGCCCGTACACGGTTTCGACGCCGAGCAGGTCATCCGCCGTCGGATTCGTGTAGTCGATCCACAGCACCACATCATCCTGGCGGGCCAGGGCTTCGATCTCGTGGGCCCTGACATCGTCACGTTCGAGTTTGCCTTCGCGGTATAGCCGTATGAACACCATCCGCCCCATGGTACGGGACGCGTATCCGCGCTCCCTGAGCGGCAAGGCTTTCCGGCCTGGACGTGCCTTTGCTGGAGTTCCGTCCCTACAATTAAGTGCGGCCTTACGGTGTCCTGCCGCGGGCCGCCGACTAAGGAGAGCCATTATGGGTTGGGGAGAGAGGTTCCATCACGCTGCCGGGAAACTCCACGGCAAGGCCACGGAAGCGGCCGGCGAGGCCACCGGCAATGACCGGCTCAAGGCTGAGGGCAAGTCTCGTCAGGTCAGGGCCGATCTGAAGCTGGCAGGCGAAAAGATCAAAGGCGCCTTCAGGAAGCACTAGTCCGCGGACGCCGATAGCAGGGCGCGGGCCAGACGGCCCGCGCCCACGTCATGTCCTGGGGGTTTGCTTCTCGCTCCTGCAACTGGGAAGGATCAAGGACACGTTCGTGGAAGTCACCAAACCCGGGCAGGTGGACCTCGCCTCGATTTCCGTGGCCCTGAAACTCCTCCGGACGCTCGCGAAGCGTTGACGCCGACTATGCTCAGGTCCTCGCGCGAAGCTCCCGCCGAAGGATCTTCCCCGACGCCGACTTGGGAATCGCCTCGACGAACTCGACCGATCGCACGCGCTTGAACGGCGCCACCAGCCCGGCGACGAACTCCATCACATCCCCGTCCCCGAGCTCGGCGTCTGCTTGCCGGACGACGAACGCCTTCGGCACCTCTTCGCCGTCGTCCGCGCGGATTCCGATGACCGCGGCGTCCGCAATGCGTGGGTGGGTGAGCAGGAGCGCTTCAAGCTCGGCAGGGGCGATCTGGTAGCCCTTGTATTTGATCAGCTCTTTGAGGCGGTCAACGATCGTCACGACGCCGTCCGCCGTGACGGTCGCGATGTCGCCCGTGCG
Source organism: Arthrobacter sp. FW306-2-2C-D06B (assembly GCF_021789175.1). NCBI lineage: Bacteria > Bacillati > Actinomycetota > Actinomycetes > Micrococcales > Micrococcaceae > Arthrobacter > Arthrobacter sp. FW306-2-2C-D06B. The sequence continues at coordinate 2,268,800 of NZ_CP084560.1, forward strand.
GAGGAAGCCATCCGGATCGATCGTCGCAGCGGTAGCGTCGGGCCGGTTCAGGTAACCGAGCATGACCTGAGGGCCGCGGACGAGGAGCTGCCCGGGGGCGCTCGGTCCTTCGGCCGGGACGTCGATCTCTTCGTCCGTGGCCGGGTCGAGGAGCTTGCACTCCGTGTTGGGCACCGTGTAACCCACTGAGTCGAGAGGGACGCGCTCGGCGCCGTCGCGCGGGATGGCGTGTGAAACGGGACTCAGCTCGGTCATCCCATAACCCTGGAGCATCGTGCACCCGAGCCGGTTCGCAACAGCGTGCCCCAGTTCGCCATCGAGGGGCGCAGCACCCGAAAGCACGGCGCGGACGGACGAGAGGTCGTATTGGTCCACGAGAGGATGCTTCGCCAGAGCAACGGCGATGGGCGGCGCGATGAAGAGGTAAGTGCAGCGGTGGTCCTGTGTGATGCGGAGGAACTCGGCGAGGTCGAACTTCGGCATCGTGACGAGCCGGGCCCGCTCGCCGAGGGCCAGATTGAGCAGCACGGTCAGCCCGTAGATGTGGAAGAACGGCAGGACGGCAAGCAGCACGTCGTCGGGAGTCACGCGGAAGAAGGCGCTCGACTGAGCGACGTTCGCGACGAGGTTGTACTGGCTCAACAAGACGCCTTTCGGCGTTCCGCTCGTGCCCGAGGAGTAGGGCACCACGGCGGCGGCATGCGGATCGATGCTCAGCGCCGGCGCGGGAAGGCCGGCTTCGACCACGTCCCCGAGCGAGGGATGCCCCGCGGAATTGGCGAGGTCGCCGCCGTCGAGCACGACGAGCTGCTCCGCCGGGATGCCCGCAGTCAGTGCCGCGGCCTCCGCCCGCTCAAGGAAGGGGGAAATGGTGAAGAGCCAGGAGGCGCCCGCGTCCCTGAGCTGGCTGCCTACTTCATCGGCCGTATACAGCGCATTGACGGTGGTGACGGCGGCGCCCGCGCGGAGCACCCCGTGGAAGACGACGGCGAACGCCGGCACGTTGGGGCAGAAAAGGCCCACGGTGGTCCCGGGGCCTGCTTCGTGGCTGGCTAGCCAGCCTGCGGTGGCGTCAATTCGGCTGACGAGTTGCCGGTAGCTCATTTCATCGCCGGACGTGCCGTCCACGAGTGCGATCCGGTCAAGATCCTCGCCGCCCAGCCCGCCGAACAGATACTCATAAATCGTGACTTCGGGGATCTCGACATCAGCGTACGGGCTGGTGAACATTGCGGCTCCTTCGGCGCACGACGGCGGGAGTCGCCGTCGTGCGTCCATTACACCCGGCGGCGCGGGACCGGGACAAGGGCCGCCGCGGCCGGATGCCCTCCGGCTTTCGGCTTTGCGACTCGCCTAAACCGGTGCAGGGTGGTCGACCAGGGCGGGATTATGCCAGGGCCGGGTGCGATCTCTTGGGGGGAGGGGACTATGGTGCCGCGGCGGGGCGGGAAGCGGCGGCATCGCTGAAGGACTGGTTTGCCTCACCACAGGGGCCGGTGGGGTGGGCGCTGGTCCGCGAAGAGGGACTTCGGGGCAGAGATCGGTGATCAGGCCCATTCCTGCATATTCGCGGACGTCACTGATGCCGCACACCGCGGCACGCTTGTCTCGAAAGGACTTGGAGACGGCTACCACTGTTCCGTCCGGCCCTTTGAGCCTGAATCTGAAGCTCGTGTCCTCGTCGATGAAGAGTTCAAACATCCCGGTCATGCGTATCCTCCTGAACAGCGGGCGGCGCGTGACGCCCGGTAGGTTCGCCGGGTCCGGGGCGCGACGTTGCGCCCCGGTGATTTCCAGTCCGGCAAATGGATCATCTGACTCACAGCGTGTGGTGCTCGCCACACGGTGTAGTTAACCAAAATACGGCGAAGAACCTTGGCTGGCTAGTGCAAAGGGCGGCCCTTCGGTCACCGCTGCTCAAGGATTCGGTGTGCGGCGTCCTGGGCTGCCAGTGCCCTATCGTCGACGATTTGGCCGGGCAAATGCCCGGCGGCGGCGATGGCCCGGCGCAGTTCCGCCGCTGTGCGAGGGGTGCCCACGCCCCGGTGTGCCATGGCGTGGCAGTTGGCACACAGCGGCACAAGGTCCGCTATGGGATCCAGCCGGTAGTCGCTGCCAAGCTGAGAAACGGGAACCACGTGGTGGATGTGGATGAAGTCCTTGCCGATCTCCCCGTAACTTACTTCGAAGGAGAACGTGCATGCGGCACAAGACGTCCCGTGGAAAGCCAGGCAGACCCGGCGGGCTTCGGGATCCCGCTCGTAGCGGTTCGTTTCAATCCTGCTGACGGCTACTTCAGGGTAGGTTCCCGGAACAATCTGGCCCGGCTCAGAGACCGCTGGCCCGTGCTCCCGCCACACGTGCTGAAGGCCAGGTTCTGATTCCGGCGGAATGAACCGTCCCGAACCGCGGACGGTATTCCAGGCCACGTCCGGCGCTTCTCTGGAGAGGACACTCGACGGGATCTGGCCGCCGAGGGGGAGCAGGGCATCGAAGGCCACGCTGACGTACCGCGCCATGGTCCTGGGTTCGGTGCGTTGTGGCGCTTCATAGCTTTCGGACATGACGACGCCGTGTCCGATCAGCCCCCGTCCGTGAGGGCCTCCGCCTTGCAGGAGAAGCCATGCCTGGTTGCCTGGCTGGATCTTCCGGTGTTGCCCGACGTTCCACCGCTCCAGGAATTGACCTGTTTCGGCCACCTGCTCGATGACAGCCTCGTAGTTCCAGTCGTTCCCAAGCCGTGGATTCCATCCCAGGATGATGGCTGCCATGGCTGCTCCTCCCTGCGTGCCGGTGAGTCTATGCGAGTCGGGTCCGGACGATTTCGCTGACCGCCTTGCCGTCGAAGCGGCCGGCGACCTTTGCTGTGACGGGCTTCATCACGGCGCCCATCTGCCTGATCGTAAGCTCCTGGCCATCGGCCTTCAACGCGGCGATTGCCTCGTCCACGATGTCTTCGACTTCCGCGGGCGTCAACATTTTGGGCAGGTACGCCTCGATGACTTCCGCTTCGGCGATTTCCGCCGCGGCGCGCCCGGACTCGCCGGCCTCCGTGTAAATGCGGGCCGTATCCCTGCGCTTGGCGGCTTCCTTCTGCAGCAGGGCAGTCACTTGGGTGTCGTCCAGCTCGATGGGTGTCTTGCCGGACTTCTCACGCGTCTCTATTTCGCCCAGGACGTTCCGGACCGTTGTGAGCGCGGTCTTGTTGTGGTCCTTCATGTGGACTACGACGTCGGCATGCAGGCGTTGCTTCAGGGTGCTCATGGTAATTCCCTCTACTTGGTGGTTGTTCTCATTCTTCACGGTCTGGACCGTCTGTGGAGAAGAGCCATGCAGCCGGCCGGCCCTATATCTAAAATTCTGCCTCCGGCGATCCCCCAAGAAGGCCCTCAGCGACGTAGCATCAAGGTAGGCGGCTGCCAGGAGTGTGGCGAAATGTTTGAGAGATTTACGGACCGTGCCCGTCGCGTTGTTGTGCTTGCCCAAGAAGAGGCACGCATGCTCAACCATAACTACATCGGTACCGAGCACATCCTTTTGGGTCTGATCCAGGAGGGTGAGGGGGTTGCCGCCAAGGCGCTGGAGTCGATGAGCATTTCGCTCGATGGCGTCCGCGAGCAGGTGCAGGAGATCATCGGCCAGGGCAGGCAAGCCCCGTCCGGGCACATCCCCTTCACCCCGCGCGCCAAGAAGGTCCTTGAGCTCGCACTCCGGGAAGCCCTGCAGCTCGGCCACAACTACATCGGCACCGAGCACATCCTGCTCGGCCTCATCCGCGAGGGTGAAGGCGTTGCCGCGCAGGTCCTCGTCAAGCTTGGCGCCGACCTCGGCCGGGTCCGCCAGCAGGTCATCCATTTGCTCTCGGGCTACGAGGGCAAGGATCCCAGTGGAATGGTCGCCGGACCGAGCCAGGCCGAAGTTGCGCCCGCCGGTTCGGTGGTGCTGGACCAGTTCGGCCGCAACCTCACCCAGGCCGCGCGGGAAAACAAGCTCGATCCCGTGATCGGCCGCGAGCTGGAGATGGAACGCGTCATGCAGGTCCTCTCCCGCCGGACCAAGAACAACCCCGTGCTGATCGGTGAGCCCGGCGTCGGCAAGACCGCCGTCGTCGAGGGCCTTGCCCAGGCGATTGTCCGGGGCAACGTGCCGGAGAGCCTGAAAGACAAGCAGCTCTACACGCTCGATTTGGGCTCCGTGGTTGCCGGCTCCCGCTACCGTGGTGACTTCGAAGAGCGCCTGAAGAAGGTCCTGAAGGAAATCCGGACCCGCGGCGACATCATCCTCTTCATCGACGAGATCCACACGCTCGTGGGTGCCGGCGCTGCAGAGGGTGCCATCGATGCCGCGTCCATCCTCAAGCCGTTGCTGGCCCGTGGTGAGCTCCAGACCATCGGGGCCACCACGCTGGATGAGTACCGCAAGCACATTGAGAAGGACGCCGCCTTGGAGCGCCGCTTCCAGCCGATCCAGGTCCAGGAACCCTCGGTGGCTCACACCGTTGAGATCCTCAAGGGCCTGCGCGACCGCTACGAGGCGCACCACCGGGTGACCATCACCGACGGCGCACTGGCGGCCGCGGCGAGCCTCTCGGAGCGTTACGTTTCGGACCGCTTCCTGCCGGACAAGGCGATCGACCTGATCGACGAAGCAGGTGCACGGCTGCGCATCCGCCGCATGACCCGTCCGCCGGAGCTGAAAGCGATGGACGCACGCATCGCCGAGGTGAAGATGGAGAAGGAATCGGCCATCGATGCCCAGGACTTCGAGGGAGCCGCGTCGCTGCGCATAAAGGAGCAGAAACTTGTCGCCGAGCGCAGGGAAAGGGAGCTCCGATGGAAGGCCGGCGGCACGGACGCCAACTCCGAGGTGGACGAGGAGCTGATCGCCGAAGTTCTCGCGAACTCCACCGGCATCCCGGTCTTCAAACTCACCGAGGAAGAATCCAGCCGCCTGCTCAAGATGGAGGAGGAGCTGCACAAGCGCGTTATTGGCCAAAATGAGGCGATTAATTCAGTGTCGCGTGCAATCCGCCGTACACGCGCAGGCCTGAAGGACCCCAAGCGTCCGGGTGGTTCGTTCATCTTCGCTGGTCCCACCGGCGTCGGCAAGACCGAGCTCGCCAAGGCCCTGGCGGAATTCCTCTTTGCCGATGAGGACGCCCTCATCACCCTGGACATGTCCGAGTACTCCGAGAAGCACACGGTGTCGCGTCTCTTCGGCGCCCCTCCGGGATACGTGGGCTACGACGAGGGTGGTCAGTTGACCGAGAAGGTCCGCCGTCGTCCGTTCTCCGTGGTGCTCTTCGACGAAGTGGAGAAGGCCCACGCCGATCTCTTCAACTCGCTGCTGCAGATCATGGAGGACGGCCGCTTGACGGATAGCCATGGCCGGGTGGTGGACTTCAAGAACACGGTGATCATCATGACCACCAACCTGGGCACCCGCGACATCTCCAAGAGCGTGGCGACCGGTTTCCAGTCCGGCACGGACACCACCACAAGCTACAACCGGATGCGGGCCCGGGTCACGGAAGAACTCAAGCAGCAATTCCGTCCCGAGTTCCTCAACCGCGTTGACGACGTCATCGTCTTCCCGCAACTCACGCAGGAGGAGATCATCGAGATAGTGGACCTGATGATCCGTCGCTTGGAACAGCATCTGGCGGATAAGGACATGGGCATTGAGCTCACGGACGCAGCCAAGGTCCTGTTGGCCACCCGCGGCTACAACCCGGCCATGGGCGCCCGGCCGTTGCGCCGCACCATCCAGCGCGAGATCGAGGACCAGCTCTCCGAGAAGATCCTCTTCGGCGAACTGCACCCCGGTGACATCGTGGTGGTCGACGTGGACGGCGAAGGCGACGACGCCAAGTTCACGTTCGCAGGCAACGCCAAGCCGCGCATCCCCGACGCGCTGCCGGCCGTGAGCTGAACCCGGATCAACGAGGGTCAACAGGCAGCCCGACGGCCCGCCGTCGGGCGTTGCTTAGCCAAGCTTGTGCCCGAGGCTGGTGAGCAGGCGCGCGACGGCGTCCTCCGCGGTTGGCGGTGGGCCGAAGACTTCGCGCTGTCGTGAGGTATCCGCGACGTAGCGGCCGGTGCCGAACCAGTCGATCATCGCCCCGAGGTCCTTCGCCATCGGGTTGGCCGGGCTGATCGGGCTGAGGACGAGCTCAATCTGCCGGCCGAGCATTTGGCCAGAGATATCGGCGATGTCCTGCATGGTCACCGGCCGGTCCCAACCGATGTCGATGCGCTCTCCCTCGACGCCGCTCGCGTCTACTGCCGCCGCGAGATATCCGGCGAGGTCACTGGCAAGAACGTAGGTCAAGGGAACGCTCGGGGACCCGAACGACGTGAGCCGCCCCTCGCTGAACGGGTCGCCGAAGCGGGTGATCTGCTCAAGGAAAGCACCCGGACGAAGCGCCACGAACGGGACCCCGAGTTCTTCCAGGCGGTCCTCGGTCAGTTTCTTGTGCCAGAAGTGCGGAACCTCCGGGGTCTGATCGCAAGTGAGGATGCTCGTGAGGACAAATCGGCGAACACCGGCGCGGCTAGCGGCATGGACGAGGTTGGTGTTGCCCACCGTGTCGATGACGGGGCTGTCACCCTGCCGATGGTGGGTGTATCCCGCCGCTGAGGTGATCACAGCGTCAACACTGTCCATGGCGCTCACAAGCGACTCCGGGTCCATCATGTCGCCCCGCGTGATCGTCGCCCCCAGCTCTTCGAGGCGGCTTGCGTCCGAACCGGGCCGCACCAAGGCGCGGACCTGCTTTCCTCCTGCTAACAGCCTGGACACCACCTGGCTGCCGAGCATCCCGGTGCCGCCGACCACAAGCACCGGTCCTGGGTCAGTCATTTACTCCTCCACCTCGCCGCGCCACCCTCCGGTTTCGTTTCCACGCGACTCTATGAACTCCTTGAATTTCTTCAGGTCAGCCTTCACCTGCATCTCGTCAATTTGGAGTGCGGCTCCGGCCTTCTCCATGACGGTTTCCGGCGCCCATTCGAAATGGACCTTGACGTGCGTGTGGTTGGCGTCCAGCGGCGAAAACCTGATGATGCCAGCGTGCGACTTGCCGTCAATACTGCGCCAGGCAATCCGGTCGTCGGGTTCCTGGTCGACTATTTCCGTATCGAATGCCAGTTCCACGCCCCCTACCTTGGTGACCCAATGGTTGGTCGTGTCGCTCAACTGGGTTACGGACTCCACCCCGGACATGAATCGGGGAAACGACTCAAACTGCGTCCACTGGTTGTAAGCCGTGCGGACGGGGACGTCCACGTCAATCGTTTCTTCAACCTTCCGCATCTCTCCTCCTCGCTCGGACTTGCGTGGGCTGGACACAGGGACTGCTCCTGGGACCGTCCCTCCGGTAAGCCAGCCACTCTTGAACGTTAAGCCTGCTGATTATCCAAGTCCAGACCGGCCAGGTCGCTGCCTCCGTGCGAAGCCATTCAACAAGCCCCTCATGTCCGGGAGCGCCCGCGGCGCGCGACGGCGTCGATCGTCACGGCGGCGACGAGAACCAGGGCCGTGACGACGTACTTGGCCGGTGCGCTGTAGCCCTGCAGGCCCATGCCGTTATCGATTGTGGCGATCACGAGGCCGCCCAGGACGCCGTGCAGCACCTTGCCGCGGCCGCCGAACAAGCTGGTCCCGCCGATGACCGCGGCCGCCACGGCGTAAAGCACCAGCGTGCCGCCGTCGTACGACGTCGAGACGGAACGGAGCCGCGACGCGTAGACGATTCCGCCGATTCCTGCCGTGAAGGAAGCGAGGATGAAGGCCAGGGTGCGAATGCGGGCAAGGTTCACGCCTCCCCGCCGCGCGGCCTCGGCGTTGCCGCCAATGGCGTAGACGTAACGGCCGAACCGGGTTCGTCCAAGCAGCAGTGTCCAAGCGGCGAGGACTCCGAGCACCACGAGAAGGACCCACGGAACGCCACTGATTTCGACCAGGATGCCGCGGTCCGTATTGCAGAGCCAGACGATGGCCACACCCGCGGCGAGCACCGCCGCGATCTTCAGGGCGCTCACGCTGGCGGGTGGCGCGACGAGTCCGGTGTTGCGCCGGCGGGCGTCGCGCAGCCACGTCCACGTGCTGAACGCGCCGACGACGACGAGCATGAGGATCCAGCTCGTGGCGGGGCTGAGGTTGCCGCTCGCGATGTTGTTGATGACGTTGTCGTTGATCGGAACCACGCCGCCGCTGCCGAGGATGATCAGCATCACGCCAAGCCAGCCGAGCTGGCCGCCAAGGGTCACGACGAACGACGGCAGTCCGAGGCGGGTGATGATCGTGCCATGAAGCAAGCCGATCCCCGCGCAGCCAAGCAGGCCGACGGCGATCGCCGCCCACCACGGCCAGCCGGCGGACTCCTGGACGAGTTCGGCCATGATGACGCCGCCCACTCCACCGACGTACCCGATGGACAAGTCGATTTCGCCGAGCAGGAGGACGAAGACCTGGCCCATCGCCAGCAGCATGAAAACGGAACCCTGGATGAGCAGGTTCACCATGTTGCCGGGAGTCAGGAAGTTCGGGTTCAGCGATTGGAAGAGCACCGAGATCAGCAACAGACCCGCGAGAACCGGCAGCACTCCGCTCTCGCCGCCCCGGACCCGCGCGAACGCCGCGCGGAAGTATTCGGGCAGCGACGTCGCGGTGATGTCCGGGTTCAACGCCAATGCGGCCTTCCGCTTGGCGGCTGCCGTGGTCGGCTCGTCCTGGAGCGCGGCTGCCACGGAGGGGAGCGGACCCTTGGCGGCGGTGAGCGGACGGTTCGACGGCGGTGGCGGCGCTGGTTCCGGCCTTGCCCGATCGGAGAACCCCGTGGTCATCAGGTCCACAACGATCTGACGGTCCATCTCCCTGACAGGCCGGATGGCCACAAGCTGGCCGAGCCTGAGCACGGCGATGCGGTCTGCCACCTCGAACACGTCGTTCATGTTGTGCGAAACGACGATGACGGCGACGCCGCGATCGGCGAGTTGACGGATCAGGTGGAGGACGACCTCCGTCTGGGCGACGCCGAGGGCCGCGGTCGGCTCGTCCATGATGACAAGCTTCGAGTTCCACAGCACCGACTTTGCGATGGCCACGGACTGGCGTTGCCCCCCGGACAGTGACGCGACAGGTTGCCGGATCGACCGCACTGTGGTCACGGCCAGGCTCGCGAGCGTCTCCCGGGCCGCGATCTCCATGCTCTCCTCGTCAAGGAGAAAATGGCGCAGGCGTTCGCGGCCGAGGAACAGGTTCTGCACGATGTCGAGGTTGTCGCACAGCGCGAGGTCCTGGTAGACGGTCTCGATGCCGAGAGCCGCGGCTTCGTGCGGCGAGTTCAACCGTACGGGCTGGTTCTCCCAAAACAGCTGCCCGTCGTCGGGGGTGTGAATGCCGGCGACGCATTTGATCAACACCGATTTGCCCGCGCCGTTGTCGCCGGCAAGCGCAGTCACCTTGCCGATCGGCACCTCAAGGGTGATGTCGACCAGTGCCTGCACAGGCCCGAAGTTCTTGTCGATGCCCTCCAGCCGAAGGAGGGGCCCGACATCGGCGGGGTTCGGGGTTGCCAGCTCACTCATTGTTCGAGCTACTGGATACCTGCCGCGGTGCACGCGTCCTTCACCTGCGAGATGCACAGCGACGAACTCGTCACGGCACCGTCCTTGACCACGGTGTCCGCCATGTTCTTCGAGGTCACCCACAGCGGGGTCAGCAGGACCGATGCGATGTCGGACTTCGCCGTGTCATCAGTCGTCTTGCTGTTGACGAGGGTTGACGGAACGGGCACGCCCGCGCGCAGGTAGAGGACTGCTGCGGCGGCCGCCTGGGCTTCAAAGTAGATCGGCTTGTACACCGTTCCGCACTGGTACCCCTTCAGGATGTTCTGCAGCCCGGACAAGGACGCATCCTGCCCAGTCGTCGGGAAGGTCTTAGCAGGTATTTGCTTGCTCTGCAGGTAGGCGATCACGGCATTGGCGTTGTCGTCGTTAGGCGTGACCACCGCGTTGATGTTCGGGTGTGCGGTGTACTGCTGGGCGAATGTCGTCTGTGCCACCGACGGTGTCCAAGTGCCTGCCGGCTCTCCGACGTTGACGTACTCGCCGTTGTCGAAGTGCGGCTTGAGTACGCCGTTATATCCTTCAGCGAACAGCTTCGCGTTGTTGTCGGTCGGATCGCCATCCATGACCAGGATGTTTGGTTTGCTGACTTTCCAGTCCGCGATGCATGTGATCTCACCCTGGCCAATCAGTTGGCCCACTTTGACGTTGTCGAAGCTCACGTACGTGCGATCCTTCGCGCCGCCTTTGACGAGCCGGTCATAGTCGACCACTTTGACGCCGCGGGCGCTGGCGGCCGCCTCGATGGCCGCGCCCGAGCCGGAGTCGATGGCGTCGACAAGCAGCACGGAGGCTCCTGCCGTGATGTCAGCCTCGGCCTGCGTCTGCATCGTGCTTGCGCTGCCCTGCGCATTGTCGATCTTGAACTTTGAGGAGTCGAGTCCGGCGGCTTCAAAGGCCTTCTTCAGGTAGGGGGCATCGAAGGTGACGTACCGCGCGGAAGTGGTGGTGTCCGGCAGCAGCACGCCCACCATGCCCTTGCCCTGTGAAGCGAGCGAGGTGAGCTGTTTCATGGCCGAGAAGTCGGCCGTGAATGCATCCGCAGAGATCTGCGGTACCGTTCCTCCGGAACTCGTGGCGCTTGGAGAAGGCGATGTGCCCGTGCTCGAGCATGCGGCGAGTGCCGTGATAGCGAGGGTTGCGATGAAGGCGGTTCCGGCGCTTCGTGCCGGGACCTTCATATTTAACATTTCTTTCCTTCTGTTGGTTTCGACTACAAGCGACCTGGCGGGGTCGGGCCGGAACCTGGACGTTGGCGCCGGACACAGGTCCACGCCGGAGGCCACGGCGGTTCTCACCAACGGACGTCGATAAGCCAGCACTGGGCTGACTGCGACTTTACGACCAGCGACTCGATATCACGGGGTCCTCTCTGGACGGACGTGCCGGCGGGGCCGGGCATGTTCGTCAATGTTGCTCTATGACTACGTTGTAGACCGGAAGTCCGCTCTTAGCAAGGCTTCGTGAGCGGCAGGATTCGACGACGGCGATGCCGGGAAGTAGCCGCGTACGGATTTTGTTACACCAGTACCGGAGTACATGCTCTTTACCCCGGGATGCAGTCCACATCAGAGAGGTGGGTTCAATGAAGAAGTGGACGCGATGGCAGGATTGGGTCACGGTTGTCGCCGGTCTCTATGCTGCTCTCTCGGTCATCTGGACCACGGCGGCCGGCTCGTCAGCTGCCTTGATGGTCGTGTTCGGCGCTTTGCTGATCGTTAGCGGTGTCATCAATCTGGCCATGCCCGGAACGCCGGCCATGGAGTGGGTGCAGGCAGCTTTCGGTGCCTTGCTGTTCCTTTCTCCGTGGCTAGGCTCCTACTCCATGCAAGCGGGGGCCGCCTGGACATCCTGGATCGCTGGCCTCGTGGCGCTCGTCGTCACTGCGATGGCGATCAAGCCCAGCACCGAGGAACACCGGCATCACATGGTCAGCCCTTCGCACTGAAGTGCTGAACCCTGAGGCGCTGAAACGCTGAACAGCGGGAATACCGACCGGCGGGCCGTCATAGGACCCGCCGATCGCCGTCTCTTGCTGAGAGCCCTGCCTCGCCGCTATATCTGCTTCTGCGCGGTGGAGCCGGCGTTCGCGGCCCGCCGCTCCGCTTTCAGCAGGCGCAGGCCGCTGGCCAGTACCCCCACATGGCTGAACGCCTGCGGGAAGTTCCCGAGGAACTCACCCGTATCCGGGTGGATCTGCTCTGGCAGCAGTCCCAGTGGATTCGCACGGCTGCAGAGGGATTCGTAGAGTTCATGGGCCTCGTCCACCCGCCCTTGTCCGGCCAGGTTGTCCACCAACCAGAAGCTGCAGAGGAGGAACGCCCCTTCGCTCCCCGCCAGACCATCGGGAGAAACCTCTGGCAGGTAGCGGAACAAAAGTCCGTTGCCGGCGTCGAGCTCTCCGGCGATGGCTTGAGTAGTGGACACCATCCGCGGATCGTCGAAATCAATGACATTACGGACAGGAAGGGTCAACAAGGACGCGTCCAGTCCGCCATGGCCGCCCAGATTCTCGGTGAAGGTGCGACGCAGTGGATCCCAGGATTGCGTCAGGGCAGCCTGCCGGATTCGCCCGGCCGTGGCCTCCCACCGGCGCTTGGGATAGGGAAGCCCATCCCTGCGCGCGATCTGGATGGCACGGTCGATTGCGACATAGCACAGCGCCGCCGAGTAGGTGAAGGGCCTGCTCTTGTCCCGGATCTCCCAGGGTCCCGAGTCCGGAACCCGCCAGCTCCTGATGGCCATTTCGACTATGGGGATCAGCGCGGCCCATAGCCGCTCATCGACTCGCTTCCCACTGCCCGACCACTGGTAGGCGATATCGACGATTTCACCATACACATCGTGCTGGAGTTGGTGCCGGGCGCCGTTTCCCCACCTGACCGGCGCCGAGCCGCGGTATCCCCGCAGCTGTGGATCCTGCACCTCATCGGGCGGCTGGGAACCGTCGAGGGCGTACATGACGTGCGGGACACCGTCCCGCTCAACGTTGGTCAGGACCCAGGCAAGGAAGACGTCCGCATCACTGGGGTCGCCAATACGCCTGAACACATAGTTGGAGAAGGATGCGTCACGGACCCACGTGTACCGGTAGTCCCAGTTCCGTGACGTCCCTGGCCACTCAGGCAGGGATGAGGTGGCGGCCGCCAGGATGGCCCCTGTTTCGGCGTGATCCAACATTTTCAGCGTCAGGGCCGAACGCTTCATCAACTCCGCTTGGGAGCCTTCGCAGTCCAGGCTCGATGCCCACCGGCGCCACGCGTACACGGTCTGGTCGATGAGCTTCTTGCTCTCGGGATGCTGACGAAGCCGGAACCGCCCCGACCAGTGCAGGACCATGGTCAGGGTCTCTCCCGCGCGAAGCGTCAATTCGGCGGACAAGCCACGACCGTCAGGGATCAGTTCAACGGAGGACCATAGGTAGACTTCCTGGACTCCGTCCTGCCGCCAATCAAACCTCCAGCCAGTGGCCAGGGTGTCGAAGGTGACACCGGCCTTCGGTATCAGGCTGATGCGCAGGGGGACGTCGCCGCCCACGGCTCGCGCGTGCCGCAGGAGTTCGGAACGGCCGGCCGGCACCGGCTCTGACAAGTCGGCGCCGGCACGCAGCGTAAGTCCGTCCGTCACCTGCAGCACGCCGCGATCGGACACCAGGGAGGTGACCAGCACGCAGGAATCCTCGGTATAGCGCTGGGACGATGCAAGGGTGCGAATAGGGGATATTTCAAAGCGGCCGCCCGAATCCGCGTCAAGGATCCCCGCCAGGAACGGGGGACTGTCGAATTCCGGCAGGCAAAGCCAGGTAATTGCGCCGTCCCGTCCCACCAAAGCGCACGTCGACCCATCGCCGATAAGTCCGTGATCCTCGATGGGCAAATACCCGTCTTGGTTAACCACCGGACGCGCTTGGGCACCAGTGATCATTTTGTTCACTCCCTTGGGTTCAGGCGAGGCTTCCTATATGGATTCTCTCGCCGTTCCCGCGCGCACGCCACAGTCCACGCATCCCGCCCGGGGCTTGCGGGGTCCAGGCCCTCAGGGCGTGAGCAGGACCTTGATGGAGCGACGTTCGTCCATGGCGCGGTAGGCCTCGGGGGCTTCCTCGAGCGGCATCACGGTGTCGAAGACCCGGCCCGGATTGATCTTTCCTTTGAGCACGTCGTCGAGCAACTCCGGGATGTAGGTGCGAGCCGGAGCCATGCCGCCGGCAATCGAAATGTTCGTGTCGAACAAATAGCGCAGCGGGGCTTCGGCTCCGCCCGTCGGGACACCAACAAAGCCAAGGGCGCCGCCCGGGCGGACACTGTGCAGTGCCTGTTCCATGGATTCCTTCGTCCCGACGCACTCCAGGACGGAGTCGGCCAAAACGCCTCCCAGCAACTCACGGACCTTGGCCACTCCGTCGTCGCCGCGCTCGGCGACGATGTCCGTGGCCCCGAACTCGAGGGCAATCGCCTGGCGGTCGGCGTGCCGGGACATCGCGATGATCCGCTCGGCTCCGAGCCGCTTCGCTGCGAGCACGCCGCAGAGCCCTACCGCGCCGTCGCCGACGACGACGACAGTCCTGCCGGGGCTGACCTTCGCCGCGAGGGCGGCATGGTGCCCGGTCGCCATCACATCGGAGAGCGTCAGCAAGCTCGCACGGAGGGCGTCGCCGGGCTCCGTGACGCCGGGAACCTTGACGAGGGTCGACTCGGCGAGCGGTACGCGCACGGCCTGGCCCTGGCCGCCGTCGATCGTGTGCCCGCTGTCATCTTTGCCGCCCCAACCTGCCAAATGATCGCAGGCAACGGTGACGCCGTTCAAGCATTGCGGGCAGGCGCCGCAGCTGACCAGGAAGGGAGCGATGACGAAGTCGCCGACCGCCAAGTCCGTGATGTCGTCGCCGATGCTTTCCACCGTGCCGATGAATTCGTGTCCAATGGCCGAAGGCTGGTGGGTGGGCTTGACGCCGCGGTACGGCCACAGATCCGATCCGCAGACGCAGGAGGCCGTGACTTTGACAACGACGTCGGTGGGCAGCTGGACCGTGGGGTAGTTACGGTCTTCAACACGGATGTCGCCGGGACCGTGGATGATGGTGGCGCGCATGGGGCTCCTCAAATGATGGTTGTTGGGCTTGAATCGAGTCTATCCCCGCCGCGCCTATGGTCCTGTACTGGCCGGTAGCCCAGCCTGGACCCGCTGCTGCGTCGTTCGTCGCTTGGCCCCTAAGTCGCGCAGAATAGCTCCATGACAAAAAGCAGCGGACGCTTGCCACGGCTTGAGGACGTGGCGGAACGGGCAGGAGTCTCGCACCAGACCGTGTCCCGGGTGATCAACGACCACCCCAACGTCAGCAAGGGCACCCGGGAGCGTGTCGAGGCGGCCATCGCGGAGCTGGGATACCGGCGCAACACCGCTGCACGGAGCCTCGTGACCCGTCGCTCGCAGACCATCGGCGTCCTGGCGAGCGAGCTGGCGCAATACGGTCCGGCGAACACCTTGCTGGGCGTTGAACAGGCGGCGAGGGATGCCGGCTATTTCGTCAGCATCGCAGCTTTGAGGACGGTCAGCCGGGAGGCGATTCTTGATGCGGTCCGGCATTTCCTGGACCAGTCCGTGGACGGGATCGTGGTGATGGTGCCGCACTCGGAAACCCTGCTGGCGTTGGCCGAAGTGGACCCCGGGGTTCCCGTGGTGGCCGTGGGATCGATGGGTGACGCCTCCGTCAGCGGAGCCATGGTGGACCAGAAGCGCGGCGCGGAACTGGCCGTCAGGCACCTGCTTGATCAAGGACATCGCAGGATCGGACACGTGGCCGGACCGCAGGATTGGATCGACGGAGTGGCCAGGGCCGAAGGGTGGAGCGCGGTGTTGCGGGCCGCGGGCCTTGAGGATGATCTGCTGGTGGTGGGGGACTGGAGTGCCGGCAGCGGTTACGACATCGGCAGGAAGCTCGCCGATGAAAGGACGGCCACCGCGCTTTTTGTGGGAAATGACCAGATGGCCTTGGGCCTGCTGCGGGCCTTCAGCGAGGCCGGCGTCCGCGTGCCCGAGGACGTTTCTGTGGTGGGTTTCGATGACCAACCCGAATCCGGCTACTTCACGCCGCCGCTGACCACGGTGCGCCAGGACTTCGAAGAACTCGGGCGGCGCTGCATGGACCTCATGCTGGGCGGCATCGAGGACGGGGAAAACGTCGGCACCACCGTGGTGGAGCCCGAGCTGGTGATCCGCCGAAGTACCTCCGCACCAGCCTGAGCACACTTTGATTCACGCGGGCCAGCCGGCCCTTGACGCACCACACCTTGACGCATGAATTGTTAGCGCTCACAATTGATTCAATCCGCAAGGCTGCGGACCGGCTATTGGAGGACTTTTCATGGGCGTCACAGCGGACGGCAAGGATCATTACGTCATCGGCGTGGACTACGGCACGCTTTCCGGCAGGGCCGTCGTGGTGCGGGTCAGGGACGGCAAGGTAATGGGAAGCGGCGTCTTCGACTATCCGCACGCGGTCATCACGGAGGCCCTGCCGGCAGATCTGGCGGACGTACCTGATGGAACAGCCACACGGCTTCCGGGGGAATGGGCACTTCAGGTGCCCCAGGACTACCGGGACGTGTTGCGTCACGCGGTCCCCGCCGCGGTGCGCGACGCCGGGATCGACCCTGCCGCCGTCGTCGGAATCGCCACCGACTTCACGGCCTGCACCATGGTGCCGGTCACGGCAGAGGGAACCCCGCTCAATGAGCTGGACGGGTTCGCCGACCGGCCGCACGCCTATGTGAAACTGTGGCGCCATCACGCGGCCCAGGGCCAGGCGGACCGCATCAACGCCCTGGCCGCCGCCCGGGGCGAGGCGTGGCTGCCGCGCTATGGCGGGCTGATTTCCTCGGAGTGGG
This sequence comes from Arthrobacter sp. FW306-2-2C-D06B, assembly GCF_021789175.1. Lineage (NCBI taxonomy): Bacteria > Bacillati > Actinomycetota > Actinomycetes > Micrococcales > Micrococcaceae > Arthrobacter > Arthrobacter sp. FW306-2-2C-D06B. The sequence continues at coordinate 2,285,316 of NZ_CP084560.1, forward strand.
AGTTCGCCAAGGGCCTGCAGCTCCTGGAGGAGGACCCGGAAGCGTACGCGCAGATGGACCATTGGGTGGAGGCTGCGGACTGGATCGTCTGGCAGCTGTGCGGAAACTATGTGCGGAACGCCTGCACGGCCGGGTACAAGGGCATCTACCAGGACGGCGCCTACCCGTCCGGGGAGTTCCTGGGCGCCCTGAACCCTGGCTTCCGGGACTTCGTGGGCAGCAAGCTGGCCCACACGATCGGCCGGCTGGGCGATGCCGGCGGTTACCTGACGGCCGAAGCGGCCGCGTGGACCGGGCTGCCGGAGGGCATCGCCGTCGCGGTCGGGAATGTGGACGCGCACGTGACCGCCCCGGCGGCCAGGGCCGTGGAACCGGGACAGCTCGTCGCGATCATGGGCACCTCTACCTGCCACGTCATGAACGCCGAGGTCCTGCGCGAAGTGCCGGGCATGTGCGGCGTGGTCGACGGCGGGATCGTGGACGGGCTCTGGGGCTACGAAGCCGGCCAGTCCGGGGTCGGCGATATTTTCGGCTGGTTCACCCGGTACGGCGTCCCGCCCGAATACCACGAGGCCGCCGAAGAACAGGGCATGGGCATCCACGAATACCTCACCGAACTCGCCTCCACCCATAAGATCGGCGAACACGGACTCATCGCCCTGGACTGGCACTCGGGCAACCGCTCCGTCCTAGTGGACCACGAACTCTCCGGCGTGATCGTCGGCCAGACCCTCGCCACGAAACCCGAGGACATCTACCGGGCGCTCCTGGAGGCCACGGCCTTCGGCACCCGCACCATCGTGGATGCCTTCCGCGACTCCGGAGTCCCGGTGAAGGAATTCATCGTCGCCGGGGGACTGTTGAAGAACACGCTGCTGATGCAGATCTACGCCGACATCACCGGCCTGCAGCTCTCCACGATCGGCTCCGCCCAGGGCCCGGCGCTGGGTTCTGCCATCCACGCCGCCGTCGCCGCGGGGGAGTACCCGGACATCCGGGCCGCCGCGGCCGCCATGGGATCCGAACCCGGCGCCGTCTACACGCCGATCCCGGAAAACGTCGCCGCCTACGAGGAACTCTTCCACGAATACCGGACCCTGCACGATTACTTCGGCAGGGGAGCGAACGAGGTCATGCATCGGCTCAAAAAGATCCAGCGGAACGCCGGCAAAACACTGCTTGCCGTTGGCGCATCCGCATGAGCGCCCTGCTGGAGACGATTTCCCGGATCCGGGCCGAGGTCTGCGCGCTGCACGCCGAACTGACACGGTACGAGCTCGTCGTGTGGACGGCAGGAAATGTCTCCGCACGCGTCCCCGGCCATGAGCTGATGGTGATCAAACCGTCGGGGGTTTCCTACGATGCGCTGACGCCCGGGTCCATGGTGGTCGCCGACCTGCACGGGGTTCCCGTAGCGGGCGATAGCGACGGTGAGTGGGGCAACCCGGAACTGTCGCCGTCGTCGGACACTGCCGCGCACGCCTACGTGTACCGGAACATGCCCGACGTCGGCGGAGTCGTCCACACCCATTCCACCTACGCCACGGCCTGGGCCGCGCGCGGGGAGGCGATCCCGTGCGTGCTGACCATGATGGGGGACGAATTCGGCGGCACGATTCCGGTGGGCCCGTTCGCGCTGATCGGGGACGATTCGATCGGCCGGGGGATCGTTGACACGCTCCGGGCCTCCCATTCCCCGGCGGTCCTGATGCAGAACCACGGCCCGTTCACCATCGGCAAGGATGCCCGCGCCGCGGTGAAGGCGGCCGTGATGTGCGAGGAAGTGGCCCGCACGGTCCACATTTCGCGGCAGCTCGGCGAACCGCTGCCCATCGACACAGCCCGGATCGAGTCCCTCTACGATCGCTACCAGAACGTCTACGGCCGCTAAACAGGCCCCCCACGAACTTTTCCAGGAGAATCCCATGCCACATGCCCACACCACTTCCCTCGAACCCTACGAAGTCTGGTTCCTGACCGGCAGCCAGCACCTCTACGGTGAGGACGTCCTGAAGCAGGTCGCCGCGCAGTCCCAGGAGATCGCCGCCGCGCTGAACGCTTCCTCCGATGTGCCGGTCAAGCTCGTCTGGAAGCCGGTGCTGACCGACTCCGACGCCATCCGCCGCACCGCGCTCGAAGCCAACTCCGACGACGCCGTGATCGGCGTGACCGCCTGGATGCACACCTTCTCGCCCGCCAAAATGTGGATCCAGGGCCTTGACCTGCTGCGCAAGCCCCTGCTGCACCTGCACACCCAGGCCAACGTGGAACTGCCCTGGGCGGACATCGACTTCGATTTCATGAACCTGAACCAGGCAGCCCACGGCGACCGTGAATTCGGCTACATCCAGTCCCGCCTCGGCGTGCCGCGGAAGACCGTCGTCGGGCATGTCTCCAATCCGGAAGTCACACGCCAGGTGGGCGCCTGGCAGCGCGCCGCGGCCGGCTGGGCCGCCGTGCGCACTCTGAAGCTCACCCGTTTCGGGGACAACATGCGCAACGTCGCCGTGACCGAAGGGGATAAAACCGAAGCCGAACTGCGCTTCGGCGTCTCGGTCAACACCTGGTCCGTGAACGAACTCGCTGACGCCGTGCACGGCGCGCCGGAGTCCGACGTCGACGCCCTCGTCGCCGAGTACGAGCGCCTCTACGAGGTCGCACCCGAACTGCGCGCCGGCGGTGCCCGGCACGACTCCTTGCGCTACAGCGCCCGGATCGAACTCGGTCTGCGGTCCTTCCTTGAAGCCAACGGCTCCGCGGCCTTCACCACCTCCTTCGAGGACCTGGGCGAACTGCGCCAGCTCCCGGGCATGGCAGTGCAGCGGCTCATGGCCGACGGCTACGGCTTCGGCGCCGAGGGCGACTGGAAGACCGCCATCCTGGTCCGGGCCGCGAAGGTCATGGGCGCCGGACTTCCCGGCGGCGCCTCCCTCATGGAGGACTACACCTACCACCTGACCCCGGGGCAGGAGAAGATCCTCGGCGCGCACATGCTCGAAGTCTGCCCCTCCCTGACCGCGGCCAAGCCGCGCGTGGAGATCCACCCGCTGGGCATCGGCGGCAAGGAAGACCCCGTCCGCATGGTCTTCGACGCCGATGCCGGCCCCGGAGTCGTCGTCGCGCTCTCGGACATGCGCGACCGCTTCCGCCTCGTCGCGAACGCCGTCGACGTCGTCGACCTCCCCGAACCGCTGCCCAACCTCCCCGTCGCCCGGGCGCTCTGGTCACCCAAGCCCGACTTCGCGACCTCCGCCGCCGCCTGGCTCACCGCAGGGGCCGCGCACCACACCGTGCTCTCCACGCAGGTGGGCATGGACGTGTTCGAAGACTTCGCCGAGATCGCCCGGACCGAACTGCTCACCATTGACGAAGGCACCACGATCAAGGCGTTCAAGAAGGAGCTGGCCTGGAACGCCGCCTACTACAAACTCGCCGGCGGGCTGTGAACGGCCAGGAATTCCGGCTGGCCTCAGGGGATCATCGCCGCGCCTTCAAGCCTGAGTATCTAGTTGACAAGGGCAACTGCCGCCCTTAAGTTTCTGTGTATTCAGGTAGGTTCCTCGTTTTGGATCACATTGTTAGCTGTAGCTATGGAAACGCAGCCGGTGAGCTGCCAAGGCACAGGGGGCAACGATGACGAAAGTACCGCTGGATAATTTCCTCAACGAGTGCGTCTCCCGGAATTCCGGAGAGGACGGCCTCAGCTTCGAAGAACTGTATGGCCTGTACATCAGTTGGTGCGGGCTTACGGCTTCGGAACCCGTGAGAGCCAGGACGTTTAGGGCCAGCCTTCGGGCGGCCGGCATCACCCCCGGACGCCGCGGAGAACTGTGCGAGGATCTGGTGATGATAGGCCCGGCGGCGTGCGACTACATTGTCCACAGCGTGCTCCCGCTCGCTGCGTTGGACGCGCGATTGGGTGGCTGGCCTCGGCTCAAGACTTGGCCCGCAGGGCGTCGGAAGCTACCAGTCGCCGGGCGGGCACCCGGCGAAGACCGCGACTCGGCTCCGGCTGCCTAAGCGGGTCGTTTATTCGTGGAACTTCTCCCGAGCCTCGCGCTGTTGCCGCTCCAGCTTGGCTTCCGCCTCGGTCCGCCGCTGACCGACGATGCGCATCTGGTGAGTGGTCGGGTGTTCGTATTCCTCCACGAAAGTGCCCTTTTCCCTGGGAAGGCTATGGCCGGCAGCCTCGGACACGAGCTTTTGGTCGTCGTTTTCGCTCATATCAAAATCGTCCCACCGGGCGGCTGTCTCCAAAAGAGGTTCAGTCCGCGATGCTGCACAATAGGCGCGACATCCCGGTCTTCGGACCGGGATGTCGCTTGGAACGTGACCGATCCAGCAAAGTCAGCCGAGGTTCAACGCCGTCCAGGAGACGGGAGGCAGGGTGATTTCGACGACGCCGTTCCGCACCACGGCGCTCTTGTTCGGCTGCAAGCCCACGCGGTCCTGGTCCTCGAGCGTGTTCTTCGCGTAGACGTCCGCGTCTGAAAGCGTCTGGGCATCAACGACGATGACGCCGTCAAGCGCCGTCAGGTCGACGGTGACCGTCACTTCTTCAGTCCGTGATCGGTTGACCAGGAAGACGCCGGTTGTTGCTGAGTCCGCGTCGTAGGTCGCGACGGCGTCGATGAGCGGGACGGTGCCGTAGGCCTCCGTGCTGTACGTGTCCGCTTCCAACCTCACATCCAGGGCGACTCCCTTGGCCAGCTTGGATGTCAATGCGAACGGGAAGAAGGTGGTCTGCTTCCACGCCGGCCCCCCGGGTTCGGTCATGATGGGAGCGATCACGTTGACCAGCTGCGCGAGGGAGGCGGAGGTGACACGGTCGGCGTGCTTGAGCAATGAGATCAGCAGGTTGCCGAAGACGACGGCGTCGGCCACGGAATACGCGTCCTCAAGCAGCCGTGGCGCCTTGGGCCAGTTGTCCAGCCCTTCGATTATGTCGACGTTATGGAACCGTTCGAGGTACCACACATTCCATTCATCGAACGAAATGTTGATGGTTTTGGCGCTCCCGTTGACAGCCTTGACGTGGTCCGCTGTTGCCACAACGGATTCAATGAAGTGGTCCATGTCGGTTGCGGAGGCAAGGAACGAGTCCAGGTCGCCGTTCTTTTCCTCGTAGTAGGCGTGGCACGAGATGTAGTCGACGTCCTCGTAGGAGTGAGTGAGTACTACGCGCTCCCATTCTCCGAAGGTGGGCATATGGGCGCTGGATGAGCCACAGACCACGAGTTCAAGGGAAGGATCCAGCTGACGCATTGCCTTCGCGGTCTGCGATGCGATTTTGCCGTAGTCCTCAGCGGAGCGATGGCCCAACTGCCACGGCCCGTCCATTTCATTGCCCAGGCACCACATTTTGACGCCGAAAGGCTCCACCCGGCCATGAGCGGCCCGGCGGTCCGACAGCTCCGTCCCGGAGCGGATGTTGGAGTACTCCAACAAGTCCAAAGCTTCCAGCGTGCCCCGGGTGCCGAGGTTAACGGCCAGCATGAGTTCGCTGCCCACCTTCTCCAGCCATGTGCTGAACTCGTGCATGCCGATCTCGTTGGTCTCGGTGGAGTGCCAAGCGAGGTCGAGGCGGCGGGGGCGGTGTTCCTTGGGTCCAACACTGTCCTCCCAGCGGAACCCGGAGACGAAGTTGCCGCCCGGGTAGCGGATGGTGGAGACACCAAGCTCCTTGACGAGCTCAATCACGTCAGTGCGGAAACCGTCCGCGTCGGCGTCGGGGTGAGCGGGTTCGTAGATGCCGTCGTAGACACAGCGCCCAAGGTGTTCAACAAACGAACCGAAGAGGCGGGGATTGACAGTGCCCACTGCGAATTGTGGGTCGATCGTAAGGCGTGCGGAAACCATGGTCTGCTTTCAGTGAGAAGTAGCGGGAAGAGAAGGGGTGCTTTGAATGCCTATTTGAGGCTGCCGAGGGACAGGCCGCCCTGCCAGTACTTCTGCAGGGTGAGGAATGCCACCACGAGGGGAATGATGGAAATGAACGAACCGACCACAATCAGGCTCCAGAGCGAGTGGCCACCCCCGTTGTTGGACGAAGCCAGCTGCTCCCAGAGGCCTATGCCCACCGTGAGTGGATAGAGCCTCTCCGTGGACAACATGGCCAAGGGCAGGAAGTAGTTGTTCCAAGTCCCGACGACGGAAAGCAACAGGACAGTCACGAGCGCTGGCCGAAGCAAGGGCAAGGAGACCTGGAAAAAGGTGCGTAGTTCACCGGCTCCGTCCACCCTGGCAGCGTCGAGCAACTCATCAGGCACGGCTTCTGCGGTGTAAACCCTCATCAGGTAGACGCCGAAGGGGCTTAGCAAGGACGGCAGGATGACAGCCCACACGGTATCGGTCAGCTTGAGGTTGGACATCAGGATGAATGTCGGGATGACCAGCGCCGTCATGGGGACCATCACGGCACCAAGCAGCAACGCGAACGTAAGGTTCCGGCCCCGGAACTTGTACTTGGCGAAGCCGTAACCGGCCAGGACCGAGATTGCCGTCGCTCCCAAACCGCCGCTGACCGCGTAGAGCAGCGAATTGCCGAGCCACTGCGCATACTCCCCGCCGTTGTAGGCGAAAAGCTCCTGGATGTTTGCGATCAGGTTGAAATTCTTGTCGAACCACATGGCGCCGGAAGAGCCGGCGAAAAGTCCTTGGGCGTCTTTCGTGCTGGCAACGAACAGCCACCAAATAGGAGCCAGGAAATACAGGACCAGGACGCCCAGAAAGACATGAGCCGCCACGTTGCGGCGACGCGGCCGCGACAACCGGGTTGTAGCCGGGAGATGTGTTGTTAGTGCGCTCATGAGAGATTGCTCCCTTTCTTGCGGGTCGCGAACATGAAGACATACACCGCGATGAAAACGACGATGCCGAGGGAGAAGGATATGGCCGACGCGTAGTTGAACTGGGCATATCCGAAGGCCAGGTTGAACGCGTAGATGTTCGGGGTGAAATCCGGGGTGATGCTGCCGTTCGCTACCGGCCCGAGGATTTGCGGCTCGGAGAAGAACTGCAGCGTCCCGATCAGCGCAAAGATAAGAATGAGCACCAGTGCCGAAGAGACGAGCGGTATTTTGATGCGAAAAGCAACCTGCCTTTCGGAGGCGCCATCAATCTTGGCGGCCTCGTAGAGCGTCGGATCAATTCCCTGCAATGCCGCGTAAATGATGATCATGTAATAGCCGGCCCATTGCCACGTCACAACGTTGAGCAGGCCATAGAAGACGTTGTCCTGGCTGAGCAGGAAAGGCGCCGACGCGTGGAACAAGGAGAAAAGCTGCTCAAGCGGGCCGAATGTCGGACTGTAGAGAAACCCCCACATCAGGGCGCCGATGACTGCGGGCACTGCGTACGGCATGAAAATCATCAGCCGGGAGAACCTGGCGAGCCGGGTGGTGAGGTGGTCGAGCACGAGCGCGGCCGCCAGGGAGACGGCCATTTGGACCGGGATAAGGACCAAGGAAAAGCGCACCACGAACCAGACGCCCTTGATGAACTGTGGATCCGAGAAAGCGTGGAGATAGTTCTCCAAACCGCTGAACCGCGTACCTGTCGCAAGGCCCTTGGTGAACAGGCTGAGGTAGAGGGCGTAAGCAAGCGGAGCCAGAAGGAACGCCACGAAAACCACGCCGAATGGCGCGATGAAGAGCCATCCGGTCCGGGCGCGCCGTGCATTCACCTTGTCGCTGTGGGAGCGTGTTCTGTGTTCGGGAGTGGGCGGGGTATTCACCGTGGCCGGCGTCGAAGTGTGTGGCAACGACGTCACCGTTGACCCGTGAACTGCCATGAGCTGTCCTGCAACTTTCTCTCGATCGATTCCGTCCCGCCCACCCGGCCGCGGGGCCGGGCGGAACGGCAGGAGTTGTCACTTGACCGTGAACCCTTGGCTCTTCGCGTAGTTCACCATGATGCCTTGCAGCTCTGTGGCTGCTTCGTCTCCGCTGACTTTGCCGGCGTTGATCTTGACTGTTTCGGCCTGCAGTTGGGCATAGTAGTAGACACTGAACGGGCTGTAATTGAATCCCTTGTACGCATTTTCGGCCGGGATGTAGATGTCCTTGTTTGCAGTCTGCCCGCCAAAGAAATCGACTGCGTTGTTGGTGAACGCATCCGACTTCAGCACATTTTGGTTGAGCGGGAATATTGTCTGGGTCTTCCAGCCATCCGTGAGGGAGGCGTCGTCGGCGTAGAGGCCCTTGGCGACTTCGGCGGCGAGCTTCTGGTCACCTGCCTGCGAGGTGACGGCAAAGGTGGATCCTCCCCAGTTCACGGAAACGGGGCTGCTTGGATCCCATTGGGGGAGCGGCGCAGCAGCGAATGTTCCTTTCTCGTTGCCCTTACCCACTCCGGATCCGGTGAGGTAGCCGGGAGCCCATGCCGCGGAGATGTACGTGGCGTACTTGCCGCCGATCATTCCTGAGATGTAGTCGGTGGTGAACTGGTCCTGGGTGGCCACCAGACCCTTCTTCACGAGCCCCGCCCAGTAGTTCAGCACGTCCTTGGCCGGCTGGCTGTCGAGGTGAATGGAGATGTTCTTCTGGTCCGCGAGGTCATAAGTGAAGGGAACGGCGCCCTTTTGGGCCATGAGGGCGGTCAGGGCGGCGGGAACATTGCTGCCAAGATCTCCGAATGCAGGGCCGCCGGCGTCCTTGACCTTCTGCGCGGCCGTTTCGTACTCCGCCCAGGTCGTCGGCGGCTTGATGCCGTACTTGTCCAGCACGTCCTTGCGGTAGATCATGGCCATGGGCCCGCCGTCGACCGGAATCGCGTAGACCGAATCGCCTTGCGAGACGTCCTTCCAGGAACCGGCGCTGAAGTTCTTCTTGACGTCTCCGGCGCCGTACTTGCTCAGGTCGACAAGTGCGTTCTGCAATTCAAAACCCGTCAGCTGGTCGGCCTCGAGCATGATCACGTCAGGGGCTCCCTTGCCGGCCTGGATAGCTGTTTGGAACTTCGCATACTCCGGTCCGCCTTGGCCGGCCACGGTCCAGCAGACCTGGACATCGGTGTGGGAGTTGTTGAAGTTGTCCACGACCGTGGCCATATTCGGGTACCACGCCCACACCGAGACCTTCGGAGCGTCGGCATGGACGATCTTGTTGGTGCAATTGGTGGTGTTAGAGCCCGCGCTTGCGGCATCCGCGCCGCCACTGCACCCTGCCATTGTGGCGGACAGGGCAGCGGCTGATACTGCTGCTGCGATTGCTTTCTTGTTCACGTAGTTTCCCTTCGGTCGTGCATGGACGTCGTCGTCGGAGGTAGGGCGGTGAGGGTAGGCCGTCCTCCAGCCAATGGATGCTGGTGGGGCTCGGACGGACTCGAAAGTTGGGGCGAGAGGAGATTCCCAGGCTTTTACATCGATGTAAGTAATCGTTGTAAATCTATGATGATGTGACCTGACTTACATGTCAAGAAGAAATCAGGCGGAGTCTTCGGCGGCCCGGATCGCCGTGGACTCCCGGCTGATGACCTTGAAATCCGCTTCAAACTCGCGGGCGGGCGTTGCTTCGGCCGCGCCGTCGATCCGTTCCAGGAGCATCGCGACGGCGGTTTCGGCGATCTCCCGCCGGCCCGGATCTATGGTCGACAACGTCGGTAACGAATACCGGGTCTCGTCGATGTCGTCGAAACCGATGATCGCGACATCCTCGGGGATTCTCAGTCCAGCGTCCTGCATGACACGCATGGCACCGAGGGCAATGGAGTCGTTGAATGCCACGACGCCATCGAACTCGAGCCCGGACTCCAGCACCTTCCGCATGGCTTGGGCGCCGTCGGACCGGTGCCACGACTGGACGTCGATAGCCAGTTCGTCCCGGTAATCCAGTCCCGCTTTCTGCAAGGCGCGGCGGTAACCTTCCAGGCGGAGCCCGGCTGAGCCGATGACTTCATTTCGATGGGCCCCAAAGGCGAGTAGTTTGGTTCGTCCCCGCTGCAGGAGGTGTTCCGTGGCCGCTTGCGAAGCCTCAATGTTTTGCATGGTCACGTGGTCCGTGGGGCCATGAAAAATCCGCTCACCCAGAAGCACCATGGGCGTCGGAATATCAATGAGGCCCGCGTCCTCCTGGCCCAGGCCAAGCACGCTGTACAAGACGCCATCGACCATTCGCATCCGGGGGCCATGGAGGATCTCCAGCTCGCGTGTCCGTGAGCCTCCGCTTTGTTCGATGATCACGACCTTCCCGCGCTTTGACGCGGCCGTCATCACGGCGTCGGCAAGTTCAGCAAAGTATGCGTTCTTCAAATCCGGGATGATGAGGCTGATGACGTCCGTACGGCCCGACCGCAATCCACGCGCCGAGAGATTGGGCTGGTAGCCAAGTTTCTCGATGGCCAGCAAGACCCGCTCGCGGGTCTCGGCTTTGATGTTTGGATGGTCATTGATGACGTTCGACACCGTCTTGATTGACACATCGGCCGCTTGGGCCACATCCCGCATGGTAATTGCCACTTTTCCTTCTTCCGCGCACTTCAGCGTCCGTCTTAAGCTGAAGATTACAACGTTGGAAAGCGTTTGGGTCGGAATGAAATAGGTGGATGATGTCTGCATGAGCGAAGACAACGGTCCGCGTCAGGATTTCTTCACCCGGTTCACCACCAGAGTGGCGAAAGTTCTCGGCCACGCCTGGGTGTTCAGCGCGGCAGTGATCATTCTCGTCGTTTGGGCGTTTACGGGACCACTTTTAGGATTTTCGGATACGTGGCAATTGGTTATCAATACCGGCACCACCATCGTGACGTTCCTCATGGTCTTCATCATCCAGAACACCCAAAACAGAGACAGTGCCGCCCTTCACGTGAAGCTTGACGCTGTGATGCGTGAACTCCAGATCACCAACTCCAAGCTTTATGAGGCTGAAGACGAAGGCGAGAAGGAGCTCGAGGAGCAGCGTCGACGTATCGAGGAGCAGGCCGAGTCCGATTGATCTGATCGGAGTCTTGGACCGGGGAACGTTCCTACATCAGCCATTGGACTGAGACGTTCATCGCGAACAGGGCATTTGTCAGGGGCGCGAGGATCGACTCGTCGTCCTCCATGCGGTGCAACGTCTCGACGAATTCATCTATCTGAACGGTCGTGAAACCACCGTCCCGGAGTTGCTGGATGGCAAGTTCGGTATTCTGTTTCCGGGTGTTGCTGAATCGCGGGTTTACCTCTGGCTTTGCCGGTTCCGAATCCATTGCCTTTAACTTGCCCCCAACTTTTCCCTGCCCGTAGGACGCTCCTCGCGAAGGGCATTCATGCATTACAAATGCTACTATCTCGGGCCGCGGGCGGTGCAATGCCGGTACCTGTATGAACTGCCCCTGCTGGTGCTGCCCTGACAGGGGTGGGCACCGTTGGAGGTCAGGAAAAATCCGCTGTGTTGCATCGCATCTGATGACGGGGCCGGTATCGGCATATATGCTCCGACCAGCGTTCATCTACCAGGGGGCACAATGAAGCGCAGGAGTTGTTTGCAACAAAAGCTAATTCTTCTGCTTCTGATCGTCACGGCGCTTACTTCGTGTGCGTCAAAGCAAGGGAGGGAGCCGGGACCGGCGGTACCCACCATGGCCGTCCCGACGGGTTCCGCCTCCCTCTTGACATCCTCTGCGCCTCCGCGGCAGACGTGCGCAGCATTCCAGCCGTCAGCTCCTTGCACCGAGTACGTCAGTATTGCGGGAACAGCGGACGGCATTGACCTGCCCTGGGCGGCATCAGGGGGACTCGCGGTGCAGTTGAGTTCCGTGGGTGGTTCCCTCTACCTCATCGCGAAGACTCCCTGCTCCCCGGTCAGCGGACCGGCCACAATCACGGGGGACACGTTGGTGGCGGGGAAGCTCGGGATCGGCGCCATGGGGTGCGTCAGTGACGCCGGTTCCCAGCAACAGTGGTTTGTGGATTTCCTGAAGCGGCCTATTGAAATGTCATTTAGCCAAGGCACTCTCACATGGAAGAGCGGTAGCGACACGCTCATTTTCAAGGGCAAGTAAAGTGGCTCGTGACCCTCGCCGCGTGCACTGGATGGAGCTGTTCTTCGACCTGGTCTTTGTGGCCTTCGTGGGGCAGCTTGCGCGCGGGATCCACGGCGATCCTGGATGGGCCGAATTCGGCACGTTCGTCCTGCTTTTCTTCCCGGCGTGGTGGGCGTGGGTGAACATTGTTTCCGTCGTCAACCTCCTGCCCCGTTTGTCGTCCCGGGCGCTGGGTGTCGCCATGCTCGCGGCCATGGCGGCGGCGAGCGTCATGGCCGCCGCGGCGCCCGGCGCCTTTGGCGAGCGGGCCTGGGCTTTTTCGCTGGCCAATGCTGCCATTCGCGTGGTCCTGCTGAGCTTGTGGCTTTACCAACACCGAGAAAATTCGGCCGAAACTCCGTGGCGCATCTGGATCTACAACGGCGGCACGGCCGTCCTCTGGCTCATCTCGGCCTTCCTGCCGCTCCACGTCGCTGTCATTCTGTGGGCTGCCGCGATCGTCGTCGAGGTTGGCATGGTTACGGTGAGCGCCCGCCTTTGGCCGGACCGCGGCGTCGGGGGCATCAACATCGAGCACGCCTCCGAGCGGCTTGGATTGTTCGTCATCATTGTCCTCGGTGAGTCCATCTTCACGATCGTCACCGAGGTCTCTGACGATTGGGGGCCGGGTGCCGGTCTGGTCGGCGCGCTCGGATTCCTCGTTGTTGCCCTGCTCGGCTGGGCGTTCTTCCAATACGGCACCGGGACCATCGCCGCGGGGCTCGAGCGCTTGCAGGCACGATCCGATTTCGCCGGGATCCTGCAGACCACCTTGTTCATGCCGTTTCTCCTGGTGCTGGGGGTGACCGCGATCGCCGGGGCGATCGCGACCGTCATTCCGGCACCCTACGAGCACTTGCCGTTCGGTTCCGGGATTTCGCTCGGCGGAGGCCTGGCCCTCTTCTATGCGTGCAATGCAATCGTGTCACTTCGCTACGGTCAGCCACTGCGCGCCGTGCTGCCGTGGGCGGGGCCCACAGTAGTGATCGCCGTCCTGCTCATACCGGTGAGCACTGTGGTTTCCGGCTCCGTCGTTTTGGCCCTTGCCGTGATTGTCCTGCTCCTTGTCACGGCCTACGTCGAGATTCAGAGGCGACGGCGCCACGCCCCAACTGGCTGACAGTTGTTGTCGTTCTGGGGGCCCAGAACGACAACAACTGTCAGCTAGTTGGGGGTGACCCGCGCCTCCGCCACCGCCTAGCCGTTGATGATCTGCGGCACGCCGAGGGCTTTGAGGCCTTCGGTGCCGAATTCGAGGCCGTAGCCGGACTGTTTGGCGCCGCCGAAGGGGATGCGGGGGTCGACGTTGCCGTGTTTGTTGATCCAGACCGTTCCGGCCTCAAGACGGGCAGCGACGCCGCGGGCAGCGACGGGGTCGGAGGACCAGACGGAGGCGCCGAGTCCGACGTCGAGCGCGTTCGCCATCGTTACTGCGTCGTCGACGGTGCTGTAGCGGATGATGGGCAGTGCGGGTCCGAATTGTTCCTCGGCCACGAGCGGGTTGTCGTTATCGATGTCGGCCACAAGGGTCGTGGGGTAGAAGTTGCCGGGCTGGCCGTCGTCGGGGTTGCCGCCGAGCAGTATGCGGGCGCCGGAGTCGCGGGCGGCGTCCACGAGTTTCGCGACGATGTCATATTGCTGCCGGTTCTGCAGCGGTCCCAGCACGTTCGCCTCGTCCAGGCCGTTCCCCATAGGCATCGCGGCGGCCACGGCTGCGAGTTCGGAGCAGACCGCCTCATAGAGGGAGTCGTGGACGTAGAGGCGTTTGAGGGCGGCGCAGGTCTGGCCGGTGTTGATGAAGGCGCCCCAGAAGAGGCCTTCGGCGATGGCTTTGGGGTCGGCGTCGGGCAGGACGATGCCGGCGTCGTTGCCGCCCAGCTCCAGCGTGAGGCGTTTGATCGTGTCCGCGCTGGAGCGGATGATCGCTTTGCCGGTGGCAGTGGAGCCGGTGAACATGACCTTGCCGATGGCGGGGTGTTCGGCGAGGCGCGCCCCGACGTCGCGGCCGCCGGAGACCACCGTGAGGAGGCCGTCGGGCAGCTCTTCGTTGATCACGGCCGCCAGGGCGAGGACGGACAGGGGCGTGTATTCGGAAGGCTTGACGACGACGGCGTTGCCCATCCGGAGGGCGGGGGCGATCTGCCAGATGGTGATCATCATGGGCCAGTTCCAGGGTCCGATTGCGCCGACGACGCCGATGGGCCGGTAGTGCAGTTCGGCGCGGGTTTCGCCGTCGTCCACCACGGTTTCCGGGTCCAGCGGGGTGCCGGCGGTGGCGCGGAGCCAGGCGGCGCAGGCGCCGACTTCAAAGCGGGCGTTGGGGCCGTTGAGCGGCTTGCCTTGCTCGCGGGAGAGCAGGCGGGCGAGTTCTTCGGCGGAGCGTTCGACGGCGTCGGCGGCCTTGAGGAGCGCGGCGGACCAGGCGTCGTGGCCCAGCGCAGCCCACGCCGGCTGGGCGCCCTGGGCGGCGGTGATGGCGCGTTCGAGGTCCTCGACGGTGTGAACCGGGGCTTCGCCGACGGCGGTGCCCGTCGCAGGGTCCAGGATGGTCCGGGTTTCGCCGGTGGTCGGGGTGATTGAAGCGAGGAGGGCGTCGTAGCTTTCCAAGGTTTTACTCCACTCTGAGTTGGTAATGGTTTCGAAGGACAAACGTTCCAGGGATCAGACGGCCATCAGGATCATGGCGCCCAAGGCGCCCGCCGAAGCGATGGCCTCAAGCGATGCAGATGCGTGACGACGGTTTCCGCGGCCGTTTCGTCGAAGCGTCCGGGCCGCCAGGAAGATCGAGTAGGCGATGACCGCTGCCGCGAGGGCAACTGCGAGGACGGGGTTCGCTCCACCAAGTCCCGAATGTGCATGTGTCTGGTGTACCGAACTGGATGAGGCAGGGGAAAGGGTGGTGACGAAGATGGCGAACATTGCAACCATTGACAAGGAGCGGTGTATTTCCATGCCGCCGCGGCGATCCTTGGGCAGGAGCACCAGCGGAAGCGGGGATGTAAGGAGAAGCAGCAGTCCCCACACGACGCCCGGAACAATACCCGCACCGACGGTCGTATCGACCATCGCCATCAGCATGAGTGCCATCGGTCCCCATTGGCTGAGGTTCCTGACCAGGCCTTCGCGCATCGGGCTCCAGATCCCCAAGGCGCAGCAGGCCAGCATGACCATCGAAAGGATTGTGTGCATGGTGTTCACCGATCATCAGTCCAGGGCTACAGGTCTTCTTCGTCCCCGAGGTGTACCGCAGCCGGACCCTCTTCGCCGTGTCCGATCCGCCGATACACGGAGGGGTTGCTCCGGCGGAGGCGGAATGCCCAGGCGATCCCCACCAATCCGGGCACGATGATCGTCGCCGGCAGGATGAAGGTCAGGGCATTGGTCTCGTTTTGGCCCAGCAGTACGTTGAAGTTGACCACGATCAGAACGAAGATCACCGCCAAGAGTACGAAGCCCAGGGCCGGGGCGATCACCCGGGTCCAGATTCCGGCGTCATGCCTGTTCTTGCGGAAGAATCCAATGACCGCCAGCGAAACAACGGTCATCAAGAGGACAAGTCCCATCGCGCCGTCATTGGTCAGCCACGTGAACATGGTCAGGACAGGGTAGAGATCGCCGAGAGATGATCCGGTCCCCGCGATGGCGAACCCCACCGTGACCACGACGGCGATCACCGTCTGGGCCATCGATCCGGCGTAGGGGGCGCCGCTGTGCCGCCGTACTGCACCCAGCTTCCGGGGAAGGACTTGTTCCCGGCCAAGGGAGAAGAAGTAGCGCGCTGCCGCGTTGTGGAAGCTGACGAGGGCCGCGAAGAGGCTGGTGACGAAGAGCAGGCGGGCCAGGTCGGCGAGAAGGACGCCGGCGTGGTCGCTGAGGAAGCCGAACATCAGGTCCGGTCCTTGTTTTGCGGAGGCGTCCACCACGGCGGACGGCCCTGTGCCAACGGCCATGGCCCAGGAGGAAACCGCGTAGAACAGGGCGATGATGGCGACGGCGGTGTAGGTTGCCCGGGCCACAGTGTGCTTGGGGTCCTTGCTTTCCTCGCCGTAGATCGCGGCCGACTCGAATCCCATGAACGCCGCGATGCCGAAGGAGAGGACCGCTCCGACGCCCGGTACAAAGAGGCTCTGCAGGCTGAGGGGCGCTCCGCTGACTCCTTCGGGTGCCACGGCAAAGGAGACGACGTCGTAGACAATCACCACGAGGAACTCCAGGCCGACGAGCACCCCGAGGACCTTCGCCGACAGGTCCACCCGGTTCACGCCGAGGAAAGCGACGACGGCGATGCAGACCAGCACCGGAATCCACCAGGGGACAGTGACGCCGAAGCGTTCGTTGATCAGGCTAGAGACGGTGAAGCCGAAGAGGCCGTAAATGCCGACTTGCATCAGGTTGTAAGCCATCAGGGCGACCATGGAAACCCCGACGCCGACCGGCCGGGAAATGCCCTGTGCCACGTAGGAATAGAAGGCGCCGGCGTTCACGACGTACCGGCTCATGGCCGCGTAGCCGACTGCGAACACGGCGAGGGTTCCGCCGAGCAGGAGGAAGGACAGCGGGACGCCGGTGACCCCGGTGACGGCAAACGTCGTCGTGACCCCGCCGGCGAGAACGGTAAGCGGAGCCGACGCGGCGATGATCATGAACGTCACCGCCGGAACGCCGAGACGGCGTCGATGGTGGTGCGGGTGGCCCACCTCAGTGGTCTCTTTCCCGGTTGTTAAACTCATTTTTGGGCCTCCATATGGCAGTGGCCGCCTTCAGCGGGCTTCGACGCGGGCACGTCGAGGACGGGGCTCCGATCGAAGAAGCCTTCGGGGCGCAGTTTGAAACCCACCGTGTCGACGGGCATGATCGGCCAGTCCTCGGGGCGGGGGAAGTGGGTCAGCCCGAAGGTGTGCCACACGACGATGTCTTGTCCGTCGATGTCCCTGTTGCGGGCAATGTAGGACGGCAGTCCGGCTCCTCCGGAGTGCTGGTTGACGAAGTCGCCGCTGGGGTAGCGCTCGTTTTCGTCATAGCGCGTCACCCACAGGTCCTTCGTAGCGAAGGCGGCACGCTGGGCGATGGATGATTGGGGGTCGGCCAGGAGCATGGGGTGTCCTTGGCCGTGGAGTTTGTACCCCACGGGGTCGCCCAGGCGGTTGAGTGATTCGGGATTGGAGATGATCCAGGCCCGCCCGGCCGCCATGTCGGACTCACGGACGGCCTCCGATTCGTTCTTGAGGACAGTCCGACGGCGGGCGAAGGCGTTGCCGCGCTCGTTTCCTTCTCTCATGGGTACGCGGACGGCGTCCTCTTCCTCGACCCGGTTGCTCAAGCCGTCGATGGCGAAGTCCAGCCGGGCGCTGAAGAGGTGCTGGTGGAAGGGAGCCCCCAGGCCCGGGGCGAGTTCCGAGGCGTACGGGTAGCCCTTTCCGGGGTGGGCGCTCGTGAAGACGACGCCGGTGGCCTTTGCTTCGAACTCGATGGTGCCATCGAGGTAGAGGTACCAGTAGAAGCCGTAGTCGTAGTTGCCGATGGTGGTGAAGAAGCTGATGACGAGCCTGCGGTTCCGGCGCGTGTAGTTCACGCCGCTCCAGAGGTCGCTGTGCTTGGCGAGGATGCCCCAATCCTCCTCGTGCATGCAGATGCCGTTGCGGATTTCCCGTGGGCGGCCGAACGAGTCGCTCACTACCGGGCTGAGGTAAGTGATGTCGCCGAGGCAATCGCAGCCGAGCTCGAGCGAGTTGGCGTATTGCCCCACGAGGTATTCGCCGGTATCGAAGTAGTTCTGCCAGGAGCGCACGGGGGAGGGATCGCCGTACGGGACCACCATTTCGGCGATCGAAGCCCGCTTGAGGATGCTGCGGCGGCGATCGCCGTCGTCGAACGCTACATTGTGGAGAACGACGCCTTCCCGGACATCGAAGCCGATGTCCAGGCTCCATTTCTCCCACTCGACGTGGTTGCCGTCCCGGAGCGTGAAGCTCGGACCTTCCGGCTGGGTGATGTGGATCGGTTTCTGGGTGGCGCGCATCGCTCCGGTCAGCTCAGGGTCCGTGAAATTGCCGTGTTCTTCCGGCACTGGAACCGGTCCGAAATCCAAGACCTGGTCGACCGTCTTGCCGACGACGTCGACGTAGGCAACCAGCCCATCCACGGGGTGGGCCCAGGCGCTGTCCCCGGGGAACTGCTGGACGAAAGCCAAGCCGCGCAGAATCCGGCGGCCTTTCTCCTCCGGGTACTCGAAGACCCCGGCCGACAGTGGAGCGACCCTGACCTTGCTGACATCGAGCTTCCGCTCAGCCAACGCCTTGAGCCATCGCTCATCCTGGGCGAGGATCTCTTCAACAACCTCGAATTCTTCTTCGATGATCGGAAGCTCGCCCGTCACCGAGGTGTCGAGCTCCACTTTCGAGACGACTTCGCGGTGTGTCACAGAGACCACGATGTCCTGTGCGGCACCGGATGAAACGTTGTGCAGGAACGCCCTGAACCTACGGTCTACCGCTTCCGCGTTCCGCGGTGGGTCAAGCAGCCCAAGGTAGGCGATCCGGATGGATTCATCGAAGAGTCCGGCGTCGGCCAAAATGCCCCTGACCGCCGTGATGTCTTCGGCACTGGTCATTCCATACCCAGGCAGTCCGGCAAACGCAGGCATTTCGGCGATTTCTGGAGAAGAAGTTGTGCTCATGGAAGGCCTTTGTGAGTGGCGGGTTTATTTTCTATGTGTGTAGAGAATAGCATCGTGTAATCTGAGTCACAACGGTTGTAGAAAAAAAGATTTGGGGAACGCGTGCCGAAGATCGTAGACCACGAAAAACGCCGGCTGGAGCTTGTCGAAGCGACGTGGCGGATCATCGCCAGCAGGGGGATCGAGGGTGCCACGATGCGGGAAATTGCCACGGAGGCAGGGTTTGCCAACGGGGCGCTCAAGCCGTACTTCCCCACGAAGGATGACCTGCTGACGTTTGCCTTCTCGCACATTTTCAACCAGACGAACACTCGTATGGGCAGCTCCACTGCAGGCCTTCGGGGCCTGCCTGCATTGCGCAGCTATTGCCATGAAATATTGCCGCTCGACGCCGAGAGGCTCAACGAGGCGCGAATCGCGATCGCCTTCTGGCAACGCGCCCTCACGGACCCGGCGAAGGCCGCCTTGCACGATTCCTCAATGGAGCAATGGCGTGAAGCCCTGTTCGACAAGCTCCGTGAAGCCAGGGAACTCGGCGAACTGAAGGAGGGGCTGAACGACGACGACATCGTCGGCGGGATCATGACGTTCGCGCTCGGTGCCCAGATCACGGCCACGCTGACGCCGGAACACCACTCGGCGGATCAGCTACGGTCCCAACTGGAGACCTATATATCCCTCATTTCATCCGAAAAGGGCGATCTCGTGGCAACGGCGGGCCCGAAAGGTTCCGCTTAGCGGCGAAGTGTGCTCTGCCTCGCCACGAGTTCCGGCGTGAACACCACTTGGCTGTGTACGTGGCCGGGTTCGTCGTCGATTTCGTCGAAAAGCAGCTGGGCGGCACGCACGCCGATCAGCTGCCTCGGTTGACTGATGGAGCTGAGCGGGATGCTCGATTGGGAGGCGAAATCGATGTCGTCGAACCCGACGATGGCGATGTCCTCTGGCACGCGGAGCCCGTTGGCCGCGAAGGACTGCAAGAGCCCGAGCGCCAGTTGGTCGTTCGCCGCAAACACGGCGTCCGGCCGCTTGGGCGGCTGGAGATTCCAGATGAGATCGCCAATTTGGCGCCCGCGCTCAAATTTCAGATCGGGCGTTTCGAATAATTGAAGGGGGACGCCCGCCCGTTGCGCCGCGTCGGCTGCACCCCGGTAGCGGTCCTCGACCTGCTGCAGCGTGAAGGGGCCGCCGACGAATGCCGGACGTACCGAACCAACGCTGACGAGATGGTCCAGGGCGGTCGCCCCGCCGGCGACGTCGTCCACCGAAACCGAGCAGAACTGATCCGCGTTTGCGAGCCTGTCCACGAGCACGGAGGGGATGCCCCGGGTGCGCATCTTCTCCAGGCGTTCAAGGACGTTCCCAAACGGAGTGATCAAAACGCCTTGGACGCGTTGTTGCTCGAACAGGTCCAGATATGCCTGCTCACGCCCGGCGTTTTCGGCGCTATTGGCCAGGATCAGGGAGTGCTTGTGTTCTTCGGCGACGTTTTCAGCCCCCAAAGCGACATCCGTGAAGAAGGGGTTGCGCACGTCCAAGACCAGCATCCCGAGGCTCCTCGTGGATCCGGACCGCAGCGAGCGGGCTGATTCGTTGCGGACGAATCCCAGCTCCTCGATGGCGGCAAGAACGCGGGTCCGTTTGTCGAACGACACTTGCTCGGGCCGGTTGAGGACGTTCGACACTGTGCCGACCGAAACCCGCGCAAGGGCAGCGACATCTGTCAGCTTTGCTCCCGGGCCGATTGGCACCCTGAACCTCCCGATTGATGAATCGAATCAAACCGTTTCAACAAGATTACGTGGTTCGACTGGCGATCTCCGGGTTTGCCTGTTGACACGCCACGGAAGCAGGCCCTACCGTTTGAGTAGGTTCTTGAATGAATCGATTCAAGACTTGATCCAAGACGAATTGGCACTGCTGTTCGACGACGCACAGGCAACAGAAGGAACAATCATGAACACCACGGAAACGGCCCTGGGCCGCCTCGGGGAACTGGCCATCGAGGTTCCCTCGTGGGCCTATGGCAACTCGGGCACGCGATTCAAGGTGTTCGGTACACCCGGCACCCCGCGGACCATCCAGGAGAAGCTGGCCGACGCCGGGAAAGTCCACGAACTGACGGGCCTTGCCCCGACAGTGGCATTGCACATCCCCTGGGACAAGGTGGATGACTACTCCGCCCTGCGCGCGTACGCAGAGAGCCTTGGCGTCGGACTGGGAACGATCAACTCGAACACGTTCCAGGACGATGAGTACAAGTACGGCTCCCTGACGTCCTCGGACGCGGCTGTGCGCCGCCGGGCGATCGACCACCACCTGGAGTGCATCGACATCATGCATGCCACCGGCTCCCGGGACCTGAAGGTCTGGCTGGCCGACGGCACCAACTATCCCGGCCAGGACGATATGCGTGGCCGCCAGGACCGCTTGGCTGAATCCCTGCAGGAGATTTACGCGGGCCTCGGAGAAACCCAGCGCCTGGTCCTGGAGTACAAGTTCTTCGAGCCGGCTTTCTACCACACCGACGTTCCGGACTGGGGTACCTCTTACGCCCAGACCCTCGCACTGGGGGAGAAGGCCTTCGTCTGCCTGGACACCGGCCACCATGCCCCGGGCACCAATATCGAGTTCATCGTCATGCAGCTCTTGCGGCTCGGCAAGCTCGGGTCCTTCGACTTCAATTCGCGCTTCTACGCCGACGACGACCTGATCGTCGGTGCAGCGGATCCCTTCCAGCTGTTCCGCATCATGCACGAGGTCATCCGCGGCGGCGGCTTCGGTAAAGAGTCGGGTGTTGCCCTGATGCTGGACCAGTGCCACAACCTGGAGGAGAAGATCCCCGGCCAGATCCGCTCCGTGCTCAACGTCCAGGAAATGACGGCACGCGCACTGCTCATCGACACCGATGCACTGGCCGAGGCGCAGCGCGAGGGGGATGTCCTGGCCGCGAACGGCATTTTCAACGATGCCTTCTACACCGACGTCCGGCCGATGCTGGCGCAATGGCGTGAATCGCGGGGCCTGCCCGCGGACCCGATGACGGCGTTCAAGGCCAGTGGCTACCAGAAGAAGATCAACGAGGACCGCGTGGGCGGCCAGCAAGCCGGATGGGGCGCATAAGCATGAACATGCAGAACACAACTAACGAGACTGTTGAAGATCTGATCACCCGTTCCAACCGCTTGGGCGCGGATAAGCGGAACACGAACTTCGCTGGCGGGAACACCTCCGCGAAAGGCACCGGGACGGACCCGGTGACGGGCGAGGATGTGGAGTTATTGTGGGTGAAAGGTTCCGGCGGCGATCTGGGAACCTTGAAGGCAGCCAACCTGGCGGTGCTGCGGCTGGACCGGCTGCAGGCACTCAAGGCGGTTTACCCCGGCGTCGTGCGCGAAGATGAAATGGTGGCCGCCTTCGATTTCTGCCTGCACGGCAAAGGGGGCGCCGCTCCGTCGATCGATACCGCGATGCACGGCCTGGTTGATGCCGCGCACGTGGACCACCTGCATCCGGACTCGGGCATCGCGATCGCGACGGCGGTGGACGGCGAAGCGCTGACGTCCAAGATCTTCGGTAACAAGGTCGTGTGGGTTCCCTGGCGCCGGCCCGGGTTCCAGCTGGGACTGGACATCGCGGCGATCAAGGAAGCCAACCCGCAGGCCATCGGCACGATCTTGGGCGGACACGGCATCACCGCGTGGGGCGAATCGAGTGAGGAAGCGGAGGCGAACTCGCTCTGGATCATCGAGCAGGCCGAGAAGTTCATCGCCGAGAACGGCAAGGCCGCGCCTTTCGGGGCGAAACTCCCGGGCTACGCCGCGCTCCCTGAAGCCGAGCGTCGCGCGAAAGCGGCCGCGTTGGCCCCCGCCATCCGCGGCCTCGCTTCGGCCGACATGCCGCAGGTGGGCCACTTCAGCGACGACGCCCGCGTCCTGGAGTTCCTCGAAGGCGCCGAGCATCCCCGCCTGGGTGCGCTGGGCACCTCCTGCCCGGACCACTTCCTGCGCACCAAGGTCAAGCCCCTCGTCCTGGACCTGCCCGCCGACGCCGGCATCGAGGAGTCCGTGGCCCGCCTCAAGGAACTGCATGCCGCGTACCGCGAGGACTACCAGGCCTACTACGACCGCCACGCGGACGCGGATTCCCCGGCCCTGCGCGGCGCGGACCCGGCCATCGTCCTGGTCCCCGGCGTCGGGATGTTCTCCTACGGCAAGGACAAACAGACCGCCCGCGTCGCCGGGGAGTTCTACCTGAACGCGATCAACGTGATGCGCGGCGCCGAGGCCATCTCCTCCTACGCCCCGATCGAGGAATCCGAGAAGTTCCGGATCGAATACTGGGCCCTCGAGGAAGCCAAGCTCGCGCGGATGCCCAAGCCCAAGTCGCACGCCACGCGCATCGCGCTGGTGACCGGCGCGGCGTCGGGCATCGGCAAGGCGATCGCCACCCGCCTCGCCGCGGAAGGCGCCTGCGTGGTCATCGCCGACCTCAACCTGGACAACGCCCGCGCCGTCGCCACCGAACTCGGCGGCGCGGACGTCGCCATCGGCGTGCAGGCGGACGTCACCGACGAAGCCCAGGTCGCCGCCGCCATCCAGGAAGCCGTCCTGGCTTTCGGCGGACTGGACCTGGCGGTGAACAACGCCGGCCTGTCGATCTCCAAGCCCCTGCTGGAAACCACGGAGAAGGACTGGGACCTGCAGCACAACGTCATGGCCAAGGGCTCCTTCCTGGTCTCCAAGGCCGCCGCGAAGGTCATGATCGATCAGGGCATGGGCGGGGACATCGTCTACATTTCCTCCAAGAACTCGGTCTTCGCCGGCCCGAACAACATCGCCTACTCGGCCACCAAGGCAGACCAGGCCCACCAGGTCCGCCTGCTGGCCGCCGAGCTGGGCGAGCACGGCATCCGCGTCAACGGCATCAACCCCGACGGCGTGGTCCGCGGCTCCGGGATCTTCGCCGGCGGCTGGGGCGCCAAGCGCGCCGCCGTCTACGGCGTCAACGAGCAGGAACTGGGCAAGTACTACGCCCAGCGCACCCTGCTCAAACGCGAAGTCCTCCCCGAGCACGTGGCCAACGCGGCCGCCGTCCTCACCAGCAACGAACTCTCGCACACCACGGGCCTGCACATCCCGGTGGACGCCGGCGTCGCCGCGGCCTTCCTCCGATGAGCGGACAGGCCAATGCGGGCGGCGTTTTCGCCGCGGTCGATATCGGAGCGTCCTCGGGCCGGGTCATGCTCGGCCGGGTCACCGGCGGACGGGCCGGACTCGAACAGGCGGTCTCGCTCGAAACTGTGCACCGTTTCCCCAACGGCGTCGTAGAGCTCGACGGCGGACTCCACTGGGACTTCGACGCCCTGTTCGAGGAGGTGCTCACGGGACTTGCGGCGGCCGCGGAAACGGCCGCCGCAAGCGGGGAGCGGATCGCCAGTATCGGCATCGATACGTGGGCCGTTGACTACGGACTCGTGGATGCCTCCGGGAGCCTGCGGACCCAGCCGCTCAGCTACCGCGACGAGCGCGGCCGCACCGCCGTCGCGGACGTCCACAAGGTAGTGGACCAGGCGCGGCTTTATGCCACCAGCGGACTGCAGTTCCTGCAGTTCAATACGCTCTATCAGCTCGCCACCGAACGTGAGCTGCACGGCGTCCAGGCGCTGCTCATCCCGGACTTGATCGCGTTCAAGCTCAGCGGACAACGCCGTACCGAGGCCACGAATGCTTCCACCACCGGGCTTTTTGACGCCGTCGCGGGGGAGTGGGCCATAGAATTCTTCAAGGCACTCGGCTTGCCCAAGAACCTGTTCCCTGCCATCATCCAGCCAGGCGAGACCGTAGGCACGCTGCTACCGGAGGTGGCAGCCCGGACGGGCCTCACAGCAGAGACGGCCGTGGTTGCCGTGGGATCGCATGACACCGCCTCTGCCGTGGCAGCCGTTCCGGCCGCGCAGGAAGACTTCGCCTACATTTCCTCCGGGACCTGGTCCCTCGTGGGTGTGGAATTGGACAGCCCGGTCCTCGATGAAGCAAGCCGCTTGGCCAACTTCACCAACGAGCGCGGCGTCGACGGCACCATCAGGTACCTGCGCAACGTCGGCGGCCTGTGGTTGCTCAGCGAATGCCAACGCACCTGGGCCGCCGAAGGGCATCGACGGGAACTAGCCGCGCTCCTGGAGTCCGCGGCGGCACTTCCTGCCGGAAGCCCCCAGATCAACGCCGACGATCCTGCGTTCATCGCGCCGGACAACATGCCGGACCGTATTCGCTCTGCGGTTCGAGCCGGCGGTGCCGTCCTGCCGGACCGGCCGGCCGCCGTCGTGCGCTGCATCCTGGACAGCCTCGCAGCCGGCTACGCCAGGACCCTGGCACGCGCCGAGGAACTGTCCGGCAAGCGGACGTCGGTGGTCCACATCGTGGGCGGCGGATCCCAGAACAGGCTCCTGTGCCAACTCACCGCTGATGCCACCGGCAAGACGATTGTGGCCGGTCCCGTGGAAGCCACGGCTCTCGGAAACGTACTGGTCCAGGCCCGGGCGGCCGGAGTGGTTACGGGAGGCCTGTCTGAACTTCGGGCACTGGTGAGGGCCAGTGTCGGCCTTGAAAGCTACGAGCCGAAATAACCTCCGGAGGCTAACAACGCCTGTTGCCCCGCAAAGCCCGTCGATAAACTTAAGGGGCGCCGAAGAGACGCAAGGTTGGTTGCGGGAGGCGCCAGCGGATGACGACAGCCACGAATGACCGGGTCGATCACTTCGGCCGGACCGGGCCCCCTTCGGCCTTGGCGAGGATGAAGCTCAGATCCTCGGGAGAGAGGCTGACTTGGCTGTGCCGGTCGGCATCCGGAGTGATGCCGGTTTCCTTGTGGATTATTTCCGTGATAGTTCGCGGCAAGACCACGCATCCGGGGTTGTCGGTTAGCCAATGCTGCGTTTCGGGGCTGAGCATGTCCCAGTGGTCCCTGATGTTCATCTCCATGGATGGCGCCTAACTGAGTGGGTGCAGGGATAAATGGTGAGTGCAGAGAAGAATGCCGGCCGAGGCCGGTGCCGGAACGTAATTAGGATACGCCGCGGAATAGGGGAAAGACAGGCCCGGACATGGCAACTCTAAGCGACGGCGTAGGCTTCCGTTCCAAACGCGGCCCCATACTCATAGCCCTGATGCTCTCGAGCGGTCTTGTCGCGATCGATGCAACTATCGTGGCGACCGCCGTGCCTTCGATCGTTCATGAAATCGGCGGGTTCGCCTCGTTCCCGTGGCTCTTCTCCGCCTACCTGCTCGCACAGGCCGTCTCGGTCCCGGTCTACGCGAAACTCTCCGACATGGCTGGCCGGAAGCCAATCATTCTCACTGGCATCGGACTGTTCCTGCTCGGATCCATCCTTTGCGGGCTTGCGTGGAGCATGCCCGCGCTCATCGCGTTCCGCGTGGTGCAGGGCCTCGGTGCCGGCGCCGTACTGCCTGTGGCCATTACCATCGCCGGCGATATCTACACCCTCGCCGAGCGCGCGAAGGTGCAAGGCTACCTTGCCAGTGTGTGGGCCACGTCGTCTGTTGTGGGTCCAACTCTGGGTGGGGTCTTCTCTTCGCTGGGAGTCTGGCGCGGAATCTTCCTCGTCAACGTTCCGCTGTGCGTCGTGGCGGCGTGGATGCTGGTTCAAAGGTTCCAGGAGAACATCGAACGGGTAAAGCACCGCGTCGATTATCTTGGAGCCGCCCTTCTCACGTTCACGTTGACCTTGAGCATCCTCGGTGCCTTGGAAGGCGGCCAGGCCTGGGCCTGGGACTCTCCGATCAGCATCGCAGTATTCGCCATTGGCGCAGTTTTGCTTGTTGCCTTCGTCCTGGTTGAGCGACGGGCAGCTGAACCTGTCCTTCCGCCGTGGGTCGTTTCGAGGCGTCTTCTCGCCACGACCGCACTGATCTCCTTTGGAGCCGGAGCAGTCGTACTAGGCCTCACCTCGTACGTTCCGACCTTCCTTCAAGGGGCGCTTTCGGTGTCGCCATTGGATGCGGGCCTGTCCCTGGCGGCCCTGACGATCGGCTGGCCGATCAGCGCTTCGCAGTCGGGCCGTTTTTACCTTAGGATCGGCTTTCGGGCAACAGCCTTGATTGGAATCACCGTTACCCTTATCGGCTCGGCGGCCCTCGCCGTGACGGCCTACACGCCGAATATCGTGCTCGTCGCAGGCAGTTGCTTCGTTGCCGGGCTAGGACTTGGGCTTCTGGCAACCCCGAGCCTGATCGCGGCCCAGTCCAGTGTCGAATGGCACGAACGGGGAGTGGTGACGGGCACCAACCTCTTCGCGCGATCCATTGGCAGCTCGCTTGGAGTAGCCGTTTTCGGTGCAGTGGCAAATGCGATCTACGGCGGCAGCCCCGGTGGCGCTAAGAATCCGCAATCGGTGGTATTCGCTTCTGCGGCGGTATTTCTCGCGGTGCTCGTGAGCGCCGCGCTCACCGTCGTCGCTGTCCTCGCGATGCCCGCAACACCTCTGGAGACTACGGCTGCCCAGGGCGAACGGCCAGCCCCGCGGCTCCAAAAAGTGCGGCGACCAAACGGACGGGACGGAGGCCCTTAGGCTCGCGTCCTCGGTCGGGCTAGTTGCCCGGGTCCTCCGGAGACTGGTTGGCTTCGCGGCCACCCGTTCGGACCACTCGGATTTTCGCGGTCTGCGGCTCTGACTGTTCGGGGAGCTGGATACGGATTTCGAGGATGCCGTCCTCGTACGTCGCGACAATGCCGTCCTGGCTCACTCCGCGGGGCAGCGGAATGCTGCGGGACCGTTCGCCGTAGCGGAGTTCCGTACGGTAGCCCTTCTTGTCTACGCGTTCGGCATCCTCTTCGCGCCGCGCCTCGATATGCAGGTTGTCGTCGGCAATGCTGATGTCGACGTCGCTCTCGGGATCGATTCCCGGCAGATCCACTCTGACGACGAGCGTGTCCCCCTCTTGGTATTGCTCGATGCGGAGCGAAGGGTCGGATTCGCCTTGAAGGAAGCGTCGGAGCGGCTCCGGTACTCCGAGTCCGCCGCGTCCGAATAGGTTGTCCATGATGACCTCCTGGTAGGTGCCGGCTGAGGGTCAAGACTTGCCGGGATGAGAAGAAAGCTACGCCTAGCGTGGTCCCGTGGATAGCCCCTCGGTCTCTGCTGAGGTGGTGTACCCCACCGAATAGTGCCATCTTGACGTCAGCTATGCCCGGTCGGAAACTGGGCATAGGAGGCGCGCCGTGGGCAATTTGGCTTGGATTCTCGTGCTGCTCATCCCACCCTTGGGCTTCTTTGTTTTCCTGGTTTACGCAAACATTCGATTGTCGGCCAGGCGGAAAGCTCTTGGGCTACCCCCTCTAGGACTGACTCCACGTCGTTCCAAGACTCGCCACAGGAAGCATCACAAATACGTGATCATTCATCGCTTCAAACACTGAGAAGTGCGCTTCTCAGCTTTGATGGAAGTCCGGAGCCTTTGGTGCGTCGAGCATTCCCGCGATCTTCTCTTCCAAGGCCGCTATGGTCGCTTCGGGCAGGACAATCAGCCCATCCAATTCGCGCCGGGCACGCTTGTACGCCGTCTGCCGCTCTGCCGGCGTCGCTGCAGTGTCAGAAGCGATCCTGAGCAGCTTCCTGGCGGTCGCCAGCCGCTGGCGTTCGGGCTCAGTGAAGTTGCCGTCCTTGATGCGTTTGGCTTCCCGCTCGGCCACGTCGAACGCCAGTTCGAAGCTGCGGACGGCCGTGCGATACTCGGCCAGCCGGGCCGCCGTCGTGATTTCTCCCGGAGTTGCCGGGCGCAAGCCGTCAGCTTCCCGCTTGGCCCGAAGAAACGCCACGGTCAGCGGCTCGCGGACATCCGACATGACCGGAAAATCGATGAGTTTTCCGACGTCGAGTTCGTATTCGAGCCATCTCCGGTTCACAGCGTCATGCGCCTCTTGCAGCCGCAGGACCTCGGCCTGGCTGGCTTGCTCCGCTTCCGCCGCGCGGTTCTTGAGCTGATAGAGCTCCACCCGACGGCGGTGCCGCCGTTCGCTGGCCCTGGACCAGGACCGCGCCCAACCGCCGGCCAATCCGCTGAGGGGAAAGACCAGCCACCAGTAGTGGCCGACAAATTCGAGGAAGGGATTCACCGCTTCATCGTCCCACCGGCCCGGACGTGTCTCAAGAGGCCCGTGAATGGGCAGCAGGCCTAGCCGACCTTCCGGAGCCAGTCCGTCAGGAGTGGCAAGACGACGGAGCTATGCATCGCTCCGATGTGGTCGAGGCCAGGAAGCACTTGGACATCCCACCCGGCTTCAATGAGGGCTTGCTTATGTGCCGTCAGGGGCTCGCCGATCTTTACCTGGACGTTCAGCGACCCTTGGAGTGGTCCCCGATCTCAGGGCTTTCCCCATCGACAGGCACCCTGCCCAGGAATAGCCTTAAGCCGTCCCATTGACCGACAAGGATGACGGAGAGGTATCCGAACATGGGAGCTACAGAAAACGCTGAATTGGTCCGGCGGGGATACGAGGCCTTTAATGCAGGTGATCTGGCGACACTCAGCGAGTTGTTCGCGGAAGACGCAGTCTGGCACGTAGCAGGAAGCGGCGTGCTGTCCGGGACGAAGCAAGGACGCGACGCGATCCTGGCGTATTTCGGCGAGTTGGGAGCGCGTTCCCAAGGTACGTTCCAAGCGACGGTCCAGGACATCGTCGGCGGAGAAAACCACACCATCGGGCTCCAGCAAAGCCACGCCGAAAGCGACGGAAAGACCCTGGACATTGCAACCGCCATCTCCTTCGTTCTCCGCGACGGAAAGGTAGTAGAGGGCCGGGAGTTCTTCGAGGACACAGCCAAGGCGGACGAATTCTGGACCTGAATCCCGGAGGCGGATCCCGCACCTGAAAACTCATTGACATCCCGGGTAGCGGGGTCTATTGCTTGGCATGTCCACACCCGTCAACACCAGCAGGGAGCAGATATGGAGCTGTATGGAGTCGTGCACTTCTTCCCAGGAGGAACGAAGGACCAATACGAGGCGTCAATAGCCGCCGTTCACCCAGGAGAAGGGCTCTTGCCCGAGGGCCAGACCTTCCACGCCGCAGGCCCGTCGGCCGGCGGATGGACGATCATGGCCGTCCACGAGTCGAAAGAAAGTTGGGAGAAGTTCCGCGACGGCATTCTCATGCCCCGCATGCAGGCAGGCATCGAGGGCGGATTCGAATCACCCCCGGAAGAGACCGTCGTCGATCTCTACAAGGTGATGCCCTAACTATTCGAAAAGGCCGCCCCCAGGTCTCGCGGGCGGCCTTCGACTTTCAGCGGCGGACATGGAAAGGAACAGTCATGGCCTCGATAGTGAACTACTTCGAAGTAGGTTCGCCCGATCCCGAGAGCGCGCGGGCTTTCTACGGCTCGCTCTTCGACTGGACTTTCGGTGAGTCCTCGCCTGCCAGCTACCAGATGGTGAATGGCGACAAGGGCGGGCTGTGGGACACCTCCTCGCTAGAGGGAACGTCGTGGGCGATCTTCTACGTCCAGGTCGACGACGTTAAAGCCGCGATCGCCAGGGCAGAGGCGCTCGGTGCGAGCGTCGCCATCCCGTTCGTCGACAACGGCGCCATCGAGTTCGCGCACCTCCTGGACCCGCACGGCAACCGTTTCGGTGTGTGGCGTCCGAAACAGGCGGGTTGAAGCGACGGGACAATGCGGATACTCGCGACGCTCAATGAAAAGGACGAAGTGCATTGACACTCGATACATTGCCCGTGATCGATTTCTCCCAACTGAATGCTGGCCCGGAAGAGGCCGCCCGATTCCGTGACGAACTGCGCGACGCCATGCATGAGGTTGGCTTTCTCTACTTGGCCGGCCACGGCATTCCGCAGGAGTTGACGGACGCCATTCTCGACGTGTCGCGCCGCTTTTTCGAGTTGCCGGAAGAAGAAAAACTTGCGATCGAGAACGTCCGCAGCCCCCAATTCCGCGGCTACACCCGCGTTGGCGGCGAGCTCACGGACGGCGGGATCGACTGGCGCGAGCAGATCGACATCGGCGTCGAACGTGACTCTGTTGAACCGGGCCCGGGCGTCGCGGAATATTGGCGCCTGGAGGGGCCCAACCTGTGGCCGGCCGCGCTGCCTGAAATGCGGGAAATCGTCTCGGAATGGACCGACCGGCTAAGCACCGTCTCGCTTACGTTGCTGCGGGCCTTGGCAGTTTCCCTCGGGGCGCCCGAGGACACCTTTGATGCGGCCTTCGCCGCCCGGGCTTTCCCTGTCCTCAAGATCGTGAGATATCCGGGGGAGTCGAACCCGGAACCCAAGCAGGGCGTGGGGTCCCACCGTGACGGAGGCGTGCTGACACTCCTCCTGGTTGAGCCAGGGAAGGGCGGTCTCCAGGTCGAGTACCAAGGGAAGTGGATCGACGCGCCACAAGTGCCGGGGACTTTCGTAGTCAATATCGGCGAAATGCTGGAACTGGCCACTAACGGCTACCTCAAGGCGACCCTGCACCGCGTGATCTCACCGCTCCGCGGCACGGACCGGATTTCCCTTCCCTTCTTCTACAATCCGGCACTTGACGCGACCATGCCGCAGCTTGCCGTGAGCCCGGAATTCCAGGCAAAAGCCCGTGGCTTGTCGGTTGACCCGACGAATAGTCCGATTCTGGAAACCTACGGTGACAACGCACTCCGGTACCGCCTTCGCGCCCACCCGAACGTCGTCGCGGAGCATCACGCCGACCTGCTGTGAGTCCGACACCGCGGTGCCGGATAATGGGGTCATGGATTTCGAATTGCTCACCATCCAGGACTGTCCGCACGGCACCGCAGCCAGGGAACTGTTCTCCCGGGCCGTGGAACTGGAAGGGGAGGCCCCTGCCTTGATTGCGGCCAGGGAGATCACCACCGACGACGAGGCCGAAGCGTCCGGATTCCACGGATCGCCGACGTTCATGGTGGACGGAATTGACCTGTTCCCCTCGACGGCGGATCCGGCCCTGACGTGTCGCGTCTACCCTACGGCTGGGGGCCTCTCCGGCCTGCCCAGCCTGGAGTCGCTTCGACGGGCGATCCAGGCCAGGCTCGCCGCTTAACATCAGCCCGGTATTGGCGCCGCTGCGACCACCGGGTGGTCCCGGCCGACGTTCCCCAGCACCGATGCTCCTTGTGGGGATCCGAGTTCCTCGAAGAACTCGACGTTGGCCCGGACATAATCTGCCCACTCATCCGGGACGTCGTCCGAGTAGTAGATCGCCTCGACCGGGCACACGGGATCGCAGGCGCCGCAGTCCACACATTCTGAGGGGTGGATGTAGAGCGAGCGTTCGCCCTCGTAGATGCAGTCCACCGGGCATTCGTCGATGCAGGCTTTGTCCTTGACGTCCACGCAGGGCTGCGCGATCACGTAAGTCATGACGCGCTACACACCGGTGTAAACGGTCTTGCCCCAGGTGAAGAAGTCCAGTGCGGACTTGCCCTGCTCGCGGAAGGTGTTCGTGGAGGAGTCCTTCACGCCACCGAACGGCACGTTCAAGTCCAGGCCAGCCGTGGGGCGGTTGACCTTGATCACGCCTGCCTGCGCCCGCGCGGCGAAGTCCGTGGCGAGGGCCAGGGAGTCGGTGCAGATGCCTGCGGTGAGGCCGTACCGGGAGTCGTTGATCGCGGCGAGTCCGGCCTCGTAATCGGGGACCTCCAGGACCGCGACCACCGGACCGAAGATTTCCTCCGTCACGGCAGCGTCGTCACGGGGAATGTCGGTGAGCACTGCGGCCGGGAAGAGCAGCGCGCCGGAGGGGTCGCCGTCGTACTCTCCGTGGAGGAGGGTCGCTCCGCGTTCGACGGCGGTGCGCACCGCGGCCTGGTCCTGTTCGAACTGCTGGCTGCTCACCACAGCGCCCATCTTGGCGCCGTCGAGCCCGTCACCGGCGGTGTAGCCCGCGGCCTCTACAACAAGGGCTTCGAGGAACGCGTCCCGGACGCCCGGCGTGACGTAGACGCGCGACGTTGCAGTGCACGCCTGGCCCGTGAGTCCGAACGCGCCGGCTGCGACTACCGCGGCGGCCTTCCGCGGATCGGCGTCGTCGAGCACCAGGACGCCGTTCTTGCCGCCCATTTCGAGCTGGACGCGGGCGCGGCGGGCATTCAGGATTTCCTGGAGTCCGAGCCCCACTTTGGTGGATCCGGTGAAGGACAGCCCTGCGATGCGGGGATCGCGTGCCAAAGCGTCTCCGACTACGCGGCCCTTGCCGTGGATGACGTTGAATACTCCGGCGGGCAGCCCGGCGTCCTGCAGGGCGCGGGCAAGGTGCGTCGCCGAGAGCGGGGTGAGTTCTGCAGGCTTGATGACCACGGCGTTGCCGCTAATGAGGGCGGGGGCGGCCTTCCATGCCGGGATCGCGATGGGGAAGTTCCAAGGGGTGATGAGCCCGACGACGCCGAGCGGCTCGCGCCGGGTGGTGATCGTGGTGTCCGGGAGGCCACTGGGAAGCACTTCGCCGGTGGCGGCCCAGCCGAGGGAGCCGAAGAAGCGCAGCACGTCCGAGGCGCGCTTGACCTCTCCCTTGGCTTCAGTGAGGGTTTTGCCTTCCTCGCGGACGAGGTCCTCGGCGATCGCGCTTTGGCGCTCAAGGAGCAGGTTGCCTGCGGCCATGAGGATGGCGCCGCGGGCGGGGGCGGGCAACGCTGCCCACGCCGGCTGGGCGGCGGCAGCGGCTGTGATGGCCGCGTCGACGTCGTCGGCGGTGCCTCGCGGGGAGAGGGCGGCGAGTTCGTCCGGGCGGGCCGGGTTGATTCGCTGGATTTCGGGCTCTCCGGTCCATTCGCCGTTGATCAGGTGCTGCGCTGCGGCAACCTCTTTGCGGGCGGACGTTGCGGATTCGGTGGCGGTGGAAGTCATGGTAATCCTTTGGCCTAGCGGTTGGGATGGGGCATGAGTGCTGTCCGGGAGGAGAGCGGGGCCTAGAGGCTCCGGATCAAGCCTCCGTCGCAGCGAAGCGCGACGCCGGTGATGTAGGATGCGGGGGCGCTGCAGAGGAACGCTCCGGCGGCGCCGAACTCCTGCGGTTCGCCGTAGCGTCGGGCAGGGATGGTCTTGCGCGATTCGAGTTGGATTTCCTCTGGGGTGGTGCCGCGGCGTTTGGCCGCCGCCCGGTCCAGTTCGGCAACGCGATCGGTGGCGATACGTCCGGGCAAGATCATGTTGACCGTGACGGCGTCGAGGGCCACTTCCGCGGCAAGGGTCTTGAGGTAACCGGCCAACGCTGCACGGCCCGTGTTGGAGACGGCAAGGTTGGGCAGGGGTGCCACGACGCCGCTGGATCCGATGGCCAGGATCCGTCCCCAGCGCCGCTCCCGCATCCCCGGAAGGATCTTCGAGACAAGGGCGTGGTGCGGCTTCACGAGCAACTCGAACGCAGCGGCGATGTCGTCGGCGCCAAGGCTCGCTGCCGCCCCGGGCTTGGGACCTGGGCCGTTGAGGACGAGGATGTCGATAGGGCCGAGCAGTTCCACGGCGCGTTCGACGGCGGCGGTCACTCCGTCCGGGGTGCTCAGGTCCGCTTCGACCGCCACGGCGCTGTGGCCGTCAGCCTGCAGTTCCGCCGCGATCTTCTCGGCCAGCTCGCCGCGGCGGCCGGTGATGGCAACACGGACGCCTTCGGCCGCGAGGCCGCGGGCGACGGCCAGTCCCAGCCCGCCTGTGGAGGCGGCGACGAAGGCGGTTTTTCCACTGATTCCGAAGTCCATCAGAGCCTTCCTGCTGTGTGGGCGGTGAGGGTAAGTGAAAGATCCAAAGCGCGGGCTGCTTCAGCCAGATGCGTCAGCATTCCGTTCCGGAGGACCTCCGGGAAGGGAGCCGCGGGCGGGCGGACACCGGAATCCTTGATGAGGCCCCGCTCACGGAAACACTCTTTCCGGACCGCCAGGGCGATCCGTGCCTGCTGCTCGAAGTTGATGAGCGGCAGGTAGGGGAGCAGCGCGTCCCGGGCGGCGTCGTAGCCGCCCGATTGCCAGGCGCGGACGCAGGCCACGAGGGCTTCCGGGTAGGAGAACCCCGTCATGGCGCCGGCTGCGCCGGCCACCAGTTCATCCAGCAGCCCCTGGCCGCCCAGCCCGCCGAACACGGAGACCTCGACGGCGGCCGCCAGTTGGGCGATGGCCACACTGGTGGGCGGGGCCTCGGCCTTGACTGCGATAACGAACTTGCACGCCTGGACCACGTAAATGAGCGCTTCCGTGCTGATGCTGACACCGCTGGCGACCGGGTAGTCCTGCAGAACGACCTTGGCCCCGGTGGACTGATGGATGGCGTTCAGGTGCGCGATGACCACCTCGGGACGGGCCGAATTGGCCTGCACCATAACGGCGGCGAGCCGGTCTCCGGCCACGGCCTGGGCAGCCCGGACTTCTTCGACGGCCGTGCCCGTGAAGAGCGAGGTCACCCCCACAACAAGGGGCAACCGGGTCTCTTCGACCACCACCTCCAGCGCCAGGCTGCGCTCCGCCGCGGTCAGGGCGGCGGCCTCGCCGAAGACACCCAGGACAGTCAGGCCCGTGGCGCCGATGGATTCATAGTGCTCTACCAACCGGGCCAGGCTGTCGGTGTCCAGATCGAGGGTGCTGCCCTGGAATGGCGTGGCGACGACGCCCCACACTCCGGGTGCTAGTGCTTCCCGCATTGGATTGTCCTTCCGTTCGTGCTGAAGTTCGGTGTCTTGCATCTGTTCGTGCTGCATTCAGCGGCCCGGCCACACTGGCGGGCGCTTCTCCTGGAAAGCGCGAACGCCTTCGGCGGAGTCTTCGCTGTCGAGGGCGGCCATGAGGGCCGGCAGCCTGAGGCCGCGGGCTTCCGCGGCGCTCAAGTGGCTGGTCCGGCTGACCATTTGCTTGACGGCCCGGACGGAACTGGGCGCGCAGGCGAGGATCTGGTCCAGCCAGCGCTGCACCGCGGCGTCGAGTTCCTCCGCGGGAACCACTTCGTTGACCAGGCCCATCGACTGCATCTCCGTAGCCTCGGCCTTCCGGCCGGTGAGGAGCATGCCCATCGCTTGCGTGTAGGGGACGCGGCGCACCAGCTGGTGGATGCCGCCGTCGAGCGCCAGGCGCCCGACCCGCGGTTCGGTGAGGCCGAAGCGGGCCGTGTCCGCGGCAACGACGATGTCGGCTCCGAGCACGATCTCCATGCCGCCGCCAAGCGCATAGCCGTTCACCCTGGCAATGACCGGAATGTCCAGGCTCGTGCGCAGGCTCAGTCCGCCGAAACCGTTGGGGTCAAGCTCCGCCCAGTACTGCAGGCCGGTCTTGTCCACGGCGGAGGCGGACATGTCCGCCCCGACGCAGAACGCCCGCGTGCCGGCCCCGGTGATGACGACGGCCCGCACGTCAGGATCGGTCTCGACCTGGTTCCAGATGTCATTGAGCCGGGCCTGTGCAGTCCCGTCCACCGCGTTGAGCACGTGCTGGCGGTCGATCACCACGGTGGCCACGTGGTTTTCAATGGTCAGCGTAACCTCGTCAACGATCTTCTTCTCTTCCATCGACACAGTCACCGGAGGACTCCCAACTTCTGCAGGCGTTCGATGGTTTCGGCGTCGAAGCCGTTCTCCAGCAGGACCTCCACGTTGTGCTCGCCGAGACGCGGCGCCACGCGCCGGATGGAAGGCGGGGTAGCAGACAATCGAATGGGGGCGTTGAGCATCTTCACGGTGCCGACGCCCGGGTGCTCGGCCTCGACGATCATGCCGTTGGCCTCGGTCTGTGCATCGGCCAACGCCTGTTCAAGGGTATGGACCGGCGCGTTGAGCAGGCCTTGGCTTTCCAGCTGGTTGGTCCAGTACTCGGTGGTGTTCGTGGCGATGCGCTCCCGGAAGATCGCCTGCAGGGCCGGCTTGTGCTTGAACTGCTGCTCCAGGGTGGCAAACTCCGGCCGCTGGGTAAGGTCTTCGTCCAGTCCCAGCGCTTCGGAAATCCGCGCGAGGGGGTCGGGGGTGAAACCGCCTACCATGCAGACGGCTCCGTCGGTGGTCTCAAAGACGCCGCTCAGCGGCATGGCGCCCCAATTGACTTCATAGCCGCGGTTGAGCTGCATGCATGCCTCCTGCATCTGCAAGTGCAGCATGGAGTCGTACATGGTCACCTCGACCTTTTGCCCGACGCCGGACGTCTCCCGGGTGCGCAATGCCAGCAGGATGCCCTGCATGAGGTGCATGCCCGTGATGTAGTCGCAGAGCGTCGTGGGGTAGATGGCCGGCTTCATGTCGTCCGACTCGCGCCGCCACATCACGCCTGAGTACGCCTGCGCGATCGCATCCTGGCCGCCCTTGTGGGAGTAGGGGCCCACCGGGCCGAAGCCCGTGCCGGAGGCCCAGATGATGCCCGGGTTCGCGGCCTTGAGTTCCTCGTAGCCGAAGCCCATCCGTTCCATGACGCCGGAGCGGAAGTTGCTGACGACGACGTCGGCGTCGGCCATGACCCGGCGCAGGACGGCCTTGCCCTCGTCGGTGCGCGTGTCCACGGAAACGCTGCGCTTGTTCCGGTTGATGGACAGGAAGATCGGGTTGTCCTGGCCGTCCTTGTCCGGGAACGAGTTGCGGGAGATGTCGCCGGCGCCCGGGCGTTCCACCTTGATGATGTCCGCGCCGTAGTCGCCCAGGAGCTGGGTGCAGGACGGTCCCATGAACACCTGGGTGAAGTCCACGATCTTGATGCCGTCGAGGGGGAGCGGGATCCCGTTGGGCTTGGCAGCGGCGGCGGGCGCCGCCGTCGTGGTTTCCTCAAACTCATCGAGAAGGGTCTCGGTGCTCATGCCCCCACCGCCGCTTCGCTGTCGACGGTAGCGTTCGACGACGGGACGTCGCCCGGGTCCGCACCGTGCCGGCGCATGCCCTGCTGGATGTCCAGCGCGGAAACCTCGCGGACGAGGGTGCCGTTTTCGACCGCCAATGCGGCGGCGACGCCGACTGCCTGGCCCATGGCCATGCAGGGCGGGATTTCGCGGGACATCTTCTGTGCTTCCGGGGTGGCCGAGTAGTGGCGCCCGGCGACGAGCAGTTGGTCTACTTCCTTGGGAAGCAGCGAGCGGTACGGGTAGTAGTAATCGCGGCCGCGGGCCACGGTGTCAGCGAAGTGGCGGCGGGAGGTGACGTCGTCCTTCGTCATGACGTATTCGCCCTCAAGCAGGCGGGTTTGCCGTACCCCCATCTGGGAGGCGACGTCGAGCATGTAGCAGTTCTCAAAGCCCGGCAGGTGGGCGCGGACGTACTCAACGGCCTCGGTGATCCGGTCCCGTGCGGCGAACTCGGCGGCGGTCATGTCCGCCGGGTCCACGCCGTCGTATCCGGTCATGTGGGGAGCGTTGCACCAGACGACGCCGTCGATCGGTGTCTTGAGCCACCACAGTTCCCAGGCGCCGCCGAGGAGGCGCTTGATGGTGCGGTTGATGGCGCGGGCTTCCTTTGGGTTGGCCTGCTCGAAAGCTTCTGCGGCGGCGGTGTCTACGTTGCCCAGGCGGAAAACAAGCGTGGTGAGGTAGCTGTCCTTGATGTGGCTGGCGCCGGCACGGGAGGCGACGTCGATGTCTCCGGTGGTGTCGATGACGATGTCCGCCATGAAGGCCTGCGGGCCGGACTTGGTCTCGCAAATGACGCCCTTGATGACGCCGTTGTCCACGATCGGGCGGGAGAACCACGAGTGCAGGCGGAGGTTGACGCCGGCTTCGCGGACGAGGTCGTTGGAGACCCGCTTCCAGCCGTCGGGGTCGAAGGCTGCGGCGTAGCAGATCGGCTTGGGGTTGGTGTGGGAGTGGAAGTCGAAGGTGCCGTAGCGGCCCCACTTGTTCCAGAGTTCCTCGGAGGTTTTGCGGTCATCGGCAGGCGGAACGATGGCCAGGCCGAGCTTCTGCAGCCGTTCGACGTACTCCGATACGATGCCGGTGACCGTGAT
Source organism: Arthrobacter sp. FW306-2-2C-D06B (assembly GCF_021789175.1). NCBI lineage: Bacteria > Bacillati > Actinomycetota > Actinomycetes > Micrococcales > Micrococcaceae > Arthrobacter > Arthrobacter sp. FW306-2-2C-D06B. The sequence goes on from NZ_CP084560.1 coordinate 2,323,923, forward strand.
TTCCTGGCCGTTGATCATGTCGTCGAGCACCAGGACCATGCCACCGGAAGCGAGTCCGCCGAGCGAGGAGTAGCGCTCGAGGAGCGTGACGGATGCGCCGGAACGTGCTGCGGTGACCGCGGCGGCCACGCCGGCGGGCCCACCGCCGACCACGAGGACAGCGGAGCGGGAGATGACGGGCGCGGTGAGATCCGCCGTCGTCGTACTGAGTTCCAGTGACGATGTGCTGGCAAAGGAGTTCATGGAGGAGGATCCTTACTTCCCGGCGGGCATGCCGTTGGAACGGTTGCCGGGGTGTAGACGAGGTGCCCGGGAGGAGTTCGCGGCGATGCACGCAGCGGACCAGGCCCGGGCGGAGGGCATGACGAGTAGCGGTCCCGCGGGACCTGGACACGGAAAGAGAGATGTTTGCGCACGGACGTCCAAGGGTCCGTGCGTGTGTGGGAGCAGGCGGCGGCTAGCGCCGGGTGATCACCACACGTGTGGGGCGTTGACCCATATTGCTACGCATACCTCTTCGTAGCTGTTTTTGTACCAGTGAGGCGTATCCGAGGAGAAAGTGATCGAATCGCCCGCCTCGAGCGTGTAGCACTGGCCGTCCAGGAAGATGTCTTTCCTTCCCGAGAGGATGATGCCGAATTCCTCGCCGCTGTGGCGGAAAGGAGTGGCACTGGTGTCGTGGCCTGGCGGGCTCACGATCCATTGGGCCTCCAACGCGCCGTTGAGGTCCGGGGTCAGGAGCTCGTAGACTGCCTCTCCCACGGACTTCTTGGTGACGCCTTTGAGGTTTCGCCGTTCGGCCTTGCGGACAACGGGCGATCTGGTTTCTTCCTGGCCGATGAAGAATTTCCCGACGGGAATGTCCAGGCCGTGAGCCAGCTGTGCCAAGGTAGTGAACGACGGATTGGCCAGCCCACGTTCGATCTGGCTGACGATCGCCGGGCTGAGACCCGTGATTTCCGAGAGTTTGGACAGGGTCATCCCCTTGTCCTTGCGCATCGTCCGGACCTTGTTGCCGACAGTTGCCAGAAGCGCGCTCGTGCCGGCCGGTGAGGATGCCGTGATGATCTCGTTGGTCATGATCCAGCTTTCTCTCGGTGAGCTGACTCACATAACTATAGTGAAAAATTTTAGCGAATCAATGGTTTGGTGAATTTTTCTTCTCCACTGGACCGAGTGGCACGCTCGCGGGTGCGGACTCTTCAGTACTGGCGGCGCCGCGAGGGCTATTTATCAAAAAGCATTGACCTGGTGAATATCTTCAATATAGTTAAGTGAGTCGCATCACGTTGGGACGTTTGTAACACGATCAGAGACGTGGGCGCTTCAGCCTTCTGGCGGAAGGCCCAGCCCAGCCCCGCGTCCACCCTCGTGTTTCCCATATTGATCCTGCGGCATCCAAGCAAGCCATCCACGTTCCCCTTACCGGGATGGATGTCCCCGTTTGCTTCAAAGCGCTACGAAGAGGCACGCGTAGCTATCTGGGCTAACTCACTTCCCATGAGGTGAGCTGGTTCGGCGCCGCCGAACCAAGCCAAAATGATAGTTTCGATCACCGTCCATACCCCCTGGATGTCAACGGTGGTCCGTACCCTCACGCACCGCGAAGGTGCGGAGGAAGGAAAGAATCATGACTGACACTGTCGTCAAGAATGGCCCGGAGAGCGCCCGGAAATCCCGGCTCTCTCCGGAAATCCGCCGTGGGCTGCTGGGCCTCGGACTCGGGAACACCCTTGAGTGGTACGACTGGATGGTCTTCGGACTCCTGTCGGCCTTCATCGGGCCAAAGTTCTTCCCCTCGCAGGATCCAACCGCCGCAACGCTTAACGCACTGGCGGTCTTCGCCGTCGGTTTCGCGTTCCGTCCGCTGGGCGGCGTCCTGCTCGGTACTTTCGCCGACAGAATCGGCCGTCGAAAAGTGATGCTCTGGTCCATCATGATGATGGCAGTCACCACGCTGATCATCGCCCTGTGCCCGACCTACCAGCAGATCGGCGGCGCTGCCGGCGTCATCCTCCTGGTCTGCCGCATCGTGCAGGGCATCTCCACCGGTGTTGAAGCTCCGCTTTCCACTGCACACGCCGTCGAACTGGTTCCCGTGGGACGCGAAGGATTCGTCGCAGGCATCATCTCCTTCTTCGTGAACTCGGGCATTCTCCTCGCCTCGCTGGTCAGCTACCTGTGCAGCCTGATGCTGAGCGGGGCCGTCATGGCCGACTGGGGTTGGCGTGTTCCGTTCATCGTGGGCGCGATCTTCGGCTTCGTCGTGGTCTACCTTCGCCGGACCCTTCCGGAAACCATGCGGCCCGAGGAGCTTGCGGAGAACTCCTCGAAAGCTGTCTGGGGCGGGGTGCGCAAGCATTGGCTGAGCGTGCTGGCCATTACCTTCGTCGTTGGAGCGGCGCAAGCCTACAACTACGCCTGGAACACGGGACTGCCCACCGCGGCCCGCAGCGGCTTCAAGGAAGATGCGACTGCCGTCTTCGCCCTCACCACCATTCTTGGCGTGGTGCTGGTTGTCGGTAGCCTGGTGGTCGGCAAATTCGCCGATGGCAAGTCGATTTCCAAATGGTTCCTGATCACCCGCGCACTGTCCATTCCTTCGGTCTTCCTCATGCTCATGTACGTTCGTCCGGGCATCGGCGGATTCGCCGCGGTCCTCCTCGGCGGTTCGGTTGTCCTGGTCCTGAACATGACCCTGTACAACGTCGTCACGAGTTCCCTGATGCCCAAGTCCTGCCGGGGCGCCGGAACTTCCCTCGGTTACGGAATCGGCGTCGCCATCTTCGGCGGCACGGCTTCCTACCTCCTGGTCTGGCTCCAGTCCATGAATGCATCGTGGATCTTCCCGGTTTACGTCGCCGTCCTGTCCGTGTTGAGCATTGTGTTCTACGTACTCGCCCGGCGGAAGAATGGCATCTTCATTGGAAGCTAGGAATGTGATCTCGTTCGACCTCAGCCAGTCCGATGTGGAGCTCTACACCGCGGCGCGTCAACTGCTCCTCACCGCCCACCACGGCGAAAACCATCGGGTGGCCGCGGCCATGCGGGGCGAGTCGGGAGCGATCTACCTGGGCCTTCACATCGGCTCGAAACGAATCAACGTGTGTGCGGAATCCAGCGCCCTCGCCAATGCCCGCATTGCCCAGGAAGCCTCCATCCGGTCATCCGTCGCAGTGAGCATGGACGAATACGGCGAACCCCAGGTCACAAATCCTTGCGGCGTTTGCCGGGAGCTGCTGCGGAACTATGGGGCCGAGGCAACTGTCCTGGTTGATGCCGGGGGAGAGGTTGGAAGCGTCGGCTTGGAGGAACTCCTGCCGTATCCCTGGATGCGGGCCACCGAGACCGAATGGACCACCCAACCGCCCGAAGCCATGAAGTCGTACTGACTGCAAGAAAAATGGCCGGGACTCATGAGTCCCGGCCATTTCTGCAGTTCGGCGCTATTTGACCAAGCGCTATTTGACCAGGTGCTTTTTGACCGGGTTCAGCCAACGCTTGGACATCAGCGCTTTGTGGGTGCGTCTACGGACGAGAGAGGTTCGGCCCAGCCAATTCCGGACGCGGGGCTGCCCCTCTTCGGCCGGGGAAGGGGAGGAGACTTCCGGCGCTGCCCCTGATGCGGCCGGCTGGCTCGGACACAGGTCCGTGATCAGTCCCATCCCCGCGCATGCGCGCACTTCGCGGATTCCCACCACTGCGGCGCGTTTGGTCTCAAAACCCTTCGAGACCGCCATGACGGTCCCGTCCGCTGCCTTCAGCCGGAACCTGTAGCGTTCCCGGGCATCGACAAACAGTTCAAACTTCCCAGCCATTCGCTGACCTCCCCAATAGACACATATGGTCGTCCTCTAATGGACCGTACCCGGCGGTCACCCAAAAAACAAAGCACCCTTAGTATTTTAGGTGAAATGCCGCCCGGATGCCGGATCCGCGGCGTGTGGTTGCCGGATGAGGTACTGACGTGTAACTTTGGCGATGCAAAGCAACCTTAGTAATACCCGCCACCGCCGGGTCCGCGGTTCAGCAGGAGGTACAGCAGTGGGAATCGGATCATCCATCTTCCTTATCGCGATAGGCGCCATCCTGGCCTTCGCCATCCCCGGAGATGTCGTGTCTTTCATCGACCTCCATATGGTCGGCTACATCCTCATGGTCGTCGGGGTCATCGGCTTGATCGTTTCCCTTTTCGTGTTCGGCCCGCGCCGGACCCGCCGAATCAGCGAAAGCCGTGCCACAGTCGATCCGGTCACGGGTGACCGCATCGTGACCCGGGACACCCGCGACGGCGGAATCTAGCAACAGCAGGAACAAAGGGGAGGGTCGGCGTGCCGACCCTCCCCTTTTCGATGCACCGGACGGTAGTCAAACGGGCCGTTGCCGTCCGGCCCGCCCGTGGGGGACCATCGAGGCATGACCAAATACCTCATCTCGTTCCCGAGCGAAGCCATGGTGCTCACCGAGGAGGAGTTCCCGATCGTCTCCGCCGAAGCCCACGCAGTGATCGAGGACGCGAAGAAAGCAGGCGTCTACGTCTTCGGCGGCGGGATCGACGAGGAAACCGATCCCGTGCTGGTTTCCGCCGACGGCTCTGTGAGCACCGATATCTATCCGGGCTCCGAACTCAAGGGCGGGTTCACCGTGCTGGAACTACCGACGCGCGGGGACGCGGTCGAGTGGGCGAGGAAGATCGCGGTGGCATGCCGTTGCCCGCAGGAGCTCCGCGAGTTCATGTACGACCCCCAGAGCTAGCTTTCGTCAGCTCAGCGCCGGTTCCTAACCGCCGTTTCCCTTGCCGTTGCCCTTGTGGCGTCCCGGTGCCGGTGCCACCGGAACAGGCGCAGCCGGCGTCGATGCCTCCTCAATGGTCGGTGAGGGCGTTGGCGTCGGGGCGCTGGGCGTGCTCGTTGCCGAGACGGACGGGTCCGGCGCGGCGGGAGCAGGCGGCTGGAAGGCGCTCAGGCCAACGATCACCAGGGCGGCGGTCAGAAGTGCGGCGCCGACAGCCCATGCCGATCTGCGCGCCCGGCTTACGGGCTTCCCCCGCCTCGCCGTCGCCTCGGGCCGCACCTGCATCCGGATGGTTGCCTTGGCGGTGCGGGGCGGGCGATCGGGCATGCGGGGAAGGGCCTGCGTGGCTCCGTTGGGGCCAGCGGGCGTCGCTGCTGGGACGCCGGAACTGAAGGCGCTCCGAAGTGCTTGCTCAACCTCTAGTGCGCCAGGCCGTGCAGAGGGTTCAGTCAATGTCATGGCGGTGAGGAGGTCAACCCAGCGCGTCCCCAAGGCCTCCGGTACACGGGGTGGGCGGTGGAGCCTCGCAACGGCCGACTCCACGCTGGTTCCCGGATATTCGAGCTTTCCGGTGAGGCATTCGAGGAGTAGAAGTCCGAGGGAGTAGATATCGCTTGACGGTCCGAGGACAGAGCCGGTGGCCTGTTCCGGGCTCAGGTATGCGGCGGTTCCCACCATCGTTCCTGTTGCCGTCAGGCGCGTTCCCTCGATGATGCGGGCGATCCCGAAGTCGGTGAGCTTGGGCCGGATGGCGGATCCTACGGGGGCGTCAGGCAGGAGGACATTCGCGGGTTTGATGTCGCGGTGAATGATCCCGCGCCCATGGACGTATTCCAAGGCCGACGCCAGATCCGCCCCTATGTGGGCTACGTCCTGGGGGGACAGCGGTCGGCCCCGCAATCTGGCATACAGGTCCGGACCGTGAATCAGTTCCATGGTGAGGAATGTCCGGGCATGCTCTTGGTCGCGCTGGTCGGTACCGGCGTCGAAGAGAGTGACGAGGGACGGATGGTTGAAAGTCGCCAGGAGCCGCATCTCGTTTTCATGCCGGGCAAGCTCGTCCGGCCCGCCGAGCTGGGGAGAAAAGAGCTTCAGCGCCACGTCGCGGCCTAGCCTCTCATCCTGCGCCCGGTACACCGACGCGGTCGCGCCGCGGCCGATCAAGGTTCCCAGCCTGTACCGACCAGCTACAAGGGCATCGCTATCTCCCGTGATGGGGCCACTCGGCACGGTTTCACCTCGCCTTCTTCGAACCGACAAATCCCGCGTCTTCATGGCAAACCGGTCCGGCCGAGGCTTCACGCGAGGGCCGGATGCGACTGACGCAAACCTCATCATACGGCCGGCCACAGCATTGCTCCCACGGCTGCCGGGTTGCCCGGACCGGTTGAGCGTCGGGTAGCCGGGGAGTAGGGTGGCCCCACCCACCTCGCACCACCATTTGAGGAGCGACCATGTCACATCGCAAACTCCGACTGGCCACCATGACGGCAGTACTCGCGCTGAGCGTGACGAGCGGCGCCGTCACAAACCCCGCCTTTGCCGATACGCGCCAGACTGAAAAGACCGCCACCGCCACCGGGTACGGCGGCGCGGTCAGCACCGTAGACCCTGAAGCATCCGCCGCCGCCATCGAGGTCCTCCGCAAGGGCGGCAACGCAGCAGACGCCGCCGTCGCCGCCGCCGCGACGCTGGGCGTGACCGAACCGTACAGTGCCGGAATCGGCGGTGGCGGCTACTTCGTGTTCTACAACGCGAAGACCGGCAAGATCAGCACCATCGACGGGCGCGAGACCGCCCCGGCGGCGATGCCGCACGACGCGTTCATCGATCCCGCCACGGGGAAGCCGTACAACTTCACGCCCGAGCTCGTCACGAGCGGGGTTTCCGTGGGCGTCCCCGGCACCGCGGCCACGTGGCAACGTGCGCTGGACCGCTGGGGCACCTTGAGCCTTGGCGACGCCCTGCAGCCTGCCATCAAGGTCGCGACCCGAGGCTTCGTCGTCGACCCGACTTTCCGTCAACAAACACTCGACAACAAGCTCCGCTTCGCCGCGTTCAGCTCCACGAGCAAGCTGTACCTACCGGGAGGCGACGCACCCGCCGTCGGCAGCATCTTCCAGAACCACGACCTCGCCGCAACATACCGGCTACTCGCGAAGGAGGGCACCAGCGCCTTCTACCGCGGTCCACTCGCCGCTGAGATCGCAGCAACGGTCCAGGCACCGCCGAAGACCGACACCACTAAGCTGCCCATCCCAGTGGGCCACATGACCCCGGCCGACCTCGCCGCGTACGAACCCCTGGACCAAGCGCCCACCCACGTCGACTACCGCGGCCTCGACGTCTACGGCATGGCGCCGTCGAGCAGCGGGGGTACCACGGTAGGCGAGGCGCTGAATATCCTGGACACCGTCAACCTTTCGGAGATGTCCAAGCCAGCTGCCCTGCACCACTACCTCGAGGCGAGCGCGCTCGCCTTCGCCGACCGTGGAAAGTACGTGGGCGACCCTGCGTTCGTCGACGTTCCCACTGCCGCGCTCACCGACCCGCTGTTCGGCAAGGAGCGCGCCTGCAAGATCGACCCGCTGCACGCGGCCACGAAGCCCGTCGCGCCGGGAGATGTGTCCACGTACGACGGCGTGTGCCCGGCTTCCGCGGCGGCCCCCGCCGACGAGAAGGACACCGAAAACATCTCGACGACCAACATGACAGTCGCCGACAAGTGGGGGAACGTGGTCGAATACACGCTCACCATCGAGCAAACCGGCGGATCAGGCATCGTGGTGCCGGGACGCGGGTTCCTGCTCAACAACGAGATGACCGATTTCTCTGCCGTTTACAGCGCGAGCGACCCCAACCGGATCGATCCCGGCAAGCGCCCACGCTCCTCGATGTCCCCGACCATCATCCTCAAGGATGGTAAGCCGTTCCTCGCTCTCGGCTCACCCGGCGGATCGACGATCATCACCACCGTGTTGCAGACCATCCTGAACAGGGTGGACCTGGGCATGAGCATTTCCGACGCGATCGCCGCCCCGCGTGCTTCACAGCGGAACACTGCCAAGGTCACGGCCGAGCCGGACTTCATCACGGCGTACGGGAGCCAACTGACACCGTATGGCCATCAGTTCACGCCATCTGGCGACGCTTTCACTTCGGCGGCGGAGATCGGTGCCGCAACCGCGATCGAGTTCAGGCCGAACGGGCGCATGATCGCCGCCGCCGAGCCGGTCAGACGCGGCGGCGGCTCGGCGATGGTGCTGAAACCGTCGCCGTGAGATGTGTATGCCTTTTGGCGGGAACCGCTCGTCCATTCGATCCGCTGTGGTGCTGACGCCCGGGGTAGCGCTGGGGTAACTTGTCCCCATGGCTACCGAAGCAACCACCCTCACCGTTGATGGACCGAACGGTCCCCGGGAGATGCGGATCTCCAGTCCCAGCCGGGTTCTCTGGCCGGAATTGGGCATCACCAAGCTCGATCTCGCGCGCTATATCGTTGATGTCGGGGAAGCATTCATAGCCGCGAACGGTGACCGGCCGGTCTCGCTGCAGCGCTTTTCGGACAACGTCGACGGAGAACAGTTCTTCTCCAAGAATCCGCCGAAAGGAACCCCAGACTTTGTCCGGTCGGTAAAAGTGATCTATCCGAGTGCGCGCTCGCATCCCCAATTGGTCCTCGACGAGCCAGCCGCGGCAGTGTGGGCCGTCCAGATGAACACGGTGGTCTTCCATCCGTGGCCGTCACGTGCCGGAAACACCGACAACCCCGACCAGTTGCGGATCGACCTGGACCCCCAGCCCGGAACAGATTTCGACGACGCGATTCCCGCCGCGCTTGAGCTGAAGAAGGTGCTTGCGGAGGCCGGCCTGACCACCTTCATCAAGACCTCAGGAAACCGGGGACTCCATGTCTACGCCCCGATCGAGCCTTCGCATGAGTTCTTGGACGTACGGCATGCCGTGATCGCGGCCGCCCGCGAGCTCGAGCGCCGGATGCCGGACAAGGTCACCACTGCCTGGTGGAAGGAAGAACGAGGCGAACGGGTATTCGTCGACTTCAACCAAGCCAACCGTGACCGGACCATAGCCGGCGCGTACAGCCCGCGGGCGCTCGCCCATGCCCCGGTCTCTTGTCCCATCACGTGGGACGAACTCGAGTCGGCGGACCCGAAGAACTTCACCATCCTCACCGTGCCCGGAAGGCTGAAAACGGTGGGGGACCCTTGGAGTGACATGAACTCCAAAGCAGGGAAAATCGACGTCCTGCTTCAATGGTGGGAACGGGACCTCGGCGCCGGGCTCGGGGAGCTGCCGTTCCCGCCCGACTACCCGAAGATGCCCGGAGAACCACCGCGTGTACAGCCAAGTCGAGCACGCAAGCAGGACTGACTGATGGGCCGCGAAGGTGGCCTCGGCAGACAATGAGTGGGAGAATAAGGGCTGGACCAAAACGGCCGGCGGCGCATCTTGCCTGCTGAGACCCAGGTGAGTCCCCCAGTGCGCCGTCGGTCCTGACGTTGCTGGCTTCTTACGCCGCGCCGGTCCATCTGGGCGCGGTTGCCGCGCGCCGGAGTTCTTTGGCGCGGGTGCGGAATCCGTCGGACGCTTGGCGCGGTTCGTCACATGCCTGGGAACCCGCATTGTGGAGGATAGCGCTCGGACGAACGGTCGCGGCCGGTTCGCGTACGCCTGCCGCCGGACAAAGGTCGGTGACTAGTCCCATGCCCGCACACTCCCGGGCAGCGGCGATTCCGGCGACAACCGAGGGCTTGTCCTCGAACGGCGTCGAAACCGCGATGACGAGTCCGTCGGGTGATTTGAGCCGGAACCTGAAAAAGGATTCCCCGTCAACAAACACTTCAAATATGCCGGCCACTGCTACCTCCCGGTCTGCGGATCCCGCTCAGTAGCGACTTCACTACCGGCGGGGACGGAGCATCACTGCATTCCTCGTCCGCTGCTCTGGTTGAACAACCACCGTGAATCGTTTTTCACGTGATATTCAGTCTGTGCTGACTGTGTTGAGGCTAACAAGACCGCGTGAGTAAACCCTGTGTAAAACGTGTGCAACCGCAGGGTGGGTCAGTTGCCGCTCGCCCGGTTCATCAGGTGCTCGAGCAGCGCTAGTTCCGGGAATCCGGGGTGCCGGGCAATGCTGGACCTGAGCTTTGCCCGGAGGCGCTCGCCGCTTGGTTCGGTTCCGCTGAGGACTTCGTCGATGATGTCCTGGGCTTGCCCACGCAAAGCCGCCAGGCTCCCACCGTCGTCGCCTGGAACCAGAACCGGTTCCGGCTCGACGAGCGGGTCTTCAGACTCCAAAGGTTCCGACACTGCCAGCTCCTCATATTTCATCCCGGCAAGTCCCAGCCACGTCGGGAATTCGCCCCCATCCACTCTAGATAGTAATGAGGGCGCCCGGATTGTTCATCGCTTGCGGATCAGCAGGATGAAAATGGCCTCGAAACGACAGTTTGTGACGCGGACCCCGCGGCGCCGTCGCGGTGTTGCGGCCTCAGTCCATGACGAGGTCGCGCGCGGCGGCAGCGATGTGGCGCGCGGAAATACCTGCGGCGTTGAGCAAGTCCTTGGGTTCGCCGGAACCCGGAAGTTCCCTTACCGCGAGCAGCGCCATATGCAGTTTGGGCGTGTTCGCACTCGCGAGCGCTTCGAGGACGGCCGAGCCGATGCCGCCTTGTGCGTAGTGGTCTTCTGCGACAACAATCCGGCCATCGGTTTCGAGGCACGTCCGGCGCAGGGTCTCGACGTCGATCGGCTTGATGGAGTAGAGGTCGATGACGCGCGCTTTGATTCCCGACTGGGCCAATTGCTCGGCGGCTGCGAGGCATTCGTGGAGGGTGACGCCTGCGCCGATGAGCGCCACTTGGTCGTCGGCGCTGGCTCCGTGGACCTTGCTTCCGCCAAGGGGGAACTGTTCGTCCGGCCCGTAAATCACGGGATAGGCTCCACGGGTGGCGCGCAGGTAGGAGATTCCGGGCGTGTCCGCCATGGCGCTCACGAGCTGCGCCGTGGACGGGGCGTCGGCCGGATACAGCACAGTGGAAGTATGCACTGCCCGCATGGCCGCAATGTCCTCCAGGGCCATTTGCGAAGGTCCATCTTGCCCGATTTCAACGCCGGCATGCGTGCCGACGAGCCTGATGTCCACTTCGGAGACACCCGCCATGCGGATGAAGTCGAATGGCCGCGAAACCAGGAAAGCCGCGAAACTTGAGGCGAAGGCCACGTAGCCACGCACCGAGAGGCCGATTGTGGCGGCGACGAGTTGCTGCTCGGCAATGAAGATTTCGAAGTACCGCTCAGGGGCCACCTCCTTGAAGTCACCGGCGTGCGTCGAATTCCCTACCTCGCCATCGAGGACCACCACTTCGGGTCGGACCGCAAGCGCGGAGACGGCGGCGCCAAAGGCGGCCCTGGTCGCCACTTTGTCGCCGACTTTCCACCGCGGCAGCGTGACCGCGGCTTCGGCGCCCGGCGTGATTGCCGGCGTGCCGGACTCCGGAGGAAGGGTGGTCACGTGGACACGGCTTGGCCCCCCAAGGGCCGCGATGGCTTTCTCGGCCATGTCCGCCGGGAGCGCTTTGCCGTGCCAGCCGTTCTGGTCTTCGATCTCAGGCACCCCTTTGCCCTTGATCGTCTTGGCGAGAATGACCGTGGGCCTGTCAGGATCGGTCCGGGCCCGGCTCAGGGCGTCGTCTATCTGGCCAAGGTCATGACCGTCGACGATGAGGGCCCGGGCCCCGAAAGCCTCAACCCGCCTGACGTAGGCATCCATGTCCCACTGAAGTTCGGTAGGGCCGTCCTGGCCAAGCCGGTTGACGTCCACGACGGCGGTGAGGTTCCCGAGCTTGTAGTAGGCCGCCTTGTCCAGCGCCTCCCAGATGGAGCCTTCAGCCAGTTCGCTGTCTCCGCACAACACCCAGGTATGGAAGGGCAGCTTGTCGAGGTACCGTCCTGCGAGGCTCACCCCGACGGCGACCGGCAACCCTTGTCCCAACGAGCCGGTCGCCACGTCTACCCAAGGGAGAACCGGGGTCGGGTGGCCCTGAAGCCGGGCACCGAACCGCCGATAGGTGGTTAACAGCTCATCTTCCTCGACCACGCCCACGGCCCGGTACATGGAGTACAGAAGCGGTGAAGCGTGCCCCTTCGAGAAAATGAGGTGGTCATTGTTCGGCAAGGCCGGATGTTCCCAGTCGTAGCGAAGGTGCCTGGTGAGGAGGACCGCCATGAGATCCGCGGCCGACAACGACGACGTGGGATGACCCGAGCCGGCAGCGGTGCTGCACCGGATGGAGTCCACACGCAATTGCGTCGCCAGGGCACGGATGGAATCCGCTTCTTCGGTTTCCATCAGTGCAGGCCACATTTCTGGATCGTTCGACATCTCGGTTGCCTTTCATACGCTCTGAGCGGGCGGCCTGCACTTCATGTCGGGCCTACAGGATCGTGAGGGGCGGCTCTCCCAAGGGGCGCGAGGGCGGGGAGGGAAGGTCCGGCCCCGGCCCGGGGACCGGGGAGGGGCCGGGCTCGGGCAGCGGAACGGGCTCGGGGGTTCCCGGGCGCGGACCGGGTTCGGGCTCCGGGCCAGGGGTCGGCACAGGCGTCGGCCCGGGCTCCGGCAACGGCACCGGCTCCGGTGTCGGGCTTGGCCCAGGTTCTCGGGTGGGGTCAGCGTTGGGGTCTCGCGTGGGGTCGGGAGGGAACTCGCTCATTGTTTGCTCCTCGAAACGTCAATGGAGTTTGGACGGACGTCCGTGGGGCCGGCCTGTTCGTGGCCGGCCCCACGGGGCTCAGCGGTCCGACGTACGCGGAGGGGTTTCGGTTTCTTCCGTGGTGTAGTCGCCTTCGACCCGCTCGGCGGGGAGATCCGTGACGCGCTCCGTACCGTAGTCGCCCTCGGTGTACTGGCCGACGCGAGTCGTGTCACCGCCGTCGGCCGCTTCCATGGCCGCAGGGGCCGTCAAGTCGGGATCGACGGCGGGCAGCTCCGAAGTGGCCTCCGCAGGGGAGGCTGCTGCCCCGGAGTCGTCGACATCGCCGGCGGCCACGGAGCCTCGCCAGCCGCCAGTCTCGTAGCCGCGCTCTTCGATGAATTTCTTGAACTTGTCGAGGTCGGCTGAAACCCGCATATCGTCGATGCCCACCAGCGAGCCCGCCTTTTCGGCAAGGCTCTCCGGCTCCCATTCGATCTCCACACTCACGCGGGTACGGTCCGCGCTCAGTGGCTCGAAGCTTACCGTCCCCGCGTTCCTTGGTCCGTCAATGCTGGCCCAGCTGACCAGTGAATCCGGGACCTGCTCAAGGATTTGGGCGTTGAAGTCGCGCTTGACGCCGCCCACGTTGGTGGAAAAATGCAGGGCAGTCTCGTCGATTTGTTCCACCGCTTCGACGCCCTTCATGAATTCCGGGAAAGACTCGAACTGGGTCCATTGGTTGTAAGCCACTGAAACGGGAACTTCTACGTCGATTGTTCGGTTGACGGTAGCCATGTTGGTGCTCCTTGCTTGCGCTTGTTCCTGCGGATGTTGGTGGTCTTCGTGGTGATCTAGCCGGCGTCGAATGTTTCGCCGTCGTCGTCTTTCGGGGACTTATCCCCGGGCAGTCCTGTCGCATCGCCCTTCGGTTCTGACGAGAAGGAACTCCCTGGCTTGCTTCCCTCGGAGTTCGAGTCATCCAGCTCGGCATCGGCCGATGGCACCGCGGTTGAACCGTTGCGCCCGTCCTGATCCGCCTCCTGGGCCCCGCGTCCTGCTGTTTCTTGTTCAGGCGTCGGAGTTCCGTAGCCTCCGGCTTCCTCTTCCTCGGCTGCGTGTTGCTTGTCCATGTCCATACCGTCCTTTCCGTGCTGGTTGACTTTTTGATGGAAAATCCAGGACCGGCTGCTAAAGGCCTTTTCCGCCAGTCACCGGGAGAACAGCTCCGGAGATGTACGAGCCCTCGTCCGAGGCAAGAAGCACATAAGCAGGAGCCAATTCCGCTGGCTGCCCAGCCCTGCCGAGCGGCGTGTCCTGTCCGAAGTCCGGGAGCTTGTCCGGCCACTCCGTCGCGGGAATCAGCGGTGTCCAAATGGGTCCGGGGGCCACGGCGTTGACCCTGATGCCCTTGGGTCCCAACTCTTGGGCCAGCGCCTTGGTGAAAGCCACTTGCGCTGCCTTGGTCATGGCGTAGTCGATAAGTTGGGGCGAAGGGTTGAATGCCTGGATGGATGCAGTGACGATGACCGATGCGCCGGGTTTGAGGTGGGGGATTGCCGCGCGGGCAGTCCACATCAAGGAGTACAAGTTGGTCTTGAAAACCCTGTCCATTTCTTCGGTCGGCAGGGTCTCGAGCCCTTCCCGGTTTTTTTGGTACCCGGCATTCAGGACCAGGGTGTCCAGCCGGCCGAATTCGGCTACGGTTCGTTCCACCGCGGACTGGCAGAACTCTTCCGAACGGCCGTCGCCCGGCATGGCCAAAGCCCTTGTACCGGCCTCTTGGATCCAGCCGGCGGTACTCCGGGCGTCTTCGGACTCTTCAGGTAGGTGCGTGAACGCGACGTCGGCACCTTCGCGGGCGAAGGCGATGCCAACAGCTGCCCCGATCCCGGAGTCGCCTCCCGTGATGAGGGTTGCCCTGCCCGTCAAGCGGCCATGGCCGGTGTAGGAGAGTTCGCCGTGATCCGGCACGGGATCCATGGGCGCCGTCAGGCCCGGCTGCTTCTGTTCCTGCTGTGGAAAGGATCCTGTGTGATAACCCGAACGGGGATCTCTCGGTGGAAAAAGCCGGGCACTACGTGGTTGTTCCGCTTGGCTTTGCTGCGGTTCTGACTGGTACATGTTCACCTTCTTCGTCGGTCTTTCGACGCTTGCGTGAGCCTGCTACCTCATCGAACCTAGTAGCCCGGGCGGCACCTTGTCCATGGATTCCGAGAAATTGATCAGTAAACTTACTATGTTGATCGAAAGGACTACAATAGCTCGGTTTTTGTGCTGCGACTTAGGGTTCCGACTCTGCTTTTCTACGCCTGGGAGACCAGGAAAGCAGGGGATACAGCAGCACGAGGGCGGCGAGGGCGACAAGAATGCCGCCGCCGGCTGCGAGGCCTACCTCGGGTCCCACGGCCACGCTGAAGATCAGTCCGGCACATCCCGCGATCAGCAGGGATACACATGCGACGACCGCCTTGACGATCACATCCCCTGCAGCCACCAGCCGATACTTGACGTGATGCTGGAAGAGCCGCCGATGCAGGCTGACCGGAACCAGCATGAGGCCGGTTGTCATAGTCGCCAGGACGACCAACAGGAGAAACCACCACTTTTGCATCTCGGTCAGGGTGCCGAATCGCTGCTGGAACGGAAGGGTGAGCAGGAAGCCGCCGATAATTTGGACGCCTGTTTGAAGGACGCGCATCTCTTGGAGCAGTTCATTCCAGTTGCGGTCCATCCGCTGGTCCTCGGACTCGTGCCTGGTGTCGGCAGCCTGCCGCGGGAGTGGAGGGTCTTCCGGTCCGGTCACGACGGCCGCGGCAGTTCGCAACCTGCCACAGGGTTCAGGCCCATGTAGTTCAGGGGACCGGCAACAATATTCAGGCTGATTGTTGCCACCTGGGAACACTGCGCGGGAACTGCGCTGAAGTAGCCACGTTGTCCGGCGGCTACCGCTCCAATGATGAGCCAGATCACCACGAGCAGCCCGAAAATCGACCCGAATCGCATGGCCCTCGACCAACCTCTCTTCAATCCCGGATATCATCAGCTTACTTATTAAGTGACGTCGACCATAGGCTGGGCACATGGGAACCCACGTTGGAACGTCGGGGTGGAGTTACGAGCACTGGGAGCACGTGCTCTATCCCGCCGGCACTCCCGCGCGCAACCGGCTCGGTTACTACATGCAACAATTCGAGACCGTCGAACTCAACGCGAGTTTCTATCGGTGGCCGCGTGATCCATCGTTCGCAAGCTGGCGACGCCGGCTACCTGAAGGCTTCGTGTTCTCGGTTAAAGCGCCCCGCGGGCTCACCCACGCAAAGCGCCTTTATGCCCCTGAAGCCTGGATTGGCAGGATCACTTCGGCGTGGCATGAACTCGGAGCCAGGCGTGGGGTCATGCTGGTCCAGTTGCCGCCGGGAATGGAGCGCGACGACGGCCGGCTGGCGTATTTCCTTGACCTCCTTCCCGAGTGGATGAAAGTCGCCGTCGAATTCCGCCATCACAGTTGGCATGACGAGGCTGTCTACGAGCTGCTTGAAAGGCACCAAACGGCCTACTGCATCATGAGCGGAGCGGAGCTCCCGTGCGTCCTGAGGGCCACGGCGGCGTTTGTCTACATCAGGATGCATGGGCCGGATCACCATCACCTTTACGGAGGTTCATACTCCGATCAGGACCTGCGCTGGTGGGCGGACCGCATTGCGGAATGGGAGGCCGCGGGCAAGGAGGTCTTCGTCTATTTCAACAACGACGGCGGCGGAAACGCGGTCCGTAACGCCCGCACCCTCGGTTCCTTCCTCGCCAAGCAGTAGGCGTGGCCCCGACGGTTGTTGGGTACGGTAGGTTCCATGGTTGAAACCAAGAAGGTCAGGATGCCACCCTCATCCCTTATGACCGTGATCTTGGCTTTTGCGGCAAATATTCTCGTCGCCGCGGCAAAAACTGTCGCCGCCATACTTACCGGCTCCGCGTCGATGATCGCCGAGTCCGCGCACTCCTGGGCCGATACCGGAAACCAGGTCTTCCTGCTGGTGGCTGAGAGGAGATCCTCGAAAGAGCGGGACGTGGCCCATCCGATGGGCTACGGCAGGGAAGCGTACGTGTGGTCGATGTTTGCCGCCTTCGGCTTGTTCACCGCAGGGGCTGTTGTGTCCGTGATGCACGGTGTCCAACAGCTTTTCGCGCCGGAACCAGCCGGTGATTTCGGGGTCGCCTATGTCGTCTTGGCGATATCCTTCGTGCTTGAAGGGGCCTCGTTCATCCAAGCGTTCCGGCAGGCCCGCACGTCGGCAAGGCAACTTGAACGTCGCACCTTGGAGCAAGTGCTCAAAAGCTCGGACCCCACCATGCGCGCCGTCTTCGCGGAGGACAGTGCCGCACTGATAGGCCTGCTCATTGCCTTCTTGGGGATCTTCCTGCACCAGTTCACCGGATCTCCGCTCCCAGATGCCCTCGGATCCATCTTTGTCGGCATCCTTCTCGGTGTCATCGCGGTGGTGCTGATAGATCGCAATCGTCGCTTCCTCGTCGGTCAGGGCGTTACACCGGAACTCGAGAAGTCGATGGCGATCAGGGTCATGGAACACCCGGAAATCGATCGCCTGACGTATCTGCACCTGGAGTTTGTTGGGCCGCGCAAGCTGTACCTCGTGGCGGCCGTGGATATCACGGGTGACCTTCGGGAGCATGAAGTAGCCATTGCTTTGCGCCGTGTGGAACGGGAACTGGAGGACGAGGAGACCGTCGAGGAGGCGGTGCTGACCCTCGCTACGCCCGACGAACCTTCGCTGTCCTTTGGCGTTCGGCCACAGTCGCCGGCCGTTGAGTAAACCAGCGCGCGGCGACCCGCTGGAACCTCTGGGGAAAACAAGTACAAGCTACTCGTGCCATGTTTCACGCAAAGTTGTTGACTCAAGGAACCAGCATCCGCGCGCTGTCGGCGGACGGCGATCCGAGCTGGCCAACGTCAGGATCGGCCGAACGATAGAACCTGCGCACCGGAAGCACAGTCAATTTCGAGGGGAGTTGCAATGGACGGGCAAGTATGGATTTGGATCGTAGTGGCGATTGTGATCATCGCGGTGATCGTCGCCGTCGTCGCTTATGGGCGCCGCGCGAAGGACGCAGCCAACCGCAAGCGCGCCGCGGACCTCCGCGAGAAAGCCCGTGCCGACGCCCTCGGAGCGCATGAGCGCAGCGCTGAGGCCGCCCGAGCGGCGGCTGACGCCGCCCGCGCCGAGAGCGAAGCGGAACGCTTGCATCAGGAGGCCACCGACAAGCAGAAGGCGGCCGAACGGGCCAACGAAGTCTCGCAGGACAGGCTACGACGCGCGGAAGAGTTGGACCCCGACGCGGGCGACCGCTCGGACACGAACGGTGAGGGACGCCGTCGGGACAGGGACGACGACGGCACCCGGCGGGAGCGCGACGACGACCAAGGCAACGAGGAGGGGCGGAGAGGTCCAAGATCGTAGGCTATGGCGTAACGGCAGCAGGTCATGGGGGGGAGCCCGCGTAGTGGAATCAGCACGGTCCAAGGTCCTTTCGCTTATTGGCCTGGACGCCATTCGGTCATATGTCGCGGCGAGAGTTGTTCGCGGCTCGGCTCTGCGCCAGGGAGATGTCCTACGCGAGCGGATCGAGCTTTGGACGGATGCAGGCGATATGGTCCCTTGTCTATTCCTTACGCCAATCGATGGGGGTCATCAGGTGGGTGCCGTGGTGGCGGTCCATCAACACGCCGGAAACTATTCCTTGGGAAAGAGCGAGCTTGCCGGGCTTGAAGGTGATCCGCAAATGGCTTTCGCCGTCGAATTGGCCGAGTCTGGCGTTCCGGCGCTCGTCCCGGACCTCCTAGGATTCGAAGAGCGGCAGCGTGACGCCATTGACCCCCAGCTGGCTGAAAGCCGCGATGCGCAGGATCTGCTCGATGGCGGGTCAACGCTGCAGGGCATCCACACACGGGATATTGCCATGGCCACTTCGTGGCTCGAGGCTTGCGATGAGGTGCAAGGGCCTCTGGGGATTGTCGGTCATTCGCTGGGCGGCCAGGTGGGGCTTTTCAATCTCGCCTGCGATCCACGGCTGCGGGCCGGCGTTCTTAGTTGCGGGATCGGGACGCTTGAGTCCTTCGAACGTGAGGGCATTTCCCATAACCCGGCCTGGTTTGTGCCCAATCTTCGCAAAGCGGGTGACGCGCATCTGGTGGCCCAAGCCATCGAAGACCAGCGTGTATTGATCGTCGCCGGACAGCAAGATCCACTGTTTCCGTTTCAGGACGTCCAGGGCCTCGTCAATTCCTTCAGGGAAGGCGTCGCGGATTTCGTTCCTTTCGAAGGCGGGCACGCCTTTCCGTCCGTTCAGAGAAGACACGCCGTTTCATGGTTGAAGTCCCGCCTGGCCGCAGCCCGATCAACGCCTTAGGTTGCCGTCACACTCCACCTGCAGTGGGTGCGGCTTGAGGTTGTTCTGCCAGTTCCTGCGTGGCGGCCCAGCTCGCGAGGAGTCGCAGGGCATCTGCTGAGGGGGAACCAGGTTCTGCAGGGTAGATAAACAGGGAGAGGCCGGTGTCCGCTGACAACTCCATCGCTTCGAACAGCAACCGGAGTTCGCCCACCACAGGGTGATGGAAATGCTTGAAGCCGCTGTAGTGGCGGCGCACGTTGTGTGCTGCCCAGCGAGTGCGGAATTCATCGCTGCGGGTGGAAAGCTCTCCTACGAGGTCGCTCAGTCCGCGGTCGAAGGGATCGCGGCCGGCCTCGGTGCGCAAGATGGCCACCATGTTGTTGGCAGCGAGCTCCCAATCCGGGAAGAACCTCCGGGCCCGCTCCTCATCCAGGAAAATGAAGCGCGCGTAGTTGGCCGGCCGGACCGGGTCGACGTACATCTCCGAATGCAATGCGCGGCCGAGCCTGTTGGCGGCGAGGATGTCCATGCGTGCGTTGCGGACAAACGCCGGCGCGTCAGTGATGGCGTCGAGGGCAAACTGGACGCTCGGCCGCAGATTTTGCGGCGCAGATCGACGCTGCCTCTTGCTTGTTCCTGCGGCCCGGGCCAGATCGAACAGATGTGCACGCTCAGCTTCGTCGAGGTGCAACGCCCTGGCCAATGCTTCCAGGACGCTTTCAGACACTCCCGCAAGGTTTCCCCGTTCGAGGCGGGTGTAATACTCAACGCTTACCCCGGCCAGGGTTGCGACTTCTCCGCGACGGAGTCCGGGTACGCGCCGGTTTCCCCCCGACGTCGGCAGCCCCGCCTGTTCGGGGGTGATCTTCGCTCGCCGGGAAGCAAGGAATTCGCGGGCGTCGTTCCGGTTGTCCATGCGATCAACGATAGTGACGTTTGAGCGCTTTGAGGGAGTCCCTACCAGTACCTCTATCAGCCGGAGTTTCCCCGGCGTCCTGCTAGAAAATGTGGAAATCGCCGGCGTCGGCGTTCGCGGACGGGTACACCACAGGTTCCCGCCCCAGCTCAAGCAGGACGTCGTTGATGCTCATTTGTCCGTCGAGTTGGACGGCCGGGACGAAGGCGGTTTCGGATTCGACTTCAGCGGTCATGGATCGATCTTATGCGCGGCGGGGCCCACGGACACGATGAACACGCGGCCATAAGCCCAAGACGCCGGACGCTGTTTTGTGTTCGAGGATCACGGCTTCTGGGATGCTGCCGCGGAGGGGGAGAGGTCGGATAGCGTGAGCGGATGTGTCGGAGCCTCCGGGAAGGAGTGGCTGATGGTCACGCCTAGATCCGGATTGATGTGCACCAACGCACCGCCGGGCAGCGCTCTCCACTCCGGATTGTCATCCATCGGTTCAGTGGCGATGAGGACGTGTCCGGAATGGGCCAAGTCCTTGCTGTGGGCGCGGATGCGGGAGCTCCGCGCGTCCAGGGGAGCCGCCTCCTCGGAACGGGCGGCCAACCGTTCCAGAATGTGCAGTTCATGCGTGTCCGGATACCTGACCGCCCAAACGTCGCTCGCCGTCGTCAGGATCAGGTTCAAGCTGAACACTGGGAGCTCCTTCGCGATCCAGCTGATCGCTTGGGTGATACCTTCGCCGACGTCGCCATCTGCGCGCCTGCTCTCCGCGGTGATCAATGCGAAGAGGCGTTCACTGTCTGTCTGGCCCTTGACCAGATCCGAAACCCCGAACTCCGCCAGCCGTTGATCGAGCCGTTCCAGATCGCCGAAAGCCCCGTTGTGGGCGAACAACCTCCCGTCCTGCTCGAACGGATGCGTGTTGACCATGGTGTGCGCGCCAGTGCTGGCATACCGCACATGGGCCAGGAACGTCGTGCTTTTCAGCACCCGCGCCTCACGCGCGAAGGCGTGATCCTCCCATGCGGCAAGCGGCTGCTTGGCGACATGGGCCTTACCGTCACTGTCGAAGGTGCCTATGCCGGCGCCGTCGGGCTCGCGCCGGCTCTGGTCAGAGAGACTGTCCGGAGCGTCCAAGAGCCAGAAAGTGGCGCGGACTGCCTGCGAACCGGCATGCAAGCCGAAAAGTCGGCACATGGCACACGTCCTTCCTTGAAGCGCCTGGCGTTGAAGGCGCTGGCTAGTGGTGGAACGCCTGGGTTTGCCCGCCGGCCGGCATCGGTGAGGTGAGGCCGTCCAAGTAGGCCACTTCCTTCTTGAGATCGGCCAGGAAACTGGATGCGAGGTCTCGTGTGAACCCGTTGCGGACAACGATCCGCTGGACCGTGATCTCGCTCAATCCGTCCGGCATGGGGTATGCGGGGACGAGCCATCCATTCATCCGCAGCCGTTCGGACAAGTGGTGAAGGTTCCAGTTCTCCGTGTAGCCGTCGGTGAGCTGCCAAGCGAAGACCGGAATGTCCGATCCGTCGCTCCACAAAGTAAATGGCTCCATCGCCCCTATCTCACTCGATAGATAGAGCGCCACATCCCGGGAGGTTGCCTGAACGGATTTGTATCCCTCGTATCCGAGCCGGAGGAACAGGTAGTACTGAAGCAGCACTTGGGCGCCGGGCCGCGAGAAGTTGAGGGCGAAGCTCGGCATGTTCCCTCCGAGGTAGCTGACATGGAAGATCAGGTCCTCGGGGAGCGCTTGCTCGTCCCGCCAAATGATCCAGCCAAGGCCGGGATAGACCAAGCCGTACTTGTGGCCGGACGTGTTGATCGAGGCAACCCTCGGCAGACGGAAGTCCCAGACAGTCTCCCTCTGCAGGAAGGGCGCAACCATCGCTCCGGAGGCGCCGTCGACGTGGATCGGAACATCAAAGCCGTGCTTATCCTGGATCTCGTCCAGCGCGGCCGAAATTTTTTCCACGGGTTCATAGACCCCCGTATAGGTCACTCCCATGATGGCTATAACGCCAATGGTGTTCTCGTCCACGTACTTGTCCAGCTCGTAGCCGTCCAGCATTTGGTGTTCCTTCGACACCGGAACGTACCTGGCCTCCACGTCCCAGTAGTTGCAGAACTTCTCCCAGCAGACCTGCACTGCCGAACTGAGGACCAGGTTGGGTTTGTCGGTGGAAAAACCGGCCGCCCGCCGCGCATGCTGCCAGCGACGCTTCAAGGCCAGGCCGCCCAGCATGCATGCCTCGGAAGAACCGATCGTGGAGGTCCCAACGGACTTGGCGGGATCGGGGGCGTTCCACAAGTCGGCGAGCATCCGCCAGCAGCGGGTCTCGATCAAAGCCGTCTGGGGGGTATTCGTCCTTGTCGATCATGTTCTTGTCGAACGTTTCTGCATACAGCTTTGACGCTTCCGGTTCCATCCACGTTCCAACGAACGTTGCCAGGTTCAAGCGGGAGTTGCCGTCCAGCATGGCTTCGTCGTGGACAACCTGATAGGCAGTCGAAGGAAGGGACTCACCGTCGGGCATGGTGAACCGTGGAAAAATACTGGATTCTCCTGGTCGGCTGAACACCGGGTTCAGCTCAACAGCAGTGTCGGGTTCATGGGCTGATGTTCGGTGTGACCTACTGATGGTTCGCTCCTTTGACTCGCCGCTGCGACGGCCGTTGCTGTGGCATGGGCCGCCAAGGCCCCACGCTACCGTGGGCGGCCGCCGTGCCCAAGCCCCGGCGAAGCCGCGCCGCCTGAGTGGGCGCCACCGACCATTCCTGCTCCGCCATGGTGCCAAAGTGGCTCCTGGTGCATAATCGCAGGGGACGAAGCTCTCTCTCTCTCAGCGAGCGTAGGAGGCACCAATGTCGATGCAGGACACTCCAGAAGATCGACCGCCTGAGGAAACGCAAAGCGTTCCGCTGCCAGGATCTGACCGGGCTCCCGCTCCGGGCGTCCGGGACGTTCTCGGTCCCGTCGATCCTTCCCGTCGGATCGAGGCGACGGTCATCCTCAGGCGCCAGGAAGAGATGCCCGAAGTTCCGTCCGCTGCGCTTTCGCGGGACGAACTAGCCTCCCGGTACGGCGCGTCGGCAGCAGACCTCGATCTCGCTGCGCGCACCTTCGCCGACCTCGGTCTCGACGTCGTGGAGTCGGACGCGGCCAGCCGCAGGATTCGGCTGTCTGGAACCGTGGAACGGATGAGCAGCATCTTCGGTACGTCCCTTGACGAGCTGACGAGCCGAAGCCCGGACGGCACCGCTGTCACCCACCGGCACCGCACCGGAGGCCTTCAAGTACCTGCAGATCTCGACGGCGTCGTCGTCGCCGTCCTCGGCCTTGACGACCGGCCGCAGGCCCGGGCCCATTTCCGCGCCATTTCCCTGGCCTCTGCCGGAACCAGCTACACCCCGCCCCAGCTGGGAAAGATCTACAACTTTCCTGAGGGAACGGACGGAACGGGCCAAACCGTTGCCATCCTTGAGCTGGGCGGCGGCTACGGACAGCAGGACCTTGACGCCTACTTCCAAGGCCTCGGCATGGCCACGCCGAGCGTCACCGCTGCGGGAGTCGACGGCGGAGCGAACCGGCCCGGGCAGGATCCGGCGGGCGCCGACGGGGAAGTCCTGCTCGACGTCGAAGTGGTCGGCGCCTTGGCGCCCAAGGCCAAAATTGTGGTCTATTTCGCTCCCAACACCGACGCCGGCTTCCTGGACGCGATTGTCGTAGCCTCTCATGCAAATCCGGCGCCGGCCGCGATCAGCATCAGTTGGGGCCAGAGCGAAGACGCCTGGACTGCCCAAGCCCGGACGGCTTTCGACCAGGCACTGGCCGACGCCGCGGCCCTCGGGGTAACGGTGACAGCCGCGGCCGGGGACAACGGCAGTGCGGACGGCGCCACGGACAACAAGGATCACGCCGATTTCCCGGCGTCGAGCCCGCATGTGCTGGCCTGCGGCGGAACCCGCCTTCAAGCGGACACCGCGACAGGCATCATCAGCGCGGAAACGGTCTGGAATGACGGCCCCAACTCGGCTACTGGCGGAGGTTACAGCGACGTCTTTCCGGTTCCGTCCTGGCAGTCCGGCATCTCGGGGCACGCCAAGCACAAGAAGGCCGGAAGGGGCGTCCCGGATGTCAGCGGCGTCGCCGACCCGCAGACGGGTTACAAGGTACGCGTCGACGGGAAAGACATGGTGATCGGCGGAACCAGCGCGGTCGCACCGCTCTGGGCGGCCCTGGTTGCCCGTCTCGCGCAGGCCACTAACAGGCGCTTCGGGCTCATCCAGCCGCTGCTCTACCAAAACGGCACCCAACCGGCGTCGGGCTTCCACGACATCACCGCTGGTTCCAACGGAAGCTACCATGCCGCGACCGGCTGGGATCCCTGCACAGGCCTGGGCAGTCCGGACGGCAGTGCCCTCCTTGCATTGCTGCAAACCGGGGGCTCGGCTCGGTAGACTGGTTGGTGTCCTTTACAACCGCAGGTTTCAAAGGAGGCTACACAATGGCTGGATACTTTGAGCTGATCGACGGACCCGACGATGGGTACAGGATTGCACTACGCGACGGCGACGGCGACATTCTGGCGATGTCTACAACTTTTACCACCAAACAGTCCGCTGTCCGCGGGATATCCACGCTCAGGGAGATCGCCGGAACCGCACTGGTCAAGGACAGAAGCCATGGCCGGTGGACCCCGTCCCTTGAGCGGCAGGCCCACCGCTTGCATCTGCTCCACCAACCGGCCTGGCGGAAACACGAAGTGAGAAGCGCCGCAGGCCGCCTGTAGCCCTGCGTTAGGGCAGTTTCGCGGACCGCACCACAGTCCAGACCCAGAGTCCTCCGTATGACGTTGCACGGGTCGCAATCACGTATGCCAAAATGGCCGTCCTTCGCCGCGTCTCCTCGGCGAGAAACGGCAGGCCCGCGCCTGCTTTGGCTGCCCCAGCCGGAGCGGATACGATGGACAATGGCTGGCTGTGGTCCCCGTACGCCACAAGCTATGAAGCCTTATCAATGAATAGGAGACACCCGTGTCAGATGCCCAGCAGATCACCCTCATCGTCGATGGCGAAGAGACCAAGGTGACGGAAGGGACCACCGGCGCGGAACTCTTCTTCGAGCGCCGCGACGTCGTAGTGGCCCGTGTCGACGGCGAGCTCAAGGACCTTGACCAGGTGCTGCCCGAGGGTGCCCAGATTGACGGCATCACCATCGACTCGCCGGAGGGCCTGAACGTCCTGCGCCACTCCACCGCACACGTGATGGCGCAGGCCGTGCAGCAGCTTCGTCCGGACGCCAAACTCGGAATCGGCCCCTACATCACAGACGGCTTCTACTTCGACTTCGACGTTGCCGAGCCCTTCACCCCCGAAGACCTGCGCCAGCTCGAGAAGATGATGCAGAAGATCATCAACCAGAACCAGAAGTTCGTGCGCCGCGTCGTCACTGAAGACGAAGCCCGCGAAGCCATGAAGGGCGAGCCCTACAAGCTTGAGCTGCTGGGCAAAAAGAACGACGCCGCCGAAGCCGGCGAGGGCGTCAACGTCGAGGTGGGCGCCGGGGACATCACCATCTACGACAACGTGGACCGTAAGAGCGGTGACAGCGTCTGGTGCGATCTTTGCCGTGGCCCGCACTTGCCCAACACCAAGCTGATCTCCAACGCCTTCGCCCTGACCCGCTCCTCGGCGGCATACTGGCTGGGCAACCAGAACAACCAGCAACTGCAGCGCATCTACGGCACCGCCTGGCCCACCAAGGATGCGCTGAAGGCCTACCAGGAGCGCATCGCCGAGGCCGAGCGCCGCGATCACCGCAAGCTCGGCGCGGAGCTTGACCTGTTTTCCTTCCCGGATGAGCTGGGCTCCGGCCTGCCGGTGTTCCACCCCAAGGGCGGGATTATCCGCAAGGCGATGGAGGACTATTCGCGCCAGCGTCACGTGGACGCCGGGTACGAGTTTGTCTACACCCCGCACATCACCAAGGGACACCTCTACGAAGTCTCCGGCCACCTTGACTGGTACAAGGAGGGCATGTTCCCGGCGATGCACATCGACGCGGAACTGAACGACGACGGCACCGTGCGCAAGCCCGGCCAGGACTACTACCTGAAGCCGATGAACTGCCCCATGCACAACCTGATCTTCCGGTCACGCGGCCGCTCCTACCGGGAACTGCCCCTTCGGCTCTTCGAATTCGGCTCCGTGTACCGCTATGAGAAGTCCGGTGTTGTCCACGGCCTGACCCGCGTACGCGGCATGACACAGGACGACGCCCACATCTACTGCACCCGCGAGCAGATGAAGGACGAACTCACCACAACCCTGAACTTCGTCCTCGGCCTGCTCAAGGACTACGGACTGGACGACTTCTACCTTGAACTGTCCACCAAGAACGAAGACAAGTTCGTTGGCGAGGACGCCGCCTGGGAGGAAGCCACCCGCACCTTGGCCGAAGTAGCCGAGGCCTCGGGGCTGGAGCTGGTCCCGGATCCGGGTGGAGCCGCGTTCTACGGTCCCAAGATCTCCGTGCAGGCGAAGGACGCGTTGGGCCGCACCTGGCAGATGTCCACCATCCAGCTCGACTTCAACCTGCCTGAGCGGTTCGAGCTGGAGTTCCAGGCTGCCGACGGCACCCGCCAGCGTCCGGTCATGATCCACCGGGCCTTGTTCGGCTCGGTAGAGCGCTTCATGGGCGTACTCACCGAACACTACGCGGGAGCTTTCCCGGCATGGCTCTCGCCCGTGCAGGTGGTCGGCATTCCGGTGGCGGAGGCGTTCAACGACTACATGTTCGACGTCGTCGGCCAGCTCAAGGCCGCGGGCATCCGTGCCGAGGTGGACATTTCCTCGGACCGTTTCCCGAAGAAAATCCGCACTGCGAGCAAGGACAAGATTCCCTTCGTCCTTATTGCCGGGGGAGAGGACGCCGAGGCCGGTGCGGTGTCGTTCCGCTTCCGTGACGGCAGCCAAGACAACGGTGTACCCGTTGCCGAGGCCGTCCGAAGGATTGTCGACGCCGTCAAGAACCGCGAGAGCTGACGAGCCGGACACCGTGGGGGGCAGGAAACAGTGCAGGAGAACACGGGCGTGACAGCTGAGTATCCGGGCGATGCCGAAGTGACTGACGACTTCGGCCTGGCAGGTGTTCCTGATGCCTTCCAGCGCTTGTGGACTCCGCACCGCCTGGCCTACATCAAGGGCGGGCAGAACCAGTTCGATAACGACGACTGCCCGTTCTGCGTAGCTCCAAGCCGCACGGACGAGGAGTCCCTCATCGTGCGGCGCGGCAAGACGTGCTACGTGGTGCTCAATTTGTTCCCTTACAACCCTGGTCATTTGCTGGTGTGTCCTTACCGGCACGTTCCGGACTACACGGACATCACAGTGCAGGAAACGGCGGAAATGGCAGAGCTCACGCAGACCGCTATGCGGGTGCTGCGAAAGGTGGCCAACCCGAGCGGCTTCAACCTGGGCATGAACCAAGGCGTGGCAGGCGGGGCGGGAATCGCCGCACACCTGCATCAGCACGTGGTTCCTCGCTGGGGTGGGGACGGAAACTTCTTCCCGATCATCGCCCAGACGAAGGCCATCACCCAGACCCTTGGCGAGGTTCGCCAGCAAGTGGCCGAGGCGTGGCCGGAAGAGTCGGATCTCTCCGGGGAGACGGATGCTTAATCGGCACGCCCGCGGGTTTTTCACCGGGCTGTTCTCGCCCCTTGCCCGATTCCTGCTTAGGGTTGGGGTCTCGCCCGACGCTGTCACCGTCGTCGGGACCGCCGGCGTAGTTCTCGGCGCCCTGATTCTCTACCCACTGGGCCAGCTCTGGTGGGGTTCGCTGCTGATCGCCATTTTCGCGCTGTCCGACGTCGTGGACGGCATCATGGCAAGGGAGCAGGGACGCAGCGGACCGTGGGGAAACTTCCTCGACTCCACGCTGGACCGGCTGGCAGACGGCGCCATTTTCGCCGGCGTCGCAATCTGGTTCTTCACGGGCGGGGAGAACATTGCGATTGCCATCGCGTCCCTGGCCTGCCTGGTTCTCGGGATGGTGGTTTCGTACGCCCGCGCCAAGGCTGAATCATTGGGCTTCTACGCCAATGTGGGCATCGCCGAGCGTGCCGAACGGCTCATTTCGGTGCTCCTCGTCACCGGTCTGACCGGACTGGGGCTGCCTCCCATCGTCTTGCTGGTGACCCTTGTCATGCTCTCCGCCGCTACGGCCATCACAGTCGTCCAAAGGATGGCGGCCGTCCGCGAACAGGCGATGGCAGACGTCGACGGCGGGACGCCCGCTTAAGCGGTGTGATCACTTTGCTGCCCCGGCGCGTTTTGTGTCGGGGCACGCTCACGTCCGGGTGAGGTTATGTGCGGGTGGGTCTGAAGTGGTGGTTGCGTCGGGGTGTTTGGCGGGGGTCGATGTGGGGTGGTGGTTTGAACCATGGCACGCCGGTTTCCATGGTGATGGTCCAGTGTTCTTTGTGGATGACGTGGTGGTGGTGGCTGCATAAGAGGGTGCCGTTGTCGGTTCCTGTGGTGCCGCCGTTGGTCCAGTAGGTGATGTGGTGGGCTTCGCACCAGGGTGCGGGGATGGTGCAGTCGGGGAAGGCGCAGCCTTGGTCGCGGGCGATGATGGCTTTGCGGATGTGGGGCGGGAAGATCCGGGTGGTGCGGCCGATGTCCAGGACGCGGCCCTCGCTGGCGAGCAGGACGGGGATGATGTCGGCGTCGCAGGCGATTTTGCGGATGGCCGAGGGGTGGAGCGGGCCCTGGAATGTGGCGGCGCCGCTGCTGAGGCGGGGGCCGGTGGGCGTTTCGCGGTCGGGGTGGTCGGCGCGTTCGAGGCGGTTGAGGAGGTCTTGGTAGCCGATGGTGACCATGACCTGCGGGCGGAGGCCGCCGTTGGCGGGCAGTTCGCCGGTGGCCAGGGCCACTGCGCAGGCGCCGACGAGCCCGTCGAGGAGTTTCTGCGCCCGGGAGCGGCGGTCCAGGCCGGTCCCGGCGCCGGTGCCTGTGCCGGTGCCGGTGGTGTTGGGCTGGAGGCGGGGGTTGGTGGCGGTGTTCATGACGGTGGCGAGGGTTTCGAATTGTTCGGCGGTGGCGATGATTTCCAGGTGGTGCAGGCCGTGGCGGGGTTTGCGGATGAATGCTCCTTGGCGGTGGCGCAGTTCTTCCTCGCCGGGTTCGGTTCCGTCCTGGTCGATGGCGTCGACCCAGCGCTTGGCCATCCGGTTCACGAAGTCGGGATCGCTTTCCATGGCGGTCCGGGTGAGGGAGTGTTCCATCTGGTGGGTGGTGTCCGGGTCGGCGAGGTGGCGTACCTGGTCCAGGGCGGTGCTGATGAGGGTGGCTGAGCGGGAGGGCAGGGCCGCGGTGGTCAGGGCCGCGGCGAGGACCTCGTGCCGTGCGGGGAGGTCCTGCCCGGCGATCCCGGTCTGCGGGAGCACTCCGGAGGCCAGTGCGAGGCGGCGTCGTGCTTCGCCGATGCCGATCCGCAGCCTGGCGCGCAGGAATTCGGCGGCGTTCCGGTACCCGTCGTCGAGTGCCGCGGCTGCGGTATCTGTTGCGGTGGGTTCGGTCCAGCCGGTCCGCCACCCCGGCGCCGGGGACGTGTGCGGTGCGGCCTGGGCTTCGCGCCGGGTCCGTTCCACGGCCTGGGCTGCGACGAGCTGCAAAAACTCGACCGTCCGGGAGATTTCCTCGACCTTGCCGGCGAAATCAGCGGCTTCGGGGAAAGCCAACAGGCGGGTGTCGGCGAGAGCGGTTGAGCGCAGCTCATTCATTACCGCCACCACCTGATCAAGACCGCCCGCGGGCAGCGGCCCGCCGGCGGCCGGGCTTTCGAACCGGGCGGGGTTTTGGTGCTGCGCCAGGCTTTCGAACCGGGCCAGGCTTTCGAACCGGGCCAGGCTTTGAAACCGGGCCGGGTTTTGAAGCTGGGCTGCGTATTGGAGCTGGGCATGGCGGGCGGCGACGGGCTTCAGGCGGCGGGCCACGCGCCCCGGCGACGAGATCCCGCCGTCGGGCGCGGCCACCCGAAGTGCGGTGAATTGACCGGTGCCTTCCATGACTAAACCCTGTCACGGGGCACTGACAATTAGGCCCCCACGCTGCCACCCGGCGACGCGAAAAATGAAAACAAGGAAAACACGTCCCAAGTACTAGCTGTTGAGGTCCCAATGAACCCCGACCGCCTCGGCGACCGGCCCGGTGTTGCCCTCACAATTGCCGAAGACAGATTCCTGCGCCTTTGCATCGTCAACCAATCCGCTGCCGTCAATGGACCTGAAGTATCCGCGACGCGCGGGACCCATATCACCCGGTGTGCGAAGCCCCGTCGGTGCCGGCGGAACAGCGGGGCGGGGCTGGTAATCAAGTACGACGGCCACAGCGCAGGGGACTAGTATTGAAGTTACTTGGTCAATGTGACCTGGAAATCCGGTGTGCGCTGTGTGTGGCCCCTGTCCGCCTGCGCCCCGGCCAAGGTCTTCTATCTACCCATAGGGGTTTTTGTGTCTACACCTGATGTAAGCAACGAAGCCGGTTCGTCCGCAGCCAGCGTTACGGGCAGCAACCGCGTCAAGCGCGGTATGGCCGAGATGCTCAAGGGCGGCGTCATCATGGACGTCGTCAACGTCGAGCAGGCCCGCATCGCCGAAGATGCCGGCGCCGTGGCCGTCATGGCGCTCGAGCGGGTTCCCGCCGACATCCGCGCCCAGGGCGGCGTGTCCCGCATGTCGGACCCGGACATGATCGACGCGATCATCGCCGCCGTGTCCATCCCCGTCATGGCCAAGGCCCGAATCGGCCACTTCGTCGAGGCACAGGTCCTGCAGTCCCTCGGCGTGGACTACATCGACGAGTCCGAGGTCCTGACCCCGGCCGACTACACCCACCACATCGACAAGTGGAACTTCACCGTTCCCTTCGTCTGCGGTGCCACCAACCTCGGCGAGGCGCTGCGCCGCATCAACGAGGGCGCGGCCATGATCCGCTCCAAGGGCGAGGCCGGCACCGGCGACGTCTCCAACGCCACCACCCACATGCGCCAGATCCGCGCCGAGATCCTCCGCCTCTCCACCCTGCCCGAGGACGAGCTCTACGTCGCGGCCAAGGAACTCCAGGCCCCGTACGAGCTCGTCAAGGAAATCGCCGCCACCGGCAAGCTTCCCGTCGTGCTGTTCACCGCCGGCGGCATCGCCACCCCGGCCGACGCTGCCATGATGATGCAGCTGGGCGCGGACGGCGTGTTCGTCGGTTCGGGCATCTTCAAGTCCGGCAACCCGGCCCAGCGTGCCGCCGCCGTCGTGAAGGCCACCACCTTCTTCGATGACCCCGACGTCATCGCCAAGGTCTCCCGCGGCCTCGGCGAAGCCATGGTGGGCATCAACGTCGAGGAAATCCCCGAACCCCACCGCCTCGCCGAGCGCGGCTGGTAAGTCTCGCCTGACGGCGCTGAGCTCCAGAATTACGACGCCGGCCGGTCACCTTTCACGGTGACCGGCCGGCGTCGTGCGTTAACACCCAACTGATCCCCACCGCCGCCCTCGCCTCGCAAGCTCGGCCAGGGAACCCTGGCGGCGTGGGCCCACGCAGTTGTTGTCGTTATGGAGCCTCATAACGACAACAACTGCGAGTCAGTTGGCTCGGCCGGCCAGGCTACTCGAGTCCGCGGCGCTTCAAGAGGGGGTTGAGGGAGGCATCGCGTCCCCGGAGTGCGCGGAAGGATTCCAACGGATCCCGGCTATTGCCGCGGGAGAGCAGTTCCGAGCGGAAACGTTCGCCGTTGCTGCGCAGCAGCCCGCCGTTCTCCCTGAACCAGTCCACCGTTTCGGCGTCGAGCACTTCGCTCCAGATGTAGGAGTAGTACCCTGCGGCGTAGAAGTCCCCGGCGAAGATGTGCTGGAAGTACCCCGTGCGATACCGGGGCGGTATGAGGGAATGCGCCACGCCCGCCGCAGCCAATGCCTTGGCTTCGAAGTCCTGGGCATCCTGAGGAACGCCGTCTACCTCCAGCACGTGCCAGGCCAGATCCAACAGGGCGGCTCCGAGGTATTCCGTGGTGGCGAAACCTTCCCCCCAAAGCTTGGACTCGTTGAGGCGGTCGATGATGTCCCGGGGGAGAGGTTCGCCAGTGGCGTAGTGGCGCGCGTAGTTGCCGATAATTTCGGGCCACATGATCCACATCTCGTTGACCTGTGACGGATACTCCACGAAGTCCCGGGGGACCGAAGTTCCGGAGAACCGCGGATACATGACCTTGGAAAAGAGTCCGTGCAAGGCGTGGCCGAATTCGTGGAACGTGGTCCGGACCTCGTCCAGGGTGAGGAGCGTTGATTCTCCGGCTGGCGGTTTGGAGATGTTCAGGTTGTTGATCACCACTGGCTTGGTACCCAGGAGTGCTGACTGATCGACGAGCGAGTTCATCCAGGCGCCGCCGCGCTTGGAGTCCCGCGCGTAGTAGTCGCCCAGGAAAAGGCCAAGCTCGGAGCCGTCCTCGTTGCGCACCTCCCAGACGCGGACGTCCGGGTGGTACCCCTCAAGGTCTTGCCGCTCGTGGAAAGTAATGCCGAAGAGGCTCGTGGCCGCGAAGAACACGCCGTCCATGAGTACCCGGTCCAGTTCGAAATAGGGCCGCAGCAACTGTTCGTCCACCTCGTACCGCTCCCGCCGGACCTTCGAGGAATAGTACGCCCAGTCCCACGCTTCCAACGGGTGCCCCGCGCTCTCCGCCAAGGCGGCCGCCTCGGCGTCGGCGTTGCGGATGGCGGCAGGAGCAAGCCGGTTCAGCATCGCCTGAACGGACGCGAAATCGGGGGCGGTCTGGCGGTCCATGACCAGTTCGGCGTAGTTGCCGAACCCGAGAAGTGTCGCCTTCTCGGCCCGCAAACGCACCATCGCCTTCGCCAGCTCCATGACGTCCAGGCTGCCGCCGTCGCTGCCCCGCGCAATGGACGCCTCATAGAGGCGGCGCCGGAGCTCACGATTTTGCAAAGAAGCCAAAGCAGGCTGGTTGCTCGGCTGTATGAGGGTCAGGAGGTATTTCCCCTCGTGTCCGGCAGTGCGTGCTGCCTCGGCGGCACTGGCGATGTCGTCCGCCGGCAGGCCGGCAAGCTCCGTGGCGTCATCCACCATCAGCGCGGCAGCCTTCATGGCTTCCTTGACGCGTTGCCCGTATTCCGTTCCCAAACGGGAGAGCTCCGCATTGAGGCTCTTGAGCTTTTCCTGGTCATCTGGATCAAGTTGGATCCCCGACTGGCGGAATTCCCTGAGGTATTCCTGCACCAGCCGGATGGATTCATCGTCAAGTCCTGAGGTGTCTATTGCTACGAATCGCTCGTACAGTCCGCGGTTGAGGTAGACCGCGTCCTGGTGGCTCGCGAAACGGGGAGACAGCTCGGTTTCGAGTTCGCGGATGGCCTCTGAGGCGTCGGCGGAAACCAGTGTGAAGAAGGATGCCGCTGCCCGCTCCAGCAGGCGGCCGGAGCGTTCCATCGCAACTGCCGTGTTTTCGAAGGATGCGGGCTCTGGGTTATCCACGATGGACTGGATTTCAGCCAGGTGCTCAGTGAGGCCTGCGTCCACAGCTTCGGCGTAGTGGCTGTCCTGGATGGCGGCAAAGGGCGGCAATCCGAAGGGAAGGGTGCTCGGCTCCAAGAGAGGGTTCGTCATGAAGCAACCCTTTCATGCAGGCTGCCCGCCCACAACGCTTTTGCCGGTATTAGCGCGGTGTTAGCGCGGCCGCCGCGCCGCGTGTTCGCGCGCGAGGCGCGCATAGCCGTCGTCGGGCGTTCCGGGGACGAAAGTACCGTACTTGCGTTCGACGGCGGTCCGGATCAGGAAGTCGGCGATGGCAGGATTCTTGGGCAACAAGGAACCGTGCAGATAGCTGGCAACCACATTCCGGTGCCTGGCCCCTTCATGGTTGTCTTTGCTGTTGTTGCCGGCACCCTTGGACACGGTGCCGAGGGGCTCGACGCCGGGACCCAAGGCAGTCTGTCCGCTGTGGTTTTCGTAGCCCATGATTTCGCCGAACTCGGGCGAGGTGAGCGTGACGTTTCCGATGAGGCGTTCGTCGGTGCCGACCGTCTCGACGTCAAGGATGCCGATACCGGGGATAACAGGGCCGCTCTTCGTCTTAAAGAACTTGCCGAAAAGCTGGTAAAGCCCGCAAATAACCAGCATCGGCGTTCCGTCCTCGGCCATCTCGCGGAGTTGCTCGCCTCGTGACTGGAGATCGTCCTGGATGACTACCTGGCCGCTGTCCTGGCCACCGCCGCCCACAATGAGATCGACGTCTTCGGGGAAGTCGTCGCCCACGTTGTATTCAAGGAGCTCGGGCGTGTATCCGTGCCAGAGCAAGCGCTGCCGCAGGACGAGCGCGTTGCCCCAGTCGCCGTAGATGTTCATGTCACGGGGATACAGCTGGAGGACCCGGATGGTGCCCTTGCTGGCGTGAGCGGCGGTATCTTCGGCCCGGGTCATGAGACCACCTCTACTGTGGTGATTTTGGAGAGTTCGCGCCGGATGGCCAACATCGCGGTGTAGGTGCAGAACACGCGTTTAGGCTTTCCCGCCGACCCGCGGATGAATTCAGCCAACGCCGCAGGGATGTCCGTGTCCACTGAACCGAAACGGACCTCGTCGTACTGGAGGCGCAGTGCCATGTCGTAGGCACGGACACCGGTCAGGACCTCGACGCCGTCCTCGCGCAGGGAATCGAATTCCACGTCCCAGAGCCAGGACATGTCGCGGCCGTCGGCATAGTTATCGTTGATGGCGATCATGGACGCATAGCCCTTCGCTGGGAATGACTTCAGGCCCAGGCGGAAACCGCTCGGGTTCTTCACCAGAACCAACTCAAGGGGCTGGCCATCCACCGTCAGGCTCTCCCCGCGGCCAAAGGCAGGAGCCACCTCGGAGAGCGCCTTGACCAGCTTGGCGGCATCGCCGGGCCTTCCGCTTGCCCCGGTGATGCTCCTGGCGAGCACCAATGCGGCGGCGGCATTGAAGATGTTGTAGACGCCGCGGAGTTTCATGTGTGTCGCCACGCGGGTTCCGTCGAACTCGAAGTCGGCGTCATCGGTACCGACACGGCGGAGTACGACGTCGGCCGCCGGCGAGTCGGGGACGTCACCGAGGAGGCTGGTTCCCGGCCCCGCGGCCCGCATGTCGTCGTCGTTCGGGAAGGTGCTTCGGAGCGATTCGTCCAATCCGAAGTAGAGCACTTCGGGGCCGCTAAGGGCTCCGGCAATGCGGGCCACCCGGGGGTCCTCGCGGTTCAGGACCACGGTGCCGGTGGTTCGCTCGGCGATGCGCTGGAGAAGCATCGCGGTGGCGTCGATTTCGCCGAAACGGTCAAGTTGGTCGCGCAGGACGTTGAGGAGAAGGCAGTAGCGCGGGGGCACCTTGTTCACGAAATGCACTGCATGAGCTTCGTCGAGTTCCAATACCGCGACGTCGGCGTCCAGCCTGCCGCGCCAGTCCACTTCACCGAGGAGCGCAGCCGCGACGCCACGCGTGAAGTTGCTGCCGGTCCGGTTGGTGAAGACCTTTAGGCCCTGGCTTTCCAAGAGCTCCACCACCATTTTGGTCGTGGTCGTCTTGCCGTTGGTTCCGCTCACCACCGCCACGCCATGGGGGAGCGAGGACAGCGTCCTTTGCATGAAGCCTGGGTCGATTTTCTCGACCACGAGGCCGGGTAAAGCCGAACCCCCGCCGCGCAGCCGGGACACAGCACGGACCAGCTTGCCGAGTGGAACGGTGAACGAAAACATGCTCTGTAATATATCCCAGTTGGTGCATAAACCACGTGCCGTAAGCCTGCCACCGGGTTCCCGGGCGAGCCTGGCGGTGGCAGCGCATTATGATGGTCGAATGACCAATCCCCCTTCCGAGGCGTCATCAAGCGTGGGCTCGGGCCTGCGCATCGGCGTCCTCGCACTACAAGGCGATTTTCGTGAGCACATCCACGCCGTCGAAGCGGCCGGTGCCACCGGCGTCGGCATCCGGCGTCCGGCGGAACTTGATGACATTGACGGCCTCATCATTCCCGGCGGCGAGTCGACCACTATAGACAAGCTGGCGCGCATCTTTGAACTTGCCGACCCCATCCGCAAGCAGATTGCGTCCGGGCTGCCGGTATATGGATCCTGCGCCGGCATGATCCTGCTGGCGGACGACATCGCCGATCCCGCCACGGACCTCGCTGGGAATCCGCAGCAGACTTTCGGTGGATTGGACATCACGGTCCGTCGCAACGCCTTCGGCAGGCAGCGCGAGTCTTTCGAAACGGACCTCGACTTCAAAGGTCTTGAGTTCAGCGCCGGCGAATCCGGCGTCGACCCCGTCCACGCCGTCTTCATTCGCGGACCGTGGGTGGAGCGCGTCGGTCCCGGCGTCGAAATCCTTGCCCAGGTGGAACCGGGAAAAGCCACCCACACGGACACTTTGCACGGGTTGGCTAGAATTGTTGCAGTGCGCTCAGGTCGGTTGCTGGCCACCTCCTTCCACCCGGAAGTGACTGGGGAGAAGCGCGTGCATGAATTGTTTATTCGAATGATCAGAGGGGAAGTTTAAAGCATGTCAGGCCACTCCAAATGGGCGACGACCAAGCACAAGAAGGCCATCCTCGATAGCCGCCGGGCCAAGTCGTTCGCCAAACTGATCAAGAACATCGAAGTCGCGGCCCGCATGGGCGGACCGGACCTTGCCGGCAACCCGAGCCTGGAACTGGCTGTCACCAAAGCCAAAAAGACATCGGTCCCCGCTGACAACATCGACCGCGCCATCAAGCGCGGCGCCGGCCTGACCGGCGAAGTGGTCGACTACACGGAGATCATGTACGAAGCCCGCGGCCCGCAGGGTTCGGCCCTTCTGATCGAGTGCCTCACGGACAACAAGAACCGTGCCGCCTCGGAGGTCCGGCTTGCAATCTCGCGCAATGGCGGCACCATTGCCGACCCCGGCTCCGTGAGTTACCTCTTCACCCGCAAAGGCGTCGTCAACCTGCCCAAGAACGGACTCAGTGAAGACGACATCCTGATGGCCGTGCTCGACGCCGGCGCCGAGGAAGTCAAGGACAACGGCGAGAACTGGGAAATCCACTCGGAGCCCACCGATCTCCAGGCCATCCGCGAAGCCCTCAAGGAAGCCGGCATCGAATACGAGACGGACGAAGCCGAGTTCGTCCCGTCCATGCAGGTGCCGCTGGACCTCGACGGTGCCAAGAAGTTCATGAAGCTCGTCGACGCTCTTGAGGATCTCGACGACGTCCAGAACGTGTACACCAACGCGGACATGAGCGAGGAAGTCCAGGCTGCGCTCGAAGCCGAGTAGCGCCCACTTGCAACACAGCTTCATATCAAACAGGGAGGCCCGGACTTGACTCTTCGCGTATTGGGAGTCGATCCGGGCCTCACCCGTTGCGGGATCGGAGTGGTCGACGTCGAACGGAACCGGCGCGCCACCATGGTGGCTGTCTGCGTCGTGGGAACCTCGCCGGAACAATCATTGGACCAGCGATTGCTGGTCATCGCCAAGGCCATCGACGAGTGGCTGGACCTGTATAAGCCCGACGTTCTCGCGGTCGAACGGGTCTTCTCCCAACTGAACGTCAGTACCGTCATGGGCGTCGCCCAGGCGTCCGGCGTGGTCATCGCGGCCGCTGCGCGGCGCGGCATCCCGGTGGCGCTCCACACGCCGTCGGAGGTCAAAGCTGCCGTGACGGGTAGCGGCACCTCCAACAAAGAAGCGGTGACAAAACTCATTACCAAGATCCTGCGATTGGACGCCCCACCGCGCCCGGCCGACGCAGCGGACGCGTTGGCCCTCGCCGTCACGCACGCGTGGCGGGCCGGCAGCGGTGCCGCGGTTGCTACGACAGGACCAGGGAGCAGTGCGTTGACACCCGCCCAGCGGGCCTGGGCTGAAGCCGAAGCGAAAGCGCGCCGCGGCCGGTAAATGTCGGTGGCCCTTGCTAGGGTATTCGTAGATATGTTCGGATAGCCCGCGGCGCAGCATGCACCGGGCAGTACTTCAGGAGCCGGGTCTTGATCAGTTTTCTCCGCGGAACCGTGGCGCACGTCAGCCTCTCCACGGCCGTCATCGATCTCAACGGTGCCGGTATGAGCGTCTACGCCACGCCGCAAACCCTCAGCCACCTGCATGTCGGCGAGGAAGCGAAGCTGTTCACTTCGTTGATCGTCCGGGAGGACTCCCTGACGCTCTTTGGATTCTCGAACGATGACGAGCGCGAAGTTTTCGATGTCCTTCTCAGCGTGAGCGGGGTGGGGCCCCGACTGGCCCTCGCGGTGCTGGCCGTCCATGAGCCCGAAGCGATCCGGGTGGCCGCCCATTCCGGTGACGCAAAGTCATTCACCAAGGTCCCCGGCATCGGGCCGAAGGTGGCCGGCAGGATCGTCCTGGAGCTTGCAGGAAAACTCGTTCCCCACGGCACCGCTCCGGGGGCCGCACCC
Source organism: Arthrobacter sp. FW306-2-2C-D06B (assembly GCF_021789175.1). NCBI lineage: Bacteria > Bacillati > Actinomycetota > Actinomycetes > Micrococcales > Micrococcaceae > Arthrobacter > Arthrobacter sp. FW306-2-2C-D06B. The sequence goes on from NZ_CP084560.1 coordinate 2,362,232, forward strand.
GCCGTCGCCGCCGAGTCGGTCTGGAAGCCGCAGGTGGTGGCCGCAATGACGAGCCTCGGCTGGTCGGAGAGGGACGCCGCCGGCAGCATCGACAAGGCAATGGCCGATTCCCCGGAACTTGCCGACGCCGGCAACGTGGCCCAGATCCTGCGTGCAACCCTTCGCTGGCTGGGGCAGGATGGCGCCCGCGCTGGAAACCGGGTTGGCAGCCGTGGCTGAGCCGTCCCTCGTTACCGGGGGAGAGGAACCCGAAGAGCGCATCATAGAGGCCGCACTGCGCCCGAAGAACCTCCACGACTTCGTAGGCCAGCACCGCGTCCGCAAGCAACTCTCGCTCGTGCTGGAGGCCTCAAGGATGCGTGGCCGCAGCGCGGACCACGTCCTGCTTTCGGGCCCTCCGGGGCTGGGGAAGACCACGCTCTCCATGATCATCGCCGCCGAGATGAACGCTCCCTTGCGCATCAGCAGCGGGCCGGCCATCCAGCACGCCGGAGACCTCGCGGCGATCCTCTCCTCGCTTTCGGAGGGCGAAGTGCTCTTCCTCGACGAAATCCACCGGATGTCCCGGCCCGCCGAGGAAATGCTGTACATGGCGATGGAAGACTTCCGCGTGGACATCGTGGTGGGCAAGGGCGCGGGCGCCACTGCCATTCCGCTTGAACTGCCGCCATTCACCCTCGTGGGCGCCACCACGCGGGCCGGGCTCTTGCCAGGTCCGCTGCGTGACCGCTTTGGTTTCACCGGGCACTTGGAGTTCTATTCCGTAGCGGAGCTTGAATTGGTTCTGCGTCGCTCAGCCGGATTGCTTGATTTGAAGGTCAATTCGGCCGGTTTCAGCGAGATCGCGGGCCGTTCCCGTGGAACTCCGCGTATCGCCAACCGGCTGCTGCGCCGTGTCCGGGACTGGGCACTGGTCCACGGCATCGAGCAGATCGATGCTCGTGCCGCCTCCGCTGCGCTGGACATGTATGAGGTGGACGAGCGTGGCTTGGATCGCCTGGACCGTGCCGTATTGGAGGCGCTGATCCTCAAGTTCAACGGTGGCCCCGTGGGGCTCTCCACTCTCGCGATCGCCGTCGGGGAGGAACCCGAGACCGTCGAGACGGTCGCTGAGCCGTACCTGGTGCGCGAAGGCCTTCTGGGACGGACGCCGCGCGGCAGGATCGCCATGGCGTCCGCCTGGACCCACCTTGGTTATGCGGTTCCGCCAGGAGTGTTCGGGCAGGACCCGCTGGCGTTATTCGAAGACAGCGAAAACGGGCCGGAAAGCATCGACACCGGCCGATAGCACGATCCATTCAGCTTAACCCTCTAGACTGGTATGACACTCGGCACGTTCGAGTCCTTGGTTCTGTGCCCGCCCGTCGGAGCATTGTGCGGCCAGGTGGGCGAAAGCTCCACGGCTGCCGGATCCACCGGGCAGACATGGCCGTGAAACCAAAAACGTAAGTAAAGAACGGAACTTCCCTGTGGATCCAATGACAATCCTGCTGTTCGCCATGCTCGGCGTCTTCATCTTCATGATGTTCCGCCGCAACAAGAAGACGCAGCAACAGCAGGCCAAGCTGCAGTCCCAGTTTGCCCCCGGCGTTGACGTCATGACCAGTTTCGGACTGTTCGGCCGAATCGTCTCGATGGACGACGCTGAGAACAAGGTTGTCCTTGAACTGTCTCCGGGCAACCTCGCCACCGTGCACCGCCAGGCCGTGACCAAGATCGTTGAGCCCGTCGAGGAGGCCGCAGTTGACGTTCCGGACGACGCTTCGTCGCTGACGGACGCCGATGCATCGGCATCCGCGGAGACCCCCGACGAAACGCTCAAGCGCCTCAACGACGAGGGCAAGAAGGACAACTAGCCCGTACCCGCTCTACAAGCGGGAATAGTTCTACGGCAATGAATCGCCGCCGGCCTGCGCTCACAAGTGCACGTCGGCGGCTGTTCCGTCATCAACAGGAAGATCGAACATGGCACGAACCGGCCACAAAAATGCAGCCCGCAGGGTGCTGATCTGGCTTGTCGCAATATTCGCTGTACTGACAGCAGTCCTCGGTGGCGGCGTCATCACAGGTCACGCCAGCTGGGCCCCGAAGCTCGCGCTTGACCTCGAGGGCGGCACGCAAATGATTCTGGCGCCCAAGGTCGAAGGGTCCACGGGCATCAACGAAGAACAGTTGAACCAGGCCGTCGCGATTATCCGCCAACGCGTTGACAGCTCCGGTGTCGCCGAAGCGGAAATCACCACGCAGTCCGGCCGCAACGTCGTGGTGAGCCTTCCGGGTACGCCAAGTTCGGAAACCCGCGCCCTGATCCAGGCATCTGCAGACATGAACTTCCGCCCGGTGATCACCGCCGGAGACCCTGCCGCCGTTCCGGTGGCATCGCGAACGCCTGATGCGAGCCTGCCGAAGCCCACGGCTGCGCCGGCCAACGCCAGCGACAACAACTGGGTGACAGCGGACGTCTACAAGGCCTTCGAAGCCCTGGATTGCGTCAATCCGGCCCAGGACAAGCAGCCGCGGTCGGATCCGGCCAAGCCGCTGGTGACCTGCGAGCCGGCAACGGCCAAGACTCCTGCCGTCAAGTACATCCTTGGCCCGGTCGAGGTAAAGGGCCAGGACATCGTTTCGTCCTCCTTCGACCCCGTCCAGGGCGCACAAGGCTCGGTTACCAATGCGTGGGGCGTGACGATCACGTTCGATGCCAACGCCACCAAGACCTTCAAGGACGTTACCCAGAGACTCAACCAGTTCTACGTGGCATCGCAGGCACAGGGCGGCAACGACCCCAAGGCCCAATTCGCCATCGTCCTGGATGACCAGGTCATTTCCGCTCCCCGTGCCCTCGCCGTCATCACCGATGGCAAGCCTCAGATCACCGGTAACTTCACGCAAGCCTCCGCGCGGGCCTTGTCGGACCAGCTCCGCTACGGCGCTTTGCCGATCAGCTTCGATATCCAGTCCGAGGAACAGATTTCCGCGACCCTCGGTGGCGAGCAGCTTCGTCTGGGCCTGATGGCCGGTGTGATCGGTCTTCTGCTCGTCGTGGTCTATTCCCTCTTCCAGTACCGGGCCCTGGGCTTCGTCACCATCCTCTCCCTCGTGGTGGCGGGTGGACTCACTTACCTCGCCATCGCGATCCTTGGCTGGACTGAAAACTACCGGCTGTCCCTGGCCGGCGTGGCCGGTCTCATCGTGGCCATTGGTCAAACAGCCGACTCCTTCATCGTTTACTTCGAGCGCATCCGCGACGAACTTCGTGAGGGCAAGGGCCTCGTGTCCGCCGTCGCAAATGGTTGGAAGCGCGCCAAGCGCACGGTCCTTGCATCCAAGGCCGTCAACCTGCTTGCTGCTTTGGTGCTGTACTTCGTCGCTGTTGGAAACGTCCGGGGCTTCGCCTTCACCCTTGGCCTCACCGCGTTGGCCGACCTCCTGGTCGTGTTCATGTTCACGCACCCCACGCTCCAGGTGCTGTCCCGGACCAAGTTCTTCGGGGAAGGTCACCGCTTTTCGGGCCTCGACCCTGAGCGCCTGGGCGCCGTGCCGCTGTACCGCGGTGCCGGCAGGCTCCGCACGCCGACGGAGAAGCCCGCCGTCGTGCGCGCGCGCAACACCGGTGCTGCCGCTGAAGCCGAGCGCCGCATGACCATCGCCGAACGCCGGCTTGCCGAGAAGCAAGCCCTGCTGGCTGGTTCTTCCAACGGCACCAAGGAGGAGAAGTAATGACCACGAGCTTCGCAAAGTTCGGCAACGAGCTCTACACGGGCAAGCGCTCTTACAACTTCGTATCCAGCAAGAAGATCTGGTTCATCATCGCCGCAGTGGCGGTCGCGATCTCCATCCTCCTGCCGGTGGTCAAAGGCGGCTACAACCTTGGAATCGACTTCAGGGGCGGTTCCGAGTTCACGGTGTCCAACGTGAAGACCACCGATTCCGCGGTGGGCGAAAAGGCAGTTCACGACGTCGTTTCCGGTGCCGTTCCGCGCGTCGCCAACGTCGCCGGCAGCACCATGCGTATCCAGACCGACAAACTCAGCGATGACCAGACCATCAAGATCAAAACGGATCTTGCAAAGGCCTACGGCGTCACCGAAAACCAGGTCACCTCGACCTTCATCGGCCCCACCTGGGGGCAGGATGTCACGAAGCAGGCCCTGATCGGCCTTGCGGTGTTCGTGGGCCTGGCGGCTCTTTTGATGGCTTTGTACTTCCGTACCTGGAAGATGTCGGTTTCTGCCCTTGCCGGCATGCTCGTCACGATGTTCACCACGGCCGGTGTCTACTCCTTGAGCGACTTCGAGGTGACACCGTCGGCCATCATCGGCTTCCTGACGGTTCTCAGCTACTCCCTGTACGACACCGTGGTGGTTTTCGACAAGATCCGTGAAAACACCTCGGACATCAACACCTCCAGCCGGCGCACTTTCGCCGAAGAGGTCAACCTTGCCGTCAACCAAACCTTGGTGCGCTCCATCAACACCATGATGGTGGCAGTCTTGCCCGTCGCCGCGATTCTCTTCATCGGTGCCGGACTGCTGGGCGCCGGCACGCTCCGGGACCTGTCCCTCGCGTTGTTCGTCGGCATCCTGATCGGTACCGCGGCCACGATCTTCATCGCGGCCCCGCTCTACGCCTTGCTGCGCCAGAGCGAACCCGAGCTCCAGAAGCAGGCCAAGAAGGTAGCTAGTCGGCGTGCGGCAGCCGCCAGTGCGAACTCGGAAGCCGCCACCGTTTAGCCTGTTTTCCCGTTGAAGGGCCGGTCACCGCTGAGATGCGGTGACCGGCCCTTTTCGTTCCCGGCTCCGTCATCTGGGTACCGGTTCTTGGAGAGGTCACCAGCGGGAATAGACTGGGAGAATTAAGTCAGTCGTGAGAGGTGCTTTTGTGGAGGAACGTACGACGTCGGCGCCGCCGGCGGGCGGAGAGGACGGCCTGAGCCGCGTCCCCGGCACCGCAACTGCAGCCACGGGAAGCACAGTGGATGGTGTGCCCGTGGACAGTCCGGGCGTGCGCCCGACGTTCCCCGGACGCCGCGAGCGGACACGCTCCAGGCTGGCGAAATTGACCGGACGCGGCACGAGCACCTATTCGCCCATCCTCGAACCGCTCCTGCGGACAGTCAGGGCAAACAACCCCAAGGAAGACCTGGATCTCATCCAACGGGCCTTCACGGTAGCCGAGCGAAGCCATCAGGGGCAGAAGCGGAAGAGCGGCGATCCTTACATCACCCACCCTGTGGCAGTGGCCACGATCCTGGCTGAATTGGGGCTCACCGGCACAACCCTGGCCGCCGCACTCCTGCACGACACCGTGGAGGACACTCCCTACACCCTCGCTGACCTGACGCGCGATTTCGGCCCGGAGGTGGCGATGCTCGTGGACGGCGTCACCAAACTGGACAAGGTCCAATTCGGTGAGGCCGCACAGTCCGAGACTGTCCGCAAGATGGTTGTGGCCATGGCCAAGGACATCCGGGTGCTGATGATCAAGCTCGCGGACCGGCTGCACAATGCCCGTACGTGGCGTTTTGTTTCCGCCGAATCATCCGCACGCAAAGCGCGCGAAACACTTGAGATCTTTGCACCGCTGGCCCACCGCCTCGGTATGAACACCATCAAATGGGAACTCGAGGATCTCTCCTTCGCGGCCTTGTACCCGAAGGTGTATGAAGAGATCGTCCGGATGGTGGGGGACCGCACTCCGGAGCGCGAGAAGAGCCTGAGCGTCATCCGCAACCAGATTGCCGAAGACCTGCGCGTCGCCCGCATCAAGGCCACCATCACGGGACGCCCCAAGCATTACTACTCGATCTACCAGAAGATGATCGTCCGGGACAAGGACTTCGACGACATCAACGACCTCATGGGCGTGCGCGTCCTCGTGGACTCAGTCCGTGACTGTTACGCAGCTCTTGGCACCTTGCATTCGCGCTGGAACCCCCTGCCGGGCCGGTTCAAGGACTACATCGCCATGCCGAAGTTCAACATGTACCAGTCCTTGCACACCACGGTCATCGGGCCCGGGGGCAAGCCCGTCGAGATCCAGATCCGCACGCATGAAATGCACCGCCGGGCCGAGTATGGTGTGGCTGCGCACTGGAAGTACAAGGACCAGCCAAACCGCACCGCTGTAGGCCCGGGGAGTCCCAAGGACGGCGACATGGGATGGTTGCGTTCCTTGGTCGACTGGCAGCAGGAAACGTCGGATCCGGGCGAATTCCTGGACTCGCTGCGGTTTGAGATCAATGCCCGCGAAGTGTTCGTCTTCACCCCCAAGGGCGAGGTCATGGCCCTCCCCGCAGGATCGACGCCGGTGGACTTCGCTTACGCCGTGCACACTGAAGTGGGTCACCGGACTATCGGTGCGCGGGTCAACGGCAAGCTGGTTCCGCTCAACAGCGAGCTCAACCACGGCGACTGGGTGGAGATTTTCACCTCAAAGGCCGAGGGCGCTGGACCGAGCCAGGACTGGCAGCATTTCGTCAAGAGCGCCCGGGCCCGTAACAAAATCCGGCAGTGGTTCAGCAAGGAACGCCGCGAAGAGGCCATCGAGCGCGGCAAGGACCAGCTGACACGGGCCATGCGTAAGCAGAACCTGCCCCTGCAACGGCTCATGACACATGACGCCCTGTCCACGGTGGCGGAGGAATTCCACTACGTCGACATTTCCGGCTTGTATGCAGGTGTGGGCGATGGTCATACTTCGGCTCAGTCCGTCATGGAAAAGCTCATGGAGCACCTTGGCGGTCATGAAACGCCCGACGAGGACCTGGACGAAGTCAGTATTCCTTCGCAACTCCAGAAGACCCGCTACTCGGACTCCGGCGTCATAGTGCGCGGCGTAGGCGACGTCTGGGTCAAGCTGGCCCGTTGCTGCACGCCTGTACCGCCCGATCCGATCCTCGGGTTCGTGACACGGGGCTCGGGCGTGTCGGTACACCGCACGGACTGTACCAATGTCTCGGATCTCCGGGACCAGCCCGATCGCATCGTCGAGGTTGAATGGGCACCGACCCAGTCGAGCGTCTTCCTGGTTGAGATCCAGGTGGAAGCACTGGACCGGAAGTCGTTGCTCTCGGACGTCACTCGAGTGCTGTCGGAAAACCACGTCAACATCCTGGCTGCTTCCGTGCACACGTCCAGCGATCGGGTGGCCATCTCCCGCTTCGCTTTCGAAATGGGCGATCCGAAGTACCTGCACCACGTGCTCAGTGCCGTGCGCAGGATCGACGGCGTCTTCGATGTCTACAGGACCACGGGCAATCGCAGGAGGAGCTGAGCCGTAGCAACTCAGGCGGCGGCCTCCGGTGGGAATACTCCGGCCGGCCGCGCGTCGGCGGTCGGAGCCAGGGCGGCGAGCTTGCGCAGAGCTGCCTTCTTGTGGGGCACCCTCGCGCAAGCCTCCACCGCGAGGGTCAAGAGCCGCAACCGCACACCCAACTCGGCCTGGGAGAGCATCATTCGCAGCGCGGGCACGGCCCTGCTGGCTTCGACGTGGAGGGCCACATCCACGGCCGTCCGCAGGGGACTCGTCACGAGCAGCCCGCCGATGCTGACCACGTCCAGTTGGCCCAAGCGGACTTCGTGCAGAATGCAGCCGCGGGCCGAGCGCAGGCTCGATATACGGTGTTTGGCGTCCACTAGGAGCGAAAGCCTCTCGGGGGCATCCGCGCAACCGTAGATCCATGCGGCCGTCATCCGGCCCGCAATGACCTTCCTGCGAATAGGATCCGGAACAACCAGGGCGGCGGCGCGGGCGCGGAGTCTCGGCGTGACATCCAGCCCCCGGGGAGTGAAGCTCTTCTCGTACAGCGGGGTGAGCACCCCGTCCGCGGCCATCGATTGAAGCTCAGCCCACGTGAACATCGGGCTAGGCGCGTACAGCTCCTGGGAAAGGAAGTCCTGTTGTTGCGGGGGCGGGAGTCCTGGGGCCATTCAGCAATCATCGCGTGGCAGCCGCAACGGGAACAGGCCCCGTCCCGGTTATGTGGATAACCGGGACGGGGCCTGTCAGCTCAGGCAAATACTGTCAGTCCATAATGCTAGGCGAGATCGCTGGCCGAGCGCTGGATCTGGTCAAGCCAAGCCTCGCGGGCCTCGAGGGCCTCACGTGCATTCTTGATGCGGCGCTGGTCTCCGGCCTTTTCCGCCTTCTCCAGGTCTTCCCTCAGGCCGGCGATGGCCGCCTCCAGCTGCGACAGTGCGCTGTTGGTGCGGGCCTTGGTCTCCGGGTTGCTCCGGCGCCACTTATCCTCTTCGGCCTCGCGGACGGCATCCTCAACCTTGCGCAGGCCGGCTTCGATCCTGCCCATGTCGGCGCGGGGAACCTTTCCGGCTTCTTCCCAGCGGTCGCGGATGGACTGCAGGGCCTTCTTGGCAGCATTGAGGTCCGTGATCGGCAGCAGGGCCTGGGCCTCGACAACGAGTTCTTCCTTGACGGAAAGGTTTGCTGTGTACTGCTGGTCGATCTCGTCATTGGCAGCCTGGCGGTTGCTGAAGAAGACATCCTGTGCGGCACGGAACCGGAGCCAGAGGGCGTCGTCGTCCTTGCGGCTGGCGCGGGGCGTAGCCTTCCACTGGTCCATAAGCCGGCGGTACTCGCCGGCCGCGAAACCCCAGTCCGTGGAACTCGAGAGTGCTTCGGCCTCGACGATCAGCTGTTCCTTGGCGACTTTGGCGGCCGAGTTCGTGCTGTCCAATTGGGAGAAGTAGGCGCGGCGGTGGCGGTCAAAAACGGTGCGGGCCGAGCGGAACCGCTTCCACAATGCGTCCTCGTTGCTTCTTCCAAGCCGGATGCCGTTCTTCTGGGCTGTTTTCCAGCTCTCGAAGAGTTCGTTCATGCGGGCACTGGACGTCTTCCATTGGACCTGGGACGGATCCTGGGACGCGATGGATTCTGCTTCGGCAACGATCGCCTCGCGTGCCGCGAGTTCGGCGGAGCGTGCGGCGTCGTGCGCTGCCTTTTCGGACTTTTCGAGTTCGGAAATCTGTCCGGCGAGGGCATCCAGGCGGCCTTCCGCAGTGCGGATGTCTCCCACCATGTTGCGCTCGGCCAGCTGCTCGCGCAGGTGCTCGACCGTCTTCTGCATGTCCGTGGCCGGGGCCTTGGACTCGACGCGGTGTTCCATCAAAACGATCTGCGCAACCACGTCGTCGTACTTCCGGGCGAAGTACGCAAGCGCCTCGTCGGTGCTTACTCCGGGGTACTGTCCCACCGGCTGCTCTTCGCCATCAATGGTCAGGAAGACGTGGCCGTCACCCTCGGCGCGCCCCCACTTGGCGGCTTCCGCCAGGGACACCGCCGTAGGCTGGGCTGCCGGCGCCGCCGGAATCACATTGGCTGAAGCTTTCGGGCGAGCAGCAAATGCGGCGGGAGAAGGCGCGTGCGAGGGGGCCGGTCGTGGCGCCGGAGAAGCAGGCTTGGCAGCAGGCTCTACCGGAGCAGCTGCGGGTTCTGCCGGGGCAGCAGGCTCTGCCTCGTCGGCTACCGGGGCAGCTACGGGCTCTGCCGGGGCAGCTGACTCGACGCCGGTTTGCTCGGCTACGGGTGCCTGGGTTTCTTCGTCGTTGGCCACTACTGCAGTTTCGTCGGATTTCTGACTGTCTGTCACCGCTAAAAGTCTTTCGCTTGGAGGGATTACTAAGGTAATGCGCCGCGGACCATGGCCCGGGCTAGTTACTTCAGAGAAAACGAGTCTATCGTGACAGGTGCCACAGGGGCGCCGTCGGTGGCGCTGCTACCCGGATTAATACCTGCCTGGGCGATCTTCGTCACGATATCCATGCCGCTCGTCACCTTGCCGACGATCGTGTACCCGCCAGCAGAATCCGGGGGAATGACCGTGTCCTTGTAGACGATGAAGAATTGGTGCCCGTTCCCGTAGGCGTTGCTGCCCGTCCTGGCGACGGCGATGGTTCCGGCCGGGTACGTGTTGTTGGCGGGGGTGTTCTCGAGAGGTCCCCAATGGAAGTTGGGGTCGTCGGTGGTGTCCGTCCCCTTGGCCCCGCACTGCAGCACCGCGAAGTTGTCAGCCGTGGTCAATCGAGGGCACTTGAGCCCGCTGTAATAGCTCGCATCAGTGAGGGATTTGAACACGGCCGCGGCCTGGGGTGCCGTTGTGCCGTTCAGTTCGACGCCCACTGCCCCTCCGTTGAGGCTGAGCTGGCCGGTGAAAGTCTTACCTGCGGCTGTGGAGGCGTTGGGAATGCCGGCACTATTCGAGCCTGTTGCTGCGGCGGAAGCGGATGGGTTCGCAGAGGCGGACGGCGAACTCAGCCCGGCCTGCGCCGCTGCGAACTCCGATTCGCTCGGGTTCGAGTTGAACACCGTGAGTTGCAGCACGACGGCGGTAATCAGGGCGGCGGCGCCCACGCCGACGGCGATCACATTGTCCCGGCGCCGGCGCTTGCCCTGTGCACGCCGAAGCTCGCGCTTGGCCTCCATCTGCCTGATGCGCCGTTTGGCTTCACGGTTGTCCCGCGGCCTTGTAGACAAGGGTCCTCCTGGTTGTCTGGACAAGCTTCAATCGCAGGCAAGCCAAACCGGAGTGCCCGCATTAGATGTGCAGGCGCCGAAAGCATAAACTGGCTGCCGCACATAGTTTATGCATGACTGGCTGGACGCCCGCCTAACCTGAGCCGAATCGGCCCGTGGTTCGTGGTGCCAGGTCCGGCCCGCGCAATCATTGAGGAGAATTTTCCACCATGGCCCGTACCGCCTCCCTGTCCGGATTCCCCGAGTGGCTTCCCCAGGAGCGGTTGGTGGAACTGCATGTCCTGGACACGTTGCGCAGGACGTTCGAACTCCATGGCTTCTCTTCGATCGAAACCCGCGCCGTTGAGACAGTCGGCCAACTTCTCCGCAAGGGCGAGATCGACAAAGAGGTATACGGCCTGAGCCGCCTGCAGGAAGACGAGGACGCCGCCGCCGGCGAGGGCGGAAAGTCGGACAAAGCGGATCCCAACGCACTGGCCCTCCACTTCGACCTGACGGTGCCGTTTGCCCGCTATGTCGTCGAAAACGCCGGCTACCTCGCGTTCCCATTCCGCCGCTATCAGATCCAGAAGGTGTGGCGGGGGGAGCGTCCGCAGGAAGGCCGCGCCCGCGAGTTCACGCAGGCGGACATCGACGTCGTGGGCGACGGCGAGCTGCCTTTCCGCTACGACGTCGAGATCGCCCTCGTCATTGCCGAAGCACTGAGTGCTCTTCCCATCCCGGATTTCCGCCTGCGGATCAACAACCGAAAGTTGGCCGAGGGCTTCTACCGCGGCATCGGCCTCACGGACACTGCCGGCGTGCTTCGCAGCATCGACAAGCTAGAGAAGATCGGCGAGGCGAAAGTCGCCGAATTGCTCAGGACCGAGCTTGGCGCCACGGATGAGCAGGCGGCACTTGCCTTGAAGCTCGCCGGCATCCGCACCGAGGACACGTCCTTCGTGGCGCAAGTCCGCGCCCTCGGTGTCTCGGACGATCTTCTTGAAGAGGGCCTCAGTGAGCTCGAACAAGTCATTGAGGCTGCCGTTCAGCGCGCACCTGGCAAGGTCGTTGCCGACCTCAGCATCGCCCGCGGCCTCGACTACTACACCGGCACCGTCGTCGAAACCGTCCTGGTGGGGCACGAGCAGCTCGGTTCCATTTGCTCCGGAGGCCGCTACGACGCCCTCGCCAGCAAGGGCAACCGCAAGTTCCCCGGCGTCGGCCTCTCGATCGGCGTGACCCGGCTCGTCTCCCGCATCCTGAGCCAGGAGTTCGCGACGGCCTCGCGCTCGGTGCCCACGGCGGTGCTTGTGGCGCTCAACAACGACGACAGCTGGTCCGCGGCCCAGGACGTCGCGGCCCAGCTGCGCGGACGGGGGATCGCAACCGAGGTTGCGGCGAAGGCCGAGAAGTTCGGCAAGCAGATCAAGTTCGCCGACCGGCGCGGCATTCCTTTCGTCTGGTTCACGGACGACGACGGCAAGCACCAGGTGAAGGACATCCGCACCGGAGAGCAAGTCGACGCGGATCCGGCGAGCTGGGAGCCGTCGCCCGAGGATCTCCACGTGCGCATCACCACGCGCTAGGCCCGGACCGGCGCCTCGTGGCGGCCACGATTCATTCATGCGGGTAAACTCGAACGGGATCGTTTAGCCATGATCCGCTGAAAATCATGTTGAAAGGAATGCTGTGCTGCGCACACATGACCTCGGATCCTTGCGTTCCGAGCACATTGGACAGACCGTCACCCTGGCAGGCTGGGTAGGCCGCCGCCGAGATCACGGTGGCGTGGCCTTCGTTGATCTGCGTGACGCGTCCGGTGTCGCCCAGGTGGTTGTCCGCGAGGAAGAGGTCTTCCACGGCCTGCGCAACGAATACGTTCTGCAGATCGTGGGCACCGTGAGCAAGCGTCCCGAGGGCAACGAGAACCCGCACCTCGCCACGGGCGAGATCGAGGTCATCGCCGAGAAAGTCGTGATCCTCAACACCTCGGACCCCCTGCCGTTCCAGATCGACGAGCACGTGGAGGTCGGTGAGGAAGCACGCCTCAAGCACCGCTACCTTGACCTGCGCCGTCCCGGCCCCGCCCGGAACCTGCGCCTGCGTTCCGAAGCCAACCGCGTGGCCCGCGAACTGCTTCACCAGCAGGGCTACGTGGAGATCGAAACTCCCACGCTGACGCGCTCGACGCCGGAAGGCGCCCGTGACTTCGTTGTTCCGGCGCGTCTGGCCCCGGGTTCCTGGTACGCGCTTCCGCAGTCGCCGCAGCTTTTCAAGCAGCTGCTCCAGGTGGGCGGTTTCGAAAAGTACTACCAGATCGCCCGTTGCTACCGCGACGAGGACTTCCGTGCGGACCGCCAGCCGGAATTCACCCAGCTCGACATCGAAGCCAGCTTCGTTGACCAGGACGACGTCATTGAGCTCGGCGAAAGCATCGTCAAGGCACTGTGGCAGCTGATCGGCGTCGAGATCCCGACGCCGATCCGCCGCATGACGTACCACGAGGCCATGGCCAAGTATGGCTCCGACAAACCGGACCTGCGCTTCGGCTTGGAACTCACCGAATTGACGGAGTTCTTCAAGGACACGAACTTCGGTGTCTTCAAGGCGCCCTACGTCGGCGCCGTCGTCATGCCCGGCGGAGCGTCGCAGGCGCGCCGCGCGCTGGATGCCTGGCAGGAGTGGGCCAAGCAGCGTGGTGCCAAGGGTCTTGCCTACGTGCTGTTCAAGGAGGACGGCGAGCTCACGGGCCCCGTTGCCAAGAACCTCACCGACACCGAACGTGCCGGCCTGGCCGACGCGGTGGGCGCAAAGCCCGGCGACTGCATCTTCTTCGCCGCCGGCGAGAAGTCCCCGTCGCGCGCCCTGCTGGGCGCCGCCCGCGTGGAGATCGGCCACCGCACCGGCCTGATCAACCCGAAGGACTGGGCATTCGTCTGGATCGTGGACGCACCGATGTTCGAACCCGCAGCCGCAGCAGTCGCCTCCGGTGACGTCGCGGTGGGTGGCGGACAGTGGACTGCCCTTCACCACGCCTTCACCTCCCCGAAGCCCGAATTCCTGGACTCCTTTGACAAGGACCCGGAATCGGCCCTGTCCTACGCCTATGACATCGTCTGCAACGGCAACGAAATCGGCGGCGGATCCATCCGTATCCACGAGGCCGATGTCCAGGAGCGCGTTTTCGAGCTTATGGGCCTGGACAAGGAAGACGCGCAGACCAAGTTCGGCTTCCTCCTTGAGGGATTCAAGTACGGCGCACCTCCCCACGGCGGCATGGCCTTCGGCTGGGACCGCGTTGTGGCCTTGCTGGCCGGCGTGGACTCGATCCGCGACGTCATCGCTTTCCCGAAGTCCGGCGGCGGCTACGACCCCCTGACCGCTGCTCCTGCGCCCATCACGGCGCAGCAGCGCAAGGAAGCCGGAGTCGACTTCAAGCCTGAAGCCAAGGCGCAGGCAGCGGCGGCCAAGTCGGAGTAGCTGGAAGCCCTAGAAGTAACCCGGAGGCCCTCGCAAATTGCGGGGGCCTCCGGTGTAGCATGTCGGCGACTGAATTCGAGGAGGACGGGTGGCACAGGAAATGAGCCTGGCATCGATCGAGGAGCTGATGGACCGGGCCTGGCCGGCGCCCGACCGTGAGGACACCGGTGGATGGGTCATGCGGGCCGCCGGAGGTGTCACGCAGCGCGCGAACTCGGTCTGGCCCAGGGAACAGGCCAGTGACCACGAGTCGGCAGTACGAGCCGCCACGCAGTGGTATCGCTCCCGGCGCCTGCCGCTGATCTTCCAGGCTTTCGACGACGAACGGAGCGCGGGCCTCAACGCGGTGCTCGATGCGCAGCGATTCACCCGGCAGTCCGAGACCCTCATCATGGTCCGCCCGGGCGGCATCCATCCCTATGCCCCGCGCGATGGCTGGTCGAACGACGTCGAGATCTCCGAAGAGCCTTCCGAAGAGTGGCTCCGGCTCTGGTGGTCGGTGGACGGGCGCGGCGGAGACGCCGAGCTGGAGATTGCGCGCAAGATCCTCGTGTCTTGCCCCTCGGTCTACGCCCTCGTGAGGGACGACGACGGCGCCCCGGCCGCCGTCGGACGCCTCGCCCTGGTGGACGGCAAGGGCGGCGTCTACTGCATGGCAACCGCGGCCGGACACCGTCGCCGTGGCTTCGGCCAGCGGGTGCTGGATGCCCTTCTTACGGCTGGCAGTCGCCGAGGCGTGGCGGAGTTCTGGCTACTGGTGATGGCCTCGAATACCGGCGCCCAGGCCCTGTACGAGGGCGCCGGCTTCACGGAGCGCGGCAGGTACCTGTACCGGCAGGCACGGCCGCAGCGGGCGTTGTCAGGCTGCTAGGGGCGCGGCCGCGTGTCGCCGGGGTCGTGGGGGTCCAGGAAGTGCGCTTCCAGGGCCGCTGCTGCCATCGCAGGAGGCACCGACAGTAATGATGGAATTGGCTTGTGTTGCGGTGTGGCTCTGCCTCCGACTGACGCCCTTTGGGGTTTGTCTTGATTTTGATCTGTCCGCCGCGACACAGGCTGCAGTATGCGCGGCGGCCCAGGTGGACATGACCTCATAGGAGCCTGCTCAAAGAATCCCGTTACTGTCTTGTCTGCCCACCCGGCCGCCACGCCCCCCTCGTGTTCCATCGCACGCAACGGAAGGTCAGGGCAGTTTCATCATGGCAAAACAGCATCCGAAAGTCATCGCCGGGATCGATACGCATGCCGATACCCATCACGTCGCCGTCATCAGCGAAACCGGACAACATCTGGCAGACAGGGAGTTCCTGGCCGTGGGTTCCGGTTACCGGAAGATTGTGGAGTTCATCATCGGCTTCGGTCCGGTCGTGGCCGTAGGCGTGGAGGGCACCGGCAGTTACGGAGCCGAGCTCTCCCGCGTCCTGAGCCGTGAGGGCATCCAAGTCCTGGAGGTCATGCGCCCGAACCGGCAGGGGCGCCGCCTAAAGGGCAAATCGGACCCATTGGATGCTTATCAGGCTGCGGAGTCCGCGTTGGCTGGCCGTGGCACCGCCACGCCGAAAGCGCGCGACGGGGCTGTGGAGTCACTGCGTGTCCTGCGGTCTGAGAGATCCACGGCGATGCGGGCACGGGTTGCGGTCATGAACCAGATCCAGAGCTTCCTTGTCTCCGCTCCGGAGCCGCTCCGCGCCAAATACCGGGGCCTGACCAGAACAGCGCAGATGTCCGCACTGGAAAAGACCCGTCCGGCAGGGACCATCTCAGAACCCCTGAACGCTACCGCTACCGCGCTCAAACGCCTCGCTACCCGGTACCGCGCGTTGCACCAGGAAATAGCGTTGATCGATGCTGAACTCGACGCGATCATCACCACTCACGCGCCCTTGCTCCGCGACCTGCACGGGGTCGGCACCGACGTGGCAAGCCAGCTGCTGGTCACCGTGGGCGACAACCCCGAAAGGATCTGCACCGAAGCGCAATTCGCAGCCCTCGTCGGCGTCGCACCGATCCCCGCATCCTCCGGTAAGACCATACGGCACCGGCTCAGCCGCGGCGGCGACCGGCAAGCGAACAAGGCGATCCACCATGTCGTTCTCGTCCGAATGATGAGTGACACTCGCACGAGAACCTATGTCGCCCGGCGCCGGGCAGAAGGCAAGAGCACCAAGGAAATCATGCGCTGCCTCAAACGCTACGTCGCACGCGAACTCTACGACCAGCTCCTACACCCGCAACCGGCACCGGACGCTGCAGCACTCCGCGCCCTGCGCAAAACCAAGAACATCACGCTCCAGGCCGCCGCCGATGACCTCCGCGTCTGGCCCACCGCACTATCCAGACTCGAACGCGGACTCACCCGTGACGACCACTTCCACCAACGCTACGAAAGCTGGCTCAACGACCATTGACAGCTATAGGAGCATCAGTTTAATATTGGCGCCGCGCGCTACAGCGGATCCGTGACCTCGATCCGCACGGCACAGGCATCTGCCGCAGCCCTGCGGAGCACGGTTGCGTTGGGGTCGCCAACTGCGAGGAACGCGAGCCTTGTCCGCGACGCGTACGCCTTCAACGCTTTTTCTTCCAGGACCGCCGCGGACAGCGCGGCGTCGCCGCCCAGAACGAGATATTCAATACTGTGTCCGGCGAACACACCGGCGGCATATCCCGCCACAGCTTCCGTCAGCGCGTTGGCCTGGTTCTCGCGACGACGGGCAAAGCGCTGCTGGGAAGATCCACCTGCCGCTGAGCGGGACTGCACGTAGCGGGAACCCGATTTGGACGCGGACACTTTGCCGCCGCTCACGACCCCCACCGCGTAGCCGCCCCGGCGGACCAGGACGATTCCGAGCCGCCGTTCCTGCGAAGCGAGCGACGCCAAGCGCTCAACCGTGGTAAAGCCCCTGCCGGGCCTTCCATCGACGGGCCATGGGGCTCTCAGTAGTGCCGTCGCGCCGTCAGCCGCACGCAGGAGGGTACCCCCGTCGTCGGGCTCCTCCTGAACGGCACCATGGCTCGCAGCGAAGCGGTCCACCCAGCCGGGCAGCCGCCCACCAGATATGAAGGCGGTACGCTGCTTTTCATTGGGGCCGGAAGGCCGGGTCTCCACGTCGATGTCTCCTTAACTGGAATCATGAGTAGCCTATCCATGTGGAAGATCTCTTTGGTGCCGACGCGGATGACGACGACGCCGACAGCCAAGCGTCGGATTCGGACCGTTCCGGTAGTGGACGTCAAGGCACGGGACGTCCAGCGTCGCCGCGGAGCCCTTTGGCTGTCCGAATGAGGCCCCGGACCCTCGACGAGGTTGTGGGCCAGCAGCATTTGCTGGGCCAAGGGTCTCCTTTGCGGCAGCTTGCCGCAGGGGCCGACGCCGCCGGTCCTGCCGGCCCGAGCTCGGTCATCTTGTGGGGACCCCCGGGCACGGGCAAGACCACACTGGCGCACGTCATCGCCCGTGGACCGGGCCGGAAGTTCGTTGAATTGTCGGCCATTACCGCGGGCGTCAAAGACGTCCGTTTGGTCATGGAAAACGCCTTGACTGCCCGGGATCTGTACCGGACCACAACAGTGCTGTTCCTGGACGAGATCCACCGCTTCAACAAAGCCCAACAGGACGCCCTGCTTCCCGGGGTCGAGAAGGGCTGGGTGGTCCTGGTCGCAGCTACCACCGAAAACCCTTCGTTCTCGGTGGTCTCCCCGCTGCTTTCCCGGTCACTGCTGCTCACCCTGAAACCGCTCACGGACAGCGACATCGAGGGGCTTCTCCAACGGGCGGTTGCCGATGCCCGCGGTTTGGCAGGGGGAGTGGAGCTCACCCCGGAAGCGCTTGAGCATTTGGTCCGCTTGTCCGGGGGAGACGCCCGCCGCGCGCTCACTGCGCTCGAGGCCGCTGCCGGCGTCGCCTACGGAGACCGGAACAACGACGACGGCGACGCCTCCGAAGAGCCCGGGCTCGCGGGCGACGGGCCCCCCGAAGACCCGGTCGTCGTCGAGCTCCGCCATACGGAACGGGCCCTGGACGCGGCCGCTGTCCGATACGACCGCGCGGGCGACCAGCACTACGACGTCGCGAGTGCGTTCATCAAGTCGATCCGCGGCTCCGACGTCGACGCGGCCCTGCACTACCTGGCCCGCATGCTCGAAGCCGGAGAAGACCCGCGCTTCGTGGCCCGCCGGATTGTCATTTCGGCTGCGGAGGACATCGGCATGGCAGATCCGACGGCGCTGCAGACCGCCGTCGCCGCGGCCCAGGCAGTGCAGTTGATCGGCATGCCCGAGGGCCGGATCATCCTCGCCGAAGCCGTGGTGCATCTGGCGACGGCGCCCAAATCCAATGCCGCCTACCTGGGCATCAACAAGGCCATCGCCGATGTGCGTGCCGGGATGGGGGCCGGGATTCCCGCGCATTTGAGGGACGCGCACTACCAAGGAGCGAAGGGCCTCGGCCACGGCCAGGGCTACAAGTACGCCCACGATGCCCCGCATGGCGTGGCCACCCAGCAGTATGCTCCTGATGATCTGGTCGGCAGGGACTACTACGAGCCGACGGCGAACGGCGCTGAACGGGATATTGCTCCCAGGCTCGAGCGGCTGCGCAGGATCATCCGGGGCGAGTAGGCGTCATGGTAGGCTAGATGTTTGTCTGGCAAGGCCTGGCGCACAATCCATCAAAACCCAGGTTTTGATGCTGTGCCCTGCGCCCCGTAGCAAAAGGCAGCGGTTGGCCGATGCTCTCCCTCATGGAGGCCAGTAACACTGACACACCGCAGATATTGGAAGGACACAAGTGGCTAACAACACTCGTGCTCGCCGTACCGCACGCCTTTCGCGTGCACTCGGCATCGCTCTGACTCCCAAGGCCGCCAAGTACATGGAGCGCCGTCCGTACGGCCCCGGTGAGCATGGACGTGCCCGCAAGAAGCAGGACTCTGACTACGCTGTACGTCTGCGCGAAAAGCAGCGTCTGCGCGCCCAGTACGGCATCCGCGAAGCCCAGATGACCCGTGCCTTCGAAGAAGCACGGCGCACCAAGGGCCTGACCGGTGAAAACCTGATCGAACTGCTCGAAATGCGTCTCGACGCCCTCGTGCTGCGTGCCGGCTTCGCCCGCACCATCGCCCAGGCCCGCCAGCTGGTTGTGCACCGCCACATCCTCGTTGACGGTATCCGCGTGGACCGCCCGTCGTTCCGCGTTGCAGAAGGCCAGCTCATCCACGTTCACAGCCGCAGCGAAGTCATGGCTCCGTTCCAGGTTGCAGCTGCCGGCGCACACGTTCTGAACGTCGTTCCGGCTTACCTGGACGTCAAGATCGACGCCCTGCAGGCACGCCTGGTTCGTCGTCCGAAGCGCTCCGAGGTCCCCGTGACCTGCGAAGAGCAGCTCGTGGTCGAATTCTACGCTCGCTAATTTCCAGCAAGCACATACAAAGAAGCCCGTGGCACGCGCCGCGGGCTTCTTTGTATGTAAGGTACTTGGGGAAGCCACGCCAAGGGTGGCTGTGTAGAACCACAGCCCACGCCAATGGCAACGCAACAAATGCTAGGAGATGAGTGTCCATGACTGGTGGCGATATTGCAGGCCTGATCGCAGCCGGAGTTTTCGCGCTCCTTGTAGTGCTGTTGGCTGTGCCGATCCTCAAACTCGGGAGGGTCTTCGATGAAGTCCGCACCTCCATCCGCTCCTTGAGCGACGGAGCAACGCCCCTGATGGACGAGGTCACGGCGACGGTCTCCACCACAAACCAGCAGCTCAAAAAGGTTGACGGCATCACCTCAAACGTTTCCGACGCCTCCGCCAACATCTCTGCTTTGTCCTCGCTGGTGGCCGCGACAGTCGGTTCGCCGCTCATCAAGGTGGCAGCGTTCAGCTATGGAGTGCGCTCGGCATTTGCCGCCCGCCGCAAGCCGAGCAGTGGCCGCCGCAGCCGCTGAATCCGTTCGTAAGTCACGACCTTCGTATGTCAGGAAAACTGTGAAAAGAATTGTCTGGATGGGGATCGGCGTGGCAATCGGAGTCATCGCCTTCCGCAAGATCACCCAAGCGCAGGCCGCTATCGGCCCCGAGGGCCTGAACCGCGCGGTAGCGCGACTGGCCGACGGCGTGTACGACTTCGCCGACGCCGTGCGCGCCGGAATGAATGAACGCGAAGTCGACCTCAGGGCAGCGCTCGGCATCTCAGAGTCCGACGCCGGCAGCCGTTAGCCGTAAGCAGCCGCGGTACAACTTGCCGCGGTTCGCCCAAGCGGCCCCAACAAGGCAGAATTAGAAGCTGCGGCAATGGCATATGCCAGAACCGCGCACAAACTCATGTGCAGTGAATTGAGAAGGGTAAGTAATCAGCTAATGAAGTCGCAGGAGATCACCAAACGCTGGGTGGACTTTTTTGTCAGCAAGGGCCATACCGCCGTCCCCTCAGCGTCGCTCGTATCCAGCGACCCTTCCCTGCTCTTCACTGTGGCCGGCATGGTTCCGTTCATTCCTTACCTCACCGCCCGCGAGGAACCGCCCTTCGACCGCGCCACGAGCGTCCAGAAGTGCATCCGCACCGGCGACATCGAGGAAGTGGGCAAGACCGCCCGCCACGGGACGTTCTTCCAGATGTGCGGAAACTTCTCCTTCGGGGACTACTTCAAGGAAGACGCCATCAAGTTCGCTTTCGAACTGCTGACCAAGAGCGTCGACGACGGCGGCTATGGACTGGACGTTGAGCGCCTCTGGGTGACCGTCTACGAGGAAGACGACGACGCCCAGGATCTGTGGCTCAAGAACACGGGCATTCCGGCTTCGCGGATCCAGAGGATGGGGAAGGCGGACAACTACTGGTCCACCGGGCAGCCGGGTCCTGCCGGCCCGTGCTCGGAAATCTACTACGACCGCGGCCCGGCCTATGGCGCCGAAGGCGGTCCCATCGCGGACGAAAACCGCTATGTCGAAATCTGGAACCTCGTGTTCATGCAGTACCAGATCGAGAACGTCCGCTCGAAGGTGGACTTCGACATCGCCGGCGAGCTGCCCAAGAAGAACATCGACACCGGCCTCGGCATGGAGCGCCTCGCGATGATCCTGCAGGGTGTCGAAAACATGTACGAAACGGACCAGGTCCGTCCCGTCATCGACAAAGCCGCAGCCCTGTCCGGCAAGGAGTACACCTCTGCCGAGTCCGCAGAAGACCCGCACCACACGGACGACGTCCGGATGCGCGTCGTTGCGGACCACATCCGTTCTGCACTCATGCTGATTTCCGACGGCGTGTCCCCGTCCAACGAAGGCCGCGGCTACGTCCTGCGTCGGCTCATCCGCCGTGCCGTCCGCGCCATGCGCCTCCTCGGAGTCGAAGAAGCTTGCCTTCCGCAATTGCTCCCGGCCTCCCGCGACGCCATGAAGGGCGTTTACCCCGTCGTGGAAACCGACTTCGACCGCATCAGCCGCATCGCCTATGCAGAAGAAAAAGCCTTCCTGCGCACCATCGCCTCCGGCACCGCGCGCCTGGAAGAAGCCGTGGTGCTCTCCAAGGCGGCCGGCAAGCCGCTGTCCGGCGAAGATGCCTTCGCCCTGCACGACACCTACGGGTTCCCGATCGATCTCACCCTCGAAATGGCCGAGGAAGCCGGCCTGAAGGTCGACGAAGCCGAGTTCCGCAGCCTCATGCTGGAACAGCGTCAGCGTGCCCAGGCGGATGCCAAGTCCAAAAAGGGCGGACACGCCGATGTCTCAGCCTTCCAGGAACTCCTGGCCGAGGGCGAGACCGTTTTCACGGGCTACACCGAGCTGGAAGGCGAGGCCCGTGTCCGCGGCATCGTCAGCTCCGGCCGGCGTGTTGCCCACGCATCCACGGGCGACGAAATCGAGCTCGTGCTCAACGAGACGCCGTTCTACGCCGAGGCCGGTGGCCAGTCGGCCGACAAGGGCCTCATCACCGGTGACGGCTTCGTCGTCGAGGTCCTCGACGTCCAGCGCCCCGTGAAGGGCCTGAGTGTCCACAAGGCGATCGTCCGCGAAGGCGAGATCGCCTCGGACGCTTTGGTGCGCGCCGCCGTCGACCGCGAACGCCGCCACGCCGCAGAGCAGGCCCACACGGGCACGCACATCGTGCACGCGGCTCTGCACCAGATCCTCGGCCCGGAAGCCACCCAGCGTGGTTCCTTCAACAAGGCCGGCTACCTGCGCTTCGACTTCGCCTGGGGCGAAGGTCTGAGTGCCGCCACGAAGTCCGAGATCGAAGAGGTCTCGAACATCGCCATCCGCAACAACTTCCGGGTGGACACCAAGGTCATGGGCCTCGCTGAGGCGAAGGCCCTCGGCGCCATGGCCCTCTTCGGCGAGAACTACGGCAGCGAAGTCCGCGTTGTGGAAATCGACGGCGCATGGTCCCGCGAACTCTGTGGTGGCACGCATGTGGCCAACACCTCCCTCATCGGGAGCCTGTCGCTCCTCGGCGAACAGTCCGTCGGTTCGGGAAACCGCCGCGTGGAAGCCTTCGTCGGCCTCGACGCCTTCCGGCACCTCGCCGCCGAGCGCGCCTTGGTCACCGAGCTCACGGAAATGCTCAAGGTCCCGTCTGGCCAGTTGGCTGACCGGATCTCCAGCACCCTGGCCAAGCTCAAGGCGACGGAAAAGGAACTCGACCGCCTCCGCAAGGAGCAGCTGACGGCAGCCGCCGCTAGCCTCGTTGCCACGGCCCGGGATGCCGCCGGCGTCATGGTAGTGGCGCACGACGCCGGCCAGGTCGGGGGAGCGGACGACCTCCGCAGCCTCGCTATGGACCTGAGGAACCGGCTCGGCTCCGACGCTTCCACTGTTGCCGTGGCCGGTGTCAGCAACGACCGTCCCGTCATTATCGTGGCCACCAACGAGGCCGCGCGAGAAGCGGGCGTCAAGGCAGGCGCCCTCGTCCGCGTGGCTGCGGGAATCCTCGGCGGTGGCGGCGGCGGCAAGGACGACGTCGCGCAAGGCGGAGGAACCGACGCCGCGAAGATCGCACCGGCCCTTGCGGCCGTTGTGGACGCGATCGCCAAGCGCTGATTTTGGAGGCCATTGCGAGCAACGACGACTACCCCCGGGGCACCAAACTGGGGGTGGACGTCGGCACCGTCCGTGTGGGAGTTGCCATTTGCGATCCCGACGGGATCCTGGCGACGCCGTTCAAGACGGTAAGCCGGGACGCCAAGAAGAATTCCGATATCGGGGTCATTGTCCGGCAGGTCGCGGAGCTCGGCGTCGTCCAGATTTTCATCGGGCTGCCCCGCACGATGAAGGGCGAGGAACACGCTTCTGCCATCATGGCCACCGACTACGCGGAGTTGCTGGCAGCCCACTTGCAACGCCGCGGACTCAACGTTCCAGTCAACATGGTGGACGAGCGGCTCAGCACCGTGACGGCCCACCGCAATCTCCATGAAGCTGGCATGAGCAGCAAAGATCATCGTAAAGTGGTGGATCAGGTTGCCGCTGCCGGAATTCTGCAGCACGCGATCGACATGCAAAAAGCCAGAGGTGCGGATGTGGGCAGGCGCGTGCAGGCGCCGATGCCACCCCAACACATTGACGGTGCCAATACGCCGCTGCCGGCCTCCGGCATTGATCCACACTCTCCAACGAGGGGAAGACAATTGTGAGCCCGGTCAACAACGACCCCTCCAACGACGCATCAGAAGGCCGTACCCGGCCCCTGACCCGTCGTGAAGTCCGTGCCAGGGAACGCTTCCTGGAGACGCAGAACCAGGAGGTATTGCCACCACCTGTGCCTGTCCACTTTGAACCTGTCCCAGTCCCTAAGCCGCAGCCGGCGTATGTCCCGGACTACCCATCGGAGGCCCCGGAAGCGACCACGCACGCCGCTGGCCTCCACGACGACGGTATCCACGGCGACAGTATCCACGGCGAAGCGGTCCAGGCCGAAGAGGCTGTGCAGCAGCACGACGCTTCTCATGACGACCTTCTGCACCACGATGACTCAGGGCAGCACCCTGACTCAGTGCAACCAGAGGTCGAGCACTACGACGTGGCGCACCCCGAAGCTGTCGAGCATGACGCCGTCGAGCACGCGGCATTGCACCCCGACGCCATGGAGCACGACTCTGTTCACAGCTTCGACGTCGCACACGCTGACGATTTCCACGAGCTGCAGGCCCATGACGAGGGTTATGAGCACCACGATCCCCAGTTCGACTACGAGGTCCATGATGAGCACGCCGCGCATGACCTCATGGCAGCTGCGACTCCTGCGCCAAAGGTTCCCTCGAAGAAGGTCCGCAGGCGCCGCCGCCTCGTCGCGCTGCTCATCACCCTCACCGTGTTCGTCGCAGCGGTTGCAATCGGGGCACAGTTCCTGAAGCCGTTGCTCGGGATGGACAAGGTCAGCGACTACCCGGGCCCTGGTACCGGCTCGGTCACTGTCACGGTGGCCCCCGGCTCCGGCCCCAAACTGGTTGCCACCAACCTTCAGAGCCAGCACGTCATTGCCGACGCCGATTCCTTCGTGGCGGCCTTCACTGCCGCCGGTGGTGAACTCTCACCCGGTGATTTCACCTTCAAGACTGAAATGAAGAACTCCGACGCGGTGAATGTGCTCCTCGGCAAGGATTCGTCCAAGGTCATGTATTTCGCTTTGAGTGCAGGATTGCGCATCGGTGAATCCCTTGACGCGATCTCCAAGGGTTCGGGCATACCTCTGTCCGAATTGAAGGCGCTCAGCGACTCACCGGCCCAGTTCGGCGTCCCTGCCCCGGCAAAGAACCTCGAAGGCTTCCTGGCACCGGGGGAGTACCGTTTCCCCCTCGGAACCTCCGCCAAGGACATCCTCCAGAAGCTCGTCACGGCCACCACCGACGAGCTCAAGGCCCAGGGGGTCACGGATCCCGCCAAGCAGTACCAGGCCATCACGGTGGCAAGCATCGTGCAGGCTGAAGGTGGCCAGGCCGACTACGGCAACGTGGCCGGCGCCATCTACAACAGGCTCAAGCCGGGCAACACCGAGACGAACGGGCTCATCCAATCCGATGCCACGGTCACCTACGGCCTGGGTACCAAGACCTTCCACCTGACCGATGCCCAGAAGGCTGACAAGGGCAACCCCTACAACACCTACGCCAACGTAGGCCTTCCGATCGGCCCCATCGGTTCCCCCGGCAAGACAGCGATCGATGCCGCCGCGAAGCCGACAGCCAACAACTACCTTTACTGGGTGACCATCAACCTCGACACCAAGGAAACCAAGTTCTCCAGCACGCTGGCGGAACACCTCAAGTACGTTGACCAATACAACGCGTGGTGTGCGGCCAACGCCGGACGGTGCGTGTGAGTAGACGTGCTGCCGTCCTGGGGCACCCCATCAGCCACTCGAAGTCACCAGCGCTCCACCGCGCGGCCTACGCGAAGCTTGGGCTCGACATCGAATACTCGGCGATCGATGTAACCGTTGAGCGGCTCCCGGCCTTCATGGCGGACCTTGAGGCTGACGACGATTGGTGCGGTTTGTCCGTCACCATGCCCCTCAAGACCGCCATGGTGGACGAGGTCGACGAGGTCCGCGGGGCAGGCGCGTACTTGGGTGTCATCAACACGGTTGCTTTCGAAGGCACCGGGCACGGCGTGCGGCGGATCGGCCACAACACTGATGTGGCCGGGATCGTTGAAGCCGTGAGGAACGCAGGGGTGAAGGAACAGCCGAAGTCCGCGGTTCTTGGCGGCGGCGGAACATCCGCGGCGGCCATCGCGGCACTGCGGGAGCTCGGCTCGAAACACGTTGACGTCTTTGTGCGCGACGTCGGACGCGCCGCCGAGGCGAAAGCCGCGGCAGCCGCCGTCGGGCTTTCCATCCACCTCCGGCCGCTGGCTGAAGCCGCCGGAGGGATGGCCGGAGCCGATCTGGTGATCTCCACGCTTCCGCCGCGGGCGGCGGACAGCATCGCGGGGCAGCTAGAGCAGCTTCCCGACGATGACAAGCTTCCCGACGATGTCTGGGGTGTCCTGCTCGACGTCGCCTACGATCCCTGGCCCAGCCGCATTGCCGAAGCATGGCATTCGCGGGGCGGAGTAGTGGTTCCAGGGCTGGAGATGTTGCTCTACCAAGCCGTGGAGCAGATCCGTTTGTTTTCCGGAGCCGACGTCACCGCCGATGTCATAGATGTGATGTGTGACTCAGTCGGGCTTCCCCGGCGGGTCTAGTAAGGGCCTTACATGGCAGGATTGGATATATGTTGCGTTGGTTGACTGCCGGTGAATCCCATGGCCCGGCACTGCTCGGAATTATTGAAGGCGTCCCCGCCGGTGTGGAACTCACCAGCGAGGAAATACGTGACGCCTTGGCGCGCCGCCGTCTCGGCTATGGCCGCGGCGCCCGGATGAAGTTCGAGCAGGACGAAGTGAGCATCCTTGGCGGCGTCAGGCACGGCGTGACGCAGGGCGGCCCCGTCGCGGTCCAGATCGGCAACACCGAGTGGCCCAAATGGGAGCAGATCATGTCTGCCGACCCGGTGGACCCGGCCCTTCTCGCAGACCAAGCCCGCAACGCGCCGTTGACCCGTCCGCGACCCGGCCACGCAGATTTCACCGGCATGCAGAAATACGGATTCCCCGAGGCCCGCCCTGTCCTGGAACGCGCCAGCGCCCGGGAAACCGCCACGCGTGTCGCCTTGGGTACCGTTGCTTCGCAATTCCTGAAACAGCTCGGCATCGAGCTCGTGAGCCACACCGTATCCATCGCAAGCGTGACCGTGCCCGAGGGCCGTCCGCTGCCCCTGCCGTCCGACGTCCTGGCCCTCGACGCCGATCCTTTACGTTGCTTCGATCGGGAAACCTCGGACGCCATGGTGGCCGAGGTTGACGCAGCACACAAGGAGGGCGAGACCCTCGGTGGCGTAGTCGAAGTTCTGGCCTACGGCCTGCCGCCGGGACTCGGTAGCTACGTGCACTGGGACCGTCGCCTCGATTCCCGCCTGGCTGCTGCCCTGATGGGTATCCAGGCGATCAAGGGCGTCGAAGTCGGCGATGGTTTCCTGACCGCCGCCCGCCGTGGCTCCGCCGCGCACGATGAGATCGTCAAGGACGAGACCGGCCGGATCGTCCGCAAGACCAACCGTGCAGGTGGCATCGAAGGTGGGATGAGCATCGGCGAAGTGCTGCGTGTCCGCGCCGCGATGAAGCCCATCGCCACCGTCCCGCGCGCATTGAAGACCATCGACGTGAGCACGGGTGAGGCTGCCAAGGCGCACCACCAGCGCTCCGACGTCTGTGCCGTTCCGGCGGCGGGTGTCGTGGCCGAAGCCATGGTTGCACTGGTGTTGGCCGAGGCCGTTGCCGAGAAATTCGGCGGTGACTCGGTCGCCGAGACCGCGCGGAACCTTCGGGGTTACCTGGACAGCATCCCGGCAACCCTGGACTCGGTCGGCCACTAGTGGGCCGCGGTACCCCGGGCGCCGGTTACGGTCCCGCGATCGCTTTGGTCGGGCCGATGGCCGTCGGCAAGTCGGTAATCGGCCAGCAGCTCGCCCAGCAATTGGGCGTGCCGTTCGTGGACACGGACGCAGTCATCGTTGAGCACCACGGCACGATCGCGGATATTTTTGCCGGTCGGGGAGAACATGCATTCCGGGAGATCGAGGCCAGGACGGTGGCCCGCGCCGTTGAAGCTGCGGACATCAACGGCGCAGTGGTCTCGCTGGGTGGTGGGGCAGTGCTCGATTCCGGCACGCAGCAGCTGCTGGGTGACTGCACTGTGGTCTACCTTGAGTGCGATGCAGAGACAGTCGCTGAGCGCATCGCCCGCAACACGGGACGGCCGCTGCTGGCCGGCGACGCCATGGCCCGCTGGGAGACCCTTTTTGCCGCCCGGCGTCCTGTCTATGAACGCCTTGCAGACATCACCGTCGACGTCCGGTCCGGGACCGTGGCGGAAATCGCCCTCCATGTGGAGGAAAGACTGCGTGAATACGCGGCCTTGAAGGAGGAAGTGCAAAAGTGAGCAACGAATCAACTGTCATCAAGGTCACTGGCCAGTCCGCCAACGAGAACTACGACGTCGTCGTCGGGCGTGGCCTCCTGGAGACCCTTCCCGCGAAGCTGGGGGAGCGCGTCAGGCGGGTTCTCGTCGTCCACCCGCGTGCCCTGAGACTTACGGGCGATACGGTCCGTGCTGAACTCGAGGCTTCCGGTTTCACCGCCCTCACCGCCGAGATCCCTGACGCCGAAGAAGGCAAGCACATCCAGGTTGCCGCCTTCTGCTGGCAAGTGCTTGGCCAGAACGACTTCACCCGTTCCGATGCCATCGTGGCGGTCGGCGGCGGCGCAGTCACCGACCTCGCCGGCTTCGTCGCCGCCACCTGGCTTCGCGGCGTCAAGGTCATTCACATGCCCACGAGCCTCCTCGGCATGGTGGACGCGTCGGTGGGCGGAAAGACCGGCATCAATACCGCCGAAGGCAAGAACCTGGTGGGTTCCTTCCACCCGCCCGCGGCTGTCCTCGCGGACCTGGACACCCTCCAGACGCTTCCCAAGAATGAGCTGATCTCGGGAATGGCAGAGGTCATCAAGTGCGGCTTCATCGCCGATCCCGCCATCCTGGAACTCGTCGAAAACAAGCCGGAGGAAGTCACCGATCCAGGTTCGGCGGTGCTCCGCGAGCTCATTGAACGTGCCATTGCCGTCAAGGCGAAGGTGGTTTCCGAGGACCTCAAGGAATCCGGCCTGCGTGAAATCCTCAACTACGGGCACACGCTCGGCCACGCGATCGAACTCGTGGAACGCTACTCGTGGCGGCACGGCGCAGCGGTTTCGGTCGGCATGATGTTTGCCGCGGAGCTCGCCCGCAGCGTCGGGCGGCTTTCCGACGTCGACGCCGATAGGCACCGCACCATCCTCGAGGGACTCGGGTTGCCGGTCACCTACCGCAGGGACCGCTGGCAGGGCCTGCTCGACGGCATGCGGCGCGACAAGAAGTCCCGCGGCGACCTCTTGCGTTTCGTGGTGCTCGACGGCGTCGCGAAGCCCGGAATCCTCGATGTTCCGGACACGTCGCTGCTCTTCGCTGCCTACCAGGAGATCGCATCATGACCACCGAGACCTTCAGCAGCATCAGTGATTGGCCCACGGGTGGATTCCCCGGGGTGCGCACCAACCCCGACACGCTCCTGCCGGCCATCGTCAACGAGGAAGCCATGCAATCGGCACTGGCGGAGTCGAGCGATCCCGCCGACCGGATCATGGCGCTCATGCTCGAAGGCCACCCGGCAGAAGCCGCCGAGTTGCTGGCCGAGGCGCGCTACAACGATCCCGAGTCCTTCAAGTTGCGGATCTTCGAAGCCGAGCTCCACCGTGCCACCAACCGCTTTGACCGGGCCGTGGAGCTCTTCCGGCGACTCCTGGGCGAGGTCCACGGAACGGCCAAAGAACCGGTCGTCCACCAGTATTTGGGCCGGGCCTACTTCGTGGCCGGCAACCACGTCGCCGCGGCGGAGTCGTTCACCAAGGCCTTGGACCTGCGCGTGGCCTTGGCAGCCGACGCTTCGCTGATCTATTCCTCTGCTGTGGCCCTGCAACGCGCCCGGAACGTCCTCGAGTTCGCCTCCTGAGGAACGCGCGGGCAGGCGCGCCGCTTTTTGCCGGTAGAATGGACTTTGGATTTTTGATAAATACGCGCTGGCTGCCGTCACGGCATGCCTGCTTGGCATAGTCGGCTGGAAGCTAAACCAGTAGCTAAAGCAGTAGCTAGCACCAGTGAGAGAAACCAGAGGATACTAGTGGCAACCACAAATGACATCAAGAACGGGACCGTGCTGAAGCTTGAGGGCCAGCTCTGGAACATCATTGAGTTCCAGCACGTCAAGCCGGGCAAGGGCGGCGCGTTCGTGCGCACGAAGATGCGCAACGTCATGTCGGGCAAGGTGGTCGACAAGACCTTCAACGCCGGCCTCAAGATCGAAACTGCCACGGTTGACCGCCGCGACTACCAGTACCTGTACCAGGACGGCGCGGACTTCGTTTTCATGGACACCCAGGACTTCGACCAGATCACGGTTTCCGGTGCCACGGTAGGCGACGCCACCAACTTCATGCTGGAAAACCAGATGGTCAACATTGCCATCCACGAAGGCACCCCGCTCTACATCGAGCTGCCCCCGAGCGTTGTCCTCGAAATCACCTACACCGAGCCGGGCCTGCAAGGCGACCGCTCCTCCGCTGGAACCAAGCCAGCTACCCTTGAGACCGGCTACGAGATCCAGGTGCCCCTGTTCGTTGAGAACAACACCAAGGTCAAGGTAGACACTCGCGACGGCAGCTACCTGGGCCGGGTCAACGACTAGTGAGCGCCCGTGGTAAGGCCCGTAGCAGGGCCCTTGAGATACTTTTCGAGGCGGAGCAGCGTTCCGCTTCCGCGTTCGAGGTCTTGAAGGCCCGCCGGGAAATGACCGACCTCGTCATCAACCCGTACACGATGGACATCGTGGAAGGCGTGGTTGCCATGCAGCCGACCATCGACGAGTTCCTCCAGACCTACGCCCAGGGCTGGACCCTGGAGCGGATGCCGGCAGTCGACCGCATCATCCTCCGGATCGGCGCCTGGGAACTGCTCTACAACGACGACGTCCCGGACGGCGTGGCCGTCAGCGAAGCGGTGGCACTGGCCAAGGTCATGTCCACCGACGAATCTCCCGCGTTCATCAACGGTCTCCTCGGGCGGTTGCAGACGCTGAAGCCTTCCCTGCTCGCATAGGCGGCGTTGGAAGGATCAGCCCAACTGACTGGCACTTAAGGTCGTTATGAGCCTTCATAACGACATCTGCTGCCAGTCAGTTGGGCTGAACTCAAGAGACCCTGGGGCAGCCGAACATCGCCTGCGTGACTGTGAGCTAAAACGCACGGACCGGCGGTTGCGAGGGGCAGCCGGGCGACGCCACTGTGGTAATTTTGAAGAGCAAATGTTCCTTTTTTAATTCCGTCCCGTGAGGCGGGGAAAGGGGAGACGAGCGATGACTGAAGTCACTGCGCCGGTGCCGTCCCGGGTTGTTCTCAACCACGCGGATATCGACCGTGCGCTCACTCGTATCGCCCACGAGATCCTCGAAGCCAACAAGGGTTCCCAGGATCTGGTTCTTTTGGGCATCCCACGCCGCGGTTATCCGCTGGCCGTGCGGCTGGCGGAAAAAATCGCCGCCGCGGATCCATCCGTCAACGCCTCTGCAATTGTCGGTCAGCTGGATGTCACCATGTTCCGTGACGATCTTTCGCACCAGCCGGCCAGGCCTCCGTACCCCACCAAACTGCCGTTGTCCGGAATCGACAACAAGGTTGTTGTCCTCATCGACGACGTCCTGTACTCGGGCCGCACCATCCGGGCAGCCCTCGATGCCATCATCGACCTCGGCAGGCCGCGCATCGTCCGCCTGGCCGTCCTCGTGGACCGCGGGCACCGCGAACTGCCGATCCGCGCGGACCACGTCGGCAAGAACCTGCCTACGTCTTCCTCGGAAAAGGTCCGGGTCCACCTTGAAGAATTCGATTCGGTGGACGGTCAGCCGATCAACGAAGTAGTGATCGAGGCAGGCGCATGAAACACCTGCTCTCCACCGAGAACCTCAGCGCAGCGAACGCCATCCGGATCCTGGACACAGCCGAAGAGATGGCGGCGGTGGGGGACCGCGAGGTCAAGAAGCTGCCCGCCCTGCGCGGCCGCACCGTGGTCAACCTCTTCTTCGAAGACTCCACCCGCACGCGCATTTCCTTCGAGGCCGCAGCGAAGCGGCTCTCCGCCGACGTCATCAACTTCGCCGCCAAGGGTTCTTCGGTTTCGAAAGG
Organism: Arthrobacter sp. FW306-2-2C-D06B; assembly: GCF_021789175.1. Taxonomy (NCBI): domain Bacteria; kingdom Bacillati; phylum Actinomycetota; class Actinomycetes; order Micrococcales; family Micrococcaceae; genus Arthrobacter; species Arthrobacter sp. FW306-2-2C-D06B. Next base: position 2,393,976 of record NZ_CP084560.1, read on the forward strand.
GGAGTCCCTCAAGGACACCGCGCAGACCCTCGCAGCCATGGGGGCCGATGCCGTAGTCATCCGCCACTGGGCTTCCGGGGCTCCGCACCGCCTGGCCGCCACCGACTGGATCGACGCGGCCGTTATCAACGCCGGGGACGGCACCCATGAACACCCCACGCAGGCTCTCCTGGACGCGTTCACGATGCGCAGGCACTGGTCCAAGCTGCACGGCTTGGCGTCCACGGGTGCAGACCTCACGGGCATGCGCGTCGCCATCGCCGGCGACGTACTGCACTCCCGCGTCGCCCGCTCCAACGTGTGGCTCCTGCGCACCCTGGGCGCGGAAGTGACCCTCGTTGCCCCGCCCACTTTGCTGCCGATCGGCGTCGAACACTGGCCTTGCAAGGTCAGCTACAACCTCGACGAGACCCTCGAAGCCGGAGTCGACGCCATGATGATGCTGCGCGTCCAAGGTGAGCGCATGAACGCTTCCTTCTTCCCCTCCACCCGCGAGTATTCGCGGCGCTGGGGCTTCGACGATGCCCGCCTCCGCGCCCTCGACGAGCTCGGTCTCAAGGACACGATCATCATGCACCCCGGGCCCATGAACCGCGGACTGGAAATTTCTTCCGCCGCTGCCGATTCACCGCGTTCCACTGTCCTGGCCCAGGTCCGGAACGGCGTATCGGTCCGGATGGCCGCCCTGTACTTGCTGCTCTCGGGGGATTCCCGTGAAGCCGCCCCCATGCCGGGCACCGCCCGTTCCGATAAGGAGAGCAACTGATGACCGAGAGCGCAACAGGCACCTACTTGATCCGCGGAGCGGCCATCCTGGGCGGCGACGCCGAGGACCTGCTGATCAGCGACGGCGTCATCGCTGAACGCGGCACTGGCCTTTCCGCCGAAGGCGCCACCGTGATCGAGGCCGCGGGCCTCGTGGCGCTTCCCGGCATGGTCGACATCCACACCCACTTGCGTGAACCCGGCCGCGAAGACGCGGAAACCGTGGAAACGGGTACCCGCGCCGCAGCCCTTGGCGGCTACACCGCGGTCCACGCCATGGCGAACAGCAACCCGGTGGCGGACACGGCCGGCGTCGTCGAGCAGGTCCACAGCCTGGGCCGCGCCTCCGGTTGGGTGGATGTCCGTCCGGTGGGCGCCGTCACGGTCGGACTCGCCGGCGAGCAGCTCGCCGAACTCGGCGCCATGGCCGACTCGCGCGCCCAGGTACGGGTCTTCTCCGACGACGGGATCTGCGTCCATGATCCCGTCCTGATGCGCCGGGCCCTCGAGTACGTCAAAGCGTTCGACGGCGTCGTTGCCCAGCACGCGCAGGAACCCCGCCTCACCGCCGGTGCCCAGATGAACGAAGGCGCTGTCTCCGCGGTTCTCGGCCTCGCCGGGTGGCCTGCGGTCGCAGAAGAGAGCATCATCGCCAGGGACGTCCTCCTGACCCAGCATGTCGGCTCGCGCCTCCACGTCTGCCATGTATCCACCGCCGGATCGGTGGAAATCGTCCGCTGGGCCAAGGAACGGGGGATCAACGTCACCGCCGAGGTCACCCCGCACCACTTGTTGCTCACCGACGAACTGGTCCGCAGCTACGACCCCGTCTACAAAGTCAACCCGCCCCTGCGCACCGACGCCGATGTCCAGGCGCTCCGTGCCGGACTCGCCGACGGCACCATCGACGTCGTCGGCACCGACCATGCCCCGCATCCTAGCGAGCACAAGGAGTGCGAGTGGGCCCAGGCGGCGATGGGCATGACGGGGCTGGAAACTGCCTTGTCGGTAGTCCAGGAAACCATGATCGAAACCGGGCTCATGACGTGGGCCGACTTCGCCCGCGTCACGTCCACGGTGCCCGCGGCCATTGGCCGCGTGGCGGATCAGGGACGTCCGCTCGAAACCGGCGAGCCCGCCAACGTCATCCTCGTGGACCCGGCTGCCCGGTGGACAGTGGATCCGCATAAGATGGCGACCATGGGCCGGAACTCACCCTTCGCGGGCAAAGAGCTGCCGGGCGCCGTCGTCGCCACCTTCTTCAAGGGCCACCCGACCGTGCTGGACGGCAGGCTGAACACGCCGTACCGCTACGCCGCGGAGCCCGCAGGAGCCGGCAGCAACTGATGGACAACAAACTTGCTTCCTTGCTCCTAGTAGTGGTCCTTGCCGCGGTCGCGGCCGGACTCATTGCGATAGGTTGGCGCGGCAGGCTCAAGCGCCAGGCCGGCCTCGCCCAGCTTCCGGAAGTGCCCGAAAGGCTCAGCCCGGCAGGGATTGTGGCTGAAGGCCAGTACGTGGCCACGACGACGGCGGGAGACTGGCTTGACCGGGTCGCCGTCCATGGGCTTGGTTTCCGCGGAAACGCGGAAATGAGCGTCCACCGGGAAGGGGTCCTCTTCGACCGGAAAGGGACCACTCCCTTGTTCGTTCCGGCGGAAGCCGTGACCGATTGCGGCAGTTCCGACGGCATGGCAGGCAAGTTCGTGGAGAAGGATGGACTCGTGGTCTTGAGCTGGATGCTCGGGGAACACGAGCTCGACACCGGATTCAGGACAAGGCACGCCGCCGACAAGCAAGCGCTCCTCGAAGCACTTCAAGAATTGATCTCTGCAGCCCCCCAGGCAGATGCCGATAGTGGAAAGTAACAAAGTGACGGATAGCAACGCAGTGACAGGCAATACCAACCCAGCAGAGTCCTCCGCGGCAGTGCTGGTCCTCGAAGACGGCCGCACGTTCCGTGGCCGCAGCTACGGCGCCACAGGCGTTGCCCTGGGCGAGGCGGTCTTCGCCACCGGCATGACCGGCTACCAGGAAACCATCACGGACCCCTCGTATGCCCGGCAATTGGTGGTCCAGACGGCTCCGCACATCGGGAACACCGGCGTGAACAAGGAAGACGCGGAGTCCCGCCGCATCTGGGTGGCCGGCTACGTGGTCCGCGACGCCGCGCGACGCCCCTCGAACTGGCGCTCGGAGCGCAGCCTCGACGCGGAGCTCGTTGAACAGGGCATCGTCGGCATCCAGGCCGTAGACACCCGCGCCATCACCCGGCACCTGCGCGAACACAAGACCATGCGTGCTGGAATCTTCTCCGGCGAGGCAGCCAAGGCCACCGACAAGGAGCTCCTTGACACCGTCCTGGCCAGCGCGCCCATGGAAGGCGCCCGCTTGGCCGAAGAAGTGAGCATCGACGAAGCCTACGTCGTCGAACCCGCCGACCATGGCTGGGACGGCGAGCCGAAATTCAGCATCGCCGCGATTGACCTAGGCATCAAGGCCATGACCCCGGTCCGCTTCGCCGAACGCGGCGTACGCGTCCACGTCCTGCCGGCAACCTCCACGCTGGAAGACGTCAAGGCGGTCAACCCTGACGGTTTCTTCATGTCCAACGGCCCTGGCGACCCCGCCACGGCGGACGCGCAGGTGAAGCTGCTCCGCTCCGTGCTCGATGAGAAGATGCCGTACTTCGGAATCTGCTTCGGCAACCAGATCCTGGGCCGGGCGCTCGGATTCGGTACCTACAAGCTCAAGTACGGCCACCGCGGGATCAACCAGCCGGTGATGGACCGCCGTACGGGCAAAGTCGAGATCACCTCGCAGAACCACGGCTTCGCCGTCGACGCTCCCATGGACGGCGCCACCATGGCTCCGGAGGAGCGCTTTGGCCGCGTCGAGGTCAGCCACGTGAGCCTCAACGACGACGTCGTCGAAGGACTCGCGTGCCTCGACATCCCGGCCTTCTCGGTCCAGTACCACCCCGAAGCCGCGGCCGGACCGCACGACGCCGCCTACCTCTTCGACCGCTTCATCGACCTGATGGAGAGCACGAAGAACGGCCAGGCCGCCGACACTCAGACATCGAACTCCGCGAAGAACGAGGACACCAAGTAATGCCAAAGCGTACAGATCTCAAGAGCGTCCTCGTTATCGGTTCAGGCCCGATCGTCATCGGCCAGGCGGCCGAATTCGACTACTCCGGAACCCAGGCCTTGCGGGTGCTCAAAGAGGAGGGCCTGCGCGTCATCCTCGTCAACTCCAACCCGGCCACCATCATGACGGACCCCGAGTTCGCCGATGCCACCTACGTGGAGCCCATCACGCCCGAGGTGGTCGAAAAGATCATCGCCAAGGAGCGCCCGGACGCCATCCTGCCCACACTGGGCGGACAGACGGCCCTCAACACGGCCATCGCCCTGGACAAGAACGGCGTGCTCGAGAAGTACAACGTCGAACTGATCGGTGCCAACATTGCCGCGATCGAACTCGGCGAGGACCGCGAAAAGTTCAAGGGCGTCGTGGAACGCTGCGGCGCCGAGTCGGCCCGCAGCCACATCATCCACACCATGGATGAAGCACTGACCGCGGCGGAAGACCTCGGCTACCCGATGGTGGTCCGTCCGTCCTTCACCATGGGCGGCCTGGGCTCGGGCCTGGCATACAACGAGGACGATTTGCGCCGCATCGTGGGCCAGGGCCTCCAGTACAGCCCCACCTCCGAGGTCCTGCTGGAAGAAAGCATCCTCGGCTGGAAAGAGTACGAGCTGGAGATGATGCGCGACAAGAACGACAACGTCGTCGTTGTCTGTTCGATCGAGAACTTCGATCCGGTAGGCGTCCACACGGGCGATTCCATTACCGTTGCCCCGGCCCTGACCCTGACGGACCGCGAGTACCAGCGGTTGCGCGATATCTCCATCGCCGTCATCCGCGAAGTCGGCGTCGACACCGGTGGCTGCAACATCCAGTTCGCCATCGAGCCGGACACCGGACGCGTCGTCGTCATCGAAATGAACCCGCGTGTTTCGCGCTCTTCGGCGCTGGCTTCCAAGGCCACCGGCTTCGCGATCGCGAAGATCGCCACGAAGCTCTCCCTGGGCTACACCCTGGACGAGATCCCCAACGACATCACGCAGCAAACGCCGGCTTCGTTCGAGCCGACGCTCGACTACGTCGTCGTCAAGGTTCCCCGCTTCGCGTTCGAGAAGTTCCCCGCAGCGGACAACACGCTGACCACCACCATGAAGTCCGTCGGTGAAGCCATGGCCATGGGCCGCAACTTCACGGAGGCCTTGCAGAAGGCCCTTCGCTCCCTCGAGCAGAAGGGCTCGCAACTGGACTTCAGCCACGTGCCCGAATGGGAAGTTCCGGAGCTCATCGAGAAGTCCAAGCGCCCGACGACGGACCGCCTCCACCAGGTCCAGCGCGCCCTGCTCGGCGGCGCTTCGCTCGAGGACCTCTACGCCGCCACCAAAATCGATCCGTGGTTCCTGGACCAGCTGCAGCTGCTCAACGAGATGTCCCACGAGATCCGCAAGGCCGGCGCCCTGACGGAAGACATGCTCCGCAACGCCAAGCGCCACGGCTTCTCGGATGAGCAGATCGGCTCGTTGACCCACAACCCGGAGGCCGTCGTCCGCGGCGTGCGGCAGGCCCTCGGCATCCGTCCGGTCTACAAGACGGTGGACACCTGTGCCGCCGAATTCGCCGCGTACACCCCGTACCACTACTCGTCATATGACGAAGAGGACGAGGTCGGCCTGCACTCCAAGCCGTCCGTCATCATCCTGGGTTCGGGCCCCAACCGCATCGGCCAAGGCATCGAATTCGATTACTCGTGCGTCCACGCCTCCATGGCCCTGCGCAAGGCCGGCTACGAGACCGTCATGGTCAACTGCAACCCCGAAACAGTCTCCACGGATTACGACGTCTCCACGCGCCTCTACTTCGAACCGTTGACACTCGAGGACGTCCTCGAAGTCATCGCGGCAGAGGAACGCACGGGCGGCGTCATGGGCGTGTTCGTGCAGCTCGGCGGCCAAACCCCGCTCAAACTCGCACAGCAACTGGCAGACGCCGGCGTGCCGATCCTCGGCACCTCGCCGGAAGCGATCGACCTCGCCGAGCACCGCGGCATGTTCTCCCGCGTGCTCGACCAGGCTGGACTGATCGCCCCGAAGAACGGCACCGCCGTGTCCTTCGAAGACGCCAAGAAGATCGCCGACGAAATCGGCTACCCGGTCCTCGTCCGTCCGTCCTA